>CALRJF020000009.1:0-147623 GCA_943367425.1 Candidatus Sulfopaludibacter sp. SbA3
TGGCGCCAGCTTGAGTGCTGGCGCCACCTCTGCCAAGCTGCGCGGCGAACCTCGCCTCGGATGGCCCGTGGGGATGCCTGCCGCCCTGGGCTCTCGCCTGCTGCTGCTGGCACTGCTGAGCGGCCTCGTCGGCTGCGCCGCCGGCAACGAGGCCCCCGGCAGCCCCACGATGGCGAAGATCCGCGAGCGGGGCCGGCTGGTCTGCGCCGTCGACGGCGCCGTGCCCGGGTTCAGCACGGTGGGTCCGGGGGGTGCCTTCGTGGGCATCGATGCCGATTTCTGCCGGGCGGTGGCCGCGGCGGTGCTCGGCGATCCCGCCAAGGTGGAGTTCCGGCCGGTGACGGCCGGCGAGCGGTTCGTGGCCCTCAACAGCGGTGAGGTGGATCTGCTTTCGATCAGCTCCACCCACACCCTCAGCCGCGATGCCCCCGGCGGCAACGCCCTCAGCTTCGGCCCCGTCTTCTTCTACGACGGTCAGGGGGTGATGGTGCCCAGGGCCAGCGGCATCCGCCGCCTGCGGGATCTGGCCGGCAAGCCGATCTGCGTCGAAAGCGGCACCAACACCGAGCTCAACCTGGCCGACCGCATGCGGGAGCTGGGCATCGCCTACCAGCCCCTGCGCTTCCAGTCAGGCGAGCAGGCCTACCCGGCCTACGAGCAGGGCCGCTGCGCCGCCATCACCAGCGACAGCTCCCTGCTGGCGGGCAAGCGCAGCGGCTTCAAGGATCCCTCGGCCCACGCGCTGCTCCCCGACCTGCTCAGCAAGGAACCCAGCGCCAAGGTGACGGTGCAGGCGGATCCGGCCTGGGCCGATGCGGTGCGCTGGATCACCTACACCCTTTTTGAGGCCGAGGAGCGCGGCCTCACCCAGGCCAACGTGGAGGCCCGCCGGGCTGCGGCCAGCGCCGACCCCAGCCAGGCGGATCAGCGCCGCTTCCTGGGGCTGGAGGGTGATTTCGGCCGCCAGCTGGGCCTGCCTGCCGATTTCACCGTGCGGGTGGTGAAGGCGGTGGGCAACTACGGCGAGCTGTTCGAGCGCCACCTGGGCAAGGCCACCCCCCTGGGGCTGGAGCGGGGCCTTAATCGGCTTTGGACCGCCGGCGGCCTGCAGGTTGCGCCGCCCTTCCGCTGAGGAGGTTCCGGGGGGCCTACCTGTACCGGCCCGCACCTGCAACAATGCGGCCACCTTTAAGACGCAGGCATGTTCCGGACCCGGACCCGCTCCCTGGCGGTTTCTCTCTGTGCCGTCGGCCTGCTGGCCGGCTGTGCCGGGAGCGATGGCGGCGTGCAGAGCCAGAAGCTCTCCACGATCAGCGGCCGGGGCAAGCTGATCTGCGGGGTGGAGGGCAAGCTGCCCGGCTTCAGTTTCGTGGGCCCCGACGGAAAGTACCTCGGCCTTGATGTGGACGTCTGCAAGGCGGTGGCCGCCGCGGTGCTGGGGGACCCCAACAAGGTGGAGTACCGGGACCTGAACTCCAGCGAGCGCTTCGCCGCCCTGGCCAGCGGCGAGGTGGACCTGCTCTCGCGCAACACCACCATGACCCTGAGCCGCGACGCGGCCGGTGGCAACGGCCTCAGCTTCGCTCCCACCACCTTCTATGACGGCCAGGGGGTGCTGGTGCCCGTGGCCAGCGGCATCAAGGACCTCAAGGGTCTCGCCGGCAAGCCGATCTGCGTGGAGAGCGGCACCACCACCGAGCTCAACCTGGCCGACCGGATGCGGGAGCAGAACATTCCCTACACGCCGCTGAAGTTCCAGACCAGCGACCAGACCTTCGCCGCCTACCTCGGGGCCCGCTGCGTGGCCGTGACCAGTGACCGCTCCCAGCTGGCCGGCAAGCGCACCAGCTTCCCCAAACCGGATGAGCACGCCCTGCTGCCGGTGGTGATGAGCAAGGAGCCGCTCACCCCCGCCACCACCAACGGCGATCCCGCCTGGGCCGATGCGGTGCGCTGGATCGTCTACGGGCTGATGCAGGCCGAGGAGAGCGGCATCACCCAGGCCAACGTCGACGCCAAGCTGGCTGAGGCCAAGGCCAACAAGAACCTGGCCGACCTGCGGCGCTTCCTTGGCGTGGAGGGAGATCTGGGCAAGCAGCTGGGCCTGCCGGCCGACTTCGTGGTCAAAGCGGTGAAGGCCGTGGGCAACTACGGCGAGATCTTCGATCGCAACGTGGGGCCCGCCTCCGCCCTCAAGCTCGACCGCGGTCTCAACCGCCAGTGGAAGGACGGCGGCCTGATCTATTCCCCGCCTTTCCGTTGATGGCGCCGGTGCCCCCCGCCGACCCGGCCCCTGCCCCACCCGCGCCACCATCGCCACCCTGGTGGCGCGACCGCCGCGTGCTGCCCTGGGTGGTGCAGGCGGTGGTGGGTCTGCTGGTGCTGCTGCTGATCGCCTTCCTGCTGGGCAACCTGGTGCGCAACCTCACCGCCGCCGGGCTGCTGCTGAGCTGGCGCTGGCTGCAGCAGCCCGCCGGCTTCGACATCTCGGAGTCGGTGATTCCCTTCAATGCCCAGCTCCCCTACTGGCGCGCCCTGGCCGCCGGGCTGGTGAACACGATCCGGGCGGTGGTGGTGGGTCTGGTGGGGGCCACCCTGATGGGCACCCTGGTGGGGATGGCCTCCTTCAGCCACAACGGCCTGCTGCGGCGCCTGGCCCGGGTCTACGTGGAGGTGGTGCGCAACATCCCCCTGCTGCTGCAGCTGGTGTTCTGGTACTTCGTGGTGTTCCTCACCCTGCCCAACGGCCTGGCGGCGATCCAGCTCCCCGGCGTGGTGCTGGCCAAATCCGGCCTTTACATCGCCGGGTTCGGCGAGGGGCTGCGCTGGATGGGCCCCACCCTGGTGAACGGGGTCTGGCAGGCGCCGGTGCGCCTGAGCGTGGAATTCGGCGCCCTGCTCACCGGCCTGATCGTTTACTCGGCGGCCTTCATCGCCGAAGTGGTGCGGGGCGGCATCGCCGCCGTGCCCAGGGGCCAGTGGGAGGCGGCCTCCTCCCTGGGGCTGAGCTGGTTCGCCACCCTGCACCGCATCGTGCTGCCCCAGTCGCTGCGGGTGATCGTGCCGGGGCTGAACACCCAGTACATCTCCCTGGCCAAGAATTCCTCCCTGGCGGTGGCGGTGGGCTACACCGATCTCTATTCCGTGGCCGAAACCACCCTCAACCAGACCGGTCGGGCGGTGGAGGTGGTGCTGGTGCTGCTGGCGGCCTACCTCACCCTCGATCTGCTGATCTCCGCCCTGATGAACGGTCTGAACCATCTGGTCCAGATCCGGGAGCGCTGAGATGACCTCCCTGATCCGCCGGCTGCGCGCCGAACTGTTCGCCACCCCCGCCGATGCGGTGCTGAGCCTGGCCCTGCTCAGCCTGCTGGGCCTTGGGGCCTTCGGATTCCTGCGCTGGGCCCTCACCCAGGCCCAGTGGGCCGTGGTGAAGGTGAACAGCACCCTGTTCGCCGTGGGCCGCTATCCGGTGGAGCAGCAGTGGCGCCTGTGGCTGCTCACCGCCCTGCTCACCGCCGCCAGCGGCGCCACCTGGGGCCTGCTGCGCGCCCACCCCCGTCCCGACCGCACCGGCGTGCTCTGGCCGCGCAACGACCGGCTGGCCGTGGGGCTGCTGGCCCTGATCGCCCTGGCGGTGCCCTGGGCCCTGGGGCTCACCCTCGCCATCCAGGCCCGCTGGTGGGGGTTGCTGCTGCTGCTGGTGCTCTGCCGATGGCTGGCCGGCCGTTTCGGGGCGGCGCTGCCCGCTGGCGGCACGAAACTGGCCGCCCTCGTCTGGCCGGTGCTCTACCTGGTGGGGATGGTGCTGATCAGCGGCGGCCTCGGCCTGGTGACCGTGTCGCCGTCGGAATGGGGCGGCCTGATGCTCACCCTGCTGGCCTCCAGCTTCGCCATCCTGCTGTGCTTTCCGATCGGGGTGCTGCTGGCCCTCGGCCGCCGCAGCGACCTGCCCCTGCTGCGCTGGGGTTCGGTGCTCTACATCGAGTTCATCCGGGGGGCGCCCCTGATCACCCTGCTGTTCCTCGGCCAGAACATCCTCGGTTTCCTGCTGCCCGGGGGCCTGGCCCCGGAGCGGGTGTGGCGGGCGGCCTGGGTGCTCACCTTCTTCGCCGCCGCCTACCTGGCCGAAGCGGTGCGCTCCGGTCTGGCGGCCGTGCCGCGGGGCCAGATGGAGGCGGCCCGCACCCTGGGCCTCTCCTACCCCCGCGCCCTGCAGCACGTGGTGCTGCCCCAGGCCCTGCGGGTGGCCCTGCCGGCGATGGTGGGCCAGTTCATCTCCCTGCTCCAGGACACCACGCTCCTGTCGCTGATCGGATTGCTGGAACTGCTCGGCACGGCCCGCACCGTGATGGCCAACCCGGCTTTCCTGGGCAGGAACGGTGAGGTGTATCTCACCCTGGCCGTGCTGTTCTGGGGCTGCTGCGCCGCCCTGGGGCTGGGCAGCCGGGCCCTGGAGCGCCGCCTCGATCCCCAGGCCGTCGCCAGCCGCTCCTGACCGGCGCCGCCGGGCCCGTCTCCCCCTCCGTCGTTGCCCCCTCTCCCCGCTCCGTTCCCGTCTCCCGCCCCATGAGCCATCCCAGCAGCGAACTGATGATCGAGGCCCGCGGGGTGGAGAAGTGGTACCCCAACGGATTCCATGCCCTGCGGGGCGCCGATCTCACGGTGCGGCGGGGAGAGGTGGTGGTGATCATGGGCCCCTCGGGATCGGGCAAGAGCACCTTCATCCGCACCTTCAACGCCCTGGAGGATTTCCAGAAGGGCAGCATCACCGTCGACGGCATGGTGCTCTCCAACGACCTGCGCAACATCGACGCCATCCGCCGGGAGGTGGGCATGGTGTTCCAGCAGTTCAACCTGTTCCCCCACCTCTCCGTGCTCGACAACCTCACCCTGGCGCCGGTGCTGGTGCGCAAGCGGCCGAAGGTCGAGGTGGAGCAGCAGGCCCGGGCCCTGCTGGAGCGGGTGGGCATCGCCGAGCAGGCCGGCAAGTTTCCCGGCCAGCTCTCGGGGGGGCAGCAGCAGCGGGTGGCGATCGCCCGCGCCCTCTGCATGGAGCCCCGCATCCTGCTGTTCGATGAGCCCACCAGTGCCCTCGATCCCGAGATGGTGCGGGAGGTGCTTGAGGTGATGCAGAACCTCGCCGCCGACGACATCACCATGGTGGTGGTCACCCATGAGGTGAAGTTCGCCCGCCACGTGGCCCACCGGGTGGTGCTCATGGCCGACGGGGAGGTGGTGGAGGAGGCCGAGCCCGAGGTGTTCTTCACCAATCCCAGCCACCAGCGCACCCGCCGCTTCCTCGACCAGATCCTCTGAGTCCGGCCCCCTTCCAGGCCGCGGGCGGGCCGGCGGCCGTTGTTCAGCCCCCGGGGCCCGGCAGCGTGGCCCAGTCGGCGGCGTTCAGCTCCGGGAACAGGCCGTCCTCCCGTCCGATCCCGGCCAGCCATTCGCTCGGCAGCTCCGTGCCGTGCTCGACCGCATCCATCAGCCGCCAGAAGCGGTCGAGGTGGCGGTTGATCCGCTCCCGGGCCAGTCCCGTGGTGGTGCCGGCCCGCAGGATGAAGCTCCAGTCCGAACTCTGGGCCAGCAGCAGTTCACGGCCGGCCTGGGTAAGCAGGCGGCGCTGCTCGCTGCTGGCCACCCCCCGGTTGACGCGCCCCACCATCGCCCGGGAGGCCCGCTGCCATTCGGCCACCACCCAGGCGTTGGTCTCGTTCAACCAGTAGTCGTGGTAGCCGCCCTGGCCCCAGCTGGAGGGGGAGGGGCGGCACACCTGGAGCGGCAGCCCCTGGCCGAGCCGCTCGCGCAGGTGGGTGAAGTTCACCTCCAGGGCCGGTCCCCGGCGGAACAGCTGGGCAAGGAACTGGGGGCCTTCGAACCACCAGTGGCCGAACAGTTCGGCATCGAACGGCGCCACCAGCAGCGGCGGCGGCTCGATCGTGGCGCTCAGGGCCCGCATCTGGGCGGCCCGGCCCTTCAGGAAGGCTTCGGCATGCTCCGCCACCCTCTCCGACGCCTCTGCTGCGTCGTAGGGACCCTTGGCCTCCAGCGGACACCCCTGGGCCGTGACCCGGTGCAGCTTCAGCCCCAGGGGCCGGCGGGTGGGGATGCCCAGGGCCTGCAGGGAGGTTTCGGGCAGGTCCCAGCCCAGGTCGCGGTGGAATTCCCGGTAAGCCCCGTCGCCGGGGTAGCCGTGGCTGGCGCTCCACACCGGCAGGGTGGATTCACTGTCGCGCCCGAAGAAGGCGACGCCGGCCGGTGCGCAGATCGGCGCATACACCCCGAAGCGGGGGCGGGGCAGGGCATGCAGCAGGCCGTGGCCGTCGAGGAGGGAATAGCGCAGGCCGCACTGGGCCAGGGTCCTGTCCAGGTCCTCGTAGTAGGCGCATTCCGGCAGCCAGATGCCGAGGGGCCGCTCCCCCAGCAGGCGCTGATGTTCCCGGATGGCGGTGAGCAGCTGGGCCCGCACCGCCTCGGGGGAGTCCCGCAGCAGGGGCAGGTAGCCATGGGTGGCGGCGCAGGTGATCAGATCCACCACCCCCTGCTGCTGCAGCCGGCGGAACCGGGGCAGCAGGGCACCGCCGATGCGGCGCCAGTGCTCCTCGATGCCGACGAGCACGGCCTCGAGCTGGCTGGCTGCTGCCGCCAGGTCCTGGGGTGCCTGCTGGAGAAGGGTGCGCCGCTGGGCCAGCCAGGCGGGGAAGCGGCCGTTGAGCCCCTCGTCGCTCAGCAGCGACAGCAGGGTGGGGGAGAGGCCGAGGGTGAGCCGGGGACGTTGCTCCGGATCGGCCGCCGCCGCCTCCAGGACGGCGATCAGCGGCAGGTAGCACTCCTGGAGGGCCTGAAAGTACCAGTCTTCCTCGAGGGATCCGGACTCACCCGAGCGCACATAGGGGAGGTGGGCGTGAAGCACCAGGGCCAGATCACCTGCGGCCATGGACTCCCCTCTTTGCGGGCGATCCTACGTTCCACCCTCCGCGATCCCCGCCGGGCCCGGGACGAGCCGACCCTTAGAGTGGCCCTAACTCATACCAATTCCGCCTATACCACCATGGCCCGCGATCCCGGCCGGGTATTGATCTTCGATACCACCCTCCGCGACGGGGAGCAGTCCCCTGGCGCCAGCCTCAACCTGGAGGAGAAGCTCGCGATCGCCCAGCAGCTGGCCCGCCTGGGGGTGGACATCATCGAGGCGGGATTCCCCTTCGCCAGCACCGGCGATTTTCATGCGGTCCAGCGCATCGCCGCCACCGTCGGCACCCCCGATGGCCCGGTGATCTGCGGCCTGGCCCGGGCGGCCAGCGGCGACATCAAGGCCTGTGCCGAGGCCGTGGCACCTGCGGCCCACCGCCGCATCCACACCTTCATCGCCACCAGCGACATCCATCTCGAGCACAAACTGCGCAAGACCCGCGCCGAGGTGCTCGCCATCACCTCCGAGATGGTGGCCTATGCCCGCTCCCTCGTCGACGACGTGGAGTTCTCCTGCGAGGACGCCGGCCGCAGCGACCCCGCCTTCATGCATCAGGTGATCGAGGCGGCCATCGAGGCGGGGGCCACCACGATCAACATCCCCGACACGGTGGGCTATGCCACCCCGGCCGAATTCGGCGCCCTGATCGCCGGCATCAACCGCTCGGTGCCCAACATCGACCGGGCCGTGATCTCGGTGCATGGCCATAACGATCTCGGCCTCGCCGTCGCCAACTTCCTGGAGGCCGTCAAGAACGGCGCCCGCCAGCTGGAGTGCACCATCAACGGCATCGGCGAGCGGGCCGGCAACGCCTCGCTCGAAGAGCTGGTGATGGCCCTGCACGTGCGCCGCAGTTACTTCAACCCCTTCCTGGGCCGTCCGGCCGAGCAGCGCGATCCGCTCACCAACGTGCGCACCGAGGAGATCACCAAGACCTCCCGGCTGGTGTCCAACCTCACCGGCATGGCGGTGCAGCCCAACAAGGCGATCGTCGGGGCCAACGCCTTTGCCCATGAGTCGGGCATCCACCAGGACGGCGTGCTCAAGAACCGGCTCACCTACGAAATCATCGATGCCCGCACCGTCGGCCTCGCCGACAACCGCCTCTCCCTGGGCAAGCTCTCGGGTCGCAGTGCCTTCCGGGCGCGCCTGGAGGAACTGGGCTACAGCCTGGAGCGCCAGGACCTCGACGACGCCTTCGCCCGCTTCAAGGAACTGGCGGATCGCAAACGGGAGATCACCGACCGGGATCTGGAGGCGATCGTCAGCGAGCAGGTGCAGCAGCAGGACGAACCCCGCTACACGCTCCAGTCGGTGCAGGTCAGCTGTGGCAGCCAGCTGAGGCCCACGGCCACGGTGACCCTGCGCGATGGCGACGGGGTCGACCTCACCGAGGCCGCCATCGGCACCGGCCCGGTGGATGCGGTGTGTCAGGCCCTCAACCGCCTGGCCCAGGTGCCCAATGAACTGGTGGAGTTCAGCATCAAGTCGGTCACCGAGGGGATCGATGCCATGGGCGAAGTGACCATCCGCCTGCGCCACCAGGGGGTGCTCTATTCGGGCCATGCCGCCGACACCGACATCGTGGTGGCGGCGGCCCATGCCTTCGTCAACGCCCTCAATCGGCTGGTGTCCGGCAGCCAGCGGGCCCCCCTCCATCCCCAGAAGGCGCCCCTTCCCCTGGCGGAACTGCCGCGCCTGTGAGCAGCCCGAGCCGCTCCCCCCTGGCGATCGGCCTGCAGCTGGCGGGCCTGCTGCTGGTGGCGGTGCTGCTGCTGCTGCCGCTGCTCTGGCTGGTGAGCACCTCGCTCAAGGGGCCGGCGGAGAACATCTTCACCAGCCCCCCGGCCCTGCTGCCCAGCCAGCCGAGCCTGGAGGCCTACACGCGCCTGTTCGCCGACAACCCGCTGGGCACCTACCTGTGGAACAGCACCGTCGTCAGCGCCCTGGCGGTGCTGGCCAACCTGCTGTTCTGTTCCCTGGCGGCCTATCCGCTGGCACGGATGCGCTTCCGGGGCCGCGGCCTGGTGCTCGCCCTGGTGGTGGCCACGATCCTGATCCCCTTCCAGGTGGTGATGATCCCCCTCTATCTGCTGATGGTGCAGATCGGCCTGCGCAACACCCTCTGGGCCCTGATCGTTCCCCAGGCGGCCACGGCCTTCGGCATCTTCCTGCTGCGCCAGAGCTTTCTGGGGGTGCCGGTGGAACTGGAGGAGGCGGCCCGGATCGATGGCTGCACCCGGATCGGCGAATGGTGGAACGTGATGGTGCCGGCGGCCCGGGCCGATCTCATCACCCTGGCGATGTTCGTGTTCATCGGCACCTGGAGTGATTTCCTCTGGCCCCTGATCATTCTCGACGATCCGAATCTCTATACGCTTCCCCTGGGTCTTCAGCAGCTGGCCAGCAGTTTCTCCCTCGACTGGCGCCTGGTGGCGGCCGGTTCGGTGGTTTCGATCCTCCCGGTGCTGCTGCTGTTCGTGCTGCTGCAGCGCTACATCCTGCCCAGTGCCAGCGGTGATGCGGTGAAGGGCTGACCGCCGCGTCCCCTTCGACGGCCGGCGCCGATGGGGGAATCAGGGGGTCAGGGCCGGCGACGGCCGCAGCACTCCGGCATCCGGCCGTCCCGGTGCCGCCGTGCCGGTCCGTGCCGGGTACGGGGGCTGCGGCGCCGTTGGCGGCGCCTGGGGCGGGAGGTCCAGTCGCCGCAGGGTGCGGCTCTGCATGTCGGCCAGCGCCTCCCGCCAGCGCTCCTGCTGCTGCTCGATCGCTTCGAGCCGTTTGCTGCCGTTCTCCAGGCTCTGGAGCCGCTTCAGCATGGCCCGCTGCTGTTCCTCCAGCACGGTGGTGCGATCGAGGGCCCGGCTGTTCTCCAGCCCCTGCACCCGTTGTTCCAGGCGTCGCAGCTCCGTGCTCTGCTCCCGCAGCTTGCCCAGCATCGCCAGGAACAGCACGGCCAGCAGGCTGCTCAGGCCGATCTGCAGCCAGCCGATCCACTGGGGCGGACCGGGGGGCAGCCGCCGACTCCGACCGGACGGGGGTGGATCGATCTCGGTGACGGAGACCATGGGCATCGGTTGCGACCGCCTGAGCATCCTGACCCGTCCGGGCCCGCCTCACCCGCGATCGGCCATGGGACGCCCATCGCCCAGGCGGGCGCTCGCCCCCGCCAGCAGCTCGCTGACGGTGGACCGGTAGACGGCGCTGGCCTGGGCGGAATCCCGGCCGATGCAGGTCATGCCGAGCTTGCCGAACTCCGAAAGGCAGCCCAGGAGATGGAACACGCTGCCCTGCAGGCGGGCGGGGTCGTAGTGGAGCCCGGCCTCGGCCACGATGTCGATCAGGTCGACGGGCATCAGCCCCCGCAGGCGGGGATCGCTGAGGTTGTCGGTGGCTCGGTAGTGCAGCGGTTGTCCCGTCGGTGAGAGAAACAGGCCCGTGCTCTGGTCCATGCTGCCGGCGGTGATCGCCCGCAGGGCCATGTAGGGGTGGGTGGTCCCCCCCTGGCGCAGGTTCACCTCGATGGCCTGGAGATCCCAGGCCCCGTCGAGGCGGCGGGCGATGAAGTCGACGCCGAAGCGCTCCAGAGCCCCTTCGGCGGCCAGGGCCTGGCCCACGGCGGCCCCGTGCCGCATCAGCGCCATTCGATAGGCATCGTCGGCCGGAAAGCTGCAGCCCAGATAGGTCTGGCCGTTGGTTCCGCCGAGGATCTGCTCATGGGTGGAGAGCACCTCCACCGCTCCGCCGGGATGGATGACGCCCTGCACGCTCGGGGAACGGATCGCGTCGCCCCCCTCCAGCCAGGCTTCGACCAGGGCCCCCTGGCGCTGCACCAGCTCCTTCCAGCCCACCGCCGGGATCGGCAGGGCGTCGATGGCCGCCCGCAGCCGCTGGCGCCGTTCCCCGGCCGAGGCGCCGGCCAGATCGAGGGGGCCGTAGTCGAGCCGGGCATTGCCTTCGCCGCTGAAGCCCTCGTTGAGTTTCACCACGCAGCTGCCCAGCGCCGGGTGGTCTTCCCACAGGTTCGCGGCGGCCTCGGCCAGATCGTCGAGGCTGTGGACAGGCGTGCTGCCGGGGGGATGGGGCACGCCGCAGCGGGCGAACAGCTCCCGGCTGCCGGCCTTGGTGCCCCAGTGGCCCAGGCAGGGGTCGGTGCCCAGCAGCGGCACCTGCAGCCGCTCCGACAGCGCCTTCTCCAGTTCGGTGACCACGTAGCAGCTGATGAAGCTGCGGCCCGGCCGCAGCAGTTCCCGGATCCGGCCCAGCAGGGCCGGTCGCTCCAGAAGTTTCTCGGTCAGCGGGCGGGCCGAGCCGTCATCGGTGTCGAACAGATGCAGGCGGCGCCGGGCATGGGAGGTGGGCATGCCGGGCATCAGTTCCAGCACCGCATCCACCACCAGATCGGGCAGCAGCTTGCTGGTCACGTAGATGACCCGCACCCCGGGATCCCGCAGCCGGATCAGGGAGAACAGCTGGCGCTCCTCGTAGTGGTGGGCGCCGGTCACCAGCTCCAGCTGGGCCGGCTCCATGGTGAGCGAGGGCACCATCAGCAGATCGAAATCGCCGCCGCTGCCGCCGTGCTCCTGTCCCCATGGGGCCTGCAGTTCGTCCTGCAGTTCACGGAAGCTGCGGGGCATCGACCAGAGGGGCAGAATCACCACCATGCTGTACAGCCGAGCGGCTGCTGCCCATGGCCTCCTTCGCCGTGCAGGCCCTCGGTTACGGGGCGGCTGCCCTCACCACCCTCAGCATCTTTCCCCAGGCCATCAAGACCCTGCGCAGCGGTGACACCCGGGCCATCTCCCTGCGGATGTACGGCCTGTTCACCCTCGGGGTGCTGGCCTGGGCCGCCTACGGCCTGGCCATCGCCGACGGCCCGGTGATCGTCGCCAATCTCATCACCCTGGTGCCGGCGTCGATCGTGCTGGAACGCAAGCTGCGGGCCACCCTCGCCGGTGCGGCGGCACGGCGGCGAGCCACGGCGGAGGAGCCCTGAAATGGCGGGGCCGGCGGGCAACGACGCCCTGTTCGTGGCGATCGGCGCGGTGCCCGGGGCCTGGCTGCGCTTCCGGGTGGTCAACCATCTCGAGCCGATGCTGCCCCGCAAGCACTGGGGCACCTTCGGGGTCAATCTGATCGCCTGCTTCGCCCTCGGGCTGCTGGTGAGCCTGGAGGCCCGCTGCGGTGCCGGCGCCAGCCGCACGATGCTGCTGCTGGCCACCGGCTTTCTCGGCAGTTTCAGCACCTTCTCCACCTGGGTGGCCGAGCTGTGGACGGCGCTGCGGCAGCGGGAGCTGCGGGAGGCCCTGCTGCTCTGTGCCGGTTCGGTGCTGGGGGGGCTGCTGGCGATGACGGCCGGTCTGGCCCTCGGAGCCGCCCCGTGACCCCCATGCCGAGCCCGCCGACCGAAGCCACCCAGGCGCTGCGGCGGGAGGTGCGCGATCTGGTGCTGGTGGCGGCCGGGGCCGTGCCCGGGGCGCTGCTGCGCTGGCGGCTGGAGGAGGCCGGCCGGGGTCTGGTGCCGGGGCTGGCCGGGGTCACCGAAGCCGACCTGGTGGCCAACATGCTCGGCAGCTTCCTGCTGGGGCTGATCGTTTCCCTGCCGGTGCCCCGTCCGCGGCTGATGCTGCTGGGGGGGATCGGCTTCTGCGGTTCCCTCACCACCTTCAGCGGCTGGATCCTGGAGCTCAGCCAGGCCCTGCGGCGCGGGCGCCCCCTTGAGGCCCTGGCCGTGGTGCTGATCAGCCTGGTGGGGGGGCTGGTGCTGCTGGGGCTCGGGGTGCTGGTGGGCCGCTGGCTGGGGAAGGGGCGGGCCGCGGGGGGCAGCCTCAGGCGCTGAAGGCCTTGCGGGGCGGGATCGGGTAGGGAATCCGGCGGTGCCGCATCCGTTTCCACACCCGCACGAAGGCCCGGATGACCAGCTCCAGCTCGGCCCGGGAGATGCCGCTGCCATCCAGCTGGCCGTCGTTCTGCCGGGCCTCCACCAGCCGGCGCACCATGGCCCGGGCGTCCGCCTCGCAGGTGCCCGGGGGCAGGGAGCGCAGGGCCGCCTCGCAGCCGTCGGCGAGCATCAGGATCGCCGTTTCCCGGCTGCGGGGGGCGGGGCCCCGGTAGCGGAAGCGCTCCTCGCTCACGGAGGGATCCCGTTCCCTGGCCTGGTGGAAGAAGTAGCCCATCTTCAGGGTGCCCTGGTGTTCGGGGATGAAATCCGCCAGGGGACGGGGCAGGTGGTAGCGCCGGGCCAGCCTCAGGCCCTCGTCCACGTGGGCCTGGAGGATGGCGGCACTGCCGAAGGGATCGTCCAGTTCGTCGTGGGGGTTGGCGCCGCTCTCCTGGTTCTCGATGAACCACTGGGGACCGTGCAGCTTGCCGACGTCGTGGTAGAGGGCGCCGGTGCGGATCAGATCCACATCGGCCTGGATGGCCCGGGCCCCCTCCTCGGCCAGGCCGCAGATCATCAGGGTGTGCTCGAAGGTGCCGGGGGCCTCCAGGGACAGTCGGCGCAGCAGCGGCAGCTCCAGGTCCGCCAGTTCCATCAGCCGGGCCCGGGTCAGCAGGCCGAAGAAGCCTTCCACCAGGGGAGCCAGCAACAGGCCGGCCATCAGCAGACCGGTCACCAGCAGGGCCTCCTGGAAGAGGTCGCTGACGGTGACCAGGCTGCCGTTCTCATCCAGGCTGCCCAGGCTGGTGGCCTGGATCAGCAGCCACTGCAGCAGCACGGCCCCGATCGGCAGCAGCAGGGCCAGCTGCAGCAGCTGGGCCCGGTTGCGCTGGCGCCCGGCGAGCACGGCGGCCAGGGCGGCCACCAGGGTGGCCACGGCCAGGCGGGGCACCAGCAGGCCTTCCATCGGCAGGGGCCAGATCATGCTGGCCACGGCCAGCCAGGCCAGGCCCGCCGCCGTTCCCAGTCCCTGGGCCAGCAGCAGGGTGGGGGGCACCAGCAGGGCCAGGGGGCTGGCCTCGTCGCCGAGCCACAGCTTGCACCCCTGCACCACCACGAGCATGGCCAGGGCCAGCAGGGCCTGGCGGGGTTCGAGGCTGGCGCGCCAGCGGCGGATCACCAGCAGCATCACCCCGCAGGCGGCCAGGGCCTCACTGAACCGGACGAACCAGACCAGGGGTCGGGGGCGCCGGTTGATCAGGTCGAAATGCTCCAGCACGTCGAAGGACTGGGGACTGATCGGTTCCCCCTGGCGGGTGATCAGGTCCCCCTTGCGGACCCGGATCGTGGGCAACCCCTGGCGGGTGAGCAGGTCCTCGATCCGCCGCTGACTCAGAAAGCTGTCGCTGCGCAGGTTGGTGCGCCCCTGGAGGCTGGCCGCCAGCAGCCGGCTGCCCAGGCTCTGGGCCGGAGCCTCCAGCCCCTTGAGGTGCAGTTTGCTGGCCTGGAGCAGCTGGCCCTCGGAAAGGCTGGCCACCACCCCCTGGCTGAGCATGCGCAGCTGGGCCTGGCGCAATTCCCTTTCCCAGGCCACCAGCTGGGGAGGGGTCAGGCCCGTGAGCCAGCGCCGTTCCTCCTCGGTGAGGTTGAGGGAATCGGGGCGGGGCTGGGCCGAGGCGACGCTCTGGCGCACCGTCTGCAGACGTTGCTCCAGCTGGTCCTGCAGCACCTGGCTGGCCTGCTGGTCCACCACCTGGATCTGGGTGCGCGGCAGCATCTGGCTGCGGCGCTGCTCCAGGGCGCTGCTGTCGATCACCGTCGCCTGGCTGGGCGCCCGGGCCGTGAAGGGGGCCGCCATGCCGGGCCGCAGGCTGGGCTCCACCAGCCAGGGCCAGCTGGAGAGCAGGGCGATCAGCAGACAGAGCAACAGCACCAGGGCGGACCCGCCGCTGCGCCAGGCCACCAGAGCCTGGCGCGGCTTCTCGAGCCGCAACAGGTGGCGCCACAGCCCTCTGACCCGCCGCAGCCCATGCCTCATGGGGAAAGGCTAGCCAATGCCTCCGCAGAGGTTAAGGCAGGCCCACCGGGGCGATGCATGCTGGAGCCAGTGCTGATGTGCATCGATGGCCACCCTCCTGGACGGCCGGCGACTGGCCGCCGAGATCGAGAGCCGGCTCGCGGCGGTGATCGGGGAGGGGGCGGCGCGGATCGGGCGGCCTCCGGGCCTGGCGGTGCTGCGGGTGGGGGACGATCCCGCCAGCGGCGTCTATGTCGCCAACAAGGAGAAGGCCTGTGCCCGCATCGGCATCCGCAGCCTCGGCGGCCACCTGCCGGCGGGCACCCCCGCCGAGGTGCTCCTGGCGGAGATCCGCCGCCACAATGCCGATCCGCAGGTGGATGGGATCCTGCTGCAGCTGCCCCTTCCCGATGGGCTGGCGGAGGGGCCCCTGCTGGCGGCGATCGATCCCGACAAGGACGCCGACGGGCTCCATACGCTCAACCTCGGCCGCCTGCTGAAGGGGGAACCGGGGCCGCGCAGCTGCACGCCCGCCGGGGTGATGGCCCTGCTGCGGCAGGCCGGGATTCCGCTGTCCGGCGCCCGGGCGGTGGTGGTGGGCCGCAGCATCCTGGTGGGCCAGCCCATGGCCCTGATGTTGCAGGCCGCCGATGCCACCGTCACGGTGGCCCATTCCCGCACCAGGGATCTGGCGGCCCTGACCCGATCGGCCGAGGTGCTGGTGGTGGCGGCCGGCCGGCCGCGGCTGATCGGTGCCGAGCATGTGGCCCCCGGCACCGCCGTGGTGGACGTGGGCATCCACCGGATCGACGGCCGGCTCTGCGGTGACGTGCGCTTCGAGGAGGTGGAACCGATCGCCGGTGCCCTTTCGCCGGTGCCCGGCGGTGTGGGTCCGATGACCGTGGCGATGCTGCTGGTGAACACCGTGGTGGCCTGGTGCCGCCGCCACCATCTGGACCATCCCCTAGGGGATCTGCTCCCCTGAGGCCGGCAGGGAAAAGGGGACAGGGTTCTGCACAAAGGCCAGGAAGGCCTCCTGCGGCAGGGGACGGCTGAGCAGATAGCCCTGGATCTCGTCACAGCCGAGCTGGCGCAGCAGGGCGAGCTGCTCCGGAGTTTCCACCCCTTCGGCGATCGAGCGCAGGCCCATGGAGCGCGCCAGGCTGATGATCGTGACAACGATGGCGCGATCGTCTTCGTTGGTCACCAGATCGCGGATGAACGATCGATCGATCTTGAGCCGATGGGCCCGGATCCGCTTCAGGTAGCTCAGGGAGGAGTAGCCGGTGCCGAAGTCATCGATGGCCAGACGGATGCCGTGGGCATAGAGCTGTTCCATCTGGGCCAGGGCCTGTTCCGGATCCTCCAGCGTCACCGATTCGGTGAGTTCGAGCTCCAGCCGTTCAGGCGGGAATCCTTCCGCGTCGACCTCCTCCATCACCATGGCCGTCAGATCCCCTTGACAGAACTGGGTCGCGGAGATGTTGACCGAGACGGTCAACGGGGGCGATCCAAGCCCGGTCCAGGTTTGGGCATCATGGAGCGCGCGGCACAGCACCCAATGGCTGATCGGCAGGATCAGGCCACAGGTTTCGGCCAGGGGAATGAATTCCGCCGGGGACACCGGCCCCAGATCCGCATGGGTCCAGCGGACCAGGGCTTCGGCCCCGAAGATGAGGTTGCTGCTGAGCTCGAGCTGGGGTTGGTAGACCAGGCTGAGCTCCCCTCGCTGGATGGCCTGGTGCAGGGAGTTGGTGAGCCACAGGGCGCGGGCGCTGCGTTCCTGAACGCTGGACGTGAAGCACTGCAGGGCGTTGCGGCCAGCGTGTTTGGCCTGATGGAGGGCCGTGTTGGCGTTGCCCATCAACTGCTCCAGGGTCGTGCCGTCGTCCGGGAACAGGGCGATGCCCACCGATGCCGTCAGGAACAGGGGCTCGGTTTCGAGCCGGTAGGGCTTGGCCAGGCACGCCCGCAGCCGCTCCGCCACCGCCAGTGTGGTGGTGGTGTCGGAATCGGGCAGCACCACCACGAATTCATCGCCGCTGGTGTGGGCCAGGGTGTCGGCGTCCCTGAGGTTGGCCTTCAGACGCCTGGCCACCTCCAGCAGCACCCTGTCGCCCGTGCTTTGGCCCAGGTTGTCGTTGACGAGCTTGAAGTGGTCGAGATCGAGGACCAGCAGGGCCATCGGCCGATGGGAGCGCCTGGCCAGATCCAGTCCGTTCTGGATCCGATCGTGCAGCAGGGTGCGGTTGGCCAGGCCCGTGAGGGGGTTGAAGTAGGCCAGCCGCTCGATCTGTTCCTTGGCGTGCTTTCGTTCGGTGATGTCCCGGGTCACCCCGTGGAGCTCCACCCGGACGGTGCGCTTGTTGCGCACCATCTTGGTCACCGATTCGGTCCAGACCGTCGAGCCGTCCTTGGCCAGGAGTTCGTTCTCGTCGATCGAGAGGATGTCGCTGCTGCGCAGGCCGGCGCTGAACTCGGCCAGCTCTTGGCTGATCTGCCTGATCAGACGCTCGGCCACCTCCGCACGGAAGGCGTCACCGAACGGCCTGGCCATCACCTCCTCGGCCGTGAATCCCTGCAGCCGCAGCACGGAGGGGCTCACATACAGGTAGCGAAGCGTCTCGGGATCCAGTGACCAGACCACTTCGTGGGTGGACTCGGTGATCTCCCTGTACTTCTCCTCGCTGACCTTGACCGCGTCCTCGAGCGCCTCGCGGGCCGACTCCAGGCTGAGCCGATCGAGGGCGACATCGATGTCGCCGACCATGTCGAGCAGCAACTGCTGGCTCTTGGCATCGAATCGGTCGGCTTCACTGGCATAGATCCCCAGGCCGCCGATCACGACGCCGTCGCGGTGCAGGGGCAGGAAAGCGGCGGCCCCCCATCCATAGGGGCGGGCCTGCTCGTGCCAGGGCACGAGCGAGGGATCGGTCATGAAGTCATTGACCCAGAAGGGGTGGTTATCCCGCAGGGAGATCGCGAAGGGGCCCTGCCCCATCGGGTCTTTCGGATCGAGGCTGATCTCCAGCCCATCCAGATAGGCGCTGTCGTTGCCGAAAAAGGCCACCGGCCTGATCCGGTGGCTGGGCGGTTCGATCATCCCCACCCAGGCCAGCCGCATCTCCCCCGAGGTGACCGCCAGGCGGCAGATCTGCCGCAGCATTTCCGAAGCGTCCCGAACTCTGGCCACCACCTTGTTGGAGGCGCTCAAGGTGGCGTACAGCCGGTTCAGGCGCAGAATTCCTGCTTCGTTGTTTTTGCGCTCGGTGATGTCCCGGCAGAGCATCAGGTAGCGGGGACCGTCCCCGTTCTGCGGTTCCCTTCGGGCGATCGAGAGCTCGAACCAGTCGACGCCCCCGGGCTTGGCCACCTTGATCTGCTGCGTCGGCGACCTGCCGTCCGCCGACGCTTCCGCCAGCGCCAGCGCGGCCTTCATGGTGGCGGCGGCGGCGGGAGCGAGCACATCCTCCAGACGACTCAGGGCCTCGGAGTGATCGGGCAGGTGGAACAGCCCCCGATGGGCACTGTGGATCGCCAGGATCTCGCCGGCAGCGGAAAGTTCGACCAGGGGATCGGGAATCGAGTTGATGGTGGCGTTGAGGTCCACCTGGACCCTTTGCAGCTCCGCGGTCCGCCGCCGCACCATCAACTGCACGCTGGCGGTCCAGAGGGCGATCAGGCTGGCCGCAGTCAGGAACCAGGCCAGGGGAACCAAGGCTCCTGCCGCGCCATTCGGGTCGATGGTCACGGCCGTCCCGGCCCTGCAGCGCCCCGGCCATGGGCGATCGGCGGCAGCCTCCACTGCAGGGAGCAACGGCCGAAGGGGAAGGGCAGTGCCGCCCTGGGGGGTCTCACGTCGAGAGCCGTTCAAGGGCTATGAGACAAAGCTACGGAGGCTGGCGGGTGGCGTTGCCCTGCGCCCCGGTTTCTCCTCAACCGATCCCAAACTGTTGCGCCGAGCCAGCCACTGTCACCATCGGCCTGAGAGAATCCGCCGGAACACGCTGGTATCCATGTCTTCGGCGGTGAGCACGGCCTTCGACTTCACCGCCTACCTGGAGGCGGCCCGCGGCCGGGTGGAAGCCGCCCTGGAGTCCTCCCTCGGGCCCGAGCGTCCGGAGTCGCTGCGGGAGGCCATGCGCTACTCGCTCCTGGCCGGGGGCAAGCGGCTGCGGCCCATCCTCTGCCTGGCGGCCTGCGAGCTGGCCGGCGGTGACAGCGATCTGGCCATGCCCACGGCCGTGGCGATGGAGATGATCCACACCATGTCGCTCATCCATGACGACCTGCCCGCCATGGACAACGACGATCTGCGCCGGGGCCGTCCCACCAACCACAAGGTGTACGGCGAGGCCAAGGCGATCCTGGCCGGTGACGCCCTGCTGACCCGGGCCTTCGAGATGGTGGCCCTGCGCAGCCCCGGGGTGCCGCCGGAGCGGCTGCTGCTGGTGGTGGGAGAGCTGTCGCTGGCTTCGGGGGCCCCCGGCCTGGTGGGCGGTCAGGTGGTGGACCTCGAGAGCGAGGGACGTGAGGTGGATCTCGACACGCTCGAATTCATCCATCTGCACAAGACCGGTGCCCTGCTGCGGGCCTGCGTGATCGCCGGCGCCCTGATCGCCGGCGCCTCCGACGACCTGCTCGCCGCCCTGCGCGACTACGCCCGCGGCATCGGCCTGGCGTTCCAGATCATCGACGACATCCTTGATGTCACCGCCAGCAGCGATGTGCTGGGCAAGACCGCCGGCAAGGATCTGACGGCCGACAAGACCACCTATCCCAAGCTGCTCGGCCTGGAGGAATCCCGCGCCCGCGCCGATTCCCTGGTGGCCCAGGCCAAGGCGGCCCTGGCCCCCTGGCGGGCCACCGCCGAACCGCTGCTGGCCCTCGCCGACTACATCACCAGTCGTGATCGATGAGTGAGGCCGTCCGTGCCATCGAGGCCTTCGCCCAGATCCTGTCCAATGGTGTCCTGGCCTGGGGTCTGGCGGCCTGCGGCGTCGCCCAGCTCTCCAAGCTGCTGATCGAGCTGGTGGTGCACCGCCGCTGGCGGCCCGCCGTGCTTGTCGAGACGGGCGGGATGCCCTCCAGCCATTCCGCCCTGATGACGGGCACCGCCTCCGCCCTGGGCTGGGAGCTCGGCTTCGACGATCCCCTGTTCGCCCTGGCGGCGGTGCTCTCGTTCATCGTCCTCTACGACGCCAGCGGGGTCCGTCGCGCCGCCGGTCTCACCGCCGAGCGGGTGAACGGCCTGCCCGACGGCCTCTGGGACACCCATCCGACGATGGCCGATGCCACCGCTTCCCCCGTGCTGCGCCCCCTGAAGGAGAACCTCGGCCACAGCCGCCAGGAGGTGCTGATCGGCAGCCTGATCGGTCCGCTGGTGGCCCTGCCCGGCCTGGCCCTGCTGGGTTCCCCCCTGCAGCTGGCCCAGCAGTTCGGCTGGCTCCCCCTGGGGTGAACGACCTCCACGGCCTCAGCGACGACCAGCGAGCCGCCGCTGTTGCCTTCGCCGCCTGGCTGGCCCGCCCCGCCGATGGCACCCCCTTCGTGCTCGAGGGCTACGCCGGAACCGGCAAGACCTTCCTCTCGATCCGTTTCCTGGCCCAGGCGGAACGGGCCGGCCTCTGCTGGACCGTGGTGGCCCCCACCCACAAGGCGGTGGGGGTGGTGCGGCAGCACCTCGCCCAGGCCGGTCTCCAGCCCACCTGGTACCCCTCCACCATTCACCGCCTGCTGCGCCTGAAGCTGAAACGGGAGAGGGACCGGGAGCGCTGCGAGGAAACCGAGCAGACCGCCGCCGCCCTCGAATCCCTGGGGCTGGTGCTGATCGACGAGGCCTCGATGGTGGATGGCGCCCTGCTGGAGATCACCCTTCGCTGTGCCCACCCCTTCCGCACGCGGCTGGTCTTCGTCGGGGACCCGGCCCAGCTGCCGCCGGTGGGGGAGGAGCAGAGTCCGGTGTTCGCCCTCTCCCGGGCCGAGCGGGTGGCCCTCACCCACGTGGTGCGTCACCAGGGGCCGGTGCTGCGGCTGGCCTCGGGACTGAGGGAGGGGGCGCTGCCCTGCCGCCGGCCGCCGCTGCTGCCGCCGGTGCGCACCAGCCAGGGTCGGGTGAGCCTGCTGGGGCGCGGCGACTGGCTGGCGGCAGCCCAGGAGGCCCTGCGCCGCAGCGCCGAAGCCGACGATCCGGATCTGGCCAGGATCCTCTGCTACACCAACCGCTCCCTGGAGAAGCTGGTGCCGATCGCCCGCCGGGCCCTGCACGGCACCATGGCCGATCAGTTGCCCGTGCTTCCGGGGGAGGTGCTGATCACCCGCACGGCGGTGATGGCGCCGGCCTGCCGGGAAGGGGATGCGGTGGCGGAGGAGCCGGATCTGCTGCTGGGCAGCAACCGGGAGCTGCTGGTGCGTGATGTGACCCCCGATCGCTGCGATCTGGCCGAGTTCGGGCTGGAGGCCTCCCTGGAGGCCCCCGTGATCGACACGCTCACCGCTTCGGTGCAGGCCGGCGACGCCCACCTGAATCTGCGGCTGCTGCCACCGATCGGTTCGGCTCCCCGGGCGGCCCTCGACGGGCTGATGGATCGCCTGCGCCAGCAGGCCCGCGAGGCGGGCAAGCGGGAGGCCAAGCCCCTCTGGCGCCGCTACTTCCTGGTGCGCGACGCCTTCGCCTCCCTGGGGCCGGCGGCGGTGCTCACCGTGCACCGCAGCCAGGGCAGCACCTTCACAGAGGTGTTCATCGACGAGGACGTGTTCTGGCCCCGGGAGGCCCTGCTCCGGCGCCGGCTGGTCTACGTGGCGGTGAGCCGCGCCAGCCAGGCCGTGACCCTGATGGCCGCTGGGGCGGCGGAGGACGAGCGGGCCCTCTGGGAGCGCTGGCTCCGGGACAGCGACCCCCCCGCAGCGACCCTGCCGATGCGCCCTGCGGCCAGGGCCCCTAGTGTTGAATCGTTGATCCAGGTGGACGACTGATCCGACGCCCGGCCTCCTGATTCCTCCCCTGTTGCATGTTTCCTGACACCACTTCACAGCCGTCTGGGTCCACGGGTACGACCCAGCCAGCGCAGGAGGGTGACACGGCAGACGGGTCCGTCACGGCGGCCGACGGGGGCAGCGATCTGCTGATGGAACTGGGCACCCTGGTGGTGGTCGGTGTCCTGGTGGGCTTCGTCGTCCTGGTGCGGCGCTGGCTGATGCTGCGCAGCCGCCAGCCCCACCCCGGCCTGCCCCCGGAGCGGGTGCTGCCGCTGTCGCCCCACGCCCGCCTGCACGATCCCAAGTACCTCGGCAGGATCGTCGATCTGGACGAGCCCCCTTCCGAATCCTGAGGGCGCCTGCCGGCGCTCATCCCAGCAGCAGCCCTTCGACCCCCTGCCAGCCGAGGTAGCCGGCCAGCGCCAGGCTGATGGCCCCCACGAACAGCTCCGCCTTCTCGAACAGCCAGCGCTTGCTCCGCTCCAGCACCGGCACCAGCCGTTCCTGACCCAGCACCGCCAGCGCCGCCAGGGGGAGCACCAGCAGCGCGGCGGTGAGCAGGCAGAAGACCGCCGTCGCCGCCACCTCCAGGGGTCGGTCCAGACCCGCTTCCAGCACGCTGGCGGCCGATCGGGCATAGAGGAACAGGTCATCCGGGCTGGCCACCTGCAGGGCGGCGCTCAGCCCCAGCAGCAGGGGCAGGGGCAGGGCACAGAAGCTGTCCAGCCGCCCGGTCCAGCGGGGGGGGCCGGCGCCCTCCCGGCTGGAGAGCAGTCCGTTGATGCCCAGGGCCAGCAGGCCCCCGGCCGCGAGCAGGTCGAGACCGGTGCGCTGATCCGTGCCTTTCTCCATGCTGATCACCAGTCCGTGGCCGACGCTCAGCAGCAGCCCCATGGCGATGGCCGAAGTGGCCAGCCAGGCCAGCACGAACCAGCTGCCCCGGGCCATGGGCCGCGGGCCCCGCAGCAGCAGCAGCAGCAGGGCGATGTGCAGGGGACTGAAGCCGATCGCCAGGGCGAAACCGGGCAGGTCACGCCAGAGACTGGTGGGGATCATCACGACGGGAACGGGCCGCCCCATTGTCCGTGGCCGGATGGACTCAGCCGGACACCACGTTCCAGCGCAGCAGGGCCCGGGTGGTCCGTTCGTGGCCCAGCACACCGACGCCGCCCGTGCTGAGCACCAGCAGCGCACCGCCCCGGGCCCCCAGGCCCAGCCAGGTGCCCGCCAGCGAACGCAGCAGATGGCCGTGGGCGAACAGGGCGATCCGGAACGGTTCGTCGCCGTCAGCGTTGCCGTCGTCGGCGGCGGCCGCCGCCAGGGCCAGGCACCGCCGGATCACCCGTTCGCAGCGAACCTGCACCTGGTCGGCGCTCTCCCCGTCGGGGCAGCCCCCGTCCCAGACCGTCCAGCCCGGCCGCGTGCGGTGGATCTCGGCGCTGGTGATGCCCTCATAGGCCCCGTAATCCCATTCCTGCAGGTCGTCCTCGATCAGGGCCCGCCCTCCCAGGCCCGCCAGTTCGCAGGTGAGTCTGGCCCGCTGCAGGGGACTGGTGAGCACGGCCCCGAAGGTTTGCCGCCCCAGCAGCGGGGCCAGGTCCACGGCCTCCCGTTCCCCCTCCGGCAGCAGCGGCACATCGGTGCGGCCGGTGTGGCGTCCGAGCCGTGCCCAGGCCGTGGCGCCGTGACGGATCAGCCAGAGTTCCGCCCGTGTCTGCCCGTCCCCCTGCGGAGC
This sequence comes from Candidatus Sulfopaludibacter sp. SbA3, assembly GCA_943367425.1. Taxonomy (GTDB): domain Bacteria; phylum Cyanobacteriota; class Cyanobacteriia; order PCC-6307; family Cyanobiaceae; genus Cyanobium. Next base: position 23,588 of record CALRJF020000009.1, read on the forward strand.
CTGCTCAGGCACGGATCTCGAACCAATCGGTGCCGGCCACCGCCATCTGGCCGCTGGACACCCTGGTGACATGGGCCCCTATCGGCCCCTTCTCGCACCACAGCCGCAGCTCCTCCAACCGGTCCGGTGGCCCTTCGGCCTCCAGCTCCACCGTGCCGTCCGGCCGGTTGCGGACCCAGCCGCTGAGGCCGAGATCGATGGCCTGGCGATGACAGCCGACCCGATAGCCCACCCCCTGCACCTGGCCGACGACGATCATCCGCCAGCGTTCGTCAGGCAGGCGCTGATCCCTGGAATTGCGCTGCGGGAGGCTCCGTTCGCTGGCGGCGGCAAGGCGTTGCTGACGGCTCTGGCGAGTCTCCAGGGAATCCCCGGGCATCCAGCCCAGTGGAGGTGCAGCCAGCTGGCGTGAACGTTCGGAGCGGTCCATCCTTCGATCCTCGGGGGGGATCCCCAGCCTTCAAGCTGCCACAGCGCTTCGGCGCCTGCCAACTCCCCGCCCCGGGGTGGCTGAAGGTGGAGCTGCCAGCGGTGGAATTCATGGCCCTGGAGCCGCTCGTCCGCCCGGACCAGCAGCCCGTCCCCGGCGGGCCAGGCACTGCGGTAGCCGAGGCTGAGGGGGCCCCGACGGGCGCTGAAGGGCAGCAGTCCCGCCATCCGGTGCGCGACCCCTTCCCCGTCCTCCAGTTCCTGGCCCAGCAACAGCAGGCCGCCACATTCCGCCACGATCGGCAGGCCCTCCCGTCCGGCCTGACCCAGGGCCGCGAGGCTGCGTTGCGCCGCCGCCAGCTGCCGGGCATGGAGTTCCGGATAGCCGCCCGGCAGCAGCACGGCCCGGCAGTCCGGCGGCAGGGGCTCATCCGCCAGGGGGCTCCAGGGCAGGGGCCGCAGGCCACACGCTTCCAGCAGCTCCTGGGCTTCGGGATAGCGGAAGTGGAAGGCCGCATCACTGGCGATCGCCACTGCAGGGCGGCTCGCGGGGGGCAGGGGCGCGAGGACGCTGGCCCCTTCCTGGTCCCCCGACGCCGCCTGGTGCAGGCACCAGCGGATCGGATCCTCCACCGCCGTGGCGCTGGCCGGTGGCGCCAGCAGGGCCCAGATCCGCTCCAGATCGAGATGCTGTTCCGCCAGCTGGGCCCAGAGACGCTGCCGTTCGTTCAGATCCACCAGTTCCCCCGGCGTCAGGAGACCCAGGTGGCGGGAGGGCAGATCCAGGGCGGGGTGGTGGGGCAGCACCCCCAGCAGGGGGATGGCGATCGAGGCCAGCGCCTCCGCCAGCAGGTGGCGGTGCCGTTCGCTGCTGACCCGGTTCAGCACGACGCCGGCCAGGTTCACCCGTGGCGGCCCGTGGTCGCGGAAGCCGCGCACCAGGGCCGCGAGGCTGCCGGCCTGGCGGGAGGCCTCCACCACCAGGATCACCGGCAGGTCGAGCAGGGCGGCCACCGCGGCCGAGCTGCCTTCGCTGCCGGAACCCCGCCCGTCGAAGAGGCCCATCACCCCCTCCACCACCACCCGCTCGGCCCGTCCGCCGTGCCAGCGGTAACTGTGCCCCACCCAGGCCTCGCCGCAGAGCAGGGGATCGAGGTTGCGGCAGGGGCGTCCCGCCACCGCGCCCAGCAGCTGGGGGTCGAGGTAGTCGGGCCCCACCTTGAACGGCTGGACCGTCTCACCCCGCTGGCGTGCCACGGCCACCAGGCTGAGGCTCAGCAGGGTCTTGCCGCTGCCACTGCAGGGCGCCGCGATCAGGCAACTCATTCGGATGCAGGCGGGCGGCCTGCGGGGGGTGCGTCAGGACTCAGCCTGGCAGCAGGCTGGCGGCCACCGGCGCTGCTGCAGCCAGCAGGGGGGCGGTGGTGTCGTGGCCACCCGAGAGCAGCCGTGCCATCTCCATCTCCTCGCTTTCCTCCGGCAGGGGCACCACATCCTCAGCGAGTTCCATGCTCGCCATCCCGCCCGATTCCAGGCGCATGCAGCCGCCCGATTCCGAGCAGAGAATCACGCAGAGGGGGGGACGGTGTTCCGGTTCACAGATCAGCCGCATCCCGACGATGGCGCCGGGATGGGTCTTGGGGACGCCCATGGGCACCGGCATCAGGGTGAACTGGACACCCACCCCGTCCGTGCGTTCGAATTCCGCCGTGATGCCCTGGCCCGGTCCGTCCACTTCCACCGCATAGCTGCTCACCAGGTGCCAGCCCAGGCGGTCGGCGATCCAGGCCGCCAGCAGCAGGCCCTTCACCGGATGGTCCCCTTCCACGTCGATGTCGAGCTGCACCACGTGCCCCAGGGCATCGCGACGCGAGGGGGGATCGAACACCATGGCCAGGGATTCGCGCCAGGTGCGCAGCCGCAGCCAGTTGAGATCGTTCACGGCCTGGCCGGCCGCGATCCTGTTGACCAGCAGATCCAGGCAGCGGCGGGGCTGGCCCAGGGAGCTGTCGATGACCAGGCGGCGGGGAATCGGCGCCAGGGCCTCCAGCATCTCGGAGGGTTCATCCAGGCTGCTGTTCCACCACACCCAGCAGGGCAGGGAATCGTCCACCAGGTCCGGGATCAGGTCGAGGCCCTGCCGCAGCGCCCCCATGCCGCCGCGCAGCACCACCACGTCGCCGCAGGCGGCACCGACGCCGCCCTCCTCCGGCAGGGGGCAGTAGGCCGCCACCAAGGTTTCGAGGGGATGGCCCGCGTCGAGGGTCGGGGCCAGGGTGATCAGCCGTCGCGGCATGTGGGCGCTGATGGCACTTTCCACGAACTGACCGCGCAGATCCTGGCTCTGATGGCCCCCGGCCTTCTGGCCGATCGCCCAGGCCAGGCGGGGATCCATCGGTGCGGTGCTGTGGGGCAGGTCGGTGTCCGGCACGGCGGCCCGGGCCGCGTCGAGCAGCTCGGGACGGAGCAAGCCGGTGATCGGCCCGTCCACCCGGCCGAGGCGCACCATCTGCTGCTCCAGCCAGGAGGGTTCCCACACCAGCAGGGTGAAGGTGGCGGCTCCAGCCGAGCCTTCCAGGTCCTCGGTCCAGAGGCGCTGCAGATAGGGAGTGACTTCCGCCGGCGGCAGGTCGAGGGGGGCCTTGAGAGTGAGCTGGGGAGCCATGGGAAAGGGGGAGTGCTGCGGAGCAGACGGGGGGAGCAGAGGCGGGCGGCGCGGAAAGCCCGGCCTTCAGGGACGGCGCCAGATCAGGCCGTCATCGGCCAGGAGGCCATCGGCGGCGGCCGGCCCCCAGGTGCGGGCTTCGTAGGGGTGGACCGGCAGCTGCCAGGGTGATTCCTCGATCAGGGCCAGCAGGGGGGTGTAGAGCCGCCAGGCGGCCTCCACCTCGTCGCTGCGGGTGAAGAGGGTGGGATCCCCCAGCATGGCGTCGGCCAGCAGGCGCACGTAGCCCTCGTCGGAGGGCTCACCGAAGGATTCGTCGTAGCTGAACGCCATGTCCACGGGCCGGCTGCGCATCCCGGAGCCGGGCGCCTTCACCTCGAACTTGAATTCGGCGCCCTCGTCGGGCTGGATCCGCAGGATCAGCTGGTTGGGTGTGGGAGCACCGCCGGCGGCGTCGAAGAGGTGCACCGGAGCCTCCCGGAAGGTGAGTACCACTTCGCTGAGACGTTTCGGCAGCCGCTTGCCCGTGCGCAGGTAGAAGGGCACCCCCTGCCAGCGCCAGTTGTTGATCGCCACCTTCATGGCCACGTAGGTCTCGGTGGTGCTGGTGGCGTTCACCCCCGGCTCCTGGCGGTAGCCGGGCAACGGCTTGAGCAGGGTGCCGCCGGCGGCGTACTGGCCCCGCACGCAGCATTTCCATGGCTCGTCCTCGTTGGCCAGGCGAGCGGACTGCAGCACCTTGGCCTTCTCGTTGCGGATGGCCTCCGGATCGAAGCGTCCGGGGGCCTCCATCGCGGTGAGCGCCAGGATCTGGGTGAGGTGGTTCTGCACCATGTCCCGCAGGGCGCCCGAGGATTCGTAGTAGCCGGCCCGCTCTTCCACACCGACGGTCTCGGCTGCGGTGATCTGGACGCTGGAGATGAAGTTGCGGTTCCAGATCGGCTCGAAGATGGTGTTGGCGAAGCGCAGCACCAGGATGTTCTGGACCGTTTCCTTGCCCAGGTAGTGGTCGATGCGGAAGACCTGGCTCTCCTTGGCGCAGGCCTGCACCACCTTGTTGAGGGCCTGGGCGCTGGCGTAGTCGCGGCCGAAGGGTTTCTCGATCACCACCCGGCTGCGGTCGGGATCCGCCAGCAGCCCGGCCCCCGCCAGGGCCCGGCAACCGCTGCCGTAGAACTCGGGCGAGACCGAGAGATAGAAGGTGCGGTTGCCCCGGGTGGCCCTCAGCCGGTCGATGCCTTCCAGACGCTGACCGAGCCGCACCAGGTGGTCGGGCTGCTGCAGGTCGACCGGTTCGTAGAAGAGCCCCTGGGAGAACTGCTCCCAGGCGGATCGGTGCGCGGCGATGTCATCGGCGAGGGCATCGGCCATCTTCTGCCGGAACTCCTCGTCGCTCCAGGGGCGACGGGCACAGCCGAGGACGGCGAATTCGCTGGGCAGCCGTCGCTGGCGGAACAGCTCGAACAGGGCCGGGATCAGTTTGCGGTGGGTGAGATCGCCACTGGCACCGAAGATGACGATGCACTGGGGCGAGATCACCCGCTCCTGGCGCAGACCCACCCGCAGGGGATTGGTGAGGATGGCGGTCATGGCGAGGGCGTCCGGTCACCACAGGTTTAACGGCTGCCCTGCCATCTCGCTGCCAAGGCCTGAACGCGAGGGGGTTCTGTGAGGATTTTCAGATCCCCCCTCGGCGCGACATGGCGCCCCTGGCCATGAAAAAGGCCCGCCGAAGCGGGCCGATGGGGCGGGCCGATGGGGCCCAGCCGGGGTTCAGTAAGTCTCGACGTGCCAGCGATCGGCCTTCTTGAGCTGGGGCCGCAGTTCGCTCCAGTCAAGGCCCTTGGCGGCGGCAGCGGCCGTCATGGCTTCGTCGATGCCGGGCTCCATGCCCCGCAGACCACACATGTACACATGGGTTTTGGGGTCTTCGATCAGGCCGAAGATCTCATCGGCGTGCTCGGTGACCCGGTCCTGGATGTACATCCGGCCGCCACTGGGATTCTGCTGTTCGCGGCTGATGGCCTTGGTGTAGCGGAAGTTCTCGGGATACTCGGCCAGATAGCGCTGGAAATCGTCCTCGTAGAGGAGGTTCGGCGTCTTGGGAACGCCCATGATCAGCCAGGCCTTGCCGCGGAACTGGTACTCGGGATTCTTGGCCCGCTCCCCCGGCTCGAACATGCGGCGCAGGTAGGCGCGCATCGGGGCGATGCCGGTGCCGGTGGCCAGCATGATGATGTTGGCCTCCTCGTCGTCGGGCAGGAGCATTTCCTTGCCCACCGGGCCGGTGAACTTCACCTTCGCCCCCGGTTCGATGTCGCAGAGGACAGTGGAGCAGACACCGTTGATGGTCGCGCCGTCCTTCTCGTACTGGAGCTGGCGGACGCAGAGGGAGACGGTGCCGCCCTCGCAGTTGTCGCCATGGCGGGTGCTGGCGATCGAATAGAGGCGCAGCTTGTGGGGCTTGCCGTTGGCATCCTCACCGTCGGGAATGATGCCGATGCTCTGGCCTTCGACGTAATGGAGATTCCCCTCCGAGAGGTCGAAGGTGATGTGGTTCACCCGGCCGATGGCCCCTTCCGTCAGCAGGCTGTAGTTGCCGATGACGGTGCCGATGAAGGGGTCCTTCGGTTTGTAGAGATTGACCGGGACGTCGGCATGGCTCACGGGGGCTTTTCTGGCGGGGGATGGGGTGGCGACCGGGGCGTCGCTGGGGGTGGCGCCGCTGTCGCTGCCGGTGGGGGCCGGCGCTGCCGGCGTGACAGCCGGCGGTTCACCGGAGGTCACCACCCGAATGCGACCACCCTTCTGGGCGATGGTCTGCATCAATCGCTGCAGTTGGTTGAACGACACCGTCAGGCGTCGCTCGGCCCTGCGCTGGAGGCCGATTCCGAAGCCCTCGACCACCACGGTGAACATGCGGCCGTCGGCCTGGCTGGCCTTGCCGGTGGAAACACGCATGCGGACATCGCACCCGAAAATCGCGCCGATCATAGAGAACGTGCCTCACCGGCCTCTGGACGGCGGGATTGACCGCAGCGGCGAAACTCCGGCTAGTTTGTGTTCCGCCGCACCTTTTCCGGTGCCGGCGGCTGCCACCCTCACGCAGGCCCCGAGCAAGCCCCTCCCGTCTTGGTACAGCTTCTGGCACCGCTTTCTCGCCCCATGTTCCTCCCGTCCACCGAGGCCATGGTCAGTAGCGAGGCGAGTTGTTCCCTCGACACGATCCAGCAGGAAATGGAGAGGCTGCCCCAGGGCACCCGGCGGCTGGCGGTCCAGCTGCGGCTGCGGCTCGAGCCGGAGTGGATCTGGTCGGTGCTGACCGACTACGACCGCCTCGACCAGTTCATTCCCAACCTGTCCAGCTCCCGCCAGCTCTGGCGCCGCGGCAACTGCGTGGCCCTCGAGCAGGTGGGCTGCCAGCAGTTCTGCGGTCTGCGCTTCAGCGCCAGGGTGCAGCTGGAACTGCGGGAGGAACCGGACCAGGGCCGGCTGGCCTTCCGGATGCTGGAAGGGGATTTCCGCCTCTTCGAAGGCCTCTGGCAGGTGGGGGCCGATTCCACGAGCACCTGGCTGCTCTACGACCTGACCGTTCAGGGCAAGCCCGGCATGCCGATCGGGCTGATCGAGCAGCGTCTCAAGGAGGACCTCGCCAGCAACCTGCGCGGCGTGCAGCGCGAAGCGCAACGGCGAGCCTCCCAGGGCTGAAGCGCCCGGTTCTCGCCAATTCATCCGTAGCCGTACGGCCCGCGTCGCCGACCACAGCGCGGTGAGATGGGGGCCACAGAAGAAGCCCACATCCGTCAATACCCCCAAGGGGATTCGAACCCCTGTCGCCTCCGTGAAAGGGAGGTGTCCTAGGCCTCTAGACGATGGGGGCGAGGCCACAGCCGGACTGACTGCCGGGCTGATGTGCTGGACGCTACGGGCCGGAGGGACCCTTCGTCAAGGCAGGCCGGAGCTAGGCGGAGCTCTGGCCGGTCCAGACCGGAACGGTGAAGTTGAAGCAGGCCCCTTCCCCGGGCTCGGACACCACCCAGATGCGTCCGCCGTGGACTTCGGCGATCCGACGACAGACGGACAGGCCGACGCCGAAGCCGGAGGTGGTGCCGGAGGTCTGGGGCAGCCGGACCCGGTCCTGAAAGACGCGGTGCTGCTCCTCCCTGGGGATGCCGGGGCCGCTGTCGCAGATGCTCACCTGCACCCACTGGGTGGTGCGGTGCAGCAGGGTGAGGCTCACCTTGCCGCCGTCGGGGGTGAACTTGAGGGCATTCTCCAGCAGGTTGAGCAGCACCTGACGCATGCGCCGCTGGTCGGCATAGACATCGGGCAGGTCGGCGGGGATGTCGGTGATCAGTTCCAGTCCCCGGCCCACCCAGAGCTTCTCCAGTTCCAGGATCGCCTCCGCCGCCACCTGGCTGAGGTCCAGCCGCTGGGGATTGAACAGGGCTTCCCAGCGGGTGGTGCCCACCTCCAGCAGGTCCCGCGACAGGGCCTCAATGTCGTCCAGGCGGCGGTTGAGGACGTCGCGGAAGCGGGTCTCGTCGATCTGGCCGAGGCCATGGCTCTGGAGGGCCAGCTTGGCGGCCGTGAGGGGGGTGCGCAGCTCATGGGCCACCATGCGCAGCAGCCGCTCCTGCACCCCGACGCGTTCGATCAGCGTCTCGTTCTCCTGACGCAGCACCAGCAACTGGTCTTCGAGCTGCACCTCCCGCTGGCTGCGGCTGCCGTCGATCTCCGCCGGCCGCAGGCTCAGCCCCAGGCTGCTGACCACCTCCATCTGCTGCCAGCGGGGCAGCCAGCTGTGCAGCTGGGGAGCCAGATTGTTGCCGGCGAACACCTGCTTGGGCGGGGGATCCAGCTTCACCAGGGCCGGGGTGGCCACCAGCCGGTGCAGTTCGAGCAGTTCGGGATGGTCGGCCGGATCAGCCACCTGCAGCTGGACCTGATAGCCGCAGTCGTCGGCGTTGAGAAAACCCAGCAGGGAGCGAAGGTCGGCGCAGGCCAGGTGGTGGCTCGTGGCGATCAGCAGCAGCTTGAGGGGCTTGCGGGCCTGCAGGTCGCAGACGCTGCCCTCCTCCCCGGTGGATGCCACGGTGGAAGCGGGGTGCTGGCTGTCCCCCGGGACGGGCAACGGGTGCTTCGCGACAATCCACCAACATTATGGGTTTCTGGGCAGATGCCCCGGGTGTGGCTACCAAAGGAGGACTGCGTGCCTGGGCCGAAGGTGGGCCGGTTCATGACCTCCCCGACCCATCGGAGCCCAGCCCTGAGCACCCCGCCCCACAGCCGCATCCGCCTCGACAGCAATCTCAGGCGCTGGTTCGCCCGCAACCTCGGGTTGTGGCGATCCCGTCGCACCTATTTCTTCACCGACGACGATGAGGTGCTCCGGGTCGACATGCTGCTGAGGGTGGATATCCATGGGGAGCAGAGCCGGGATGCCCAGGGCTACCGCCTCAGTTGGTGGACGGAGGAGGACCATGGCTTCTTCGACCGCAAGCCCCAGTACCTCAGGGAGGGCACCATGGAGGTGTCGCTGTGCGGCCACCAGCTGCAGCGCAGCAGCGGCTTCCTTGCCGACCAACCCACCGTCTCCCAGATCCGCCAGATCAACGAACACACCATGGGCTTCGAGTCCCATTACGGTGACTGGGAGATTGAGGAGCAGATCCGGCTGCTGGACCAGGACCGCTACCGCTCCCGTTCCATCCACACCTTTCGCCACGGAGCGCTCGAGGTGGCCGAGATCCACCATGAGATCCGGCTGGAGGGGGCGGGCCCGCCGATCCCCTGAGTGTCCTGCCCCGCGGCCCCTTCCCAAGGCGTCCCGGGGCTAAGGGAGCGTTTCCCTCGATGCACCAAGATGATGTTTCCGCAGCCCAAACGGCTTCCATTCCACTCCATCCAATGAAAGCAGGCATCCACCACTCGTTTGTCAAGCGATCGATTTCCGCGGCGGCTGCTCTGGCTGTTCTGCTCACCTATCCCCTGGCCTCCCAGGCCCAGCAGGCGGGTCAGCAGGCACCGCCAACGAAACCTGCAACGCAGGAAGAACTGATCACCTACTTTACGATGTCTGGCATCAACATGTGCATGTTGGCCCAGGCCAAGGTGCCTTTCAAGTCAGCGATACAGGCGAATGTTCAGATGCTGAGCTCCGTGATCACTCAGAAGCACGGCGGGCTGATTCCTGGAGCGACCACCAAACTCACCGACGAACAGGTCTACAACTACGGGTTGGCTCAGACGGTTCTTCAGACGGACCGCCTCTGTGGCAAGACGATCCCCGCCGAGTGGAAGAAAGACTTTGACGGACTGCTGACCCAGATCAAGTCCATTGTTGAAAAGGCTCCTAAAAAGTAAGTTCGTCATCGCCGTTCTCTGAGTCACCGTTCCGTCGTGCATCGCGCCGACTATCGCCCGTCTCCCTATCTGCTGGAGCGCACCGATCTCACGGTGCGCCTCCACGGGGATCACGCCTTCGTGGCGGCCCGGCTGGCCTTCACACCCAATGGCGCAGCGGCGGCTGATGACGAAGGGACGGTGCCGCCCCTGGAGCTGATGGGGGTGGAGCTGGAGTTGCTCGCCCTCGCCCTCGACGGCCAGGAACTGCCGCCCGACGGGTGGCAGCGGCAGGAAGAACGGCTCTGGATCCAGCCCACCGCCTTCGCCCCCTTCGTGGTGGAGAGCGAGGTGCGCATCGACCCCCAACGCAACACGGCGCTCGAAGGCCTCTACGTGAGTGGGGGCATGGTCACCACCCAGTGCGAGGCGGAAGGGTTCCGGCGGATCACCTATCACCCCGACCGCCCCGACCTGCTCAGCCGCTTTCGGGTGCGGATCGAGGCGGACCGGGCCACCTATCCCGTGCTGCTGTCCAACGGCAACTGCGTCGCTTCCGGCGATCTGCCGGCGGATGGCGGCGGGCCTCGCCACTTCGCGATCTGGGACGATCCCTTCCCGAAGCCCTCCTATCTGTTTGCCCTGGTGGCGGGCCGGCTGGAGGAGATCCGCGACCAGTTCGTGACCGCCAGCGGTCGGCCGGTGCAGCTGCGGCTGCATGTGGAGCCCGGCGACGCCCCCTTCACCGCCCATGCGATGGCGTCGTTGAGGCGGGCGATGGAATGGGATGAGCGTGTCTATGGCCTGGAGTACGACCTCGACGAGTTCAACATCGTTGCGGTGCGCCACTTCAACATGGGCGCGATGGAGAACAAGAGCCTGAACATCTTCAACTCCAAGCTCGTTCTTGCCGATGCCGCCACCGCCACCGATGCGGAGCTGGAGCGGATCGAAAGTGTCATCGCCCACGAGTATTTCCATAACTGGACCGGTAATCGCATCACCTGCCGGGACTGGTTCCAGCTCTCACTTAAGGAGGGGCTCACCGTCTTCCGCGACCAGAGTTTCTCGGCTGATTTCCATGGTCATGCCCTGAACCGGATCGAGAATGTGGCCATGCTGCGCAACACCCAGTTCCGGGAGGATGCGGGACCGACGGCCCACCCGGTACAACCGGATCACTATCAATCGATTGATAATTTCTATACCACCACCATCTACGAGAAAGGATCCGAAGTGATCCGCATGCTGCACACCCTCCTGGGGGAGGAAACCTTCCAGAAGGGCATGGCCCTGTACGTCCAGCGCCACGACGGCACGGCGGCCACCTGTGAGGACTTCGTGCAGGCGATGGAGGATGCCGCGTCGGAAACGGCCCATCAGTGCCGTCTGCCTCCCTTCGATTTCTCCCGCTTCCGCCGTTGGTACCACCAGGCGGGCACGCCGGTGCTGCGCATCCGCCGTCGCTGGAGCACGGCGGCCGGAACCCTCGAGCTGAGCGTGCGTCAGAGCACCCCCCCCACCCCCGGTCAGCCCCACAAGCAGCCCCTGGTGATTCCCCTGGCCGTGGGGCTGGTGGGCCAGGCGGGCCAGCCCCTGCCGATGCGGCTGGTGGCCGAAGACCCCGACCATGGCGCCGCCCCCCTGCTGCCCAAGCGCTGGGGAGCGGGCACCCGGCTGCTGCTGATCGACCAGGAGGAACAGGTCTTCCGCTTCGAGGGCCTGCCCCCCCAGGCACCGCCGCCCGCCCTGTCGCTGCTGCGCCATTTCTCGGCGCCGGTGCGGGTCGCGATCGGTCGCCCCTCCAGCGAACTGGTGCACCTGCTGGCCAGCGACAGCGACGCCTTCGCCCGCTGGGACGCGGGCCAGCTGCTGCTCAGCCGCGCCGTGCTGCGCCGCGCCGCCGGCCGACCGGACATGGTGCTGGAGGAGGCGCTGATCGCGGCCTTCGAGCGGATCCTGGCGGATCCCTCCCTGTCCGAGGCCAGTCGCAGTGCCCTGATGAGCTTCCCCGGGCTGGCGGAGCTTGAGGACGCTGCTGCGGAGCCGGATCCCCCGGCCCTTTTCGCTGCCCTGCTGGCCCTGCAGGCCCGCTTCGGCGCCGCCCTGGCCGAGCCCCTGCAGCGGGCGCTGCAGCGCTGTGAGGCCCAGTGGACCCTGGCCTGGCCCGAGGGTGTCGGCGACCGCCTGCTCACCGCCACGATCTGGGGCTGGCGGGTGGCGGCCGGCGATGGGGCGGCCAGGGCCGCGGCCCGCCGGGCGGTGGATGGTCCCTCCATGACCCTGGCCCGGGCCGGACTGCGGGCCCTGCAGTGCCACGACGTCCCCGAGCGCCAGGCGGCGGTGGCGGCGTTCCATGACCGCTGGCAGGACCGTCCGGTGATCCTCGATGCCTGGTTCGCCCTGGAGGCCTCGGCCCCCTTCGGCGATGGCCTGCGGCGGGTGGAGGGGCTGCTGATCCACCCCCGCTACGACCCCGCCGCCCCCAATTCGGTGCGGGCGGTGCTCGGGGGGTTCGCCTCCAACACCCCGGTCTTCCATGCCGCCGACGGCAGCGGCTATCGCTTCATGGCGGCCCAGATCGCCGCCCTCGATCAGCGCAACCCGATCACGGCCTCCCGGATGGCCAAGGTGTTCAGCCGCTGGCAGAGCTACGGCGCTGCGCGCGGCGGCCTGATGCGGCAGGCCCTGGAGCAGCTGGCCGCCGGTGCCCTGTCCACCAACACCCGCGAGGTGGTGGACCAGTGCCTGGGGGCCCCGGCGGCGAACGCCTGACGCCCGGGCGGCGGCTCGATCAGCGCCGGACCGGCGGCGGCGGCGGCGGCGGCTTGCCGGTCGCGGGCCCCATGCCCAGGCCGGTGCCGGTCGCCGCCCCCGTGCCGAACACGGCCTGATTCATGCGGCGGAAGGCGTCGAAGCGGAAGGCGGCCCCTTCCTGGCCGGCATGGGCCCCCCAGAGGCCTTCCCAGTAGAAGAAGATCACCCCATGGCCCTGGGCCGCCGACAGGCGGACCTTCTGGGTCAGGGTGGCCATGTCGGTGGTGCGGCCGCCGAAGCCCGCCAGGATGCCGATCTCCACCGGCATCCCCCAGCTGCGGGCCTTGACCAGGGCCGGCTGGTTCAGATCCCTGGCGAAGCCCTTCACGGAATAGGCGTAGTTCTGGACGATCAGGTCGTCGACCAGTTCGCCGAGGGCCCAGAGTTCCCAGTCCTGCAGCCATTGGTTGTAGGCGAAGCGGAACGGTCCGGGGGAGAGGCTGATCACGGTGCGCCGCGGTCCGCCCGCCTCCCGCAGGGCGGCGCGCAGTTCCCGCAGCAGGCCGGTGAGCTGCTGCCGGCGCCACTTCATCCAGTAGCGGTCGGTGTAGGAGGCCGGGGGCTCCCGCCCGAATTCCGCCTTGTAGAGGTCGCGGGTGAAGCTGTCGTAACCCAGTTCCACCGGCCAGGCGAAATGGTCGTCGAGCTGGATCCCGTCGACGCCGCAGCGCCGCACGATCTCACTGATCAGGCCGATGAAGCGGGCCTTCACCTCCGGGTGGGCCGGATTCAGCCACACCCGCAGGTCCTTCAGCGGTGAGGTTTTCAGGTTGGCGCCATGCATGGCGTACAGCGCGCTGCCATCGGCGCGGCGCAGCACCCATTCCGGGTGACGCCGCACCACTTCGGCATCCCCGGGCTCCATCAGGCCGTACTCGAACCAGGGGATCACCTGCATGCCGCGGCGGTGGGCAGCTTTGGTCAGGCGACAGATCGGATCGAGGTTGGGGTTGGCGCGGGCCAGCTCCGGCTCCAGCGGGGCGAAGCGGCTGCGGTGGAAGGTGGCCCCCCGGCTCCACACGTTCGGGTACAGGGTGTTGAAACCGGCGGCGTCCAGTTCGCGCACGGCTTTTTCGATCCGGGCCGGGTCGTAGTAGAGGGGGCTGGGACTGTTGGTGATCCAGACCCCCACCCGGCGCTCCATGGACCGGGGCAGCCGTCCCTGGGCCAGGCCAGGGGGAGGGGGGCCGGCCAGCTGGGCGAGGACCGCCGTGAGCGCCAGGGTGAGAGGCACCGGCAGCAGGCGCTTGGCATGGGCGAAGCGCTTCAAGGGGGCCCTGGCCCCGTGGGGCACCGGATCGATGGCCATGGCTCGGTGGCTCAGCGGAACATCGAGCTGACCGAACTCTCCTGGTGGATGCGCCAGATCGCCTCCCCCAGCATGTTGGCCACCGACAGAACCCTCAGCTGGGGGAAATGGCGATCCGGTGGCAGGGGAATGCTGTTGGTGACCACCACCTCCTCGAACAGGCCAGGGGTGGAGAGCCGCTCCACCGCCGGTGGGGAGAACACCGCGTGGGTGGCGCAGGCCAGCACCCTGGAGGCGCCGCGCTTGCGAAGCAGCTGGGCGCCCTGGCAGATCGTGCCGCCGGTGTCGATCATGTCGTCGATCAGGATCGCCGTCTTGCCGGCCACATCGCCGATCACGGTGAGGCTTTCGGCCACGTTGTGGCCGGAGCGACGCTTGTCGATGATCGCCAGCGGCGCATCCTTCATCTGCTTGGCAAAGGCGCGCGCCCGGGCCACACCGCCCACATCGGGCGACACCACCACCACCTCCCCCAGGTCGCGGGTGGAGAGGTAGTCGACCAGGACCGGCGATCCGTAGATGTGGTCGCAGGGGATGTCGAAGTAGCCCTGGATCTGGGAGGAGTGCAGATCCATGGCCAGCACCCGCTCCACCCCAGACTTCACCAGCAGGTTGGCCACCAGCTTGGCGGTGATCGATTCGCGGCCGGCGGTCTTGCGGTCGGCGCGCGCATAGCCGTAATACGGAATCACGGCGGTGATCTGCCGGGCGGAGGCCCTGCGGCAGGCATCCACCATGATCATCAGCTCCATCAGGTGGTCGTTGACCGGCGCACAGGTGGGCTGGATCAGGAACACGTCGCAGCCCCGGATCGACTCCTGGATCTGGATGTAGAGCTCGCCGTCGGCAAACCGCTTGATCACCCGGGGGCCGTCGGGGACCCCCAGGTAGGCGCCGATCTCGCGGGCCAGATCGGGATTGGCGTTGCCACAGAACAACCGCAGGCGGCGGGGGTCGTGGTTGGGGAGGGGCCGGGGCCCGCTCTGCTCCACCCGTTCAGCGGTCGTGAAAGTGGACAAGGGCGCCGATGGTGATGCTTCCCTGAAGGATGGTAGAAGCGAGCTGGCCCGGAAAGTGCAAACAACAATGACGGTTTCCGTGCCTGGCCAGCAGGCCGCCGCCGGCCTGCTGCTGGTGGGGCTGGGAACGTCCTCGGAACTGACCGCCCTGGCCGTGGCGGCGGCGCGCCTGGCCGCTGCCGCGGACCTGACCCTGCGGAGCCTCGACCGCTGGGAGGATCCCGATGCCGCCCTGGGCGCCCTGGCGGCAGGCGGGTCCGCCGGTGGGCCAGCGGGGCCCGGCCGCTGGCTGGGGGCCCTGCCGCTGGACCCAGGCCTGCCGCTGGCGGCCGGCGGCAGCTGGGCCGAGGCCCTCGGGGCCTGGCGCCAGCCGGCCCTGCTGGTGGTGCGGGGCGAGCAGATCGCCACGGGGCTGCCGGCCGCCGGTGCTGCCCTGCTGCAGCGCTGGCAGGTGCCCCTGGTGGGCCTGGTGCAGGCGGGTGGCGACTGGAGCCCGGGGGAGCGGCGCCGGGACGGGTTGCCCTGGCTGGGTTGGCTGCCGGCCGAGGGCGACGCGGATCCCGAGGCGCTCCAGGAGCTGCTGACGGTGCTGAAGCGTCGCTGGCGCTGGATCGCGGCGGACTAGGGGGCCGGTTCCTTCCACAGGGGCTGGCTGGCGCTGGGGTCGAGCTGGCGCAGGCCTTTGTGCCGCTCTTCGGCCGGTTTCAGGGGCAGGGTGGTGAACTGCACGGGCTTGCGCTCATCGAGGCCGGCGGCCAGGAGGCTGAGGGTTTCGCTCGCCGAGAGGTTGGTCTCCACCTTTCCCTGCAGCTGGGTCACCAGAAACGGGAGCTTGGACAGCCGATCCGGTTGCAGCATCCGCTCGCGCAGGCCGCTCTGTACCAGTTGCTGGTTGGTGCGGCGCCCGGCCTCACCCAGCCAGCGGTCCTGGAAACGCACCAGCTGTTCCACCCCGGCGCCCCCCAGCTGCTGCAACCCGGCTTCCAGGTTGACGGTGAATTTCTGCTTCTTGTCGGTGTAGCTCATCGTGCGCGGTGGGCTGATCTCCAGCCCCCCCAGCCCGTTCACCAGATCCCGCAGCGCCCCCCGGGGGATCACCAGGTAGCGGTCGGGTTTGGGAGGCTCCAGCCCCACCAGTTCGCGGACGCCGTCGGCGGTGAGGGCCACCCCACCGATCCGGTAGAGCTCCCCCAGCCGCAGGGGCCCCTTCTGGCCGGGCAGGTTCACGGCCAGCTCCGTGGGCAGGTTGAGCACCTGCAGGGGGCCCTGGGGATGGACCCGCAGCAGCACCAGCGCATCGGCGTTGGCGGGGCCCGCCGGGGCGGCCCCGTTGAGTGGTGCACCGAGCCGGTCGGCGTCGCTGCCGATCACCAGCACGGTCACCGGCCGGGACGGCCGGGCGGCCAGGGTGTCGGGTCCGATCTCCGGCTGGGGCGCCAGCGCCCGGTCCTGCACGGGCCAGATCAGTCCCAGCAGGGACGTGCCCAGCAGGGCGCCCCCCGCGGCGATGGCCAGGTGCACCAGCGTCCGCTGGTTCGGCAGGGGCAGATGCCAGCGGGACCTGGCCTTCGCGGTCGCGATGGTCTCGGCGGGTGGTGACCCGGCAGGACGGCGAGGTTCCCGGCGAGAAGGCATCGGTGCCGCAACAGAAGGGGGAACGGGCACTCTCGCGCAGCCGGGTGGCGCGGGTCACCGATAGCTTGAGCGTCAAGCCGTTGCGCCGACGTTCGCTTGTCCACCGTTCCACCCCCAGCGCCGTCGTCCCTGGCGCCGCACGATCGCGCCAGGCCGCTCGCCAAGGGAAGTCTCAAACCCGCCAGGGACCTCTGCAGCGAGTGCGGACTCTGCGACAGCCGCTGGGTGGCCTACGTGCGCCAGGCCTGCGCCTTCCTCGAGCAGCGCTTCGAGGCGATGGAGGCCCTGGCCCATGGCCGCAGCCGCCGGCTCGATGACGAGGACGAGCTCTACTTCGGCGTGCATCAGCGGATGGTCACCGCCCGGCTGCGCCAGCCGATCGAGGGCGCCCAGTGGACGGGGATCGTCAGCCGCATCGGGGTGAGGGCGCTGGAAACCGGCCTCGTCGATGCGGTGCTCTGCGTGCAGCAGAGCGAGCACGACCGCTTCACCCCGGTGCCCGTGCTGGCCCGCACGCCGGAGGAGGTGCTGGCGGCCCGGGTGAACAAGCCCACCCTCTCCCCGAACCTCGAAGTGCTCGAACAGCTGCCCGGCAGCGGCATCGAGCGGCTGCTGGCGATCGGTGTGGGCTGCCAGATCCAGGCCCTGCGGGCGGTCCAGGCGAGCCTGCCCCTGCAGCAGCTCTACGTGCTGGGCATGCCCTGCGTCGATAACGTCAGCCGGCAGGGCCTGCAGACCTTTCTCGAAAGTGCCAGCCGCTCGCCGGACACGGTGGTGCACTACGAGTTCATGCAGGATTTCCGCATCCACTTCCGCCACAGCGACGGCCGGGAGGAAACGGTGCCGTTCTTCGGCCTCGACACCCCGGCCCTCAAGGACGTCTTCGCCCCCAGCTGCCTTAGCTGCTTCGACTACACCAATGCCGGCGCCGACCTGGTGGTGGGCTACATGGGGGCCCCGTTCGGCAGCCAGTGGATCACCGTGCGCAACCCCACCGGTCAGAAACTGCTGGATCTGGTGGAACCCGAGCTCGATCTGGCCCCCGTCACCAGCAGCGGTGACCGCCGCCAGGCGGTGCAGCAGGGCATCGAGGCCTACGAGAAGGCCCTGAAGCTGCCCCTGTGGCTGGCGGAGCTGGTGGGGGTGTTCGTGCAGCGTTTCGGGCCCAAGGGACTGGAGTACGGACGCTTCTCGATCGATTCCCACTTCACCCGCAACGCCCTCTGGCTGCAGCGCCACCATCCCGAGAAGGTGGCGGCCCACATCCCCGCCTTCGCCCGCAGGATCATCGGCCGCTACCGGCTGCCCACGCCGTGAGCAGCGACCCCAGAGCCTGCGGCGTGCTGCTCCATCCCACCGCCCTCCCCTCCACGCCCTGCTGCGGCAGCTTCGGAGCGGCGGCACGCCAGTGGGTCGAGCTGCTGGCCCGGGAGGGCATCGGCGTCTGGCAGCTGCTGCCCCTGGCGCCCACCGACGGCACCGGCTCCCCCTACAGCTCGCCGAGCGGCTCGGCCCTCAACCCCTGGCTGATCGATGCCGATGATCTGGTGGCCGATGGGCTGATCCAGCCCGCCGATCGGGAGGCCCTTCCAGGTGGAAGCCAGGGTCGTCTGGATCCGCAGCAGGCCGGCGCCCGCTCGGCGGCCATCGCCACGGCCCTGCGGCGGCGCTGGTCCGAGCAGCCGGAAGCCCGCCGGCAGGCCTTCGAGCACTGGGAGCAGCGCCAGCGTTCCTGGCTGGTGGACCACTGCCGCTTCATGGTGCTGCGGCGCCTGCAGGGGGGGCTCCCCTGGTGGCAGTGGCCCGAACCCCTGGCCCAGCGGCAGCCAGCGGCCCTGCGGCGGCTGGTGGAGGAGCAGAGCGAGGCCCTGCAGGAGGAGGCGCTGCTGCAGTGGCAGCTCCAGTGCCAGTGGCGGCGCGTGCAGGAACTGGCGCGCCGCCATCGGGTGCGCCTGGTGGGCGATCTGCCCTTCTATGTGGCCCATGACAGCGCCGATGTCTGGAGCAACCGGCGCCTGTTCTCGCTGCGGCCGGATGGGGGGCTGGTGGCCCAGAGCGGCGTGCCGCCCGACTATTTCTCCGCCACCGGCCAGCTGTGGGGAACGCCGGTGTACCGCTGGTGGGTGCATCGGCTCACCGGTTTCCGCTGGTGGCTCGACCGCCTGATGCGGCAGCTGGAGCTGATGGATCTGCTGCGGCTCGACCATTTCCGTGCCCTCGAGGCCTACTGGAACGTGCCCGGTGCCGACACCACGGCGGAGCACGGCAGCTGGCGCCCCTCCCCGGGCGGGGCCCTGCTGGGGCGGCTCCGGTCGCGCTGCCGGCGCTACGACCTGCTGCTCAACGGCGACCGCCTGCCCCTGATCGCCGAAGACCTGGGCGTCATCACGCCGGCGGTCGAGGCCCTGCGGGACCGTTTCGCCCTGCCCGGGATGAAGATCCTGCAGTTCGCCTTCGACGGCAACGCGGACAATCCCTATCTCCCCGCCAATTACCGGGGCAGCCGCTGGGTGGTGTACACCGGCACCCACGACAACGCCACCACCGCCGGCTGGTGGAGCCACCTCGACGACGACGCCCGGGGCCGGGTGGCGGCCCTGGTGGGTGGCCAGGTGCCGGCTCCCGCCTGGCAGTTGCTCGAACTGGCGCTGGCCTCCAGCGCCGAGCTGGCGGTGGTGCCGCTCCAGGACCTGCTGGAGCTGGGCGATGAGGCCCGCTTCAACACCCCCGGGACCATCGAGGGCAACTGGGCCTGGCGCCTCACCGCACCCCTGGCCGAACTCCAGGGCGCCCTGCAGGGCTTCGGCGCCATGGCGGCCGGTTACGGCCGTGGCAACGGGACAGCCGGCGGCGAAGGGACAGCCGGCGGCCGGTCCGACGGGTAGCGGTACACCCCCACGCTGTCGTCGCCGCCGGTCGGCGCCGCCAGGGGCCGGCCGTTCCAGCGCACGGACCCCGCCGGCGGGGGTGGTTCGAGGGTGAGTCGGAAGGGCGGCAGCACCGGCAGGCTCAGGCGGCCCTCCACCGCCGGCAGCTGGCTGACGACGCCACGATCGCTGCGCAGGGACAGGCGGGTGGGCTTGGCCAGCTCCAGCTGCAGCAGGCCCAGGGACAGATCCGGACGGTTCGCCTGCCGCTCCTTGCGCAGCCGCTGCAGCCCCTGGCCGGTGGCGGCCTTGCCGAGCGGACGCAGGTCGGGATAGGCGCTCAGGATCGCCCGGTCGGCGTCCTCCAGGTTGGCCTGGGCGGTTTCAGCGACGCTCAGGGGTGGAATCGGGCGCAGGCTGAGCAGCCCCTGGGCGGCCAGCCGTTGCTGCTGCAGGTTGAGGGCATAGATCAGGCCCAGGCACAGCACCCCGTAGAGCACCGTGCCCTGCCAGGTGGTGAACACGTCGATCGAGCCCGGCGTGAAGCGGCGCAGCAGGGTGTCCCGCCGGGGACCGTTCCTGCGGTCCGTTTCCGGAGGCAGGGCGCTGTCGAGGGAGCCGCTGGGCAGCTCCAGATGGTGCTCCAGCAGGGGGAGCATGGTGCGCAGGTAGGCCGATTCCGGCAGCCGCTCTCTCCATCCCCGTTCCAGGGATTCCAGGACGGCCGTGCTGATGCGGGTGTCGAGGGCCAGCTGCCGCAACCCCAGACCGCGGGCCTCCCGGGCTTCGCGCAGTCGCTGGCCGGCCAGCAGCAGGGGGTCCTGGGGCGTCTCCTGGGGGGCGTGACGTGCCGGGGCACGGCGTCCCGACAGGCGCTCCCGCAGGCGACCGACCAGTCGCTGGGCCGAGGGTGGCAGGGGGAAGGGACTCAGGGGTCTGCGGCAAGCGGCGCCCATTCTCGGCGCTCGACCTCACGCCAGTGCCCCTCGGGCAGGTCGCCCAGCGCCAGGGAGCCGATGGCCACCCGCTGCAGATCCCGCACCGGATGGCCGAGGATCTCGGCGGTGCGCCGGATCTGACGGTTGCGCCCCTCCCGCAGCACCAGCTCCAGCAGGCTGCGGCCCTGATGCCGGCGCAGGCAGCGCACCTCCACTGGCTGGCTGGGCAGGCCGTCGAGGGGCACTCCGGCCCGCCAGCGCTCCAGGGTGGGCGCCTGCGGGATCCCTTCCACCCACACCCGGTAGGTCTTGCGATGGCCATAGCGGGGGTGGGTCAGGCGCAGGGTGAGCGCGCCGTCGTTGCTGAGCAGCAGGGCGCCGCGGCTTTCCGCATCGAGGCGTCCCACCGGATGCAGTCCCCGGCCGCGGCGCAGCTCCGGCGGCAGCAGCTCCAGCACCGTGGTCCGCCCCTGGGGGTCGTGGCAGGTGCAGTGCACGCCGGCCGGTTTGTTCAGCAGCAGGGTGAGCGGTGCGGCGGCGGCGGCCAGGGGCCGCCCGTCGATGGTGATCCGGTCGTGGTCGGGATCGGCCCGGTCGCCCAGGTGCGCCGGTGCCTGGTTGACCGAGACGCGGCCCTGGCGCAGCCATTCCTCGGCCTGCCGCCGGGAGCCGAGTCCAGCGGCGGCAATCAGTTTCTGGAGTCGCTCCGCCGCCATGGGGCCATTCTCGGGGACGGCTCCAGGTCGGATCGATTCCGGGAGGTGATGGTAGATTTACGAAACCAAATGGTTTCGTAACAAGGGACGATGCCTTCGATCACCCTCTCGGCTGCTTCCGCGTCCCTGCAGGTCGCCACCGGGGATTCGCTCCGTTCCTACCTGCGCGACATCGGCCGGGTGCCGTTGCTGAGCCACGAGCAGGAGATCACCCTGGGTCGCCAGGTTCAGGAGCTGATGGCCCTGGAGGACCTGCGCGAGGAGCTCACCCTGCGCTCCGGCGGTGAGGAGCCCAGCCCCGAGCTGCTCGCCGCCGAGGCGGGCCTCACCCCGGCCATGCTGCGCAAGCGCCTGCACGCCGGCCGCCGGGCGAAGGAGCGGATGGTGGCGGCGAACCTGCGGCTGGTGGTGAGCGTGGCGAAGAAGTACACCAAGCGGAACATGGAGCTGCTGGATCTGATCCAGGAGGGCACGATCGGCCTGGTGCGGGGCGTGGAGAAGTTCGACCCGACCCGGGGCTACAAGTTCTCCACCTATGCGTACTGGTGGATCCGCCAGGGGATCACCCGGGCGATCGCGGAGAAGAGCCGCACGATCCGGCTGCCGATCCACATCACCGAGACGCTGAACAAGCTGAAGAAGGGTCAGCGGGAACTGAGCCAGGAGCTGGGCCGCACCCCGACGCTGAGCGAGCTGGCGGTGGCGGTGGAGCTGCCGGAGGAGGAGGTGAAGGACCTGCTGTGCCGGGCGCGGCAGCCGGTGAGCCTGGAGACGAAGGTGGGGGACGGGGAGGAGACGGAGCTTCTGGACCTGCTGGCTGGGGACGACGTGCTGCCCGGTGAGCTGGTGGACGGGGAGTGCCTGAAGGGCGACCTGCGGGCGCTGCTGGAGCAGCTGCCGGAACTGCAGGGTCGGGTGCTGAAGATGCGCTACGGCATCGACGGGGAGGAGCCGATGAGCCTCACCAGCATTGCCCGCATGCTCGGCATGAGCCGCGACAAGACCCGCAACCTGGAGCGGCGTGCCCTCGAGGGCATCCGCCACCATTCCCGCTCCCTGGCCTCCTACCTGGTCGCCTGACACCAGTCACCGGCTGGGCGGCCGCGCGCCTCACCCGGGGGCGGCCATGAAAAAGCCCCCGCTGGGCGGGGGCAGCCATGGAAGGCGTGGGAAGGCGTGCAGTTCGCGCGCTCAGTAGCGCTCGCGCCGGGGGCCACCACCACCGCCACCGGTGCGGGGCTGGGCCTTGTTGACGCGAATCATCCGGCCCATCCACTCGACGTCCTGAAGATCGTCGATGGCCTTGGTTTCGTCGGCTTCATTGGCCATCTCGACGAAGGCGAAGCCACGCTTGCGGCCGGTTTCGCGGTCGAGGGGCAGGCTGCAGTTGCGCAGCGCTCCGTACTGGGCGAACAGATGGTTGAGATCCTCCACCTCCGCATCGAAGGAGAGGTTTCCAACGTAAATCGTCATGAACAGGGAAGAAAGAATTATGAACCGATTCGTCGATGCTCTCGCAGGAAGTTTTGCGCTCGCTGAAGAGAGGTCTTTGAATCGAAAGAATCGTACAGCCTGGCTGGACACCGAACCCCTCGTGGCCTTTCGGCACAGGGGGAAATCAACAGTCGGGGGGAAGGGATCGCCATGCTGGGCCAGCCATGGAACGCACGGCGATGAAGGACAAGCTGCGGGCGGTCGGTCAGGTGGCCCTCTGGGTGCTGGGCTGGGGCATCGGCGGCTCCCTGATCGATGCCGGCCTGATCAACGCGGGGGTCTACAGCCTGGAAGGTGGCCAGGGAGGAACCCTGACCACCTTCCTGATCTGGAGCGTGCTCTGGACCGGCCTGGGGGTGCGCCTATGGCGACGCCAGGAGCCCCAGGGCGGAGGAGAGCCCTGAGCGGTTCATTTGCGCATACCGAGGAGCTGCGCCCCGTAATGCTCGCTGAACTCTGCCTGGTGCTGCCAAGCGGAGAGGAGGGTTTTGGCCACCTTGCGCAGTTCTTCGATGTCGTTGCAGCTGTCGATGGCGCGGGAGTGCATGGCGATCGAGAACTGACGGTTGAGCGAGAGGGAGGCTTCCATGGCGCTGCATCAATGTTTCAGAACGCTAAGGCCAATTGACGGATGGCGGCTTGCGGTAACCCGAACTGGTGCATTGCGATGCGGATCTGCTCCTGTGCCCGGCCCATCAGAAGAACTGGTCGAAGTTGTCGAAGTCCACGGCGCTGAAGGTGCCGTCCTGCACCTGGCCCATCAGCCGTTCCAGCTGCACCCACAGGGCACCGCCGGTGAGCAGGGAGAGGATGAAGGCCACCAGCACGGCCGTGCCGGCGGCGAAGCCGAACACCTGCAGACTGGCGCCGATGAACAGGGTCACGCCGATCACAACGCCGGCGTAGGGAAGCGTCGTTTCGAGATTGCTGATCGGCAGCAGGGCCAGCCGGTCCTGTTTCCAGCCCTCCAGCCGGTTCTGCACCATCCGGGCGAAGGTGAGGCCGCACAGCACCGCCATCGCCAGCCCGATCCCCGCCAGCACATAGGGCGGGTAGGTGTAGGTGGCGACCTGCATCAGGAACTCCATGGCCTCGAGATCGCTGAAGCTGCCTGGGGCCTGGCCCCCATCCGCCGGCGGCAGGGCCTGGGGTGCGGCGGCGATGGCGGCGAGCAACTGGTTCAAGGCTGGACTCCCTCGGGGCAGGTGGGGCCGACCCTAGGCGGCAAGGCCCTCCGGCGAGCACGCCACCCCCGCTTCACTCGAAGCGGCCCCGGTATCGGTTGTAGATGGCGTTCATCGCCAGCATCAGCAGGCCCACGCCGATGAACACCAGGCCCCGCAGGCCCAGATCCGCCTGGGCCATGTCGATGGTGAGCAGGCGCAGCAGGCAGCCCCCGAGCCCCAGCAGGGCCAGGTTGCGGAACTGCTGCTCCCGCAGCACCACGCTGAGCACATAGATGCCGAAGGCTTCCGCCGCCCACAGCAGGGTGAGCAGGGAGCTGTCGAAGCGGCGGGCCAGCAGGTAGGCCACCACGGCGAACAGCGGATAGCAGAGCCAGAGATGGGGCCGGTTCGCCACCCTGTGGCCGATCCAGGCCAGCACCGACCATCCCCCCGGCTGGCGCAGCGACTCCCGGTCGAGCCAGCGGTAGGAGGTCAGGATGAAGCCCACCTGCAGGGCGATCGCCAGCAGCGCCACCTGCTGGGGCGGGTCGAACCCCTGGGGCCATGGGGGGGACAGCACGGTGAGCATCGCCGGCACCGCGGCCAGCGCCACCCAGTAGCTGAACAGGCCATAGGTCTGGAGCCGGGGGGGGGCCAGGCGGCGCAGGGGAGGGGCGATCAGGGCCAGGGCCAGCAGCGACCAGACCACCGGCCGCCAGAGGATCGCCATCTCCTCCAGGATGGTCAGGCTCAGCATCAGCAGGGACAGCTCCAGGAAGCAGGGCTGGACCTTTTGCCACAGCGCCAGGCGCTGCAGCTCGGCGGGGGCACGGAAGCCGTACCAGTGCAGGAACACGGCGATCGCGGCCAGTTCGACCAGCAGCCGTCCCGACAGGCTGAGGGGTCCCAGCTCCAGCAGCGTCGGGCTCGGAGCGATCACCAGCAGGTAGAAGGTGGTGAACACGGTCAGGTATCCAAGGCCGATCACCAGCCCATGGCGGATGGCCCTGCCCCCCAGCCGGCGGCTGCCGTGGAGGGCCACCAGGGCCAGCCCCAGCCAGGCCAGGCCCGCCAGCGACGGGGAGATCGGATCCAGCCAGAGGAACACCCCCAGGCCGGCATCCAGGGCCAGCAGGTGAAGGCCCAGCAGGCCGGAGCGGCGGCCCCGTCCCACCCAGCCGAGCAGCAGGGCCAGGCCCGTCAGGGGCAGCAGATGGACCGCCAGGGTGGGGGGGGGCAGGGGATGGCCCGCCAGCATCCAGCCCCACTCCCAGCCGTGGGCCATCGCCGCTGCGGCGGCCGTGCCCGTCAGAAGCCCCGGAGCCCGCTGCCGTCGGGCCAGCAGCAGCAGGCCGCCCATGGCCAGCAGGTTGAGGGCCGGTCGCCAATCCTCCGGTGCCACCAGGGTGGCCCCGACGAACACCTGGCCACCGCTCACCCAGCCCAGCAGTGGCGGCAGGGGCAGGGGAATCCCGCGTCGCTGCAGCAGCGCCTGCACCAGGGCGGTGAGCACGGCGCCGCCGATCAGCACCCCGCTGGTCTGCAGCTGATCCGTCAGCGGATGGCCCGTCGCCGCCTCCCCGATCCCGGTGAAGATCAGGGCCAGTCCGGCCACGGCGCTGAGGCCCCAGCCGACGCGGCGGATCGTGCCTTCTCCGGTCTCGACGCCGAGGCGCAGGAACAGCAGGCACTCCACCAGCAGCACGAACACCAGCAGGGGCGCCTGGGCGATCAGGGGACCCAGGCTCAGCACGGCGGCCATCGCCAGGCTCTGGCCCACCAGGGCCTGGCTGCGCTGGAGCCAGTCCCGGCCGCGCCGCCGCGCCGATCGCGACAGCAGCAGCGCCACGGCGGCCGCCCCGGCCAGGGCGGTGGCCCGGACCGCCGCCTGGCGGGGATAGAGCAGCAGGGCCAGGGCCAGGGCACCCCACTGGCTCAGGAGCAGGGCCAGGGGCAGGGCCAAGGACCGCCCGGCGGGTGGCCGCTCGCCCTGCTGGCGGGCGATGCCGGCGCCGAACACCAGCACCGCGGCCAGGGCGGCGGCGGCACGCAGCCGGTCGTCGTCGGCCAGGGCCGCCTGGCTGCGCAGAAACCAGGAGCCATGGAACAGGGCATAGGCCCCGGTGACCAGCAGCCGGTGGCGGTCCCAGCGGTGCCCCAGCGGCAGCCGGGAGCCCACCAGGGTCACCAGGCTGGCGATGGCCAGGGTCAGGGCCGTCTGGGGGACGATCAGCAGGGGCACCAGGCTCGCCACCACGTGCAGGGAGGCGATCGTCTGGTTGCGGGCGATGCCGGCCAGGGTGAGGTTCGCCAGCACACCGAGGCTGAGCAGGCCAAGGGCCTGAAGGGGATCATCGAGCCACTGGAGCCCCAGCTGGGGCAGGCCGCCGGAGGCCGCGCAGGCGAACAGGAACAGGGCGCCGCCACCGCTGCGCATCCAGTCGGTGAGGTCACGCCAGGGTTCGCGCCGACCGAACAGCCAGGAGGGAAGGGCCAGGGCCAGGGCCGCGGCGGTGGTGAGGGCGAAGCGCTGGAAGGGGTCCAGCCGCAGGGCCACGTTGATGGTCACGAAGGTGACGCCGGCCACCACCACGAGCACGCCGAGGATGCCGGTCCAGTTCTCGATCAGCCGCCGCTCGAGCCGTTTCCAGAGCCGGGGCCCCTGGGCCGGGCGGGAGGGTGGTGCAGGCGGGGGGGCGGAAGCCGCCGCCAACGGGGCCGCGGCAGCAGGGGGGGGCGTGGCGGGCCGGGGGGCCATTGCCGGGGGTTGGTCAACGGGAGGCGCCAGGGCCGGCGCCGGCAGCTGCCTCCTCGTTTCCGTGCCCCCCTCCAGGCGCTGGTCGAGGGTCTCGATCCACACCGAGAGGGCGAAGAACCGCTGGTTGAGGGTGTCCAGGCGCCGTTCGAAGCTCTGGAGCTGCCGCGACTGGTCCTGGGAGCGGATCAGCAGGATCAGGACCACCGCCCCCAGGATGAGCACCAGCAGGGTGATCCCCAGCAGCAGAGGTCCGTTCAAGGCAGGTAACGGCAGGAGGGCAGTCCCTGGCAGGTGGCGTCAGGCCGCCAGGGGGTTGAAGCGCGCCAGCAGGCCATCGGCCAGCTTGCGGGGGGAGAAGGTGCGCCGCATCAGACCCAGCAGCGCCCGGATGTCGTCGGTGTGGAGCCGGTCGTCGCTGACCAGGCTGAGCAGCAGCCGCTGGCGCAGGCTGGTGCCCTCCTTGCCCAGCAGCAGCCGCAGGCCATCGCGGGCGACCGGCAGCAGGTCGGTGCTGGCGGCGCCGCCGTTCTCCACCACCGCCAGCAGGTTCTCCAGCCGCTCCACCCGCAGCCGGCCGTCCCGGTCGAAGATCACCTCGAGCAACTTTTCGCGCATCTCGGCCGTGTCCCCCGCCAGCAGCCGCCGGGCCACGTAGGGATAGGCCACGCGGATGATGCGGAAGTCGGGGTCGAGCCGCATCGCCAGGCCCTCCTGGCTCACCACCGCCCGGATGATCAGGGCGAAGCGGGCCGGCACCCGGAAGGGGTAGTCGAACATCAGCTCGGAGAAGCGATCGGTGATTGCCTTGAAGTTGAAGCTGCCGACGTTCTCGCCCAGCGCTCCCCCCAGCACCTCCTCGAGGGCCGGAACGATCGGGCCCAGCGGCGTGCTGGGATTCAGGAAGCCCAGGGCCACGAAATCCCTGGCCAGGGCTTCGAAATCCCGGTTGATCAGATGCACCACGGCCCCGGTGAGGGTGAGCCGGTCGGCATCGCTGAGGGAATCCATCATCCCGAAATCGACATAGGCCACATGGCCCAGGCCCTTCGTGGTGCCCGGCAGGGCGAACAGATTGCCCGGATGGGGATCGGCATGGAAATAGCCGAACTCCAGCAGCTGCTGCAGCCCTGCGATCACACCGGTCCGGATCAGGGCGGACGGATCGAGATGGTGCGCTTCCAGCTCGTGACGGTTCTGCAGCTTGGTGCCGTTGATCCAGCTGGTGGTGAGCACCCGCCGGCTGCTGAGGGAGCGCATCACCGCCGGCACCGTCACCTCGGGATGGGCTTCGAACAGGGCCGCGAAGCGTTCGGCGTTGTCGGCCTCCTTGCCGTAGTCGATCTCCTCGAACAGGGTCAGGCCGAATTCATCGATGATCGCCCCCAGGCCGAAGCCCAGGTTCAGGGGCAGGAAGGGGGCCGCGAGCACCGCCAGGGAACGGATGATGACCAGGTCGCGGCGCAGCAGGAACGGCAGCCCGGGGCGCTGGACCTTCACGGCCACCCAGTGGCCGTCGGCCAGGCGGGCCCGGTAGACCTGTCCCAGGCTGGCCGCGGCCATCGGGTAGTCGGGGAACTCCTCGAACAGCTCATGGGCGGGGGCCCCCAGCTCCGCCTCGATCAGGGCCAGGGCCGTGGTGTGGGGGAACGGGGGCAGGTCGTCCTGCAGCCGGGTGAGTTCCTCCAGCCAGTCGCGCCGCACCAGGTCGGGCCGGGTGGAGAGGGCCTGGCCCACCTTGATGAAGCAGGGGCCCAGCTCGCTGAGGGTGGTGAGGATGGCCCGGGCCAGCCGCTGCTGCACCCGGGCATCGGTGCTGCTCGACTGGACCGCCAGCCGCAGCCCCAGGCCGGTGAGGCGCCACAGCACCACCACCAGCCGGCCGATCAGGATCCAGGGCCGCAGCAGCAGCCAGCGCAGATCGGCGTTGGGGTCGTAGCGCAGGGTCGGGTCGGTCCCCGGCGCCGGTGCGGTGCGGCGGTTGCCCGCGATGGAGCGGCGGTCGCCCGGTGCGGTGGGAAGGGTGGCGCCGGCCTGGGGGGAAAGGATCTCTGCCAGGGTCCTGCCGCATCGGTGGCCAGACTCTAGGTAGTCCGATCGGTCGGCCCATGGGCCCGTTCCCGCGCCCACCGTCGCTCGACCTGCATCTGCCGGCCCATGGCCGCGGCCGGGCCCTGGCGCCGGAGCTGCGGCGGCTGCTGCGCCAGCCGCCCGGTACCTGGGACCTGCCGGAACTGCCCGGTTTCGGCGGCCCCCTGGAGAGCGAAGGGCTGGTGGCGGCGGCCCAGCGGGACGGCGCCAGCCTGCTGGGGGCCGACCGCTGCTGGTTCGGGGTGAACGGGGCCTCCGGGATGCTGCAGGTGGCGCTGCTGGCCCTGTGCCCCCCCGGCTCCCGGGTGCTGCTGCCCCGCCACCTGCACCGCAGCCTGCTGCACGCCTGTGTGCTGGGCCAGCTGGAGCCGCTGCTGTTCGATCTGCCCTTCGATCCCCTCACCGGCCTGTGGCGGCCGCCGGAGCCCGCCTGGCTCGAGCGGGTGCTCGCCGCGGCCGGCTCCCTGCCCGCCGGTGCGGACGGAGGAACGGTGGCGGCCCTGGTGCTGGTGTCACCCACTTACCAGGGATTCGCCGCGGCCCTGCCGGAGCTGGTGGCCCTGGCCCACGGGGCCGGCCTGCCGGTGCTGGTGGACCAGGCCCATGGCCGCGGTGAGGCCCTGGCCGCCGGCGCCGATCTGGTGGTGCTCTCGCTCCAGAAGAGCGGCACCGGCCTGGCCCAGAGCGCGGCCCTGCTGGCCCAGGGCGATCGCCCCGGGCCGGCGGCGATCGAACGGGCCCTGCTGTGGTTACAGACCTCCAGCCCCAGTGCCCTGCTGCTGGCCTCGGCGGCGGCGGCCCTGCGCCACGACGCCAGCGACGCCGGTGGGCGCCAGCGCCAACGGGCCGAGGCGCGGGCCGGGGTGCTGCGGCGGCGGCTGGAGCAGCTGGGCTTTACGCCCGTGGCCAACCAGGATCCCCTGCGGCTGGTGCTGGCCACCGGCCCACTGGGCTGCTCCGGCCTCGAGGCCGACGCCTGGCTGCTGGAGCGGGGCGTGGTCGCCGAGCTGCCGGAACCCGGTGCCCTCACCTTCTGCCTCGGGCTGGCGCCCCCCCGGGGCCTGGAGCGGCGCCTGCCCCACCAGCTCCTGGCCCTGCGCCGGGCCCTGGGGGGCCGCCCCCTGCCCCCCTTCTCGCCGCCCCCCCTGCCGCTGCTGGCCGGCCTGGCGCTGCCGCTGGGTCTGGCCTGGCGCTCCGCCGCCGAGGCTGTCCCCCTGGAGCGGGCCGCCGGCCGGGTGGCCGCCGAACCGCTGTGCCCCTATCCCCCCGGGATCCCCCTGCTGGTGCCCGGGGAGCGGATCGACGCGGCCCGCGCCGCCTGGCTGGTGCAGCAGCGGCAACTCTGGCCCGCCCAGATCGCTGATACGGTGAAGGTCGTGGCCGGTTCGTAAGCCCGTTGTCGAACCCGTTTCACTGGGATTTCGTCACTCCAGGGCTGCCGGACAGTGCCTTCGAGGACGCCCCGGGCTTCAGCCCCACCCCGATGGAACTGCGGGTGATGCTGCTGGCCCATCTGCGACCGAAGCCCGATTCCCTCGTCTGGGACGTGGGTGGCGGCACCGGTGCCCTGGCCCTGGAGATCGCCCGGCTGATGCCCGCGGGCGTGGTGCACACCCTGGAGCGGGATCCGGAGGCGATCGAGCTGCTGGAGCGCAACCGGCAGCGCTTCGGCATCCGCAATCTGCACATCCATGCCGGTCAGGCGCCCCAGGACCTGGCCCTGCTGCCCCCGGGGCCCGACCGGGTGCTGCTGGAGGTGGGCCAGCCCCTGGGGGAGGTGCTGCGGGCGGTGTGGGAAGCCCTCCAGCCGGCCGGCCGGCTGGTGATCAGCACTGTCAACCTGGAGGGGTTAGTGGCGGCCACCGACACCCTGGCCCAGCTCGGCGCCCTCGACGTGCAGGTGGTGCAGGCCACGGTGCACCGCATGCAGCGGCGCGGCAGCCAGGCCAAGCTGGCGGCGGCGGAACCGCTGTTCGTGATCGCCGCCGAACGCTGAATCCGAGTCCTTGCTTCCCGCCCCCCGCACCGCCACCTCCCTCGCCCGCCTGCTGAGCGGCTGGCTGGCGGGAGGTTTCGGCCTGGTGGTGGTGGTGCTGGGGGGGTGGTGGTTCACCCTGGCGGTGGGCGTGATCGTGCACCTGGGGCTGCTCGAGTTCTTCCGGATGGCCCAGTTCAAGGGGATCCGGCCCGCCACCAAGACCACCCTGGTGGCGGTGCAGCTGCTGCTGGTCTCCACCCAGGCGGCGGCGGGCAACGGCTTTCCCCAGGGGAGTGTGGCCGGAGACGTGGCCGCCGCCGTGCTGCCGGCCTCCGGGGCGGTGATCTGCGGCTGGCTGCTGCTCCAGCCGGTCACCGGCACCATCGCCGACATCGCCGCCTCGATCTTCGGACTCTTCTATCTGGGCTTCCTTCCCAGCCACTGGATCAAGCTGCGGGACCTGCTCGATCCCGCCCTTGCCCCCGGCCTGGCGGGTTTCGGCTGGCCCTGGAGCCCCGGGATGGCCCTCACCCTGCTGGGCTGCCTGCTGATCGTGGCCACCGACATCGGCTCCTACGTGATCGGCCGCCGGCTGGGTCGCCACCCGCTCTCGCCGATCTCGCCGGGCAAGACGATCGAGGGGGCCCTGGGGGGGGTGGTCTGCGCCCTGCTGGTGGGGGCCCTGGGCGGGGTGCTGCTGGGCTGGCGCTGGGGCTGGTTGATTGGTGCGGTGCTGGGGGCGGTGGTCTCCCTGTTCGCCCTGGTGGGTGACCTCACCGAATCGATGATGAAGCGGGACGCGGGCCTCAAGGATTCCGGTGATGCCATCCCGGGCCATGGCGGCATCCTGGATCGGATCGACAGCTACCTGTTCGTGCCGGCCGTGGTGTATTCCCTGGTGACCCTGGTGCTGCCCCTGCTGCAGCGCCCCTGAAGCGAGGCCGTGATTCTCCTCGTCAGGGGGAGACCCGTGCCTGGCCCTGCAGGTGCAGCAGGCCGGCGCCGATCAGGGCCTGCTCGATGCGGATGTTGGGATCCATGGGCAGCCGGGTGCTGGGTCCCTGGTCGGTGCCGAGAAATTCCACCGTGCCCTCCGCCGCCCGCACCTGCACCTCCCGCTCCACGGGCTCCCGATCCCCGCTGGCGAACGCCCGCAGCACCAGCTTGCCTTCGTAGATCCGCAGTCCCGCCAGGGGCGTCAGGCCCAGCAGGTCATCGGCGAGGTTGTCGCCGAGGGAGCGCCAGGCGGGTGCGCTCAGGGAGCGGTTCAGACCGTCGCCGGTGAAGCTCACCTGGCCATGGATGCGGAAGGGGTTCTGCAGCTGCACCGGCTGGCCCCGCAGCAGGGAGCCCATGCGCACCTGGATGGTCTCGCAGCGCAGTTCCACCTCCTCGATTTCCATGGCCTGATACACCACCCGGCGGGCCCGCAGCCGTACCCCGTTCAGCCGTCCCTGCAGCAGCTGGAGACCCGAACCCTCCAGGCGGATGTCGAGGCGCTCGATGGCGTCGCATTGCTGCCGCAGCCAGAGCTCCAGGCCCCTGGAGAGCACGCTCAGCAACGGACCGCTGCCGGGATCGCCGCCCGGGGTGGCGCCGCCGCTGGCGGGACTGGGATCGCTGCCGGTGATCTCGCTCATCCGCCACGAACGGCCCTGGGCTCCTCAGGTTCTCACCCCAGCCGTGCGCGCGCGGCCTTCAGGAAGGCCTCCACGCCGGTCACGGCCGCCAGCAGCAGCAGCCCCGCCAGGCCGATCAGCTGATGGGTCGGGTCGGCGCTTCCCGGGTCCGCCAGCGATCGGGAACCATCCAGCACGGCCCCCAGCAGGAACCAGGCGGTGGCGAGGGCGCTGGTGATCCAGTAGGGCCGCCAGCGGCGCTGGTAGATGTAGCCGGTGCCCAGACCCGGCACCACATTGAGCAGGGCCCCCAGCCAGGGGGCCGAGCTGGCCAGGATGGTCCTCTGTTCGGGCGTCATCGACTCGTGGCGGGGAGGCCTCCCGACTCTGGCCAATCGGGCCCGCCACCGGCGAGGCCGGCTTCGGTGGCGGTGGTCGGTGCCGGCGTCGCCGGCTGTGCCCTGGCCGCCGGTCTGCGGCGCGGCGGCTGGGCTGGAACCATCAGCCTCTGGGAGCGGGGTCGGGGGGTTGGAGGCAGGGCGGGCAGCCGCCGTTCGCGCCACGATCCCTCGCTGCGGATCGACCACGGTGCCCCGCTCCTGAACCTGGGTGCCGGCCCGGTGCCCGACCTGATCGCTCCGTTGCTGGAGGGGGGATGGATCGTCCCCTGGGCCGGCCCTGTCGCTGGGCTCAGCGGTGATGGGCACACAGGTCAGGACGCTGACGCCCCGCTCCTGCAGGGGACGCTCTACCGCGGCCAGCCCGCCATGGACAGCCTCTGCCAAGGACTCCTGGCCCTGGCCGAGGCCGCGGGGCCGGCGCCGGAACTGCAGGT
Source organism: Candidatus Sulfopaludibacter sp. SbA3 (assembly GCA_943367425.1). Lineage (GTDB taxonomy): Bacteria > Cyanobacteriota > Cyanobacteriia > PCC-6307 > Cyanobiaceae > Cyanobium. Next base: position 56,266 of record CALRJF020000009.1, read on the forward strand.
GCATCTCGGCACCCTGGTGCGGCACCTGGTGCCCCAGGGCGGGGGAGGCTGGCAGCTGCTCGATGACGCCACCACGGTGCTGGGCCAGGCCGACTGGCTGGTGCTCGCCAGCACCCTGCTGGCCCATCCCCGCTGCACCACCCTGTTCGACTGGCCGGAGGCGCCCCTGGGCCAAGCCGCCCGGACCGTGGCCGACCCCGACCTCGATCGGGCCCTCGGGGCCATCGCTGCCCTGGAGCTGGAGGCCGGCTGCAGCCTGTTGCTCACCATCGAGGCCACGGCGGCGGCGCCCTGGCGGGCCCTGCCCTTCCGGCTGCTGGAGGGTGATGGCTCGGCGCAGCGGCGCTGGGGGTTGCGGCAGGTGCTGATTCAGCCCCAGGCCGATGGCCGCTGTGCCGTGGTGGCCCAGGCCAGTGCAGGATTCGCTGCAGCCCACGCCGCCACGCCGGACGCCACCGTGATCGACACCCTGGAGCAGGCCCTCGCCGTGGTGCTGGCACCCCCCCTGACCGCTGTCAGCCGGCGTCAGCTGATGCGCTGGGGTGCCGCCTTCCCGCTGCCGCCGGGCCTGCCGGGCGAGGCCATGGTCTGTCCGGCGAGCCGGGTGGCCTTCTGCGGCGATGCCTTCGAGGGGCCGGGCCACGGCCGCATCGAGGGGGCCCTGCGCAGCGCCCAGGCGCTGGCGGCCCGGCTGCTGGCCCTGCTGTTGCTGGGCAGTCTGCTGCTGGGACTGCCCTGGCCGGCACCGGTGCAGGCCGCCGCCGGCGTCGCCTACCGCTGCGACGGGGATCTTCTGCTGGCCACCGCCGACAACGGCGCCGTGGACGCCGGCGGCATCCCCAACATCAGCGCCGGCACCGTGCCGGGGGCCACCATGGTCCTGGAGTGGCGGGGCCTGCACCTGCAACTGCCGCGCACCAACAACGCCGGTCCCCCCAGCTACACCGATGGTGTCTGGTGGTGGAGCCTGGAGGATCCCGATCACCCCCGCTTCCTGCGGCGGCGCGGCGGACTCGAGAGCTTCAGCTGCCAGCCAGGGCCCGATGCAGGCTCTCCAGCCGGCGGGCGTTGACCCCCAGATCCGAATCCCCCAGCCGCGACACCGACCGGGCCTGCAGCACGCCGGCGGCCCGGTCGGCGTACAGCTCCAGGTCGTCGACGAAACCGAACAGACGGCTCGTGGCGGTGGCGTGGAGGTAGTTCCCCCGCGTGTCGACGATTTCCACCCCCTCCAGGGCCAGCACCACCGGCACCAGGCCGGCCAGGGCGGCCTCGGGATCGGCCACGGACCAGTCGGCACGGGCGCAATGGGCCGGTGAGCCGCAGGGGGAGAGGGCCCGGCCATGGACCCCCAGATTGCCCGGCACCGGACCGGCCAGATGCAGCAGGCTGGCCTGGGCCGGGGCGGCGCTCACCAGAGTGCACCAGCCCAGGCTGATCGTGAGCAGCAGGGCAGCCAGCAGGCGCGGCAGCCGTCGTCCCGGGGCAGTGGTCATGGGAAGGGGGGCGAGGGTGAGCACCAGGATGCCGCGCCCACGGTGCCTCGACGCGGCTGGCGCCTCAGGGACCGGCCAGCCAGGTCGCCGCCACCCGCTCGGGCTGGTCGATATGGGGCAGATGGCCGCAGTCCTCCAGTTCGGTGATGCGGCTGCCCAGCAGGGCCTGGGCCGCCCGTTTCTGGGGCGCCCGCAGGATGCGGTCATCGGCGCCCCAGAGCACCGCCAGCGGCTGGGGCGGCAGGGGCGTGCCGCAGCCCGCGAACCCCCCGGTGCGGGCGAAACGGGCGAGGGACTCGGCCCAGCCCGGGCACTGCAGGTGCAGGGAGGCGATCTCCAGCTCCGCCGGGCCCACATCCCGATCGGGGGCGGCGAAGGCGCTGCGGCAGAGGCCGCGGCGCACCGACGGCAGGCCCAGGAAGCGCACCCCCAACCCATCCAGGAGCGGCGGCAGGGGCATGGGCCGGCCGGTGAGCCCGGCCGGCGCCAGCAGCAGCAGCCGATCCACCCGACCGCTCTGGCGCCGCGCCAGTTCCACCGCCACCGAGCCCCCCATGGAGGCCCCGATCAGGCCCACCGTCGCAGCATCGCCGGGGTGACGCCGGTCCTGTTCCTCCAGCAGCGCCTCCAGATGGCGCAGCACCGTCTGGGGGGAGACAGGGCTCCCAGGGGGTCTGGGGCAGAAGCCGAAGCCGTGCAGATCGGGAATCAGCAGCCGGTGGCGGGGGGCCAGAAGCGGTGCCAGACGCCGGAACTCGAGGAAGGAGCTGTCGAACCCGTGCAGCAGCAGCATCGGGGGGCCCTCCCCCAGCACGGCCACGGGCCAGGCCTCGGGCCAGCCCGGCAGGGTCCACCACTGCACCGCCTGGGCCAGTTGACGGCCCTGGGGGTCGATCAGGCCGCTGGCCGCCTCCTCCACCAGCTCCCGCCCGGACGGCGGGGCAACCGCGCCGGCCAGCGTCACGCCTGCTGCCGGTCGGCGCTGGCGCTGACCATGGCGGCCAGCAGGTCGTCGGGGCCGACGCTGAAGGGCAGATGGTGCAGGTCGGAATCCTCCCGGCAGGCAAAGCGGCAGACCTGACGCAGATCCTCGAGGCTGGCTCCGGCCAGGCCGAGGGCGTCGAGGTCGGTGGGCAGGCCGATGTGCTGGAAGAAGGGCAGCAGCTGGCGCCGGGCCTGGGCCGCCAGCCGGTTGCCCCCCAGCTGTTCCTCCAGCCGCAGCTGCACCAGCACGCCGAAGCCCACCTTCTCCCCATGCAGGTGGCCGTGGGTGGCGGCCAGCTGGGTGAGGCCGTTGTGGACGGCGTGCGCGGCCACGGTGCGGCAGCGGGCGCCGCCGAGGCCCCCGATCAGGCCGGCGGTGAGGGCACAGCCTTCGGCCACCCGCACCCAGGCCTCCCCCTGGGGGTCCGCCAGGGCCGCCTCCCCTTCCAGCAGCAGCAGGTCGCGCAGGATCCGGGCCATCTGCACGGCCTGCTGCACGAGACCGTCGTCGCTGGAGCCGCTGCTCACCGAGGCCTCGTACCACTTGGCCACCGCGTCGGCGATGCCACTGGCCAGGGTGCGGGGCGGCGCCTGCCGCACCAGGTCATGGTCGAAGACCAGCAGGTCGGGGCAGTGCGCCAGGGCCACGTCCCCCAGGAAGGCCCCCTCCGGGGTGTAGAGGTTGGCCAGGGCGGTCCAGCCGGCGCAGGTGGCGGCGCTGGTGGGCACGGTGATGCAGGGAAGCGCGAGCCGATGGCCCAGCAGCTTGCCGGCGTCGAGCACCTTGCCGCCGCCGGCCGCGATGACCCCGTCGCAGCCGCTGCGGGTGGCGAAGGCTTCCAGATCCAGCAGATCCACCTGGCAGCAGTCCCTCAGGCCCGCACCGATCTGCGGCGCGCAGCCGGCCTGCTCCAGATCCACGGCCAGCTGCTGGCGCAGTCCGTAGGTGGCGGCACTGCGCCCCAGCAACAGGGGGCGGCGGGTCAGGGCCGGTAGGTGGCCCAGGGCCTCGCCCCAGGCTCCGGGACCCCGCAGCACCAGGGCCGGGGCCACGGCGTGGGCGTGGAGGCAGTCCTTCATTTCTGCAATGTAGAAGTCGACCCATCCCCACCGAGAGGGGGGGCCTGCAGCCGCGGCAGCAGCCGGTCGGGGCTGGCGAGCAGGGCCGTGAACGCTTCGAGCGTCAGGGGGGGACTGAAGAAGTAGCCCTGGAACAGGTCGCAGCCGTAGGCCTGCAGCAGACGGACCTCCTCGGCCCGCTCGGGTCCCTCGGCCAGGGTGGCGAGGCCTAGCTCGCGGGCCATCGCCAGGGTGGATTTCACGATCGCCCGGGAGAACTCGCGACGGTCGAAACAGGTGATGAAGGAACGGTCGATCTTGATCTTGCTGATCGGAAACCGCAGCAGCACGCTCAGGGAGGAAAAGCCGGTGCCGAAGTCGTCGACGGCGATGGGGATGCCCATCGCCGCCAGGCGCTGCATCTGCTCGAGGGCGCCGAAGTCGAGCAGCAGGGAGGATTCGGTGATCTCCAGCTCGATCTGGTCACCCCTCAGGCCATGGCTGGCCAGCAGTGAGGCCATCAGTTCCGGCAGGTCGAGGCTCGGTTCCTGGAACTGGAGCGTGGAGACGTTCACGGCCAGCCGGGGCACCTCCAGCCCCTGCTCGCGCCATTGCCGCAACTGCCGGCAGGTGGTTTCCAGCACCCAGGGGCCGATGCGATGGATCAGGCCGCTGGCTTCGGCGATCGGAATGAAGGCGGAGGGGGGGATCACGCCGAGCCCGGCGCTGTCCCAGCGCAACAGGCATTCGGCTCCCCGGAGCTGGCCCCGGGCGTCGGTCTGGGGCTGAAACATCACCGACAGCTCGCCGGATTCGATGCCGTGCTGCAGGGCGCTCTCCAGGCGCAAGCGGTGCTGGCTGTCCCGGGTCATGCGTGGCTCGTAGGCCCTGACCGTCCCCGGGGCGATCTGCTTGGCCTCGGTGAGGGCGGTGGCGGCGAACTGCAGCAGATCCCCCGGTTCATGGCCGTGGTCGGGATAGAGACTGATGCCGCAGCAGGCGTTCATCTCCAGCGTCAGCCCCTCCCCCATCGTCAGGGGCTGATGCACCACCTGGATCAGGCCGCGGGCCCTGGCCTGCACGGAACGGTCCCCGTCCCCCTGCTGCAGGACCAGCAGGAACTCGTCGTTGCCGATGCGGGCCAGCAGGTCGCCGGGTTCGAGCGACTGCCGCAGGCGTTCGGCGGTGGCATGGATCACCCGATCGCCCTGCTCATGGCCAAAGCTGTCATTGATGCGCTTGAAGCCGTCGAGATCGAGCCAGAAGATCTGCAGACCGCCGGATCCGGGTCCCATGGCGGCCTCCAGGTCCAGGCGCAGCTTGCGCATGTTCGGCAGGTCGGTGAGCTGGTCGTGGTAGCCGAGGTGGTTGAGCCGATCGTCCTTTTCCTGCAGTCGGCTCAGGTCCGAGAGGGTTCCCAGGCACTGGGACGGCACCCCTTCGTCGTTGAGGAGGGTCTGGACGTTGAGCCAGGCCGGCGACGCCGGCCCCTCCGGGTGCTGGATCCAGATCTCCCCTTGCCAGCTGCCCCGCTCGATCACCGTGGACCAGATCCGCGGGCCATCCCCCTTGTCGCCCCGCCGCCCCTCCAGCAGGTGTTCGCCGGCGCTGAGCAGCTCCTCCCGGCGACTGCCCACGAGGCGGCAGAAGGCGTCGTTGACCTTGAGCAGGCGCCCCTCCAGATCGGTGATGGCGATGCCCTCCTCGATCTGGCGCAGGGCCTCGGTGGAGAGCCGCAGCTCTCCCCGGGCGCTGGCCTCCTGGGCATGGGCGCGATCCGCCACATCCAGGGCCTCCTGCATCCGGTGGTTCTGGCGGATCAGGCGGTGGCTCAGGGCGGTGAGCAGCCCCGTGAGCAGCAGACCGCTGCCCAGGGTCCCGAACCAGGGATGGCTTCGCCGTTGCTCCAGCCAGGGGAGCTGGGTGGCGAGGGTCCAGCGGACCCCTAGGATGGCGATGCCCCGCTGGTCGTCGGGGCTGAACAGAACCGGTGGCTGGCCGCCGGTGGAATCGTGGATCAGATTCCCCGGGCCGGCGGGCTGGCCGGCGAACAGCTGCACGTCCACGGGTTCGTTGAGCTGAAACTCGGACACCCGGATCGCCCCATTGATCAGGTCATCGGGTCGCAGGGGCATCAGCAGCCACCCCCTCAGGCCTTCCCGTCGCGCCGCCACGCTGCCCGGGTCCTGGCCCTGGCCATAGAGGGGCAGCAGCATCAGCAGCACCTGGCCCCTCGGGGCCTGGCTGGCGGCGCCGGTGGCGATCGGCGAGGACAGCACCGGCCGGGCCGTATCCCTGGCCTGGGCCAGCCCCTGCCCCGCTGCCGGATGGCTGAGCATCGACGTCAGGGCGACGGCCTGCTGCCGGGGAATGTCCTGGGGATCGATCAGGGCAAGCCGCTGGACGACCCCGGGCTGGTGCCGGATCCAGGCAATCGGCTGGCCGATGTCGAGGGCGTCGGTCTGCTGCCGGATGCGTTCGAGGTAGCGATGGAACTCGGCGGCCGTGATCGCGGCGCTGGCATCGAAGTGGCCGGCCAGGCCCTGCAACGACGCCGTGGTCGCTTCGAGTCGGGTGCGCATGGCGGCGACCACGGCGCCCAGGGCCTGCTCGCGGCGGATCTGATCCAGACGGGAGGTGCTGCGAAGCGATTCCGCCACCGCATGGGCCGTCAGCAGCAGGCCCAGGGCGCTGACACAGGCCGGCAGCCACCGGTAGCTCCCCCGGGCTTCCTCAGGGGTCCCGGGCGCCTCTGCGGATGGGGATGGGCCTGCATGCATCCCGACAGCCTAGAAGCGCAATTCTTTTCAGCCACAGTGTCTATTTTGAAGGGCCAACGATCCGAGCACCGCCGTGCTTCGCCCATCTGCCTGGCGGCTGAGGGGAATCTCCATCCTTGTCTGGGTTGGCTCTCTCCTGTTGATCTCCGGGTGCGAACACCGCCCTCCCCTGCTACGGCTTTCTCTGAATGAGTGGCCTGGCTTTGCTTACTTCCGCCTTGCCGAGAAGAATGACTACTTGGATCGATCGGCCGTCCGATTGAAGATTTACTCCCATCGAAATCAGGTGGACCAGATTCGGCGTTACGTCCAGGGTGACGCCGATGCGGTGGCCGTCACCCTGGGCGATACGTTGCTGATCTGTGCGAAGGTGCCCGATCGCTGTCCGGTGATTGTGTTTGTGGTCGACGAATCACGAGGTGGTGACCAGTTGCTGGCTCTGCCGGGATATGACACCCTTTCTGCGTTGAAAAACCAGCCAATCGGTCTGGAGAATTCTGCCCTGGCGATCTATCTCATTCATCGATTCTTCGAGCGCTATGAACTTGATCCTCCCCAGCGAAGCCAGCTCCATTTCCTGCCCCAGGAGTCGTTTCAATCCTTTCTGAAGTCCGGAGCGATCAAGGCGGTTCTTGCCTACCCACCCACCTCTTCGCTGCTTCAGGAAAGCCTGGATCTGCAGCTGGTGGTCTCCACCCGCGACCTGCCGGGCGAAGTGCTGGATGTGTTGGCCGTCGCTCCCGATTTTGTTCGCCGCCATCCGAAGGCGGTGGGGGCCCTGATCGATGGCTGGCGCCGGGCCAGGGAACAGGAGCAGGATGCACCGGACGAGGTGATGGTGGAGATGGCTGCCCAGATGGGCATCCATCCAGACGAATTGCGATCAGAAAAAAAGGGGCTGCTGTTTCCAGGGCCCCAGGAGCAGTATCAGATGCTTTCGGATCGCCGGAACAACCTGCTGACGCCCCTGAGAAAGGAAAAGGCGTTGCTCGAGAGGGTTGGTCTGATCGGTCCCGGAACGCCGCTGCCCAAGGTGGACAGCCGCTTCATTTTCAGGCCCTCCCCTGGCTGACAGAGGAGGGCCCCGGGTTCAGACGCTGGCGCTCGCCAGTTCCGGCAGGGCCGGGGTGGAGGGTTGCTGGCGGATCACCACCTGCTTGTCATCATCCACATCCACAAGGCAGGAATCGCCTTCGCCGATTCGTCCGGAGAGGAATTCCTCGGCCAGGGAATCCTCGAGCAGGCGCATCACCGCACGCCGCAGGGGACGGGCACCGTAGCTGGGGTTGTAACCCTCCTCCACGAGCCGTTCCTTGAAGGCTTCGGTGACGGCCATGCCGATCCCCTTCTCCTGCATGCGGGCGAACACCTCCCGCAGCATGATTTCCGCGATCAGCTTGACCTCGTCGCGGGTGAGCTGACGGAAGACGATGATCTCGTCGAGCCGGTTGAGAAACTCAGGACGGAAGTACTGCTTGAGTTCTTCGTTCACCAGGGAACGGATGCGGTTGTACTGGGTCTCTTCCACATCCCCGCCTCCGAATTCGAAGCCCAGGCCTCCACCCCCTTTCTCGATCACCTTCGAGCCGATGTTCGAGGTCATGATGATGAGGGTGTTCTTGAAATCGACCGTGCGTCCCTTGGAGTCGGTCAGTCGGCCATCTTCCAGCAGCTGGAGCAGCAGGTTGAAGACATCGGGGTGGGCCTTCTCGATCTCGTCGAACAGGACGACGGTGTAGGGACGACGGCGCACCGCTTCGGTGAGCTGGCCGCCTTCGTTGAAGCCCACATAACCCGGAGGCGAGCCGATCAGCTTGCTCACCGTGTGGCGCTCCATGAACTCGCTCATGTCGAGGCGGATCATGGACTCTTCGCTGCCGAAGAAGTAAGCAGCCAGGGCCTTGGTGAGTTCGGTCTTGCCGACGCCGGTGGGTCCCGAGAAGATGAAGCTGGCGATGGGACGGTTGGGGTTCTTGAGGCCCACCCGCGCCCGCCGGATGGCCTTGGAGACGGCCTTGACCGCCTCGTCCTGGCCGATCAGACGCTGGTGCAGGGTTTCCTCCATGTTGAGGAGCTTCACCGATTCGCTTTCGGTGAGCTTCTGCACGGGAACGCCGGTCCAGGAGGCGACGATCTGGGCGATGTCCTCCTCGGTGACCAGCGGCAGCCGGGCTTCGTCGGTGCCCCCCGCGTCGGCGGGGGCGGTCGCCACGGCGACGCCGGCCTCGCCTTCGGCCGCCACTGCGGCGGCGGGTTCATCGTCGCGGCGGGCCTGGAGGATGGAGCGGATCTGATCGCGCAGCTCGACTTCCTTGTCGCGCAGCTCACCGGCCTTGGCGAAATCCTGCTGACGGACGGCGTCCTCCTTCTCCTTCTGCACGCTCCGCAGTTGCTTGTCGACTTCCTTGGCCGCGGGCGGAAGCTTGGAATTGAGCAGGCGCACCCGGCTGCCGGCCTCGTCGATCAGGTCGATGGCCTTGTCGGGAAGGAAGCGGTCGCTGATGTAGCGATCGCCGAGGGTGGCGGCGGCCACGAGGGCCTCGTCGCTGATCTTGAGGCGGTGGTGCTGCTCGTAGCGCTCCCGCAGACCCTTGAGGATCTCGATGGTGTCGGCCACGGTGGGCTCGCCCACCATGACGGGCTGGAAGCGGCGCTCGAGGGCCGCGTCCCGTTCGATGTGCTTGCGGTATTCATCGAGGGTGGTGGCCCCGATGCACTGCAGTTCGCCCCGGGCCAGGGCCGGCTTGAGGATGTTGGCGGCGTCGATGGCCCCTTCCGCGGCGCCGGCGCCGATGAGGGTGTGCACCTCATCGATCACCAGGATCACGTTTCCGGCCGAGCGGATCTCCTCCATGATCTTCTTGAGCCGCTCCTCGAACTCACCGCGGTACTTGGTGCCAGCCACCAGCAGGCCGATGTCGAGGGTGAGGACACGCTTGTCCTCAAGGATGTCGGGGATCTCGCCCTGGGTGATGCGCTGGGCGAGCCCTTCGGCGATGGCGGTCTTGCCCACGCCGGGCTCGCCGATCAGCACCGGGTTGTTCTTGGTGCGGCGGCCGAGGATCTGGATCACCCGGTCGATCTCGTTCTGGCGGCCCACGACGGGATCCAGCTTGGACTCCGCTGCCAGCTGGGTGAGGTTGCTGCCGAATTCGTCGAGGGTGGGGGTCTTGGTGGAGCCCTTGCCGGAACCGCCGGCGGCCACTTCCGCCGTTTCCCCCAGCATCCGGATCACCTGGGTGCGCACCTTGGCCAGGTCGACGCCGAGGTTCTCGAGGACCCGGGCGGCCACTCCCTCGCCTTCGCGGATGAGGCCCAGCAGCAGGTGCTCGGTGCCGATGTAGTTGTGACCCAGCTGGCGGGCTTCCTCCAGGGACAGCTCCAGCACCCGCTTGGCCCTTGGTGTGAACGGAATCTCGACGGCCACGAAGCCGGACCCGCGGCCGATGATCTTCTCCACCTCGACCCGGGCGTCCTTGAGGTTGACCCCCATCGACTTGAGCACCTTGGCGGCGACGCCGGTGCCTTCGCCGATCAGGCCCAGCAGGATCTGCTCGGTCCCCACGAAATTGTGGCCGAGGCGGCGGGCCTCTTCCTGGGCCAGCATGATCACCTTGATGGCCTTTTCGGTAAACCGCTCGAACATGGGGCGGGACCAGATGCAAGTGGACCCAACCTATCAGGATTGGAGGGCTACGTGCGTCCGGGAAGGAACCTTGGTTGAGACCCCTTCCGGCACAGGCCAGGTGCGTGAATAAAAGATAAATAAGGGGATGCAAATCGTGAGGAATGAACACACAATTCTTCGGTTATCCACACCCCTCCACCGTTTTCAGCGAGACCCATTGGATCAGGGCGTCCTCGCCGTTGCGGTAGTAACAACGACGGACGCCTGCGGTGCGGAAGCCCAGGGCCCGGTAGAGCGCCTGGCCGGCGTGGTTGCCCTGGGCCACCTCCAGGGTGGCCCGGAGGGCGCCGCGATGCACCGATCGCCGCAGCAGTTCCTCCAGCACCAGGCGTCCCCAGCCCCGCCGGCGCTGCTGGGGAGCCACCGCCACCAGCGTGATGTGGAGCTCGTCGAGGATCAGCCAGCCGCAGGCCATGGCGACCAGCTGGGCCCCGTCGAACAGGCCGACCCCCGGCCGTCCGGCTTCCTCCAGCTCCCGCTGCCACTGGGACAGGCTCCAGAGACCTCCCAGGGCGGCCTGATCGAGGGCCAGGCAGGCTTCGGCCTGGCCCGGACCGAGCTCCAGGAGGGTCGCCGCAGGGGGGGAGGGCTCCAGAGGCACGGCCGCAGGGGCAGAAGTTCCTTACCATCCATGATTGCGATCCCTTCATGGAGTTGGCCGTCATGGTGACGACCGCAGCGAGCACCGCAGCGACGACCGCAGACCAGACGGCCGGCACACCTGCGGCCCCGGTCGGCGAGGAGCGGCACCCGGCGGCCTACGAGAGCGGCGTGGACGAGCGCAGTCCGAACCGCAACCTCACGCCCCTCACCACCCGCGTGGATGGCCTGGGGCGACTGGAGGTGGGCGGCTGCCGGCTCAGTGATCTGGCCCGCACCTACGGCACCCCTCTCTATGTCCTGGACGAATCCACCCTGAGGGCCACCTGCCGGGCCTATCGCCAGGCCCTGGAAGCCCACTACCCCGGCGACACCCTGGCCCTCTACGCCTCCAAGGCCAACAGTTCCCTGGCGATCACGGCCCTGGTGGCCTCGGAAGGGCTGGGATTGGATGCGGTCTCGGCCGGTGAACTGCTCACCGCCCTCCAGGGAGGCATGCCGGCCGAGCGGATCGTGCTGCACGGCAACAACAAATCCGCCGAGGAGCTGCAACTGGCCATCGACCGCGGTGTCACGGTCGTGCTCGACAACTGGAACGACATCGCCCTGCTCGCCCAGCTCGCCGACGGCAGGCCGGGCCCCGTGCGACTGCTGGTGCGCTTCACGCCGGGCATCGAGTGCCACACCCATGAGTACATCCGCACCGGCCATCTCGACAGCAAGTTCGGCTTCGACCCCGAACAGCTGGAGGTCGTCCTGCGCCACCTGGCCGGCTGCCCCTGGGCCTGGGTGGATGGTCTGCATGCCCATATCGGTTCCCAGATCTTCGAGCTCGAGCCCCATCGGGATCTGGCCGGGGTGATGGCCGAGGCGCTGGCCCTGGCCCGCTCCCTGGGCCATCCCTGCCGCGATCTCAACGTCGGCGGCGGCCTGGGCATCCGTTATGTGGCGTCCGACGATCCCCCGTCGATCGAAGAGTGGGTGCGGGTGGTCGCCCAGGCGGTGGCCGAGGCCTGCCGGGAGCGCGACCTGGTGCTGCCGCGGCTGCTCTGCGAACCGGGCCGCTCCCTTGTCGCCACCGCCGGGATCACCCTGTATACCGTCGGCAGCCGCAAGCACATCCCCGACCTGCGCACCTACCTGGCGGTGGACGGGGGCATGAGCGACAACCCGCGCCCGATCACCTACCAGTCGCTCTACACCGCTGTGCTGGCCGACCGGCCCCAGGCCGAAGCGGCCGAAACGGTCACCCTGGCCGGCAAGCACTGCGAGTCGGGCGATGTGCTGCTCCGCGACCTCTCCCTGCCGGCCACCGCGCCCGGTGACGTGCTGGTGGTGTTCGCCACCGGCGCCTACAACGCCTCGATGGGGTCCAACTACAACCGCATCCCCAGGCCCGCCGCCGTGCTTGTCCACGACGGCGTCGCCGACATGGTGCAGCGGCGCGAGCAGCCGGAAGACCTACTGCGCTACGACCTTCTCCCCTCCAGGCTCTCACCGGTAACCTGATCCCGTAAGGCGGCCCCCCGGTGAACCGGCCTGCCTCGTCCACCTGCTGTGATCTGGCTGCGGCTCATCGATTTCCGCCTGCTGCTCGATCTTCTGTTCGCTTCCGGGCTCGGAGTCCTCGTCCTCGGCAGGGTCACCGAGTCCCGCACCCTCTGGCTGCTGCGGGGCTACCTGTTCCTGGTGGCGCTGGCCTGGTTCGTCCAGCGCTACGCCAACCTGCCCCTCACCAGCAGCCTGGTGGAGGCCCTGGTGCTGGCCTGCAGCCTGGCCCTGGCGATCCTCTGGCAGGGGGAGCTCAGGCGCCTGATGGAGCTGCTGGGCACGGGCCGCATCGGCGTGCTGTTCGCCGACCGCAGCCGTGACCAGCTGGCCTCCGGTTCGGTGAGCATGCTGACCGAGGCGGCGGGCCGGCTCTCCCAGGCCCGCTGCGGCGCCCTGATCGTGGTGGATCTCGGCAGCGATCTGCGCCCCGAGGATTTCCTCAATCCCGGCATCCGCCTGGATGCCTTCCTTTCCGTCGACCTGCTGCTCAACCTGTTCGCAGTGGATACGCCCCTCCACGACGGGGCGGTGCTGGTCCAGAAGAACCGCATCGTGGCGGCCGGGGTGATTCTTCCCCTCTCCCGCCAGGGGCTCAACCGCTACGGCACCCGCCACCTGGCGGCGATGGGACTCACCGAGCGCCACGACGGTTGCCTGTGCATCGTCGTGTCGGAGGAAACCGGCACCCTCTCGCTCGCCTCCCAGGGCCGGCTGGAGCGCCCGATCACCAGCAGCCGCCTCCACGATCTGCTCACCGAAGCACTGGCCGCAGCGCCCACGGGGCGTAGCGTGGCCGCGGACCCGCCGGAACATCGCGGATGAGTCGCGCCCTGGCGACCACTCCATTCTCTGATCCCGATCAGCTGCCTTCCCAGCTCGATCCCGATCGGCTTCCCCGTCACGTGGCCGTGATCATGGACGGCAACGGCCGCTGGGCGCGCCATCGCGGCCTGCCCAGGGCCATGGGGCACCGGGCCGGTGTGGAGGTGCTGAAACGCACGCTGCGTCACTGCAGCGACTGGGGCATCAAAGCCCTCACTGCCTACGCCTTCTCCACCGAGAACTGGACCCGCCCCGGGGAGGAAGTCACGTTCCTGATGGCCCTGTTCGAGCGGGTTCTGGCCCGGGAGCTGGAGTCCCTCGAACGCCAGCAGGTGCGCATCCGTTTCCTCGGTGATCTCGACCGCCTGCCGGAAGGGCTGCAGCTCCTGATCGCCGACGCCACCGAACGCACCGCCGCCAACACCGGCATCCATTTCAACGTCTGCACCAATTACGGCGGCCGCAGCGAGCTGGTGCGGGTGGCCCGCCAGCTCGCCGACCGGGCCGCCCGTGGAGAACTCGATCCAGCCAGCATCGACGAATCGGTCTTCGCAGCCGAACTGTTCACCGCCGGCGAAGCCGATCCCGACCTGCTGATCCGCACGAGCGGGGAGAAACGCATCAGCAATTTCCTGCTCTGGCAACTGGCCTACGCCGAGCTGCACATCACCGAGGTGCTCTGGCCCGACTTCGACACCGAGGCCCTGCTGGCCGCCCTGCTCGACTATCAGGGCCGCCATCGCCGTTTCGGCGGCGTCCAGAACGGAGTCGAGACGTCCCCATGATCCTTCGCCACGACTGGTCCCGCGAGGAGATCCAGTCCCTCCTGACCCTGCCCCTGTTCGATCTGCTCTGGCAGGCCCAGACGGTCCACCGCTCGGCCAACCCCGGCTACCGGGTGCAGCTGGCTTCGCTGCTCAGCGTCAAGACCGGCGGCTGTGAGGAGGACTGCGCCTACTGCCCCCAGTCGATGCACAACGCCAGCGACGTGAGCGGCCGGCCCGAACTGGAGGTGGCAGGGGTGCTGGAGCGGGCCCGGCAGGCCCGGGCCGCCGGCGCCCATCGCTTCTGCATGGGCTGGGCCTGGCGGGAGATCCGCGATGGCGCTCCCTTCGAGGCCATGCTCGCCATGGTGAAGGGTGTGCGGGAGCTGGGGCTGGAGGCCTGCGTCACCGCGGGCATGCTCAGCGACCGGCAGGCGGAGCGCCTGGCGGAGGCCGGCCTCACCGCCTACAACCACAACCTCGACACCAGCCCCGAGCACTACGACCGGATCATCACCACCCGCACCTACCAGGAGCGTCTGGACACCCTGCAGCGGGTGCGGCAGGCCGGCATCACCCTCTGCTGCGGCGGCATCATCGGCCTGGGTGAAGGGCTCGACGACCGGGCGGGTCTGCTCCAGACCCTGGCCAGCCTCGACCCCCATCCCGAGAGCGTGCCGATCAATGCCCTGGTGGCCGTGGAAGGGACGCCCCTGGAGCAACAGCCGACGGTCGATCCCCTCGAGCTGGTGCGCATGGTGGCCACGGCCCGCATCCTGATGCCCCGCAGCCGGGTGCGGCTCAGCGCCGGCCGCGAACAGCTCGGCCGGGAGGCCCAGCTGCTCTGTCTGCTGGCCGGGGCCGATTCGATCTTCTACGGCGACACCCTGCTCACCACCTCCAATCCGCAGCAGGCCAGCGACCTGGAACTGCTGCGGGCGGCCGGAGTACGGGTGGAGCCGGAGACCCGGCCCGCCGCGGCTGCCGCCGTCGCCGGCCGCTGAGGGTGCAGGTCGCCACCTTCTACCGTTTCGTCCCCCTGGCGCCCGGCGAACTGCCCGGCTGGCGCACCCGGCTGCAGGCGCTGGGAAGCGAGGCCGGCCTGGTGGGCACGGTGCTGCTGGCCCCTGAAGGCATCAACGGCACGATCTGTGGTCCGGCCGCCGGCGTGGAGGCCCTGCTGGATCGGCTGCAGGGCGATCCCCGCCTGGCCAACCTGGCGGTCAAGCGCAGTGAGGCCGAAGGCCCGGTGTTCCACCGCTTCAAGGTGCGCCTCAAGGCCGAGATCGTCAGCCTGGGGCAGCCCGCCGTGGATCCGGCCAGGGCTACGGGGGTCCAGGTGCCCGCCGAGCGCTGGAATGCCCTGCTGCAGGATCCCGGCACCCTGGCCATCGACACCCGCAATCGCTACGAGGTGGCCCTCGGCAGCTTCACGGGCGCCATCGACCCGGGCACGGAGAGCTTCCGCGACTTTCCGGCCTGGGTGGAGCAGCAGCTGCGGCCCCTGGTGGCGGCACGGCGCCCCCGGCGGCTGGCCCTGTTCTGCACCGGCGGCATCCGCTGCGAGAAGGCCACCGCCTATCTGCTGGACCAGGGCTTCGAGGAGGTGCTGCAGCTGGAGGGGGGCATCCTCCGCTATCTGGAGCAGGTGCCGGAGGCGGAGAGCCGTTGGCACGGCGAGTGCTACGTGTTCGATCAGCGCGTCGCCCTCAACCACCGGCTCGAGCCGGGCCGCCACAGCCTCTGCCATGCCTGCGGCCTGCCCCTGGCGCCGCAGGACCTGGCCCTGGAGAGTTATCTGGCCGGGGTGAGCTGTCGCCACTGCGTCGATCGGTATTCCCCAGCCGACCGGGAGCGCTTCGCCGAGCGCCAGCGCCAGATGCGGCGCGCCGAGGCCTCCGGAGAAGCCCACATCGGCCGGGCGATGGCCCCGTCGGGCCGCTGAACCGGTGCTCCCGTCAGCGCCGATCCTCTACAGCTTTCGCCGTTGCCCCTTCGCGATCCGGGCGCGGCTGGCCCTGGCGGCGGCGGGCCTGGAGCCCGGGGTTTCCCTGGAGCTGCGGGAGGTGCACCTTGGCCGCAAGCCCCCCGAACTGCTGGAGGCCTCCCCCAGCGGCACCGTGCCGGCGCTGGTGCTGCCACCGGCTCCAGGCGCGGAGGCTGGCGTGCGGGTGCTGGCGGAGAGCCTGCCGGTGATGCGCTGGGCCCTGGCCCGCCACGATCCTGCCAACCTGCTGCGGGGTGGTTCCACGCCCGGCGATGCCAGGGAACGGGCCAGCATCACGGCCCTGATCGCCCAGAACGACGGCGTCTTCAAGCACCATCTCGATCGCTTCAAGTACGCCAGCCGCCATCCCGGAGCCGACCCGGAGCAGCACCGGAGCGCGGGTCTGGAGATCCTCAGGGAGTGGAACGCCCTCCTGGCCGATGGCGGCTGGCTGGTGGGGGGGCGCCCCTCCCTGGCCGACATGGCCCTGGGGCCCTTCGTACGCCAGTTCCGGCTCGCCGATCCGGAAGCGTTCGACCGGCGCAGCGATCTGGCCCCCCTGCAGGCCTGGCTGGCGCGCTTTCTGGAGGGCCCCGAGCTGGCCGCGGCGATGGCCGCTCCCTGGGCGCCCCGCCGCTGCTGGCGCTCCCGCCGCTGGATCTACCACCTGGCCCTGGCCGGGGAATGGCGCGAGGCCCAGACCCAAGGGGTCTACCGCCGCTCCACCCGCGGCCTGTCCCTGGAGGCGGTGGGGTTCATCCACGCCAGCGGGGCCGCGCAGGTGGAGGGCACCTTCGAGCGTTTCTATGCCGATGCCGAGGAGGTGCTGCTGCTCTGCATCGATCCGGAGCGCCTGCCGGTGCCGCTGCTGTGGGAACCGGCTCCTGACACGGGGGAGCGTTTCCCCCACATCCATGGCCCCCTGCCCCTGGAGGCGGTGCTGGCGGTGCAGCCCTATGGCTCCCCCGAGCCACCAGCGAACGGGCGATGCTGAGCCTGGCGGCGGTGGAGGAGCGGGCGCGGCAAGGGGGCCTGCTGCTGCGGCTGAAGGTGGATGCCGTTGCGGGGGTGCGGGGGCTGCGGGTGGTGCTGGCCCGGCCCCGCAGCGACGGGCCGCCCCTGTGGCTGGGGGAGCTCAAGGGATGGTGCCTGCCTCGGGTGGATGGCCTCCGGCTCGACACCATGCGGGTGCAGGGCCAGGACACCGGGGCGGTGGGGCCCCTGATCTGGGCGGCCACCTTCGCCTGGGCCCTGGAGGAGACCCCCTGCCGCACGGCCCGGTTGCTGGCGATCCGCGACGACGAACGGCAACACCAGCGGCTGCGCCGCTACTTCCGCCGGCTGGGCTTCTCGCCCCTGCGGGAGCTCGGTGGCGGCCCCCTGGATCTGGCGCCGCGGCTGGTCTGGGGCGGAGCGGGCCTGCTGATGCAGGGCGACTGCGCCGAGGGGCTGCGGCGCAGCGAGCGCTGGCTGGAGCGAACGTCGCCGCCCTGAGCCGACGCCCGCCCCCCGAGCGTGGTCCCGGAACCCATGCGATCATCCGCTCCTGCTCCATCGGCCCGCCGTGCCATGACCCTGGGGGAACCCGACAGCGGCCTGGTCTCGATCGCCGCCGCCTTCGATCTCCCCGGCCCGATCGCCGGGATCGAACCCCTGGGCAACGGCAACGTCAACGCCACCTATCTCGTCGTCACCGACGGTCCTTCGCCGCGGCGGTTCGTGCTGCAGAAGCTGAACCGGCAGGTGTTTGTGCGTCCCGAGTCGGTGATGGCCAACATGATCGCCCTCGAAGCCCACGTGGGCGATCGCCTGCGCCGGGGCTGTGACCTGCTGGGGGAGCGCCGCTGGGAGCTGCCTCGGGTGCTGCGCACCCGGGACGCTCAGCAGCCCTGGGTGGAGCGGCAGGGCGGCTTCTGGCGGATGATCACTTACATCGAAGCGACCCGAAGCCACGATGTGGTGGCCAGTGGTGAGCAGGCCCGGGAAGTGGGCTTCGGCCTGGGCCTGTTCCATCATCTGATCAGCGATCTCTCCCCCGCCAGGCTCATCGACACCCTGGAGGGTTTCCATGTCACGCCCACCTACCTGGAGCACTACGACGCCCTGATCGCCGGCGCTCCGACTCCCTCCAGCGGTGGAGAGGCGCATTGCCGGGCCTTCATCGAGAACCGCCGCAACCTGGCGCCGGTGCTGGAGCAGGCCAGGGCTGCCGGCCATCTTCAGCTGCGCCCGATCCACGGCGATCCCAAGGTCAACAACGTGATGATGGAGGTCGCCACCGGGCGGGCGGTCGCCCTGATCGATCTCGATACGGTGAAGCCCGGCCTGATTCATTACGACATCGGCGATTGCCTGCGTTCCTGCTGCAATCCCCTGGGGGAGGAAACTCGCGATCTGGAGGCTGTCCGTTTCGATCTCTCCCTCTGCCGCCAGGTGCTGGGCGGCTATCTGGCGGCGGCTTCGGGCTTCCTCACCGACGCGGATTACGACCATCTCTATGACGCGATCCGGCTGATCAGTTTCGAGCTGGGCCTGCGCTTCTTCAGCGATCATCTGGCGGGCAACGTCTATTTCCGCACCGACCATGCCCAGCACAACCTGCAGCGGGCCCTGGTGCAGTTCCAGCTCACCGCCAGCATCGAGGCCCAGGAACCCCAGATCCTCGCCCTGATCGACGCGCTCAGGGCTGAAGCGGCAGCCGTCCGCTGATGGCCCCCCCGGTCCTGCCCTTCAGCCTGCGTCCCTTCGACGACGCCACCACCTCGCTGGGCCTTGCCCTTGGCGGCCAGGCGAGCCGGGAGGGCGGGCAGCTCAGGCTCCGCTACCGGCTGGCTGGAGCGATCGATGCCGTGCGTCTGCCGTCGCCGGCCCCGTCCCCAGCCCGCCGGGACGGCCTCTGGTCCTCCACCTGCCTCGAGTGCTTCTGGGCCATCGCGGGGGAGCGCCCCTACTGGGAGTTCAATCTCTCTCCGGCCGGTCACTGGAACCTCTACCGGCTGGCCGACTACCGCCAGGATCTGCGGCCCGAGGACGGCGTCGATCGGCCGATTCCGCGGCTGCTGCGCAACGACGGCAGCCTGGCCCTGGAGGTGGATCTGCCCTTGCCGCCGGCCATTCCCGCCGGCGCTCCCCTGCAGGTGGCGATCACCGCCGTGATCGAGGACCGCCATGGGCAGGTGAGCTACTGGGCCCTGGACCATCCGGGAGCGGAGCCCGATTTCCATGACAGGCGCGGTTTCCTGCTGCGGCTCTGAGCGCGGCCGAGGGGGCCGACCTGACTGGGGCGAAAGTCGGATCGATAGGGTGAATCCTCTTCCTCCCTGGCGGCCGGCCATGCGTCCTTTCCTTCTGGCCCTGTCGCTGCTGCTGACGGTGCCGGCCGCGTCTGCGGCCGACTTTTCGCTGCGCAGCGCCGATCTGCCCGCCGGCAGCGCGATCCCCCTGCGCCATGTGTTCAACGGTTTCGGCTGCACCGGTGAGAACGTCTCCCCGGCCCTGAGCTGGAGCCATCCGCCGGCGGGCACCCGCAGCTTCGCCCTGCTGGTGCACGATCCCGACGCGCCCACCGGTGGCAGCGGCTGGTGGCACTGGGTGGTGGTCAACCTGCCCGCCAGCCTGCGGGCCCTGCCCGCCGGTGCCGGCAGCGCCGATGGAGCGGCCCTGCCCGCGGGCGCCCGGCAGATCGGCACCGATTACGGGAGTCCCGGCTGGGGAGGCCCCTGCCCGCCGGTGGGGGACCGGCCCCATCGCTACATCTTCCGCCTGCATGCCCTCAAGGTGGAGCGCCTCGACCTGCCTGCGGGCGCCACGGCGGCCCTGGCCGGCTACATGGTGAATGCCAACAGCCTTGGCACCGCCAGCTTCACGGCCACCTATGGCCGCAGCCGCTAGGCGTCCGCTGCTTTCCGGGTCGTCCCCGGGGTTCAGCCGCAGAGCACCCGAACGCTGGTGGTGGTGCGCCAGGGAGCCGTGAATCTGCCCTGGTACCGGGCCCCCCGCGGAGTGCTCAGATCGAACTGCCCCAGCACCGGTAGGCCGAGAACCGCTCGTTCGATGCGCACGCGTCCCGCGAGCCGCTGGGCCTGACCGTGGGACGGTTCCAGCACGGCCGCCCCGAGGCGGTCGTCCATCGGGAAGCGGAAGTCCCGGGGGGCATCGATGGCGGCCGCTTCCCAGATCGACAGCCGCAGGGGCAGGGCCGTGGTGCCGACAGCGGCTCTTGCGGGCAGGAGCACCGTGAAGGCCGGGCCATCCCAGGGGGCGCAATCGATCCGGGCCTGGCCCTGCAGCAGGGGCGCGGCGGACACAAGCAGGGACAGCAAGGCGGGAAGGGGCATGGCTGTGGCCTAGGTCGCCGGGGTGGGGCCGTCGGGGGCGGCGTGATAGCTGCTGCGCACCAGGGGGCCGCTGCGCACCTGGGAGAAGCCCAGGCCGGTGGCGATGGCGCCCAGCTGCTCGAACTCCTCTGGTGACCAGTAGCGGGCCACCGGGATGTGGGCCAGGGAGGGGCGCAGGTACTGCCCCAGGGTGAGGCGCTGGCAGCCCGCCGCCCGCAGGTGCTCCAGGGTGCGCACCACTTCCTCCAGCCGCTCCCCCAGCCCCAGCATCAGCCCGGATTTGGTGGGGATCGCCGGTGCCAGCTCCCGGGCCATGGACAGCAGGTCGAGGGAGCGGCGGTAGGTGGCGCCCCGGCGCACCTCCCCCTGGAGGCGTTCCACCGTCTCCAGGTTGTGGTTGAAGCACACCGGGCCGGCGGCGAGCACCGCCTCGAGGCGCTGGCGCTGGGCAGCCCGACCCTGGGCCGGATCCGGCTGGCCGCCCCA
Organism: Candidatus Sulfopaludibacter sp. SbA3; assembly: GCA_943367425.1. GTDB lineage: Bacteria > Cyanobacteriota > Cyanobacteriia > PCC-6307 > Cyanobiaceae > Cyanobium. Next base: position 76,820 of record CALRJF020000009.1, read on the forward strand.
GAAGTCGGGGGTGAGCACCTCGATCGCCACCAGGGGATCCCGCCGCCGGATCGCCGCCATCGCGGCGGTGAAAAGGGAGGCCCCATGGTCGGCCAGGTCGTCGCGGGCCACGGCCGTGAGCACCACGTAGCCAAGCCCCAGGGCCTGCACCGCTTCGGCCACCCGTTCGGCCTCGGCGGCGTCGAACGGCACCGGAGCGGTTCCTTTCTCCACCTGGCAGAAGGCACAGCTGCGGGTGCAGACCGGACCCCCCAGCAGGAAGGTGGCGGTGCCGGCGGCGTAGCACTCGCTGCGGTTGGGGCAGCGTCCCTCCTCACAGATGGTGTGGAGGCGCTGCTGCCGGACCACCCCCTGCACCCGTTCGAGCGACGAGGCGTCGCCGACGGGCCGGCGCAGCCAGGCCGGCAGCCTTTCGGCGGGGGGGATGGCGCTGTAGCGGCTTCGGACGGTGCTCATGGCGTGGCGCTCATTCCATGCGGCGTCGCCCTTCGAAGGCCCGGGCCAGGGTCACCTCGTCGGCGTACTCCAGCTCGCCGCCCACCGGCAGGCCGTAGGCGATGCGGGTGACGCTGGTGAAGGGTTTGAGCAGCCGGGCCAGGTAGAGGCTGGTGGTGTCCCCTTCCACGCTGGGGGTGAGGGCCAGGATCACCTCGGTGGTGGCCTCCCGGTCCACCCGCTGCACCAGGGGCTGGATCTGCAGCAGCTCCGGCCCCACCCCTTCCATCGGCGAGATCAGGCCCCCCAGGACGTGGTACCCGCCGCGGAACTCGCGGGTGCGCTCCATGGCCAGCAGATCGCGGGAATCGGCCACCACGCAGATCTGGCCGTTGAGGCGTTCCTCGTCCCGGCAGATCTCGCAGAGCTCTTCGGCCGAGAGGTGAAAACAGCGGCGGCACTGTCCCACCTGGCTGCGGGCCGCCAGCAGGGCATCGGCGAAGGCACGCACCTGCTCTTCCGGCTGGCGCAGCAGGTGCAGGGCCAGGCGCTGGGCGGTGCGGGGCCCGATGCCGGGGAGCCGCTCGAACTGATCGATCAACCGGGCCAGGGGTCGGGTGAAACCGCTCAGAACGGCGCCGCAGTGGCACTCAATTTACGGCGCCGGCGCCCGGCGGCGCAGGGTGAGAATGGGGCCGGCTTCGACCGCCACCTCCTTGCGCTTCGCCATGGGTCTCCCCGCTGCCCTTCGCCCCGACCCCGTCCGGCCGCCGGCGGCCCTCCGTCGCCCCTCCCTGTGGCTGGGTCTGCTGCTGGCCCTGGTGCTGACCGGTTGCAGCGCCGCCGCCGCCGGTCTCAACTCCTTCCAGAGTCCCGATGGGCGCTATGCCTTCCTGTATCCCACCGGCTGGACCCGGGTCCAGGTCAGCGGCGGTCCCCAGGTGGTGTTCCACGACCTGATCAACAGCGACGAGACCCTCAGCCTGGTGGTCTCGGAGGTCACCCCCGACAAGGACCTCAGCCAGCTGGGCAGTGCCGTCGAGGTGGGGGAGACCCTGCGCCGCTCGGTGATCTCCCCCGAGGGCAGTGGCCGTGAGGCGGAGCTGGTGGAGGCCCGGGAGCGGGAACAGGGCGGCCACACCTATTACGACCTGGAGTACCGGGTGCACCTGGCCGACCGTGACCGCCACGAACTGGCCACGGTGGTGGTCGACCGGGGCCGGCTCTACACCTTCGCCGCCAGCACCAACGAGGTGCGCTGGAGCAAGGTCAAGGACCTGTTCGACATGGTGATCGGCTCCTTCACCCTGCAGATCTGAACGCCCCGGCCGCGATGGGCGACGGGCGCCCCGCCCAGCGGGTGGCCGTGGTGGGTGGTGGCCTGGCGGGCAGTCTGCTGGCCCTCGCCCTGGTGGACCGGGGGCTGGCGGTCACCCTGGTGGATGGGGCCCGGGATCAGGCCACGGCCCTCAGCTACGGCGGGGTGGCCTGGTGGGCGGGGGGAACCGGTCCGCTGGGCCAGCTGATCCGCCGGGCCCCCTCCCGCTGGCGTCAGTTGCAGGCCCGCCACGGGGCCCTGGGCTGGCACGGCTGCGGCCTGCGGCTGCACGGTGGCGGCTGGACCACCCCCCTGCTGCGGCCCCCCTTCGCCCAGGTGGACAGTGCCGTGCTGATGGCCGCCCTGCCGGCGGTGCTCCCGGCCCGGGGGGTGCGCCTGTGCCGGGCGCGGGTGCTGGCTCCACCCCGGCCCCTGGACGCCGGCTGGCAGCTCGAACTCGACCCCGGTGGCGCCCTGGCGGTGGACCAGGTGGTGCTGGCGGCCGGGGCCGGTTGCCGGACCCTGGCCCCTGAGCTGCCGGAGCGGCTGCGCACCAGCTGGGCCGGGGTGCTGACGCTGCCTTCGATGCCGGCCGATGCGACGGCGGCCAGCCCCTGGCTGGCCCATCTGCGCCGCGGCTGCATCGTGCAGCCCCGGCACTGGCAACGGCCGGCGCTGGAGAAGCGGGCGCCGGGGCTGGCCGAGGATGGCTGGATTGTCGATGCCGGCCTCGCCCCCTGGGGAGGGGGAGTGCTGGCGGGGCAGATCACCCTGGTGCGCCCGGCCTCCACAGGCGGCATGCCGCCCGCGGTCGGGCCGATGGAGGAGCGGCTGCGGCAGGGCCTGGGGGATCTGGACCCCCGCCTGGGGGGCCTGCAGGGCACCTACGCCCAGGTGCCGGTGGCCTTCTGCGTCGATGGCCTGCCGCTGGTGGGCCCCCTGGCCGGACCGGCGGGACTCTGGGTGTTCTGCGGCTTCAGCGGCGCCTTCGCCCAGGTGCCGGTGCTCGCCCCCTTGCTGGCCGATGCCATCGCCGGGGTCACCGATCTGACGCTTCTGGCCGGCCTCGGCACCCTGCCGGGCTGACAGGGCGGCTCCCTTCCAGCATGCTGGCGGCGATGGCGTCCTCCGTCCCCCAGACCGATGCCCCCGGGTCTCCGCGTCCGGTGCAGGCCCTCGAACGTCGCTGGCGTGGTTTGAGCGACCGCCAGCAGGTGGGAGTCTGCCTGGCCGCCATGGTCGGCGGGGTGGCCCTGTGGGTGCTGTTCTGGCCGGTGCCCACGGAGGTCACGGGGCAGGGGGTGCTGATCTACCCCGACAACGCCGGTCTCCTGGATGCCCGCGCCGGCGGCCAGGTGCGGCGGCTGCTGGTGGCGGAGGGGGACCGGGTGCGGCGGGGGCAGGTGCTGATGGAGCTCGACCTGCCGGTGCTGGTGCGGCAGCTGCAGCAGCAGCGGGGCAATCTGGCCCAGCTCGAGCGCCACAATCGCGAACTCGAGCGGCGCGATGCACTGCGCCTCGCCAGCGAGAAGCTGAGTGTGGACACGGCGCTCGCGAAGCTGGGTCAGGACCGTCGCCGCTTCGCCGAGCTCAAGGCCATCTACGCCAGCAAGGTGCGCAACCTCCGCTGGCTGAGTCAACGGGAGGTGGTGGCTCCCCTGGCTGCCGACGTGGTGGTGGCCGAGCAGGGCCTCACCAACACGAGCGTCAGCCTCGACGACCTTCGCATCCAGGAGAAGGCCCTGCTCACCCGCTACGAGCAGGTGAAGCTGGACATCCAGACCCAGGCCCTGCAGCGCCGGTACCGGATCGATGATCTGCGGCGTCAGATCCGCGTCTGGGAGGCCCGGCTGGGTTTCGAAGGCCGGCTCCTGGCCGATCGCGATGGCACCGTGCTCGACCTCCAGGTGATCCAGGGCCAGACGGTCGCCACCGGCCAGCGGCTCGGCACCCTGGGCCGGACCCCCCGGGGCGGCGCCAGCGAACCGCCCCTGAAGGCGGTGGCCTACTTCGCCCCGGCGGATGCCCGTCGGCTGCCCGTGGGGCTGCCGGTGGAGGTGGTGCCCCTCTGGGATCAGCGCGGCCGCTTCGGCGGCATCGTCGGCAGGATCCGTCAGGTCCTGACCCTGCCCGCCACCGAGGAGGACATCGCCACCACCGTCGGCAATCCCCAGCTGGCCCGGGAGCTGCTGCGGCAGGGGCCGGTGATGCGGGCGGAGATCGCACTGGAACGGGAGGCCACCTCCCACGACGGCTACCGCTGGACGCTCTCCTCCGGCAGCGGCGTTTTCCCGGTACGGGAGGGACTCACGATCGCCAGCCATGCCTACGTGGAGTGGCGCCCCCCGATCACCTACGTGCTTCCCGGCCTCCGTTCCCTCACCGGGGGCTATCGCAGCCTGCGCATCGATCGCCGCTGGGATCGTCCCCAGCTGCGTCAGGCACCCTTTCCCTAGCCATGGCCCGCCTGCCCCGGATCCGTAATCCCCTGCTGCGTCAGGAACTGCCCTGGCTGGTGAGTGAAGTGGTGCTGCTGGTGGTGCTGTGCAATGCCAATCCGCCGGAGTTGTGGTTCTGGCTGGTGGTGCTGCTGGTGATCCTGGGCTATCGGATCGAGCGCTGGTTTTCGTCCCGGCCCGATTGAGGAACCGAAGCCGCGCGGCTTCGGTTCAGGTCGGGTGGCTGCGGAAGCGGTTGATGAAGTCGATCCACTGGGCTTCGGAATCTTCCTGGGCTTCCGCATCGCTCCAGCTGCTGGCCTGTTGGCCTGAGGAACCAGCGGATGCGTTGTTGAAAGGAGAAACGGATCGGGAATCTTCCCCCTTGGAGCGTTTGTCCTTGTACATCAAGGCATCGCCGGCCGACAGCAGCTCGGTGATGCTCTGATGTTCTTCCGGATGGAATTCAACGATGCCGTGGGAGAATCTGATCTCGTAGCCACGGTTGGCTTCCACGTTGAAATCCTGAAGGGATTGGCCGAATCTGTCGATCACTTCTTCGGCCTGGGCCCTGTCGGCATCTGCGAGCAGGATGGCGAACTCATCGCCACCCATGCGGGCACAGATGTCAGTTTCACGGCATTGCCGTTTCATCAGGTGGGAAAAGGTGATCAGGGCCCGATCCCCCTCTTCATGGCCGAAGGTGTCGTTGATCGGCTTGAACAGGTCGAGATCCAGGAAGGCAAGAGAAGCGGGGATGTTCTGTCTGGCGCACAGGTAGAGACTGTGTTGGGCCAGCTGCATGAAGCCACGCCTGTTGGATAGATCGGTGAGCTCATCCTGGGTGGCCAGCTGCAGAACGGTGAGCTCGTGTTCGGCGATGCCGGCGAGATCCTTCAGGGCATCGATTTCTTCGGGAGTGAGGATTCTCGGCTTCTGATCGATGATGCAGAGAGTGCCCATCGGCAGGTTGTCGATGCTCAGCGGGCAGCCGGCATAGAAGCGGATGTGGGGCGGCCCCATGACCAGCGGATTATCGGCGAAGCGTTCATCCTGAGACGCATCCGAAACGATGAAGACGTCTTTGCCATGGATCGCATGGCCACAGAAAGAGATATCTCGGGGCGTTTCCGACGCCTCCAGTCCGACATGGGATTTGAACCATTGACGGTCAAGATCGACCAGGCTGATCAGGGCAATCGGCACACCGAAGATGCGCCGGGCGATGCGGGTGAGTCGGTCGTAGCGTTCGTCGCTGGGGGTGTCGAGGATGCAGAGAGATCGCAGCGCTGCCAGACGTTTCTGCTCGTTTTCGGGGATGTCAGGACGTTTCACGTGGCCTCAATGCCCTGCCAGAACATCGGGGTGGATCCGGAGGCGATTGGAACCCCTTAGCACGCTCACAGTAGCTGGACTGTCTACAGCCCTGGGCCCGTTCAACGCTGCAGCCAGCGCTGGAGTTGCACCTCGTTCCAGGTGTCGGGCCCCACGCGCCGTCCCAGGGGGGCCGCCAGCGCTGCCACCAGGAGCAGCAGGGGCATCAGGGCGGCGTTGCCGGCGATCTGGCCCACGAACAGGGCGCAGAACAGGGGTGTGCGGCAGGCGCCGCTGAACAGGGCGGTGGCTCCCGTCCACACCAGCATCTGCCGTTCCAGCGGCGGCAGATCGCCGATCAGCGGGCCGGCGAGCAGTGCCCCCAGCGCCATGGCGTCGTGCATCAGCCCGCCGGGACAGCCGATGGCGATGCTCACCACCGAGGCCAGCAGCCGCCAGGGAAGGATGGTGAGCGGGGGCACATCGTCCCCGTAGGCCATGCGCAGGATCAGCAACTGGCCGTCGTTGAGGCTCCAGCCCTCGGTGGCCACAGCCGCCACGGTGATTCCCACGGCCACCAGAACGGCCAGGAGCGTCAGCAGCGCCAGGGAGGGGCGTCCCCCGACGGCGCCGCGGGTGAGCCACCGGCTCCACTGCTGGGCCATCCAGGCAGTGCCGGCGCTGAACACCCCCCCCAGCCCGCCCGCCGCCGCGGTGAGCAGCAGCAGCGGTGCCAGCAGATGGCTTTCCAGGCCAGCGAGCACCGTCACACCGGCATGGTGGGCCGGGGCGGCATCGGGGCTGGCGTCCCAGAGGCCGGTGGCGGCACTGAGCAGCACCCCCAGTCCCGCCACCAGGAGCGTGGCCTGGATCAGCACGGCGGAACGCCGGCGGCACAACTCCTCGACGGCATAGGTCACCGCCAGCAGCACCGAGTGGAAGGCGATGCCCAGGCCGGCGCCGCCCCCCACGGCCAGCAGCACCGCCAGGGGCAGGCGCTGCAGGGGGGCCAGCTTCGCGCGCAGTGCCAGCAGCAGGCTGGCCCCGAGGGCGGCGGAAGGGGATTCCAGCCCCACGGTGAGGCTGGCGCCATGGGTGAGCAGCAGCAGGGGCAGCCGCAGGAGCTGGTGGCGCAGGTCCAGGGCCGTCAGGGCGGCCGGACCCCTGGGCCCCTCGGCCACCTCCTCGAGCTGCAGGGCCTGCACGGGAGTGAGCCCGCCGCCCCTGCCGGCGCGCAGCGGGCCGTTCGCCAGCATCACCAGCAGCACCGTTCCGCCGAACACCAGCAGCAGGCTGGGGATCGGGATCGCGGCCTGGCCCCCCAGGGGCCAGGCCCGCTGCAGCTGGAACCCCAGCGACGAGATCCACTGATACGGCTGCAGGATCACCAACAGCACCGGAGCGGCCAGCAACAGCACGATCACCTGGGCGGCGCCGAGGGCGTCGTCGCGCGCCCCCCCGCAGGTGTCGTCTTCGGCAGCGTTCTCGGGAGCGATCAAGGGGTCGCCGGGGGAGCCGCGGTGCCCAGTTTCGCATCGTCGCCGCGGGGGTCGGCAGCCGTCGGCGCTGACGGCGACGGCTCCAGCTGCAGCCGCGGCGGGACGGGCGCGCCGGGATCCGTCGGCATCGGCAGCAGCTCGCGCAGCAGCTGGGCGTAGGTGATGTTCACGTTCACGGTGGCCTCCAGCCGCTGCACCAGGCTGGCGATCAGCCGCTCCTGGGTGTTGGACAGGTCGAGTTCACTGCTCAGGCCGCTCCGGTAGCGGAGTCGGGCATCGCGGAACGCCTCCAGGCTTGCGGCCACACCGCGGCGCGCCGCCACCAGCCGGGCGAGGCTGGCTTCGTGGCCGAAGAAGGCCTGCTCGATCCGCAGGCGGATGTCGTTGCGCTGGGCCACGTACTGCTGTTCGGCGGCATCACCGCGCCGCTTGAGGGCTTCGGCCTCCAGGCGTGTGCTGCCGGCATCGAACAGCAGCCAGCGCATCCCCACACCCACCGACCAGTCACTGCCGTAGGTGTTGAGGGAGGTGGCCACGGTGGCCCCACAGCAGCCGCCGTCGGCGCTGCGGACGTTCCAGTTGTTGACGTTGTTGGCACTGCCACCGGCGCTGGCGAACAGGGACAACTTCGGCAGCAGTCCCGCGGCCACCGCATCCTTCTGATGGATGAGGGCGTCGCGGGTGGCGAGGATGGCGGCCAGCTCCGGGTTGGAGCGGTAGGCCGCCACCAGGCTGGCCTCCAGATCGAGGGGCCAGCGGGGCTGCAGACGGATGGGATCGCTGGCCACCGGCGTCAAGGCCGGGGGCAGGTTGAGCAGTACCGCCAGCCGGCGCCGGGCGATCAACCGGTCGGCCAGTGCCTGGATCAGCAGTTCCTGGTCGCTGGCTTCGATGGCGCGGCGCCGCAGCACGTCGATGCGGGGCACCAGTCCGGCCTGCTTGAGTTCCAGCGTGTCCTGGAGGATCAGCAGGTCGTTGCGCACGGAGGCATCCCGGATGCGCACGATCTGGTCGGCCCGCTGCAGCTGGTAGTAGCTCTCGCTCACCGCCAGCTGCAGCCGCCGCAGGTCGTTGGCGTAGACGTTCCTGGCGGAGCGGAGGCGGGACTGGCCGGCCCGCACCTGGGGGCGGCGGGCCAGATCGACCAGTTCGTAGCGCAGCTGGACCCCGGCGGCCACGGCATTCTCATTGGCGTTGAGGGAGGCCCTGCCGCCGGGCGGAATGAAAAACGGACTGCTGGCCGGAAACAGGTTGCCCGTGCCGGTGGGGGAGAAGTAGCTCGTGGCGCTCTGGTCGGTGCCGCCGGCGGCATAGGCCGAGATCCTTGGCCAGTAAGTGCCCAGCAGGCTCTGCAGCTCCAGCAGCGACGCCGCCACCAGGTCCCGCTGGGCCTGCAGGGTGGCGCTCCGGCGGAAGGCGATGGCCAGGGCCTGCTCCAGGCTCAGCGCCTGGAGCCCTTCCCCCGGCGGGCCGTCGACGCCGTTCAGCCGCAGCAGGTTCTCCGGCAGCGGCGGAATGGCGAGGTCCGCTTTCGAGGGGGTGGCCTCGGGGTCCGGCAGCAGCTGGTCGAGCGCCCGGATCTGCTGATCCAGCTCCCGCCAGCTGCGTTCCAGCTGCCGGGTGTCGGCTCCTGCCGCGCTGGGCAGGGGCTGGCTGCCCAGGGGTGCCGGGGCGATCCCGACGGCGGACAGCACCAGGATCAGGGCCAGCGGGCGGCGAAAGCGGGCCATCTAGAAGCTCATGTCCAGCTGCAGCCCGGCGGCCAGGATGGCGGGCACACCGCCGCCGCCGCCGGGATTCAGGATCCATTGCAGGGAGGGCTGCAGGTTGAGCGACTGGTTGATGCGCAGCTGGTAGCCCAGCTCCACCACCCCCTCGCTGCTGCGTCCGGGGCTGGTGAAGGGGCTGAAGCCGGTGTGGGCCACCCCCAGGATCAGCAGGTCGAAGGGGCGCCAGGGCAGCACTCCCTGGCTGACCAGGCCGCCACCGAGGTAGCTGGGGGTGGGGTTGGCGGCGTCATCGAAACCCTGGGCGGCGGCGGCCCAGAGCCGGTGGTCCAGGCCCCAGGGCAGGGCCAGCGGCAGGGTGGCACTGCCGTAGACCCCACGGTTGGGGCCGGTGCCCGTGTAGGCGGCCAGTTGCAGCAGGCCGCCGGGAAGCTGGCGCTCCACCCGCACCGGCTCCCGGCAGCCCGGCCGGCGGCGGCCGATCCCCCGGGCCTCCCGGCAGGCGGGGAGCGGTTCGTCGCGATGGCGGTTCAGCCAGGGGGGGGCATAGGACCACTGCGCCTGGTGGGTCCAGCCCCGGCCGGGGGGCAGGCCGGTCTCGGCACCCAGCAGCCCCGCGAACGTGTCGGCCGCGGCCAGATCGAAGCTGGCCAGCTGCAGCGTGGTGGCGGGGGTGGGCTTCAGCACCAGCCGGGCCCCCGGAGCCGCCACGGGAAAGAGGGGAAAGCTGGGGATGGGGAACAGCACCGGAGCCCCGTTGAGGGCGTCGTGCACATAGAAGGAGGCGATCGGGGCGCTGAACAGCTCGGGGTTCATGGTCAGCACACCGGCTTCCAGGCCCCAGCGGCTGTTCTGGGCCCGCCGTTTCACGCTGGCCCGGGTGAGCCACAGCCCCACCGGATTGGCCACCTGCTGCAGGGGGATGGCGGCCCCGATGCTCTCGGCCAGGTCGGGGGAGCCGTTGTAGGCGGCCACCGCCAGCTGCAGGGTCCAGCGGTCCTGCTCCCGCCATTGCTCCGGTGGTCGTCCGCCGTCGTTGCTCAGGGTGAGGGCCAGGGTCGACTGCTGGATCCAGCTGGCGGCCGACCGCGTGCCGCCGGCGGGGTTGGCCATCGGTTCGGCCAGCACCTCCAGGTCGAGATCGATCCAGGGGGGCAGGTGCAGGGTCTGCTGGAGGCGGCCCCAGCCCGCGGGCAGCTGGAGCAGGGGTGGCGCCGCCGGTTCGCTCGCCAGTTCGGCAGCCGGTTCGGCCGCGGCGGGCGCCGCTGGTTCGCCATGCGCCGGTGCGTGACCCGCCAGCAACAGCGCCGCCAGCACCAGGGATCCCGGCGTTGCCGTTGCCGGCCGGCATAAGGGGCCTGGGGGCCTGCGCAGGGAGGGGCCCGGGGAGCTGCTCACGAGGGGAGCAGGCCGAGGAGGTCCCGCCAGCGATGCTCGGTTTCCTCGATGCCGCGCAGGGCCTGGCCGCAGAGCATCAGCCGGCTGGCATTGCGCTGCAGCCGCCGCACCTCGATGCTGTCCAGATCCGGATCGTGCAGCCGGCCCACCAGCGCCTGCCAGTCGGCCGGGGGGACCAGGCGGGCGGCCGGAGCGGCCGGCCGGTGCTGGTGGGGACGGTCCAGGCACGTCCGCCACTGGCCCAGGCGGCCCGCCACCAGACGCAGCAGGTCGGCTTCGGCCTGGTGGATCCCCTCCAGGGGGCCCCGGTCAACGTCGGGGAGTCCCAGCAGGGAGAGACCGTCGATCACACCGATCAGCTGGGAGGCACCACGATGCAGCTGCCGGAACAGGCGATAGGTGGGATGGCCGGAGGTGGCATTGCCCAGCTCATCGGCCACCGCCGGCAGGCTCCCGCGCAGGGCGACCAGCTGTCCCCGCAGCCGCTGCACCCGAAGGGTGTCGGCCCGCCGCAGCGCGGCCCTGGTGGACGGTGGAACCGCGGCCGGTTCGGCGGCGATCCGCTCCGCCTGCTCGATCAGGGCGCTTTCCAGCTCGCTCAGCAGCTCCAGCAGGCGCCGCCGCTGGCCATCGACGGCCAGTTCGGGCCAGAACAGCCGCAGACACAGCAGGGCCAGCAGGATGCCCGCGGCGGTCCAGAACAGGCGCACCGGTGCCCACAGCTGCAGGTCGGTGTTGTGGACCAGCCAGCCCATCACGATGATGTTGCTGCCCACCTTGTATCCCACTTCCAGCTGAAGTGCCCCCCCCAGGAGGCGCATGCCGATCAGGGCGGCGCTGAGGCCCAGCGGGATCGGCAGGCGGCCCAGGCTGCCGTAGGAGATCAGCAGGATCAGCACCCCCAGCACCGATCCCACCAGCCGCTGTCGGCCCAGGGCGATCGATCCGCCGTAGCTGCCGGTGCACACCGCCAGCACGGCCATGGGGGCATAGATCCCGAACGGCACCGACGACAAGCTGCTGAAGCCGTTCACCAGGCCGGCGGTCAGGGCCAGCCTCAGTTCGGAGCGGCGCATCAGCATGCGCCCAGCAGCCGCAGGGTCGTCAGGCTGGCCAGCAGGGGACGCTGCTCCTCCGCCAGGGCCAGCAGGGGCAGCAGGGGGATCCGCTGGCGTCGGGCCAGGTCCTGCCAGGGGCCGGGATCGGGCCGGGCGGCCTCGGGCCGGTGGCCCTGCAGCAGGGCGGCCAGCTGGGCCATGCCCTGGGCCAGGGGATCGGGGCCGGCGCTGTCGCCCTCACCGTCCGGGGGATCCGGCAGGCCGGCCAGCACCCATTCCCACTGGATCCAGTGGTGCTGGGTCGCGGCCCAGAGCCGCAGCCGCTGGGGCCAGCGGTGGCGCTGCAGGCGCCGGCCGTGGGGGCCCCGATCCTCCTGGGCCACCAGGCTCTCCATGGCCACCAGGGTCTGGCTGAGCCCCTCGGGGCCCAGCGGTTCGGGCCGTTCGCCCCGTCCCGCCCGCCAGCGCTGCTGCCGCTCCAGCTGGTCGGCATAGGTGCGGCGCAGGCGGTTCTCCATCTGCTGGAGACGATCGAAGCTGCCCCGGGGCCAGAACAGCAGCCCCACCAGGATGGCGATCACGCACCCCATCGCCGTGTCGAGGCTGCGGTTGAAGACGTAGAACCAGTTCAGCTCGGCATGGCTGGGGATCATCAGGAACATCAGGCTGACCAGCGTCGCGGTGCTGGCGGCCGACTGCCAGCCCAGCCAGCGCAGCAGGGGCAGCATCAGCAGCAGGGACACCAGCACCCCGGCCCAGCCGGCGAGCAGCGTGTGCACCAGAAAGGTCACCAGCCCCCCGGTGATCGTGCCGAACACCCGGATCCGGGCGGCCTTCAGGCTCAGGTCATCGCCGTCTTCCATGACCGTGATCACGGCCAGCATGGGGTACCAGACGAAGGCGATGCGCTCGGTCCAGACCGAGAGGGCTGCCGTGAGAAAGGCGGCCAGCCCGAGCTTCAGGCTGGTGCGCAGCAGCGACGACGGCACGGTCCTCCCCAGGTCTCGGATCCCAGGAGCCTATGGGCGCTGACGGCGGTTGGCTGTCCGCCGATGCGCCATGGTTGGACCCCAGGTCCAGGTGGAACCGGCCCCGATGCCCTCACAGCTCACTCCCGATCTTGAAGCCCTGCTGCGCCTCGGGCTGGCCGTGCTCTGCGGTCTGGCGGTGGGGGTCAACCGGGCCCACCACAGCACCCAGACCCATCCCAACCGCCTGCGGGTGCATGTGCTGGTGGGGCTCAGCGCCTGTCTGATGGTGCTGGCGGCCGGCGCCGACCCCCAGGCCCGCAGCCGGGTGATTCAGGGCGTGGCCGCCGGAATCGGCTTTCTCGGCGCCGGAGAGATCCTGGTGCCCCCGCCGCGCACCAAGCACGGCATCCCGGAGGTGCGGGGCCTGAGCAGCGCCGCTTCGATCTGGTTCACGGCGGCCCTGGGGGTGACGGTGGCCGCTTCGAGTCCCCAGCTGGCCCTGATGGCCCTCGGTCTGGCCCTGGTCACCCTGTCGGTGCGCAAGGACAGTTTCTGGGGCAACGGCGGTGGCAACGGCGGTGGCAACGGAGGAGGCAATGGTGGCGGCAATGGCGGTGGGTCGTCACCACCGGCATGACACCCGCTCAGAAGACGAAACGGTGGCGCTGGGTGGTCGCCGTGGTCTCCTCGGTGTCGGTGCTGGTTGCCCCCGGCTCCGGGCTGGGCCAGACCGCATCCCAGTAGCTGATGCCGTCCTTGTAGAAGGGCCTGCCGTCGAGCCGTTCGGTGTCGAGGCGGGTGCGGCCCATGGCGGTGATCAGGCCGCCGAGTTCCATCGGTCCGAGATCGGTCTTGATGTCCTTGCGGGCCGCCATCAGCATCGACGGCAGACGCACCAGGTATTCGGGACGGGTGAGTTTGCGGAAGAGAGACTTCAAAGCCAGCTGCTGGCGATCCATGCGGCCGAGGTCGCCGGTTTCGTCGTGGCGGAAGCGCAGGAACCCTTCCAGATCCTTGCCGCGCAGGGTCTGAACACCGGGCTGGAGGTCGATCGACAGGCCCTGGCTGCGGTCGACGTAATACATCCTCTTGGGCACGTCGACTTCGATGCCCCCGATCATGTCGGCCATTTCGCGGATGGCCGAGAGATTCACCACCAGGTGGTGCTGGATGGGACGACCGAGGCGGTGGGAGATCTCCCGCTTGACCGCGTCGGTTCCCCCCAGGCTGTAGAGGGCATTGATCTTCACGGGACCGAAGCTCTCGGCTTCGATGTAGGTGTCCCTGGGGATCTGGGTGATGTGGGTCCGTTCTCCATCGACGCGCAGGGTGGCGATCACATCGGTGTTGCCGCCGCCCACATCGGTGCCCATCACCAGCAGGTCCTGACGGCCGATGCCGCTGCTCCAGGCGGCGAAGGGGTTGGTGATCGCAGCGCCGCCATCGGCACTGGCCTTGGCGGTGATCAGATGGGCCAGGGGGCCGGCCAGCACCATTCCCGTCCCCAGGCCGACGGCCACGGCGATGAGGACGGGAACGCGGTGGTCACGCCGGCGTTCCGGCCTGTCTGGAGAGATCTTCATCAAGAGATAAACTAAGGCACCTGTGCTCAGCGCAAGGCTTCCTCTGGACGCAGGCCGGCCTGAACCCTCCAGAGCGAGGCATAGGCCCCCTCCCTGGCCAGGAGGTCGTCGTGACGACCGCTTTCCACGATCCGGCCCTGCTCCATCACCACGATCCGGTCGGCATGGCGCACCGTGCTCAGCCTGTGGGCGATCACGAGGGTGGTCCGTTCGGCGGTGAGACGATCCAGAGAGCGCTGGATCGCCGCCTCGGTTTCGTTGTCCACGGCGGCGGTGGCCTCGTCCAGCACCAGCACCGGCGGGTTCTTGAGGATGGCCCGGGCCAGGGCGATGCGTTGTCTCTGGCCTCCTGAGAGCCGCTGGCCGCGATCACCCACCAGGGTGTCGTAGCCCTTGGGCAGGGCGGCGATGAAGGCGCCGGCCTCCGCCAGCCCCGCCGCCCGTTCGATGGCGGCGCGACTGGCCCCGAAGCTGCCGTAGGCGATGTTCTCGGCCACCGTGCCGTGGAACAGGAACACCTCCTGGCTCACCAGGCCGATGGCACGGCGCAGGTCGGCCAGGGCCAGGTCCTCGATCGCCAAGCCGTCGAGCAGGATGCGCCCCCCCTGCACCTCGTAGAGGCGCAGCAGCAGCTTGACGATGGTGCTCTTGCCCGACCCGGTCGCCCCCACGATGCCGACGGTGGCTCCGGCCGGCACCTCCAGGTCGAAGTGCTTCAGCAGCGGGTCGCGATCGGCGTAGCCGAAATCCACCCCCTCGAAGCGGATGTGTCCCTGCACCGCGGCGATCGGCAGGGGGCGGCTGCCGCTGGGGATGGCGATGGGGGTGTCGAGCAGGTCCATCACCCGGTGGGTGGAGGCCATCGCCCGCTGGTAGTCGTCGAGGGTGCGCCCCAGGGTGGTGAGGGGCCAGAGCAGCCGCTGGGTGATGAAAACGAGAAAGCTGTAGGTACCGACCGCGATGGCCCCCTGCCACGCCTGCAGGCCGCCGATCACCAGGATCGCCAGGAAGGCGAACAGGATGGCGAAGCGGATCAGGGGGATGAAGGCGGCCGAGAGACGGATCGCCCGGGCATTGCTGCTGCGGTAGGCCTGGCTCTGCTCGATCAGCCGTTGCTTCTCCCAGTCCTCCGCGGCGTAGCTCTTGATGGTCAGCATGCCGCCGAGGTTGTTGCTCAGGCGGCTGGCCAGATCGCCGGCCCGCTCGCGCACCTCCCGGTAGCGGGGTGCCAGTCGGCGCTGAAACCGCAGCGATCCCCAGAGGATCACCGGAATCGGCAGAAACGCCACCCCGGCCACCGTGGGGGAGAGGAAGACCATGGCCCCACCCACCGCCAGGACGGTGGTGATCAGCTGCAGGATCTCGTTGGCTCCCTGGTCGAGAAAGCGCTCGAGCTGGTTGATGTCGTCGTTGAGGATCGTGAGCAGCCGTCCGCTGCTGCCGGCCTCGAAGAAGGCCATCTCCAGGTGCTGGAGGTGGTCGTAGGCCTCGATCCGCAGCTCGTGCTGCACGGTCTGGGCCAGGTTGCGCCAGAGGAGCGCGTAGAGATATTCGAACAGGGACTCGGCGCTCCAGATCAGGAACGAGAGCACCGCCAGCAGGCCGAGCTGGCCGGGGACGGTGCTGAATCCGAGCCCGGCCAGCCAGGAGGTGCGCTGCTGGACCACCACATCGACCGCCAGGCCGATGAGCACGGGCGGAGCCAGGTCGAACAGCTTGTTCAGCACCGAGCAGGTGGCGGCCAGCCAGACAAGACGCCGGTGGGGCTGCAGGCTGGTCAGCAGCCGTTGCAGCCCTGAAGAACGGGTCAATGGCCGGCCCGGGGAATCACCAGCGATTGCCGCCGCCCCCGCCGCCATAACCGCCGCCGCCGGAGCGGCCGCCGCCACCACCGCCGTAGCCGCCGCCACCACCGCCGGAGCGGCCACCGCCGCCGCCGCCGCCGTAGCCACCGCCGCCGCCCTGGCGACCGCCGCCGCCACCACCGCCCTCACGGGGGGTGGCCTTGTTGACCCGGATCATGCGACCCATCCACTCCACGTCCTGGAGGTCATCGATGGCCTTCTGCTCGGCGACATCGTCGGCGAGTTCGATGAAGGCGAAGCCACGCTTGCGGCCGGTTTCCCGGTCGAGGGGAAGGCTGCACTGACGCACCTCCCCGTACTGGCCGAAGAGATCAAGCAGGTCCTCGCGTTCGGCCTGGAACGAAAGGTTGCCGACGTAGATGGTCATTCACTGAAAAAAGCTGGAACCGATCCCGTCCTCATCGGCCATTCCAGGCAATACAGACGGTCGGGACGGACCTCGGCACGGGCCCAGGGGAGGGACGCGTCGGAGGGTCGGAGCCGGCGGTGCGTGCCGAGGGGAGCCGGAGGGGCATGGAATCCTGCCAACCCTACATCTGGGGCCAGCGGGATATGGAGAAGCTTGAAGCAGATCCGAAGGAATTCGGAGTTTCGCGGTTGGGCCTGCAAGCCTGTCTCATTGTCAGCAAACCCTGATCCATTTGATCCCATGACCCCGACCCCTGTGCCCTGGAGTCTCGCCTGGCGCGAGGACGGAGAGCTGGCCCCCCAGGACCGATTCGACCTGCTGCAGTCCCTCGTGGCCTCGGAAAGTCACGATGTGCAGACCTGTCTGATCGCGGCGGTCGAAGTGCTGACGGTGACCGACTACCAGCTGCTGGTCACCGAGGAGGTCACCCGGCAGTGGGTCTGAGCCCGCTGGCCGGCTGCGGCGTTCAGATCGGATAGCGCTTCGATGTGGCCGCCCGGCAGGTGCTGCGGGCGGCCGCGATGCTGCTGCCGCTGGTGATGCGGTCGGTCACGCAGGCGCAGGCGAAGTCGGCCATGCCGGCGGGGGCCTGCTTGCCCGCCTGGGCCAGTTCGGTCTCGACGGCAGATAGGCAGAACGATCGGACCACTTCGGCGATGGGACCGCCGGCGGCGGAAGCCGGCGCCTGGACCATCGCGAAGGCCGAAAGGCTCAGCAGGGCTCCGACCGTTCCGAACCCCCCGGGCAACCCGACAACGCCGGGCAGATGGTGGACCCATCCCATCGAGGGGCGAGACCGGAGCAGAGGGGGCATGGAAAGGACGGCGCCATCGGCGCCGGTGAATGGGGATCAGGCGTTCAGTCGGGAGATCTGCAGTTCCTTGTTCATCACGCGCAGGCGCCGCAGGTCCGAGAAGACGTCGTCGGGCATGCCCTTGGGCAGATCGATGGTGCTGTGGGCATCAAAGATGCGGATCTTGCCGATGGATCGACCGGTGAGGCCGGATTCATTGGCGATGGCTCCGACGATGTTGCCGGGCTTGACCCGATCCCGCCAGCCCACTTCGATCCGGAAGCGCTCCATATGGGATTCGGGCGCATCGTCATTCCGGTCGTCGAGAGGCCGGCGATCCCGATCCCGGTCCCGGTCCCGGTCCCGTGGCGAGGGGGCACCGGTGCGGGACGTGGCCCAGCGTTCCTCTCCCGAGAGCAGCAGGGGCTTGCCGCCGAGACCGAGTTCCAGGGCCGCCAGGGCCAGCTGTTCGGGGGCGCAGCCCTGCTCCTGGGCCACCCGCTGCAGGATTTCGCTCAGCAGGGCCCGCTCTTCCGGGCTGCAGGCGGGTTGCTGCAGGCCAGTGGTGAGCCGTTCCCGCAGACGGTCGAGCCGGTGCTGGTTGATGCTGGCGTTGCCGGGCACCTCCATCGCTTCGATCGGCTGATGGACGGCCCGCTCCAGACCACCCAGGAAGCGTCGCTCCCGGGGGGTGAGGAAGAGGATCGCCTCACCGGTGCGGCCCGCCCGGCCGGTGCGGCCGATGCGGTGCACGTAGGCCTCCCCGTCGAAGGGGATGTCGTAGTTGATCACCAGGCCGATGCGGTCCACGTCGAGGCCGCGGGCGGCGACGTCGGTGGCCACCAGCACATTGACCCGGCCGTCGCGGAGCCGCTCGATCGTGCGCTCCCGCAGGTTCTGGGGCACATCGCCGTTGAGCACCGCCACGTCGTAGCCGTGCTGCTCCAGGGATTCGGCCACGGTGAGGGTGATGGCCTTGGTGCGGGCAAAGATGATCACCCCCTCGCTGCCTTCGGCTTCGAGCACCCGTTCGAGGGCCTCCAGCTTCTGCGGCGCATTGACGACCAGATAGCGCTGGCGGATCCGGCGACCGTCGGCCGCCTTCTGGCGGATGGTGACCTCGGCGGGATCGTTGAGGTACTTCTGGGAGATGCGGCGGATCTCGGTGGGCATGGTGGCCGAGAACAGCACCACCTGCCGCTGGGCGGGCAGCTGTTCGAGCACCCACTGCACGTCGTCGATGAAGCCCATGCGCAGCATCTCGTCGGCTTCGTCGAGCACCAGGCTGCGCAGGCCGGAAAGGTCGAGCGTTCCCTGGCGCATGTGGTCCATCACCCGACCGGGGGTTCCCACCACGATCTGCACGCCGCGGCGCAGCTGCTGGATCTGGTCACGGAAGTCGGCGCCGCCGTAGATGGGCAGCACCCGCACGCCCCGCATGCAGGAGGCATAACTGTTGAAGGCTTCGGCCACCTGCATGGCCAGTTCCCGGGTGGGGGTGAGCACCAGCACCTGGGGGGTGCGCTGATCCGGATCGAGGCGCTCCAGCAGGGGCAGGCCGAAGGCGGCGGTCTTGCCGGTGCCGGTCTGGGCCTGGCCCACCAGGTCGCGACCCAGCATCAGCTCGGGGATGGCGGCTTTCTGAATGGGCGAGGGTTCCTGGAAGCCGATCGCCTGGAGGCCATCGAGCAGTTCCTGGCGCAGGCCGAAGGCCGCGAAGGGGTTGATGGTCGCCATCGGCTCGCCGCCGGCGTCGTCCACCTCCACGAGGGAGTCAGGGGCAACCGTGGCCGCGTCGAACGAGAGTTCGGCCACCTGGGCATCGGCCACACCCGCGAGGGTGTTGCCGTCAATAATCTGGGTCACGAGATGCTGGAGCCTGGTGAATCCTTCAACGCAGGCTGGCAGCGAACCGTTGGATGGGTGATTCACACCCCGGCTGCCTCGCCCTTGATCAAAGGTTGAAGATTTATCTTACCACCCGGCCGTAGTCGTCCTCGAAGCGCTCGATATCGTCCTCCCGCAGCACCTCGCCGCGCTGCACCTCGATGATCTCCAGGCCGGTGGCGGCGGCCGTGGCTCTGTGGAGGCTGCCGCAGGGGACAAACAGGGTGGTGCCCACCTCGGCCGAGATCCGTTCGCCGTCGCACTCCAGGATGCCGCTGCCGGTCACCACCACCCAGTGCTCGCACCGATGGTGATGGCGCTGGAGGCTGATGCGCTGCTCCGCTGCGATCAGCAGCCGCTTGACCAGGTAGCCGTCCCCGGTGGCCAGGGTTTCGAACCATCCCCAGGGACGGTGGAAGCGTTCAACCATGCCAACCAGCGATGATGACGGGCCCCATCGGCGGTGAGGAAAGGCGGCCCGCTCGACGGGTGCGGCTGGTGAAAAAAGACTGACCGGAGCCGCCTGGGGCCATGGAATCCATGGGGTTGTCCCTTGCAACCTCGGGGCACCTGGAAGGCCGTGGACGGGCGTGCCCGGACGACGATTCGTGGCGATGCGGTGAGGCCATTCCCGGAAGATTCTCCCGTGAAGGAGGCTTCGAAGGAATGCAGGGGCTTGCTCGGGGAGAGCGTTCCCAGGGGTGGAGACTATTGGAGCAGGGGCTCTGGTGAGTTCGACGCGGCGGCTGCCGGGTCGATGCACGAAGTATCGAACGCTCCCGCAGACAGGGGAAGCCCCGTTCACTTTTCGTTGGCACATGTCCGCGTGTGGCGATGGATCAAGAAGCTTTACGGCCTGGCCTCCGTCGCACCCATCCGTTGCTCCGCGGTGAGCAGCAGGGCCCGTTGCCGCGCCCGGGTCAGGGCCGTGTAGAGGAGCCGGGCTTCCTGGTGACCACCGCTGGGCAGCAGCACGATGACGTCGTCGGCTTCGCTGCCCTGGGCCTTGTGCACCGTCAGGGCCAGGGCGGGTTCGGCGGCGCCGGCCAGCTGGCCCGGATGCACCCAGAAGCCGTCCCCTTCGCCGAACAGGAGACGGGCCTCCGCTCCCGGAGCGCCCACCAGCAGACCCACATCTCCGTTGGCCAGGTCCAGTTCCGGCAGATTGCGTCGGCAGAGCACGGGGGTGCCGGCGGGCAGTGCCTCCAGGGGGCCGGCCCAGCCATCCCCCAGCAGGGCCCGATGGATCGCCTCGAGTCCCCAGGGCCCCGTTCGCTGGGGGCTCAGCACCAGGAGCCGGTCCCGTTCCTCCAGCAGCTCCCGGCAACCCTGGGGCGATCCGGGCCGGCAGATTGCCGCCAGTCGGGCCAGGGTGTCCTGGCGGTCGCGCAGGGCCTCGAGCAGCTCCGCCGGCAATCGACGGGACGAACAGGTCCGCCAGCGCAGGTTGTCGGAGGGCTCCAGCTGGAGCAGCAGCGGACGGATCAGGGCCAGCGGATCGGCAGCGTCGGCGGCCCCCGGGCCGGGGGCCGTGGCCTGGCGCAGGGCGGCGGCCACGGCCGCGATGGCGCCGGCGTTGCGGTAGGTGGTGGCGAGGGTGATGGCGGCCCCACCCAGCTGGCGCCGCCGCGGGGGATCCTGCAGTTCCAGCAGCACCGCCCCGGGGGCGATCGGTGGCAGCTGGGCCGGGTCGCCGACGAGCACCAGGCGGCAGGTGGTCGGCAGGGCATCGAGCAGGGCGGCCATCAGGGCCATGTCCACCATCGAGACCTCATCCACCACCAGCAGATCGAGCGCCAGGGGGTGGCCGCGGTGGCGGCCGAACCGGTCGCCCCGGCTCTCCAGCAGCCGGTGCAGGGTCGTGCAGGGCAGGGTGCCTCCCGTGGCGGAGCGCAGGCGGGCCGCCGCCTTGCCCGTGGGTGCCGCCAGGTGAATCCGGGCCTCGGGGTTGCGTGCCCGCAGGGCAGCGATCATCCCGGCCACGGTGCTGGTCTTGCCGGTGCCGGGTCCCCCTTCCAGCAGCACCAGCCCGTGCTCCAGCACCGCCGCCACCGCTCCCTGCTGCAGGGGATCGAGCTCCAGGCTCCCCGGTGCTGCGGGCGTGGTCGCGCCCCCCGGCGAGGGCGCCAGGGGCTGGGGGCCGGCGCGGCCGATCAGCGCATCGATCACCCCCTGCCGTTGCCGCTGCCAGCGGCGCCACTGCAGCCGCTGGCCCTCCAGGGCCAGGGGGCCATCCGGATCCCGGCCCAGGGGTGAGGCCAGCAGGGCCCGCCGGTGGCCCTCCGGCCACAGCTCGGGGCTCACCTCCGCCGGCGCTGGGCCGGCCAGATCCACCGCGATCTCCCCCCGGGCCAGGGCGGCGACCAGGGCGGTGATCAGTTCCGCCACCAGGGGATCGGCGGCGGCGCCGTGCAGCCGCGGCAAGGCTTCGTTGAGGGCCTGGGCCACGGGCAACACCCAGGCCTGCGTGGTGCCGGCAGATGGGGTCATGGGGCTGCCGTTGCGCTCCTGCCGAGGGCGTCGTCGAGGGCCAGGATCCGCTCCAGCGGCGGTTGCTCCACGAACATGCCCGGCACGGTGCCGGGCAGCGCCCCATGGCCCGCGTCCCCGGGGGTGCCCCGGAGGAAGACGTAGGCATAGCCCCCCAGGTGCCGCGCCGGGTCGTAGCCGGGCAGCCGCCAGCGCAGGTAGCGGTGCAGGGCCACCAGATAGAGGTGGGCCTGGAGCGGGTAGTGGCTGGCGGCCATCAGGGTTTCCATGGCGCCTTGTCCGTAATGCCTCGGGCCGCAGGCCAGGGTCTGCCCCTCCTCGTCGCGCTGCCCGATCCAGTTGCTCTTCCAGTCCGCGACCCACCAGCGGCCGTCTGCGTCGGCCTCTCCCGTGGTGAACACCAGGTCGATGGAGCCGGTGAGGAAACCGCGGCTGGCCACGGGCAGTCGCTCCAGAGCGGCGGCATAGCAGCTGCCGAAGGCACCACCGGGGTGGTTCCGAAAGGCCGCCGCCAGCCCTGCGGCCCGCGCGTAGCCCAGGGTGAGATCGAAGTTCATCTCATGCAGCCGCCGCTCGGGCGCCAGATCGGCCACCCGCAGCCGGCCCAGCGCGCCTCCGAAGGGGGTGAGGCGCATCAGCTCCAGCCCCTGCAGCAGCGGTTCGAGCGGTTCCCCTGCCAGCCCCGCGCGACGCAGCTCGCATTCCACCAGCTCCCTGTTGCCAGGGGCATCGCTGGCGAGGCGGACATCCAGCCGCTCCAGCATCCGGTGCAGGGCGTCGCCGGCGACGGGGCCACGGGCGAAGCGCCCCAGGGGGCCCTGCTCCGCCCAGGCGGCGCCGGCGCCGGCATCGTCCGCGCTCGGGTCCGCCCCTGCGCCCTCCAGGCTGGGGTCGAGGGTGTCGCGACCTTCATCCAGGGCCAGCGCCGGTGCCGGCGCGGCGTGGGAGCTGCTGGTCCAGGCGGTGTAACTGCTGCGGCCCCAGCTCCGGTCGAAGGGGCGCCCGGGCACCGGGCCGCACTGCAGGGCCTCGGTCCCCGGCTGGGGGGAGGCGGCGCGCGCGGGCCGCTGCGCCGTCGCCTCCCCCCCGACCAGGTCGAGGGCCAGCCCCCGGCGCCGGATCTCCTCGGCGAGGCGCTGGCACCATTCGGCGTCGCTGCGCCCGGCCATGGTGTCCTCCTCGGGATCGGGCAGGGGGTCGTCGGGAAAGAGCCAGGGGACTAGGGGGTTGGCCTGCTGCTCCTTCGCCGGCCCCCAGGCGATCACCAGCAGGTGCTGGGCCCGGGTGAGCGCCACATAGGCCAGCCGTTCCCGCTCGGCCCGCTCGGCGTCGCGATGCTGGCGCCGCGCCTTCCACCCCTGCCCCCACTGGGGCCGCAGGTGCAGATCCAGATGGGCCCCGGCCTCCGGGGTGGGATGCCAGCGCACCCCCGGGCCGGAGCGGCCAGCGCTGGCGGTGCCTGCCGCCTGCCAGAGGTAGGGGCAGATCACCACGGGAAACTCCAGTCCCTTGCTGCGGTGCACCGTGATCACGGTCACCGCGTCATCGACCTTGTCGCTGTGGGCCTGATGGTTGTCGGGAACGCCGCGCTCGGTCCGCCGTTGGTCGCGGCGCAGGCGCCGCAGCCAGTCGGCGGCGGCCACCAGACCGAGCTGGTCGGCGTGGAGGCGTTCCTGCAGCAGTTCGGCCACCTGCTGCAGATCGGCCAGCAGGCGGCCGCCGGCACTGAGCCGGGCCAGGCCGCCGCTGTCCACCAGCCGGGACAGGCTGGCCAGCAGACCTTCCCGGGGCAGGTTCCGGGCCAGGTCCGCCAGCTGGCCGGCCAGGGCACTCCAGGCGGCACTGTCGGCGGCGGCGATGGTCCGGGCTGACCAGCCCAGCAGGGGCGAGGCGGCCAGCAGCCGCAGCCGGTTCGGATCGGCCGGATCGGCGAGGGCGTCGAGCAGGCGCTGCAGGGCCGTGGCCGCAGGGCTGGCGAACACGTCGGCCTTGCTCACCAGCCTGCTGGCGATGCCCAGGCGCTCCAGGGCCCGGCGCAGGGTTTCGGCCTGGTGGTGGTTGTGCACCAGCAGGGCGATGTCGCCGGCCCGCAGGGGGCGCTTTGGCTCGCCGTCGCCCGCCGAGAGCCCGGGGGCCTCCTGCAGAAGCTCGGCGACACAGGCGGCGATCCTGGCCGGCAGCTCCGACTCCAGGGCGCTCCTGCTGGGCAGCGGCTCCCCTGCCGACCGATCGCTCCCCAGCCAGAGCAGGCGCACGGGGGCCATCCCATCCGGGCCGGAGCGCAGGGACCGGGCCCGCACCGCCGGCACCGGCAGGGCCGAGCGGGGCAGGCCCGCCGGCTCCATCAGCCCGTTGAGGGCCCCCAGCAGGGCCGGGCTGGCCCGGCGGTTCTCCAGCAGGGCATGGACCCGGCCGGCGCTGGCGGCCGCCAGCCGGTAGGTGTCGAGATCCCCGCCGCGGAAGCGGTAGATGGCCTGCTTGGGATCCCCCACCATCACCAGCAGGTGGTCGCCGGCGCCGAAGGCCAGCCGCAGGATGCGCCACTGCACCGGATCGGTGTCCTGGAATTCGTCGACGAGCACGGCCCGGTAGCGCTCTCCCACGGCCCGCAGCAGCGGGGATGGCTCCAGGGCCTCCGGGCCCGGGTCGAGGCCCTCCAGCAGCTGGGCGAATCCGACCCGGCCGCCGCTGGTCCGCCGCCGGGCCAGTTCCCGGCGGCACCAGTGGCAGCCGTGCAGCAGCAACCGTTCCGCGGGACCTTCCAGCACGTCCGCCACGGCCTCCAGCAGCTCGGGCTGGGGTAGGCGGATGACCCGTTCGCTCCCCTCCGCCCGGCGGGCCTCCTGGCTGAAGGGACCGGGGTGGAAATACCGCGTCAGTTCCTCCTGATTCCTGGCGGCGGCGTAGTCGCCTTCGGGGGGCTGGGCGGCGATCCAGCGGTCGACGAGGCCGCAGCGGTCCTTGGTGGGTTTCTGGCTGTAGGGCGCCGTCCTGGTGGCGCCGGCCGCCTTCCACTGGCCGGCGGCGGCGCGGAAGTCCTGCTCCAGCGACGCTCCCCGGGCCTGCCATTGCAGCCGGAAGGTCTGCCATGGCACCTCCCACAGCGGTTCCAGCTGCTCGTTCAGAGGGCGCTCGAGGGACAGCTCCGGCGGCAGGGGTTCGAGCACCAGGCCGGGGTCGCCGTCGATCAGCAGCAGCAGCCGCTCCAGATCCTCCAGGTCCGCCAGTCCCGCCAGGCCGGCCACCAGGGGGGTGGGCAGGGCCAGCACCTGCTGCTGCCAGTAGTCGTGGGCCACCTGGCGCACCAGCTCGCCGGGGTCGGTGTCGAGCACCAGCTCCGGGGGCCGGGCCGCCGCCAGGGACTGGCGTTTCAGGGTGCGCTGGCAGAAGCCGTGGATGGTGGTGATGTCGGCGGCGTCGAGGTCCTCGAGGGCCAGCAGCAGCTGGCCCTGCAGCAGAGCGCGGCGGCCGCTGTCGGCGCCCTGGCCATCGATCCACTGCTGCAGCACGGCGTCGGGGGGCTGCCAGGGCACGGCGGCCGATCCGTCGTCGAGGGCCTGCAGGCCGGCCAGGGCCTCCTGGATCCGCCGGCCGATGCGATCCCGCAGCTCCGCGGCGGCGGCATTGGTGTAGGTGACCACCAGCAGCTCCCGCAGCGACAGCCCCCGCTCGCCCAGGAGCCGCAGCACCAGATGGGCCAGGGCGAAGGTCTTGCCGGTGCCCGCACTGGCTTCCAGCAGCACCACCCCGTCGTCGAGGCGGAATCCGTTGGCCTCGAAGGGCGTGGCGGCAGGGCTGAGCGGGCCGGCCATCAGCGGCTCGCCTCCACCAGGGGCGCCAGCAGGTCGCGGGCCAGGGCCAGGGTTTCGGGGCTGAGCAGATCGGCCCCCGCCAGGTCGACGCCGAAGCAGAGCGCCATCTCGTCGGCCTGGCGCTCGCCACGCGCCCCGTAGGAGCTGCCCTCCCAGGTGGCGATGGCTGCGGCGAGGGCCTTCTCGGGCTTCTGAGCTTCCGTCGCCACGAAGCTCCAGCCGGTTTCCGGGGGCACTGGCCAGCATGGGCCGCGCCAGGCCTCCCTCAGGGCCGCCAGCCGCTCCAGTTCGGCGGCGGCGCTGGTGGCGTCGGCTGGGGCCAGCTCCAGCACCGGGGCGAAGACGTCCTTCTGGCGGGCGATCAGCACCCCTCGCGTGGGCCGGTCCCCGGGATCAGCGGCGGCGGCGCAGGCGAGCTGCAGCTGCAGCCAGAGATCCAGCCGATGGCGCACTTTCGCGGTGGCGGTGTGAACCACCACCAGCGTTTCGTCGTGCCAGAGCTGCGAGGCCTGCCAGCGGTCCCACCCCGCCGTCTGCAGCCGGGGCGTCCCCAGGGTCGCCAGCTCGGAGTGCAGGCTCGCCCAGCGCTGCTGCAGGGCCTCGGCCTCGATCCAGCCGGCGGCCCGGGGGGGCAGCAGCCCCTGGCCGCGGTGGCGCTCCAGCCAGTCGCCGGCCTGCTCCGGGTTGGCGGCATCGGGAAGGACCAGGCTCTGCCGATGCAGCTCCCGCAACAGGCCGGAGCGCTCCCATTCCCCCAGGCTGAGCGCATCGAGGTCATCGATCTGCTGGTCCCATTCCGCCGGCCGCAGCCCGAAGGAGCGCAGCCAATGGCTCTGGGGGGCCATCAGCCAGTCGCGCAGGTCGGCGAAGGCATCGCTGCCGACGGCCGCGGGGGGCTCCTCGGGCATCGGCCGCTGCAGCAGGGCCGCCACCGGCGCCGGCGGATCGGACTCCAGCCGCCGGACGGTCTCCAGCAGCCGCCGGTCACAGCTGGCGGCCGACCGGCCGCCCTGGGGCAGGAAATTGCGGCGGTCGAGGGGGTTGGCGGGATGCTCCACCAGCAGCCGCTCCCAGGTGCCAGGCGCCAGCTGGCCGGCCAGCCATTGCAGCCATTGGCGCACGGGGGCGGCGGGGGGCAGCTCGGCGCCGGTACGGTCGTCGCGGCAGCTCCAGCTCAGCAGCAGATGGGAGCGGGCCGAGAGCAGCGCCTCCATCAGCACGTAGCGGTCCTGGTCGGCCGGATGGGGGTCGCCCAGTTGCCGCTGCCCCTCCATCAGGTGGAAGGCGGGGCGATCGTGGGAGCGGGGGAAGACGCCGGCCTCCAGGCCCATCAGCACGATCACCCGGTAGGGGATGGCCCGCATCGGCTCCAGGGCGCTGATCGTGAGGGCCCCGCTGCGGTGGCCGAAGCGGCCGCTCTCGGCTCCGAGGGCCTCGCGCAGCACCGCCGCCACCACCGCAGCGTCCATGGTCAGGGGGCAGGCCGCCGCCGCCGACCTCCAGGCATCGAGGGCCGCGGCGAGGGTCTGCCGCTCCTCGGCGGTCTCGTCACCGTCACCGAAGAGATCGCTGATCAGCAGCGTCAGACGCCGCTCCCAGACGGGGGCCTCGCCCCCCAGCCGCAGCTCCTGCAGCCAGTGGCTCAGGCGCGTCAGCAGATGCAGCCAGCGGCCCAGCAGGTCGACGGGGAGGCCGCCCTCCCAGGGGGCCGTCTCGGCCGGTGCCAGGCCCGGCAGGCAGGGCAGCACCAGCCCCAGCAGCAGGCGGTCGATCGTCCAGGTGAGGCTGTGGCAGCGGTCGGTGTCGGGATGGTGTCCATCGGGGCAGCGGTCGCTGCCGTCGAGGCCCCAGCGGAAGCCGGCCCGCTGCAGCACACCCACCAGCCGGGCCGTGTCCTGCCCTTCGAGGCTGAAGTGCCGCTGGAGCGGTTCGCAGGCCAACACCTTCTCCAGGCCGGAGGCGGTGACCCGCTCGCCGGCCAGCTCCAGCAGGGCCAGCAGGGTGCTGCCGATGCCGGCCGCGTCCTGCTGGCTGCGGTCGGTGAGGCGCCAGGGGAGGGCCACCGCCGTGGCGGCCGTGTCACTGAACACCGAGGCCACCAGGGGGGCGAAGCCGTCGATGTCCGGGGTCATCACCAGGATGTCCCGCGGCTGCAGGCTGGCGTCGGCCGCCAGCAGCTGCAGCAGCCGGTCGCGCACGATCTGCACCTGCCGCAGCCGGCCGGGGCAGGCATGGAATTCCAGGGAATGGTCGTCGGGCCCCAGCGTCAGGGCCGTGTCCCGCGACGACTCCGCCAGCTGCTCCTGCAGCTGGGCCAGCAGCGGCGCCGGGGGCGTGCCATCGCTGGGCCGGTGGGCCCCGTGGGCGCTGGTGGCGGCCGCGAAGAACAGGTCCCTGTCCTGGGCCTCCCCCAGCAGCGCCTCGCCCGTGCCTTCCAGCAGCTGCTGGAATTCCCCCCCAAGCCGGCCGAAACGGGCTTCCAGGCCAGGGGCCTCCAGCAGCCAGGCCGCCTCCAGGGGCTGCTGCAGGGCCAGGGCATCCCGGAGCTGGCGGCGGCGGTCGGCGCAGCGCTGCCACAGGTCCCGGCAGGGGGTGAGCAGATACAGATCCACCGGCCGGTGGCCACTGAGGGCCTGCAGCAGCTGCACCTGGATCGGCGCCATGCTGCTGAGGCCGAAGAGCCGCAGGGGCGGGCCGGCGGCCTCGGCGGGCCGGTCGGGGTTCCGGAGCCGGGCGATCAGCCGCTGCACGCGCCGGCCGAAGGGTTCGCAGCCCAGGGTGTCCCGCAGGTGCCGGTAGAGCAGGGGCTGCCAGGCCAGGCCCTCCGGCAGGGGCCGCCCCCGGCCGTCCACGGACTGGCCGGCTTCCCAGGCCGCCAGCAGGTCGGGACGGTAGAGGGCGTAATCGTCGAAGGCGTCGGCGATCGCGCGGCCCAGCTGCCAGCTGCCGCTCTCCAGGCGTCGGCTCAGATCCCGGCCCTGGAGCCAGTGGCGCAGTGCGCCGCCCTCGGGGGCCGCGGCGACTGAGGGCAGCAGGGTGATCAGGGGCCACACCAGCCGGTCGGCCCGCCAGGGATCCTCGGCGCCGGGGCCCGGCCCGTCGTCGCCGGCCAGCAGGCCATCCACCAGCTGGCGCAGGTGGCCGCCGGGAAAGGGGAAGCGCAGGTTGGCTGCAATG
Organism: Candidatus Sulfopaludibacter sp. SbA3; assembly: GCA_943367425.1. Lineage (GTDB taxonomy): Bacteria > Cyanobacteriota > Cyanobacteriia > PCC-6307 > Cyanobiaceae > Cyanobium. The sequence continues at coordinate 104,994 of CALRJF020000009.1, forward strand.
CCGCCGAGGTGCTCGGCCAGCTGTTCCCCCAGCCAGCGGCTGGTGGGCCAGGTGTTGACCACCACCTGCACCTGCTCGAAAGGACCCGGTGGATCGATGCGCAGCTGGGTGGCCAGCAGCTGGGCCAGCAGCTCAGCCCGGTTGCTGCGGAAGATCGTCAGCAAGGGACCGTGATCAGATGACCCCGCTCAGGGGGGCCTGGTGGCGGTGGAGGTCTTGATAGCGCACCGACAGCGGCACCCCCTGGACCTGGCGGGTCTCACCCGTTTCAGGGCAGTAGGCCATCAGCTGGCCGCCGTAGCAGGCGCCGGAGTCGAGCAGCACGATCGATCCGACCCGCCGCAGGCCGGGGCCGGGGGTATGGCCGACGATCACCTCGCCGAAACGGCCGTCGTAGGCCTGCCAGAAGGCCAGGCGCACGTTGAGATCGGGTTGCCAGTTGAGAGGACTGAATCCGGCATGGGTGGCGACCCAGCCGTTGCCCCAGTAGGCGAGGGGCAGCCGGTCGAGGCGGTCACGCCACTGGCGGCAACGGGTGTCGCCCAGCTGGCGGTAGGTGTCACAGCCGTTGAGGTCCTGCTGGCTGGAGGCGGTGCCGGCGTCGAGGAGGGCCACCAGATCCCGTTCATGGTTGCCCTTGAGCCACACGGCCCGGTCGGATCGCACCAGATCCCACACCAGCTCCATGGCGGTTTCGATGCCGGAGCCGCGGTTGATCACGTCACCGCAGAACACCAGCCGGTCGCGGGCCGGCAGCAGGGTCAGAAGACGCTGCAGAGCATCTGCACATCCATGGACATCCCCGATGACCCAATGGTGGGGTGGGGTGGATGGGGGTGACATAGGACGTCTTTGTTCCCCTCCAGTGTTGCCTTAAGACTTGACTTCTGTCACCCCTGCCATCCGGCCCCCGGCAGGGCTGATACGGTGCGCCATCGGATGGGACAGGCGATGGACCTGAAGGATCTGCCGGTGGCCCAGCGCGTCAATGCCCTGGTGAAGGCCCTCGATGGCGCCAAACGCACCAATGAGGCCCTGGCCCGCTGCAGCGATGGCGAGGCCATGCTCGACGTGCTGCTGGATGCCTCGGCCCGCCTGGGCCTGGGACTGACCCGCCGGGATCTTCAGGAAACCCCACCGATCCGGGACTGGATCTGGTGGAAGAACAAGGAGGCGCCCCTCACCATCGGTGACCGCAAGCCCCGCTATCAGCAGGACGGCGGTCAGGGGAAGCCCCAGCCACCGGCCGCTGCCCCGGAAGGGGAGGAGCCCCGCCGCCGCTTCTTCGGCCTGTTCTGATCAGTGTCGGACGGTTCTCTGCGGCCCCCGGTGATCAGCCGAGGGTGGCCAGGGGGTCGGGGACGGTGGTGCTCGGTGCCTCGAAGCTCCCCTGGGCCACGAACTCCAGCCGCAGCTTCATGAAGGTGATGAACTTCTCGTCGGTGGAGACCACCGCCGCGGCGGGACGGGGCACCGTGGCGGCCAGGGCCGCCAGCTCCGCAGACTCCAGGAAGGCGGGACGCTCGAGCAGCCAGAAGTCGATGGCCTTGTCCTTCTCGGCGTAGTTGCGCTGGCGTTCGCGCAGCACCTCCTCCAGGGGTTCCTCCTCCGTGAGGAAGGCCCTGCTGGCGGCGACGAAGTGGTAACGGGTCATGGCGGGAGGGCTCAGGGCTGGCGGTCGCCGAAGAGCGGGTCGCGGCGGGGATTCTGCACCAGCGCCCGCATCTGGCGCACCGCCTCCTGCAAACCGACGCTGAGGGCGCGGGCCACGATCGTGTGGCCGATGTTCAGTTCCTCCATGCCGTCGATGGCGGCGATGGGCTCCACGTTGTGATACGTGAGGCCGTGGCCCGCATTCACCCGCAGGCCCAGCTGGCGGGCGACCACCGTCCCTTCGGTGATCCGGGCCAGCTGCAGCGGCTGCTCCTCCCAGGACGCCTCCGCATAGGCGCCGGTGTGCAGTTCCACCCAGCGGGCCCCGCAGCGGCGGCAGGCCTCCAGCTGGGGGCCGTCGGGGTCGACGAACAGGCTGACGCCGATCCCGGCCCCCTGGAGCCGTTCGACCATGGGGCGGATCCGCTCCTCCTGGCCGGCCACGTCGAGACCACCTTCGGTGGTGACCTCCTGGCGCCGTTCCGGCACCAGGGTGACCATGTCGGGACGGACCCGCAGGGCGATGGCCTCCATCTCCCCGGTGACGGCCATCTCCAGGTTGAGCCGGGTGCGCACGGTGGCCCGCAGCAGGTCCACATCCCGGTCCTGGATGTGGCGCCGGTCCTCCCGCAGGTGCACGGTGATGCCGTCGGCACCGCCCAGTTCCGCCAGCAGAGCGCAGCGCACCGGATCCGGCTCCACGGTGCGGCGGGCCTGCCGCACGTTGGCGATGTGGTCGATGTTGACCCCGAGGCTGGCCATGGGCAGGAGGCGGGAGGCGCGGTGCTCGTCAAACCGTATCGGCCGCAGGGGCAACTGCCCGCAGGACGACAGCCGGCATGCGGTTCAGCCCCTAGTTTCGGAATCAATGTTCCGCTGTTTCGCGAGTGCTGGTGGCGCAGAGGCCTCCCATGGCAACCGGTCCCCTGGCGATCAGCAAGCGGGAAAGCACCCTGTGCAACGGCATCAGCCCCTGGCTCTCGCCGGTGGCGATGGTGGTCACCATCGACATGGCCCTGAAGGGGTTTTTCCGTGACATCACGGTGCTCGACCATCACCACCTCCCCAGGGAGGGTGCGGTGCTGCTGGCCCCCACCCACCGGGCCCGCTGGGATGCGCTGATGCTGCCCTATGCGGCGGGGCGGCGCGTCACGGGTCGCGACTGCCGCTTCATGGTCACCGTGGATGAGATGAAGGGGCTGCAGGGCTGGTTCCTGCACCGGCTCGGCTGTTTTCCGGTGGACCAGGGGCGCCCCACCCTGGCCAGCCTGCGTTTCTCCGTCGAGCTGCTCTCCTTCGGCCAGCAGCTGGTGGTGTTCCCCGAAGGCAGGATCCGGCGGGAGGATGCGCCGATCCGCCTGCACCAGGGCCTGGCCCGGCTGGCCCTGCTGGCGGCCCAGCATGGCGTGGTGGTGCCCGTGGTGCCGGTGGGCCTCGCCTACGGCCACGCCGTCCCCCGCCCCGGTGACCGGGCGGCCCTGTGCTTCGGCGCCCCCCTGCTGGCCGAAGGTCAGGGTCGCCAGGCGGCCCTTGCCTTCGGCTCCCGGCTGGCCACCGCCATGCAGTCGGCTGAACAGGCGGCCCGTGCGGCCGTGGGGCGGCCGATGGGTTCCCCGTAAAGTTCGGCCGTTATCCCACTGGCGTCGACGTGATCAGGCCTTCCGCCGTCCATTCCCCTCGATCCGGTCGTGCCTCGCGCTGCGCCAGGCTCTGCGGAGGCTCCCTCGCCCTGCTGGCGCTGGTTCTGCCCGCCACCCTGCTGCCGGTCCGGGCCCAGGGGAGCCCCCAGACCGTCCAGCCGTCGGGCACGGATTTCACGCTCGCCTCGGTGAAGGCCCTGCTGGCCCGCGGCGATGCGGCGGTGGCCAGCGGCAACCTGGCGGAGGGCCGCCGGCTCTATGACCTGGCCCGGGATGCCAGCCGGCGCCTGCTCGGCTTCTACCGCGACCTCAGCGGTTCCTTCCGGGGGCTGGATGCCCGGATTCCCCGGGAGATGGATGAAAAGGGTCGGGAGGCCCTGACTCTCCTGGCCGAAGCCAACCTGCGTCTGGCGGCGGTGTTCCGCCGGCAGAACCAGCCGGAAGTGGCCATCCCCCTGCTGGTGGAGGTGGTCAAGACCATGACCCCCACCAACGAGACCGGCCGCAAGGCCTATCAGCAGCTGGTGGAGCTCGGCTTCGTGATCACCCCCTACACCGCCCCGGCTCCGGCCGGTGCCGGCTGATCGCCCCTAGATTCCTGCCTCTGTTCACCGCCCCGATCCCCGCCCCCATGGTGCAACCGGACCAGGTCAAGGACGCCATCCTGCGCGCCCTCCCCGATGCTTCCGTGGAGGTGGAGGATCTCACCGGTGGTGGCGACCACCTCCAGGTGAAGGTCGTCTCCGGCGCGTTTGCGGGACTCAACCGCGTGCGTCAGCACCAGCTCGTCTACGGCGCCCTGCGCAGCGAACTGGCCAGTGAGGCGATCCATGCCCTTGCGGTGCAGACATCCCTGCCCGCCTGAATTCCCCCCCTTCCGCTCCGACACCCATGGATGCCAGCACCCGTCAACGCATCGAACAACTGATCACCGCCCAGCCCGTGATGGTGTTCATGAAGGGCAACAAGCTCATGCCCCAGTGCGGTTTCTCCAACAACGTCGTCCAGATCCTGCAGTCGCTTGGTGTGCCTTTCGAGACGTTCGACGTGCTCGCCGACGGTGAGATCCGTCAGGGCATCAAGGAATTCTCCGATTGGCCCACCATTCCCCAGGTGTACGTGAACGGGGAGTTTCTCGGCGGATCCGACATCCTCATCGAGATGTACAACAGCGGTGAACTGCGCGAGAAACTGGCCGTGGCGCTGGCCTCCTAGGGGTTTCGCCCTCCCGGTGCACCGGCCGTCCTGCCCCCGCCACGAAGGGGACAGGGCGGCCGTGCGGTTTGGGCTTCAGTACCGGCCGCTCTCCATCAGCCGGCGCGGGTCGCCATCCGGGCTCAGGAAACTGGACGGGTCCTGGATCCAGCGATCGATGAGCTCCTCGAGCCGCCGCTGGGAATGGTGATCCAGCACGGCTGTCTTGCGCAGGGCGTGCAGGTAGCCGTCGGCGTAGAGGCGCAGCTCGGAAGGCCCGTGGTGCCGATCGCAGAGCGCCTGGCAGGCATCGCAGAGCGACTGGAAGTGGCGGATGGCGTCGGGATGTTGAAGTGCTGTCATGGCTGGGCTGGGGCCCTTGGCGGCATTGTGGCTGGGAAAGCCTGCGTAGACCACCATCCTGCCGTGCCGGAGCGGCGGTTCGGGGGCAGACAGTTGCCAAGCCATCGCGAACGACCGAAGATTCCTCACAATCCCCGTTAGCGTTGGGACACTGTTTGGACGTCGGCGCTCCCGCCACTCAACCGCACCGTGATGTCGAGGAGTACTGCATGGCCCAGGACATGGTGAATGACTCCGGGGGCAGCCCACGCCGGGTGCTGGTCGTTGATCCCCACGCCACCCTGCGCACCGTCCTCGCCCAGCGGCTTCGCCAGGACGGCCATCTGGCCGCCGCCGTGGCCACCGCCCGGGAAGCTCTCGAAATCTGCCAGGAGCAGTCTCCCGATCTGCTGGTAAGCGCCGAGCTGCTCGAGGAGACCTCGGCCCTGCGCCTGGCCGCCCAGTTGCACTGCGCCGTCATGGTGCTCACCGCCCGTTCCGGTTCCGAGCCGGTGGTGGCCCTGCTCGATGCCGGTGCCGACGATGTGCTGCGCAAGCCCTTCGGGCTTGAGGAGCTGGCCGCCCGCTGCCGCACCCTGCTGCGCCGCAGCGGCAGCGGTCTGCAGGAGCGGGTCTGCGTGGGACCGCTGGAGGTGCATCTGCTGCTGCGCCAGGTGACCCTGCGGGACCAGCCCGTGGAGCTGAGCCCCCGGGAGTTCGCCCTGCTCTGCGCCCTGTTGATGCCCCCCGGTGTGGTGCGCAGCCGCCAGGAGCTGCTGCGCATGGCCTGGCCCCCGTTCAGTGGTGGTCCCCGCTCGGTGGACACCCAGGTGCTCACCCTGCGCCGCAAGCTGGAGCAGGCGGGCCTCGGCGAAGGCGGCGGCATCGAAACGATGCGCCAGCAGGGCTATCGCTTCAGCCTCGACACCCTGCCGGAGGCGCGCGAGGAGGCCCAGGGAGCTGCCAATCCCACGATGATGGTGCCCTCCACCTCGTCCGCCGGCCGGCTTAACTGAACGGTCCAGGGCCGTTGCAGACCCGGAAAGACGTTTGCGGGCGAGCGTTCAGGCCAGGTTCACTGCCAGGGCCGCCAGTTCGCCGCCCAGCAGCAGGGCGGAGAGCAGGGCCAGCAGCTGATAGGTCCAGGGCGGGCTGAGGCGACGCACCCCTGCTGTGTCGAGGCCGCTGGCCGCTGCGAAGCGGACCAGGAAATCCTCGAATCTCGCCACCCGCTGGGGCAGCAGCCAGGCCTCACCCCCCTGATCACCGGGAACAGCGCCGCTGCGGATGTAGTACACCCGGCCTCCCTGGCTGGTGGTCACCGGGGTGAGACCCGTGATCCGGCTCCAGGGCAGGCTCCAGCCCCGGCGCAGCAGCCAACGGCACCAGGGGGGATGGCCGACGCGGAGGCCCTGGCCGTCCAGCTCCACCCGCTCACTGGTGGCCGCCAGCACCAGCCCAAACCCGAGCGGGACGGCCAGCTGCAGGGCCGGACGCAGGCCCGTGGGCGCCAGCAGGGGCAGGGGCAGCACCAGGGCCAGGTAAAGCCCCAGGAGCGTGAAACGGATCAGCGGCGCCATCGGATAAAGATGCCGCTGCTCGGTTGGGGTCATCGGTCTTCGGGGGAGCCGGGCAGGGGTTCGATCACCTCGGAGGGCTGGTAACGGCCGCCGAAGACCTCCGCCTCACGGCCCTTCCAGAATTCCCCCAGGCGCATCAGGTCGGCGTGGGCTTCCCCCAGCCGCTCCACGTACGTGTTGGGGTCCATGGTGTCCTTCTCCTCCTTCAGCTTGCTGATGCGCAGCAGGTGCCACACCCAGGGCTTGCCCATCTCGCCCCGGGCCTCCAGGTAGCGGGCCAGGTCTGCGGAGCCGGGGAGTGGAGCGGTCATCACAGCGCAACATTTGTTCACAAAAGCCTAACGCCGGCGGGCCCGTCGCGCGTCGGGACGGCCGTGGGGGCTAGGCCGGCAGCGGCCAGGGGTTGAGGCCCAGATCGGCGCCGATGCGGTGGGCACAGGCGAAACCGCTGAAGGCCACGGCGTTGAGGCCCTGGCCGGGGAAGCAGGAATCCCCGACGCAGTAGAGGCCGGGGATGGCGGTGCGGTTGAAGGGCATCGGCAGCAGCCCCGGCAGCCGCAGGGCCGGCACGGGGCCGTAGCTGCCCTGGGAGCGGCCCAGGAAGCGCCGGTGGCTGCGGGGGGTGCCCACCTCCCGCAGCACGATCGCCCCCGAGAGTCCTGGGAGGATCGCTTCGAGGCGGCGGATGAGGCGATCGGCATCGGCCTGCTTCTTCGCCGCATAGGCGCTCGGGCTGAGCCCTTTCCAGTCCTCCATCGCCGAGGGGGTGAAGGTGTGGACGATGTGGTGTCCTTCCGGCGCCAGGGAAGGGTCGAGCAGGGTGGGGATCGACACGAAGATCACGCCCTGCTCGGCCTCCATGTCCTCCCAGCGCTCCAGCAGCAGGTGATGGACGTGGCTGCCGGGGGGGATCGCCTCCGCCTTCACCCCCAGATGCAGCGACAGGAACGAGGAGGAGGGCTTGTAGCGCCGCCGCCAGACCCGTTCGCTGGCGGGGGTGTGGGCCGCATCCACCAGGGCGGCGCTGCCGGCGTCCCCATCGGCGAAGGTGTCCCAGCGGGTGGCGTTGGAGATCACCCGTCGAGCGTGGATCCGTTCGCCACCGGCGAGCTCCACCCCCATGGCCTGGCCATTCTCCAGCAGCACCCGGGTGACGCGGGCCCGGTAGCGGATGGCGCCGCCATGGCGCTCCAGGCCGCGCACCAGGTGTTCGGCGATGGTGCCGACCCCGCCGCGGGGGTAGTTGATGCCGCCGGCGTGGCGATCGGAGAACACCATGCCGGCGTTGATCATCGGCGTGCGATCCGCCGGCATCACCGACCAGCAGAAGCACTCCATGTCGATGAACTTGAGCAGGGCCGGATCGCTGATGTGCTGCCGTGCCACCGTTCCCACGTTCACCGGCAGCCAGCGGGCCAGCCCCAGGCAGGCCAGGGGCGCCCGGAAGAACACCTTGGCCAGGTAGGCCGGATCCTCCAGCGACAGCAGCGGCATCGCATCCAGGCAGCGGAACACCTGCCAGCAGGTGTCGTAGAAGGCGCGGATGCCCTTCGCCTCATGGGGAAACAGGGCGGTGAGGTCGGCGAGGAAGGTCCCGTAATCCCGGTCGACGGCCACCCGCAGGCCGCCGGGAAGGTGGTAGGCGAGCTGGGCCGGGTCGGGAATCGTGTCCTGGTGTTCGCCCACATCGGCCAGGGCCCGGGTGAGCAGGTTGGTGTGCCCCTTCTCGCCGAAGCCGAAGATCATCGAGGCGCCCACATCGAAGGTGTAGCCCTCGCGCCGGAAGCTGCCCCCCGAACCACCCGGGATCAGGTAGCGCTCCAGCACCAGCACCTTCGCCCCCTTGGCCGCCAGCTGACTGGCGGTGACCAGCCCGCCGATGCCGGCGCCGATCACCACGGCGTCCCAGGGGCCGCCATCGGCAGCGGAGGGGGAGGGGGCGGCGGAGGAAGGGGCCGTGACGGTCACCGGAAGCAGGCCAGCGGAAGCGGCCTGACCCTAGGAACGGGCCTCCCTCAGCAGGGCGCCGCCACCGGCTGGTGTGCCCCGGCCTGCCGCCGGGACTCCCAGGCGGCCAGATCCGCCAGGGCCCTGTCGCGGTAGGCGCCGTAGCGTTCGCGCTTGTCGCGGATCCGCCGGGGCAGCTCCGGCATCAGGCCGAAGCTGGGGGGCATGGGCTGGAAGCCCCCCTTGCGCCCGCTGCGGCTGCCGCCGGCGCCGGTGACGAAGCCCAGCAGGGCGCCGGCCATGGTGGTGGCGGGCAGGCTCACCGGGGACAGGCCCTGCACCAGCCGGGCGGCGTTGGTGCCCGCCAGCCAGCCGCCGGCCACCGCGGCGGCGTAGCCCTCGGTGCCGGTGAGCTGGCCGGCGGCCAGCAGGTCCGGCCGTGTCCGGAACTGCAGGGTGGGTTCCAGGAGCTCGGGGGACTCCAGGAAGGTGTTGCGGTGCATCACGCCGAAGCGCACGAACGAGGCCTGCTCCAGCCCTGGGATCATGCGCAGCACCCGCTGCTGTTCCCCCCACTTCAGATTGGTCTGGAAGCCCACCAGGTTCCAGAGACGCCCATCCCGGTCCTCCTGGCGCAGCTGCACCACCGCATGGGCCCGCCTGGCCCGGCGCACGTCCGGGTCGTGCAGGTCGCCCCAGCGTGGATCCCAGAGGCCGATCGGTTTGAGGGGCCCGTAGCGCATGGTGTCCTCGCCGCGGCGGGCCAGCTCCTCGATCGGCAGACAGCCCTCGAAGAAGTTGGCGCTCTCCTGTTCGAAATCCTTCAGCTCCGCCTTCTCGGCCTCCAGCAAGGCCGTGCGGAAGGCCAGGTACTGCTCCCGGTCCATGGGGCAGTTGATGTAGTCGGCGTCGCCCTTGTCGTAACGGCTGGCCCGGAAGGCCACCGACAGATCGATGCCTTCCCCTTCCACGATCGGACTGGCGGCATCGAAGAAATGGCAGGCCTCCCGGCCGGTGAACGCCCGCAGCTGTTCGGCCAGGGGCTCACTGGTGAGAGGACCGGTGGCCAGCACCGTGATGTCCCCCGGATCGGGCAGCACCAGCTGCTCGCGTCGTTCCACCGTGACCAGGGGATGGGCGTCGAGGGCGGCGGTGAGGGCGGCGCTGTAGCGGCCCCGGTCCACCGCCAGGGCACCGCCGGCCGGCACGGCGTGGGCATCGGCGGTGCCGATCACCACGGACCCGAGTCGACGCAGCTCCTCCTGGAGCAGGCCGGCGGCCCGATCGGGGGAGAGGGCGCCGAAACTGTTGCTGCAGACCAGTTCGGCGAATTCAGCGCTGTGGTGAGCCGGCGAGCGCCGCACCGGGCGCATCTCCACCAGCCGCACGGGAACTCCGGCGGCGGCGATCTGCCAGGCGGCTTCGGTGCCGGCGAGGCCGGCACCGATGACCAGCACCATCAGGCGCGGGCGCGCTTGAGCATCAGCTGCACCTGACCCACGGCGGCGCGGCCGATGTTGAAGCCCGCCCAGCCCACGGCCAGGAGGATCGGAGCAGCGACGAGCAGCAGCCGGAGGTCCATGGCGAGGGAGAGGGAAAGATGGGGGGATCCTAACTGAGCTGGGCGTGGGCCCTCGCCAGGGCCCGGTACCGGCGGGCATGCTCGCGCTGGTCCGCGATCGCCTCGGGGCTGAGCTGGCGTTTCACCACCGCCGGTGTGCCCATCACCACGGCGCCGGCGGGCACGTCACGGGTGACCACGGAGCCTGCCCCCACCAGGGCTCCGGCCCCCACGGTGACACCGTTCAGCACGATGGCGCCGATGCCGATCAGGCAGCCGTCCTCGAGGGTGGCGCCATGGATCACGGCCCGGTGGCCGATGGTCACGTCGGCGCCGATGGTGACGGGCTGATCCGGGTCGCCGTGCAGCACGGCCCCGTCCTGCACGTTGCTGCCTTCCCCCACCACGATCCGGCAGACATCGCCGCGGGCCACCGCCGTGGGCCACAGGCTGGCCCCCGGCCCCAGCCTCACGTCGCCGATCAGCACGGCCGTTGGGGCCACCCAGGCGGCGGAATCGATCTGGGGGGCTTCCCAGCGGGTGGGCCAGGCCTCAGGGCTGGTCATGGCGCTTGGCGTCGGGCTGTGGAGATTGTGCTCTGGTCGACGGGCTTGGAGAGGGTCGCCGCCGGGTGATAGCTTCCCCAGCGATGGGTCGCTAGCTCAGCGGTAGAGCATTCGGCTTTTAACCGACTGGTCCTGAGTTCGAATCTCAGGCGACCCATTTTTTCCTGATCCGATCGACCATCCAAGGCACACCAGCCGGCCCGGATGGTCGAGCGGTTTCATGCCTTGGCGGCCTCAGGCGCGGGGCCGGAAGAAGCGTCCGATCTGGCGGCCCCAGTCACCGGGAGTGTCGTTTCTGTGCAGCCGCAGGCTCAGCATCGAGACGGCCAGCGGCGGGCCGCCGCGGCGCAGCAGGCCCGCCAGATGCGCCACCACGGCCATCGTCAGCAGCAGCCAGCCCAGCAGGTGCAGGCTGTAGACGAGATGGTGCAGTTCGCCGTCCCGCAGCCAGTCCTCCTGCATCAGCTTGCCGCTGGCGATCGCCAGCACCAGGGCCAGCAGGGTCACCGCGTTGGTGGGCCGCTGCAGCACCCGGCGGCCCAGGGTGAGCGCATAGGCGGCCAGCAGCACGGCCAGGGGCAGCAGAACCACCCCCACCGTGCCGTGCAGGTCGATCCATTCCCCCGGAAAAGACAGCGGCAGGCGTCCCCAGCGTCCGTCATGGTGGCTGTAGATGATCAGGCCGCTCAACCAGGAACCGAGCACGGCCAGGGCCGTGGTGCCGTGCAGCAGCCGCAGCAGGGAGGGTTGGTAGGGAGAAGCCATGGGACCCGGGTGGCAGGCAGAGAGACGACTCTGCCCATGGGCACCCTCGCGCAGCCGGGGACATGGGGCCAAGCCTGCAGGCGGATGTTCACCCGGTGCGGCTGCCGAAAGCGCTCGCTTCGCTCAGTTGGTGACGGTGATAGGTGCCTGGGGCACGGCCGTGGTGGTGGGCTGGGAGAAAGGGAAGACCATCAGGATGAGCAGGAAGGCGGCGCTGCTCAGTCCCGCGACGATGATCTGGCGGTTAATACTCAGGGGATTCACTGCCCGTCTCACGTTTTTCTCATCCTGCACCAGATTTCCCTGGGGCAGAGATTTGTGATGAACCGCTGGCATTTCATCCGATCCACCACCGGGGGCACGACGGCCGTCAGAAGCGGAAGCTGGTTTTCACCAGGCCGCCCAGCTGCCGGAACGTGGTGCCTGGGGTGGTGTCCTGCCCCAGGGGCCGGCTCAGGTAGAAGAGCGCCGGGGTGACGCTGATGGCGTCGGTGATCTGCAGCTTGTACCACCACTCCCAGGCGAAATTGCCGTCCTGGGGCGTCTGGCCGCCCGTCAGGGCCGTGGCGAAGATGGGCTGACCCACCGCCATGCCGAGGGCATTGCCCTTGAGGAAGGCGTCGTCCCACTCCAGGCCCACCATCCAGGACTGGCTGGTGCGCAGGCCGCCGGGAAGCTGGGCGGTGTCGTCACTGGTGCTGTTGATGCCCCAGCCGGCGCTGATGGAGGGAATCCAGCCGGAGCGGGCCGGTTGCCAGTAGCCGCTGAGGCCGAAGGCATCGGTGCGACTGTTGGGGTTGGCCTCGAAGCTGAGGCCCGTGAAGGGGGTGGCGCCTGGCACCCCCACGCCCGACTGGATGCGGGAGTAGATCGCCGCCAGGCCCCACTGTTCCGCCGCGTAGCCGATCTGCACGGTGCCGGTGCCGGCCGAGGCCTCGGTGCCGATGCCGCCGAGGTTGGGATCACCCACGTCGCCGTTGGCGGCCACATAGTTGGCGCTGATGCTGAACCCGCCCTGCTGCCACCACAGACCGGCTCCCGGTCCGAGGTTCTTGTTGTAGGCCGCTGGGGCACCGTTGAGGGTGAACAGGTTGAGGATGGTGTCGGAGGGGTAGGCGCTCGGCCAGAGGGCGAGCATGTCCTCCTGGCCCACCCGGCCGCCGACGGTGGCGGTGAACTGGCTGCCGATGGGGAACTGATAGAAGAGCTTGTCGATCGCCACCACGTCGCCGCAGTCGGCGGGGCCACCGCAGTCCTCCTGGAACGCGGCCTCCAGGGTGGAGAGCCCACCGGTGGGGCCGGCGCCGCCGAAGGCGGATTCGGCGAAGTTGCCGGCCCGCAGGATCGTGCGCAGCAGGTCCTTGCCGGTGAAGCTGGTGTCGAAGCTGAGCTGGATGTCGTAGCTGAAGGTGGTGGCCCCCACGGCGGCCCTGGCGGCATTGACGTTCAGGGTGTCGCTGCCGGAGAAGGCATTGGCACCGATCACGAAGGTGGCCTGGCCTGAGAGCTTGGTGGTGGTGGAGAACTGGGTGGCTTCCAGCTCGCCCACTTTGGCCTCCAGGCCATCCACCCGGCCACGGATCACGGCGAGTTCCTTCTCGAACTCGGCCATCAGGCGCTTGAGTTCGTCGGTGACCTCGGTGATGCGGTCGAGACAGGCGTTCAGCAGGGCCGCCGCCTCAAAACGGGTGATGGCCTGGCCGCCTTTGTAGGTGCCGTTGGGGTAGCCGGCGACGCAGCCGTAGCGCTCGATCAGACCCGTGAGGGCCTGGTAGGCCCAGTCGGTGGGCTTGACGTCGGAGAACTGGTTGATGCTGGTGACCTGCTCCTGGCTCTGACTCCCGGCGGGCCTGGCATAGCGGTTGATGCTCTCGAGATTCCATTCAGCGGCAGAGGCACCGAGCGGTGCCAGCAGGCCGAGGGTGGCGCAAGGGATCAGCCGACGAAGGAAAAGGACCATGGAAGTGGATGGGTTGCGGACGGAACCAAAAGGAAGCGTCCACGGATCTGGCGCCCCATGCATGCAGCAAGAATGATAATCGTTATCGCTGTTGTCAGCATCGCTTCTGCCAGCGCCGGCCCGGTCCGGTTGTGTCGCCGGGCGGGCCCCGCCGCTGGTCGGCGTGTCACCCTTCACCGCCTTCGCCTCCCTCGCCGCCCTCGCCGCCCTCGTTGTCGTTGTGGTACTTGACGGCGTTGCCGCCGCCGGAGCTCGGCTGTCCCGCCGTAGGGGTCTGTCGGTCATCGGATTCGGGAGCCTTGCCGCAGCTCCCCGCCAAGCTGGCGATCAGCCCGGTGGTGGCAACAAACAGGGCGATGCTGGAGCGCCGTGAGGGCATGGTCGATCGCTGATGAACCAGGCCGATTGTGTTGGCCGCTGATCGGAACCGTCCCGCACGGATCACGGGAGCGCGTGACATCGACGACAGAACGATGTGCTGGCGACCTGGTCTGGCTGCAAGCGATCACCGGAGCACCATCGGGTGGGCAATGAAAGGCCCTTCGGTGCCATTGGTCACGTGATCAGGTGCCCGCAGGCAACGCTGCTCCCTGCGGCCGAAGGAAAGTGCCTGCAGATGCCTGTGCACGACCGTGAGCGCCCGCCGCTGGAGCCGAACCCTGGCCCTGTCGCTCTGCCTGGGCCTGGTCAACAGCGCCTGCAGCAGGGTCAGCCGAACAGCGGCGCCGACGGAGCAGGCCGTGGTTCAGGCCTTCGTGCAGAAGGTGGTGCAACCCAACCACGCCCAGCTGGTGGCGCAAACGGCGGCCCTCCAGGTAGCAATCCGGCGCCTGACGGATCAGCCCTCCGACGAGCATCTCGAAGCGGCACGACAGGCCTGGCTGGAGGCGCGGCGCACGTGGGAGACCAGTGAGAGCTGGGCCTTCGGGCCCGCCGAAACCGAAGGCTTCGATGGCGCCATGGACGACTGGCCCGTGAACCGCAAGGATCTCGCCACGGCCCTGGCCGGCCCCCCGTTCACGGCCACCACGTTTGCCGCGCTGAGCGACACCGCCAAGGGCTTCCACGGCATCGAATGGGTGATGTTCGGCGGCCGAACAGGCCAGCGTTCCAGCGCGGCCCAGCTCACCTCCAACGATCTGGCCTACCTGCGTCTCGCTGCCGATGAGCTTCACCGTCAGGCGGAGGGGCTCCTGGCCAGCTGGTCGGGGCCCCAGGGTTTCGGCGCCCGCATCAGCTCCCCCGCCGAAGCCGGCACGGCCGTGCAGGAAATGCTGCAGGGGGTGATCGGGCTGCTTCAGGAGGAGGGCGACGAGAAACTCGGTCAACCGTTGAAAACCCGTGATCCCCAGACACTGGAGAGTGCCGACAGCGGCAACACCCAGGCGGATCTGCTCGCCAACGTGGAAGGTGCCCGCCAGGTGCTGATGGAAACCGGTCTGCTGGAGCTGATCCGCAGCAGGGATCCCGATCTGGGACAGCAGATTGACACCCAGACGGCCCAGGCGGTGGCCATGGCCAGGGCGCTGCCGCACCCGATCAATGATCACCTCGACCACCCGGCCTCCCGCAAGGCGATGGAGGCGTTGATCACCCAGCTGCACAGCAGCGCGATGCTGGTGGAGCGGTCGGTGCCGCTGTTGTCCTGATGCATCGCCTGTCCCGGCGGGTGGTGCTGGCGTTGCTGACCCTGGTGATGGCGCTGGGGTTCGGGCTGCAGCAGGTCTGGGGAGCGGCCGATCCCCAGCTGGCTGCTGGGGAGATGACGGTGCCCAATCGCACCTCGGCTTCCTTCGAGCAGCCCGCTGCCGGCCTCAGTCCAGAGGAACTGGAACGTCACCAGGTGGCCGATGGGCTGTTTGATCGCACCCACGTGCCCCTGGAGGGTTCCCCAGGCGCGGGGCTGGGTCCCCGCTTCAACGCCGCCTCCTGCATTGCCTGCCATGTGCGCAATGGCCGCGGCCGGCCCTTGATGGGGGAATCGCTGGTGCGGGTGGCCCTGGGCGATGGGAGTCCCGTGCCGGGTATCGGCCACCAGGTGCGCGATCGGGCGGTGCTGGGTGTGCAGCCTGATGCGGCCGTGATGGTGGGATGGCAGGAGCGGAATGGTATGCGGCGGCCGCTGATCCAGCTGGAGGCGGGCCCTTCCCTCGGTCTGTCCGACCTGCCAGTGGCCCGCTCCCTGCGGGTGGCGCCGCCCCTGGTCGGCCTTGGACTGCTGGAGGCGGTCCCGGAGGAGGCGATCCTGGAGCACGCGGACCCTGACGACCGTGATGGCGATGGGATTTCCGGCCGTCCCCACTGGCTGCAGGACCCAACCGGTCAGCGGCGACTGGGACGCTTCGGCTGGAAGGCGCTCTCCGCCTCGGTGAAGGATCAGACCGCCGCCGCCTTCCTGAACGACATGGGCCTGACCAGTCCAGGGGATATCGGCGAGACGGAGCTGGATCTGGTGACATTCTACAGCCAGACCCTGGGGGCACCGCGCACGGCCCTGCCGGCTTCGAGCCCGGTGGTGCGGCGAGGGCAGGCTCTTTTCGAGACGCTGCAGTGCGCCCATTGCCATGTGCCCCGGCTGCACACCGGCCGCTCGGCCCAGGCGGTGGCCAAGGTCATCCAGGGACAGACGATCTGGCCCTACACCGATCTGCTGCTGCACGACATGGGAGCCGGCCTCGACGATGGGGTGGCCGAAAAAGGGGCGCCGGGGCGGGAATGGCGCACCGCGCCGCTGTGGGGTCTGGGTCTGGCCCAGCGGGTGAATGGGTCCGTCGGATATCTCCACGACGGCCGGGCGCGCACCATCGAGGAGGCCATCCTCTGGCATGCCGGCGAGGCCGCCACCGCCAGGGATCGCTATCGAGCCCTGGCGTCTGCTCAGCGGAAGGATCTGCTTCGCTGGCTCCAGCAGCTCTGATGTTCAGAGTGCGAACAGGGCGTCGTAGCGGCCGTATTCCGGCTTGCGCAGCCCTTCGGTGGCCAGCATCCGCCGCAGTTCGATGATCTCGGCGCGCTGGGCCATGATCACACCCCGGGCGAAGCGCCGGATCGTGGGGTTGGTGCTCTTGGCCAGGGCGTCGTGGGCCATGAGCAGCGCCCCGCCATGGTGGTGCAGCATGCCCTCCAGGAACCAGACCACCCGGTTCTCCCGGGTGGGGCCCTCACCCATCATCCGCATGGCATCGATCTGGGCCTGGCTCATGCGGGTGAGGCCGGCGAGGCTGTCGGGATCGCCGCCGCTGGCCAGCGCCACCGGATAGACGGGGGCCTGGGGATACCAGGCCCTGCGCCACAGCCCCATCGCCCGGATCTCGCTGGACTGATCGCGCCAGATCGTCTTGCCCAGGGCCCCCACCCCGGGCTGGCCGATGCCGAACACGAATTCGCTCATGCGCAGGGCGCCGGTGTGGTGCTGCACCATCCCGTCGATGAAACGCAGGTCGTAGCTGGCACCGGCGGGGCCCAGGTCATGGGCGTGGCCGGCGTGGGCTGCCGCTGCTCCGGGCGGGCTGCCGGCGTCGGGCGCAGCCTGAGGGTGGTGATGGTCGTGGTGCGGGTCACCGGGGGCCTGCGCCCGGACGGGAACCGCCAGCGCCAGGGCGGCAACGACCCCGAGCAAGGTGGTGCGGAAAGGGCGGGAGAGCATGGTGGCCTTGGGGGAGACTTCACCGTATGGTCTCCCCCTGGCTGGAGAGTCAATGGGGTGCTTTGCCCCCTCGGCCGCAGTGGGGCACCGTTCGACGCGCTAGGGGGGTGTCACCGGGCCCAGGCGCGGCGCCAGGGCGGGATCCCCGAGGGGGGGCAGGGGCGCATCGGCGATGGGTTGCCCGGCGTTCTGGGTGTAGGCCACCGTGTACAGCTGGGGTTCGGCCCTGAGCACGAGCCCCCTGAGCCGCTCGAGGTGCTCCAGGAAGGCGGGGTTCTCCCGCATGGCCAGATAGGCCTCCACGGAGCTGAAGTGGGCGTAGTTGACCGCCCGGGTGCGATCGAGGCTCAGGTGCAGATTGGCGCTGAGGCTGCCGGGGAACAGTCCCTGCAGACGCTTGTATTCGCCCACCTGGGTGGCCACGAAGGCCTCGGCCCGATCCGGATCCAGGTGAAACACGTTGATCAGCACGATTCCGTCGCCGACACGGATCGTGTTGACGGGAAAGCCGCTGGCGACGCTGGCGGGGGATTCGCTCATGGCGGGGGCGAGGGGGGAAGGATCAGGGGGATGGCATGACGCGATGGCTCAGAGGATGCCGCCGTTCACCTGGAGGGTCTGGCCGTTCACCCACCGGGCGTCATCGGAAGCCAGGAAGGCCACCACATCGGCCAGATCGGCGGGCTGGCCGAGGCGGCCCAGGGGTGTGGAGGCGACCAGATGGGCCAGGGCCTCGGCCGGCATGATCAGGCCGTCAGTGTCGGTGACGCCGGGGCCGATCTGGTTGACGGTGATGCCCCGGGGGCCGAGCTCCTTGGCCAGGGCCATGCCGAACTGCTCCACCGCCGCCTTGCTGGCGGCGTAGACCCCCGCGGCTGCCAGGGCCTGGCGGGTGGCGCCGCTGGCCAGGTTGATGATCCGGCCCCCGTCGGCCACGTGGCGGGCCGCCTCCTGGAGGGCAAAGAAGGTGCCGCGGGCATTGGTGTCCATCACCCGGTCGTAGTCCGCTTCGTCGATCTCGGTGGTGGGTTTGAACACTGAGATTCCGGCGTTGTTGACGACGATGTCGAGGCGGCCGAACTGCGCCAGCACGGCGGCGAACAGGGCCCGGGTCTGGCTCACCTCGCGCAGATCAGAAGGCAGCGCCTGGGCCTGCACCCCGCCGGCGCGAATCGTGGTCGCCACGGCTTCCGCCTTGTCGCGGTTGCCGGCGTAGGTGAGGGCCACGTCGGCGCCATCACGCCCCAGCCGTTCGGCGATGGCCCGGCCGATGCCGCGGGATCCGCCGCTGACCAGGGCCACCTTGCCTTGCAGTCGTTTCATCGTCGGCAGGGCCCCTCGGCGAGGACAAGAATGGGCCGGCAACCTATGGCCGCCGGCCCTGGAACGGAAGGACTTACCTGCAGGTGCGTTGGCGCCGACCACGGAGGCGGATCCCCTCGAAGCCACCGCTTTCGTGCGAGCCGCCCTCCAGGTGCTCGAGGGGAAGTGGACGCTGCCGATCCTGTGGCTGCTGCGGGAGGGGCCCCGCCGCTACGGCGACCTGCGCCGCGGGATCCCGGAGATCAGCGACAAGGTGCTGACCCAGCATCTGCGCGAACTGGAGCGGGAAGGGCTTCTTGAACGGGAAGTGATGCCGACCCGACCGCCCCAGGTGAGCTACCGCTTCAGTGCCCATGGCCGCAGCCTGATTCCGTTGATCCAGGCCCTCTGCGGCTGGGGGCAGCAGCACCGGCAGAGCCGGGTCCGAAGCCCCTCGCCCTAGCCTCCAGCTCCGCTGGGGTCGCTTCATGCCGGATGCACCGCTCGGCGCCGCCGTCCGCCGGGAGGCCCAGGTGGTGGACGTTCCCGCGGGGCTGGGAACGTTGCGCACCTTCCTGCGGGTGCTGGGCCCTGGCTACCTGGTGGCCGTGGGCTACATGGATCCGGGCAACTGGGCCACGGACCTGGCGGCCGGTTCCCAGTTCGGGTACCGCCTGCTGTGGGTGATCGGACTCTCCAGCCTGATGGCGATGGTGCTCCAGTCGCTCTGCTGCCGGCTGGGCATTGCCACGCGGCTGGATCTGGCCCAGGCCTGCAGCCGCCTGCTGCCGCGCTTCTGGCGGATCCCCCTGTGGCTGCTGGCCGAGGTGGCGATCATCGCCTGCGACCTGGCCGAACTGGTGGGCAGCGCCATTGCCCTGCAACTGCTCTTCGGCCTGCCCCTGCCCTGGGGGGTGGGCCTCACGGCCGCCGACACCCTGCTGCTGCTGGCCCTGCAGCGCTTCGGCATCCGCCGCCTGGAGTCCCTGGTGATCGCCTTGGTGGCGCTGGTGGGGGCCTGCTTCGCCGTGGAGATGCTGCTGCTCCAGCCCGACTGGAGCCTGGTGGGCCAGGGGTTCCTGCCCCGGGCCGCCAGCCTGCGGGACGGGCAGCAGCTGTTCCTGGCCGCCGGGATTCTGGGGGCCACGGTGATGCCCCACAACCTCTATCTGCATTCCTCCCTGGTGCAGACGCGCCACTGGAGCGCGGCGGCGGGGGAAACGCGCCGCGCCCTGGCCTACAGCACCTGGGACACCCTGATCGCCCTCAGCCTGGCCTTTCTGATCAACGTCTCGATCCTGGTGCTGGCCGCCGGCAGTTTCTACGGGCGGCTGCCCCAGCCGGTGACCGACCTCAGCGAGGCCTACCGGCTGCTGACCCCGATGCTGGGCACCTCCCTGGCCAGCGTGCTGTTCGGCGTGGCCCTGCTGGCGGCGGGCCAGAGCTCCACCCTCACCGCCACCATGGCCGGCCAGATCGTGATGGAGGGGTTCCTGCAGATCCGTCTGCCCGACTGGAAGCGGCGGCTGCTCACCCGCGGCCTGGCCCTGATCCCGGCCATGGCCACGGTGATCCTGTTCGGGGAACGGGCCACCACCAACCTGCTGGTGCTCAGCCAGGTGGTGCTGTCGCTGCAGCTGCCCTTCGCCGTGATTCCGCTGGTGTGGTTCTGCGGCCGGCGCGGCCTGATGGGGGAGCTGCGGGCGCCGCCGCTGCTGCAGGCCGCCGGCTGGCTGTGCGCCGGCGTGATCGTGATGATCAACCTGTCGCTGCTCACCAGCGTGGTGCGGGGCGCCCTTGTTGGCTGAGCGGCGACGGATCAAGCTGGCGCCCATGGGATCTCCCCTGCGCTGCCACCTCCTGATCGGTCCCCCCGCCAGCGGCAAGACCACCCTGGCCCATCAGCTGGCCCCCCTGCTCACCGGGCCCGGTGACCCGCCGGCCGCGGTGCTCTCCACCGATGCCATCCGCGCCGAGGTGTTCGGCGATGCGGCCGTGCAGGGGCCCTGGAGCACCATCCAGCAGCACCTCCACCAGCGCCTCCAGGAGGCCGTGGCCGAGGGCCGGCCGGTGATCGTCGATGCCACCCACGCCCGGCGGCCCTGGCGGCTGGCCCTCACCCAGGCCCTGGCGCTGCCGGCGCCGGTGGAGTGGATCGGCTGGTGGCTCTACACCCCCCTGGCCACCTGTCTGGAGTGGAACCAGCGGCGCCAGCGCCTGGTGCCCGAGCCGGTGATCAAGGAACTGGCGGCCGCCCTTGCCGATCCCCATTTCGGCCCCTGCCGCGCCGAGGGCTTTGCCGCCCTGGTGGCCCTGGTGCCCACCCACCACGAGAACCTGGCGCCGGTGCTGGCCGAGGAACTGGCCCGGCTCGATCGCCGCATCCGCGCCGCCGTCAACCGGGAGAAACGGGTGGTGCTGCACGGCCATTCCCGCCTGCTTGACCTCGAACGGCTGCTCCACCTGCTGCGCCTGCTCAGCCGCTTCCCCGACCTGGCCGCCGCTGATCCCGCCACCGCCACCGAGCTGGAGGCGATCGTGTCACCGTTGCCGCAGGGCGACCTGGCCGATCGGGCGGCCGCCTTTCTGCAGCGGCTGCACGGCAGCTGCTACGGCGATGCGGCGGCCCTGCGCGCCGACCTGGCCTGGCTGGAGCAGCAGGGTTTCACCGCTGCCCACCCCGTCGCCGTTCCGGTCCAGCCCGCTCCGCTCCCCTCCCCGCCGTCGTCCCGCAGCCGTGCCGGCCTGCCGGCAGCGGGTGGGGTGCACGGCGGCCATCCGCCCCTGGGGGACGCTGCGGCGTTCGTGAGGGTGTTCACCCTGCTGCGCCATTTGCTGCAGCACCCCTTCGACCGTGAGAGCGGCAGCGATCTGCCCGCCCACCTGATCGCCGCGATGGAGGAGATCCCCGGCGCCTACCTGCCGGGGGAGGCCGCCACCCTGCGCAAGGACGTGGAGAAGCTGCTCACCCCCTACGGCTTCCGGCTGCGCAACGACAACGTCCGCCATGGCTATGCCCTGGGCACGGCGCTGCTGTCGGCCTCCCGCCTGCGCGAGATCCATGGGGTGGTGAGCCAGGCCGCCGGCCGGCTCGGCGACCCCTCGGCCCAGGACCTGCTGGCGGAATTGGAGCAGCGACTGCGCTGGGGCGGGATCAGCCCGGAGGCCACCGCACCGCTGCGCACCTACGCCAACCACTCGGTGGTGGACGCCGCCCTCGTCCGCAAGGATTCGCTCGCCGCCGATCGGCACGCCTTCCGGCAGGCGGAGGCAATCGAGACGGCGATCCTCGAGCACCGGCGCGTGGTGCTCGAGCGCTTCACCACCGTGGCCAGCTTCCCCGACAGCCCGGTGGGGGAGCTGCGGGTCTGGCCGCTGCAGCTGATCTTCCACAACATCGGCTGGTACCTCCTCTATGAAGAGGACGCCGTGGCCCAGCCCCACGGGTTGATCCGCAGCGAGCGCCTCGACCGGCTGGCCCTGCGCCACAGCGAGAGCCGCAACCGCCGCAGCGAGGCGGCCCATCGCCAGGCCCTGGAGCGGGCGACCCGGTTGCTGCACCTCAGCGGTGGCATCTACTGCGGCGACGACCTCGGCGAGCAGCTGGCCCTCACGGGCGCAGCCGCGAAGGCCAGGGCCCGGCAGCTGGTGACGCTGCGCTTCTCCTGTGAAGCCTGGGCCTTCGCCTTCATCCGCGAGGGGGTGCTGCGTTTCCCGATCGAGCACACCCGTCTCTCGAAACCCCTGCCAGGGGACACCTGGTGGCGTCACCCCAGGGCCCCCCATGGGCTGGAGCCCAACCCCGCCGGCGACACCCACCCCTATCCGGTGGAAATCGACCTGCCCCCCTGGACCGTGCGCCGGGATGTGGACCTGCGCACCTGGCTGCTGGGGTTCGTGGGCGGCATCCGCATCGAGGCACCGGAGGCGCTGCGCCAGGAGCACCAGGACAAGGCCCGCGCCATCCTGGCCGCCTATGGCCCGGCCTATTTCCCGAACAGGCTGCGGCCCCAGGGCTAGCGGCGCGCGATCAGGGCCGGTAGAGGCCGGCGCCGGGGGCTCCGAAACCGGCCCCGGGGCGCACGCCGGCGCCGGAGGCCGGACCACCGAGACCGCCGGGATTCTCCACAGGCCGTTCGTCCACGCCCACACCCGGTTCCCGATCCAGGCCCGCCCCTGCCGCCCCGAACCCTGCCCCGGGAGCCACACCGGCACCGGAGGCCGGACCGCCGAGCCCACCCGGGTTCGGTCGTGCCAGGCCCGCACTACCCGCGGCCAGCAGCAGCGCCACCCCGGAGGCCATCACAACAGTGCGTCGATGGAGGCTTTTCATGTTCCGGTCCCAGGGTGAACCTCGTCCTAACAGGGGCCGCATCACCGTCAGGCCGCAGCAGCTTCGATGATCGCCGTGGTGGAGGCTTCCACCGCCCGGGCCACCTCCTGCAGGGAGGGCTCGGAGGAGAGGCCGGCGAGCATGGCCGCCGGGCGGATCATGCCGATGCGGGTCCGGCCGGTTTCGGTGTACACCGAGATCCGGCAGGGCAGGGCCATGTTGAGGGCCATCGTGGTGCTGAGCACCGCCGCAGCCTGCTGGGGGTTGCACACCTCGAAGATGCGGCACTGCTCCGGAAACGGCAGCCCCTTGCTGCGCAGGGTGTTGCCCAGGTCATGGACGGCCAGCACGCCGAAGCCCTGATCCACCACCGCCTCCTGGAGGGCGGCACTGGCCTCCTCGAAGGACTTCGGGGTGTCGAGAATGAAGAACGGATCCATGGCGGCCTCAGTGGGGGGTGTTGCTGCGGGGGACCGATCGGTGTCAGGTCGTTCCGTACCAGCGGCGGTACCACTGACCCATCTGCTCGATTTCCCGGCTCTGGGCCTGCACCATGGCCTGCTGCATCGCCTGCAGCTGGGGATGCCGGCTGCCGCTCTGGGCCATCGAGGCCATCATCACGCCCATGCGGTGGTGGGGAATCATCTGCTCGATGAAGGCCCGATCGAAGTCGGGGGCCTTCTTCAGCCACTCCACATCCGTCCCCGCCCCCATCATTCCCGTGCCCCTACCGGGGCCACCCATGCGTCCGCCCCTGCCGCCCATCCAGCCGCCCCAGCCCGCATACACCCCCCGCCCATAGCTGCCGGCCCAGGCCGGCACATCGGCGCCGAACCACTGCCGGTACCAGGCGCGCATCTGGCCGTTCTCCTGGGTCTGGCTGTCCCTGATGCTGCGGGCCAGGGCCCTGATCTCCGGCCGGCGCGCGCGCGTCAGGGCCAGATCCGCCATGGCGATCGCCCCGTCATGGTGCGGAATCATCATCACGATGAAGTGCTGATCCATCGACTGGCTGCCCATCGGCCCCGGGCTGCCCAGCCCCGCACCCATCCCGGTTCCCGCCGGCGCCGTCGCCTGGGGAGGACCGGATCGGGCCGGTGCAGCCAGCACCAGGAGCAGCGCCCCCAGCCCGGCGGTGGCGGCCCGTCGCAGGGTCGCGGCATCAGGCCGGCGCATGGGCCATGGGGTTCGGATCATCGGCGACTCTCCCTTGCTGGCGGCTGCCTCCAGCATGGAGAGGCTGCTGGGGGCTGGAAGCGGCTCCGGGTCATTGCTTCACCGGCGTCCCAAGGCCTTCAGACCCGCAGATTGGGGCAGATCACCGAGCCGTCCTTGGCGGGCTCGCTCTGCCAGCCGGCCAGCAACCCCTGCAGTTCCTGTCTGAGCTGCCGC
Source organism: Candidatus Sulfopaludibacter sp. SbA3 (assembly GCA_943367425.1). GTDB lineage: Bacteria > Cyanobacteriota > Cyanobacteriia > PCC-6307 > Cyanobiaceae > Cyanobium. The sequence goes on from CALRJF020000009.1 coordinate 128,875, forward strand.
AGCTCCCGGATCCGCTGATCGATCCGCTCGATCTGACGCCCCAGCTGGATCTGGATGTCGCTGCAGGGCAGTTCCCCGGCATCGTGCACGGCCAGGCAGCCCTGAATTTCCTCCAGACTGAGCCCGAGGGTCTTGAGACGCCGGATGAACTCCAGCCGCTGAAGGCTCGCCTCGGCGAACAGGCGGTAGCCGCCTTCGCTGCGGCCGATCGCCGGCAGCAGGCCCAGCTCCTCGTAGTAGCGCAGGGTCTTGACCGGCAGGCCGCTGCGGCTGGCGAGGACCCCGATCTTCATGCCGACCTTCGTGCCGTCGCGGGGCATGGACTTGACTCTCCATCTGTCTGGAGACTTTAAGGTGATGGCTGACCCCTCCGCCAGCCTTCCGTGACCCGCATCGCCCTGGCCGCTTCCCTTTACGGCGTCCTGTCGGACCGCCAGATCGAGGCCTTCTGGCTGATGAAGCTGCACACCGGCAACTTCGGCGCGGTGGATCTGCAGCCCTGGACTTCGACGATCGTCGGGGTGCTCACGCTGTTCGTAGCCGGTTCGGGTCTGGGGATGCTGCTGGCTGGTCGCCACCGAAAGGCGGCGGCCTCGCCAGGGAGCTTGCCGCGATGACCGCCCCCTCCGTCGAGCCAGCCTGCTGCCATCCGGTGGCCCCGGCTCCAGCGGCCACGGCCGAGGCGCTGGAGCGGGAGTTGGCCCATGAACTCACAATGCTGCGCCGCAAGGTGGGTGTGGCGGCGGTGCTCACCCTGCTGGTGGTGGCCGCCAGCCTGCCCCACATGCTGGGAATGGCCCATCTCCCTTTCCTGCCCCACTGGTTCACCAGCCCCTGGAACCAGATGGTGCTCAGTGCCCCGGTGCTGTTCTGGTGCGGCCGCGAGTTCTTCACCGGGGCCTGGGCGGCTTTCCGCAGCCACTCCGCCGACATGAACACCCTGGTGGCGGCCGGCACCGGCATCGCCTGGCTGGGTTCGCTGGTGGTCACCCTCTTCCCGGGGCTGCTGATCGCCGAGGGCCTTCCGGCCGACGTCTACTTCGAGTCCGCCGCGGTGATCCTCACCCTCGTGCTGCTGGGCAGGCTGCTGGAGGCCCGGGCCCGCGGCCAGACCTCCGAGGCGATCCGGCGCCTGCTGCAGCTCCAGCCCCCCTCGGCCCGGGTCATCCGCGATGGGCAGACGAGCGAGATTCCCGTGTCGCTGCTGGCGGTGGGGGATCTGGTGCAGGTGCGTCCGGGGGAGAAGCTGCCCACCGATGGGGTGGTGGAGGAGGGCAGCTCCTGGGTGGAGGAGGCCATGCTCACGGGTGAGCCGACCCCCGTGGCCAAGGGGCCCGGCGACGCCGTCATCGGGGCTTCGATCAACCGCAGCGGCAGCTTCCGCTTCCGCGTCAGCCGGGTGGGCACCGACACGGTGCTGGCCCGGATCGTCGAGTTGGTGCGCCAGGCCCAGAGTTCCCGCACCCGGGTGCAGCGCCTGGCCGATCGGGTGGTGGGCTGGTTCGTGCCGGTGGTGATCGCCATCGCCATCGCCGCCTTCGTGGGCTGGTTCCTGGTGAGCGGCAACGCCGTGCTGGCGATGCTGTTCCTGGTCAGCGTGCTGGTGATCGCCTGTCCCTGTGCCCTCGGCCTGGCCACCCCCACCTCGATCATGGTGGCCTCCGGCAAAGGGGCGGAGAACGGCCTGATCTTCCGCAGTGCCGAAGCCCTCGAGACCGCTGGTGCCCTGCGCACCATCGTGCTCGACAAGACCGGCACCCTCACCAGCGGCCAGCCCCAGGTGACCGATTTCGAGCGCCTGCCTGGCGCGGTCCTGCCCACCGATGTCCTGCTGGGGATCACCGCCGCCCTGGAATCCCGCTCCGAGCACCCCCTGGCCGAAGCGATCGTGGCCTATGCCAGCCGCCAGCTGCCCGCCGTCGCCCTGCCTGGGGTGGAGGGCTTCGAGGCGGTGGCCGGCGGCGGGGTGCAGGGCCGGGTGGACGGCCGGCGCGTGCGGGTGGGCACCCCCCGCTGGCTGGCGGCCGGCGGTCCCGACACCCGTGCCCTGCTGCCCCTGGCGGAGCGGCTCGAGCGGGCCGCCTGCAGCGTCTCCGCCGTGGAGGTGGACGGGCGGATCGAGGCCTGCTTCGGCATCGCCGACCCGCTCAAGCCCAGCTCCCCGGCGGCCGTCGCCGCCCTGCGGCGCCTCGGTCTGGAGGTGGTGCTGCTCAGCGGCGATGCCCGCCGCACCGCCCAGGTGGTGGCGGCCCAGGCGGGCATCGGGCGGGTGATCGCCGAGGTGCTCCCCGCCGACAAGGCCGCGGTGGTGCGCCAGCTGCAGGAGCAGGGCCAGGGCCCGGTGGCGATGGTGGGCGACGGCATCAACGACGCTCCCGCCCTGGCCGCCGCCGATGTGGGCATCGCCATGGGCACCGGCACCGATGTGGCGATCGCCGCCAGCGACATCACCCTGATCTCCGGCAACCTTGCCGGGGTGGCGGGGGCGATCGAGCTCAGCCGTCACACGATGGCCAACATCCGCCAGAACCTGTTCTTCGCCTTCGCCTACAACGTGGCCGGCATCCCGATCGCGGCGGGGCTGCTGTTTCCCCTCACCGGCTGGCTGCTCAACCCGATGATCGCGGGCGCCGCCATGGCCTTCAGCTCGGTGTCGGTGGTCTCCAATGCCCTGCGGCTGCGGCGCTTCCGGCCGGCTGCCCTTCCGGCTGGAGGGCGACCATGATGGTGCTCGCCGCCGCGGCGCCCCTCTGGCGCAGCATCGAACAGCCCCTGGCCCTGCGGGGGCTGGTGACCCTCGTCGGGGGGGCACTGATCGCCTGGGAGCTGTGGTGGTTCCTGGGCCGCCATGGCGGTGGTGTGGCCGCCCGCGAGGGGGAGCAGGGTGTGCAGGAGATCACCATCACCGTGGATGGGGGTTATGTGCCCGCGCGGATCAAGGTGGCGGCGGGCCGGCCGGTGCGGCTCACCTTTCACCGCATTGATCCCAGCGGCTGCGTCGCCCAGGTGATCTTCCCCGACTTCCACAGGAGCCTGGATCTGCCCCTCAACGCCAGCACCAGCCTCGACCTGCCGCCGGCCGAGCCGGGGCTCTACCCGTTCCATTGCGGCATGAACATGGTGCGGGGCAGCCTGGAAGTGGAGTGAGATTGTCGTTGCTCCGAGATCACAGTTTGGCTGCCATCTCTTCACTGAATGATGCAAATCTGATGCATGGATCTGTCCTGATAGGGTTCAAGGATGTTGTTGGTGCATGCATTGAAGAGAACCTGGATCGGTGCCTGCCTGCTGCTTGCATCCAGCCCGGCCCTGGCGGCTCCCTGGGGTGCCACCCTCGCCCAGAACGGCGGTGCCTGGGGTGGCGGGTCCACCGGGGGCGCCTGGGGTCAGCAGAACAACGGCAGCCTCTCCTTCCCCGCCCAGGGGGTGATCTGCGACAGTTCCGCCAACGTCTGCTTCAACGCCACCGGTGCCGCGATCGCCGAGACCGAGCGGGAGTTCGGGCGCCGGGCCCGGCTGGCGCTGGAGAACAATCTCGTCAACAGCCCCATCCTCGAAGTCACCTTCGCCGATGGCCGCTATTGCAACTTCAGCATGAGGGGCTGCTGGACCACGAATCAGCGCAGCCAGTTCGATCCACGCCTGAACCCCTGGCTGTTCGGGGGTGCTGCTGCCGGCGGAACCCAGCCCGGCCAGGGCACGGTGATCGGTGGCAACGGCTCCAACTGGGGGCCCGGCGCGGGAACCACGAATCCGGCCGTGCCCGCCACCGGTAATGCCCGCTGGCCCTTCATCCGCACCGAGCAGCATGGCCGCTGCAAGTGGACGAACACCGGCACCACCATCTACGAAGGCAACTGCCGTTACACCATCCTGAAGAACAACGGCAATGGCAGCCGCACCCTGGACTTCGCCATGGACGGCTTGCCCCTGTCCAATCCGCTGCGCACGATGCGGTTCACCGCCACGGGCGGCAATCCCTGGAGTCTGAGCCTGCCGAATGGGTCCACCATCCCGGCCCGATCCACGGTGGATGCAGCCTCTTCCCGCACCCAGATCTCCATGGACTGGGGAACCTTCAATCTGAGTTTCAACAGCTACAACCAGGCCACCACCACCCGGCTGAACCAGGCCATGCAGCCGATCGGTGCCTACGGCCAGCCCCAGCCCAGCGGCAGTGAGGGTTTCGGCCAGGCCGTGGGGGGCATGCTGCAGCAACTGTTTGGCGGTAACTGACTAACCATGCGCACCGGCACGGTGCTCTCTGAGGGACGGTGATAGTGTGCCCCAGCCGATCGAAAGCGCCATTCCGTCTGGCCGGGATCACCCTTCATCGCTCCCTTCATGCTTCTTGAGCTGCTTCTTTTTACGACGGTTTTAAGTATAGATTCGTTTTCGGCGGCGATCGCTCTGGGATTTCGTCATTTCTCGTGGCGACGTTCCCTGTTCTTTGCCCTCAGCTCCGGACTGTCCGAAGGTCTTGCCACGGCGCTGGGCTTTCTGCTGGGTCGGGTGGCGCGCAACCTGATCGTCGATTTCGATCACTGGATCGCCTTCGCCCTGCTGGTGGCCGTGGGCGCCCACATGTCCTGGCAGGCCTGGAAGGAAATGCATGAAGGTGCCGCCGAGGAACCTCAGGTGCGTGTCCATGGCCCCTGGAAGATCCTGTTCGTCTCGATGATCACCAGCATCGATTCCCTGGGGGTGGGGGTGTCCCTGGGTCTGGTGAACAAGCCGCTGCCGCTTTATTCCATGGCCATTGGAGTGGGCGCGTTCCTGTCCACCTATCTCGGCCTGTTCCTGGCCCGCCGGATCTCGGTGACGGTGGGCGGCAAGGTGGAACTGCTGGCGGGCTTCGTGCTGATCGCCCTGGGCTTCAAGATGCTTAGCATCTAGCGGGATCTTCGCTGTGCCGCCACCGCAGCAGCAACAGCGCCGGCCCGGCTTGATCAGACTGCCCCGGTCCGTACGGTTCACCGTGACCTCCTTCGTGCCCTCCGCCCCTGTCACGGATGCTCTCCAGGGGGAGGGAGGAGGCTTCCCGTCCCTGCGCCGCGGCGGCCTCGACACCCTGCAGGTGAACCTCACCTACCGCTGCAACCAGGCCTGCTCCCACTGCCATGTGAATGCCGGGCCCGGCCGCACTGAAAGCATGGACGACGCCACCCTGGCGCTGATCCCCGACGTGCTGGCGGCCCGGGACATCGGCACCCTGGATCTCACCGGCGGTGCTCCGGAACTGCATGGGGGCTTCCGGGTGCTGGTGCGCTCGGCCCGGCAGCTGGGGGTGCGGGTGATCGACCGCTGCAACCTCACGATCCTGGGGGAACCTGGCCAGGAGGATCTGGCCGCGTTCCTGGCGGCGGAAGGGGTGGTGGTGGTGGCCTCGCTGCCCTGTTACCTCCAGGAGAACGTGGAACGGCAGCGGGGCACCGGGGTGTTCGAGCGCAGCCTCGCCGGCCTGCGGCAGCTCAACGCGCTCGGCTACGGCAGGCCCGACTCCGGCCTGGAGCTGGATCTGGTCTTCAACCCCCAGGGGCCCGTGCTGCCGCCGCCGCAGGCCGCCCTGGAGGCCGACTACCGGCGGGTGCTGCGCGAGCAGCACGGCGTGGTGTTCAATCGGCTCTATGCCCTGGCCAACATGCCGATCCAGCGGTTCGCCTCCGCGCTCGAGGCCAGCGGCACCCTGGAGGGCTACCGGGCCCTGCTGCGTTCCCGTCACCAGCCCGCCAACCTGCCCCAGGTGATGTGCCGCCAGCTGATCAGCGTCGACTGGCAGGGCTGGCTCTATGACTGCGACTTCAACCAGCAGCTGGGACTGCCTGCCCAGCCGCCGGATGGGGACCAACGCCAGCGGCCCCACCTGCGGGATCTGCTGCGCCGGGATCCCCAGGGGGACCCGATCCGGGTGGCCGACCACTGCTTCGGCTGCACCGCCGGCAGCGGATCCAGTTGCGGTGGGGCCCTGGCCGCCTGAGCCACCGGCGAGGCCCACGCTTCACCGGTAGTACCGCACCAGCCGCGAGCTGGGCACCCCGCAGGCATAGGCCAGACGCAGGCCCCACATCGTCAGGATCGTGTGCCAGATCCCGTGGCGCTGCCAGCGCCGCGAGGAGGTGACCACCCTGGCCCCTAGGCACACCGGTGGCGCCACCCGGCGCAGCCGCGCCGACAGTTCCACGTCCTCCATCAGGGGCTGGTCGGGGAAGCCGCCGATCCGGTTGAAGATCTCCCGGGTCATGAAGATCGCCTGATCGCCGGTGGCGATGCCGCTGAGGCGGGAGCGCAGGTTCATCAGCGTCCCCACCAGGTGCAGCAGGGGGGCGCCGCCGCTCAGGGCCACATCGAAGCGGCCCCAGCACCCACCGGTGGCGAGGGCCTCGAGCACCAGCTCCAGGGCCCCCGCCGGCAGCCGCGTGTCGGCATGGAGAAACAGCAGCAGTTCGCCGCTGGCCCGGGCGGCGCCGGCATTCATCTGACGGGCCCGGCCCCGGGGGGCCTCCATCACGCTGAATCCCGCGGCCTGGACCATGGCCGCCGTGGCGTCGGTGCTGCCGCCGTCAACCAGGGTGATTTCGGCGCCCGCTTCGGCGAGTTCCTGCCAGTGGGGCAGGAGTGCGGCGATCTCGCCGGCTTCATTGAGGACCGGGATGATGATGCTGAGCCGCGGGGTCACGGGCTGTGGGGCGGGGCCGTTGCCTGCCGTGGGTGTGTCATCAGGCCTGATCACTGCAGCGAATTGTGGCAACAGACGTTGTTCGGAAGCATCGGCGATTACGGTTTGGAGGTCCATGGAAGGCATGGATGGCTGCCACTGATTGTCATTCATTGGCAAGATATTTGGGAGGGTTGAGTGGCATGGGCATGGCGTTCACCAGCCACTTGAGTTCATCGGGATGGGGGCATGGCTGATCGTTGCACCCTGGATCGCATGGGCGCCGTTCCGCTGAACGAGGGGGTGGCTTTTCGCGTCTGGGCCCCCCACGCCCGGCGGGCTGCGGTGATCGGTACCTTCAACGGCTGGGATGGCCTGGCCCATCCCATGCAGGCCGAAGCCGGTGGCTACTGGAGCGCCCGGATCACCACGGCCCGGATCGGCGATCAGTACAAGTATCTGCTGCAGACCAAGCAGGGTGAGCTGCAGCGGATCGATCCCTATGCCAGGGAGGTGACCAGTTCGGTGGGCAATGGCGTGGTCCATGATCCGCACTTCGACTGGGAAGGGGATGACTTTCACCTGGCTTCATGGCATCAGCTCGTCATCTATGAACTTCATGTGGGCACGTTCAGCGACAGGGACGATGTGGATCCCGGTCAGTTCGCGGCCGTGACCTCCAGGCTGGAGCACCTCAGCAAACTCGGCATCAACGCCATCCAGATCATGCCGGTGGGTCAGTTTGCAGGAAACTGCTCCTGGGGATACAACCCATCCCACAGTTTTGCGGTTGATTCCGACTATGGCGGCCCAGCCGCGTTCAAGCTCTTCATCAAGCGGGCTCACCAACGGGGCATCGCCGTGATTCTGGATGTGGTCTACAACCACCTGGGCCCCAGTGATCTGGATCTCTGGCAATTTGATGGCTGGTCGGAGAATGGCCGCGGCGGCATCTATTTCTATAACGACGATCGTTCCCATACCCCCTGGGGCGAAACTCGGCCCGACTACGGCCGCGGCGAGGTGCGCCAGTTTTTCCTCGACAACGTCTGCATGTGGCTGGAGGATTACCACGTCGATGGTCTGCGCTTCGACAGTACCTCCCACATCCGCAGTGTTCGGGGGGTCGACGCTGACGATCTTCCCGATGGCTGGAGCCTGCTGCAGGCGATCAATGAGCTGGTGGCCCGGCGTTATCCCGGCCGTCTCACCATCGCCGAGGACATGTTCTGCAATGGCTGGCTCACCAGGGATGTGGGGGCTGGCGGTGCCGGCTTCGGCGCCCAGTGGGACATCAAGTTCGTCCAGCAGATCCGTGGCGCTGTGATCACCCAGAGCGATGAGCAGCGATCCCTGGCGTCGATTCATTCCGCCCTCACCTATCGCTACAACGATGATGCCTTCGAGCGCGTCATCTACAGCGAATCCCACGATGACGTGGCCAATGGCCAGTCACGGGTGCCCCAGGAGGTGAACCCGGAGGATGCCAAGGGCTGGTATGCCCAGAAGCGCTCCACCCTGGCCGCCGCCATGATCTTCACGGCTCCGGGCGTGCCGATGCTCTTCCAGGGCCAGGAGTTTCTGGAAGGAGATCATTTCCGCGACTCGGTTCCGCTCGACTGGGATCAGCGGGATGAATTTCATGGCATCGTGCGTCTCTATCGCGATCTGATTGCCCTGCGCCTGAACCGGGAGGGCGTCTCCCGCGGCCTGAGCGGCCAGTGCACCCGGGTGTTTCATGAGAATGAGGCGCAGAAGATCATCGCCTTCCATCGCTGGGAATCCGGGGGACCCGGCGATGATGTGCTCGTGATCGCCAATTTCTCCTGCCAGCCCCACCACCACTACCGGATCGGTTTTCCTGCGCAGGGGCACTGGCAGCTTCGCTTCAACAGCGACTGGCAGGGATACAGCGAGGCGTTCGAAGGCTTCGGCAGCAGCGATGCGCTGGCAGAGCCCGGTGATTACGATGGTTTTTCATGGCAGGGAACCGTATCGATCGCTGCCTACAGCGCCTTGATTTACACCCACTGACAACACCTACTGACGTCACCCACAGATTTCCTTGATTCCATTGATTTGCCCTGGCTCCTATGGTGTTGCTCCGATGACCTGCCACTCACTCCCGATGATGGGCGGAGCCGCCGCGATTCTGGCGATGGGGCTCCTGGTCTCGCTACCGGTACAGGCGGCCTCAGCGGACATGGTGCCGGCGGCACGGTCCCTGGAGCAGACGATCAATCAGCTACGCACCAGCCAGGGACGGGCGCCGCTGCAACCCTTGCCGGATGCGCTCGAGAGGGCCAACCACGCCTATGGCCTGTCCGTGCTCCAGGGCCTGCTGGATCGTCGGGACTGTGATCACGCCATGGCCCAGTGGCAGGATTTTCAGCGCCGCGTCGAGGCAACCGGCGGCCTCGTGCCGATGAGTGAAGTGCTGGCCTGCCCACGTGCCAAGGAGGGCTGGAGCAGTGCTGGGGTGATCAACAACTGGCGCAATTCTTCGGTTCATCGGGCGATTCTGTTCGAACGCGACAATCGCAGCCACATCGGCTGTGTCGTGGCGGAGGGTCAGAATTCCATGGCCGCCCTCTGCACCCTGTGGAAGTCAAGCCGCTGATCCCATCCGCTGCACAACGCAGGTAACGATCGCCGTACTCCGGTCTTGGCCAACTTGTCGATCTGCAATCTTACTCATCGTTCCGATGAATGGATGGCAATCTTCCCGTCTTCATTGACATCGGTGCATGGGCAAGGCTTGACTGATTGAAAAGTTTTGGTTTTGCCCCATGGCTTCTGAGCAGGAGAGCCTGCCCGCCGCTGGAGCGGAGCCGATGGCGACCCCAGGCAGTTATTGCCAGTTGCTCCAGGGGGGTCGGGGAGACTGGAGGGTGCTGGCCTGCGAGTGGAAGCCCTCGGAATCGGACTGCCAGTCCTGGGCCCAGTCGGTGGGAGCCGACAGCTACGTCTTCTAGTCGGTTCAGAGACCCTGCTTGAACGCGGTGATGGTGCCCTTGCCATTCACATTGCAGTAGCCATTGATTTTCTTGCCGCGGATCTGCCAGCTGTAACTCATGCCGTAAGACTTGATGTTGGCGAGGGAGGTTTTGCCTTCATCAAGGCTTTGCTGCTCCGTGGCACCGATGGTCACAAGGGCATCAGCCATGGGAACACTGAATTGCTCCACCACGCGCATCTTGCAGGCTTTGCCCCAATTGGCAATCAACCCGGATGCTGTCTGGGCATCGACCTTCGGTGTGACCACCATGGCGGCCAGAAGGCCCAGGCCCAGGCCGAGGACCGTGCTCCAGGTCCGTCCGTTGCGTTGATGCATCTCCTGGCGTCTGGTCATGACCTTGTCTCCCAACGAGGCTGCACTTCCAACCTGATGAGAACCGATCCACCAGCGCCATGAAACTCAGCGCCAGCGTGGGAATCTTCATGGCTCGCTGTGATCCATTTTCAACAGCCCTCTCCTGGAGAGGCCGGGGATCGATGCAGGCATGAACCAATGGCACCGAAACCAAGCAGAAGTGCCGCGGCGTTTCGCTGTCGTCGCGGCTGAGGACCTCCAGCCGTGGAACATCCGCCTCATCCATGGTGCTCAGGCTGGGGGTCTCCAGTAGCCAGGGCGGCCACCGGTGCGGACAACTCCCGTCGCTCGCTGGTGCTCGGCAGCTGATAGCCCTTCTCCCGGAACAACCGCAGGCAGGCATCCACGACGGCCGGGTCGTAGATCTTGCCTTTGCCGGCCTCGATCACATCAAGGGCCGCCTCCAGGCCCTTGGAGAAGCGGTAGGGCCGATGGGTCGCCATCGCTTCCACCGTGTCGGCCACCCCCAGGATCCGTCCCTCCAGACAGATGGCCTCGCCTTTGAGTCCCTGGGGGTAGCCGCTGCCATCGAGGCGCTCGTGGTGATGAAGCACCGCCTCGGCCACGGGCCAGGGGAAGTGAATCGGCAGCAGCACATCTGCCCCCTCCTGGACATGGGTGCGGATCAGGGCCATTTCCTCCTTCTTCAGGGCCGTGGGTTTGATCAGCAGTTCGGCGGGGATGGCGAACTTGCCGATGTCGTGAACAAGGCCGCTGATCCGGATCCCCTCGATCTGGTGCTCGTTCAGCCCCATTTCCGCCGCAATCGCCGTGGCCACTTGGGCCACCCGGGCCTGGTGTCCTGCCGTGTAGGGATCCCTGGCCTCACTCAGGGCCACCAGGGCCGCCACCATGTCCTGGAGGCTGCGCAGGGTCTCCTGCTGATAGGCCTGGGCCAGCCGCTCCGCCGCCCGCCGCTCGGAGATGTCGCGGATGTTGCACTGGATCACCCGCTGCTCCCCCACCAGGTAGGCGTTGCTCACGAACTCCACCTCCTTCAGGGAGCCATCGGCGGAGCGCAGGGGCAGATTTTCGTAGCGGACGTAACCCGTGGCCTGCAGTTCATCGAACAGCTGCATCGACTTGTCCTTGTCGAGAAAGGAGCCGATCTGCCAGAGCTCCTTGCCGATCAGCTCCTGGGGTTGTCGTCCGAGCAGCCGGCTGATGTAGGGGTTGGCCAGGGTGATCCGGCCACTGCTCCAGTTGAGGATCAGGATGCCGTCCTGGGCGTTGAGGGCCAGCATGCGGAAGCTGAGCTCCGAGTCCTCCACGGCCTGCTGGGCCAGGCGGATCTGGGTGAGGTCGGTGGTGATCAGGCACCGGATCGCCTCCCCACCGGCCTCCTCGATCACCAGGGCACTCATCGAGGCCAGCACGGTCACCCCGCTGCCGTCGGCCCGCGCCAGCTCCAGCGGCGCCTGGGCCCGCTGGCCGGCCCCAGGCGCATCCAGGGTGTCGAGCTGGGGTTGCTGGCCCGCGCTCACCAGATCGCCGATGACCCTGCCGATCAGGTTCTCCCGTTGGCACTGGAGCTGTGCGGCCAGCTGGTGATTGGCGTAGAGAATCCTGCCGCTGGGGGAGACCGTGGCGGCCCCCTCCCCCATCGCCTCCACGATCAGGCGATAGGGCCGGTCGGCCGTGATGGCGCTGTAGAGCATGGCGCCACCCGCCTCCGGGTCCGCCACCACCCCGTCCACCGCCCCCTGGCGGATCGCCTGCAGGGCGTCCTCCAGTTCGGCCACCTGCTGGCGCAGGTCCGCGATCTCCCCGGGGTCGGGCGTTGGCGAGGGACTGGTCATGGGTTGGGGGCCGCAGCTGGGACCGGCTGCAGATCCAGGGCCAGCAGCAGCCGCTGTTTGTCGTTCAGGTCGCCGATGATGCGCCGCAGCGGAGGCGGCAGCCGCCGGATCAGGGTGGGGATGGCCAGGATCCGTTCCTCGGTGAGCACCTCGGGATGGTTGTGGATGTCCACCACCAGCAGCTCCACCTGGCCCTTGAGTTCCCGATCGCAGAGGCTCTGGATGTTGAGCAGGGCCGCGGTGGAGCGGGGGCTGGTGCCGCTGATGTAGAGGGTGAGCACATAGCGGCTGTGGGTCTGCTCCTGGCTCATGACTCCTCCCCGCGGTGTTGTTCCATCCAGAGCTGTTGGTTGGCCTGCGAGGCCAGCAGCTCCTGCTCCCGGGCGATCGACTGCTCCTTTTCGACCGACTCCTGGCTGATCTGGGCCTGCATGGCGGCGATCCGGGCCCCCACCTCCGCCACGTGCTGTTCCAGAGCCAGGCGTTTCTGGTGGATCGCGGCCAGTTGCCGGGCGGTGCGGGAGTGAACCTTCTGCTGGTGGGCCTTGCGCGCCGAGCCGGTGAGAATCCCGGCCGGACCGATCACCACATCCTCCAGAACCGGTCCCTGGTCGGTGAGACGGAATTCACGCATCTGGTTCGAGTGGTAGCTGCCCCGGCTCTTGATCACCACCAGCAGGCGGGTGCGCTCGCCGTTGGCTTCCACGTTCTTCAGTAGCAGCCAGGTGTCGAGGATTGAGGAGATGCCCACCACACTGGAATGCTCGTGCTCGGTTTCGGTGAGGACGCTCATCAACAGGGTGATCCCCTTTCCCCGCATCAGCTCGATTTCCCGAACCAGAATGGAATTGGTTGTTGTTGGATTCGCCGCATGGCAAAGGGCCTGGACGGTGTCAACACCAACCACCTGGGGTTGGAACGTTTCGAGCAGCTGCTCGAGGATTCTGAGGCGCTGTTCGAGTCCCTGGCTGCTCGGCCGCTCCGACCAGATCTTCAGCAGCCCCGCATCCAGCCAGTGCTGCAGATCGATGGCCACCGAGGCCATGTCGCGGACCAGCTGGGAGACGGATTCCTCCGAGGAGATGAACAGGACCCGCTCACCGCGGCGGGATGCCTCGCACAGGATGGAGGCGATCAGGGTGGTCTTGCCGTTGCCGGTGTTGCCGGAAATCAGCACGCTGGAGCCGCGGTAGAGGCCACCGCCCAGCATCTCGTCGAGAAGGGAAATGCCTGTGTGGATCCTTTCGCTGGAAACAATGTAATCGAGTTTCACTGATGTGATCGGCATCAACTCAATGCCATGATCACTGATGAGATAGGGGAATTCGTTGGTGCCATGGGGAGAGCCGCGGTACTTGAGCAGCCGCAGGAAGCGGGTGCTGATTTCGGCCTCCACCCGCAGCTCCAGCTTGATCACGCAATCCGACACGTATTCCTCGATGCCGAAGCGGGTGAGTTCGCCTCGCCGGCCCGTTTCACCGATGATCACCGCGCTGATCCCCCGTCCATTCAGCCATTCGAGCAGCCTCAGAAGCTCGGCGCGAAGGATGGTGGTGTTGCCGAAGCGGGCCAGCAGGGTCTCGATCGGGTCGAGCACCACCCGCCTGGCCCCCACCGCTTCGATTGCCATCTCCAGGCGCAGGAACAGGCCTTCGAGATCGAAGCCGCCGATGGCCTCCGTTTCATCCGGGTAGGTCTGGATCGTCTCCAGCGCCAGTCGCCCGCTGCGCAGCAGTTCGGCCAGGTCGAACCCCAGGGAGGCCGCGTTCTCGAGAATCGACGCCTTTGATTCCTCGAAGCTCACCAGCACCCCGGGTTCGTGGTGGTGCAGGGCTCCGTAGACCAGGAACTGCAGTCCGAAGATGGTCTTGCCCACCCCCGCCGAGCCCGTGATCAGGGTGGAGCGGCCCCGGGGCAGGCCACCGCCGCTGATCTCATCGAAGCCCCGGATGCCTGTAGGGGCCTTCAGCAGGGGGATGCTGGCGGCGATCGCCCCAGCGTCGCCAGCGATGGCAGGTTCTGGCGGCATGGCGACCGGCGACCGTTGAACTCAAGCTAGAGAAACTCAGAACATCGAATGGCTGCACATCTGCTGCAAGGCAGTGGCTACGGCAGTTGTAGATGACATAGTGCCAAGGATGGGGGATGGCGAGCTGGATGCAATCGAAATCTTCAGCGGCCAGTGGCAGGGCCCAGAATGGGGCCTGCTTTGTGCTTGTTCTGGTGGGAATCCTGTTGATTTCCGCTGTCGATTGCTTTGGCGATTCAGAGCTGCGTCTGTTTCCTCTTTTTTACCTGCCCATCGCCTTGGCAGCCTGGCAGTTCGGTTGGGTGGGGGCGTTGTCAGCAGCCACGCTCAGCACGATCGGCTGGTCCCATTCCAACGAGTTCGCTGATTTACCCTTTTCGCGTCACACATTCTCGGTGGCGAACGGTCTTGTGCAAGGCACATCGTTCGCCATCGTGGGTCTGCTGGTGACCGCCCTGAGATCCTCGATCTCGCGTGAGCGGGCCCTCAGCCGGATGGACTTCCTGTGCCCTCTGCTGAACAGGCGGGCCTTCTTCGAAGACAGTGTTCGCCTCCTGGATCTCTGCCGGCGCCATAAGCGGCCCGTGACCCTGGCCTATCTGGACATGGACAACTTCAAGGGCGTCAATGACCTGCGCGGCCACAAGGCCGGCGACGAACTGCTGCTGGCGGTGGCCCAGGTGCTGATCGCCTCCATCCGGACCAGCGATGTGGCGGCACGCCTCGGAGGCGACGAATTTGTGATCATGCTTCCAGAAGTCGGTCCGCAACAAGCCCAATCGGTGCTGGAACGACTACGAGGCGCCATCAGCCATTCCTCCCCCGATCACACCTGCCCTGTGAGCGTCAGTGTGGGAGCCGTCACGTTCATGACCGCCCCGGATGATCTCGATTCGATGCTCCAGATGGCCGATTCGGTCATGTATGCCGCCAAGAATGACGGCAAGAATCGGGTTTATCACCACGTGATCGATGCTGATGGGGCCATCGCTCCGCTCGCCATGGCGCCGGGTTCAGCCTCCGGCTCCGCCCCGGCGCGGCTTCTCTGAGCGGCACGTCACATCCTGGGTTGAAGGGAGCCTGCTGAAACTCCTCGAGCCGTCCGCCATGGATCCTTCCACCACCGCCCATCCGCTCAAGGAGTATCAGGAGCGCTGCCTGGCGGCGGGATGCAGCGGATACCTCACCAAACCGATCCGCATGGCCGAACTGCTCGACGGCCTGATCCTGGTTCTGCCCTGGCGGGTCAGTCGCTGGCGGGAGGCTCGTCGGTGGGCTGGAACTGCTCCGCCAGCAGGCGCCGCTGGTACTCCAACGACAGCGCTTCCAGGTGGGAGCGGGCCTGCTCCTGCAGCCCCGGATCCACCTGGTCGAGCACCAGTCCCTTCGGCACCCGCGTGCGCATCACCAGCGCCAGGGCGTCAAAGATGCGCACCTGGTCGCTCTGCCAGCCCTGGTACTCGGCGGCCAGGGCCATCAGGGCGTCACCCGGCACCTGGCCCTCGATCACCCGGGGGCGCAGTTCCTGGACCTGGGCCAGCCGGGAGGAGGTCACCAGGGCATGGGCCGCCCCCAGGGCGGCCAGGGAGTCGGCGGCTTCCCGCTTCAGCACGGTCATGTCGCGGTTGAGCACGGCCGCCTCCACCGACAGCGGTTCCCGCACGCCGGGACAGAGGGAGGTGGTCGGGTCCACCGCCATGGTGCGGGGGGGCGTGGCCAGGGTGCTCACAGACGTGGCTGCGGGCAGCGCCGGCTCCTCCCACAGGGCCGCCGCCGCGGCGCGGAGTCGGCCGGCCGCCCACTGCCTGATTCTCTGGACGGAGCGCGGCATGTCTCGGCAGGCATTCGTCGGTCCAATCTGGCCGGTTCGGAGCGCCGATGGGATGGTGGGAATCACGCCCTTGCGGCGGCGCCCTGGGGATCGTTGTCGAAGAAGCCCCTCAGGCTGACCCCCGCTTCATGGGCGGCCACGGTGAGGCGCAGCTTCTGCTCCCCGTCGAGACCATCCCAGAAGGCGTGGAACAGATCCACCGAGGCCTTGGCGCTGCCCACCACCCCGAGCACCGCCATCGGTGCCGCCAGCCAGGGACACACCAGCAGCAGCACCGACATCACGGCGCCCACGGCCACGCCGGTGCGGGCCGATTCCAGGCTCGTGGCCAGCACCAGGCGCACCTGGGTCATCCGGTTGATGTCGCCCCGTTTGCGCAGGGCTTCGGTGCGCAGGCCGCTCAGCAGGGCCTGATAGGCGGCATAGAGCACCACGCCCCCCACGGTGGATTCCGAGAAGAACTCCCGGCCCGTGAAGGCGCCGCCGTTCTGGTTGAGATCCACCGAGGCCAGCCCGGCCAGGGGGGCGGCCTCCCAGCCGGCACGCGGAATGCGGAAGGGGTCGAGCTCGCGGGTCATGGCCATCGGCGCGCAACGCCCCCAGCCTGCCGTGATCCGGGGGAGGGGCGCAATGGCGGCTCACCCCGACAGCTGCGGCAGCTGACCGGAGGTGGAGAACTGGTAGTTCCAGCTGCGGCTGGCATCGAAGGTCTGGTTGGTGAACAGGTCGGTGTAGATGGCATTCCAGTTCGAGATCCCCCCATCGCCCATGCCGATCGCCAGCACGTTGACGTTGCTGGCGCCGGCCCTGGCGGCCACGGTGTCGAGGGTGTTGTTGAGGGAGGTCTGGGCCTGGGCCCAGATGTCGACGCCGGCGGCCGTGGGCACCCGGATCGGGGTGCCGCTGCTGGTGTAGCGAAGGCCCGAGCTGAGGATCGGGTCCCCATCGAGCCAGGAGCTGGTGGGCAGGGCGACGTTGGTGCCGGTCCAGCCCTGGCCGAGGTCGGGCCGGTTGTCCCACCAGGGTCGCCGTTCGGGCCGGCCGTCGGTGATCATCGCCACCGACACGATCGTGTCGAGGGCGACGTTGGGCAGCTCCTTCACCAGCAGCTTGTCGAGGGCCACCAGGGACCCGAGCATCTCGGTGCCGCTGTAGCGATTGCCGCTGGTGCCGGGGGCGGTGTAGGCATCGAGGGACGTGGGCGCCGGCAGACCGCGGGCGATCCAGTCGGGGCTGGTGGTGGCCCCGTAGAGGAGGTCGGGGGTCTGGGTGAGCAGCACATCCCTGGCCAGCAGTTCGCCGAAGTCGGGATTGCTGCCGGTGAAGGTGATCTCGGTGTGGGTGACCAGATAGCCGAAATCGATGGTGTGGATCGTCAGCGACCTGGCATTGGTGCTGCTGCCGTCGGTGGGATCGTCCACCAGTTCGTAGTTGAGGATTTCGGAGGCGAGGGTCTGGCTGCTGGTGAGGTGGGTGTTGTCGAGGAACGGCTGGAAGGTGGAGCTGCCCTTGAGGGAGTAGCCGTAGCCGGCGGCGGCCAGGGCCGATTTGAGGGTTTCGAAGGCCAGCCGGTTCTGGGCCTCGATCCGGGAGACGCCGCTCGGGTCGCTGCCCTTCATCGAGGTGGAGTTGTCGAGCAGCAGGTAGAAGTCGACGTGCCGTGGTTCCGGCCCGGGGGGGGTGGGCGTGATCGCCAGGTTGTCGTAATCGACGGTCACCGTGGCGGGGTCGCTGATCGCCCCCTGCAGGTCCTTGACCGTGTACTGGATCGGGGTGGGATCGCCGACGAAGCCGCCCAGGGGGGTGAAGCTGATCTCCTCGGTGGCGATGTTGACGCTCCAGGTGCCCTGGCCGGCCACCACCAGCGACTGGCCGGGTCCGGTGCTGCCCACGATCGTGATCGAGGCGGGATCCAAGGCGGAATCGAGGTCGCTGTCGTTGTCGGTGACCTTCACCTTCGCGGTGGTGCCGGCCGCCGGGCGGAGGAGGCCGCCGATGACGTCGTCGGTGGCCACCGGAGGGTCATTGGCCGCGTCGACGTTGAGGGTGAGGCGGTTGGGGGTGGGATCGAGGTCGCTGCCGCCGTTGGCGGTGCCGCCGTTGTCGCGGACCTGGAAGGTGAAGCTGGCGAGGGCATTGCCGCTGGCGTTGGCCGGAGCGGTGTAGGTGAGGGAGGGGATCTGGGCAGCGGTGATCGTCTGACCGGCGGTGACGGCGACGCCAGCCAGACGCAGGGTGCCGGTGGCGGGCAGGGTGGTGAGCACCAGGCTCAGCAGGCTGTTGGCGGGTGTGTCGCTGGGGTCGGAGAACCCGAAGTCGGCGGCTGTGAAGGCGTAGGGAACGTCTTCCAGGGTGGTGACGGTGCGATCGGTGCCGGCGGGGGCGTCGTTGACCGGCGTGACGTTGAAGGTGAGGCGGTTGGGGGTGGGATCGAGGTCGATGCCGCCGTTGGCGGTGCCGCCGTTGTCGCGGACCTGGAAGGTGAAGCTGGCGAGGGCATTGCCGCTGGCGTTGGCCGCAGCGGTGTAGGTGAGGGAGGGGATCTGGGCGGCGGTGATCGTCTGACCGGCGGTGACGGCGATCCCGGCGAGGCGGAGGCTGCCGCTGGCCGGCAGGGTGGTGAGCAGCAGGCTCAGGAGTGTGTTGGCGGGCGTGTCGCTGGGGTCGGTGAAGCCGAAGTCGGCGGGGCTGAAGCCGAGGCTGCCGTTCTCCAGGAGCGTGAAGCTGTTGTCGGTGCCGCCGGGGGCGTCGTTGACCGTGTTGACGGCGGTGCTGAGGGAGGTGGGGTCGGAGTAGCGGCCGGTGGGACCGAGCAGGGCGGTGAGGTTGGTGGCGGCGCTGAAGGCCAGGGGGGTGTCGGCGACACGGACGGTGAGGCCGCCGGGGATGCCGTTGAAGTGGGGGCTGCTGGGAAGGAAGCGGAGCGAGGCGGAGGCAGGCAGCAGCAGGGCGGCGCTGTCAGAGGGGGAGGCGATGGTGACCCAGCCGCCGCCGGCGTTGAGGTTGTACTGCCAGACGCCCTGGGCGGCGGTGGCGGCGTTGCCGGTGATGGCGATGCCGCC
>CALRJF020000010.1:0-127808 GCA_943367425.1 Candidatus Sulfopaludibacter sp. SbA3
CATGCCCTGCTGGCCCTGCTGGTGCGGCGCCTGGGGCGCCGTTGCGGTCCCTGGTGCGATCTGCCCTTCCGCCTCACCCACGAGCGGATCGGCGAACTGATCGGCACCACCCGGGTCACCACCACCCGGCTGATCTCCCGCATCCGCAGCGCCCAGCTGATGGAGGCCCCCAGCGGCGGCACCGGCCTGCGCCTCGCCCCCGAGCTGGTGGACAGCGCCCCCCTCGCCGCCGCCTGAGCCCCATGACGGCCATCACCCAGCCATCGGACAGCCTGGTCGGCAGCCTCTGCCGCGAAATGGACACCCTGCGCCGCAACTGGCGCCATCTGGCCGGGGAGATCAGCCGCTGCCGGGAGGACCGGCTGCTGCTGCGGCTGCAGCTGGAGCGGCTGGTGGTGCTGCGCCGCCGCCTGGAACTGCAGCAGACCGCCCGTCAGTTGCGGCAGGCACCGCTGCGCGACCCGCTGGCGGTGGAGTTTCTGCTGGAGCTCACCGCCAGGCCCCTGGGGGCCTGAACGGCTCGGCAACCTTCAGGCCAGGGAGGTCGGGGCGCTCTGGCCGGCGCTGAGCTCCGCATCGATCAGCAGCATCCCCGCCGCTTCCTGGCGGGTGAATCGCACCCGACCGAGCAGGTGGGCCGACGTGTTCTCGGCGTCGATCTGACCCTGCACCATTGGATCGAGGAAGACGGTGGTACGCAGGTCGCCGGCCCGTTCGGCCATGGCATAGAGCAGCTGCAGGGAGCTGGTGATGTCTGCCTCCATGCGAAAGGCTTCCGCCAGGATCTCCTCCGCACTGCTCCACTGCTGACGCGGTGCCGGCAGGGCCCCCAGGTCGACGCTCTGGCCGCGGGCGAGCAGGTAATCAGCCACCTGGCCGGCATGGGCCTGCTCCCCCTGGGACTCGGCCTTCAGGTAGGCGCAGAAGCCGCGCAGCTCCCGTTCCGCGAACCAGATGGCCATGGCCCAGTAGGCGGCACTGGCCTTGCGCTCCATGGCCAGGTGCTCCTGGAGGCCCTCCAGGAGAGCGGGCTCCATGGGCTGGGCCATGGCTCTGCCGGCAGGGCCGGTGGCCACGGCGGAGCCTTGGATCTCGATCTCGTCGATGGATACGGGCATGATCGGCAGACGGCAGGAACCAGCAGCATCCCTGTGCCGTCAAGGTAACGCGTCCGGCGCAAAGAAGCCCCCGCGACCGGGCGCTGATCGCAGGGGAGCCCCACACTGGAGCAAAGCGAGATGGGGGCCATGCCCAACGGCATCGACCATGCCCTGCGGCTGCGCAGCCTCTGGATCGCCTGGCTGCTGGCGATGCTCTTCCATGTGGAGCTGGGCCTGATGCCCCTGTTCCATGGGCTCTCCCCTGAGATCGAGACCCATGTGGACCCGGCCCGGTTGCCCCTGGTGTTCGGGGGCATGCTGGTCTACTTCCTGCTCCCCCTGGGGGCCTTCCTGCTGATCGCCTATGCCGCCAGCGATGGGGGCCATCCGCGGCGCTGGCGCCGCTGGCGGGCGGTGCACTTCGGATTCAGCCTCCTCTACACGCTGACGAACCTGCCCCACCTGGCCGCCGACATCCTGGTGCCGGGGGCCCGCGCCGACCAGATCGTGCTGATGCTGGCACTGGTGCTGATCGGTCTGCTGATCAACCGGGAAGGCTGGCTCTGGTGGCGGCGTCCGGACGTGCCATTGGTCACCTGACACCGCCACCTGCGGGCGGTTCGATGGCGGCCGCCGCTAGAGAATGGTGTGGACCATGCGGCCCAGCAGCGATGAACCACCCCTGGGCCACAGCACGCGCCGGCCCCTCCCCGCCGGAGCAGCGCCGCGCCGGCCTGCTCGGCGCTGAAGGCGGCTGCCACGCCAGCGTCGGCGAGGCGGCGGCCGGACCGGCCACCCGCGTCGTGGCCCTGCTGGGCATGCCCAACACCGGCAAGTCCACCCTCTACAACCGACTCACCGGCGGCCATGCCCAGATCGCCAACTGGCCGGGCCTGACGGTTGATCTGCTGCGGGGCTCCCTTCCCCCCGACAGCCACGGCCGCAGCGTCCAGCTCGTCGATCTGCCCGGCATCCACGACCTCAGCGGCAGCAGCGAAGACGAGGCGATCGCCCAGCGCTTCCTGCGGGACACACCGCCGGATCTGGTGCTGGTGGTGCTCAATGCCACCCAGATCACCAGCCAGCTGCGGCTGGTGTTCCAGGTGGCCCGCCTAGGCCTGCCCCTGGTGGTGGCCCTCAACATGAGCGACGAAGCCAGCCGTTTCGGCATCCGCATCGATGCCATGGCCCTCGAAGAGGAGCTGGGGGTGCCGGTGGTGAGCATCAGCGCCCGGCACAACCTGGGCATCGCCTCCCTGCTGGAGCGGCTGCACGCCGGTGGCTCCCGGCCTTCGGCCGCACCGACCGCGGGGCTGGAAGCCCATCTGGATCGGCTGCTGCAGCGCTGCGTGGCCCTGCCCGAACGGCTCGCCAACCGCCGCACCCGCCGGGTGGATCGGATCCTGCTGCACCCCCTGGTGGGTCTGGTGACCTTCCTGGCCATCGTCCTGGCCATGTTCCAGTTCATCTACAGCGTCGGCACGCCGCTGCAGGATCTGCTCGCCCAGGCGTTCACCTGGATCCAGACCCAGTGGCTGGTCCCCGGTCTGGACCTGGTGGGCACCCCGGCCACCCTGCGCAGCTTTCTCGTGGAAGGGGTATGGCTGGGGGTGACCACGGTGGCCAGCTTCCTGCCGATCATCTTCCTCTTCTATCTCGTGATGGCGGTGGTGGAGGACTCGGGCTACCTGCCCAGGGCCGCCTTCCTGATGGATGGCTTCATGCACTGGCTGGGCCTGGACGGCCGGGCCTTCGTGCTGCAGGTGATGGGGTTCGGCTGCAATGTGCCCTCGATCATGGGCACCCGGGTGATCCGGGATCCGGCCCAGCGGCTGCTGGCCATGCTGATGATCCCCTTCGCCCTCTGCCAGGCCCGGCTCACCGTCTTCCTGTTCATGGCGGCGGTGTTCTTCCCCAGGCCCTGGTGGGCTCCGGGCCTGGTGATCTTCGGCTTCTATCTGCTCAGCTTCGGGGCCGCGATCGTCACCGGGCTGATCTTCAAGCACGTCTACGGCAGCCGGGAGGCCTTCGTGCTCGAGCTGCCTCCCTACCGCCAGCCCAGCCCGCGCACGATCCTGCGCCGCGCCTGGATGGAGATGACCAGCTTCATGGTCACCACCCGGATGTTCATCGTGGTGGGGGCCGCCGCCATCTGGCTGCTGACCCACCTGCCCCCCGGATCGGGCCAGGGCGCGGGGGGCAGCCTGGCCGACGGCATCGGCCACCTGTTCCAGCCGATCTTCGGGCCGATCGGACTGGATCCCCACCTCACCGTGGCCCTCTTCTTCGGCTTCATCGCCAAGGAGATCCTGCTGGGGGCGATGGCGGTGCTCTATCGCACCAGTGAGGGGGGCCTGGGATCGGCCCTGCAGGCGGCGATCACGCCCCTGCAGGCCCTCAGCTTCATGACCTTCACGTTGCTGTACACCCCGTGTCTGGCCACGGTGGCCGCCCAGCTGAAGGAATCCCGCAGCCGGGCCTTCGCCATCCGCTCCGTGCTCTGGTCACTCTCCCTGGCCTGGATCCTTGCCCTGGTGGTGTTTCAGACAGGGGCCTGGATCCAGGCCCACTGAAGCCGGCTCTCAGCCCAGCCGGCTGACCTCCATCCGGGAGGCCTGATCCCGGCGCAGCATGAATTCGAGCATGCCGCAGGAAAGGTGCAGGATCCCCCCGGGCCGGCCACGTCGCAGCACTTCAAGGACGGCGCCGGGGCGGATGCCCATGGCCAGAAGCCGGTTGCTCAACGGCCCGTCGTCGGGGAGGCTCTCAAGCCGGACGCGGAGGCCTTCCGGAGCTTCGCTCAGTGGCATCAGCACAGGCTCTCCCATGGCAGGAACTCTAATTCCGCTGCAGCGATGGGAGCGTCCCGCCCCGGGCCGCCGCATCAGTCCCCCATCAGGGCGGCCACATGGGCCGCAGCGGCCGACGCCAGACCGGCCAGGTTGTACCCCCCTTCCAGACAGGAGACCAGACGGCCCTGCGCATGGGTCGCGGCGATCTCCATCACCAGGTGCGTGAGGGCGGCGAAGTCGGTGTCCGCGAGGCGGAAGTCCCCCAGGGGATCATCGACGCGGGAATCGAAGCCAGCCGACACCAGCACGAACTCCGGCGCGAAGGCCTCCGCCAGCGGCAGGAGCCGGTCCCGCCAGACGGCCAGCAGCTCGGGTCCCGCCGTGCCGGCCGGCAGGGGGCAGTTGCGGGTGAACCCCTCACCCTCCGCCTCGCCCCGTTCCCGCGCGGAACCCGATGCGGGGTAGAGCCCGTCCTGATGGCTGCTGAAGAACAGCACCGTGGGATCGCGCCAGAAGATGTCCTGGGTGCCGTTGCCGTGATGCACGTCCCAGTCGACGATCAGCACCCGCTGCAGACCATGGACGGCCTGCAGGTGGCGGGCGGCGATGGCCACGTTGTTGTAGATGCAGAACCCCATCCCCCGGGAGGCGCTGGCGTGGTGCCCCGGCGGCCGGACCACCGCGAAGGCGTTCCGGACCCTGCCCTCCATCACGGCCTCCACAGCCGTCAGCACCCCACCCGCCGCCAGGCGGGCGATGGCCTCGGATTGGCCGCCGATCGCCGTATCACCGGTTGAGAGCTGGTCAAGCCCGGCCTTCACATCCTCCATCACCCGACGGAGATACCCCGGGGAGTGGCAGCGCAGCAGCTCGGTGTCCGTCGCTGGACGGGGAGCCATCAGTTGGCAGCGGTCGAGCAGCCCGGCCCGGTGCAGCCCCTGAACCACCGCATCGACCCGGGCCGGCGACTCCGGGTGCCAGGGGCCGGTGTCATGGTCCCGGAAGGCGGCACTGCAGACCAGGCCGGTGGGACGGTTCAGCCGGGATCCAGGCAGACCGAACTGGCGTTGCTCCGCACTCCCACGGGGCGGGTCGGGATCTGGGGCAACCATTCCGGCCGCTGCGGTGCCTCACTCTCCTGCATCGACAAGGCGTCGGCGCCGAACGCCTCGATGAGCACGGCACCGATGCCGAGGGCGTCCTGGGCCCAGATCTCCACGTCCGTGGATGGCGGACACTGAAAAGTGAGCAATTCGAAGGGAAAAACAACGCGCTCGAAATGGAAATCGTCCGGCCCGCAGCACCGCACGATCTGCATCCGCGTCGAACAGTTACGATAACTACAGAACAACGATGACATCGCCCATTCCCCAACGCAAGGCCTTACACAAGGCATCCATGCACGGGAGAACGGCGCGCGTCGGTGGCGACCGCGACGAAGGGACAGGGGTGAGTGTTTCTACCGACTCCTGCCGGGATCAGCTGCGCCTGATCCAGTGGGGAGAGCCGCTGAACCAGTCGCCAAGATCGTCCCGACGGGGATCGAAACCCGGATCGTCCTCCCCCTCGCCCAGACCCATCTGGTCGAGAAAGCGATCGAGCCTGCCCTGCGGCCAGCCGTGCCGCTGGCGTCGCTGGGCCTGCCGCAGCCAGGTCCAGACACTGGCATCGTGATCAGCAAACTTCTGCACATAAATGCGGTCCTGCAGGCTCACGGGCCGGCCGTCGGCAATGCGACGGATGATGTCCTCGAGTCGCAGACGGGTCGCCGGTGTCAACATCCTGCAGGCCATTCAATGGGTAAGGATTTAACCGTTCTCAACAATCAGAACGTGCCCAGGATCACAGAATCCGCCGACGTGTCAGGACTTCCCCTTGGCGAGCCCCTGCGGTTGATCTTCGACGGGAGCTGTCCCTTCTGCGCTCATTTCGCCCACACCAGCGAGCTGCGCGGCGGTGTGGCGGGCCTGCAGATCATCGATGGCCGCGCCGATGCGCCCCTGCGACGGGAGCTGAAGGCCAGGGGCCTGAATCTGGCGGAGGGGGCCGTGCTGCTGCAGGGGGATCGCTGCTGGCATGGGGCTGAGGCGATCCAGCACCTGTGCTCACTCCTGCAGCCCAGCGCCCCGCTGCTGGCGCTGCTGACATCCCTGTTCCGGGGTCCGGAGCGCAGCCGTCAGCTGTACCCCCTGCTGCTGCTGGCCCGGCGGATCGCCCTGAGCCTCAAGGGCCTGCCCGTGGATCCGGATCGGCCCTGATCCTGAGCGGCGGGGACCGTCAGGGGGACGGCGGTGCCGGCGGCCTGCCGGCCAGTGATGGCGAGGCCCCGCTGGGCTGGAGCAGGGGGGCCGGGTCCACGGCCACCAGTTTGCCCTGGCGCAGCTGACGCCATTCGAAATGCAGATGGGGCGTGGAGGCCGACCCGCTGCTGCCGACCCGGGCGATCGGCTGACCGTTGGCCACCGTGTCCCCCGGCTGGACAGCCACATCGAGCAGGTGGGCATAGAGGCTCTGCCATCCCAGCCCGTGGTCGATGACGACGATCAGGCCGTAACCGCTCACCTCATCCACCAGCCGCACGGTGCCCGGCAGCACGGCCAGCACCGGCGTGCCTTCCGGAACGATCAGATCGACGCCGGTGTGCATGCGCCAGGAATCACCGGCACTGGCCAGCCGCCACCCGAAGGGGGCCTCCTCGGTAGGGGCCAGGGCCAGCGGATACCCCAGAGCGGCCGCCGGGAAGGCCGGGGCGCCGGCGTCCGTGGCCGGCCGGTAGCGCTCCCGCAGCGCTGCGGGCAGGCTCTCATTACGCCCGAGATCTCCGACGGGCACTTCCAGCGGCACATCGCTGGGCCGGGGCGGCGGGTCCCCCTTCGCCAGCAGCGGCGCCTGGAGGAGCCAGGGCAGCAGCAGCAGGGTCAGAAAACATGGGCGTCGGGGGGACATCCACCGGCTCGAAAGGGTCGTCGCCGCCTTGGTAACGCCCTGCCGCGCCGCTGCCAAGCCGGCCAGGGGCCTGGGTCATGGAGTCGACGTCTGGGGGGGCGGCAGGATCACCATCGCGTTGGCAACGGCGGTGTCCATCACGATGCGCAGCGCCAGGCAGGGATCGAGCACCTCCTTGCCCATGGTGATGATCTGCTGGGCCAGGAGACCGAACAGGATCGGCCACTCGGCAGGGTCCGGACAGAGGCGCTGAACCAGGGGCAGCACGGCCGGCCAGATGGCCGGCAGCAGCTCCAGGGATTCCGGCATCGGCAGGTGGGCACTGGGCACCCGGGGGACACCGAACGTGTCATGACCCAGGGTCTCCATGCCGTGACGGTGCAGCTCGGCAGGATCCGGGAGCTCCCGGCAACCGGCCTGCTCGGCGGCGCCGGCCGCCAGACTCCAGGGGGAATAGGTGCCGCCGAAAAGGGCCTGGGCGAGGGGTTCACCGGCAAGAAAGGCGCCACCGTCCTCCGTGGCCAGCTGATGCAGGCCGTCGGTCTCCGCCTTCCCCCGGGCCCGGGCCTGGGCCCGCAGGCTGGCCTGGCAGGCCTGACCGGCCAGGGCGCCACTGACGGCAAGGAGGGATTCCACATGGACGCCCCTGTCGCTGGCCATGGCCTCCAGGAGCCGGCGGCGCACCTCCGCGGCCCCCACCTTGGCTCCCACCAGGGGATCCTGGCCCCGTCGCTCGGCGATGGCCGCCAGCAGGGTCTCCAGGGCCGGATCCTTGCCGGAGGGCCCGTTGAGAGGTTGGTTCATGGCTTCGGAGCGGTACGGGTGAAGCGTTCCCTGCCACCGACCGGGCCCCGTTGGCGGATCACCACCGTGCCGGCCATCTTGTCGTGCCATCCCTGGTGGCGAGGATCCCAGATCACCCACAGGAAACCCAGTCCCAGGGGGAGGGACGAGACGAAATAGCCCAGGTAGCGCAGGCACCACTGGCGCAGGGAGGGTTCACCGCAGCTGATGGCGTCGACGATCCGCAGCCGCAGCATCAGCTTGCCCGGCGTTCCCTGCTTCCAGCGCCAGAAGAGGATCACCAGCAGGGCCGGCAGAATCCAGCTGAAGAAGAGTTCGGCAAGATCCGTGGAGGAGGATCCGGCGGCCGGCAAGGCCGTCAGGTTGAGGGGGCGTCCGTAGAGAAACAGCAGCGGCGGCACCGTGATCAGGCTCATCCACACCGTGTCGATCAGGGAAGCGAGGGTGCGGATGGCGAAACCTGCCGTCCGGCCGGAGACATCCTGGGAACGAAGGACAAGTGCCATCCGCCCATCCTCCCCGCCCTCACGGGCAAAAGGCCAGTGGCGGTGTTAGGAAGGGGACGCTTCTATCCGAGCGGCCGATGCGCGCCCTGACCTTCTTCTTCGCCCTGATGGTGGGCCTGGTGCTCGCCTTCATCGCCCCGGCGATGGCCGGCGGCCAGAAGAGCGCTCCTCAGCCCGAGATCGCTCCCATGGTGGCCGAGACCACCGGTGATTCCACCGACCTGCTGGTCGCCGATCTGCTGGCCGACCTCGATGTCGACCTGGCTCCCGCCATCGACGCCGCCGCCTGAACCGACGCGACGACGGCGTCGTCGAGACCTGCCCCTGGGAACCATGACCTCCGCGCTGATCACTGAGCGCGTCGCGCTGGTCTCCCTGAGGCCTCCTGACGAACCGGCCCCCGAAGCCACGGAAGCTTCGCCTGCACCGATGCGGGGTTTCTCGGCCAGGCCGGTGGGCGGCAAGGGTTCCACAACCGGCGGCAAGCCAGGCACCGGCAAGGCGACGAAAGGCCGTCGCAAGAAAGGCACCGGCCTGTCCGCTGCCGACCATGGGCCGCTTGGCAAGAGCCCCGACATCGAGGCGATCCAGGCCAGGGCCCGCCTGGGCCTCACCCTGGCGGGCCGGTTACGGGCCGAGGATGTGTCCCAGGCCTGGAAGCAGGCGGCCGCAGAGCATCATCCTGACCGGGGCGGACGCCACGACACCATGCAGGCCATCAATGCGGCCCGGGACGTGCTGCTCAGCCGCGGCCAGCCCTGACCCTCAGGGCGCCGGAGGGGCAGAGACGGGAAAGCGCCTGAGGTACTGATCGACGGGCAACGGCCGGGGCTGGTTGTACCCGACCGGCAGCCAGAGATCGCCGGCCGTGGAGAGGAAATGGATCTCCCAGTGGTAAAGACCGGTGAAGGCGGCGGGGTCCTCCTTGAGCAGGTCGGCGTAGAGCAGCACCGCCTTCACGTAGTGGTCGCTGTTGTTGTAGCCCCAGAGCCCCTTGCGGATGTCCTTGAGCCCGCCGCGCCGCACCAGGTAGCGGGCGGCGGCATGGATCGCATCGCGGGGCCTGCGGATGTCACCGCCCAGCCCGATGCCGGGCTCCGCCCAGGTGCTGGGCAGAAACTGCATCGGACCCCGGGCATCGGCCACCGAGATGCCGTCGATCCGTCCCATGCCCGTTTCCACCAGATTCACGGCCGCCAGCACCTCCCAGGGGATGCCGGTGGCGGCGGACGCTTCATGGAAGTGGCGCAACAGCTGCTCCGCCGGTTCGGGGGCGAGGATTCGCCAGGCCGGAACAACGGCGGAACGCTTCGCCCGGCGATGCATGGCCAGAAACTCACGGCGAGCCGCCAGATGGCGATCGAGCACCCGGCTCCAGGGACTGGGCAGGAGCAGCCGCACCTGGGCGGCGAGATCCGGCAGGACCGCCAGGCGGCGATAGATCACCTGCTGCTCGTGGCCCAGATCGGGCAGAGCCTGGGGATCGGTGGCCGGGGAACGCAGCAGCGTCTCCAGCTGCACCAGCCGCTCGGCGATGGCCTGCGGCTGCCGGGGCACCCGGGGGTAGGCGCGCAGGGAGGCAGCAACGCCCGTGGCAGGGATCAGGGGCGCTGGGGCCGCAGGTGCTGGGGCCGCTTCGGTGGGGACCTGGGAAACCTCCGTCGTCTTGGCCAGACAGCCGCTGGAGACCAGGGCAAGCAGACAGGCGGCAGCCAGGCGCATCAGCAGAACCAAAGGGCGGCAATGCACCACGCTATCGGCCGGTCCGCAGGGCCTCGACTGGGCTCAGATACGCGTGAGCCAATAGAACTGGTACGCCTGAAGAACCAGCCGACGGTCGAACTGGGAAGGCCGCCTGCCGCTGTAAAGATCATGCAGGCCATCATGGGAACGGAAGGCTGTCTGGCCAGGCGACTCGAGATCGAAATACTGGGGACGGTCATTGAAATTGGCCACAACCAGAACCTTCTCCGATGGGCGCAGATGATCGAAGCGTGAGAAGGCGAACAGGGTGTCATTGCCAAGATCAATGAACTCACGATTGTTGAAGTCGGCGAAAGCCGACGTCTCCTTGCGAATGGCAATCATTTTCTTCATGGCCGTGAAGATGCTGCATTCAATCGAACCTGGAAGATGACGGCGATCCGCCTTTTCCCAATCGATCTTGGGACGATGAACCCAGCGGGAGTCGCTGCTTTTGGCAGGATCATCACGAAAGGAATAATCATTGAGAACGCCCAAGGCATCCCCGTTGTAAATCAAGGGGATACCGCCAAAGGAAAGGATCACTCCATGCATCAACAGGATGCGATCGATGGCCGTGGCAATCAACTTGGGGTCTTGATCGTCCAGGGCCGATTCAAGCCCCACCAGGGAAGCCAGCGAACCACAGATGCGGGCATCGCCGGTATCTGGGTTGGCCATGAAGAGAAGACCACGGGGGATGGCATCAAAATCCCCCAAGAAATAGTCGATCAGGAATCTGCGGTGGGCTCGGGGCTCATAGCCAGCGAGCGTCACATCCCGATCATCAAAGCCAAAGCCGATGTCATCATGACAACGAACGTAGTTGAGCCAGGTGGCACGCTCCAGCTTCTGCGGCAGGCTCTTCATTCCCTGGTGCAGCAGCCTCACGTTTCTGGTGGCCATGGAATCCCACAGCAAGGCCATCAGCGTGGCGTTGTAGGCAATCTCACATTCCTTGGCGACAATCGCATCTTCGCCGAAATATTTGGTGATCTCGATGGGAGCCACGATCGCCTCCGCAATGAACAACACCCCGGGTGCCGTGACCTGGCAACAATCCTTCAGCAGCTGAAGCACAAGATGGGCCTTGCGATCGTTCTGACAGGTCGTTCCGATCTGCTTCCAAAGAAAGGCGACGGCATCGAGTCGCAACACATCCACGCCCTGATTGGACCAGAAAAGCAGGATGTCCAGCATTTCGATGAAGACAGCGGGATTGGAATAATTCAGATCCCACTGATAACCGTGAAACACCGTCATCACCCACTTTCCCATCTCCTGATTCCAGGTGAAGTTGCCCGGGTCCGTTTCCGGGAACACCTGGGGCATGCTCTGCTCAAAAACATCAGGAATGTCTCGATTATCGTAAACAAAATAATAGTCTTGATAGGCCCTGTCGCCAGAGATTGCCTTCTTTGCCCATTCATGCTCATCTGAGGTATGGTTCAACACCACATCCAGCACCAGCAGAATCTGATGACGCCTGAATTCCTCGCTGAGGCGCCGGAGATCCTGAATCGTGCCGACACGATCGTCGATCTGGCGGAAGTCACTCACGGCATAGCCACCATCGCTCCGTCCCGTTGGACACATCAGGATGGGAAGGACATGAACAAGATTGATGCCTAGCTCCTGAAAGTAGGGGATCTTGGTGAGGAGGTCAGCCAGATTGTCGGCGAAGCCGTTGGAGTAAACGGCCATCCCCACCCATTTCTGGGATAAAAACCAGTTATGGTCAGACTCCCGGGCCTTATCGAGCTCTTCAAGATCGGCAGAACGCTGTACGTAGCCCGTGGCCATCGCTTCAACCAAGCGCAGAAGCTGCAGCTTGAAGTCCTCACGATGGCCGTATAAGCTCAAAAAAAGTGAATGAATCGCATAAAAATTTGCACCCAGCCTGGTGTAGAAGTAACGAAGATTCTGCCTGCGGATTTCGGGCTTGAGGTCGTCAAGAATGGAGTTGAGCAAGGAATGGGAGATCTGCTCATACATGATTCATATGTCCCCCCAGGAACGCAGCAACCGCTGGTACAGCGCCGGATCTCCGATGGTGGCCCCACGGCGGCTCACCACCAGGGAGGCAAAGGCACTGGCACGGGCGAGTGTGTCGGCCAGAGCCCACTGCCGATGGAGGCCAAGCAGCACAACGGCGGCAAAGGCATCGCCGGCGCCGACCGTATCGATCACCCGGGCCTGCGGGGCTGGGGCCACCGCATGGATCTGTCCGTCATGGAGGAGCAGGGCGCCCTTC
The DNA here is from genome assembly GCA_943367425.1 of Candidatus Sulfopaludibacter sp. SbA3. Classification (GTDB taxonomy): domain Bacteria; phylum Cyanobacteriota; class Cyanobacteriia; order PCC-6307; family Cyanobiaceae; genus Cyanobium. The sequence continues at coordinate 12,146 of CALRJF020000010.1, forward strand.
GCGCCAAGGGTCACGATGAGAATCTCGATGGCATGATCATCGGCGAACGAAGCCAGGGAGGAGGGGACATCAACGACACCAGCCTGCTGGGTCCCAGTGGATCCATCGCTGCTGAGCAACAGCAATTCATGCTCATTGAGCTTGACATAATCAGCATCATCAAGAATCGGTCCCATCGACTCGATCGACCACCAGGGCGATCGAAGATTCACATCCACAAAGATCTTTCCCCGATGGATCTGCTTCAGCGATTGCAGGGCTGAAGCCGACGTGGCCGAACGGAGCGCCAGGGAACCGTGGTACAGAATTCCATCGAGGCCCTGGTCCAGTAGGGCTCTCGGTTGGATGAAGTCATAGGCCGTGCCTGCCACGATGTCATAGCTGGCCTCCTCCCCATCCATGCGGACGATGACGGAACCGGTGGGGTGGAGCGCATCGACCTGGATGGTCGTCAACGGAAAGCCCCAGGCCTTCATGGCTTCCAGGATCTGAACGCCATGGGCGTCACGACCGACACGGGTGATGAACCGGGGCGCCAGGCCAAACGCCTGCAGGTGCCAGGCCACATTGAAAGGGGCTCCGCCGAGATGCTCACTGCCATCAGGAAAGCAATCGAAGAGCACCTCTCCAAAGACGGTGATCAGGGCAGGTTGGGTCATGGCGTCAGGTCATCCAGCGCAAGGCATCGGGATGAAAATGGGCGATGCCCTCCAGGATTCCAGCGCTGTAATTCCCATTCATCCCCAGGAAGTCCCCCTTGGCAAGGTAGAGGTCGGCGCTGGTGCCACTCCTGCAGGCCTCGCTCCGGGCCCGTTGCCGCACCGATGGGTGGGCGTTGGCCACCAGCACCGCCGGCAGGGAACTGACAAGAACGGACAGATCGTTGCCACTGTCACCGGCAAACAGCGTCAGCTCCGCCGTCAGGTCCGTCGCCTGCAGCAGAAATTCAAGGGCATGCAGCTTGGTGGAACGACGCGGCAGCACATCCAGGAGGCCCACACCCGTGGTGTCATCGGCACTGATGACCAGGCTGGCCCGAACATCATGCTGATCCAGCAGGGCTTCCACCTTGGTGGACAGCGACTCCCTGTCGATCGTGAGCGGAAAGAAAAAGCTGAGCTTGTGCTGGCTCTGCCGATCGAGCGGCTGGGGCGTCAACTCGGCAACATCCAGAAACAGGAAGGCCAGGTCGGAGGCCGGCCGACCCTGCCAGTCCTCGGCGATCCAATGGGACCAGGCATCCAGCTGTTCCCAGCCAACACCGGCTCGGCGAAAGATCGTGCTGCCAACATCCGCCACAATCCACTCCGGCATGGGCAGGGAATAGGTCTGGATGGAGGCCTCGATCCGTGCAAGATCCCTGCCACTCACGTAGGCGAGCACCACCTCAGGATGGGCCACGAATCGCGAAAACATGGGGCGCGCCTGAGCCGATTCGGGATGGGGACCGTTCGGGAGGAGGGTCCGATCAAGATCCGTACAGAGGAAAAGCTTCTGCATACCTGCCCAGCCTAGGAGTGAATGAAGTCATAATGTTCAATGGCTTCGAGGATTCCCCAGGCATGCGAACGCTTGGAAAAGAACATGTGTTCGCTGTCATCCTGGCGGAACGGCTTCATGCGTTGGGGAGAAGCGACAACCACGCCCAGCGTGTTACCCCGAAGCATGTCTTCATCGCCATCGGAGCCACCATTCACCAACACCTGCTCCAACGGAATCTTCCAGCGATTGGCGACATAGCGAATGGCCTGCCCCTTCGAGGCTCTGGCCGGGACGAAATCAATGTACTGATCAAGTGAAAACGTCGTATGGACTGACACTTCCTGCTGACGCAGCAAGGTCAGGATCTCCTCGATTGGAGGGGCGATGGTTGTGTCGACGTTATAGGAAAGCTTGAAACGGCTTTGCTGATCCCTCGGCTGAAGAGACAAACCCGGCAACGCATCCATGATTCGTTTCAGTACGGAAGGCGTCCACCAGTGGTCAATATGGTGGTTCCAGGCGACGTCTGGAGTCAGTTTGGGGGGATAGTAAATCTCCGTGCCAAGGCTGGTCACCAGAATATCGGGGGTCGGAATCGCATGGGTCTTGAGCAGTTTCAGCACCGCATCCAGACGACGCCCCGTCACCACCCCAAACAACACGGTGCGGTGATGGTCCCGAACCAGCTTCAGGAACTGATCCAGGGCATCGGGATCACCAAGGAGGGTGTGATCCAGGGCTGTGAAGATGGCATGGGTTTTGCTGAAGGGCTTTGGTGAAACCAATCGCGGGGCCGGCTTGGCACGGCGCTCATGCTCCTGAATCAAGGGAGTGATCTTCTGAAGATAATCGCGGGAATGGGCATCCCATGAATAGTACTGAGAAACGTACTTGATACCGTTAACGGAATACTTCTTCCACAACTTTTGATCTTCTAAAATCTTCAGCAACGCATCAATGATCTCTTCTCCATTCAATGGATCGATCAGAAGACCATTCTTGCAGTTGCCAATGATATCGGTGGGCCCTCCGATCTCCGTGGCCACCAGCGGCAGGCCGCTGGCGGCCGCCTCCAGAAGGGTGAGCCCAAACGGCTCCGTGAGCGCCGGGTTGACGAAGATCCCCCTGGAGGCAGTGGCCAAGCGGTAGATGCAAGGCACCTCTGCCGGCGTGTGACGCTTGGGCATGGCCACACGTCCATACAGCTCGAAGCAATCAATGATCAGCAGAAGCTCGATGAAGACACTCTGCGTGGCTTCATTCATTTCACGGATATCGTCCCGATTGCCGGCAACGATGACCAGATTTGCCAGCTCCTGCAAGCGGGGAGACCTGCCGTAGGCCTCCAGAAGTGTGACGATGTTCTTGCGCTCGTCCGGTCGCGACAGCGCCAGGATGATCGGCTTCTCCGGGTGCTCAAGGTGTCTGGAAAGGGTGAGGGCGAAGTCGCCGGTTGGATCAGCACCCTCGGGGGGATGAAATTGATTGAGATCGGTGCCGGGCGGGATCACCGACATTTTTTCTGGGGTATAGCAATCGTAGAGTTCGTACTGATCTTCGATTTCGTTGTGGGTGCTGGTGATCACCAGGCTGGCAGAATTGAGGACCTCTTCTTCGGCACTGATTCGCTCGGACATGTGGTAACGATGTTCGATATCGTCCATCGTCAATCCATTGGCCAGCAGCCTGAGAACCTTATCTCTGCCGAGCGAATGGCCCGTGTGAATCAGCGGTAATCCCGTGAGATTGGCAAGCTTCACACCAACGTAACCAGCATCGGCGTAATGGCTGTGAATCACATCCGGCAACCTCTCCTGACGATGCAACCAGGCGTTCAGCTCATCGGTGAAAGCATCGAGATAATCCCATAACTCCTCCTTTGGAATATAGGCATCCGGGCCAGCATTGATGCGAATGATCCGCGCCTTGCTGGCAATGAACTCCTCCGGATTGGCATAGTCCGCTGCCACCACGTCATCCACGATGCGGCGGGTGACCAGATCCACCCGATCCACCGCCTCGTGGCTGGAGAGAGCCCTGGCCAGTTCCAGCACATACTTGGTCTGACCACCCGTATCTGCATCACAGCCAAGTTCAGGATCGACTCCACGAATCAATCCATGAATACTGATCAACAGGATAGAAAAACCGTCCGTATTCGTAACCAATATCTTCAACCATTCTCCCACGAACGCCTCTCATCTCGGCATCCGCTGCAGATCTGCGCCCCATCCACTGCAGGGCAGAACTGTGCTGAACATCCCCTGCTCAGAACGTCTCCATCTCCAGCCCGATTCAGCTGCAGACCGCTTCAGCCAAGGATCCAATGCAGCATCAGGGCCAGCTGCCCCAGGATTCCCCGGCCGGTGAGCCACTCCCCGGCCACGGCCGCCAGGAAACCCAGCATCGCCACACGTCCATTGAGCTGCTCCACCATCACCAGGGCTGAGAGGTTCCAGGGTCGGGAGGTGGTGAGGCCTTCGCCGAAGCGCTCCACCGGCTCATATTGGAAAGGATCGCTCATCAAAAAAGGTGGGCCAGGCCAGACGGCAAAGAGCCTAGGCAGGTTGACAGCCAGCCATGCCATCGCCACAGTACAGATGTACTAAGGCAATCCGATGGCACCTGGGCAGATCGATCCGGCGGTGGCCCCCCTGCGACGCGCCAACCCCCAGCGCTTCCGCGATGCCCGGCCCGGGCACCTGGCCGTGGTGGCCGCGGCCGGCCGGCCCTGGTTCATCGGCCGGGTGTGCGCCCTCCATCACCGGGCGCCCGGCGGTTTCGCCCAGGTGCTCAACATCGACACCGGTGACTGCGAACGGATACCCGCCAGCTGGATCGTGGAGCTGATGAGCGAGCGGGGCCTGCAGACCCAAAGGCCCACCCTCAGCTCTCCAGCAGGTTGATCCGGTAGAGAACGTCCTCGAGCGCATCGGCGGCCCGGATCGCCCCGTAGCGCTGGGGGTGATCGTCATCACAGCAGGACCCCACCGGGGTCAGGATCGTCCAGGGGCGGGGGTGGCAGAACTGCACGACGCTGTGGCGCTCACCGGTCGCCGCCCCCGGGGGGGCCATCACCCGGTGCCAGCCGGCCGGAAAGCGGCCGTTGCTGAGGCGCTCCAGCATCATTCCCGTGTTGATGATCACGCGACCCTCCGGGGGGAGGGCGTCGATCCAGGCCCCATCCACCTGCACCTGCAGGCCGGGGGCCGTGGCCCTCGGCAGGGCCGTGATCAGATTGATGTCGCCATGGGCCGCCGCCCAAAGATGGCCCCCCGCAGGCGCTTCGGGCATGGGCGGATAGCGCAGGGCGCGGGTGAGGGTGGGGCCATCGTCGACCATCTCCTCGAAGAACCCCTCGGCGCAGCCCATCCCCAGGGCGATCACCCGCAGGAAGCGACGCTGCAGATCAGCGATGGCCCGGTGGAACTCACCGAGCACGGCGGTGATCCCCGGGACGACGGCCTCCGGCAGGATCTGCTCCGGGTACACCCCCGGGAACTGGCGCCGCAGCGGATGGGCGGCCGGCAGGGGGGCCGACCAGTTGAGCATCTCCTTCCAGTCCGGCCGGTCACTGCCCGCCGCCGTCTCCACCAGCAGGCCGGTGTAGCCGGTCTGACCGCTGGCGCCGGGGGCCCGGAACCGTTGTTTCGTCTCAAGCTCCAGGGCGAAGAAGCGCTGCAGCAGTCCGTAGGCGGAATCGAGCAGGTCGGCCGGCAGATCACTGCTGGTGTAGACGAATCCCGTGGCCAGACTGCGCCGCACGCCATCGACGACCGCCTGGCGCTGCAGGCGGCTGCCCCGCTCGAAGGTCAGCAGATCGACGTCAAGGATGGCCATGGGGCATGGGTAGCGGCGGGAGCGGGGCTCGGCCATGGGCGCCATCCTGGGGGCCCCGAAGCGATGCGGAGGCGCTGGTGCTGCGGTTCGTCGTCGAGCTGCTCCCCTGCCTGGTGGTGGGCGGGCTGCTGGGGAGAAGGTTTCCCCGCCTGCCGGGGCGCCTGGCGCCACCGCTGATCGCCTGGGGGATCCCCGTCAGCCTGGTGGCCCTGCTGCTGCGCTCCGGCTTCCACAGCAACCTGCTCACAGCGGGGCTGATGGCGGTCCTGGCCTCGGGGCTGGGGCTGCTGCTGCTGCGCCTGCCGACCCTGCAGCACTGCATTCCCGACGGCAGCCTGCAGCTGGGCTGCGTCGTCGGCAACACCGGCTACTGGGGACTGCCCGTGGCGCTCGCCCTGCTGCCGGCCGGGGCCGTCGGCTTCGCCATCGCCTTCGATCTGGCGGCCACCCTGATCACCTGGAGCATCGGTCCCCTGGTGGTGCAGCACCATCCCGCCAGCGGTCGGCTGCTGCTGCGGGTCCTCGCCACCAGTCCCGTCAGCCGGGCGTTTCTGCTGGCGGTGCTCCTGCACCTCACCCCCTGGGGGGACACCCTGGCCGATCTGCTCTGGTGGCCGGCACGGCTGGTGATCCTGGTGGCCCTGGCGCTGGTGGGGATGCGCCTGGGCCCGATGCTGGGCCGCCGCCGGCCCCGCCTGCCGCAGGTCCGCGGACTGGGCGCCGCCCTGCTGGGGAAACTGCTGCTGCTGCCGGTGGGGATGCTGCTGCTGTGCGGCCTGCTGGGGTTGCCCCCGCTGCTGAGGGACGCGGTGGTCCTGCAGGCGGCCGCGCCCACGGCCATCTCGGTGCTGCTGCTCACCGAAGCCGCCGGTGCTGGGCGAGAAGGGAGCGCGGCCGGGGCGGCGGGCCTGGTGCTGTGGAGCACCGGCCTGGCCCTGCTGTCAGTTCCGCTGTGGTGGTGGCTGCTGAGCGGTCCCCTCAGGGGTTAGGACATCCCCCAGCGCTCCGAACCCCACCTGCCGCCATGGCCGGTTCCCTTGCCCAGCGGCTCGACCGCTCCCTGGCCCGCCTGGGGGGAGTGGCCCTGCTGCCGTTGCTGATCCTCGTGGTGCCCTGGACCCAGGAGATCATCGACCAGGTGATCTTCGGTGGCCGCTGGAACCTGCCGATGGTGCCCGGGGGGTCGTTCCTCGGTGTGCTCACCGCCCCCTTCAGCCACGCCGGCTTCGGCCACCTGATCAGCAACAGCCTCTGGTTCGTTCCCCTGTCCTGGCTGGTGCTGGCCAAGAGCCGCCGGGACTATCTGGCCGTCTGGATCGGGGTCTACCTGGCCGCCATTCCGGTGTGGCTGTTCTGGCACCAGGCCAGCCATGGCCTCTCCGGTGTGATCTACGGACTGCTGGGGTATCTGGTGCTGATCGGCTGGCTGGAACGCCGCCCCCTGCCGATCCTGCTGTCGCTCACGGCCCTGTTCGCCTATGGCGGCGCCTTGCCGAGCCTGCTGCCGTTCCTGACACCGCCGGGCGTGAGCTGGATCGGCCATGCCTCCGGCTTTGCCGGAGGCGTGCTGGCGGCCCTGGCGATCCATCGGGAGAGGCCCTGAGAGCCCGCCTGATGCCCCTCCCTTCCCTTCTCGTGGCGGCCGCCCTGATCCAGGTGGGCGGCACCGGCCTGGCCGGAGGCCAGGTGATGGGTTCGGTCACGATGCGGCTCGAGCGAGCCCCGGGCGGCGACACGCCGGTGCTGGCATTCCGCCACCCCCGCGGCACGGTCCGGCTGCTGCTCGACACCGGCGCCTCCACCGCGATGGTGAGTCCCGAGTTGGTGGCCCGGCTGGCCGCCACCAGCCATCCGCTGCCTCCTGGACGGTTTGAGCTGGTGGGTGGTGGCAGCCGCTGCCGGGGACTGCGGCCCCGTCGCACCCGGCTGCCCCCCCTGGAGCTGGGCGGCGGCGCCGGCCAGGGGACCCTGCGCCTCGAGGGGGCCGAGGCCCTGGTGCTGCCCTCCGGCGCCCTGCCGGCCGGCATCGATGGGGTGCTGGGGGCCCCCAGCCTGCGGCGGCTGCCGATCCGGATCGATCCGTCCCGCGGCACGTTGCAGCTGGGGGCCGCCGCCCTCACCCCTGAGCCGCCGCTCCCGGCCGGCTCCGGGCGCCCAACCCAACGCCCCCCCCAGTCCCTGCCGCTGCGCTGGCGGCTCGGGGTCCCCCTGCTGACGTTGGCCGGTCCCGACGGGCCGGTGACGGCCCTGGCCGATACCGGGGCGGAAGGACTGTTCATCAGCCCCGGGCTGGCCCGGCGGCTCCAGCCCCTGGCCAGGGCCCGGCCCCTGCGCCTGGTGGGCTTCTGCGGGGACCAGCCCGTGCAAGGCCAGAAGACGCTGGGCCTGGCGCTGCCCGGTGAGCCCCCCGCCCCCACCGAAACGATCATCACGGACAATCCGCTCTTCCGGCAGCTGGGGGTGGAGGCGATCGTGGGGCAGGGACTGCTGCGCACCAGACCGCAGCTCTGGCGGCTCGACCTGCAGCCGCCCCAGCTGGTGCTCTGGTGAGCCGGCCGTTCCGCTGGCGCCGTCCACTCGCGCTGCTGCTGGCCGTGGCGCTGAGCCTCCTGCTCGCCCAGCCCCTGGGCCGGGCCATGGCCAGCCAGGCGATGCCGTCCAGCAGCTACGACCTGGCCTGGCAGGCCCCCTTCAACCGGCCGGAGCACTATCCCCTCGAGCGGCGCCCCGATCCCCGCCACTACCGGGCCCATGGCGACTGGTTCGGACGACTGATCCTTCCCGAGGCCGCCGACATGAAGGCCAGCCCTGGTGACTGGGTCTGGCTCGAGCTGGAGCAGGCGCCGGCGCCCCACCAGGATCTGGTCGGCCGGAAGCTGCGGCTGCGCTGGCAGGACGATCCCCGCCTGGACGCCCTGGTGCAGCGGGTGAGCACCCCCATCGCGCTGGGAGGTGAAGCCCGGCTGGCGGCCGAACAGGGCAATGTGGTGCCGGTCCGCCTCAGTGGTCGGGGCCCGGTCGGGCCGCTCCAGACCCTGGCCGGTGCCCACCCCCACGACGACATCACCGTGCAGCTGGAGGCGGTGGCCCTCTCGGAGCAGGAGGGGGAAACCCAGCTGCGCATCGGCCGCTCCCCCCTGCAGAGCACGGGGCGCTGGGTGGCCCTGGTGCGGCTGCTCTCCCGTGATCCCTCCGGGCCCGATCGCTTCCGGGTGCAGCACTACAGCCAGGCCAGCGGTCGCTTCAGCGCCGCCATCGAAACGGTTCGCCTGCCGCGCCAGCCGCCCGACCGCGTCGGCCGCCGCCTGTTCGATCCCGAGGGGCTGCTCTCCAGCCCGGTGGGAGCCGACGGCTGGTACCTCTTCGGCGCCCCCGACGCCGATGGTCTGTTCACCGCCCAGGCCCTCGAGCCCCGCCGGCTCACCGCGGCGGTGGCCGATCAGCGGCTCCAGGGCACCACCGCCGGCCTCGACCACATCACCCGGATCAACTGGAGGGACACCCCGGCCCAGCGGGGCCGGTTCCAGCGGGTGGCCCTGGGGCCCGATGGCCACCCCGGCCCCTGGAGACCCGGCGACCGCGCCCTGGTGATCCACAACTTCGGCGGGATCGGCGGTTCCGGCGGTGAACCGATCAGTGGCTTCACGGTCACCGGACACTTCGCCTTCGGCCAGGCCCAGCTGGTGCGGGATCCGTTCACCGGGGAGCCCCGCTTCGATGTGCGCTACCACCAGATCTATGCCAACAACCCCAACGGCATCGTCGCCGGCAGCCAGGACTGGAGCGCCTATACCGGCAACCTGCAGCGGGGCTGGCTGGGCACCCGGCCGATCTCCGACGTGCTGGTGCGCACCGATCCGCTGCTGCTCCAGGAACTGGCCCTGCAGGCCGAGGTGCTGATGGCCCGCTACCGGAGCGGCGACGGCAGCGGCGTCTCCCTGGTGACCCCGGCCATCTCCTGCGTGCAGGATTCGAGCCAGGCGCTCTGGATCGCCATCGACCAGCTGCGTCAGCGCAGGCGGGCGCTGGATGGCCGAGATCTGCCCCGGCTGGCCTCCCTGGCCCAGGCCCTTGACGCCCTGCTGACCCCCTTCGGCATGGTGCGCTCCGACTGGCGCCACAACGCCTCCCTGCTGGCGCTGCCGCGTGATCAATCCGACCGCTTCGAGGCCAGCGGTCGCCTCCAGGATGCCCTGCTCAGCTGGCGCTCGATGCTGCCCCGGCGGGCCCATGACGAGATGGCCCGGGTGTTTCTGCGCCACGGCGACCCCCTCTGGATCCTGCGCACCAACCAGCTGCCCGGGGCCGATCGCCGCCTCGCCCCCCTTGCCCCCACCCAGCTGCTGGGGCAGCTGCCCCTGGTCAGCATCCCCCTCACCCGGATCATGGATGCCCTGTTCGCGCCGCTGACCCTCGGGAGCCTGGCGGTGGGATCCGCCCTGCTGGCGGCCTACGCCGTGGTGGCCATCCCCTTCGGCCGCTCCAGTGGCTTCCTGCCCAGGGCGGCAATGGTTCCAGATCCCTGGCGGCTGCTGCGCCGGGCCGCCCTGCTGCTGCCCATGCCGGCCCTGGTCGAGGAAAGCCTGTTCCGGGTGGCCCTGCTGCCCCATCCGATGGAGGGCGCCGCCATGGGTTCGTGTGTCGCCTGGGGAGCCCTGAGTGTGGGCCTGTTCGTGGCTTATCACCCCCTGGCCGGGCGCCTCTGGTATCCCCAGGGGCGCCGGCTGTTCGATGACGGGCGTTTCCTGCTGCTCTGCACCCTGCTGGGGGTGGTGGCCGTGGTGGCCTACCTGGCCACCGGCTCCCTCTGGCCCCCCGTGCTGATCCACTGGCTGGTGGTGGTGGTGTGGCTCGAGCTGCTCGGTGGCCGCCAGCGTCTGTCGACCTAGGCGTCAGCTGTAGCAGTTGGGAACGAAGAACTGTTCGTTCATGGGGGGCCGCTGGTAATCACCGCCGCTCTTGCGCGGCGGCAAGTCGATGGCCTCAGGGGTCATGTCCTCGTAGGGAACCTTGCTGAGCAGGTGGCGGATGCAGTTGAGCCGGGCCCGGCGCTTGTCGTTCGCCTCCACGGTGAACCAGGGGGCTTCAGGGATGTTGGTGTGGGCGAACATCTCGTCCTTGGCCCGGGAGAACTCCACCCAGCGGTCCCGCGACTCCAGATCCATCGGACTCAGCTTCCAGCGGCGGGCTGGATCTTCCAGCCGGGAGCGGAAACGGGCCTCCTGTTCATCGTCACTGACGGAGAACCAGTACTTCACAAGGGTGATGCCGCTGCGCACCAGCATGCGTTCGAATTCCGGGCAGGACAGCATGAACTCGCTGACCTGCTCGGGCGTGCAGAACCCCATCACCTTCTCCACCCCGGCCCTGTTGTACCAGCTGCGGTCGAACAGAACGATCTCACCGGCGGAGGGGAAATTCTCCACATACCGCTGGAAGTACCACTGGGTCTTCTGCTGGTCGGAAGGGGTGCCAAGGGCCACCACGTTGCAGCCACGGGGGTTGAGGGGCTCGGTGATGCGCTTGATGGTGCCGCCCTTGCCCGCCGCGTCCCGCCCTTCGAACAGGATGATGATGCGGTACCCCACCTGCTTCACCCAGTACTGCATCTTGACCAGCTCCACCTGCAGCCGGACCAGTTCCTTTTCGTAGAACTTCCGATCCAGTTTCGGAGGATGCCCTTCGGAGTGGGTGGCAAAATCGTCGAAAATGGGGGAAGGAACGTAGACGTCTCCGCCCATTTCGGCGTGATCGCCATGCCCTTTCTTGGACTTCTTCTTGGATTTGTCCTTGTGCTTGAGAGGGTCCTTGTCCTTTTTACCCATGTTGGAACCAGATCAAAGGTTCATCCGGCTTAACCGACCAAGGACATCTCAACGGCAACAATGAACACCCGCCGGTCAAGATTCCATGGTTTTTTAACAAGGACGCCAGGCCTTAAGCAACTGGACGGTGGCGGCGGCGCTCAGGCGACAGGCTTGAACACGGAAGGGGCCCACTGGGCGATCAGCTGCTCCTGCCTGACGAGGCGGTAGCGGGTCTGCTCGTTGGGCAGGGATCGGTACTGGTCCCGCAGGCTGCGGAGCTGCTCCTGGAGAGCATTCAGCACCGGATGGTCTTCGTACATGGACTTCAACCCTGGACCAGAAAAACATTAACAGAATCGGAAGGACCGACGCGCGTCCGGGTTGCCCAGGTCAGCGAACGGTCACGGCCAGCCCCGGGGCCGCCAGCGGGCCGGTGCCGGATTCCGACCGGCTGATCCGTTCTCGATAGCGTCGTTGGCATGGACCTCACCCCCTTCCTCACCGACCTCGACGGTGAGGGCCTTGATGCGCTGCTGCTCTCCCTGGAGGTCAGGGGCCGGCTGGCGATCGCCATGAAGGGGCGTTTTCTGCTGCGGGCCTTCTGCGAAAGCCTCCAGGACCGTCGCGTGATCGGCTGCGCCGTCACCGATGAACCCACCGCCCTGGCCTACCTGGGCCGGGAACCCTTCGACCTGCTGCTCTGCACCGATCACCTCGAGGGCGGCAGCGGCTTCGAGCTGGCGCGCAAGGCACGGCAGCTCCAGGCGGATCTGAAGGTGGTGGTGCTGGCCCTCGGTGACGTGATCCCCGCCGAGTACGCCGATGCGCCCTGGCTGGACGCCGTCGTGGCCGAAGCGGATGTGGTGGACGACCAGCGTCCCCTGCAGGCGGCCGTGATGGCCGTGATCGGCCACCGCTCCTACCGGAGCGCCTCGCTGCGCGGCGGATCGCTTCCCTACCTCAGCTGTCCTCACCTGACACCGCGGGAGCACGAAGTGCTCGACCTGCTGGCGATGGGGCTCAGCGACGGGGAGATCGCCGAGCGCCTTGTGGTCAGCAAGACCACGGCACGCACCTACACCAAACGCCTGCTCCAGGCCCTGGGGGTCAACACCCGCCTTCAGGCCGTTCTCAAGGGCATGCGCTGCGGCATGGTCCAGCTCTGAGCCGGATTGTCCCCGTATGGGGGGCGCGCCCTTACCGGGAAGCGACGAGAGTAGGGGAATCTCTGCGGGGCCTGCCCCGAAGGATGGCCGATGACCGCCCGCTCGCTTCCAGCGTCCTTGCCGAAGGTCACGATCCCCAGGGTCACCATCGGTGAGCTGGAAGCCAACTATTCGATGTACTGCAAGGCACTGCGGCTGCTGGTCAGGGAGGGGCGAACCCTCAAGAAGATCCAGCGCACGGTCTGCTGGCACCGGCTGGTGCAGCTGCACCAGTGCCTGCCCAGCCAGTACAAGGATCCCGACTACCTGTTCCTGCTGCTGCGGCGGGAAACGAACCGCAAGGCCGCCGGCATGCCCGCGCCCCTCTGAGCGCAAAGCCCTGACCCGTAACAACGGTGACATCGCCCCATCGGACCCACGGCGACCATGAGCCAGCGGAACATTGCTTCTAGGGTTCCGGTCCGAACCACCGCCGGATTCGTCCAGCGGCGGTCGTGATGCCTGGTCCGAGAGAAGCACACTGACGTTTGCGGGCTGGTTCCACCACCCGTGAGCCCGGTGGCACGGAGGGACAAAAGCCCGGGAGACCGCCCCATCCCACCGTGTCCTGAGGCCTGATGAGCGATCCGTCCAGCGGCAGTGGCGCCGACGTTTCCGGCGTTTTCGCGCGTGGTGGCCAGCCGGCCGGCACCGAGGGGGCCCGCGCCCTCCAGAAGGAAGCCTCCCTGCCCCTCACCGGCTGGCAGCAGGAGGTGGACCAGGGCCACCGCTTCGGCCTCGAAGCGGCCGAGAGCATCGTCGACCGGCGGATCTCCACCTTCTCCCGCGGTGAGCTGCCCCACTTCGCGGGCATCAACACCTTCATGAAGGCCCCCTACATCGAGGATGTGAACCGGGTCGGCGAGTTCGACGTGGCGATCGTGGGCGTTCCCCACGACTCGGGCACCACCTACCGGCCCGGCACCCGTTTCGGCCCCCAGGGCATCCGGCGCATCTCCGCCCTCTACACCCCCTACAACTACGAGATGGGTGTCGATCTGCGCGAGCAGATCACCCTCTGCGATGTGGGGGACATCTTCACGATCCCCGCCAACAACGAGAAGAGCTTCGACCAGATCTCCAAAGGCATCGCCCACGTGTTTGCCAGCGGCGCCTTCCCGATCATTCTCGGCGGCGACCATTCGATCGGCTTCCCCACCGTCCGCGGTGTCTGCCGCCACCTGGGTGACAAGAAGGTGGGCATCATTCACTTCGACCGCCACGTCGACACCCAGGAAACGGACCTGGACGAGCGGATGCACACCACGCCCTGGTTCCATGCCACCAACATGGCCAACGCCCCGGCGGAGAACCTGGTGCAGCTGGGCATCGGCGGCTGGCAGGTGCCCCGCGAGGGGGTGAAGGTTTGCCGGGAACGCGGCACCAACGTGCTCACGGTCACCGACATCTGCGACATGGGCCTGGATGCGGCGGCGAAGTACGCCATCGAGCGCGCCACCGACGGCACCGACTGCGTCTACATCTCCTTTGACATCGACTGCATCGATGCCGGCTTCGTGCCCGGCACCGGCTGGCCCGAACCCGGCGGCCTGCTGCCCCGCGAAGCCCTCAAGCTGCTCGAACTGATCGTGCGCAACGTGCCGGTCTGCGGTCTGGAGGTGGTGGAGGTGTCGCCCCCCTACGACATCAGCGACATGACCTCCCTGATGGCCACCCGGGTCATCTGCGACACCATGGCCCACCTGGTGGTGAGCGGCCAGCTGCCGCGCAAGTCCACGCCGTCCTGGCTGTCCAGCACCTGCAACATGCAGGTCGACCAGGCCTGGAGATGAGTCATGCATGAAGTCGACATGACCCGGTGCCTGCTGCTCTCCATGAACGAATGGAAGGCGCAGCACACCCCGGCGGTGCCGCTGGTGGAGAAGGTCCACCTCCAGGTGGGCGCCTTCACCTGCGTCGAACCGGACCAGCTCCTGACCACCTGGGCCGTGGCGGTGCAGGGCAGCTGGCTCGACGGCGCCGAGCTGGTGATCGAACCGGTGCCCCTGGTGGGCCGGTGTGTGCCCTGCGGCGCCACCTATAAGCCGGAGCCGGCGGCGGCCTACCGCTCCCCCTGCTGCCAGCACCCGATGGAGGAGATCGTCAGCGGCCGCGAACTGAGGATCCGTTCCGTCTCCTACGACCTGCCTGCCGCCGTCGGCCAGACCACCCCCAGCTCCGTCGCCTGATCCGCCATGCACATGCCCCTCGAAGACAGCCTCGGCCTGAACCTGCTGGCGGCCAACCAGCACCGGGCCGACCACAACCGCGCCCATTTCGACGCCTGGAAGCTGCTCTGCCTCAACGTGATGAGCAGCCCCGGCGCCGGCAAGACCTCCCTGCTCGAGCGCAGCCTCACCGCCCTGGCCGGCCGCTGGTCGATGGCGGTGCTCGAAGGGGACATGACCACCCAGCTCGATGCCGAGCGGATCGAAGCCGTGGGCGTCCCGGTGGTGCCGATCACCACCGGCCGCAGCTGCCACCTGGATGCCGCCATGGTCAGTGGCGGTCTGAAGCTGCTGCGGCAGCGCCTGGATCCGGCCACCCTCGACCTGCTCTGGGTGGAGAACGTCGGCAACCTCGTCTGCCCCGCCGAATTCGAGGTGGGGGAACACCGCAAGGTGGCGTTGCTCAGCGTCACCGAAGGCGACGACAAACCGCTCAAGTACCCGGTGATGTTCCGGGAGGCCGACTGCGTCCTGATCACGAAGGTGGATCTGCTGCCCCATCTGCCGGTGGACGTGGAGCGGATCGAAGCCCACATCCACCAGGTCAATCCCCAGGCCGCCGTGTTCCGGGTCTCGGCCACCAGCGGCCTGGGCTTCGAACCCTGGCACCAATGGCTCGCCGAACAACACCACACCGTCTGCACCGTCCCCGCCCTGGTGACCGCCTGATGACCCATCACCATCCCGCCTCCGACGCCACCACATCCCTGCAGGCCGACCTGCGGGCCAAGGGGGTCCGCTACGCCCTGGCGAGCTTCGTCGACCTCCACGGCGTCAGCAAGGCCAAGGCCGTGCCCCTGGCCCACCTCGGCCAGATGATGGCCGGATCGGAGCTGTTCACCGGCGCCGCCCTCGATGGCGTGCCCCAGGAGGTGAGCGACGACGAGGTGGCTGCCGTCCCGGATCCCGCCAGCGCCACGGTGCTGCCCTGGCAGACGGATGTGGCCTGGTTCGCCAGCGATCTGCATCTGCACGGCCAGCCCTTCGACGCCTGCAGTCGCAACATCCTGCAGCGGGTGCGCCAGGAGGCCGCCGCCATGGGCTTCCGCTTCAACCTCGGCATCGAGACCGAGTTCTTCGTGCTCAAGAAGGGGGACGCCGGCCGCTGGGTCCCCTTCAGCGACCGGGACACCCTCGACAAACCCGCCTACGACGTGCGCGGGCTGCTCGACAACCTGCCCTGGCTGGGGGAACTGGTGGAGGCGATGAACGACCTGGGCTGGGGCGTCTACTCCTTCGACCATGAGGACGGACCGGGCCAGTTCGAGACCGACTTCGATTACGCCGACGTCCTCACCATGGCGGATCGGCTGACGTTCTTCAAACTGATGGCCAAGGAGATCGCCCATCGTCACGGGCTGCTGGCCACCTTCATGCCGAAGCCGTTCGGCGATCGCACCGGCAGCGGCGCCCACTTCAACATGTCCATGGCCGACCTCCAGACCGGCGCCAACCTCTTCGCCACCCCTGATGCGGCCCCGGGATCGATCACCCGGCTGGCGGAACACTTCATCGCCGGCGTGCTCCGCCATGCGGCGGCCATCTGTGCCGTGATCGCCCCCACGGTCAACAGCTACAAGCGTCTGGTGGCCCAGGGCAGCATGTCGGGATTCACCTGGGCACCGATCTTCGTGTGCTACGGAAACAACAACCGCACCAACATGCTGCGCATTCCCTCTCCGGGTGGCCGGGTGGAGTGCCGGGCCGCCGACATCTCCTGCAATCCCTATCTTGGCGGCGCCCTCATGCTCGCTGCCGGGCTGGAAGGCATCCGGGAACAGCTCGATCCCGGTGATCCCAATCTGGTGAATGCCTACACCCTCAGTGCAGCCGAGCGGGCCGAACGGGGGCTGCAAAGACTGCCGCGGACCCTGGGGGAAGCTGTGGAGGCTTTCGAGCAGGATCCACTTGCGAAAAGCGTATTCGGTGATGCCATGTACAACGCCTTTATCTCCTACAAACGTGACGAGTGGGAGTCTTACCATTCGGCCGTTTCCGAATGGGAACAGCAGCGTTACCTGGAGTTCTTCTGACCACCTGAATCGGGCTTCTCTCCCCGGAAGATCCCTCCAGATCCCCATCCCCTGACCCCCCATTCCCCCCTTTCCGCCATGCTCCACCCCAAGCGTTCCCGTCGCCGGCAGATCCTTTCCATCGCCCTGATCGCCGGCCTCGGCGGCACTCTCCTTGCCGGCTGCCAGAGTGCCTCCAAGGTCGAAGCCCCGGTGAAGATCGGCTACAGCGCCTGGCCCGGCTGGTTCCCCTGGAAGGTCACCGAAGTCAAGGACCTGTTCAAGGCCCAGGGCGTCGCGGCCACGATGCAATGGTTTGACGGTTACCTGGATTCGATCAACGCCCTCAACGCCGGCCAGCTCGACTGCAACAGCCAGACCCTCAACGACACCATCAGTTCCATTGCCGGGGGGGCCGATCTCCAGGTCGTGCTGCAGAACGATTTCTCGACCGGAAATGACCAGATTATCGCCGCAGCCGAGATCACATCGGTCCCTGGACTGAAGGGGAAGAAAGTGGCCGCCGAGGAAGGAACGGTTGATCACTTCCTGCTGCTGAAGGTGCTCAAGGATGCCGGTCTCTCGGCCAAGGACATCACGTTCGTCCCCCTCGAAACCGGCGCCGCCGCCGCCGCCTTCGCCACCGGCAAGGTGGATGCGGCGGGCGTCTATGCCCCCTTCACCACCCAGGCCCTGAAACGACCGGGCAGCAAGGCGCTTGCCACCTCCAAGGACCACCCCGGCGCGATCAGCGATCTGCTCGTCTGCCGCACCGACTTCGTCGCCAAGAATCCGGAGAAGATCCAGAAGATCGTCAACGCCTGGTTCGCCACCCTCAAGACCATCAAGGAGGATCCCGCCGGCACCCTGCCGATCCTGGTGGAACGCTCCGGTGTCAGCGAAGCCGAATTCAAGGCCTACAACGCCGGCACCACCATCCAGACCCTCGAAGAGAACCGCAGCAACTTCAAGCCGGGCACCACGATGATCTCGCTGCCCTATGCCGCCGAGCAGATCAGCGCCTTCCTGGTGGAGACGGGGCTCGCCAAGACCAAGCCGGATCTTTCCAAGCTGCTCAATGCCCAGTTCGTCGACAACGTCCCCTGATCACCATGACCTTGTCTCCCGCCCAGCGGCGTTTCCTGTCCCACCCCTGGGTCCTGGGGGTGCTCGGCATCTTCACGGTCTTCCTCCTGTGGTTCCTCACCACCTCCAGCGGCGTGGTCGACAAGCTGTTTCTGCCGGGTCCAGGGGCGGTATGGGCGGCAGGAACCAGCCAGTTTCAGGAGGGAATCCTGGTCAATGACGCGATGGCCAGCATCCGCAGGGTGTTCCTGGGTTTCGTGATCTCTGCGGGTCTGGCCCTGCCGGTCGGTATCGCCATGGGGACCAATCGTACGATCTGCTACCTCCTGGAGCCCCTGATGGCTCTGATCCGCTACATGCCGGCCCCGGCCTTCATCCCCCTGCTGATCATCTACTTCGGATTGGAGGAACTGCCGAAGGTGATGCTCATCTTCATCGGCACGTTCTTCTTCAACGCCCTGATGATCATGGATGCGGTCAAGTTCGTACCCTCCGAACTGGTGGAAACCGCCCTCACCCTCGGTGGCCGCGGGTTGCCGATCCTCACCCGGGTGGTGGCCCCCTACATCGCTCCCCAGGTGCTCGACACCTACCGGATCAACATGGCCTCCGCCTGGAACCTGGTGATTGTCGCCGAACTGGTGGCCGCTAATGAAGGCCTCGGCAAACGCATCAGCCTGGCCCAGCGCTTCCTGCGCACCGACGAGATCTTCGTGGGACTGATCGTGATCGGCCTGATCGGTCTGTTCATCGATCTCGGCTTCCGCTTCCTGATGCGGCGCGCCTGCGCCTGGGCCAACTGACACCATGCATCTCCAGGTTTCTCAGGTTTCCAAGAGTTTCGGCACAGGGAGCGATCGCAAACTGGTGCTGGACGACATCAATTTCGAACTGTTCTCCGGTCAGTTCATTGCCCTGGTGGGCAGTTCCGGGTCCGGAAAATCCACCGTGATGCGGTTGATCGCGGGTCTCGACAAGCCCAGCACCGGCACCATCCGCCTCGATGGCGAAACGGTGCGCCGACCCGGCTCCGATCGCGGCATGGTGTTTCAGAAGTACAGCCTGTATCCCTGGCTCACGGCGGCCCAGAACGTCGCCTTCGGCATGAGTCTCCAGGGTCGGCCCAAGGCGGAGATCCGTCAACGCACCTCCTACTTCCTCGATGTGGTGGGTCTGGGGGAGGCGGGCCGACTGTTGCCGCGGGAACTGTCGGGGGGCATGCAGCAGCGGGTGGCCATCGCCCGGGCCCTCGCCACCGAACCCAAGGTGCTCCTGCTCGATGAACCCTTCGGAGCCCTCGACCTGCAGATCCGTGAATCCATGCAGGAATTTCTGCACCAGCTCTGGCAGCGCACCGGCCTGACGGCCCTGCTGATCACCCACGACATCGAGGAGGCCCTGCTGCTGGCGGGCACGGTCCACATCATGGCGCCGCGGCCCGGCCGGATCGTCCAGAGCGTCACGGTCTCCCTCGACCGCTCCGATCTGCGCCATCTGCGCGTCTCCCAGCCGTTTCTGGAGATGCGTGAGGAACTCGCCTCCTGCCTGCGCGGGCTGGACGGCGCTCTGGCCTGAACCACCGCCATGGCCAGCCCCGTTCCAGAGTCCTTCCTGCCTGCGGCGCTCTACGGCTCGGACACCATCGCCGACCTGGAAGTGCTCCACTGGGCGCCCCACTTCTGGCATCCGGTCACGGCGCTCGCGGCGCTGCCCAGGGGCCATGGGCAGGCCTTCGAGCTCCTGGGGGAGCCGGTGCTGCTCAGCCACGGAGCCGACGGGGAGCTGCGCGCCTTCCGCAACCGCTGCCCCCACCGGGCGGTGGCTTTCCTGGAGCCCGCCCAGGGCCCCGTGGCCTGTCGCCGGTTGGTGTGTCCCTACCACGGCTGGACCTACAGCCCGGCCGGTGAACTGCTGGCGGCGGCCAGGGAATCGGAGTTTCTAGCGCCGTTCGAGCGCCGGGACTGGCCGCTCGAACCCCTCGGCTGCCAGGTGCGGGGCTCCCTGATCTGGGTGTCCACGGGCAGGACGCCGATCCCCCTGGAACAGCAGCTCGATCTGGTGATCCAGGAGGCCGGCAGCGACCTCGAGCGTCCCCGCCGCCTGCTGGCCGTCCATGAGCAGAGCCTGGCCTGCAACTGGAAGATCGCCCACGACAACACCCTCGACGACTACCACGTCGCCATCGCCCATCCCACCACCCTGCATCGCCTGCAGGGGCCGGTGAAGCACTACGAGCATCGGTTCGGCACCTGGGCGAATCTGCTGGCCACCCCCTGGATCGATCCAGCGGCGCCACCAGCGCCCGCCGACCGTGAAGCGGATCGCTTCCTCACCTTCGGGCTGCCCCCATGGAATCACCTGTTGCTGTGGCCCGACGGGCGTCTGGCCTCGATCCAGTTCATCCCGGTGGCACCGGATCGCTGCCGGATGCGGGTGTTGCTGCTCGGGCCTGAGGCCCTGGCGGGCGAAGGGGAGAAGCTCATGGAGGAGATGGTTCATTTCCTCAACGAGGACAAGGCCCTGGTGGAATCGGCCCAGCGGGGCTATGGCGCGGGCTTCCGCACCGGCCCCCCCCATCGCCTCGAGGCTCGCATCCTGCACCAGCAGACCCTTTACCGGGAACGCCTGGGGAAGTGGCTCTAATTCAGCGGAGCAGCGCTGTCCTGAAAGTCGTCCAGGCGGATGCCCAGGTAGGCCGCCTCCTTGAACAGCGCCCGCTTGGCTTCCGGATCGCTGCGCTGCACCGCCAGTTCGTACCGGTCCCGCAGGGAAGCGATCAGGGCGCTGCGCCGGGGATCCGACGGCTGCAGGGGCTCGGCAGCCAGACCTCTTGTTTCCACTTCAACCACCACCATTCATCACTTCATCCTATCGACCCCTCCGGAGCGAACCGGTCCCGCAACCAGCCGGCCATGGCCGTGTTGATCGCCAGCAGGTCGGCCACCGGCTGGTCGGTGAAGGGCAGGGTGGGCAGGTAGCCGTCGGGGCCGAATTCAGGCGTGAAGCTGAGGGGCGCTGCGCCGCGGCGCTCGCTGGCCTGGGCGAACAGGCTCCAGCAGGCGGCATGGGCCGCCAGGGCCGCCGCATGCTCGGGCGCGAAGGGGTGGGACACCTGGGGCCCCTGGGCATGGCCCACCCGGGCATGGACGTGGACCACCCGGTCGGCGATCGCCTGGATCGGCGCCAGCTCCGGGGTCATCAGCCGCTCGGCCACCACGCACCAGTGACTCAGGTCCGCCGTGAGCCGCAGGTCAGGCACGGCCTCGAGCAGCTCCGCCGCGGTCCAGGGGAATCCCAGGCTGCGGGACCGGTGGGTCTCGAAACTCACCGGCAGCCCGGAGCGGCCAGCGATCGCCGCGGCCTCGGCCAGAAACAGCCGCTGTTGATCGAGGGGCCAGGCATCGCTGCCGGTGAGCACCGTCACCCGCCGGGGCTGGAGGGCAATGCAGGCCTGGAGCTGCTGGTCCAGTTCGGCCAGATGCTGCTCGGGGGTGCGCTCCAGAGCGGGCACGTAGTCCCCCCCGGTCACCACCTCGAGGATGAGGGGCAGAGCCGATCGCTGCAGCCGGTCCCATGCGGTGGCGTCGCCCCCCGCCAGCACCGGGTGATGCAGGTTGAGCTCCAGGCCATCAAAACCATGGCCCCGGGCCGTCGCCACCGCCTCCTCCAGGGTGCCCCGGAAGCCCCAGAGCGAAAAGAACAGAAAGGGCGTCACCAGGCCGGCACGGCGCGCCCCACTCTTCCCGGCCGGCGGCCGGGACAAGTGTTCGTCACGAACGGTGAACGGGCCACCCGTAACGGGACAGTGGATTTCCCCTTCTCAGCTGCTGCGGGCCCGTTTCCCGCCGTTTCGTGACAGCCCCCCCTTCCTCCGCCCCTCCCGGCAGCCTCATCCCCGAGGCAAATCCCTCGGCTTCGGAACTGCTGCCGGCCGCGGTGCTGCGCCAGCTGAACGAACGTCGCGACGGACCCGGCTGGAGGCAGCTGAGCTTGCATCTCGGGCTGCTGCTGGTGGGCGCTCTGCTGTGGGGCTGGCCCCTGGCCGGCCTCCCGGCGGTCCTCCTGGGGAGTCTCCGCGCGGTGGGGCTGCTGCTGCTGGGCTGGGGCCTGGCCTTCGGCTTCTGCGCCATGCATGAATGCGGCCATCGCACCGCGTTTGCCACCAGGTCGGTGAACGACACCGTGGCCTGGTGGGCCGGGGTGCTGAGCTTCTACAACGCCGATTTCTACCGCCGCTACCACCAGTGGCACCACCGCTACACCCACCAGCCCGAGCTCGACCCCGAGCTGGAGGATGCGCCCCCCCACAGCCTCGCCACCTACCTGCTCGAACTCAGCGGCCTGCCGTGGTGGCTTGGAAAGCTGCGGGGCCATGCGGCCGGTCTGCGGGGTGACTTCCAGGGCCGGCCTTACATCCCGGCCGATGCCGCCGCCGCCGTCACCCGTTCGATCCGACTCCAGTTCCTGGTCTACGGCGTGCTGCTGCTGGTCTCCCTCTGGAACGGGAACGGGGCCCTGTTCTGGTACTGGCTGCTGCCCCTGGCCGTGGGTCAGCCGCTGCTGCGCTTCGTGCTGATGGCCGAACACGGCGGCTGCAGCACCGGCACCGATGGCCTCACCAACACCCGCACCACCCACACCCTCTGGCCCCTGCGGCAGCTGATGTGGTCGATGCCGTTCCACGTGGAGCACCATCTCTACCCCTCCCTGCCCTTCCACGCCCTGGAGCAGGCCCACGGCCACCTGGCTCCCCATCTCCTCCACTGCGACCCCGGCTATCTGGCCGTTCACCGCGGCTTCCTTGCCGATCCTGGCCGCCTGGCCCTGCCCTGAACCCACCCTCGATCCCGCCGGTCCCCCAGGTCTTGCCCTCCCCTCACCAGCCCGGTCGCTCCTTCTCGCTGGGGAATCACCCCCTGGCCTGCGGTGAGTGGCTCGAGGACGCCAGCCTCGACTACAGGGTCTTCGGTCGCCTCAACGCCGATCGCTCCAACCTGGTGCTCTACCCCAGCTCCTATGGCGCCTGGCCCGAGGACATCGACTGGGTGGTGGGGCCGATCCTGGATCCGGAGCGCTGGTGCGTGGTGCTGGTGAGCCAGTTCGGCAACGGCCGCTCCAGCAGCCCCAGCACCGGGCCCCGCCCCCCGGGCCCCTGGCGTGTCGACCACCGCGACAATGTGGCCGCCCAGCGGAGCCTGCTGGAGGAACAGTTCGGGGTGGAAGCCCCGGCACTGGTCTACGGCTGGTCGATGGGGGCCCAGCAGGCCTATCACTGGGCCGTGCTGGAGCCGGAGCGAACCCGCCGCATCTGCTGCATCTGCGGCACGGCCCGCACCACCCCCCACAACCGGGTGTTCCTGCTGAGCCTGCGCCAGGCCCTCACCGCCGACCCCGCCTGGAACGGCCGCCACTTCACCGCACCACCGGAGCAGGGCCTGCGCACCTTCGCCCTGATCTATGCCAGCTGGGCCGCCAGCCAGCCCTTCTACCGCCGCGGCGCCCACCGGCTGCTGGGCTACGACAGCGTCGACGCCTACGTGGAGCAGGCCTGGCTGCCGGCCTACCGCCGCCACGACCCCCATGACCTGGTGGCCATGCTGGACGTCTGGCTGGCCAATGACGTGGCCGCCGCCGCCGGGATCGCGAGCGGTGACAGCGACGCCGACCTAGCCGCAGCCCTCGGCCGCATCCAGGCCCGCACCGCGGTGGTGGCCGGGCGCCACGACCTCTACTTCACCCCCGACGACTGCGCCGTCGAAGCCGCCCTGATCCCGGGGGCCCACTTCGAGGTCCTCGAATCCGACCTCGGCCACCGGGCCGGCAATCCCCGCGATGCCCCGAACGAGCAGCAGCAGCTGCGGACGGTCGTGGAGCGACTCTGCGCCGACTGACCCATCCCCCACCGCCCCTTCCCTCCACAGCCTCGACCCTCACCCCCCACCCCGATGACCGACCTGGCCCGCTTCGCTGCCACCCATGGCATCCGCCATTTCCTGTTCTCCTTCTGTGATCTGTTCGGGGTGCAGCGCGCCAAGCTGGTGCCGGCGGCCGCCGCTGCCGAACTGTCCCGCTCCGGGGCCGGCTTCGCCGGTTTCGCCGCCTGGCTGAACATGACGCCGGCCGACCCCGATGTGCTGGCGATCCCGGATCCCAGCAGCCTGATGGTGCTGCCCTGGCAGCGGCAGGTGGCCTGGGTGGCCACGGATCTGCAGGTGGAAGGGCAGGTGCTGGAGCAATCCCCCCGACGGGTGCTGCAGCGGCAGATCGCCCGGGCCGGCGCCATGGGGCTGCAGTTCCGCAGCGGCGTGGAGGCGGAATTCTTCCTGATGGACCGGGAACGGGACACCATCGCCGACGGCCAGGACCGCCAGTCGAAGCCCTGCTACGACCAGCTGGCCCTGATGCGCAACTACCCCCTGATCAGCGAGCTGCTGGAAGCGATGGAGGCGCTCGAATGGGGCCCCTACCAGGCCGATCATGAGGATGCCAACGGCCAGTTCGAGCTCAACTGGACCTATGCCGAATCCCTTGTGACCGCCGACCGCCATGCCTTCTTCCGGGTGATGGCGGCCTCCCTGGCGGAGCGCCACGGGGTGCGGGTCAGCTTCCAGCCCAAGCCCGTCGCCGAGCTCACCGGCAACGGCGCCCACCTGCATGCCTCCCTCTGGGACGAGCAGGGCCGCAACGTGTTCCATGACCCCAACGGAGAGAAGGGGCTGTCGGAGCTGGCCTACCAGTTCCTGGCGGGGCTGCTGCTGCACGCCCCGGCCCTGTGCGCCCTCACCAATCCGGTGGCAAGCAGCTACCGGCGCCTGGCCCGCTCCGTCACCAGTTCCGGAGCCACCTGGTCGCCGTCCTGGATCAGCTACGGCGGCAACAACCGCACCCACATGGTGCGCATCCCCGATGACCAGCGGATCGAACTGCGGCTGGGGGACGGGGCCGCCAACCCCTACCTGCTCCAGGCCGCGGTGCTGGCGGCAGGCCTGGACGGCATCGAGCGGCGGCTCGACCCCGGCCCCCGCAGCGATGCCAACACCTACACCGACCCGCCCGCCGAAGGCGTGGCCCGGCCCCTGCCCACCTGCCTGGCCGATGCCCTGGAGGCCTTTCG
Organism: Candidatus Sulfopaludibacter sp. SbA3; assembly: GCA_943367425.1. Taxonomy (GTDB): domain Bacteria; phylum Cyanobacteriota; class Cyanobacteriia; order PCC-6307; family Cyanobiaceae; genus Cyanobium. The sequence continues at coordinate 36,920 of CALRJF020000010.1, forward strand.
CCATGACGCAGCCCTGCGCCAGTCCCTGGGGGAGGACTTCTGCAGCGCCTACGAGGCCCTCGTCGGTGAGCGGTCCGAGCACTGATCCGAACACCGACCTGAAAAACAGGCAGGAATGCCTATGGTCTTCCTCCTCCGGCGGGGAGAAAGTAAGTCCAACAACCAGGAGGCTCCAGCGATGGATGACACCCCACCCGGTCAGACTTCAGGAGTTTGTTGACTGCAGGCCCCTGCTCCAACAGTCTTGATCCGAAGCAATGGTTTCCCGATCACATGGTGATCACCCGACGCATCGTTTCAGGTGCCCACGGGTTCATGGAAACCTTCACCTGGAAGCCATGGCCCCAGGTGCCTCCCTCGGCAACTCCGACTCCGAAACCCATCCACCGGATTCCTCATCGAATCCATCCGTTGCTGACCTACTCCGATGGCGAACGCATGGTGACATCGCTATTTCCTCATTGCGATCTCCCTTCACCCATCAACAGGCTTACGGGCCAAACGTCAGCCACCACGAATCACACAGATCATTGATTCAGAGCCCGGTTCCGCAAGGAGTCGGGCTCTTTTCATGGCGCGCCGACGTCGCAGGCAGCAGCGATCGCCCTCAACACCGGTACCGCAACAGTGCCTAACGTTTCGTCACGGTCGATGTCCCGCCCATGCTGCGCTTGCCCTGGGCGGTCCTGCTCCAGACCCTGCTGGCGACCCGCTATCTGCACTGGCGCTTCAGCAGCAGCCTCAATCTCGACACCCCTCTGGCCGCCAGCCTGAGCCTGCTGACGCTCAGCGCTGAACTGGTGCTGCTCGGCGGCTACTTTCTGCAGCTCTGGTTCACCCTGTTGCCGGATCGACCCGCGCCGCCGGCGGACATGGTCCCCGCACCGGCGCCAGCGGTGGACGTGCTCATCCCCACCTGCGGGGAACCCGCCGAGGTGGTGGAGCGCTGTCTGCGGGGATGCCTGGGGATGGACTATCCCCATAAGCAGGTGTGGCTGCTCGACGACAGCGGCCGCCCGGAACTGGCGGAGCTCTGTGATCGGCTCGGCTGCCGCTATCTGGCCCGCAAGGAGCGTCTCCATGCCAAGGCAGGCAACCTCAACCATGCCCTGCGCCACTGCCACGGCGACCTGGTGGCCGTCTTCGACGCCGATGTGGTGCCCCTGAAGCCCTTTCTGGCGCGCACCGCCGGACTGTTCCGTGATCCGGCCGTGGGCTTCGTGCAGACGCCCCAGAGCTATATGAACGCCGATCCAGTGATGCGCAATCTGCGCCTCGAGCGCTGGCTGATTCCCGACGAGGAGAGTTTCTACCGCTGGATCCAGCCCACCCGCCAGAATCTCAACGCCGTCGTGTGTGCCGGCACCTCCTTCGTGATGCGTCGTGAGGCCCTCGACCGGGTCGGAGGCTTCGAAACGGCGACACCCTCGGAAGACCTGGCCACCGGCATCCGGATCACGGCGGCCGGGTACCGCAACCATTACCTGGCCGAGAAGCTCAGCGCCGGCCTGGCCCCCTTCACGGCGGCCGCCATGGCGCGGCAGCGCTGCCGCTGGGGCAGCGGCTCCCTGCAGACCCTTCGCACCGGCGCCGACCCCCTGAGGATCCCCGGGCTCAACCCGATCCAGCGGCTTGCCTACAGCGAAGGCATCCTGCACTGGTTCAGCTTTCCGGCCCAGCTGGTGCTGCTGAGCACCCCCCTCAGCCTCGGGCTGCTGGGCATCGCCCCGATCGTGATGGAGGGTCAGGCCCTGCTGAGCACGGCGCTGCCCTTCTATCTGGGCCAGATCCTGCTGACCAGGTGGTTCAGCAACCAGTCGCGCACGGCCCTGATGCCGGAGCTGTACCGCTGGATCTTCCTGGTGCCGATCTGTGCCGCCGTGGTGGCCACGCTGCTGGGCCGGCCGCGCCGGTTCAAGGTCACCCCCAAGGCGGTGGCCAGCGGCGGTTCCCCAGGCCCCGACCGCGGCCTGCTGCTGCCGCTGCTGCTGCTGGGCCTGCAGCTGGTCGCCCTCTGGCATCTGCCGCGGCCAGGGCCGCTGGTGGTCACCACCGTCGGGGTGGTGCAGGCCTGGGGATCCTTCAACGTGCTGATGCTGCTGCTGGCGATCCGCAGCTGCTGGGACCGCAAGGGAGGGGATGGGACCCCCTGGTTCGCCCTCGCCGTGCCGGTGACCCTGCGCCACGCCGGCGGCGAGATCCGGGCCCGGCTGGAGGCCGTCAGCGGCGCGGGGGCGGAGATCCGCCTGGAGCCCGCCCCGGCAGGCTCGGCCCACCCGGATCTCCACGGCTCCGGCGGAGCCGACCTGGTGCTGATGGATCTGCTTCCCGACGGCCTCCCCCTTCCCTTTCTGCCAGTGGCGACAGGAGCCGGAACCATCGGCGGCCAGTGGGGTCCGCTGACGGCGCTGCAACGGCAACGGCTGGAGGAACTGCTCTACCAGCGGGAACGGCTGTGGCCCACCCTGCGGGCCCCCTTCGAGCCCCGGGCCCTGCCCGCGGTGGCCCTGCGGCTCCTCCGGCGGATCCCGCCGGAGGCCTGGTTCCAGCGCAGCCTCATCCCCCAGCTCCCCCCCATGGACAGGCTGCCACTCCCCCGCCACGCCGACCCTACAGCCACGGCCGCCGGCAGTGGCTCCACCTGCTGAGGGCGCCCTCACGACGCCTCGTGTTCGCGGCTTTCTTGTCAGCCATGCGCCGATTCCGTCAGAGTCACTGCTTCTGCCCGGGGTCGGCCCTTTCCCTTGCATGAACGATCTCTTCACCCCCCTGAAGCTGGGCCGGCTGGAGCTGCCCAACCGGATCCTGATGGCACCGCTGACCCGCTGCCGTGCGGAAGCGGATCACGTCCCCGGGCCGCTGATGGCCGAGTACTACCGCCAGCGCGCCAGTGCCGGCCTGGTGATCGCCGAAGCCACCATGGTGATGGAGGGGAACTCGTCCTTCTGGCATGAGCCCGGCATCCACTCCCCGGCCCAGGTGGAGGGCTGGCGTCTCACCACCGACGCCGTCCATGGGGCCGGGGGAAGGATCGTGCTCCAGCTCTGGCATGGGGGACGGGCCTGCCATCCCCTGCTCAACGACGGCCGACAGCCGGTGGCTCCCAGCCCGATCGCCATCACCGGTGACGAGGTCCACACGCCGGAAGGCAAGAAGCCCTACGTGATGCCCAGGCCGCTCGAGGACGAGGAACTGCCGGAGATCGTGGCCGGGTTCCGGCTCGCGGCCCGGAACGCGATGGCGGCGGGATTCGACGGGGTCGAAGTGCACGGCGCCAATGGCTACCTCCTGGATGAATTCCTGCGGGACGGCAGCAACCGGCGCAGCGGCCCCTACGGCGGTCCGATCGCCAACCGGGCCCGCCTGCTGCTCGAGGTGCTGGAGACGGTTCAGCAGGAGTGCGATCTGGTGGGCCTGCGGATCTCGCCCCTGAACAGTTACAACGCCATGGAAGACAGCGATCCCGTCGGCCTCTCCTCCTGGCTGGCCGACCGTCTCGAAGGAGCGGGACTGGCCTACCTCCACGTGATGCGGGCCGATCTGCTGGGTCAGCAGCAGGGCGACGTGCTCACCCCGATCCGGGAACGGTTCCGGGGGGTGCTGGTGGGGAACATGGGCTACAGCGCCGAGGAAGCCAATGCCGCCATTGCCGCCGGCGCCGTCGACGCGGTGGCCTTCGGCAGCTCCTTCCTGGCCAATCCCGACCTGCCGGCACGCCTGCGGCTCGGAGCCCCCCTGCAGGCTCCTGACCCGGCCACCTTCTATTCCCCCGGCCCTGCGGGATACACCGATTACCCGTTCCTCACCGCCGCCTGACATGGCCCCCGACCTGCTCGTGATCACAGCCAGCAACGGCGAGAACCTCGGGCTCGCCGAACGCTTCGCCGCAGCCGCCCGCGCCTCCGGCATGACCTCCGAGGTGCTCGATCTCACCGAGATCCCCCTGCCCCTCTTCAACCCGCGCACCTATGCCCGGGAGGGCATCCCCGCTGAGGTGCGCCCCCTCAGCCTCCGTCTCGCTGCCGCCCCCCGCTGGGTGATCTGCGCCCCCGAATACAACGGTTCCCTGCCGCCGGTGCTCACCAGCGCCATCGCCTGGCTGTCGGTTCAGGGGGATGATTTCCGCCAGCTTTTCAACGGCCGGCCGATCGCCATCGCCACCCATTCGGGCGGCCCCGGCATCGAGGTGATGACCGTTCTGCGGATCCAGCTGGCCCACCTCGGTGCCCATGTGGTGGGACGCCAGCTGAGCAGCAGCCGCCACAACCCCGCCAAGGACGCCAGCATCGAAGACATCGTGCACCGCATCCAGCGGATGGAACCGATCACCACCTGAACCCACCTGCGCCATGACCACCACCTCCCCGTCCGCCGGCCCCGTCGCCGGCCTGCTGTTCCGCCCCGCCGCGGAGCGCTTCCACAGTCAGCTCGACTGGCTCGACAGCTGGCACAGCTTTTCCTTCTCCCACCATCACGACCCGGCCTGGATGGGTTTCGGCCCCCTGCGGGTCATCAACGACGACACCATCGCCGCCGGACAGGGGTTCGGCATGCATCCCCACCGCGACATGGAGATCGTCACCGTGATGGTGGAAGGCCAGCTGAACCACCGCGATTCGATGGGCCACAGCGAAGTGCTGCGGGCCGGTGAAGTGCAGTGCATGAGCGCCGGTACCGGCGTGGTTCACAGCGAGATGAACCTCGGGGATGTCCCCTGCCGGCTGCTGCAGATCTGGATCGAGCCGAGCGGCGATGGATTTCCCCCCGCCTACCGCCAGGAACCCTTCCACATCGGCGACGACTGGACCCCCCTGCTGGATCCCCAGGGCCAGGACGGTGCCCTGGCCATCAACCGCTCGGTGCGGCTCTGGCGGGCCCGGCCCGGTGCCGGTGAGACCCTGCCGATCGCCATCGCCCCCGACAGCCTGGGCTGGCTGCAGATGATCGAGGGCCGGGGCGACGCCTCCGCCCATCCCCTGCAGCGGGGTGACGGCCTCGGTTTCCAACCCGGTGCCCTGCGCTCCTTTCAGGCGTCGGAAGGGGGCGCCGATCTGCTCCTGTTCGAACTTCGCTGAGTCCCCTGCTGGGGAACGGGGCCGAACGGGCCCAGGATGGGCGCACCACAGCGACCCCATGGCACGCTTCCTGCTGCTGTTCCGGCCCCGGTCCCACCTCCAGCCAACCGAACTGATCGAGCGGCTGGAGCCCCTGATCGACCGGTTCTCAGCCGACGTGGAGCACCGCTCCCCCGCCCACCTCAGCGCCCTGGTGCGCGGCGACCATGAGGCCCTGCGGCTGCGGCTGATCGCCGACGTCCAGGCGAAGGCCGATGGCCCCGTCCTGGAGCTGGTGCTGATGAGCCGGGAAGCGATGGGCCTGGGGGCCCCCCGGACCAAGGAGCAGTTCGAGAGCCTCGTGGCGATCGCCGGCCAGGTGATGCCCGATCTCGAGCTGGTGTTTCGATCCGACCGGGATGGCCCCCTGCCGGATCGCAGCTGAGAAAATGATCAGGATGCCCACACTTCTCGCCACCCCCGCCGCCCTGGCGGAACTGCAGCCGCCCCGCGGCTACCGCGTGCTGGCCTGGCTCGGTCTGGTCTGCAACCTGCTGTCCCTGCCGCTGGCCCTGGCGGTCATCCTGCGGGATCCCACCTGGCGCACCGCCAACATCACCATCTGCGCCAGTGCCCTGCTGCCCACGGTGGCCCTCGGGGTGGTGGCCTGCATCGCCCTGCTCCAGTGGCGTCTCTGGGGGCAGGTTCTGGCGATCGTGGCCCTGGCGATGAGCCTGGCGATCGAGCTGGCCTACGGGATCGTGCGGCTGGCCCTGGTCAGCGAAGGCAGGGCCCAGCTGGCGATCGCGGCACCGCTCCTCTGGGGTCTCACGGTGGCGGTTCTGGTGTTCTGGTGCCGCCCGGCGATCCGTTCCTACCTGCGCTGAAGCGGCTGGAGGCTCGCGGGGCAACCTCGGTTTCTGTATCAACGGCGCCACCCATGGGGCCCGGCACAAGGATTGGATACCACCCAGCCGAACCCCAGCCTTTCCGATGCCGAGCCCCCAACGCTTCGCTGCTCTTCAGCAAATCCACCAGCGGCCGCCCGTGGTCACTCCCGCCATCGAGTCGCTCGATGAGCTCTGGGCCAGCGATGTGTTCGGCCTGGCCAAGATGAAGGCGGCCCTGCCCAAGGACATCTTCAAGTCGGTGCAGCGCACCATCAAGGAGAACGGCAAGCTCGACGTCTCGGTCGCCAACGTGGTGGCCCAGGCGATGAAGGAGTGGGCCACCGGCCGGGGGGCCCTCTACTACGCCCACGTCTTCTACCCCCTCACCAACGCCACCGCCGAGAAACACGACGGCTTCATCTCGGTCCAGGGTGACGGCTCGGTGATCACCGAATTCACCGGCAAGGTGCTGGTCCAGGGCGAGCCGGACGGCTCCTCCTTCCCGAGCGGCGGCATCCGCACCACCTTCGAAGCCCGCGGCTACACCGCCTGGGACATCACCAGCCCCGCCTTCCTGATGGAGACCCCCAACGGTCTCACCCTCTGCATCCCCACGGTCTTCATCTCCTGGACCGGTGAGGCCCTCGACAAGAAGACCCCCCTGCTGCGCTCCAACGCGGCGATGAACAAGCAGGCCCAGCGCCTGCTCAAACTGCTTGGCGAAACCGAGGTGGCTCCCGTCAACTCCAGCTGCGGAGCGGAACAGGAGTACTTCCTGGTCGACAGCGCTTTCGTGCCCCTGCGTCCTGACCTGCTGCTGGCCGGCCGCACCCTCTTCGGCAAGCCCTCCGCCAAGGGCCAGCAGTTCGACGACCACTACTTCGGCGCCATCCCCCAGCGGGTGCAGGTGTTCATGCAGGACGTGGAACGTCAGATGTACAAACTGGGCATCCCCGCCAAGACGCGCCACAACGAAGTGGCCCCCGGTCAGTTCGAGATCGCGCCGTTCTTCGAGGCCGCCAACGTGGCCACGGACCACCAGCAGCTCACGATGACCATCCTCAAGAGCACGGCGCGCCGCCACGGCATGAACTGCCTGCTCCATGAGAAGCCGTTCGAAGGCATCAACGGCTCGGGCAAGCACGTCAACTGGTCGGTGGGCAATGCCACCCAGGGCAACCTGCTCGATCCAGGCAGCACCCCCCACGAGAACATGCAGTTCCTGCTGTTCTGCGGCGCCGTCATCCGCGGGGTGCACCTCTACGGACCCCTGATGCGGGCCGTGGTGGCCACGGCGGGCAATGACCACCGCCTCGGTGCCAACGAAGCTCCTCCGGCCATCATCTCCGTCTACCTGGGCAGCCAGCTGGAGGATGTGTTCCGTCAGATCAAGGAAGGGGACGTCAAGGGTTCAACCCATGCCGGCGTCATGCAGCTCGGGGTCGACACCCTGCCCGAATTCCCCAAGGATCCCGGCGACCGCAACCGCACCTCCCCCTTCGCCTTCACCGGCAACCGTTTCGAATTCCGGGCCGTCGGCTCGAACCAGTCGGTGGCCGGTCCGCTGGTGGCCATGAACACGATCCTGGCAGATTCGCTCGCCTACGTGAGCGACCAGCTGGAGCAGAAGATGGCCGCAGGCGAAAGCCTTCCCGGCGCTGCCTTCTCGGTCCTCAAGCAGATCATGACCGACCACGGCAGCGTGGTGTTCGGTGGTGACGGCTACTCGAGCGAGTGGCACCGCATGGCCGTGGAGGAGCGGGGACTGGAGAACCTGCCCACCACCGCCGACTCCCTGCCGGTGCTGCAGCGGCCTGAGGTGCGCGATCTGTTCGCCCGCCAGGGCGTCCTCAGCCCCCTGGAGCTGGAAAGCCGCTTCGAGGTCTATGCCGAGCAGTACGTGCTGGCCATCGACGTGGAAGCGAAGCTGGCGGTCCAGATCGCCCAGACCCAGATCTATCCCGCCGCCATGCGCTACCTGGGCGAGCTGGCCAGTTCCCTGCAGCTGCAGAGCACGATGGGCATCCAGGTCTCCCCGGAAACCCAGACGAAGGTGGCCTCCCTCAGCGCCCAGCTCATGGAGCTGAGCAGCGCCCTCAAGAGCGCCGTGGAGAATGCCCCCCATGGCACCATCGCCCACATGCGCTACTCCGCCGACACCCTGATGCCCCTGATGCATCAGCTCCGGGATGCGGTGGACGGCCTCGAGGCCCTGGTGGACGACAACATCTGGCCCCTGCCCTCCTACCAGGAGATGCTGTTCATCAAGTGAGGCTCCCGAGCCGCTGACTCCACGGCGGCGATGCGGGCCCTGCTGCTCGACCTCAACGGGGTGCTGTTCTCGGACAGCACCCCGTTTTCCGGTGCGAGAGAGGCGGTGGCCCTGGCCCGGTCACGGGGCTACCGGCTGCGTTTCGTCACCAACACGGCCACCCGGTCCCACCACGACCTGCTGGACGATCTCGATCGCATGGGCTTCGCGCCCGGCGCGGAGGAGCTGTTCACGGCACCGCTGGCCACCCGCCGCTACCTGGAGCGGCGCGGCTGGCAGCCCCACTGCCTGGTCCACCCGGCGATCGCGCCCCTGTTCGAGGATCTGGTGCTCCCCGCGGGTTCAGACCGTCCCCCCGATTGCGTGGTGCTGGGCGATGCCAGGGAAGGGCTGAGCTACGGGGCCATGAACGAGCTGTTCCAGCTGGTCATGGAGGGCAAGCCCCTCATCGGCATCGGCCGGAACCGCTGTTTCCGTGAACAGGGCCGCTGGATGCTGGATGCGGGAGCCTTTCTGGGGGCCATCGAGTGGGCCGCGGGGATCGAGGCACTGGTGATGGGCAAGCCCTCGGCGGCCTTCTTCAACGAACTGGTGGCCTCGACCGGCCTGTCCCCGGAGCACTGTCTGATGATCGGGGATGACGTCGAGGCCGACGTGATCGGCGCCATGGCCTGCGGGGTACGGGGCTGCCTGGTGCGCACCGGCAAGTTCCGACCCCGGGATCTGGAGTTGCTGCCGCCGCAGGCCGGCCTGATCGATTCGATCGCCGATTGGCCGGCCCTGGAGCCATGACGGCGCTCAGCGCCGATGCGGGCTGACAGGCCTCAGGTGTTGCGACAGCCGCGCAGCCGTTCCCGGAGGTAGGCCACCAGCTCGGAGCGCAGATCCGCCAGCTCCCGGGTGCAGCCCCGGAAGGCCGCACGATGCTCCAGGCCGTGATCGATCACGCCCAGATCCCTGAGCATCAGGTCGATGGCATCGCGCTGCAGATCCATGCCCCCATCCCCACGATCATCCCCTGAGGGGGCCTGAATTCAACGTACCCACGGCCCCGGGAGCGTCCCGGCCTGGCCAGGGTCGGGACATGAATCTTCAGGATGGGCGGCATCTCGGCGCTTGGTTCCCATCGGCACAGTCGCCGCACCGGAGGGGGTGCTCAACTCGATCCATGACAGCACGTTCCGAACCCGACCGATCCGCGGTCCTGCGGGAACTCGAAGACCACTACGGGTCGTACTGCAGGGCCATGCGGATGCTGGTCCTGGAAGGCAAGAGCCTGAAGAAGGTCCAGAGCACCGTCTGCTGGAAGCGGCTGGCCCTGCTCCACGACTGCCGCCCGGCCCGCTACCTCGAGCCCGACGCCCTTTACCTGAAACTCTGTCGTGAACGGCGTGGCGATTCCAGCACCCCCCAGCGGTCCTGAGCATCAGGGTCGCGATGATGACTGAGCTTTTCCTGATTTCGGTCGCATCGGCAACCGACAATCAGGTCCTGGTCGAACGATGAAAGGGTTCCGTTACTTTTGACACTTTCCATGGACGCACCAACGGCCTTCGCCGCTGTCGCCCTGGGCGCAGTCTCCTGGGATGGGGTTCTCACCATGGCGGGCACCCGGGCCCTGCGCCATGCCCTTGATTACCGCGCCCCCTTCAAGGGTCGCAGCGATGGCCAGATGATCGCCCTGATGGATGAACTGCTCACGGCGCTGCGGGCCAAGGGAGCGATCGGTCTGATGGAGGAAGCGGCCGGAGTGCTCGACGAACGCCAGCGGCACACGGCCTATGCGGTCGCCGCCGAGATCATGCGCTCCGATGGTCCCCTGCAGGAGCAGGAACAGACGATCCTCGCCGACCTGGCGTGCACCCTGCGCCTCGACCCGGCCGAAACAGCCAAGGTCCTGGAGGTGATGGACACCCTCCATGCCAGCATCCTGGAGCCCGCCGTGAGCGCATGAGCCTTCCGGAGGCGGACGCTTCGCCGCCCGAATCCGCCGGCCTCCGCATCGCGGTGGTGGGCGCCGGCAGCTCAGGCCTGCTGCTCACCCTGCTCCTGCAACGGCAGGGCCACAAGGTCACCCTGTTCGAGCGGTCCAGCCGGCTGCGCACCGAAGGCTGCGGCATTCTCCTGGTGCGCAGCGGGGTCGAGGCGATCCAGGCCGCCGGGATTCCCGGCCTGCTGGACGCGGTGATCGCCGGCGGCCATCCGGTGCAACGCTTCGTGTTCCGCAATCTGCGGGGCGACCTCATCGAAGCCAGCCCGGCCGAACGGGAGCCGGGGGAGCTGCCGTCGCTGCTGATTCACCGCAAGGCCATCCTCGACGCCCTCTGGAGCCACCTCGATGGCGCCTGCTTCCGCGGGGACTACGAACTCACGGGCTGGAGCCGGCAGGACGACGGGGTGATCGCCGACTTCGCCGGCGGCCAACGCTGGTCGGGGGATCTGCTGGTGGGGGCCGATGGCCTCTTCTCGCGCGTGGCGGTCCTGCTCCGACCGGAACGGCGCCTCTGCTACCTCGGCGACCGGGTCTGGCGCGGACTGGTGACGGACGACAGCTTCTGCAGCAATGGTGATTTCTTCGTCTACGCCCGGGGCCGGGGCATCTATGCGAATTTCTTCGACCTGGGCCGGGACGACACCGGCAGGCCCGTGACCCACTGGGGGTTCTTCCAGGAGGAGCCCCTGCCCCCCGATCGACACGAGCAGAAACGCCTCCTGGAGGAGGGGATTCCCGCGTCCGCCCTGGCCAAACTGCCGGCCGATGCCGCGGCGGTGATCGCGGCAACGCCGCCGGAGGAGGTGGTGGCCAACTGGTCCTTCGACATCGATCCCCTGGCCAGCCTCGTCGATGGTTCCGTGGCCCTGATCGGCGATGCGGCCCATGCCATGAGTTCCTCCCAGGCCAGGGGCATGACGGCGGGATTGGAGGACGCGGTCTCCCTGGCCGCGTGGCTAGCCCCGGAACGGGGCAGCTCCGTGGCGGAGGCCCTCAAGGGCTATGACCGTGAGCGGCTGCCCGCCGTGCATCGCTACCAGGAACGCAGCCGCCAGGTGAGCCATCGCACCGGACGGCGACGCCCCCCTGTCCGGGACCCCCAGGCCGGCGGTGGGGGCGAGGGACACCGGAAGATGTCGTGAAGGTGACAGTTCCGATCTGTCACAGGGTCCACAATGGGAACCCTGTAAACGAGGCAAGACGTGGCGATCTCCTTACCTCAGTCCACCCGTTCCCGTACCGGTTCCATGGCCCAGGTCTGCCGCAGCTACCGTCTGGTGGACCAGCAGGGTGATCCCCATCCCGTCCTCGACGATCTCTACGAGTCGCTGGATGCCGCCTGGACGGAAGCCCTGCACTGGTGGCAGGAGGAATTCGGCCCGGTTCAGGGTCCGGTGGGTATCGGCATCGAGGTGAGCACCCTCAGCGGCGAATGGCGCACCCTGCGCTACCCAGGCACCTGATCACTCAGGACACCGTCACCCCTTTCCAGAAGGCGACCCGGTTCCTGATGGTGCCGGCGGCTTCCTTCGGCTCCGGGTAGAACCAGGCCGCATTGGCATTCACCTTGCCATCCACCACAAGGTCGTAGTAGTGGGCTTCCCCCTTCCAGCCGCAGACTGTGCGATGGCTGGAGGGTCTGATCACGTCGGGGTCCAGCGCGTCGGCCGGGAAGTAGGCGTTGCCTTCCACGGTCACGATGTCATCGCTGCTGGCGATGACCTTGCCATTCCACAGAGCCTGCATCGTCCCGTCCATCGGTTCGGCGCATTCTGCCCACTTCCGCCCCGCAACGGCAGCGGCTACCAATCGTTCTGCTGGTAGATCCGCAGGGTGCCCACCCCCACCGGGCTGGCCACCGGAAGGGGCCCGGCCGGCAGGGCCACCACCTGGAACAGGTAGGTGTCCGCCTGCATCGGGTTGGTCCAGGGCCTGATCGCCACCGTGATCGTCTGACCCGGAGCGACCGGCTCGGGGAAGGTCAGGGTGAAGCGCCGGGCAGCCGGCTCGAACCGGGCCTGCACCGGAACGGGCTTCCCCTCCCGGCGGGGAAGCCCCAGAAAAGCCCGGGTGCGTTCAACCGCGAAGGGGAACTGCCAGTCGGCGCCGCGGATCTGCTGGATCGTCAGCCCCCCGAGAGACGCCCCGGCCTCCTGGGAAAGATCGAGGGTGAAGAAGTACTCCACCGGGGATTCCCCCACGTTCGTGAGGTAGCTGACCAGCCCCACTTTCCAGGGGGCGCGGGTGAAGTAGGTGCTGCCGCCGAGTTCCAGCGCAGACGCTGGCGAACCCAGCGCCAGGGCCAGGGCCAGGAGTGCCTTCAGGCCAGGCGGGGCCACCGCCGCAGGGTTCCGTTCAGCCATGGCCGCTGTGTCGCAGGGTTCGACGCTAGGCCGGTGAGAGGAAGGGCTGGGGATCCTGATCGCGACGGTGTCGCTCCGGAATCGGCTCCCCGGAACTCCCTGAGGCCACCGGATCGAGGCTGGCGATGTGTTCCAGGGAGTGCCGCAGGCGTCGGGCGGCATGCAGCGGCATGTCCCGCGGTACGCAGATCCGGTCGCGCAGGTAGCGGAGTGCGGGCGCCGATCCCGCAGGGGGCGGCCCATCCCCCTGGCCGGCCAGGTGGGTCAGCGCACAGCGCAGGGCGGGGTCGAAGCGGGCCGGCCCCAGGGGGCTGCGCGCCAGCAACACCTGCCGATGGCACATCACCCTGGCCAGGGCGACCGCGGCGGCATCGGCAGGTTCGCGCTGGCTCGACTCAGGATCGTGCTGATCCGGAGCCTGGATCGGCCAGGGTCCCTGATCGATCCGTGCCGCCAGGGCCCGCTGTCCTGGGGAGCCACTGGCATGGCACCCCCCCATCTGGGGCGGCAGGTCATGGGCATGGGTATGGAAATCGCTCTGGGTGCCCAGGTAGGTGGGCCGCTCTTCGAGGGCGCCGAACCAGCGGTCGATGGCCGGATGCCTACGGCGCAGCAGATAGCCCTTGTAGTAGGCCAGGCTGGCACTCATCCGCTCGAGATAGGGAACGAAAACGAGATCGGCGGTGCTGAAGTCCCCCAGCAGGAAGGGCCCCGGCATCGCCTCAAGGGCCTGGTCGAACCGATCGGCGATGTGGTCGAAACTCTGCTGGCAGCGTGCCTCTTCGGCTGCGCTGCGATGCGGGACGCACAGCCACTGGCACCAGGCACGGAACAGCAGCCGCTCCAGCTGCCGCAGGGGCCTGACCTGGGAATGGTTCATGCCGGGCCCCAGGGCACCGAAGGCGCTCTCGAGGGCCACGAGGATCTGGTCGCTCTCGGTGATCAGTCGGCCATCCAGCTGCAGGGCCGGCAACATGCCGCTGGGCACCAGATCCGTGAACCAGCGCTCCTTCTGCCCGTAGCAGAACATCGTCACCTTGCGGATCCGGTAGGGAACGCGGCGCTCCTCCAGCCACAACCACACCTTCTGACAGTAGGGACACCAGGCGTGATGATCCCGGAACAGGGTCACCCGGACGGAGGCTTCGTCGTGGCCGAACAGGCGCAGGCGCGACTGGGCGTTTGTGGGGCCCTCGATCCGATCGGGAAGCGCGGGCGCCAGGGCCTCCAGCTCCGACCATGCGAGGGGAAAGCGGGCGGCGGTCCCTGGAGCATCCATGGGCAGGATCCATCGGCCGGCCAGCCTAGGCAGCCCATGACGGCCCCCCGTTCGCGCCGCGACCATGGCACTGCCTAAGGTCGAATCAAGGACATTCCTTTCCGACAATCCCATGTTCGACGCCTTCACCAAAGTCGTTGCCCAGGCCGATGCCCGCGGCGAATTCCTCAGCGCCGGCCAGATCGACGCGCTCGCGTCGATGGTGGCCGAGGGCAACAAGCGCATGGACACGGTCAACCGCATCACCTCCAACGCGTCCAAGATCGTCACCAACGCTGCCCGCGAGCTGTTCGACCAGCAGCCTGCCCTGATCGCCCCCGGCGGCAACGCCTACACCCATCGCCGCATGGCCGCCTGCCTGCGTGACATGGAGATCGTGCTCCGCTACATCACCTACGCGATCTTCACCGGCGACGCCTCCGTGCTGGAGGACCGCTGCCTCAATGGCCTGCGCGAAACCTATCTGGCTCTCGGCGTGCCTGGCGCTTCGGTGGCCGAAGGCATTCGCAAGATGAAGGACGCGGCCATCAGCATCGCCAACGACCGCAATGGCATCACCCAGGGGGATTGCGCCTCCCTGATGTCGGAAGTGGGTACGTACTTCGATCGGGCCGCCGCAGCCGTCTCCTGATCTGCTCAGGGATGCGATCAGCAAGAAAACCAAGGCCGGGGCTCAGCTCCCGGCCTTTTTTTGTGACCGTTCGCTGGCCAACAGCAAGCTTTGTTCGTTTCGCTACACAGCGATGCCCCCCCAAAGCGGATGGTGTTCTCATGAACTTTTCATAGGTTCCCCCCCCCACCATGACCCTGTCTTCCACAGGTCGAGGTCTGTCCGCAGAGGCAGCCTTCGACCGCTTCCGCTCCCGGGTTCTGGCCCGATTCCAGGATCCCCAGCTCCGACGAGCCGCGTTCTGCCTTCTGGCCCTCGGAGCCGGCATCGGTCCGCTGGTGGCCGGTTCGGCCAAGGCCGCCCTGGCCATGGCTCCCACCGATGGGGCCGACACCCTGCTGATGCTGGTGGGTTCGGCCCTCGTGCTGCTGATGACCCCCGGCCTGGCCTTCTTCTACGGCGGCTTCACCCGTTCCAAGAACGTGTTGAACTGCATGATGATGAGTTTCTTCCTGATGGGACTCATCGGTGTTCTGTGGGTGGTGATCGGCTACAGCCTCGCCTTCGACACCGGCTTCGGCAGCCCCTTCATCGGTGGCCTCGGCGCGATGTTCCTGCACGGGGTGGGCGGCGAACTGGGAGACCAGCCCCTGGCCCCCGGTTTCCCGATCAGCGCCACCTCCTTCGCCCTGTTCCAGGGCATGTTCGCGATCATCACCCCGGCACTGATCTCCGGTGCCCTGGTGGAGCGCATCAGCTTCAAGGCCTGGTTCTGGTTCTGTCTGATCTGGAGCCTGCTGATCTATTCCCCGATGGCCAAGATGGTCTGGGGCGGTGGCTTCATCGGCCCCTTCGGCGCCATCGGTGCCATTGACTTCGCCGGCGGCACCGTCGTCCACATCGCCTCCGGTGTGGCGGCTCTGGTGGCTGCGGCCATCATCGGCCCCCGCACCACCTGGCCCAACAGCAAGCGTCCCCCCCACAACGTGCCGTTCATCCTGCTGGGTGCCGGCCTGCTCTGGTTCGGTTGGTTCGGCTTCAACGGCGCCAGCATGTTCGCCTCCAAGACCGCTGGCTATCCCTTCCTCACCACCACCACCTCCGCCTCTGCGGCCCTGCTCACCTGGTGCCTGATCGAGTGGTTCAAGGACGGCAAGCCCACCGCTGTGGGTGCCGCCACCGGAGCCGTCGCCGGTCTGGTGGGCATCACACCGGCAGCGGGTTTCGTCTACATGGAAAGCTCGCTCCTGATCGGTGTCCTCACGGCGGTCGCCTGCTTCATCGCCGTCAGGGTCAAAGCCGCCATTCAGTTTGACGACTCCCTGGACACCTTCATGGTGCACGGTGTGGGTGGGACCGTGGGAGCTCTGCTCACCGGGATCCTGGCTTCCAAAACCCTGGTGCCAGCGGATTACTTCCCGCTGTCGGCCAAGATCATGGAGGAGGCCGGGAATTTCGGTCTGTTCCTCGCCCAGCTCAAGGCCACGCTCATCACCTATGGCTTCGTTGGCCTCGGCACCGCCATCATTCTCTGGATTCTCGGCGCCCTGATGCCTCTCCGGGTCAGCGCTGAAGACGAAGAGCGCGGACTCGACTTCGTGGCCCACGGGGAAGAGGCGTACGATCCCATGACCAACTGATTGACAACCATCCATGAAAATGATCACGGCCATGGTCCGCCCTTCCAAGGTGGACGCCATCAAGACGGCCCTCGTCAGCCTCGATATCATCGGCATGACGGTCACCGATTCCCGTGGATTCGGTCGCCAGAAAGGCCAGGTGGAGCGCTACAGGGGCACGGAATTCACCGTTGAATTCCTGCCGAAATCGAAGATCGAGATCGTCGTCACCGACGACAAACTCGAAGCCGCCGTATCCGCCATCTGCAAGGCGGCCCACACCGGTGAAATCGGTGACGGCAAGATCTTCGTCACTCCGGTGGAATCGGCCCTCCGCATCCGCACCGGGGAAACCGGTGAAGTGACGCTCTGAAGCCATCGTCATTCGATGTCCACGCCAGGGTCGGCCGTCACGGTCGGCCCTTTTTCATGGCTGGCCTTCGGGCCGCTGGCACCGGGGGGCCAAGCGCCGAGTGTCGCTTCAGGCGAGGTGGAGCAGGGTTCCCAGAAAGGCGGCTTCCGCCGCGAGGGGCTGGTCGAAACGCAGGCCGAGGTAGTGGATCTGCAACACCGCATCCGACCAGAGCAGGGTCGCCATCTTTTCGATCACGCCGTCACCGGCGTGGTCATGCAGACGAACCAGGGCCCGGCCGCTGCAGGGCATCGGCCCGAAGGATCTCAGGCACGCTCCCGAGCGGCTGATGTCCCAGAGCTGGCCGACGAATCGGTCGGCGCCCAGGCTGAACTCCGAGCGGATCGTGATGCTGAAGATCGGGACCGTGTGGCGAGGCTCCGCGCGGGGCCGCAGGACGCGCCGGCCGGCGGTCCCCGGGGGCTGATCCGCGGGCAGAGCCCTGGTGGATGCGGGCGGGCGGGGGCGCCGGGAAAGGAAGTCCACCTGAATACAGGCTTTGACCAAAGTTAGACAAAGCTGAATCGAGGAGCCGTCGTCATCGACACCGGTGAACGTTCCCTCTCTCCGGAGGCGGGACGTGCCGAGCCGCTCCCCGTAATGTCGAACGACGGTGCCGCCTCCCCATGGTCCAGCCCCGCACCCTGCTCATCAGTGGCGCCAGCCGGGGCATCGGCCGCTGCATCGCTGAAACTGCTCTCGCCGAAGGGCACCGCCTCAGTCTGGGGGTGCGGGATGTCGCCGGCCTGGCTGGCAGCAGCCTGGCGCAGGCCGCCCGGGAGCAACCCGATCGGGTGCTGCTGCACCCCTACGACGCCCGGCTGCCGGCCAGCGCCACGGCCTGGGTGGACGCCTCTCTGGAACAGTTCGGGGACATCGGCGGCCTGATTCACTGCGCCGGCCTCTTTTCCCGCGTGGGTCTGCTGTTCGCCCCCGGCGAGGAGCAGCAGATCGAAGCGCTCTGGCAGGTGAACGTGATGGGGCCCTGGTGGCTCACCCGGGCCGCCTGGCCGGCGCTGGCCGCCCACGGCGACGGACGGGTGATCACCCTGGTGTCGATGAGCGGGCGGCGGGTGAAGGGCTCCCTCGCCGCCTACCCCTGCAGCAAGTTCGCCCTGATGGCCCTCTGCCAGACGATGCGCAACGAGGGATGGCAGGCCGGCATCCGGGTGACCGCCATCTGCCCGGGATGGGTGAACACCGAGATGGCCGCCCAGGTGCGGGCCGTGCCACCGGAGGCGATGACCCAGCCCGAGGACCTGGCGGCGATCGCCGCCCAGCTGCTCCGGTTGCCGCCCTCCGCCGTGCCCTTCGAATTGCAGCTGAACTGCGTGCTGGAGACCTGACCCCCGGCTCAGATCAGGCGGGAACCGGAGGCCTGGCGGCGCTGGCCTGGATCGAACACCGCCGCCACGGCCCGGATCAGCCAGCGACCCTGCTCGGTCACCTCCGCCACCCCAAGCCCGTTGTCCAGGGACAGCCGCACCAGACCGTCGCGAGCCAGGGTCTGCAGATCCGCCCACTCAAGCGCGTAGCGCTTCGGATCGATCGCCACCCGGAACTGACACATGACCGCATGGATCAGCGCGCGCCGCTCCAGCACCTCCGGATCGTTCACCACCAGCCCCCGCTCCACCGGCAGCTGGCCGGCGGCGATGCTGGCCGCATAGGCCTTGAGATCCCGCTGGTTCTGGCTGAACAGCTGGGGAAACTGGCTGATCGCCGTGGGACCCACCCCCAGCAGATCAACGTCACGGCCGGTGGTGTAACCCTGGAAATTGCGGTGCAGACGACCTTCCCGGGCGGCCACGGCCAGGCTGTCCTCCGCCAGGGCGTAATGATCCATGCCGATGGCGTCGTAGCCACAGTCGCCCAGGCGAGCGGCCGCGCTCTGCAGCATCTGCAGCCGCTGCCGCCTGGATGGCAGATCGTCGGCGGAGATGCGGCGCTGCAGGGGCAACTGCTCGGGCAGATAGGCGAAGGAGAACAGGGAGACGCGGTCGGGGCGGAGATCCTGCACCAGGGCCAGGGTGGCCTCGAACCGCTCGGGGGTCTGCAGGGGCAGACCGCAGATCAGGTCCACGTTGACGCTGGCGAAACCCGCCTCCCGGATCCAGCCCATGACACGGCGCAGCTGGTCCACCGGCACCACCCGGTTCACCGCCCGCTGCACCTCGGGATCCGCGTCCTGGATGCCGAAACTGATCCGGGAGAAGCCCAGCCGCCGCAGGGCGAACACCTGCTCACGAATCAGGAACTCCGGATTCACCTCGATGGAAGCCTCGAGATCGCGCTCCAGATCGAAGTGCCGCTCGACCAGGTCCCAGAGCCTTCCCTGCTCCTCGACGGTCAGGTAGTTCGGGGTGCCACCGCCCCAGTGGAGCTGGCTCAGCCGCCGGCGCTGGCCGGAGGTGCGGGAGATCATCTCCAGTTCCCCTGCCAGGGCCTCGAGGTAGGGCCCCACGACCTTGGAGCCGGCGCCGGTGGTGATCCGGTTGCAACCGCAGAACCAGCAGGCATTGCGGCAGAACGGGACGTGCACGTACAGCGACAGGGGGTCGTCGCTGGGGCAGGCCAGCTGGGCCGCCAGGTCCTCAGCCGTGACATCGGCATGGAAGGCCGATGCCGTGGGGTAACTCGTGTAGCGGGGCACGGGCCGGTCGTACCGAAGCAGCAGGTCGATCGAGCTGGCGGGTGGGGCGGTGGCCGTTGGCGTCATGGTGTCGGGGATGGGTTGAGGCGGAAAAAAGAAGGAAAGAGCGAGGCGTTCAGGGCTGGGCGCTGGCAGGTTCCGGGGCGGCGAGATCCCCCAGCTCCGCCAGCAGCCGCTGGGTGTCGTGGAAGGCGATCACCGCTTCCTCCAGCAGCTCCGCCTCCTCGTCGTCGCTGAGGTCCATCCGCTCGATGGCGTCGTGCAGCACCTGCTTCAGCTCGGCGATGGCAGGTGCGAACTGCCAGAAATGCAGGGGCGGCAGGCCCTGGCCCGCCAGGATGGCATTGGCCTGTTCCGCCAGTTGCTGGCCCCCGGAAAGGTCGCCGCCGTAGCGCACATAGACGTGGGCCATGAACCGGTGGGGCGCCTGCTGGGCCAGGCGCTGCAGGTGCTCGAGCCAGAGGCGGGCGGCGACGGAAGCGGGGGTGGCCGGGACCGCGGCCAGCATCCTGACGTCCTCCACCAGGGCCTGGCTGCGGGCGAGGTCGGCCCAGGGGAATCCCTCGGCCCCCAGAGCGGCGGAGAGCAGGGGTCCCTGGGCCTCGATCAGCGCGTAGGCGGGGGCGATGGCGCGGATCAGGGCCGCGAGCTGCAGGGGGCTGGCCTGGCCATCCAGCAGCGAACGGGAGAAGGTCATGCCCTCGGCCTGATGGTGGGCGGCTCCGATACGGGCATGAAGGCGGCGCACCCGGGGCCCGAAGCCCTTGCGAGCCTGCACATCGGCGGGCCTGGCGTGATCGGAGATGGCGGCAGGGATGGCGGTGGTCATGGGGAACGGTGCCGGGGAAAGAGCGGGGCCCGATGGGGCGCTGACAGCAACGGTATAACGTTACTGTTGTTCAATGGTTCGGTCGCAACGTTTTCGTTGCATCCCGCCCCGCCGCCCCTCTCGCCATGTCGTCCGTCCCCTTCACGCCTTCCGCCCCCGCACCGGCCCAGACCCTGTCGCTGCTCCTGGCCCCGCTGGGCCAGCTGAGCGGCGATGGCCAGCTGCGGGAACTGTTCGAAGAACGCCGCGACCGCAAGGGGGAGGATGTGGAGCTCTGGTATCTGCCGGCGGTCCTGGTGGAGGAGCTGGGCGTGGGCACTCCCCAGGAGGAAGCGGTGCTGACCGGAGACCCTGCCGTGACCACCTGGCTGTGGTTGCGCTTCGGCGGCTGCAGGGGCGTGGCCTCCCTGTCGCCGACCCTGCTGCACGAGCGGGCCCGCGGGCTGCCGCCCAGGGCGCCCCTGGCTCCCGTGCATCGCTGACGCCCGGGTCCGGCGGCAGCTCCTTTCCTCAGGCGGAGAGAACGCGGCGGGCCATCTCCCGCAGAGTTTCACGCACCTTCGGCTGGGCAGCCAGGTCGTGGAGCATCGCCGGATCCTCCGCCTCAACCATCTCCAGAACGACCGTGGCAGCCTCCTGGAGCGTCACATCACCACTGGGCTGATCCTGAAGGCGCCGAATGGTGCGGTACCACTCGATCAGCGCCAGTCCTTCGGAGGCGGAATAGGTCATGGCTCAAAACGTAGACCCGCCCCGGAGCGGTGACGGCGGGGAGCCGGGTCGAGGCGATGCACTCAAAAGACAAGTCCCCTGCCCCATCATTCCATTTCGGAAGAAATAAGTTATGAAAGCATGGGCAAAAACGTCGCTTCGATCTCACGCTCACACATCAGATCTGCACGATGAACGTCCAGGATGAACAGAGTTGAGTGCACTTTCCATGGTCAACCTCAGGGGAAATGAGGCATGGCAGTCCTTCAGCATCGGCGACACTGGCTGCAGCGCTTCTACGCAAACCATGGCAACGTACACCGTTCAACTGGTCAACAAGAAAAGGGGACTTGATATCGCGATTCAGGTTCCGGATTCGCAGACCATCCACGATGCCTCCCTGAATGCGGGCCTGGATCTTCCCTATAGCTGCGGCACCGGCAACTGCTCCAGTTGCGCGGCCAAGCTGGAAGCAGGCTCCGTCGATCAGATCGATCAGAAGTTCCTCAGCGATGAGCAGATCGCCAATGGCTTCATCCTGCTCTGCTCGGCCCGCCCCCTGAGCGACTGCAGGATCCGCACCCATCAGGAGGCCTACCTCGTCTGACGCGTGGCGCGACTCGGGGCGTGATCTCGGGGCGTGATCTCGGAGATCACGTCATCCTGATACAACGAGAACATTGTGCCATTGATAACACAATGATTGCCAAGACTCCGTCACCATCCCCCTGACGAGCCCAGGCGCCGATCCCCTGACTGACCTTTCCTTCAAGCATGGGCCGCACCATCCCGGCGCAAACCTGCACGACCTGCGGACAATGCGTGGAGCAGTGCCCCTATGGCGCCATTGAGGCGGTGGATGGACACTTCGTCATTGACCCCGCCATCTGCCAGGACTGCGACGACCAGGGCAAGCGACCGCTCTGCGTGATCAGCTGCCCCCAGACCCTGCCCCAGGCCTCCCAATCGCGCCGGGGGAGGGGACGGCTGCTGGCACGTCCCGCACCGGAAACGGAGCGCCTGGCGGTGAACCATCAGAAGCGCTTTGCCTCCTGTCTGCCGCTCTGGGAGGCCGCCACCCTGCTCTCCCAGGGGACCGATGCCTGCCAGGGTGACGACCCCCACTTGCTGATCGAGCGTCAGTCGCAGCAGGTGTGGATGGGGCTGGGGCTGACGGCCGAACTGCGGGCCGACGCCCAGGGCCGCTGGCAATCACCCCGCTCCACTGCCATGCTGCCCCGCGATCAGGCGCTCGTCGCCCTGGCCGGTTTCGATCGACGGGCGGTGGCCATGCACCTGATCCTGGCTGCCCGGGTGACGGCCCACCAGAAGCCCTGGGCCGAAACCATCGTTCTCGATGATCGCTATCTCGAGGACATTCTTGGCCTGGACCGACGCCGCGATCTCAACAGAACCGAACGGCTCGGTCTGCTGAAGCTGCTGATGCTGCAGGTGGTGCGCCTCGTGCTCGAACTCCGCTGCGACGCCAGCGGCAGCCTGCCGGCCATGGCACTGAGCAACGACCCCCTCTGGCGGCTCGAACGCCTGGAGCATCACTTCCAGGGCGACGAACTGGGACAGAGCCATCTGGCGGGGCTGACCTTCCATCTGGTGGCCGGCGGCTGGAGCCGCTACTTCCTCAATGCCATCGACCAGCCGAAGAAGCAGGCCCTGTTCCAGTACGGCTCCATGCCGGAGACCCTGCCCCATGCGGTGATGCGGCACTGGCAGCAGCATCCGGGTGCCGTCCGCCTGATGGTGTGGCTGCTGTTCAAGCTGCGCCTCGGCCAGCAGCACGCGCTCCTGGTGCAGACCCTGATGCGGAACGCCTACGGCAGTGAACGCATGCAGGCGGCCGAAACGGATCGTGAACTGCGCAAGCGGCTGGTGCGCACCTACGACTCCGACCTGCTGGTGCTGCTGGAGGAAGGCCTGCGGCCCCGCTTCCATCCCCAGCTCTATCCCGACGAGATCCGTCCCCTCTGGCATGCCATGGGCGCCATCCCCGACGACCCGGAGGAAGCGCTCGCCTACTGGGCCGCCGAGGGCGCCTCGGACCATGCGCTTGGGGATCAGGGTCCGCGCAACAAGTACCGGCGGCTGCTCCAGGCGCGCATCCTGGGCTTCGATCTCGACCACCGCTGGCGCCAGGGACGGGGCGCGAAGCCCGCCCGCCGATCCCCCTCAGGCGGTGCCCCGCGGGACTCGAACCGCCTGACCCCGCGGCAGATCCAGGAGGCGCGCCACCGCCGGGGGCTGAGCCAACGGTCGCTGGCCACCTTGATGCAACGCAGTCAGAGCTGGGTTCGGGATCTCGAGAGTGGGCGCTGTCGCCCCACCGAGGCGGATCATGCACGCCTGCGCCAAGTGCTGGAAATGGATACCCACTGAGAAAGGGGGTTGAGGGGCAGGACTGAAGTTCAGGAATGCCCCGCACCCTGCCCCATGGATAAAGATCGAAACCAGGAAAGAACGCCGCAGCGGCCGCTTCAGCTGCTGCCGGCAATAACCCATTCAAGCCGCTCCTTTCGCTTTCGGGCATGGATGTTCAGGCAGCACCTTCTGATCACGGCGAACCCACGGCATCAGACACCGGCTGCAACCCAAACCACCCCATTGCTGTTCCCTGGCCTGCGCGACGATGGCGCTGCCAGAACACTGCGGCGATGACGACTTCACGGCTTTCGGAATCAGAATGTTCGGGAACCCAGCTCACGGGTCTGACTTTCGGCGGTTCGGCCTGGATTCCCCAGTTCGTCCAAGAGATCCAGCAACAGCTCTGCATCGGTTGCGGGCGCTGCTTCAAGGCCTGCGGACGTGATGTGCTGACCTTGCGTTGCCTTGACGAAGACGGCCAGCTCATCGCCATCGCTGACGAAGAGGATGAGGAATACGAGCGCAAAGTGATGACCATCACCGCGCAGGCTCTCTGCATCGGATGTCAGAGCTGCGCCCGGGCCTGTCCGAAGAACTGCCTCAGCCACGCCCCGCTGACGATCTGATCAGGTGGGCACGCCGAGGATCACGGCTGACGCCTTGATCACGGCGGAAGCAGCGGTTCCAGGAGCCAGGCCCAGCCGCTGGACGGACGCGTTGGTGATGACGATGTGCAGGTCACTGCCACCGGCCAGCGTCAGGGTGACCTCGGCATTCACGGCACCGGTCGTCACCGAGCTGACCGTGCCCGGAAGGATGTTGCGGGCCGACAGCCGGTAGCCGGATCCGTCGGTCTGGATCAGGGGGGCGGATGCCTTGATCAGGGCGATCACGTCCCGGTCCGGGGCCAGGCCGAGATCCTGGACACTTCTGTTGGTGATGATCGCGGTCAGGCTCTCGCCGCTGGCCAGGGTGATGTCCACCTCACTGTTGACCGCACCGGTGTCGATCTTGCTGACGGTTCCTTTGAGGATGTTGCGGGCGCTGATGTTCATGGTCGGTCGAGGGAAGAAACAACGGAAGAACAGGGTTGGGCCACCGCTGGCTCCATCCCGCCGCCGGGTCTGTGGCGCAGCAGCAGCAGGCGGTCCATCGGCATCGACAACACCCATGGCTGCGGACAATCCGAGAGCTCCTGCCAGCTGGAGCGCCGCACCTCCACCTGCAGGGGATCCGGCGGTCCATCGACGGCATCGATCGGGACCACGTAGGCACTGACCTGAAAGGGGCCTTCGCTGGCCTTGATCAACCGGCAGAGCCACTGACCCGGAAGCGGTTCCCGGCCATCGGCGGGCATCGGCGCCAGCTTCAGGTGGTTGGCCCGGATCCCCACATGGGTGATGTCCGCCGCCGCCGGCTGCTCGAGCCGGAGCTCCAGCTGCCAGTCGATCGCCAGGAGCCGCCGGGGGGACAGGTGCCGCACCCGGGAGAAGTTCTTGCAGCCACTGAGACGGGCGACCACCAGTTCGCTGGGCTGATCGAACACCTCGTGCTTGGGGCCATGGGCCTGAATCGCCCCCCGGTCGATCACGATCAGGTCGTCGCTGAGCCGGTAGGCCTCCTCCAGGTCGTGGGTGACCAACAGGGCCGGCACGTGGCAGTCGTGCAGCAGATCGGCGAGTTGCTGCTGCAGCTGGCGCCGCAGGTAGGCGTCCTGGGCGGAAAAGGGTTCATCCAGCAGCAGCAGATCGGGCTCGATCGCCAGAGCCCGGGCCAGGGCGATCCGCTGCTGCTGCCCCCCCGAGAGCTGGAACGGATACTGCTGGGCCATGGCCAGCAGGCCCACCCGCTGCAGGTGCTGCGTCACCCGTCGTGCCCGCTCCCGGGGCGTGAACTGGGCCAGGCCGAAACCCACGTTCTCGGCCACCGTGAGATGGGGGAACAGGGCGTAGTGCTGGAAGACCAGCCCGATGCGCCGCCGTTGCAGCGGCAGATCGATCCCCCTGGCGCTGTCGAACAGGACCCGCCCGTTGAGCGCCACCCGGCCCTGCCTGGGGCGCTCCAGCCCCGCCAGGCAGCGCAGCAGCTGGCTCTTGCCGGCCCCGGAAGCGCCCAGGATTCCCAGCCGGCGGCAGGCGGTGGCGAAGGCAAGCCGCAGGGAAAAGTCGTCGAGGCGGTGGGTGAGTTCCACCTCGAGCCGGAAGGAAGGCGGCGACGGCGATGCTCCATCAACCACGGTCTCCATCCCGGCGGACCAGGAAGCCGCCGATGGCAGGGGGGCGCTGCTGCGGACGGCGCGCTGCCGGCGCCGCTGCGGGCGCCCGCCCTCCAGGCGCTGCATCAGCACCAGGCTGAGGGCGTTGAGCAGCAGCACCAGGCAGGTCCAGAACCAGGCCCGACCGGTATCGCCCGCATCCACCGCCGCAAAGATGGCCAGCGGCAGCGTCTGGGTGCGGCCGGGGATGTTGCCTGCCAGCATCAGGGTGGTGCCGAACTCCCCCAGGGCCCGGGCGAAGCTGAGGCTGACACCGGCCACCAGGCCGGGCATCGCCAGCGGCAGGGTGATCCGCCGCAGCACCCGCCATTCGGAGGCCCCCAGGCTGCGGGCCACCTGGGACAGGGTGGGATCGATCTGATCGAGCGCCGCCAGGGCCGAGCGGTACATCAGTGGAAAGGCCACCACCGCAGAGCTCAGCACCGTGGCCTGCCAGCTGAAGACGATCTCCAGCCCCACGCCGTGCAGGAGCGCGCCGATCGGTCCGTAACGACCCAGCAGCTGCAGCAGGACGAAACCCACCACCGTGGGCGGCAGCACCAGGGGTGCAAGCAGCAGCAGATCGGCCACGGTGCGCCGGGGGCCGTGCCAGCGGCGCACCCGCTGGGCGGCGACCAGACCGAGCGGTGCCACCAGCAGCACCGCCAGGCTGGCGCTGCGCAGCGACAGCCACAGGGGGGAGAGATCGGGCCCCGGAGGGATCATTGAACCGACCTCCCTGAGGGCGCCGCCAGGGGCAACAGGCCGTAGCGGCGGAACACCTGGCTGGCCTCGGCCGTGGTGAGCGACGCCACGTAGGCCCTGGCCAGAGCCGGCTGACGGCTGCTGCGGATCACTGCCACGCTGTACCGGATCGGGGCGTGGCTCTTCTCCGGCGCCGCCGCCACGACCCGCAGGTTCGCCACGTTCTGGGCATCACTCCTGTAGACGATGCCGGCATCCACATCACCGGCCGCCACCGCATTCGCCACGGCCCGCACCGAACCCAGGGGCACCAGCTTGGCCTGCACCGCCCCGGTGAGCTGGTAGTACGCCAGGGTCTGGCGGGCGTAGTCACCGGCGGGCACGCTGCCGTCACCGATGGCGATGCGGCGGATCGTGGCGCTGCCGAGCCCGGAGAAACTCAATGGCCGACGGGGAGCCCGGGCGGGCACCACCAGCACCAGCTGGTTGCCCAGGATGGCCCGACGCGTTCCCGGCAGCAGCAGGCCCTCCTTTTCGAGGATGTTCATCTGCTTCTCGGCCGCCGAGACGAACACATCGATCGGCGCGCCCTTCTGAATCTGCTGCTGCAGGGCGCCCGAAGCGGCGAAGCTGAAGCTGGGAGCGGGCACCCTGCGGCCCCTGGCGAAACGTGGGGCCAGGATCTGCAGCGGTTCGGTGAGGCTCACGGCGGCTCCCACCAGCAGGGGCGGAGGCACCGTGGCGCCCAGGCCGAGGGCCAGACCGGCGAGGGCCCCGAGCCGCAGGGCGGGAGAGCGGCCCATCACCGTCAGAAGGGGGAAGACAACGGACAGCGCCATGGCTTGAAGGTGACGTGGGGCAACAGATAGCGGGTCACAGTGAATCCAACCAACAAGGCTTCAGCGGCGGCGGGCCTCGACGGTGCAGGGAATGCTCAGGCTGTCGACGTTCACCTCCAGCTGGAGTTCCCAACCGTTGGCGAGGGTGAGAATGCTGTGGCCATCACCGTCCTGGTGCTGAGCGGTGATCTCCTCCTCCAGATCCTTCTTGGCGATGTAGGCCAGCACCTGGTTGGCCTGGCCGTTGCGCAGCATCACTTTCATGTAACGGTCTCGATGATGGGGGCTTGGTTCTCTGGGGCCGTGATGGCAGGGGGTGGGTGGTCGCAGCTGATCAGCTCCCTGCCGCGGCAACCGACGATGCGACCGGTGGCCAGGAAATGAACGGCGTAGATGTAGGCCGTCTGCAGGTAGGTGCCGATGCTGATCACATAACCGGAATCACCTTTCTTCGCCAGGGTGGTACCGATGGCCACCCCTGGAAAGGTGCCGTCGTTGCGGACCATCCGGCGCAGCTGAACCTTCTCACCGATGTCGAACACCGGCGGAGCATCGAGCTCCATCGTGTCGTCGATCATCCGCCCACCTCCCCGGGGATCAGGGCCACCACTTCCTCCGTGAGCAGTCCCCGCCCCAGGGCCACGGCCCGGGCGCGCACCGCCTGCAGGAGGCCGGCCAAAGCCTCGGCGGCCAGCTCGATGCCCTGGCTGCGCAGCACCGCCGCCAGCGACTGGCGGCCGGAGTGCTTGCCCACGGCCAGTTCATGGCGGCGACCCAGCACCGCTGGATCAAAGGGCTGATACGTGCGCGCATCCCGCAGCAGACCGGCGGCATGGATACCGGATTCGTGCACGAAAGCATTGCGCCCCACCACCGGCTTCCAGGGGGACAGGGGCGAACCGGCGCACGCCGCCACCAGGGCCGAAACGCCCCCCAGCCCCTCGGTGCGCACCCCGGCCTCCAGGCCCAGCACCTGCCGCGCCGCCATCACCACCTCTTCGAGGGCCGCGTTGCCGGCCCGCTCGCCGAGCCCGTTCACGGTGGTGTTCACCGCGATGGCTCCGGCCCTCAGACCCGCCAGGGCATTGGCCGTGGCCATGCCCAGGTCGTTGTGGGTGTGCATCTCGATCGGCAACCCCGCCCCGACAAGCGTCTGGATCCAGTCGTGGGTGGAGAAGGGATCAAGGATGCCCACCGTGTCGCAGAAGCGAAAGCGATCGGCACCCAGGTCCTTCAGCCACCCCACCAGCTCCACCAGCTCCTGGGGATCGGCCCGGGAAGCGTCCTCGCCCCCCACGCTCACGCTCAGCCCGCGGTCGTGGGCGAAGTGAACGGCATCGGCGAGCTGGCGATGCAGCCGGCGGCGGTTGCCACCGAACTTGGCCTGCACCTGGAGATCGGAGACGGGCAGGGAGATGTGCACCCGCCGCAGGCCGCAGCGCAGGCTGGCGGCCACGTCGTCGACACAGGCCCGGTTCCAGCCCACCAGTACGGGCCCGGGGTCGGCCGCCACGATCGCCCGGATCGCCTCCGCCTCATCCCCGCCCATGGCGGGGATGCCGATCTCCAGTTCCGCCACGCCGATGGCGGCGAGGGCGCGGGCGATGGCGAGCTTGAGGTCGCCCCGGAAGGCCACCCCGGCGGCCTGCTCACCATCGCGAAGGGTGGTGTCGTGAATCAGGAAGCTGCCCATGGGTCCCCCTAACGGATGAGGTCGTAGGAGATGTCGGTCTTGGACGGCACGTTGGTGCTGCGATCGAGCTCATCGAGGACCGTGTTGACGATCCAGTTGAGAAGATTGATCGCCCCCTGATACCCGTAGGTGGCATAGCGGTGCAGGTGGTGCCGATCGAAGATCGGGTAACCGATGCGCACGAAGGGGGTCTTCGTGTCGCGCCAGAGGTACTTGCCGTAGGAGTTGCCGATCAGCAGATCAACCGGTTCGGTGAACAGCAGGGAGCGCAGGTGCCAGAGGTCCTTGCCGCCCCAGATCGTGGCGCCGGAACCGCAGGGGCTGGAATCCAGCAGGGCCCGCAGTTCGGTCTCGAACTCCTCGTTGCTGTTCGACACCACGATGTGGACCGGTTCGGCGCCCACCTCCAGCAGGAACTGCACCAGACCGATGACCAGATCCGGGTCGCCGTAGAGGGCCACCCGCTTGCCGTGCAGCCAGGCCTGGGAGTCGGTGAGGGCGTCGACCGCCCGGCCGCGCTCCGCCTCCAGCTCCGCCGGGATCGGCTTGCCGCTGAGGGCGGAGAGCTTCATCAGGAACGCGTCGGTGCCACGGATGCCGATCGGTCGCACCACCTGGTTGGGCTGCTCCCAGCTGTCGAGCAGCTTGCGGGTGCGCACCGTGCTGTAGGCCTGCAGGGCGATGGTGGAGGTGGCGTTGATGGCATCGGCGGCATCCTCGAGGGGGGTGCCACCCGGGTACATCTGGTAGGTGCCGGTGTTGGGCGAATCCAGCACATCCGAGTTGTCGGCGAGCAGGTTGATGTCCACCTCCATCTGTTTGGCGATCCGCATCACCTCCCGCAGGTTGCCCACGTAGGTTTCGAAGCCGGGGATGATGTTGATGCGACCGTTGCGCCAGCCACCACTGGGCTTGGTGGGATTGAGGGTGCTGAGGATGTTCTTCAGCATCTCGTCGTAGCCGGTGATGTGGGAGCCGACGAAGCTGGGGGTATGGGCGTAGGGCACCGGCAGGTCGGCCGGCACGGCATGGGCATGCCGGGCGTTGGTGATGAACGCCTGCAGGTCGTCACCGATCACCTCCGCCATGCAGGTGGTGGAGACGGCGATCATCTTCGGCTTGTAGAGGTTGTAACTGTTGGCCAACCCCTCGATCATGTTGCTCTGGCCACCGAAGACGGCGGCATCTTCCGTCATCGACGAGGAGACCGCCGAGAACGGCTCCTTGAAATGGCGGGTGAAATGGGAGCGGAAGTAGGCGACACAGCCCTGGGAGCCATGCACGAAGGGCAGGGTGCCCTCAAAGCCGGAGGCGGCCAGGATGGCGCCGAGGGGCTGGCAGGCCTTGGCCGGGTTGACGGTGAGAGCTTCGCGGTTGAAGTTCTTCTCCCGGTAGTCCCAGCTTTTGGTCCACTCCGCAACGCGTTCCACCTCCTCGGGGGGGTGGCAGCCCTCGAACTGTTTCTTGTCTTCGAACAGCTGCTGATACTCGCTCTGGTGAAAGAGTTCAACGTGATCCTTGATGTTGTCGATGTCGTGCTGGGCCATGATCAGATGGGGGATAGGGTGATCGGGTGAAGACCTGGGCACTCACCCGGAATCAGCCGGGTGTCGCCGGTGCTGCAGGGGCAGCCTTGGTTGTCCAGGGGGTGGGAATCAGGTTCCAGGTGGGACTGTTGAGGGCCAGATCCATGTCGCGGGCGAAGATGGCGAAGCCGTCGTAGCCGTGGTAGGGGCCTGAGTAATCCCAGGAATGCATCTGCCGGAACGGCAGGGCCATCTTCTGGAACACGTACTTCTCCTTGATGCCTGAGGCCACCAGATCAGGATTGAGCTCCTTGACGAAGTGCTCGAACTCGCTGGCGCTGACGTCGTCGTAGATCAGCGTGCCATTCTCGATGTAGTGCGTGGTGCGCTTGTAATCGTCGTTGTGACCGAACTCGTAGCCGGTGGCCACCAGTTCCATGCCGAGATCCCTGAACGCCGGCACCACGTGACGGGGCCGCAGCCCCCCCACCATCAAGGCCACGGTCTTGCCTTCAAGACGGGGGCGGTACTTGTCGAGAATCGCCTTGATCTGGGCTTCGTAGCGGGCGATCACCTCCTCAGCCTTGGCCTGGATCGACGCATCGAAGCGGGCGGCGATGCTGCGGAGCGATTCGGCGATCTGAGTAGGGCCGAAGAAGTTGTACTCCAGCCATGGGATCCCGAAGGTTTCCTCCATGTGCCGGGCGATGTAATTCATCGACCGGTAGCAGTGCACGAGGTTCAGCTTCACCTTGGGGGTGAGGAACATCTCGTTGAGGGTGCCGTCGCCCGACCACTGGGACACCACCCGCAGGCCGATCTCCTCCAGCAGGATGCGGCTCGACCAGGCATCACCGCCGATGTTGTAGTCACCGATGATCGCCACGTCGTAGGGGCCCACCTGATGGCCCTGGTCGCTGGCCACCTTGTCGGAGTTCGGGAACACCCAGTCGCGGATGGTATCGTTGGCGATGTGGTGACCCAGCGACTGGGAGACGCCACGGAAACCTTCGCAGCGCACGGGCACGATCGTCTTGCCGGTGTCCTTGGCGCCCTTGCGGGCCACCGCCTCGATGTCGTCGCCGATCAGGCCGATCGGGCATTCCGACTGGATCGACTGGCCGCGGTTGAGGGGGAAGAGTTCCTCCACCTCCTCGATCAGCTTGGTGAGTTTCTTGTCACCACCAAAGACGATGTCCCGCTCCTGAAAGTCGGAGGTGAACTGCATGGTGCCGAAGCTGTCCACACCGGTGGTGCCGATGTAGTAGTTGCGGCGTCCCGACCAGGAGTAGTAGCCGCAGCCCACGGGACCGTGGCTGATGTGGACCATGTCCTTGATCGGTCCCCATACCACCCCCTTGGAGCCGGCATAGGCACAGCCCCGGGTGGTCATCGAACCGGGGACGGACTTGACATTCGACTTGACGCCGCAATCCGCCTTGGCATGGTCGTAGACGTTGAGATGGCGGGCGCGCTTTTTCTTGGCCTTCTCGGGGTAGGGCGCGAGCGCTTCCTCGATCAGGGCTTTGGGATCGACCGATTCGGCCGGTCGGGGTTCGGTGTAGGTCATGGGATGAACGGGCGCGAATGGATGGTCGAAGGTGGGGCTCCCCGGTGTCGGAAGAGCCCCCGGGTACACACGGGCTTCAGACGGTTGCCACTTCCGCTGCGGTCTTGCCGATCAGGTGGGCGACTTCCTTGTCGTCGCCGAGGATGCCGAATTCCACCAGCAGCTCCTCCAGTTCATCCATCGAAATGGGGGTGGGAACGGTGAGCTTGGTGTTGTTCAGGACTTTCTTGGCAAGGGTGCGGTATTCTTCGGCCTGCTCACACTCAGGCGCATACTCGATCACCGTCATCCGGCGCAGTTCGGCGTGCTGCACGATGTTGTTGCGCGGCACGAAGTGAATCATCTGGGTGTTCAACCGTGCAGCCAGCGTCTCGATCAGTTCGACCTCCCGATCGACGAGTCGGCTGTTGCAGATCAGACCACCCAGACGGACACCGCCGGAGTGGGCGTACTTGAGGATGCCCCGGGCAATGTTGTTGGCCGCATACATGGCCATCATTTCACCGGAGCAGACGATGTAGATCTCCTGGGCCTTTCCTTCCCGGATCGGCATGGCGAAACCGCCGCAGACCACATCCCCGAGCACGTCGTAGGAGACGAAGTCGAGATCCTCGTAGGCCCCATTCTCCTCGAGGAAGTTGATGGAGGTGATGATGCCGCGGCCGGCACAGCCGACACCGGGTTCGGGGCCACCGGATTCGACACATTTGACCCCCAGATAGCCCTCCAGGAGCACTTCGTCGAGTTCGACGTCCTCCACGGCGCCGCGCTCGGCGGCGAGGGAGAGAACGGTGGTCTGGGCCTTGCTGTGCAGCATCAACCGGGTGGAATCGGCCTTGGGGTCGCAGCCCACGATCATGATGCGCTGGCCCAGCTCAGCCAGACCGGCCAGGGTGTTCTGGGAGGTGGTGGATTTACCGATGCCGCCCTTGCCGTAGAAGGCAATCTGGCGAATGGAATCGTCGGACATGGTGGGACTCGGAATGAACTACGGGTGGAAGAATGGAGCGTCCAGGTGGTGATCCAACCTGGGAAAGGGTTCTCAGAGCAGCCCTGCGCAGGGAGGGGAGCGGGCTGCCGTCGTCTGATGGGTGGGGGTGGTCATCGTTGGGCTCCTTGAAGCTGGGGGAAAGGGGGTGGATGGTTCAGGGCACCTGAACGACCCGAAGACTCGATTCGAGCCGCTCCCGCAGGCGGGCCTCCACCGCGTAACGGAGCGTTTCGCTGCTCGAACTGCAGGTGCTGCAATTGCCGCGCAACTGAACATGCAGTTCGTCACCGATCAGCCCGCAGACATGGATGTCACCGCCGTCGGCCATCAGGTAGGGCCGGATCTCCTGCTCGATCACGGCATCGATCTGCTGCAGCCTCACCACCAGGGGGGCCGCTGCCGGAGCATCGGTCCGGGGATTGGATTCCGCCAGGATCGCGTCAATCTCATGCAGGCAGCTGCCGCAGCCTCCGCCGGCTTTGAGATAGGCGGTGACCTGCTCGGCGGAGCGCAGTCCGTTCTCGGCGATCACCCGGCGGATGCGCGCATCGGTGATCGCGAAGCATTTGCAGAGGAGGGCGCCCTCGTCATCATCGTGGGCCTCCGGCACGATGCCGCGGTAGTTGTGGATGGCGGTTTCCAGCGCCTCCTGGCCCATCACCGAACAGTGCATCTTCGCTTCGGGAAGACCACCGAGATACTCGGCGATTTCGGCATTGGTGATCTTCAGGGCGTCATCAAGCGCCAGGCCCTTTACCAATTCGGTCAGGGCCGATGAAGAAGCGATGGCACTGGTGCAGCCAAAGGTCTGGAAGCGGGCATCGAGGATGCGATCGGCGGCCACATCGATCTTGAGATGCAGGCGCAGGGCATCACCGCAGGCGATGCTGCCCACCTCCCCGACCGCCACCGCCGTTCCGGGCTCCGTGCTGGCCGGGATGGTGCCCTGGTTGAGCGGATGGTGGAAAAGCTCCAGGACTTTGGGGGAATAGTTCCACATGACGGTGAGGGGGTGGAAAGTGGACGGAAAGGGGGAAAGGAATGGATGGGGAGATCAGGGGTGACCGGCGAATTCCATCTGCTTCAGCCAGGCCACGTCGTCATCACTGAAGGGCGACAGATCGCGCAGCCGCCTGACCACCGATGGCATCGCCTCCAGGGTGCTGTCGATGTCTTCGGCGGTGGTGAATCGCGACAGGGAGAAGCGGATCGATCCGTGCAGGAGCGTGTGGGGAACGGCCATGGCCTGCAGCACATGGGAGGCCTCCAGGGACCCGGACGTGCATGCCGAACCCGATGACGCGCAGATCCCGAAACCATCGAGGGAAAACAGGATCGCTTCCCCTTCGATGTACTTGAAGCCGATGTTGCTCGTGTTCGGCAGTCGGCTGGTGCCGCCGCCGTTCACGACGCAATCCGGGATCAGGCGCTGCAGACCCTGCTCGAGCCGGTCGCGCAGCCTGGCCACTCCCACCAGCTCCTGGTCGGCCAGGGCCTGGCGTGCTTCCCGGGCGGCCTTCCCGAGACCGACGATGCCGGCCACGTTTTCGGTGCCGGCCCGCCGCCCCCGCTCCTGGTGACCACCCAGCAGGAACGGCTGGAAGCGGGTGCCGCGGCGGATGAACAGCGCCCCGACCCCCTTGGGCCCATGGATCTTGTGGGCCGAAAGGGTCATCAGGTCGATCGGCAGCCGGCGCAGATCGATCGGCGCCTTGCCCACCAGCTGCACCGCATCCACATGCCAGAGGGCGCCTGCACCTTTGACCAGCGCCCCGATCGCTTCGAGCGGGAAGGTGACGCCGGTTTCGTTGTTGGCGGCCATCGTCGACACCAGGGCGGTGTCGATCTGGAGAGCGTCGGCGAGCTGGGCAAGATCCAGCTGTCCGTCAGGGCCCACCCCGATCACCACCAGGTCGTGGCCCTCCTTCTCCAGCTGGCGGAAGACCTGGAGCACGCAGGCGTGCTCCACCGCGGTGGTGATGATCCGGCGGCGACCCGGTGCCATGGCGACGGCCGATCGGATGGCGCTGTTGTTGCCTTCGCTGCCGCAGCTTGTGAACACCACCTCGGTGGGTTCGGCTCCGATCAGGGCGGCCACCTCTTCCCTGGCCTGCTGGAGGGCCAGCCCCACCTGACCGCCGAAGCGGTGCATGGAGGAGGGGTTGCCGTAGGTCTCCCGATGGAAGGGGAGCATGGCGTCCAGCACCCCGTCGCTGATCCGGGTGGTGGCGTTGTTGTCGAGATAGATGACAGGGGGTGTGCTCATGACGAAGGCAGCGAGCGGGCGGTAGTGGGCGTGGCGGTGCTGGATGCGGGGCTGGTGAGAGCGCGATAGGCCTGCTGCAGGGCGAGGGCGATCGGGTCATGGGTTTCGATCACCTGCAGCCCCAGGTGTTCGACCTTCTGGCGGGGGGAGGCTCCGATCCGGCTCACCAGGACGGCGGTGCAGTCGGACAGGCTGCTGACGATGCCCGCGAAGGCCGCCTCTTCTCCGTAGCCGCCCTGGCAGTAGTGATCGACCTTGCGGTGGCCGACGAATCGACTCCGCTGGCCATCCACTTCGTAGATCTGAAACTCCTTGGCATGGCCGAAGTGCTGATTCACCAGGCCGCCGCCCCGGCTGGCGACGGCCAGCAGCAGGGGGACGGCAGCGGCACCGTCGGCAGGCGGATCCATCGCACCATCGGCCGCCTGCACCTGCTCGGCCCGGCGGATCTGTTCCCGGAACAGATCGGTTGCCTGGCGTGCCCGCTCCCGCTCCGCCCGGTCGACGGCTGGGACCTGCGCCATCACCCTGGCCTTGCTGAATTCCCGGGAGCGGTCTTCGCCCAGCAGGCCGACCGCATCGGCCCGGCACTGGCGGCAGTGGCGCATCATGCGCACCGACCCTTCGCCGCAGGCGTCCTGCAGGGCGGTGAGTTCGGCCTGGGTGGGGCCCCGCTGGCCGCGCAACCCGAACACGGTGCCGTGCTCGGGCGCCGAGATCAGGGGCATGATGTTGTGCAGGAAGGCGCCGCGCTCGCGGATCGCCCGGTTCACGTCCACCAAATGGTGGTCGTTGATCCCCGGGATCATCACCGAGTTCACCTTCACCAGGATGTCCGCCTCGCGGAGCAGCTCCAGGCTTTCCATCTGGCGCCGGTGCAGCAGCTCGGAGGCGTCCCGGCCGCGGTAACGGCGGCGCTGGAAATGCACCCAGGGATAGATCTCGGCGCCGATGTCCGGATCGATCATGTTGATCGTCACCGTGACGTGATCGATGTTGAGGGCCTTGAGGCGATCGATGTGATCGGGCAGGGCCAGTCCGTTGCTGGACAGGCAGAGCTTCAGATCGGGAGCTTCCGCGGCGATGCGCTCGAAGGTCTCGAAGGTGTGCTCCGGATTGGCCAGGGGATCCCCCGGACCCGCAATGCCGACCACCGTGAGCTGGGGGATCTGCTCGGCCACCACCAGCACCTTGTGGGCGGCCTCCGCCGGTGTGAGCAGCTCGCTGACCACGCCGGGTCGGCTCTCATTGGCGCAGTCGTACTTGCGGTTGCAGAAGTTGCACTGGATGTTGCAGGCCGGAGCCACCGCCACATGCATGCGGGCATAGAAGTGGTGAGCTTCCTCGCTGTAACAGGGGTGCTTCTCGATGCGAGCGCGCGTGCGCTCATCCATCGATGGCGCCGCTTTGCGGCTGGCTGTCGAGGGACACTGGCAGGCCGTCGTCTGAGCTGAAGACGGGGCCCTGGATCCCGAAGGGATGACCGGCAGTGAGGACACATGGAGGCCGCGAATGCATTCGTCTTAGCGGCGACGCTCCAGCCCACGGGATGGGGCCTTTCTATTACTTAGGGTTGCACTCGTCAGCCAGATCCCTTGCCAGCACTGAGGTTGTTCTGGGCTTTGGGATGCGGTGCGGGTGTTTCCGGGGAGCCGTGAAGGTATTGGGAAGCGGGAAGCCCTGGTTCACGCCGATCCCCTGCCGGCAAAAAGAAGCGATGAACACAGGATTTCCAAGACCCTCATCAACGTCTTCACAGGGCCCTCAGCATGGCCCGTTGTCGTTGCTACAAACAGAGCCGTCTGGCGGCCCTGAGTACACGACAATCCCGTTCAGGAATCCTGTAGTGCCGCCTACTGTTTTTCATCCCTTTTGATCAGCGATTCCTGGCTGAGTGGCAGTAATGCAAGCACCTTGGACCGAGATCTTTCCATCCGACAAGTTGGGGATCCTGCGATGGTGCCGCCAGGACAAGGAGCTTGCCCTGGCAGAGGTACGCACAGGCACCGGATCACGACATGGTGCGAGAAGAATTCAGCCAATGGCGATGTTTAGGGTCACGGCAACACCTGCAGCAGGGGCCTGGCGATGGTTCATGCACCCACCAATCGCGAGCTGCTCAGTGAGCCAGCCTGTCCGCACAACCATGCGGCCCATGGGGCCGCCAGGGGCACCGCCGCCGCCCGGGGCTGCAAGCAGAAGGCCAAACCCGGCGAGGCCCAGGGCGGCTGCGCCTTCGATGGCGCCCTGATCACGCTGGTGCCGATCACCGACGCCGCCCACCTGGTGCACGGACCGATCGCCTGCGGAGGCCATTCCTGGGGAACCCGCGGCAGCCTGTCCTCGGGTCCGCTGCTCCACCGCCACGGCTTCACCACCGATCTGAGCGAGCACGACATCATCTTCGGCGCCGAGGCCAAACTGCGGCAGGCGATCGAGACCATCGCCCGGGAGCAGGCGCCGGCCGCGATCTTCGTGTACGCCACCTGTGTCACGGCGCTGATCGGCGAAGACATCGAAGCGGTCTGCAGGGGCGCCGCCAGGGAGCTGGCCCTGCCGGTGATACCGGTCCACAGCGCCGGCTACCGGGGCAGCAAGAATTTCGGCAACCGCATCGGCGGCCAGGCGCTGCTCGATCACGTGATCGGCACCAGCGAGGCCGCGCCCCTGCCCGGACCTTCGATCAACATCATCGGCGATTACAACATCGCCGGTGAACTCTGGGCCGTGGAGCCCCTGTTCGCAGCCCTCGGCATCCGCGTTCAGGCCCGCATCACCGGGGACGCCCGTTTCGCCGCCATCGCCGCCGCCCATCGGGCCGATCTCAACGTGGTGATCTGCTCCAAGGCCCTGCTCAATGTGGCCCGCACGATGCAAGAGCGCTACGGCCTTCCCTTCATCGAGGCCTCGTTCTACGGCTCCTCCAACCTGGCCAACGTCCTGCGGGAGACCGCAGCCCTGCTGGTGGACGGCGGCCATGCCGATGGTTCTCTGATCGGCCGCTGCGAAGCCCTGATCGCAGCGCGCACCGCCCTGATGGATGTTCAGCTGGAGCCCTTCCGGCAACGGCTGGCTGGCAGGAAGATCGTCCTCTACACCGGCGGCGTCAAGAGCTGGTCGATCATCGCGGCCGCCGCCGATCTGGGCATGCGGGTGGTGGCCACCAGCGTGCGCAAGAGCACCGAGGCCGACAGGGCCAGGATGCGCGACCTGCTCGGGCCCGAAGGCATCCTGATGGAGAAGGGGGGCGCCGCCGAGATCCTGCGGGTGATCGGTGAAACCGGCGCCGACATGCTGATCGCCGGCGGCCGCAACCAGTACACCGCCCTGAAGGCCGGCCTTCCCTTCCTGCACATCAACCAGGAACGGCATCACCCCTACGCCGGCTACGAGGGGATCGTGGCGATGGCGCAGGAGATCGACGAAGCCATGCACAGCCCCGTGTGGGAGCAGGTGCGCCGGCCTGCCCCCTGGGAGGTGACGGCATGACCACCGCAACCCCCGGCCGGCCCGCCCTGGCGGTGGACACCTTCAAGCACAGCCCGGCCCTCGGCGCGGCCCTGGCCGTGCTCGGCATCGAGGGATCGGTGCCGCTGCTGCACGGCGCCCAGGGCTGCACCGCCGCCGCCAAGGTGAAGCTGGTGAATCACTTCCTGGAGAGCATCCCCCTGGCCACCACGGCCATGGATGAGGTGAGCACGGTGCTCGGCGGTGACGAGAACATCCTCGAGGCGATCGTCACCCTCCAGGCCAAGGCGAACCCGCGGCTGATCGGCCTGTGCTCCACCGCCCTCACCGCCACCCGCGGCGACGACATGGCCGGAGCGATACGGCGGCTGCGGCGGCGTCATCCCGAGCTGGAGGAGCTGGCCATCGCCGTGATCGACTCCGCCGATTTCATCGGCGGCCTGCAGGAAGGGTTCGCCGCCGCGGTGGGCGCCCTGCTGGACAGTTTCGCCGAGCCCGGGGAAGCGATCACCGGTCAGATCACCGTCGTGGCCGGTGCGGCCCTGGCCCCCGGGGATGTCCAGGAGATCAAGGACCTGCTGGAAGCCTTCGGGTTCCAGCCGCTGATGGTGCCGGATCTGGCCGATTCCCTCGATGGCCAGCTGCGCCAGGGAGCCTTCCGTCCCCTCAGCCAGGGGGGCCTGCCGGTGGAGCGACTGCGCCTGGCCGGCCGCTCCGAGCGGGTGCTCGCCATCGGCACGAGCGTCACGGCGGCAGGAGCCCATCTGGCCGAGCGCTGCCGGCGTTCCTTCACCGCCATCCCCCACCTGATGACGCTCGAGGCGGTGGATGATCTGGTGCGGCTGCTGGCCGCCTGGAGCGGCCGGCCGGTGCCGGAGCGCTGCCGCCGCCAGCGCCGCCAGGTGCTCGATGCCCTGCTCGACACCCATTTCTTCTTCGGCAACAAGCAGACGGTGCTGGCGCTGGAGAGCGACCTGCTCGAGGGCATGGTGGCGTTCCTGTGCAGCACCGGTGCCCGCATCGCCGCCGCCGTCACCCCCCAGAGCGGGGATCTGGCGCTGGTGGAGCGGCACTGCGGCGCTGCCGATCTGCTGGTGGCCAGCTCCCAGGCCGCGGAGCTGGCCGCCCGCCAGGGCGTGCCGCTCTGCCGGATGGGCTTTCCGGTCGTCGATCGGCTCGGCCAGGGGCAGCGGGTGTCGGTGGGCTACGCCGGCCTGCTGCGGCTGCTGATCGACATCGGCAACCAGCTGCTGGAGCAGGAGCTGGCCCACAGCCCTCCTCCCCCCGGCGTCTGAAGCCGGGTCCCAACTGTTCAACCCCATCACCCTCCGTTCCACCCCATGGCCATGTACGTCGCCTTCGCCAGCCAGGACGGGATCCACATCGATGCCCACTTCGGCTGGTCACCGCTGCTGGAGATCTACCGGGTGTCCCCCCTGGGCTATGAGCATCACCAGAGCATCGCCTTTCCGCCGGCGCGGGAGGACGGTGACGAGGACAAGCTCACCCCCCGCATCAACGCCGTCCGGGCCTGCACGCTCCTGTACGTGGCGGCGATCGGCGGCAGCGCGGCCGCCCGGCTGATCCATCACAAGGTCACCCCGATCCGGGCGCCGAAGGAGAACGAAGCGATCACCGATCTGCTCGACCGGCTGGTGGTGATGCTCCAGGGCACGCCGCCGCCCTGGTTGCGGAAGGTGCTGCAACCGCAGGCCTGAGGCCGGCTGCACCAGCTGCGTTCACCTCCCCTTTCCCTCACGCCCCCCATCCGATGCCCACCCTCAACGCGTCCACCGCTGCCGGCGCCCCAGCGGCACCGTCCACCCCGGCCGCCGCCAGCGAAGCCATCCAGACGCTGGCCCTGCAGATCCGCATTCACGATGCCTTCGGCACCTACCAGCGCTGGAGCAACGAACTGCTGCTCAAGCCCTATGTGCTGACCCGCGAGAAGAAGCGGTCGATCAGCCTCGAAGGGCCCGTGGAGCCCGCCACCATCGGCCGCCTCCAGGCCTTCTTCCGCTCGGTGGCCTATCGCATCGAGATGGCCACCGGTGTGATGGCCCGGCTCGTGCTCGATCTCAACGATGAGGGCTTCGGCTACGCCCTGGTGGTGGCCGGCAAGCTCGTGGTGGTGAACCGCAGCCTGCGGGATGCCCACCGCTTCGGATTCGCCAGCCTGGAGGATCTTCAGGCCGAATCCGACAAACTCACCGCCCAGGGCATCGCCACGGTCGAACGCTTCGCGGAGGCGGCCAGGTCATGAACGGGGAGAACTTCGAGGCCCTGGAGCCGGATGTGCTCCGGCAGCGGATCCGCTCCCTCAACAGCAGGGCGGGCCAGCTGAAGATGGATCTCCACGATCTGGCGGAGGGCCTGCCCGCCGATGTCGAGCAGCTGCCGACCCTGGCCGCCCGGACCCACGAGACCTTCACCCTTCTCGAGCGCATGCGCCGGCATCTGCGCGAGAGGGAACAGCAACCGGCAGGATCATGAACACGCCGACTCCCAGCCTGGAAGGCTTCGAGAAGCTCGTGGATGCGGAGGACTACTTCCGCTTCTTCGATCTCCCGTTCGAGCCCCATGTGCTCGCGGTGAACCGCCTCCACATCCTGCGCCATTTCGCCGACCAGATCACCAGGCTGGCCGCCGAGAACGGGCCGGCGCGGGAGGACTATCCGCGCTACCGGGCGGCGCTGGAAACCTCCTACCGGTTGTTCGAGACCTCCAGCGGCATCGAGCAGAAGCTGTTCAAGGTGTTCCAGGAGCGCCCGGGCCACATCGTCACCCTGGGGGAGCTGGAGCCATGACCTGCCTG
This sequence comes from Candidatus Sulfopaludibacter sp. SbA3, assembly GCA_943367425.1. Taxonomy (GTDB): domain Bacteria; phylum Cyanobacteriota; class Cyanobacteriia; order PCC-6307; family Cyanobiaceae; genus Cyanobium. The sequence goes on from CALRJF020000010.1 coordinate 78,108, forward strand.
GCCCCCATCGGCGAGCTCACGGCCGATCAGCGCGAGCGCTACCGGCGCCAGATCCAGCTGCCGGACTTCGGTGAAGCGGGCCAGCGCCGGCTGGAGCAGGCCACGGTGCTGGTGAGCGGCGTCGGCGGCCTGGGCGGCACCGTGGCGCTCTATCTCGCGGCGGCCGGCCTCGGCAGGTTGGTGCTGGCCCGCGGCGGAACGCTGCGGCTCGACGACCTCAACCGCCAGGTGCTGATGCGCCACGACGGCGTCGGCCAGCTGCGGGTGGAGCAGGCCGCCGAGACCCTGCGGCGCTTCAATCCGGACACGCTGGTGGAGCCGGTCGCGGCGTACATCTCACCGACCAACGCCGATGCCCTGGTGGCGAAGGCGACGATCGTCGTCGATGCCACCCACAACTTCGAGGAGCGCTACCTGCTCAACGACGCCTGCGTGAGCGCCGGCGTTCCCATGGTGGAGGCGGCCATGGATGGCATGGAAGCCCATCTCACCACCATTCTCCCTGGCACGACCCCCTGCCTCCGCTGCCTGAGTCCGGAACCGCCGCCCTGGGACCGGCGCGGCTTCGGCGTGCTCGGTGCGGTGTCCGGGGCCCTGGCCTGCCTGGCGGCCCTGGAGGTGATCAAGCACCTCACCGGCTGCGGTCCCACCCTCGCCGGCGAGTTGGCGCGGTTCGACCTGGGCCATCTGGCCCTGCGGCGGCTGCGGCTGCGGCGCGATCCCTCCTGCCCCTGCTGCGGCATCCCGCCGGCCTGATCCGTTCCTCTGCCTTCCCTCCCATGTGCGTTCAACTCACGGAAACCGCGGCCCTGCGCCTGCGCACCCTGCTCCGTTCCCGCGACCACGGCCCGGCGTCCGGCATCCGGATCCGGGTGGGCGATGACGGCTGCGCCGGCCAGAGCTACGACATGAAGATCGTGGCGGCACCCGAGCCCGAGGACCGCGCCTTCCACTGCGGTGGCGTGGCCCTGTACGTGGAGCAGGCCAGCCTGCCGCTGCTGCGGGGGGTGGAGGTGGATTTCGTGGAAGGGGTGATGGAGAGCGGCTTCCGCTTCTCCAATCCCCAGGCCACAAGCACCTGCGGCTGCGGCAAGTCGTTCAGCAGCACGGAAACCTGCGCCCCCCAGGGCTCCTGCCATGGCCATTGAGGTCTTCATGCCCAGTGGCTGGCAGCGCCTGGGGATCCCCACCAACCGTCTGTGGGCGGAAGGGGACACCGTCGGCAGCGTGCTGGAGGATCTCGAGCAGCGCTGGCCGGCCCTGGGCGCCCATTGGCGCACCGGCGACGGCGGCTATGTGCGCCATCTGCAGCTGTTCCTCAACGGCGAACCGGTGCCGGCGTCGCGCGTGGGCGCCATGGCCCTGGCGGAGGGGGATGCGCTCGACATCCTGATGCCGATCTCCGGGGGCTGAGCGGGCAAGCCCGGTGGCCGCTCCCTGACAGACGCTGCATCGCAGGCCATCACTGCCAAGGTTGTGACAAGAACGACAGATCCCGACGCCACAACTGCATCATTGTGATGTTGTGCTCCTGAAAAGGCCGGCCTCCGGCCTCCCCCAGCCCCTTCGACTCCCCCAGTGAGCTGTCCGATGACCGCCACGAACCTCCAGGCTCCCGGCGAGGGAACCGCATCGATGCTCACCCCGCTGCGGCGGTGGCTGCAGCGCATCGAGCCCAGGGATCCGTCCTTCGCACGGCTGATGCTGAGGCTGATCCCCGGCCAATGTCCCTTCGAGCGCGATGTGGTGCTGTTCGGGCGAACGGTGCTCCACATCCCCGCGCTCTGCAAACTGAATCCCCTCTACGACGACCTGACGGCCCTGCGTTTCCGTTGCCTCTGCTATCTGAACACCCCGGCTGCGGTGGGTGGAAAGAGAAACACATAGCCGTAGCCGAAGGCGATCAGCTCCTGGGCCAGATCGCGGGCGCTGCCGTCCGGAACGGTTCCCACGCAGATCAGCGGCAGGCTCCTGTCCGGCAGCAGCTTCCTCACCCGCCGCCGATCGAGGGGAGCCTCGAGCAGCACGGCGCCGGCGGTGGGGGGTCTGTCCGCGGTCTTCGGGCGGATCTGCACCAGGGCCGCGCCCTCCTGGAGCAGACGCAGGGCTTCGAGCGGCTGGAGATGGCGCGGCGGCAGCTGCCGGGACGTGGCGTTGTGCTCCCCGCCCTCGCCGAACAGGAAACCGGGCGACTCCTGGAATTCCCGATGATCGTGGTGATAGCCCATGAATTCAGTCACCAACGGTGCAGATCAGACCCAGATTCGGGGCAGCGCGGCATGGACGTTGTCGTTTCGCCCAGCGGCGAATGTGGTTCGGACGACGTGACAACCCGGCCTGATGCTCCACAGTAAGGATGTTCTCGACATCGAGAAGGATTGGGTCAAGGGGGGAGGATGGATTTCGGTCTGCCCTCCCTTTTTTTTTGCTTCGCTGTTTTGGTCCAGGAGACTGACGCGTCACTCCCGATTGGTTGTCGTTCGGAATACTCGGTCGTCCAGTCCACTGCCACAGGATCAAGCCGTTGATCCAGAACAACGCCATGAGCGAACGGAAGGCGATTCTCGAAGCCAATCGCGCCTATGTGTCCAGCTTTGGAGAGAAAGCGAAACTGCCACTGCCACCGGCGCGGAAGCTGGCGATTGTCACCTGCATGGATGCGCGGCTGGTGCCCGCCAAGTTCGCCGGACTCCTCGAGGGCGATGCCCATGTGATCCGCAATGCGGGCGGACGGGCCAGTGATGACGCAATCCGCTCGCTGGTGATCTCCTACAAGCTGCTGGGCACCACCGAATGGTTCGTGATTCATCACAGCAACTGCGGCATGGAATTCTTCACGGGGGCAACGATCGCCAGGTTGCTCTCCCACAGTCTCGAAACGGCACGACTCGGGCCCGATGGCTTCGAAGAGGTGGGGCAGGGACCCGGATCGGAGGCCGGCCGCACCATCGACTGGCTCACGATCGAAGATATCGATCAGAGCGTGGTGGAGGACGTGAGGCGGATCCGGGAGCATCCCCTGGTGCCCGGCCGGATTCCCATCCACGGGTTCGTCTATCAGGTGGAGACCGGCGAGCTACGCGAAGTGGCGGAAGCCACCGCCGTCGGCGCGCCGCGCTGACGCCACCCCTTCACCCACCTCCCCGAACGACGTCACCTCCATGACCCAAGGCTTCGACACCCGTCAGATCCACGCCGGCACCGCGCCGGATCCCACCACCGGGGCCAGGGCCGTCCCCATCTACCAGACCACCAGCTACGTCTTCCGCGACACCGACCACGCCGCCAACCTCTTCGGGCTGCGGGAGCTGGGCAACATCTACACCCGGATCATGAACCCCACCCAGGCCGCCTTCGAGGCGCGGGTGGCGGATCTGGAGGGCGCTGTGGCCGCCCTGGCCACCTCCAGCGGCCAGGCGGCGGAAACCCTGGCCCTGCTCAACCTGGCGGAGCACGGCGGTCACATCGTGGCCAGCACCTCGCTCTACGGCGGCACGTACAACCTCTTCGCCTACACCCTGCCCAAGCTCGGCATCACGGTGAGCTTCGTGGAGGATCCCGACGACCCCGCGTCCTGGAAGCGGGAGATCCGGCCGAACACCAAGGCCTTCTTCGGTGAGAGCATCGGCAATCCCAAGGGTGACGTGTTCGACTTCGAGGGGGTCGCCGCTGTCGCCCACGACGCCGGCATCCCCCTGGTGATCGACAACACCCTGGCCACGCCCTACCTGCTGCGTCCCCTGGAACACGGTGCCGACATCGTGATCCACTCGGCCACCAAGTTCATCGGCGGCCACGGCACCGCGATCGGTGGGGTGATCGTGGACGGGGGGCGCTTCAACTACGAAGCCAGCGGACGCTTTCCCCAGTTCACCACCCCAGATCCCAGCTATCACGGCCTGATCTACAGCCAGCTGCCGGAGGCCCTTCACCCGGCGCGCTACATCCTGCGGGCCCGGGTGACCCTGCTGCGCGACCTTGGTGCCGCCGTGGCGCCCTTCAACGCCTTCCTGTTCCTGCAGGGGCTGGAGACGCTGTCGCTGCGCCTGGCGAGACATTCCGAGAATGCCCTGGCGGTGGCCGAGTGGCTTGAGGCCAGAGGGGATGTGGCCAGGGTGGTGTATCCAGGGCTGGCCAGCAGCCCCTGGCACGGTCGGGCGATCCGCTACCTGCCCCGGGGCCAGGGAGCCATCGTGTCCTTCGAGCTGCCCGGAGGTCTGGAGGCGGGGAAGCGCTTCGTGGAGGCCACCGAACTGTTCAGTCACCTCGCCAACGTGGGCGATGTGCGCAGCCTGATCATCCATCCGGCGAGCACCACCCACAGCCAGCTCAACGAACAGCAGCTGGAGCAGACCGGCGTCACCCCCGGTCTGGTGCGCCTGTCGGTGGGGCTGGAGAGCCTCGAGGACCTGCTCACCGACCTGGAGCTGGGCTTCCAGGCTGCGAATCATCCCTGAGCCAGGGCCCGGCGAAAGAAAAGGGGCCCCTTCCGGGGCCCCCGACCGAGGCACGTGAGCCCAGGGAACTCAGATGAGCGCGTTGATGGCGTAGTCGATGTAGTTGTTGGCGATCACGCCGGGGTCGCCAGAGATGCCGTGGTTGGCCTTGATGTAATTCAGGGCTTCGACGTACCAGGAGGGGGAGAGCTCAAAGGCACGGTTGATTTCATCGAGACCGGCGATCAGATACTCGTCGAGGGGGCCGGTGCCGCCGGCCACCAGGGAGTAGGTGATGTGACGGAGGTAGTAACCGATGTCGCGGGAGCACTTGGCCTTGCCGCGGGCATCGGAGGCGTAGTTGTTGCCCTGCAGCTGGGTGGTGTAGGGGAACTTGTTGTAGACGGCCTGGGCGGCGCCATTGACGAGGGAATCGGCATTGGCGGTGAGGGCGCGGGCGGCTTCGAGGGCGTTCTTGGCGCGCTCGAAACGACCGAAGGCGGCGTTCAGCTCGGTGTTGCTGAGGTACCGGCCCTGGGAATCAGCGGCCGCAACGGCTTCGGTGAGGGGAGTCTTGGACATGACGGGATGTAAGGGAAGGGTGAATCGGGAAAAGACGTCGGACCGTGGGCGTCCAATGGGAAGCGGCTTCAGCCGACGGCAGAGGCAGCGCGGTCGAAGTAGGTGCCGATCTCGGAGGCCAGCGCCGAGCAGTCACCCTGGGTGATGCCGTTGCGGTCGAGCACCAGATCGATGGCGGGACCCTTGATCAGCCGGATGCCCTCGGCCACCGAAGCGCCAGGAACGCCGAGGGCCAGGTAGGTCTCGCGCAGGCCGTTGAGGCAGCGGTCCTCCAGCACGGAGGCATCACCGAGATAGACCGCGTAGGTGATGTAGCGCAGGATGATGTCGAGGTCGCGCAGGCAGGCGGCGACGCGACGGTGGGTGTAGGCGTTGCCACCAGGGGCGATCAGGGCCGGTTGCTGGGCGAACAGGGCCCGCGCCGCGTTGGTGACGAGGGTGGACGCGTTGGAGGTGATCCGGTTGACGGCATCCAGACGCTTGAAGCTGTCGGCGACGATGCCCGACAGGGCATCCAGCTGACCGGAATTGAGAAACTCGCCGCGGGCGTCCGCCTGGGCAACGACCTTGGTGAAGGCGTCGTAGGTCATGAAGGTGGCTCCTGTTCCCGAAGTCGGGACGAGAAAGTGTGGAGTAAGAGCGAGTACCGCTCCGGACACAAGTTCCGGTCGCAAGGGTGCATCGCGTGCGCCCATTCTCAGCGCAGCGGACGACTCTTTTTCGTCTCGACTTTACAAAGGGTCATCGAAAACAAGTGCATTGTAATTTCAATCACAGCGATAAACTCCAGTTGTCGGTTTTGGAGTGCAGAAAAGAAGAAATCATGCCTCCTGCGTCGTATTTCAGCCCACAGGCCGATGTACCTGACCATGCCGCCTCGGGGCCGCTGCCGGCAGACACCGGAGCAGCACAATCCCGGAGGACAGCCTTCGGCGGATCCACCGCCTCCAGGCCGCGAGCTGAGGCAGGGCCAACCGCCCCTCAGCGGTACGCACACGCGAAAGACCGAGCAGCACCAGGGGCATGCCGATCAGCAGGGGACTGACCATCAGGCCCACGATCAGCAGCAGCGTGGGGCCCAGATTGTTGGGCAAAGGAGGAGGTTGTCCCACCCGATGGGAAGAGAATCGGCCTGACAATGTCACGAAGGCGATCTACCTTTACCTCTTAGCGGGCGTCCTTTCCGTCAGACGTGGCTGTGACCACATGGGAGCGTGCGATCACTTCGGATCCTGCGATGCCATCGCGGCGTGACGGACGCTGCACCCCGGCGGCGGCGCCACCAAAGAGCTGATCCCAGAGACCTTCCCTGGCGAAATTCCGTTGATCGACGGTGGGCCAGCCACCCAGGTCGGCGATCCGGAAGAACCGCGTCTTCGGAAACCGCTCGCCGGCATAGGCCCGACCCTCGGCTGTGGCGGGGCGGAAACCGTTGTCGACGAAGACCCGCTGGGCCTCCGGGGTGAACAGGAACCGGGCGAAGGCCTCGGCCACCCGGCGGGTGCCCTTGCGATCGGCGTTGCGATCCACCACCGCCACCGGCATCTCGGTGAGGATGTTGGGAGACAGAACGCGGGTGGGGGCGGACCACTGTCCGGTGCGCCGGAGCAGGATGGCTTCGCTCTCCCAGTTGAGCAGCGCATCGCCCCGGCCCGCCTTCACGAACGCCAGGGTGGCGGCTCTGGCATCCTTCGGCAGCGCTTCCGCCTTCTTGTAGACCTTGCGGATGAAGTTGCGCGCCTCCGCCTCGCGGCCGCCTGTGGTGCGGATGGCCCCCCACAGGGCCACGAAGTTCCAGCGGGCCACTCCGGAGGTTTTCGGGTTGGCCAGCACGGTGTCGACATCGCTCCTGGAGAGGTCAGACCAGGCATGGATCCGCTTCGGATTTCCCGGCCGAACGAAGAGCACGATCGTGGACTGGGTGGGCACCGAGTTGTAGGGGAGCCTGCGCTGCCAACCCTGGACGATGAGGCCCTTCTCCTGCAGCTTCTGGATGTCGGAGGAGGTGGCCAGGCCCACCACATCGGCCTGCAGACCCTTGATCACCGCCTGGGTCTGACTTCCTGAGCCCCCGTAACTGCCGCGAATGATCACGTCTTCGCCGGTTTCCTGCTTCCAGGCCTTCGCGAACAGCGGAATGATGCGGTCGTAGGCCGCCTTGGTGACGGCGTAACTGACGAGCAGCAGTTCCATCCGTGCCGGCCCCCCGGAGGTCTGGCGAGCGGGGTCCCGGGACGGGGGCTGCAGGGCCGAATCGGCGGCGCCGGGAAGAAACCCGACCAGCAGCATCATGCTGATCGCGCCTAAACACTGCGGCGAAAGAAGAACCACGGGCTTCCGGATGAAGACCAATCCGAGCGTGCTGGCCCCCAACCAGCGATGAGGTAGTGGGACACACAACAGCCTGAGCGTGGTGCCACACATCGCGGCCGGGAAGGCGCGGAAGGTTTGGAACGCCTGCCATCGGCGCCGATGGCCGTTGAGCCACCCATCACCATGCTGCGGCGATCGTCTCGCGGGGCTCCGGAGGCCCCGCTCCCACCGCCGGCAAGTGGCGCCTGGCGGGAAGGCCAGCACCCTGGCCGTCGCCGGTTCCTCGATCTCGGCGCCTTCGTGACCGAATCCGGGTTCCAGTTCCCCGCTCTGCGGGTGGCCTATGAAACCTGGGTAACGCTCGCCGGGGACGCCAGCAACGCAGTTTACGTGTGCCATGCCCTCACCGGTGACGCCCACGTGAGCGGCCCGGCCGGGGTGGGCCAGCGCACCCCGGGGTGGTGGGATTCGCTGATCGGACCAGGCCAGGCCATCGACACGGAGCACTGGTTCGTGGTCTGCGCCAATGTGCTCGGAGGCTGCCAGGGCACCACCGGACCGGCCTCCACGGCACCGGACGGGCGTCCCTGGGGCAGCCGTTTCCCCACCATCACCGTGGGTGATCTGGTGGCGGTGGAACACCGGCTCAGCCGCGCCCTCGGGGTGGAACGCTGGGCCCTGGTGCTCGGTCCGTCGTTGGGCGGCATGCGGGTGCTCGAGTGGATGGTCGCCCATCCCGAGCAGGTGGGCGCCGGGCTCGTCGTGGGCTGCACCGCCGCCGTGACGGCCGATCAGATCGGCAGCCACGAGGCCCAGATCGCGGCCATCAGCGCCGATGCCGGCTTCCGAGGCGGCGATTACTACGACGCCCCCGATGGCGAAGGTCCCCACCGCGGCCTGGGGGTGGCCCGCCGCATCGCCCACCTCACCTACCGGAGCCCAGAGGAGCTGGAACGGCGCTTCGGCCGTGCCGCCCAGGCCGGGGAGGATCCCTACCGCTGGCGCCAGGGACGCAGCGACGGTCGCTTCGCCGTGGGTTCCTATCTCGACCACCAGGCCGACAAGCTGGTGCGCCGGTTTGACGCCAACAGCTACATCGCCCTCACCCGGGCCATGAGCCTGTTCGATCTCGGCCGCGGCCGTGGCGGTCTGAGCAGCGCCCTGGCGGCCATCACCGCCCCGCTGACGGTGATCGGCATCGACTCCGATCGTCTGTTCCCGCTGGAACTGCAGCAGCGGATCGCCGAGCAGGCCCCCGGAGCCGGCGAGCTGCAGGTGGTGCGCTCCCTGCATGGCCACGACGGCTTCCTGGTGGAGACCCGGCAGATGGACCAGCTGGTGCGCTCCGCCTGCCGCTGCAGGAGCTGACGGCTGCCGTCACCCCGTGGCCTCAGACGACCAATCGGCGCAGGGCCGTCACCAGGGCGTCGACGTCGGCATGGGTGTTGTACAGACCGAACGTGGCGCGCACCGTGCTCTCCAACCCGAAGCGGCGCAGGATCGGCTGGGCGCAGTGGTGGCCGGCCCGCACGGCGATGCCCTCCTGGTTGAGGGCCGAACCCACCGCCTCGGGGCTGTGCCCATCGAGCACGAAGGAGAGCACCCCCGCTTTGTGGTCGGCGCAGCCGAACAGCCGCAGTCCGGGGATGCCGAGCAGCAGCGGGGTGGCGTAGGCCAGCAGGTCCTGCTCAGCCCGATCGATGGCGTGCAGGCCGATGCGCTCCACGTACTCCAGGGCGGTGGCCAGACCCACGGCATCGGCGATGTTGCCGGTGCCGGCCTCGAAGCGCTGGGGGGGATCCTGGTACGACGTGCGCTCGAAGGTCACGTCGCGGATCATGTTGCCGCCCCCCTGCCAGGGGGCCATGGCCTGCAGCAGCTCCCGCTTGCCGTAGAGCACGCCGATGCCGGTGGGCCCATAGATCTTGTGGCCCGAGAACACGTAGAAATCCACATCCAGCGCCTGGACATCCACCGGCAGATGGGCGACGCCCTGGGCCCCGTCCAGCAGCACCCGGGCGCCATGGCGATGGGCGATCTGGACCATTTCCTCCACCGGCGGGATCGTGCCCAGGGCATTGGACACCTGGGTGAAGGCCGCCAGCCTGGTGCGGCCGTTGAACAGGCGCTCGTACGCCTCCAGGATCACCTGGCCGCTGTCATCCACCGGAGCGATCCGCAGCCTGGCACCCTTCTCGTGGGCCAGCTGCTGCCAGGGCACGATGTTGGCGTGGTGCTCCAGATGGGTGAGCACGATCTCGTCGCCCGCCTCCATGTGGCGACGCCCCCAGGCCTGGGCCACCAGGTTGATGCCCTCCGTGGTGCCGCGCACGAACACGATCTCCTCGCTGCTGGCCGCCTTCAGAAAGCGGGCGCAGGTGCTGCGGGCCTGCTCATAGGCGTCGGTGGCACGGGCGGCCAGTTCATGGGCCCCCCGATGGATGTTGGAGTTCTCCGTGCGGTAGAAGCGCTCCAGTCGTTCGATCACCGCCAGCGGTTTCTGGGTGGTGGCGCCGTTGTCGAACCAGACCAGGGGATGGCCGTGGATGCGCTCCTGCAGGATCGGGAAATCCCGACGCAGGAAGGCCGGATCGAGGGGTTTCGCCGCACCGGAGGGGGCCGCAGCTCCACTCAGGGGCTCGGCGGCCGATGGCGGCGAGGCCAACGCAGCAGCTGCCGGGACCCTGTCCGCCCCGAGGAGGAAATAGGGCAGATCCGAAGGAACGGGGAACGAACCGAGCACCCCCTCCAGCGAGGGCAGGGCATGGGGGATCGCGATCGCGGTGGGGAGGAAGGCGCGGGGATCCACCGGCTCCGGTTCCGCCGGAGACGAGAGATGGGTGGCGGCGACGTCGTCGCGCAGCTGCCGGTCGACATCGAGCTCCGGCCCACCGACCCCGGTGCCGGTCAGGGGCAGGTCGGCAACGAGGCCGTAGCCGGTGGGGTCAGCGGTACTCATGGTTGTAGGCATGGAATTTGTCCACTTCGACGTTTTCGAGCACCGCCACGGCGTCCTCGGTGAGCACGGCCAGGGAGCAGTACAGCGAGATCAGATAGGAGGCGATCGCCTTGCGGCCGATGCCCATGAACTTCACCGACAGGCCCATGCCCTGCTCACCGGGAAGCCCGGGCTGATACAGCCCCACCACCCCCTGACGCGCTTCCCCGGTGCGCAGCAGCAGGATGCTGCTGCGGCCGGCCTCGATCTTCACCTTGTCGCTGGGAATCAGGGGCAGGCCCCGCCAGGTGATGAAGGGGGAGCCGTACAACGTGATCGTGGCCGGTGGCACACCCCGGCGGGTGCATTCGCGTCCGAAGGCGGCGATCGTGCGCGGATGGGCCAGGAAAAAGGCCGGCTGCTTCCAGACCTTGGTGATCAGCTGGTCCAGGTCATCCGGGGTGGGAACGCCGGCGAGGGGCTGGATGCGCTGCGTGGGAACGATGTTGTTGAGGAGTCCATACTCCGTGTTGTTGATCAGCTCGCTTTCCTGACGTTCCTTGATCGTTTCAATGGCCAGCCTCAGCTGTTGCTGGATCTGATCATGGGGATTGCTGTAGAGATCGGAAATCCGCGTGTGAACATCAACCGTTGTTGTGACGGCACTGAGGAAATACTCGCGCGGATTCTCCTCGTAATCAACGAAGGTTTCCGGGAGATCGATCTCATCGCGCTGCGAACAGGCCGTCAGCACCCGTGATTCGTCCTTGACCTTGTTGACCCGATAGATGCCGGCCTCAACGCCCACCCAGGACAGCATCGGCACCAGCCAGCGGGGGGAAATGCCGAGCAGCTGGGGAACGGTCTTGGTGGCGTTCGCCAACTGGCGGGCCGCCGCATCACCAAGGGCCAGAGGCGTTGGACTGGATGTCGTCATGGCAGTTCAGTGGAGAAGGGAAATGGGGGGAAGAAAGATGGGCGCAGGGGTGGTCGCCATGGCGCCAGCAATCCCGGCGAAAGCTGTCATTCTGTCGTCAGTGAACAGCTCCGCCTTTCAAGCGGGACAGCCCCACGATCAGATCAACAAAACAGACATGCGCTGAGAGTAAGGATGCCATGGTGGAAACAGCAGAGCCTCCAGCCATGCCTGAACTTTGATGGAATCATTCATGGCGATTGTTCAGATGCCACCACCTTCATCAAAGGTCTCCGCAAGGGCTTTGGCCTGGGTGATGGTGGTGCCCGGCGGAATGCTGTGGGTCAGCCAGACATTGCCACCGATCGTGGAACCTTTGCCGATGGTCACGCGGCCAAGAATCGTGGCACCGGAGTAAATCACCACATCATCTTCAACAATCGGATGGCGGGGCTTCCCCTTCACCAGATGGCCCTGTTCATCCACGGGGAAATGCTTGGCACCCAGCGTCACCGCCTGGTAGAGGCGCACGTTGTTGCCGATGACGGACGTGCCACCGATCACCACGCCAGAGCCATGGTCGATGAAGAAGCTCTCGCCGATCACGGCACCCGGATGGATGTCCACTCCCGTGGCCGAATGGGACAGTTCAGCAATGATGCGGGCGACCACCGGCGCCCCCAGTTCGTGCAGCGCATGGGCGAAACGGTGATCCGTGATCGCCTTCACGCCCGGATAACAGACGAGCACCTCATCAAGACTGCTGGCGGCCGGATCGCCTCGGAAGGCGGCATGGAGATCGGCGTCGAGCTGGGCGCGGATGCGGGGCAACTGCTCGGCAAAGGCGGACACGATGTGGGTGGCCTGGCGATCGAGCTGGGGATCGGGACCGTCTCCGTTCCGCGAGGTGCGACGGGCCTCCAGTTCGATCCGGATCTGATCCCGCAGGGCCCGCAGACTGGTGTCGAGGGTATGGCCGACGAAATAGTCGGTCGCCGACACCGAGGTGAGCGCACCGAGCCGATCGGGTTCGGGCAGCCCCAGACGATGGGGGTAGAGGCTGGCGCTCAAACCCTCGAGCACCTGGGTCAGGGCCCGCCTGGAGGGCAGGGGAACCAGGGTGTCGGGTTGTTGCCACACCAGCGGAGAACGCTCACGGATCCCGCGGAGGGCATCGACGACCCCTGGAAGGTTCCAGACTGGGGGGGAAAGCCGGATGGGGTCAGCACTCATCGTGCCGGGTCTGCCGTACGCACAAGGGCCTCGGGCCAGTGCCGCAGCCCTCCCTGCAGGGACGCCACGGAGGTGTATCCCAGGGCCTGGAGCTCCAGTGCCGCAATGGCACTGCGGTTGCCACCGGCACAGGCGACGGCGACCGGCCTGGAGGGATCGGGGAGGATCTCGGCTGCCTGTTCCGAGAGGATCGAACCCCTCACATTCCAGGCTCCAAAGATGTGGCCCGCCTGGAACTCCGCCTCATCCCGCACATCAATCAGAATGGCCCCATCGGCCAGCAGCGCCTTCAATCCATCGGAATCGATTTCCCGGATCTGACGGCGAGCCTGCTCAGCTCGCTGCAGAAAATCCGAGCTGGGATGGGATGTCATGGGAGCGAAGCGGAACGGTTTGATCCTCCCCTGATCGCTTCAGCCCGGACTGTCATTTCACCCACATCACCCTGTTCCTGAGCCTTCAGTCAGGCCGGCAATCCCTGCTCATTGAAGAGGCCATCGAACAGCACCGAGCTCAGGTATCGCTCGCCGGAATCCGGCAGCACCACCACGATCGTGCGGCCGGCAAACGCCTCCTCATGGGCCAGCTTCACCGCCACGGCAGCGGCGGCGCCGCTGGAGATCCCGGCCAGGATGCCCTCTTCGCGGTTGAGGCGTCGCGCGAAGGCCACCGCCTCGGCACTGCTGATCGGCTCGGCACGATCCACCAGCTCGAGATCGAGATTCGATGGCACGAATCCGGCACCGATGCCCTGGATCTTGTGCGGTCCCGGCACCAGGGTCTGACCGGCGAGGGCCTGGCTGATCACCGGGCTCTCGCTGGGCTCCACGGCCACCGACACCAGGGGCTTGCCGAGGGTGTGCTTGATGTACTGGCTGACCCCGGTGATCGTGCCACCGGTGCCGACCCCCGCCACCAGGGCATCGATCCGACCTCCGGTGGACCCCCAGATCTCGGGGCCGGTGGTGTCGTGGTGGATCCTCGGGTTGGCGGGATTGGCGAACTGCTGCAGCAGCACATAACGCTGGGCATCGGAGGCGGCGATCTCCTGGGCCCTGGCGATGGCCCCGGGCATGCCCTTGGACCCCTCGGTGAGGATGAGCCTGGCCCCATAGGCCGTGAGCAGCTTGCGCCGCTCCAGACTCATGGTTTCGGGCATCGTGAGGGTGATCGGTATCCCCCGCGCCGCCGCCACGAAGGCCAGGGCGATGCCGGTGTTACCGCTGGTGGGCTCGATGATCTCCTTGCCGGGTCCGAGCAGGCCGTCCTGCTCCGCCTGCCACACCATGGCCGCCCCGATGCGGCACTTCACCGAATAGGCGGGATTACGCCCTTCGATCTTGGCGTAGACCGTCGCCCTGGCGTCACCGACCACGCGGTTGAGCCGGACCAGGGGGGTGTTACCGATCGAAAGGCTGTTGTCCGCGAAGGCCGGGATGACCGGGGTGCCCGAAGGGGCGAGGCCTGTGAGGGTCATGGCGACGGCGTGGAAAGGCCAGGCCTAGCCGCGACCCTTGCAGGGATGTCGTCATCGCGATTACATCGGCGACGTCGCCTTGTCCGTGGGCTGGCTGGACGGCAACCGCTCCAGCTGCTGCAGGGCCGCGATCCGTTGCTCGAGCGGTGGGTGCGAAGCGAACAGGCCGAGCAGGCTGGGCCGGGCGGCGATCTTGAAGCTGGTCAGGGCCGCTCCGGCGCTGGGCTCGAGCAGGTCCTGGGTCTGTCCCAGCAACTGCAGGGCGCTGGTCATGGCGCCGGCCCCGGCGAGCTGGGCGGCGCCGGCATCGGCGCGGAACTCGCGATGGCGCGAAAACCAGGCGGTGATCAGGGAGCCGGCCAGGCCCAGCAACAGTTCCAGTGGCCAGATCAGGATCGTCAGGGGCGGCGGCTGACGCCCTTCGCTGTCGGAGCGGCGGGGCAGCGCCAGGGCGATCGCCCGGGCCAGGAACATCACGAAGGCATTGATCACCCCCTGGAGCAGGGCCATGGTCACCATGTCGCCATTGCCGACATGGCTCATCTCATGGGCCAGCACCGCCTCCAGCGGTTCGGGAGGCATGCCCTCGAGGATGCCGCTGGACACCGCCACCAGGGCCCCTTCCGGGGAGGCCCCGGTGGCGAAGGCGTTCCATTCCGGTGAGGCGTACACACCCACCTCGGGCCGGGGCAGGCCGGCCTTGTCCGCCAGTGCCGCCACCGTGTCGACCAGCCAGCGCACGCTGCCACCCTCGCTGCCATCCACCACCTGCACCCCCATGGCCTGGATGGCCGACGACCGCGAGGTCTGCAGCCCGATCCAGGAACCGACGACGCCCCAACCGAAACTGCCGATCAGCAGGGGCACCAGGGGCAGATCACTGGGCAGCCAGCCCGCGACCACCCCCAGCCAGAGCAGGAGGGAGATCGTGGCGACGACCGCCAGGTTCGTCGCCAGGAAAAGAACGGTTCGCAGTGCCACGGCGAGGGTCCGGTGAGGGCCTGAGGGATGGCCTGCCTGAACCGTAGAAATCCCCGCCCCGGTCGTCAGCGGCCGTTCACGAAGCCTCGGCACCTGCGAGGCAGGCCCGCCCTGCCAGCCGGGCCACCAGCCCCCGGGCCTGGCGCGGCGGGAAGCCCACCAGCTCCAGCGCCTCCTGGAAACAGCCGATGAACTCCCCCAACAGGTCGAGGGGGTCGATACCGATCGCCGCCAGATCGGCACGGACGCTGTGGAGCAGGGTCAGCGCCACCGGCAGGGCCCGCTCACAGCAGGCGGTGATCGGCGCCGCCACGCCGGGGAACCAGGCGGCCAGCCAGCGTTCGCCGTAGTCAAGGTGCTCGGCTTCATCGGCGAGCGTCACCTGAACGATCGGTGCCGCATAGTCATCGGCCACCGGCTGGTAGCAGCGGTAGGCGGCCACCGCGAAACTCTCGACGATCAGGCACTGGATCACCAGGGCCCCGACCCGGTCCCCGGCGCTGATCGCCTCGGTGAACAACCGGTGCAGCGGTGCGAACAGCCGGTGGGCCAGCGGCAGATCCGGGCGGATCCCCAGGGCCCGGCCGCAGCCCCGGAAATCGCGGGCATGGCGGCCCTCCATGGCGGCCAGCCGCTCCAGGTCGACGCGGTCCTCGGGAAGTAGGCCGGCCAGCAGGCGGAAGTGGCGGTCCGCCAGGCCCTCGCCCACGATCACCAGGCCATTGATCCGGCTGTAGGCCTCGCGATAGGCGGTGGTGAGTTCAGGGTGGGCCATGGGAGGGGTGGCAGGGTGACGTTGGGCGATCAAGCGTGGTGAGGGAAGGGGGCGTTGGAGGGTGGCGACGGGGATCAGGCCGCTTCGGAGCGCTGCATCGGCTGGCAGAACTGGAGCAGCAGCAGAGCACCGAAGCGCAGCTTCAGCCCCCATTGGCGCAGGAATCCGGCCCCCTCCTGACGGGCCGCCTGCAGCTGCTGGAAGCAGGCCACGAGCCGGTTCCGCAGGTCGATGTAATGGCCCTGCTCCAGGTCGAACACCCACGGGAAGGCCCGCCGGGCGGTGCGGTTGGTCTGGCGCATCACCTCCGCATCGAAGCTGGCCGGGTCCATGCCCAGGATCCGGTAGAAATCGCCGCGCTCACAGACCGTGAGGCTGTGGGTGAGAAACACCGACCAGAGGAAGAAGCGGCTGAGCAGCTTGCCGCGGAACCCCGAGCGCAGGGCCGGCCAGCAGCGGATCAGCATGTTGAAGATGTCGCCATGGCGGTTCTCGTCCTGGCACCAGGGTTCGAAGAAATCGAACAGCGGCGCGAAGTTGTTGTCGGGGTGGGCCTTGAGATGGCGATCGATCAGGATGTAGCGCCAGTAGCCGATCTTTTCCGACAGGAACACGCTGTAGAGCACCCAGCTGAGCGGGAACCAGGTGATGGGCCGTTTGGTGCTCAGGGTGGGCAGGTCGATCTCGATGCCTTCGGCCACCAGCGCCCGGTTGAGGAAGCCGGCATGGCGGGCCTCATCGCGGGCCATCAGCTGGAACAGCCGCCCCATCTCCGGACGCTGGGCCTGGAACAGCCGGCGGGAGAGTTCCTTGAACAGCAGGAAGCCGGAGAACTCCGACACGCAGGAACGCACCAGATAGCTCTCGTAGGCCTCCTTCTCCTCGGGGCTGAGGGACCTGAGGCGATCGAGCGGTGCCTTGCGGTCGAAGTGGTCGCGGTTGTAGTCCGCCTCCATCTCGGCGAGCATGGCCTCGAAAGCCGGTCGCTGCTCCTCCAGGTCGGTGCGGGCCGCCTTGGCGATCTCCGTGGTGTAGAAGCGCGGCGTCAGCAGGTCTTCGCGCAGATGGGGAGCAGCCGGCGCCTCGACGGAGAGGCTGGCGGCCAGGGCAGAAGGGGCTGCAGTCATCGGAGGGAACGACGTTGTTCAACGTCATAACAGCACCGTGATACTACGGCATCAGCACCACGGCCTGGCGCTTTACAACAGTTCTGCATGGCGCGCATCCCACGGAACCGTGGTAGCGTTCGGCCCTTGCCGTTTTCCTGCGCGCACGGATGGAAGCCCTGGCCGACTACCTCAAGGTGTTTTCCGAGCCGAACCGTCTCACCGTGCTCGCCACCCTGCGCCAGGGGCCCCTGAACGTCACGGCCGTGGTCGAGAAGACGGGCCTCAGCCAGGCCCTGGTCTCCAAGCACCTCAAGCTGCTCACGATCGCCGGGGTGGTGCGCCGTCGCCCCGAAGGCAGTCTCGTCTTCTACGAAGTGATCGACAACGGCGTGTTCGAACTGCTCTCCCGCGCTGAGAAGCTGATGCTCACATCCCGCCGTCAGCAGCTCGATGCCCTTGCGGCCATCCTCTGATCTCCCCACCAACCTCACCGACCTGAAGCGCGCCCTGGCGGAGGGCCGCCGACGCTTTCCCGGCCTCAAGCTGGGCGATCTCGATGGGGTCGAACTCGACCTTTCGGGCTGCGACCTGAACGGCGGCTGTTTCAAGGAGGCCCGCTTCGGCCACGCCCGGCTGGCGGGGGCCCAGGTGGAGCGCTGCTGCTTCCAGCAATCCCTGCTCTGGGGGGCCGACCTGTCCGGCCTGCAGGCCAAGGGGTCGTCCTGGCACGACGCCGACCTGTCAGCGGCCCGGCTGCAGGGGGCCGATTTCGGCGCGGCCCTGATGCACCGCTGCTGCCTGCGGGGGGTGCTGGCGGCCGACAGCCACTGGCAGGAGGCCCGGCTGGTGGAAGCCGACTTCCGCAGCGGCCTCGACCAGCTCACCGACCTGGGCGGTGCCGACTTCCGCGGCGCCGATCTCAGCTTCGCCCTGATGCAGGGCGTGCAGCTGCAGGGCAGCGACTTCCGCGGCGCCTGCCTCTACGGCACCAATCTGCGCCAGGCCGACCTGCGCCAGGCGGATCTGAGGGGCTGCGATCTGCGTGACACCGATCTCCAGAACGCCATGCTGGAAGGCACCATGCTCACCGGTGCCCTGCTGCCATGACCGACTGCTTCGACCTGATCGTCCTGGGGGCCGGTTCCGGCGGCCTCGCCGGAGCCAAACGGGCGGCGGCCCACGGGGCCAGGGTGGCGATCGTGGAAGGTGATCGCGTGGGCGGCACCTGCGTGATCCGTGGCTGCGTGCCGAAGAAGCTGCTGGTCTACGGATCCGCCTACCGGCATCTGCTGGCCGATGCGGCCAGCTACGGCTGGCAGCTCGAGGGCTACCGGAGCGATCCCGCCGTGCTGCTCGCCAACGTGCGCCGGGAAGTGGATCGGCTCAACCTGCTGCACATCGGCCTGCTGGAGAAGGCCGGCGTGGAGCTGGTGCGGGGCTGGGGCCGCTTCGCCGATCCCCACCACATCGACGTGGCCGATGGCTCTGGCAGTGTCCGCCGGCTGCAGGGGGACCGGATCCTGATCGCGGCTGGCGGGAGGCCCCACCGGCCCGGCTTCCCGGGCTCCGAGCTGGGCTGGGTGAGCGACGACATGTTCCTGCAGGAGCGATTCCCGGAGCGGGTGGTGGTGGTGGGCGCCGGCTTCATCGCCTGTGAATTCGCCTGCATCCTCCACGGGCTCGGGGTGGCGGTGACCCAGCTGGTGCGCGGGGATCACCTGCTGCGCGGCTTCGATCGGGAGGCCTCCCTTGCCGTACAGGAGGCCATGGAGGAGGAAGGCATCGACATCCGCTTCGCCCACAGCCCCGCCGCGATCACGGGCGTACCGGGCGATCTGCAGCTCACCACCCAGAGCGGTGAGGTGCTGCCCTGCGGCGGCGTGCTGCTGGCCACCGGACGGCGGCCCTTCCTCGACGGTCTCCAGCTCGAAGCCGCCGGGGTGGCCGTGGAGGACGACCGGATCCCGGTGGATGGCTTCCAGACCACCAACGTGCCCCACATCCATGCCGTCGGCGACGTGACCGACCGCATCAACCTCACGCCGGTGGCGGTGGATGAGGGCCGGGCCTTCGCCGACACCGTCTACGGCAACAAACCCCGGCAGGTGAACCATGAACTGGTGGCCAGCGCCGTGTTCAGCCAGCCCGAGCTGGCGGGCGTCGGCCTGAGTGAGGAGGCGGCCATCGAGCGCTTCGGCAGCGAAGGGATCCGGGTGCACCGGGCCCGGTTCCGGCCCATGGCCCAGGCGCTGCCGGCCCGCGGGCCCCGGGTGCTGCTGAAGCTGATCGTGGAGGCCGCCACCGACCGGGTGGTCGGCTGCCACATGGTGGGGGAGCACAGTGCCGAGATCATTCAGATGGCGGCCATCGCCATCGGCATGGGGGCCACCAAGGCCGATTTCGACCGCACCATGGCGCTGCACCCCTCCGTGGCCGAGGAGTTCGTCACCATGGCGGGCTGAGGGCCGGCTCCGGCCTCAGAGGTCGTTCTCCACGCCGGGCTGGATGGTGCAGTCGGCCATCGGGTAGCTGACGCACAGCAGGGCGTAACCCTGGGCGATCTGTTCGTCGTCGAGGAAGCTCTGGTCGGACTGATCGACGCTGCCGGAGAGGATCTTGCCGGCACAGGTGCTGCAGGCGCCGGCGCGACAGGAGTAGGGCAGGTCGAGGCCCTGCTCCTCGGCCGCATCGAGGATGTAGGTGTCGTCGGGACAGCTGAAGGACTTGCCACCCTCCAGGGTGATCGTGAAGCTGGC
The DNA here is from genome assembly GCA_943367425.1 of Candidatus Sulfopaludibacter sp. SbA3. Classification (GTDB taxonomy): domain Bacteria; phylum Cyanobacteriota; class Cyanobacteriia; order PCC-6307; family Cyanobiaceae; genus Cyanobium. Next base: position 97,624 of record CALRJF020000010.1, read on the forward strand.
CATGGCGCCGAGGCAGGGAGCCGTTGAATCCTCAAGGGGCCCGGCGCTGGGGGACTGTATCGGCCAGCACTGCGGTCCTGGCCCACGCACAGAACGGCCTCAGGGCTGGACCGGGGGGGCGTCGGCGAAGCCCCAGGCCCGGCGCAGGGCGGGATCGGTGAGCTCCCAGGCATGCTCGCTGGCGATGATGCCGGCCCGATGGCAGGCCGGCTCCAGCCCGCGATCGGCCAGGCGCCGCTCCAGCAGCCCCTGGAAGCGGCGGCTCTCCTCGAGCAGCCGGTGGAGCCGGTTCACCCCCCCCAGGCTGGCCAGCATCCCGGCATCGACGGCGCAGAGCTCCAGGGTCTCGAGATGCTGCTCCAGCCAGGCCCATTCGTACTGGAGCATCGCGTCGCTGCAGCGCTCCAGATTCGCCCCGTAGGCCTTCAGGTGCTCCTCCAGCAGGCCGCTGTGATCGACCGGCTCCGGCGGTGGCGGCGTGGTGGAGCGGGCCTGAAGCCGCTGCATGATCTGGCGCAGATAACTCATCGACCCGGACCTCCGAGCTCGTCAACTTACCGGCGCCGGCTCAGACGGCCGCCAGCCCCTTCTCGTTGAAGACCCCTTCGAACAGCACCGAACTGAGGTAACGCTCGCCGGAATCGGGCAGCACCACCACGATCGTGCGGCCCGCGAACGCCTCTTCCCGGGCCAGACGCAGGGCCGCCACCGTGGCGGCGCCGCAGGAGATGCCCGCCAGGATGCCCTCCTCCTTCATCAGGCGGCGGGCCATGGTCACCGCCTCCTCGTCGCTCACCGCCTCCACCCGATCGACCATGGCCAGATCGAGGTTGACGGGAACGAAGCCGGCGCCGATGCCCTGGATCTTGTGGGGGCCCGGACGCAGGTCCTCCCCCGCCATCGTCTGACGGATCACCGGGCTGTTGGCGGGCTCGACCGCCACCGACACCAGCGGCTTGCCAAGGGTGGTCTTGATGTAGCGGCTGACCCCGGTGATCGTGCCGCCGGTGCCCACGCCGGCGACCAGGGCATCCACCTGGCCGGCGGTGTCCTCCCAGATCTCGGGACCGGTGGTGTCGTGGTGGATGCGGGGGTTGGCCGGATTCATGAACTGCTGCAGCATCACCCAGCGCTCGGGCTCCGACTCCGCCAGTTCACGGGCGGCGGAGATCGCTCCCCCCATGCCCAGCCGACCTTCGGTGAGCACCAGGTGGGCGCCATAGGCGGTGAGGAGCTTGCGGCGCTCCAGGCTCATCGTCTCCGGCATGGTGAGCGTGAGCGGAATGCCCCGCGACGCCGCCACGAACGCCAGGGCGATGCCGGTGTTGCCGCTGGTGGGTTCGATCAGCTCCTTGCCCGGTCCGAGCAGGCCATCCTTCTCCGCCTGCCAGATCATCGCGGCGCCGATGCGGCATTTCACCGAATAGGCCGGATTGCGGCCTTCGATCTTGGCCAGCACCCGCGCCCCGCAACCCGCCGTGACGCGATGGAGCTCCACCATTGGCGTGTGGCCGATGGTGAGACTGTTATCGGCATGAATGGGGCTCATCGCGGTCCCTTGGGGTCCGAAACCATGAGGCACCTTAGTCAGCGTTGCCGCCCCTGGGCCTGTCAAGCGGCTGGAACACGCCGTGATCGCCCCACCCCCCCATACCATCGGCCAGGCCCGCTGGAAGGAGCAAGGGGTTGAAGGGATCGATCCCGGTGGTGAATGGCCCGGTCGCCCTGCTGCTGGTGGTGCTGTCGATCGCCGTGGTCACGGTGGCCCTCGACCGCTGCCGCTACTGGTGGCTGTGGTGGCGCGGCCGGCACTCGCGCCGCCAGAGCTGGGAGCGGGCGCTGAACCACCAGGGGGCCGAGGCCGCCGCGAGGCTGCTGGAGGACTGGGACCTGGAGATGCGCTTCGGTGAACCGCTGCTGCAGGCGGCCACCGTGCTCGGTCCCCTGCTGGGCCTGACCGGCACCGTCCTCGGCCTGATGCAGGTGCTGGCCAGCCTCGGGCCCCAGCTGCTGCTGCCGGCGGGGGCCCATCTGGCCGGCTACGGCCAGGTGCTGCTGAGCACCGCCATCGGATTGATCGTGAGCCTGATCGCCAGCACCACCCTGTTCGCCAACCAATGGTGCCGCCAGGCACAGCGGCAGCGGCTGCAGCGGCTCGGCCAGCCGCGGACCACCGGGCCGGGCCGATGAGTTACGCCCTGCCCTGCCTGGTGGGTCTCACCCTGCTGCTGTGCGGATCGGTGGCGTCCCTGGCGGATCTGGTCCGGGAGCGCCAGCCGAGGGTCCGAGCCGCGGCCGCCACCACCCTGACCTCGCCGCTGTGGATCGTGCGCGGTCCCGGCGATCGCTGGTTCCTCAATGGGGACCCGGTCTACCGGTCGCGCCTGGCGGGGGTGCTCGCGGCCCAGCCGGCGACGGCCGAGATCCGCTTCCTGCCCTCGTCGCGACTGCCCGCCGCCGAGGTGGCCCGGTCCCTGGCCCAGCTGCGCTCCCTCAGTCCCCGTCCCGTGGCTCTGACCCTGCCGGAGGCCGGCCCATGAAAGCCTGGAGCACACCGATGGACGCCTGGACCCTGGGGTTGATGGGAACGGCCCTGGGACTGGTCGGCCTGGCCCTGATCCTGGTGCCGCAGCGCCTGGCCCAGCGGCCGGCCAGCCAGGGGATCCTCGCGGTGCACCTGGGGGCCGATGGCCGCCTGCGGGTCTGGAACCAACCGATGGCCAGCGACCAGCTGCTCCAGCTGCTGGCCCGGGCCGGCTCCCGCCGAGGCCCCGAACCGACCCTGCGGCTGATGCCCGATCCCGGCGTGCCCTGGGGCACGGTCCAGGCTCTGGCGGCCAGGCTCGGGGGCAGCGGACTCCCCCTGGAGCTGCAGCTGCCATGAGGGCCCTGCCAAGCCGCTGGCCCCCCGCCCTGACGTCGCGTCTGTCCTGGCAGCATGGTCTGCCCCCCCTGGCCATCCCCCTGCTGGCGGCCCTGGCCCTGAACGGCGTGGTGCTGCTGCCGGTGCTGCGCCAGGAGCGGCGGACGCCCGAGCCCCTGGCCCTGGGCCGGATGGCGGCGGACAACACCCCCGAGCTGCTGCGCTTCAGCCGCCGGCAGGCGCTCCGGCCGGGGCTGCCGGCGCTGACGTTGCCCCCCGGGGCCGAGCTGCCCCCGCCACCGCCGCTGGTGGTGGACCTTCCCCCGGCCGCCGCCCGCTCCGGGGGCCGCCCCCGGGCCATCGCCAGACCCGCCGGTGGTGCAGCGGGAGGATCCCCAGGCGCGGGGAAAGCGGCGGTGGCGTCACCGGCGCCGGCCAGCGCCGCGGCTTCGGAGGCCGGCGATGCCGCCCCGGCAGCACCGGGCCAGGAGCCTGCGGTGGACGCTCCGCTGATCGCCGTGCTGCTGGCACCACGGCGCCTGGAGGCGGCCGAAGCCGCCAGCGTGGAAGCGCTCTGGAACCAGGCCAGTGCGGCCCTCGAGCCGCCCGCCCCCCTGGCGCCGCTGCCGGGGGGCGTGCAGCTGCGGCGGCTGCCCCTGGCCAAGGCCCGCGCCCTGGGGCTGACCAACCCCAGCCGTCAGGCGGTGCTGACGGGCGAGCGCCCCCTGCTGCTATGGCCCGATGGGGCCACCCTCTGGCTGCTGCGGCTGCCGACCTGAGCCCAGGCTGCAGACGCCGTCCAGGAGCCGCGACAGGGCCTCCGCCAGGTCGTCGGCGTCAAGCATCCCGTAGCTGAGCCTCAGCAGTCGCTGACCCGGGGACACGGCCAGGCCGAAGCTTTCCCCCGGCAGCGCCGCCACGCCGTGCTCCAGCACCAGCCGCTCCATCAGCTGCTCCCCCTCCAGATCGCAGGGGACACGCACCAGCCCGTAGAAGGCCCCATCCGGGGGACCCAGCAGGTCGATGGCCAGCCCGGCCCGCCGGGCGGCCGCCACCGCCGCCAGCAGCTGCTGCCGCCGGGCGCCGAGGGCGGCGATGCGCGGCCGGCACCAGTGGGGGCCGGCCTCCAGGGCCGCCAGCGCGGCCCGCTGGCTCAGGGCGGGCGGACAGATCAGCACCGTGTCCTGCACCTTGACCAGGGCGGCCAGGAGCTGCCGGGGCACGGCGGCGTAGCCCACCCGCCAGCCGGCCATGCCGTAGGCCTTGGAGAGGGAGAACAGCGACACCGTGTGGCTGCCGCTGCCGCTGCGGCGGGCGGGGCTGTGGTGGGGCACCGGCCCATGGACGAAATCCGCGTAGGCCTCGTCGCTGATGTGGAGCAGCCCATGGCGGGCGCAGAGATCGTTGATCGCCTCCAGGACCGCCGCCGGCGTCACCACGCCACTGGGGTTGTTGGGCGAGATGGTCACGATCGCCCGGGTGCGGGGCGTGATCGCCGCCGCCAGCCGCTCCGGATCCGGCACCAGGCCGGCCGCCACGGCCACGGGCACCCCACCGGCCAGCTGGATGGCCATGGCGTGATTGAAGTAATACGGCAGCGGCAGGATCACCTCATCGCCCGGATCGCAGAGCACCTGGGCGATGGCGCTGAAGGCCATGTTGCTGCCGGCCGTCACCAGCAGCGCGCTGCCCTCCAGATCGAGCCCCCGCCGTTCAACGAGATCACGGCGCACCGCCTCCAGCAGGGGCCCCTCCCCCAGCACCGGCCCGTAGCGGTCGATTCCGGGCCCGTCGCCACGCAGAGCGGCGGCCACTGCCTCCCGCACTCCCGGCGGCGGGCCCCAGGCCACCATTCCCTGGGCCAGGGAGAGCGCCCCGGGACGCTGGCGCATCAGGGCACCGACCCGGGCGATCACCGGGGTCGCCACGGCGGCCATCCGGACGGCGGCAGCGGGGCTGGCGGCCATGGCGTCAGCCCCCCAGGGGAAGCAGAAGTTCCATCACCGCGCCCCCCCCGGAATGGTTGGCGGCCTGAACCCGGCCGCCGTGGGTGACGGCGATCTGCTGCACGATCGCCAGGCCCAGGCCGCTGCCGCCCCGGTCACTGCGGACCCGAGAGGGATCGCCCCGGTAGAAGCGCTCGAACATGTGCTCCAGATCCTCCTCGCTCAGCCCCGGTCCCTCGTCCCGCACGGTGAGCAGACACCAGCCTGGGCTCGCCTCCATCGCCACCCACACCGTGCCGCCCTCCGGGCTGTAGCGAAGGGCATTGTCCAGCAGGTTGAGCAGGGCCCGGTGCAGGCGGGACGCATCCCCCAGCACCGGCAGGGCGGCGGGGGCCTGGAGCTCCATGCGGATGGACCGCCGTTCCGCCAGGGGCCTCAGGCCGGCCCACACCTGCTGCACCAGGGGCGGCAGATCCACGGGCCGCTGGCGCAGCCCCGCCTGGGGCAGGGTGTTCTCGAGACGGGAGAGCTCCAGCAGATCGCCCACGAGCCGCTGCAGCCGCAGCAGCTCCCGCTGCAGCCGTTCCACCAGCACGACGTTGGCGTCGTTGACGTGGGCCGAGAGGCTGTCGCCCACCAGCAGCAGGGCCGTCAGGGGTGTTTTCAGTTCATGGGCCACATCGCTCACCCAGCGCTCCTGCTGCTCCAGCTGGGCTTCGAGGGAGCGGCGGTTCTGGAGCATCACGGCCACCCAGCCCCCTTCCCCCGCCAGGGCGAAGGCGGCGAGCTGCTGCTCCCCCAGCTGCCATTCCAGCCGCTGGGGGCGATCCCGCCGCCGGGCGTTGCCGATCAGCTCCTTCAGCTCCCTCGAGCGGCAGACCCGTTCCAGGGGCACCTGGCGCAGAAGGCCGGCGCCGGTGGCCTCCAGCAGCCGCTCGGCCCGGGGGTTGATCAGCTGAATGGCATCGGCCCTGTCAAGGATCAGCCAGCCATCGGGGGCGGCGCCGATCCAGCGCTGCAGCTGCCGGGCGGAGAGGCTCGTCAGGGTGGGGTCCGGCCGTGACAGACGGCGCGCCAGCCACCAGCCGAGGGCCAGGCCCAGCAACGCGGCCAGCAGCAGCCTCACTCAGCCGAAGCGGTAGCCGAAGCCCCGCACGGTGACCAGATGCTCCGGAGCGGAGGGATTGACCTCCAGCTTCTCGCGCAGCCAGCGGATGTGGACGTCGACGGTCTTGCTGTCACCGAAATAGTCGTAACCCCAGACCCGCTCGAGCAGTTTGTCGCGGCTCCAGACCCGGCGCGGATAGGTCATGAACAGCTCCAGCAGCCTGTACTCCTTGGGGGAGAGGTTCACCTCGAGGTCATCGCGGGTGACCCGGCATTCCTCGGGGAACAGGCGCAGATTGGCGTGGGAGAGCACCTTGGCCGGGGTGTCGGTGGAGCGGCTGCGGCGCATCAGCGCCCGGCAGCGGGCCACCAGCTCCCGCATCCCGAACGGTTTGATCAGGTAATCGTCGGCGCCCACCTCCAGCCCCAGCACCCGGTCGGTTTCGCTGTCCCGGGCGCTGACCACCAGGATCGGCGTCTGGTTGCCGGCGGTGCGCAGCTGCCGGCAGAGATCGAGCCCCCCCAGGCCGGGGAGCATCAGATCGAGCACCACCAGGGCGAAGGCCCGGTCGGCGGGGCGCTCCTGGATGCTGAGCAGGGCTTCACGGCCGTTGCCGCAGGCGGTGACGTCAAAACCCTCCAGCGCCAGAACGTCGCGGATGGTTTCACGGATCGTTTCGTCGTCCTCGACGACCAGGAGGGAGGGGTGCATCGCCCCATTCTCTGTGGCGGCGGCGGTCAGATCCCAGAATGGGCTCAACGCCGGGGCAGATAGCTGATCACCAGACGCTTCTGGCCGTCGAGCTGCAGCCAGCCCTCGTCGCGGAGGGAGCCGATCACCCGGGTGACGGTGACCCGGGTGGTGGCCAGGGCGCTGGCCAGTTCCTGATGGGTGAGGCGCAGGTTGAGGCGCAGGCCGGTTTCGCAGGGCTGGCCGTACTCGTTGGCGAGCAGTTCCAGGAAGCCCCTCACCCGCTCATCCACCCGCTTGAGGCCCATCAGGGCGAGCAGGGCCTGGCTCTGCTGCAGCCGCAGTCCCAGGGCCTCCAGCATCGCCACGGCCAGGGAGGCGTCCTGGCGGATCTCGCTGCAGCTGAGGCAGAGCAGGTCGGCGTCGCCAAGGGCGGTGGCCGTGTAGGCCTCGACGCCGTTGAGGGGATCACCGAAGGGTTCGTTGGGGCCGGCGATGCCCAGCAGCATGTCATCGCCATGGATGGTGATGGCACTGAGCTTGACCATGCCCCTCACCACCAGCCAGACATTGTTCTTCAGCAGCGGAACATTGCTGCCGGCATTGACATGGACCAGGCTGCGTTTCTGATAGTTGGCTTCCAGGAGCTCACGAAAACCATCCTTGCTGCCGGTTTCACGGGAGGGCGTGAAGACCATGGTTGAAGCTCGCGGATGTTGCCTTGGAGTGTATGCAGCAACACACCCGATTCGTGCAAAGCTCTGGTAGTGATCTGGTTAAGAGCGGGTAAGGGCCACCTGGTCGCATCTGGCCGCGACCGATAAAAAATCCGGACAGCAAAAAGGGGGAGGTGCAACCCTCCCCCCCAGGCGATGGCGACGCCGCCGCCGAAGCCGTGATCAGCTGCCGATGCGGCCCACAGCCTTCTTGGAGGCAGCCAGAACGGAACCCCTCAGGGGCACGTAGCCGAGGTCATCGGCCTTGCCCTGGGCGGCGGGGCTGAGCAGGAACATCATCGCCTTGCGGATGGACGCGGCCTTGGGGCCGTTGCCTTTCTCGTAGGCCAGGATCCAGGTGAGGGTGGAGATGGGGTAGCTGTCGGCGCCGGCGGGGTTGGGATCTTCACCGGCCAGGTTGCCATCGAGCTTGATGTTGTTCAGGGCCGCCGCACCACCCTTGAGGCCGGGCAGGATGAACTTGCCGGCCTTGTTCTGAAGGGCGGCGGGCTTGATCACTCCCTTCACGAAGGCCTGGTTCATGTAGCCGAGGGCTCCGGGGGTGTTGGAGACAATGCCGGCCACGCCCTCATTGCCCTTGCCACCGAGACCCACGGGCCAGTTGACGCTCTTGCCCTCACCCACCTTGGACTTCCACGCCGGGGAGAAGGCCGAGAGGGAATTGGTGAAGGCGAAGGTGGTGCCGGAACCGTCGGAGCGGTGGGCCACCTTGATCGGACCCTTGCCGCACTTGAGGGCATCCCAGGTCTTGATGGTGCCGAGATAGATATCGGCGAGCTGCTTCTGGGTGAGCTTGAGATTCTTGCAATCGGGCTTGTTGTAGCCGATGGCGATGGTGCCGCCCACGGAGGGGAACTGGACCACGCCCCTGCTGACCTTGGCGGCTTCCGAGGCCTTGATCGGTTCGTCGGTGGCGCCGAAGTCCACGGTGCCGGCCACGAACTGACGCACCCCGGCGCCCGAACCCACCGATTGGTAATTCACCCGCGGACCGGAGGCGGCCAGGCCGGCGAAAGCGCTTTGGTAGAAGGGGGCGGGGAAGGTGGCACCGGCTCCGTTGAGGGCGCTCTGCGCGAAGGCGGCGAGTCCGGCGCCGGCACCGACCGAGAACACGGTGCCGTAGATCAGGGCCTTCTTGGCGAAGGTCATCGAGAAGCCAAAAGGGGGCAGAACCTTAATAGCAACCCGAAGGCGGCTTCAGCGTTATGGATCGATTAAGGAGCGCTCAAGAAGCGCGCTTCGGGGTGCGGATCTGATCGAAACTGCGCCGGATCGCCTGACTGATCGTGAGGCCGATGGGCAGATCGCCACCGAAGGAGGTGCCGATCAGATGGCGGTAGAGCTTGCCCTCCACCACCCGGTAGGTGTCGGGGGGAAGGGGGATGACACCGGCCTTTTCGGCGAAGCGCAAGCCGCGCTGCACGGTGAAGGTGAGGAAGCCGCGCACCTCGGGTTGCTCCCGCAGCGCCTTGTCGTTGACGTAGATGAACAGGGGGCGCGAAAGGGGCTGGTAGCGCTCCCGCTGCACGCTGGCGAGGGAGGGGAGCACGGCTCCCTTGGGCCCCTGGACGGCCAGAGCCTTCAGCCGGGAGCTGTTGTTTGCATAGTAGGAAAAACCGAAATAGCCAAGGGCCGATGGATTTTTCGCCACACACTTCACAGTATCGTTATCGTCTTCACTGGCACTGTAGTCGCGGCGAGAATTCTCAGGATCGCCGTTGATGGCCTTGTTGAAGTATTCGAAGGTGCCGGAGTCCTCTCCGGGACCGCAGAGTTTGATGGGCCGATCCGGCCAGGCGGCATCCACCTGCTTCCAGCGGGTGATGCGCCCCTGGGCCTTGCGGTTCCAGAGGGTGGCCAGTTCCGCGGTGCTGATGGCGCTCGCCCAGGGATTCCCGGGATTCACCACCACGGTGATGGCATCGAAGGCCACCGGCAGCTCAATGAAGGTGACGCCCTTGGCGGCGCAGGCCTTGAGCTCCCTGGTGCTGATCGGCCGTGACGCGTTGGCGATCGGGATCTGGCCGCTGCAGAAGCGGCGGAAGCCGGCGCTGGTGCCCGTTTCCCGCAGGACGATCCCCCCCTGCCTCTGGCCGGAGGAGGCTTCGTAGGCCTTGACCGCCACCTCCATCAGGGGGAACACGGTGCTGGAACCTTCGACCCGGACCACGGCCCCCGGCCGCTCCTGGGCGCGGGCGGCCGGGGGTGCATCCCAGGGGGCGGTCCCGAGGGCAGCCAGGCCTGCGCAGAGGGCTGCGCTGCTCCGGCGCCAGTGCTTCAGGGCGATCGGAAAGGGCGGGGTGCGTTGCATCACAGCGGTGCCGGCCCGACGACTCTGAACCCATCCAACGGGAAAATGGGTTAAGGCCAGGTTGTCCCGGGCGCGATCGAAAGGAAGCGGCCGGGAGCGCACCTCAGCCCTGGCCGGTCCAGTCCTCGAACCAGCCCCGGCGCCACAGCCACCAGCCCTGCAGGGCCGCCACCAGACCCATGAACAGCATCACCAGGGCATAGCCGTGGTGCCATTTCAATTCCGGCATGTACTCGAAATTCATGCCGTAGATCCCGGCGATGAAGGTGAGCGGCGCGAAGATGCTGGTGAGGATCGTCAGGGTCTTCATCACCTGATTCATCCGGTTGCCGATGGTGGCCGCATAGGAGTGGGTGATCGCATCGCACTGGTTGCGCAGGGATCCGCAGGCCTCGAACAGCTGGTCCACCAGTTCGGCCATGTCCTGGAAGCCCTCCATCGCGGCCGGGCCCAGCAACCGCTGGCGCTGGCGCAGCAGGAAGCGGATCTGATGGCGCAGGGGCCAGATCTGGCTGCGGATCGTGCGCAGGTTGGTGCGGTACTCGTAGGAGCGGCGCAGGATCAGCGGCCGGGGCTTGCGCAGGGCCGCCTCTTCCAGGGCATCCAGCCGGTAGGCGATCGCCTCCAGCATCGGGAACAGGTCATCGAGCATGTCGTCGATGAGGAAATGGAGGATGTCGTCCAGGTCCCGGTCCTCCTTGGCCACGGGATGGTCGAGCAGCCAGTGGCTCAGATCGGGGAACGGGTCGCCGCTGCCCCCCTCCTCCAGGGTGATCAACAGGCCCGGCATCAGCACCAGGGACACCTGATCGCTCACCAGGTGGGCCGGATCCTGGGCAAAACTGAGCCGGTGCAGCACCACCAGCAGCACCTCATCGAGGCCGTCCACCTGGGGCCGCTGGGGCACATCGAGCAGGGGGGCCAGCAGCACCGACGGCACCGCCAGCCGATCCAGGAGGGTGGTGATGAAGCGACGATCCCCCAGGCCCCGCAGCCGCAGCCACAGGGGAACCCCCGAGGCGCGCAGCTCCACCAGTTCCTCGATGCCGGGGTCCGGCCGCCGCACCGGGCCGGTGTCCTCGAAGACCACCACATCCGCCCGGGTGGGACCCAGGCCGCCATGGACAAACAGGTGGCTGGGCAGACCGGCCGGGCGCTGCTCCAGCCGCTGGGAGTTCAGGGCTCCCGGTGTCAGATGCAGCACGGGCGTCACCGCTGTTGCGGTGATTCAACCGCACGCCGCCGGCAGCGGGAACAGGGCCGGCCAGCGGCTCCGGCCTGCTTTACACAGCCTTAAACCGGCACCCTTAACTTGTTGTATTGAGATGGATCAGGACCTTGAGCGGAGCCGGAATGCTGGACCCCCGGGACCCCGTTCCCACACGGGATGAAGCGCTGGTGCGTTCACCGATGGAGGCCCACGGCAGCTATCGCGGGCAGCAATGGAGTCCCGAACGGCTGATGTTCCACCACAACCTGGAAACATTCGCCGAGCAGGTGGGGCTGATCGTTGGCCTGCAGGCCAACGGCAAGATGAGCCAGGACCAGGCCTACGCCCAGATCAAGAAGCTCTGGAAGACGATCAAGAACAGCAAGGACATCCTGCTTCCCGACCACCAGCAAGACCCCCAGGCCTGACCATCCGGTTCAGGGCCGCTGAAGCCGTTGCTGCAGCCGGGCGATGGCGGCGGCATTGCGATCGTGCTGCACCACCCACAGGATCGGCACCAGCAGCAGGGAGATCCCCAGGGTCAACGGCACCAGCACGATGCTCAGCACCATGCAGGGCCCGTCGTCCAGGTAGTCGAACCGCTGGTGGTCGGCGATCAGCCCCTGCTGGCGGGCCCGCCGGATGACGGACTGCTCGGCATCCGAAAGCGTCATGGCGGCAAGGCGTCAGGACCGGGGGCCGCCCGGTCGTCAGCAGGCTCCCATCGCCGAAAGGATGGGGCGCGTCGTGCCGATCACCCCGGGGGGTACCCGGTGTCACCATTGCTCCGGAGGGGCACAGGCTCCAGCTCAGCCGTCGCCTGCCCCGCCCACAGACAGGGCACGTGGGCCGCGGCACAGAGGCGCAGGATCTCGTCCTGGATCGCCGTCAGGGAGTCCCAGCCGCATTCGACCGCCAGGGCGTCGCGCCCGATCATCACCCCGAAGGGCGATCCCCGGCGCATCGCCATCAGCAGCAGGCGGGGGAGGTTGAGGAAGGCGCGGCGCGTCTCGATCCTGAGCAGCAGCGCCGGATCCTCCCGGCCCTCCCCCTCCAGTGCCCGGTGCAGCGCTGCGATGTCGGATTCCCGGTTCACGCCCACCACCGTGATGGTGTCGGCGTGCCCTGTGGCGAAGGCCAGATCCTCGAGGTCCCTGGCGGTGAGGGCCGGGGTACGCAGATCACTGTCGGGGAGATGGATCCCCTGGCCGGCGCGCAGCCTGCTGCCCTGGGGGCTGGCCCGGGTGATCTCCAGCAGCACCGCCTCGGCCGCCACCGACCGGATCACCGCAGCGATGCGTCCTCCATCGAAGAGCACCCGCTCGCCGATGCGCAGATCGAAGAACACCTCGCTCCGGGTGCAGGGGATCGTGCCCGGCCCCCGATCGGGTTCAGGTGTCAGGGTCAGTCGCTCACCGGTCCGCAGCCAACGCTCGCCGGGATCGGGGGGCAGGGAGGCCACCTTCAGCCGGGCCCTTCCCCCCACCTGCCGGAACATCAGGCCGGAGCTGAGGTGACAGCTCTGCCGGCCGTGCAGCAACACCCCCTCGGGGCGCAGCGCACGCACGGTGAAGCGCCGCCTGCGGCCCGAGGCGTCGCGGCCCTGCAACCGATCCCCCGGCTTCAGCCGTTTCCAGCCTGTTCCCTGCACTGGCAGCAGCACCACCCCCTGCTCCACTGCCGCGGGCAGGGCACCCTCCGGCACCGCCAGCAGGCGCGCCGGCTGCAACCGCCTGCCCATCCGGTCCCGCTGGGGTCGCGCCCGGATCACCGCCGGCTGGGACGCGAGGCGTCCGATGCCCAGCGTCGGTCCCGGCAGATCGATGGCGATCCGGCAGACGCGACCGGTGGCCTCGCGGGCCTGGGCCACCCCCGCCACCAGCCGGCTCCAGACCGCCGGATCGTCTTGTGCGGCATCGATGCGGGCCAGGGTCATCCCCGCTGCCATCCGTTCGCTGATCAGGGCCGGATGCCGGGCGTCCAGGGCCGAAAGGGTGACCAGGCTCCCTGGGCCGCCCGAGGCCGGCTGGCATCCGAACAGCCGCTGGCAACGCTCCAGCAGCTCCCCCGGCTCCGGGGCGGGCGGGGGCTGACGCTGTTCCCAGGCCGGACCGCTGCCGGTGAGGGCCTCCAGCACCGAGATCACGGTCTGGAGGCTGGCCTGGAGATGGGGCTCGCAGCCCTCGAGGGAACAGAGCCCCCGCCGCCGCAGCGCCGCCGCCAGGGCGGGGTGGACCTGGCGGTGGAAGGCGATGCAATGCAGCAGGCTCCTGGCACTGCTGCGGTAGTGCCCATGGATCCGCGCCAGCATCGCGGCCTCCTCCAGCTCGATGGTCCGCATCGAAGCCAGCAGGCCGGAGAGGGCCGCCAGCAGGTCGGCGGTGCTGGAAAGGCCGGCTTCCGGCGCAGCCACCGGTGCCGTGATCAGCCGGCCACCCCGGGCATGAAGCGCCGCTCATGGGGATAGCCCTTGAGCATGCGGTTCCAGTAGATCCAGGGCAGCAGTTTCGTCTTCACCACCCACATGCTCCAGCGCTCCTGGGTGGGATCGAGGGGGAAGGAGGGCACCGGCTGCCCCTCGTAGTTGAACTCGGCCATGATCGTTTTGCCGTAGCCGGTGATCAGCGGGCAGCAGGCGTAGCCGTCGTAGCGGGCGGCCAGGGGCTGGCCATCCAGGTGGGCCAGCAGGTTGGCCACCAGCACCGGCGCCTGGCCCCGGACGGCGGCCGCCGTCTTGGAGTTGGGCAGCGACGACACGTCGCCGAGCGAGAAGACGTTGGCAAAGCGCACGTGCTGGGTGGTGAACTTGTCCACCTCCACCCAGCCGCCGGGGCCGGCCACCGCCAGGGGGCTGGTGGCCACCACCTCGGGGGCCGCCATCGGCGGTGTGACGTGGAGCATCCCGAAGGGCAGCACCTCCTCCCGGACGGTTTCGCCCTCCTTGACGGCGAAGACCGCCTCCTTGCTGGCCGCACGCACCTCCTTGAGGGTGTGCTGGTAGCGGGGCTCGATGCCGCGGCGGGCCACCACCTGGCGCAAGGGTTCGGCGAAGGTGGGAATCGCGAAGATCCCCGGGGTGGCGGTGGCATAGATCACCTTGGTGGCCGCCGCCACCGCCGCCGAACGCTGGAAGACGTCGTCGGCCAGGTACATGATCTTCTGGGGCGCCCCGGCACACTTGATCGGTGTATCGGGGAAGGTGAAGATCGCGTTTCCGCCCTTGAACTCCTGGATCGTCTTCCAGGTGTAATCCACCAGCTCGCGGGAATAGTTGCTGGTGATGCCGTTGCTGCCCAGGGCCTCCGGCAGTCCCTTGATCCGGTCCCAGCAGAGCTGGATGCCGGTGGCCACCACCAGCACGTCGTAGCTGAGGCTGTCCCCGGCGCTGGTGGCGACGGTGCCGGCCACCGGGTCGAAGCCCGCGGCGGCGGCCTTGATCCAGCGCACCCCCTCCGGGATCAGATCGGCCTCGGCGCGACGGGTCTGCTCGAGGGTGAACACCCCGGCCCCCACCAGGGTCCAGCCCGGCTGGTAATAGTGGTCGGGGGAAGGCTCGAGGATGGCGATCTCGAGGCCGGGCCGGGCCCGCTTGAGCTGGCTGGCCACGGTGAGACCCGCTGCCCCGCCGCCGACGATCAGGATCTGGTGATGGGCCATGGGGAGGCGTCAGCCGCAGCGCGGCGGCAGGAAGCGATGGGTCACGAACGCGAACGGGCAGGCCCGACGGACCCACACTGAAGGTATCGAGAGCCGGTGGCCCAGCGATGTTCCTGAAAGTACGCCACAACGACGACGCCAGTCTGGTGGAGGTGATCGACCTCAAACAACTGTTCAACCCCTTCGACGCCCAGGTGCAGGGCCGCCTGCACGGTGGGGAGGAACTGCAGGATCCCGAGGCCTACGCCAAAGCGGATCTCCTTTTTCCTTCCGGCGAAGCCCTGCCCCGCTGCTGGCTCGATTCCCACTTCAAGAGCTGATGCCAGCGGGCACGGGCACGATCCGCTGCTAGGACCGCTCCATGGCGAGCCAGCACCACTCTTCCCATTCCCATCCGGCGGTCGCCATCCAGCGCCAGCCCCATCGGCGCCAGCACCAGCACCGGCCGGGTTCGCCCCAGGCGTTTTTCTGGAGCGTGGTTCTCAACAGCGGCCTTTCGGCGCTGCAGCTGGTGATCGGCATCGGCTTCGGCTCCCTGGCCCTGATCGGCGACGCCGTCCACAACATCGGCGACGTGGCGGGCCTGCTGTTCGGCTGGGGGGCTGAGCGGCTCAGCGCCCGCCCTGCCACGGCCCGCTTCACCTACGGTTTCGGCCGCAGCACCCAGCTGGCCTCCCTGATCAACGCGGGGTTGATCCTGATGGCGTCAGGGGTCGTGATCGTGGAGGGGCTGCAGCGGCTCATCCATCCGGTGGAGGTGGTGAGTGGACCGGTGGCCTGGGCGGCGGCGGCCGGGATCGTGGTGAACCTGCTCTCCGCCCGGTTGTTTGGCAGCGATCACAACCATGACCTCAACCGCCGGGCCGCGGTGATCCACCTGCTCACCGATGCCGCCGTCTCGGCCGCCGTGCTGGTGAGTGCCCTGCTGGTGGGAGTCACGGGCTGGCTGTGGCTGGATGCCGCGGCAGCCATCGGCGTGGGCCTGGCCGTGGCCTGGAGCGGCTGGACCCTGATGCTCGAAGCCCTACGGGCGGCCCTCGATGCCGTGCCGCGGGGCATTTCCCTGGCCGAAGTGGAGGCGGCCCTGCACAGCCTGCCGGGGGTGGTGGACGTGCACCACCTGCACGTCTGGGCGATGAGCACCTCCCAGAACGCCCTCACCGCCCATGTGAGCCGCCGGGAGGGTGCCGGCGACGACATGGCGCTGCTGCATGAAGCCAAACAACGGCTGGCGGAACTCGGCATCGCCCACAGCACGATCCAGCTGGAACCGCCCAGGAACTGAACGCTCGGCATCCCAAGGGAACGTCGATACACTCAGCCTGCCGAGAGGATGAACCTTGGGGACGTCGTTGCTGCCGGACCACCTGGTCCCCCGGCTGAAGGGCAAGGCCAAGGGGGCTCTTCAGAGGGGCCTGGCCGCCGCCGGCTACGGCCTCACCAAGCTCGAGCCGCCCGACGAGGCCAGCCTGCAGGCGGCCGCGGGGCAGCGGGAGCGGCAGCGGGAGATCCTGGCGCGCCATGACCGGCAGACCATCGCCGATGTGGAGGCGCTGAACGCGCGCTATCGAGCCCCCGTGCTCGGACGGATCCGCCCCATGGATCTGTTCCGGATGCTGGGCGAATGCCTGGATCCCACCGACAACCTGCTGGGCTGCGCCAGCCAGCTGACCCACAGCCTCCAGATCATCGAGGCCATGGAGCGCGACGGTGTTCTCAACGACGATTTCCTGTTGCTGGCCCTCACGCACGATCTGGGCAAGCTGCTGCTGCTCACCGACGAGGACCCGGCCCATGTGGTGGGCACCAATCGCATCCTGACGGAGATGGGACCGCGCGGACTCGATGGGCACATCACCCAATGGAACCACTGCGAATTCGGCTATCTTCGCTTCAAGGAGATCCTGCCGAACCATGTCTCCTGGACCATTCGTTACCATGGCCTCAAAAATGAGAATCCCATGGACTACATGAACTCCACGGATGTCGCGACGTTCAATGGCACGCTGAAGCCCTTCCGCTACTACGATGTCCAGTCAAAGTCGCTGGACATCCGACCGAGACGAAAGCTCACGGACTACAGGACGTTCATCGAAACCAGGCTGCCGGAATTCATCGATTTCTGACCAGCGCCACTTCTTTCAAAAGCAGCATGCGGATTCTTGTCGTCGGCTCCGGATTCGCAGGGGCAGTACTGGCCAGGGAACTCGCCGAACACGGTGAGCATCGCATCGACGTGGTCGAAGCGAGACATCACATCGGCGGCAACTGCTACACGGAAGTGGAGCCGGAAACCGGCATCACAACGCACAACTACGGCGCCCATATCTTCCATACGAGCAACCTGGAAGTCTGGAACTACATGCAGCGCTTCACCGAGATGATGCCCTTCATCAACAGGCCCAAAGCCAGCATTGACCAGGGCATCTTCAGCCTTCCTGTCAATCTCCACACCATCAATCAATTCTACGGGAAAAAGTTTTCTCCCGATGAAGCCCGGACTTTCATCGATCAGATCCGCTGCCGTGAGATCACGGCGCCAGGCAACTTCGAGGAACAGGCCCTGCACTACATGGGCGAAGGCCTCTACAGGGCGTTCTTCCACGGCTACACCAAGAAGCACTGGGGCTGCGAACCAAGGGAGATTCCAGCCTCCGTGCTGAAGCGACTGCCCCTGCGCTTCAATTACAACGACAACTATTACTCCTCCCATTATCAAGGTATACCCAAAGATGGCTACACCGCCGTGTTCCAACGCCTGCTCGACCATCCCAGGATCTCCCTGACCCTCAACCACAGCTGGCGACCGGGCGATGGTCAGCACCATGATCATGTGTTCTATTCAGGCCCGCTCGATGGCTTCCATGGCCACAGGCACGGGCGGCTGGGCTATCGCACCGTGTTCTGGGATCGGCACATCGGAACAGGCGATGTCCTGGGTCACCCCGGCATCAATTTTCCTTCGATGGATGTCGCCTTCACCCGCCGACGGGAACACAAACATTATGAGTATTGGAAGCACTTCGACAAGACCGTGGTCTTCACGGAATACAGCAAGGAAACCGGGCCAGAGGATGAGCCCTACTACCCCAAGCGCCTGGCAGGCGACAAGGCTCGGATGATGCAATATCTCGATGACTGCCGCAGGGAGGAGAAGACCAGCTTCCTGGGACGGCTGGGACTCTACAGATACATGGACATGCACCAGGTGATCGCCGACTCCCTCTCCCTGGCCCGGGAGTTCACCGCGGCGGTCGCCGCGGGGCTGCCCAGGCCGCACTTTCCAGCCTCCTTCCGTCAGGCCCTCGATGCCGCCTGAACCGGCAGGGGCCTAGAGCTTGTCGGCCGGGACCAGCAGCGGATCTTCCTCCTGCTGAAAGATCAGGCCCCGATTGCGGATGGTGATGGCAGGATCGCTGCCCCTGGAGGGTTCCCTGGGAAACAGCCTGAGGCTGTTCCAGGCATACCAATTCAGGTTGAAGGGGCTGACGAGGGGGGAGTCCCTCATGCCGTCGTAGATCATGAAGTCATAGCCGTAGACCACCGGCTGTCCCGTGAGCCAGCCGTAGAGCTTGCGGCAGCCCTCCAGGGAAAGGGTGTAAGCATGCGTGCAGAACAGCGGACAGCGCACGATGTCCTGCAGCAGCACGGCAGGCCAGGGGACCAGGCCCCTGGACACGGCCATCAGCCTGGGCCGACGATGAAGAATGCGGAACACACTCGGCCGGGGCAGATATTTGTACTGAATCTGGGAGCCAAGAAACAGGATGTCCCAATCCGCCGGGGTCGCCGCATAGAAACGCCTGGCATGGCGCTGCCAGATCGAAGGAAAGAAAATATCGTCTTCAAAGATATGAACGTAGGCAAGCTGATGGCGGATGGCATGGGCCAGCAGCGACAGATGGGACAGGAGCGAGGCCTGGGAACCGCGCCGGGCCGTGAAACGATCGACATCGATGGGGGAGCCGAGGCCATGGACGGCAAAGAGTTCCTCGAGGTTCTCCGTCCTGGCATCCACCGCGGGCCAGATCGATGCGTTGGAGAATCCTGCCGCGTGGATGCGATCCAGCAATCCATCGCGGCGATCGGCCCGGCGCTCCAGGTTGATGCAGAAGGCTGGGGCAGTAAGGAAATTCTTCCAGCTCAGCATTCAGAACAAGCAGCCGATGCCAATGAGTTTACGTCAGACTGCTGAATGGACTAACCACGAGCAAACTCGGGGTACTCAGGAGTCTGGGGAAAAATGACCAACCCACTGGTGGTCCATCGTTGAGACCACGGCACAGCAACGAGTGGCAGGATCGTAGAGGAACAGAACCAAGGCTGAATCCGCGAATCCTCAGAGAGCCTCGAAATCACAACGGTTTGTGATCTGGATGCCCGTGCTGCCAAGCCCTCCTTAGGCCATTTCACTGATCAAAGTAAAGCTCAGGAAAACGTTCCATCCCGAGACCAAGGAACCAATTGATCCTTTCATTATCCGAAAAGATCTGCCGTTCCCGTAACAGATGCATGACATGCTCTCGATACTTACTGGAATGATCAGGCGAAAGGAGAGCAAGGCCCTTCGACAAAACGTCCACAGCGGTGCCACGCCTTGGCAAGCCGAGGCCTGTCAGCCGAAGTCTCCAACGCTGTGCGATCAGACGCCTCGGCGACAGCCCTTCGTTGTAGCGTCGCCGTACAGGATCGGGTCCCTTCAGCGCATCGGGGAGACCCACTGACAGAATCGAAGCCAACTTTGCAAGAAAGGATGGAGGATTGTCGTGGAGCTCCTCAAACAGCAGGATATGCACCCGACGGAAAAGACGCGCATACAATGAATGTATTTCCGAGTATCGAAAATGATCCGGAATCATTAGCGCCTGGGAATTAATCCACCTCTTACTGACGTCCACATGGGAATACTCGCCATTCAGCCATTCATGGAAGGTCATTCCAGGACCGGGCCGGTGAAGGAAAGACTGATCAAGATCAGCAGAAAATCGACCCGCTTTGACGAACTGATTGTACAGGGAACAGATGAGGTCTGACTGTGAGCGAAGCACAAGAAGGATTTCCGCATCGGGGAAAATCCTGGCCAGCCGATGAGCAACAAGACCACGATTGACGAAGTTGTATTCAGGGTGACCCGAAAATTCTTCTTCCGAAAGGATCAGGCCAGTCGAGCCATCGCTCTCAGCATGTTGCACGACAGCATTAATCTCTTGACGAACAAGGGATTCCCTGTAAATAGTATCATCACCATAGATCAGAGCATTAAATGCTGAATTGGTGCCTAAATACGGCTTACTGAGGAGGACATACTGGCGAAAGCACGGAAACACCTGCCGCTGAAGAAAGGTTGAGGCCGTCTTATGGAGACCGACATGAATCATCACTTTTGATAGCGACATCGGATGATTCCCTCTTTGGATATCAGCCTCTTTCAGAGGACAGCCATCCATAAAATATACACCAGCTTCATTGGATCACGCCATTGGCAGCGGGCGAGACCGTGTGTAGATGGGGTGGGCAAAATCGATGACCATTGGATGCTTTGTTGCCATGCCAGCCCTTTGGACAGGACGTCTTGGTGACTTCCGATATTGTCAAGCCACCGTTACATCGGAGAAGAGCTGGGCCGCGGATCAGCTGGCTCAGCCGTCCGGATCGAGCCGGGTGGCCTTCCGGTCCTGCTCCAGCAGCTGTTCCACCAGAATCTTGAGCAGCAGGGAAACGATCGCCACACCCCCCAGCACCATGGCCGCGCCGAAGGCCAGTTCGGTGTGGTACTGCTTATAGGCATCCTCCACGAACAGCGGCAGGGTCTGGGTTTCGCCTTCGATGTTGCCGCTCACCACGGCCACCGCGCCGAATTCCCCCAGGGAGCGGGCGGTGGTCAGGATCAGGCCATAGAGAGCGGCCCAGCGGACCGAAGGAAGTGTCACCTTCCAGAACACCTGCCAGTTGCTGGCGCCGAGGGTGCGGGCCGCCTCCTCCTGCTCCCAGCCCTCCTCCTCCAGCAGCGGAATCACCTCCCGTGCCATGAAGGGGAAGGTGACGATGATCGTGGCCAGGACGATGCCCGGCCAGGAAAAGATGATGCGCCAGCCGAGGCTGTCCACCAGGCCACCCAGCAGGCCGTGGGTGGGGCTGTAGAGGAGCACCAGCATCAGACCCACCACCACCGGTGAGATCGAAAAGGGAAGATCGATGATGCTGAGCAGCAGGGCCTTGCCACGGAACTGGCGACGGGCGATGGCCGTGGCCGCCGCCAGGCCGAAGATCACATTGCAGGGCACCGCCACGGCGGTGGTGAAGAGCGTGAGCCTCAGGGCCGAGAGCAGGGCCGGCGACTGAAAATTGTCCAGGAAGGGACCCAGCCCCTTGGCGAAGGCCTGCACCACCACGCTGATGGCCGGCAGCAAGATCACCACGCCCACATAGAGACAGGCCACCAGCGGAATGAGCCCGGCCAGGATCCGTTCGCGCCACTTGCCGGAGCGCGGCCGGGGGCGGACGGTGGAGGTGGGCTCCTCGAGACGGGGAACGACGAAGGTCATCTCAGGCCGTCCCCGCATCGCCTTGGTAGCGCTGGCCCCACACCTGCAGCAGGTTGATCACCATCAGGCTCACCAGGGCAAAGATCAACATCACCGAGCCGATGACGGTGGCCGCATCGACGTCGTATTCCTCCAGTTTCTGGATGATCAGGGTGGGGGTGATCAGGTCCTTGAAGGGGACGTTGCTGGAGATCATCACCACCGAGCCGTACTCCCCCACCGCCCGGCTGTAGCCCTGGGCCACGCCACCGAGGATGGCCGGAAACAACTGGGGCAGCACCACCCGCAGGAAGGTCTGGGGCCGGCTGGCCCCCAGGCACCAGGAGGCTTCCTCCTGTTCCTTCTCCAGCGAACGCAGCACCGGCTCCACCGTGCGCACCACGAACGGCAGGGAGATGAACACCATGGCCACGGCCACCCCGGGGGCGGCGAAGGCCACCTTCAGACCGAAGGCCTGGTTCAACGGCTGACCGAGCCAGCCATTGGTGCTGTACACGGCCGTGAGGGCCAGGCCGGCCACGGCGGTGGGGAGCGCGAAGGGGAGATCGATCAGGGAGTCGAGCAGCCGCTGGCCGGGAAAGCTGCTGCGCACGAGGGCCCAGGCCACCACCAGCCCGAACACCCCGTTGATCAGGCTCGCCACCAGGGCCAGCCCGAAGCTGATCTTGTAGGTGGCCAGGGCCTCGGGGGTGGTGGCCATCTCCCAGAAACGGTCGGGCCCCACCCCGAGGGCCCGCAGCAGCATGGCGCCGAGGGGCAGGAACAGGATGAATCCCAAGTAGGTCCAGGTGATGCGCCAGGGCCAGCTGGGCAGCCGCAAGGCCGGAGGGCGCCAGCGGCGCCTTGGGACTGGAGTCATCGGGACGGTCGGGACGACAGGTCGGAGAGGCAACACCAGGACCGCTGCGGCGAGGCCGAAAACGGTGGTGCCGGAGAGGTCACGGGGAAGGTACCACCGCCGGGCCCGATTAGCACGGTTCAACGGTGTATTTACGGGTATAGTGACGGCGTCGGCAGCCTGGCCTCCCATGGAGAGCCTCACGATCGCCGACCCCCAACCCTCTTCCATTGCCATGGGCATCCGCGTCGCCAACGTCAGCAAGAATTTCGGTGACTTCCGCGCCGTGGACGACGTCAGCGTGGACGTGGAGACCGGCTCCCTGGTGGCCCTGCTGGGCCCCTCCGGGTCGGGGAAGAGCACCCTGCTGCGGCTGATCGCCGGCCTGGAGGAGGCCGACACGGGTCGCATCTGGATCACCGGCGAGGAAGCCACCGAGCGGTCGGTGCAGGAGCGGCAGGTGGGCTTCGTGTTCCAGCACTTCGCCCTGTTCAAGCACCGCAGCGTGCGCCGCAACGTGGCCTTCGGCCTGGAGCTGCGCCACTGGAAACCGGAGGCGATCAAACGCCGGGTGGATGAACTGCTCGATCTGGTGCACCTGCGCGGCTACGGCAACCGCTACCCCTCCCAGCTCTCCGGCGGCCAGCGCCAGCGGGTGGCCCTGGCCCGGGCCCTGGCGGTGCAACCCAGGGTGCTGCTGCTCGACGAGCCCTTCAGCGCCCTCGACGCCAAGGTGCGCAAGGAACTGCGGGCCTGGCTGCGCAACCTGCACGACGAGATGCACGTCACCACCGTGATCGTGACCCACGACCAGGAGGAGGCGATGGAGGTGGCCGACCGGATCGTGGTGATGAACGAGGGCCGGATCGAGCAGATCGGATCACCGGCGGAGATCTACGACAACCCCGCCTCCCCCTTCGTGATGAGCTTCGTGGGCGCGGTGAACGTGCTGCCCCGCAGTGCCCTGCCGGTGCATCAGGAGCAGGAGCCCCGGACGAGCGAAACCTCACCGCTGCCCGACAGTCAGATCTTCGTGCGCCCGCACCATGTGCAGGTGTATGCCACGCCCCACCCCGGCACGGTGCCGGCCCGCCTGCGGCGGCTCACCCACATGGGCAGGGATCTGCAGGCGGAACTGGTGCTGGCCAACGAGGAAGTGGTGATGGCCCAGTTTCCCCGGGAGCAGATCGACTACAAGGCCATCAGGCCCGGCGACGAACTGCATGTGGTCAGTCGCCAGGCCCATTCCTTCGTGCACGACTACTCGATCTGAACCGACCGACGCTGGTGCATCGGCTCCGGATGGACCTGGGCCAGCCGGGCATCGGAGCGGTACTGGGCCAGGGCAAGCGGATCCTGGTGGCGCAGCAGTTCACCATTGGAGAACACCAGGGTGTAGCGCTGCAGCTGGGGCAGGCTTGCCCTGGCGTGAATGTACTGGGCGGTCATGGAATCAGTGGGTGAAGGACAAGGAGTGATCGCAGAAATCGGCTGAGCACCATCAACCGGCCACCGCCGGACGATCGGAACTGATCAGGAGGTCGTTGTCACTCACCTGACGCAGCATTCCGAGGCGTTTGTAGTGACTGAGCGTTTTGGTCACGGTCACGCGGGTGAGGCCGCAGATGTCGGCCAGGGCCTGGTGGGTGAGGTTCATGTCCTTGAGGGACAACCGGTAGCCCCGGCTGCTCACCTGACCGAAACGGGTTCCGATCCAGCGCAGCAGCATCAGCATGCGGGATTCGGCGCCGCGGACCCGGTTGATCTCGAAGAGTTCCTCGGTGTTGCGGATCTGCTGATGCAGGAACAGGAGGATCTCCTCTTCGGTGGGATGGTGCTGCTCCACCACGACCGTCGACAGGCACTGAATCTCGACGGGGCGCAGCGAGGAGTAGGCGTTGGTGACCCAGTCACCCGGGCCCCAGAGCCCGAGGGTGAGGGACTCTCCGGCCTCGTCGAAGGAAGCGGTGCGGATGTAGCCGTCCTGGATCTTCCAGTTCAGCCCATCGGGAAGCACGTCATTGGGCTGAAGCGTTAGGCGGAGAGCCTGGGGGGTCCGTGAGGTGGTCATGGCCGTGCACAGGGAGCGGTGGGTGGGTGGACATGGGGACGGAGTGACAGGCCAGCGATGGGCTGGCGCAGGGCATTCGTCGACAACGGCGCACGACAACGCTCCGGAGGATGGGTCCAGCATAGACCACATTCCCCATCGGCTATGTGTTTTATTTAACCGACGGTCCTCGGCGGCCGGCGGCCCTAGATGAAGTACATCGCCTGGGCCTGGGCCAGCTGGTCGCGCTGGTCGAGCAGGTCCTGCAGGGTGGTGGACGCGAGAATCGCGTGGCTGGCCTGCTCCAGCCGTTCCTCCAGCCGGCCGAGCACGTCGAATTCGGGGGTTTCGCTGGCCCTCGAGGATCGGGCGGAGGTCTCCCCCTCCAGGCAGTTGACCACGTCCAGCACACGGATCTCAGCGGGCGGGCGCGCCAGCTGGTAGCCGCCCCGCGGCCCGCGCAGGCTGCGCAGGATCGCACCACGCCGCAGGCTGGTGAGCATCTGCTCCAGGTAGCGATCGGGGATGCCCTGGCGCTGGGCGATCTCGGCCACCTGGATCACCCCGCCGCGTTCGTAGATGGCCGCCAGCTCCACGAGGGACACGAGGCCATAGCCGGTCTTGGCACTGAACGCCACGGGATTCCACGGTTGCACTGCGGGGATTGTCGCAGCCGCCCGACGACCCCAGCGCTCCCGGAACGCCCAGGCGACGTAAGCGAAACCACATCGACCCGGTCCCACGGACGGATACGTTGCCCCCGTTCGCCAATCGGACTACCGTGTTTTCTGTTCTTCCCAGGTCCGGCCCCTCGCACGGTCGCCGCTGCTCCTTTCCCGTTCTTGCCGCCGGCCCCCTGATCGGCGCCCTCGCCCTGACGGGTTCGACGGGCCTGCTGCCTCAGCCGAGCGAGGCCCAGCAATCGGGCAAGCGCCAGGAGATTCTGCTGGTCTCCTACGCCGTCACCAAGGCGGCCTACGACCGCATCATTCCCAAGTTCGTCGCCGATTACAAGAAGAGGACCGGCCAGACCGTGGTCGTCAAGACCAGTTACGGCGGTTCCGGCTCCCAGACCAGGGCCGTGATCGACGGACTGGACGCCGATGTGGTGGGCCTGGCCCTGGCCGGCGACACCCTCAAGATCCAGGAGGCCGGCCTGATCCAGCCCGGCTGGGAGAGGGAGAACCCCAACAACTCGATCATCACCAATTCCGTGGTGGCCCTGTTCGTGCGGCCCGGCAATCCCAAGAAGATCAGCACCTGGACCGACCTCGACAACAAGAACGTCGACGTGGTGACCGCCAACCCCAAGACCTCCGGCGGAGCCCGCTGGAACTTCCTGGCCCTGTGGGGCTCGGTGAGCGAGACGGGGGGCACCGAAGCCAAGGCCCGTTCCTTCATCACCAACGTCTATCGCAATGTGGACACCCTGCCGAAGGATGCCCGTGAAGCCACCGACGTGTTCGTGAAGCGCGGCCAGGGCGACGTGCTGCTCAACTACGAGAACGAGGCGATCCTGGCGAAGAAGACCGGCGCCTGGACCACCCCCTACATCGTCCCCAGGACGAACGTGCTGATCGAGGGTCCGATCGCCGTGGTCGACAAGAACGTCGACAAGAAGGGGACCCGGAAAGTGGCCGAAGCCTTCGCCAGGTACCTCTACACCGACACCGCCCAGAAGGAGTTCGTCAACGAGGGCTTCCGTCCTGTCACCGCCGCTGGCAAAACCTTCGCCAGGGGCAAGTTCCCGGCGATCAGCAAGGTGTTCACGGCCGCCGACTTCGGGGGCTGGAAGACGATCAACAAGAAGTTCTTCGGCAACGGCGGACTCTGGGATCAGATCTTCAGCAAGTCCCGCTGAACCAGCCCCCCCAGGAGGCTCCCCCGGCAGATGGGCAGTAAGGTTCCCATCCTGTTCTCCCATTCCCCACCGTGGTTCAGCGCCGCGTTCTCCGCCAGGGCATCGCCACCGGTGCCCTTCTCCTCGGCCTGACGCTCAGCGGCTGTGCGCCGAAGCCCCAGGCCAAGGGCGGCAGCGGCGCGGCTCCCGGCCAACTGCTGCTGGTCAGCTATGCCGTGACCAAGGGGGCCTTCGACCGGATCCTGCCGAAATTCCAGGCCGACTGGAAAGCGAAAACCGGCCAGGACATCGTCGTCAAGACCAGCTACGGCGGTTCCGGCTCCCAGACCCGCGCCATCATCGACGGCCTCGATGCCGACGTGGTGACCCTCGCCCTGGCCGGCGATGTCCTCAAGCTGCAGGACGCGGGCCTGATCCAGCCCGGCTGGGAGAAGGAATTCCCCAACGATTCGATCATCACCCACTCCGTGGTGGCCTTCGTGACCCGCGACGGCAACCCCAAGGGCATCCGCACCTGGGCGGATCTGGCCAAACCGGGCGTGGCCGTGGTGACCGCGAATCCCAAAACCTCCGGTGGCGCCCGCTGGAACTTCCTGGGCCTCTGGGGTTCCGTGACCCGCACCGGTGGCAGCGAGGCGCAGGCCAAGGACTACGTCACCTCGGTCTACAAGAACGTCGAGAACCTGCCCAAGGACGCCCGCGAAGCCAGCGACGTGTTCCTGAAGCGCGGCCAGGGCGACGTGCTGCTCAACTACGAGAACGAAGCGATTCTGGCCAAGCGCACGGGCGATCTCAAGGCGCCGTTCCTGGTGCCGGAGGTCAACATCCGCATCGAGGGTCCGGTGGCGGTGGTCGACCGCAACGTGGACCGCAACGGCACCCGCAAGGCGGCCGAGGCGCTGGCCACCTACCTGCAGAGCGACGCCGCCCAGGAGATCTTCGCCGACGAGGGTTTCCGCCCCGTCAAGGACACCACCTGGAACCGGGTCAAGGATCGCTTCAGCCCGGTGAAGACCCTCTTCTCCGCCGGCGACTTCGGCGGCTGGGCCAGCATCAACGACAAATTCTTCGGCAAGCAGGGGATCTGGGACCAGCTGTTCCGGAGTTCGCGCTGACGTCGCCCCGATGTGTGAACTCCTGGCGCTCAGCGCCAACACGCCCACCGATCTGGGCTTCTCCTTCCATGGCCTGCGCCGGAGGGGCGGTGACACCCTCGACCACGCCGACGGCTGGGGGCTGGCCAGTTTCGATCCCGATGGCCAGGGGGTGCACCTGTTCCGGGAGGATGCCCCGGCGGCCTTCTCCCCCATCGCCGCCCAGGTGGCCGGCCTGGATCTGCGCTCCCACTGCCTGATCGCCCACATCCGCAAGGCCACCCAGGGCCAGGTGGCCCTGGAGAACTGTCACCCCTTCCACCGCCGCTGGCAGGGAAGGGAATGGGTGTTCGCCCACAACGGCCATCTGGAGGGGGCGCTGCCCCCCACCCATCACCTGAAGCCGGTGGGCAGCACCGACAGTGAGGCGGCCTTCTGCTGGATGCTCGAGCAGCTGGAGGCCGAGGGCGTGGATGGCGAGGATTCCGGCGCCTGCTTCACCTCGCTGGCGGCGGCCGCAGGCCGGCTGGAGCGGCAGGGAACGTTCAATTGCCTGATCAGCAATGGCCGCTGGCTGTTCGCCCACGCCAGCACCCGCCTGCACCGGCTCACCCGCCGGGCGCCGTTCGGCCGGGCCACCCTCGTCGACGACGATCTGAGCGTGGACTTCTCCGAACTGGCCGGCGAGGGCGACGTGGTCACGATCGTCAGCACCGAGCCGCTCACCTGCGACGAAGCCTGGGTGGGCCTGGAGGCGGGCCGGTCCCTGCTGCTCATCGACGGGGAGATCCACCGGCAGGCCTGAGCGGAAGCAAAAGCACATTTGTCAGCCGGAATACCGGAGTATGAGGACATCCGGTCGAAACTGCTGCCATCCGGTGTTTCCCCGCCTCGATGGCCTCGCCCAGCGTCCATGCCCCCCTCCCCGTCGCCCTGCCTGCCCCGGTCCTTCCCGTGCGCCACGGCGGCTGGCGGCAGGGGGATCCCCCCGGCCAGCGGCGCTTCTGCCGTCTGTTCGACCACCAGCCCCTGGCCCTGGAATCCGGGGACAGCCTGGGGCCGATCACGCTGGCCTACGAAACCTGGGGCACCCCCCGGCCGGATGGCTCCGGGGCGGTGCTGCTGCTGCACGGGTTCAGTGGTGACAGCCATGCCGCCGGCCCCCCGGGCCCGGGCCATGGCCACGCCGGCTGGTGGGACGGGCTGATCGGCCCCGGCCGGGCGATCGACACCGATCGCTTCTTCGTGGTCTGCCCCAATGTGCTGGGCGGCTGCCAGGGCAGCACCGGACCTGCCTCGCTGGCGGCCGATGGCCGGCCCTACGGCAGCCGCTTCCCCGCGCTGACCATCCGTGACCAGGTGGCGGCGGAGGTGGCCCTGGCGGATCGGCTGGGGATCCGGCGCTGGCACGCCGTCATCGGCGGCTCCATGGGAGGCATGCGTGCCCTGGAATGGGCCGTGGGCCATGCGGCGCGGCTGGAGCGACTGGTGGTGCTGGCCACCACGGCACGCTGCAGTGCGGAGAACATCGCCTTCCACCGCTGCCAGATCCAGGCGATCCGGATGGATCCCCGTTTCCATGGCGGGGATTACGACGGGGACCCCGGCGGCGGTCCCCGGGAGGGCCTGGCCCTGGCCCGTTCCATCGCCCGGCTGACCTACGGCCACGCGGACGCCAGCCCCTGCCCCGACCTGATCGAGGGGAGCCAGAACGACCATGTCGATGCCAACAGCTTCATCGTCCTCACCCAAGCCATGGGCCACCACGACGTGGGCCGGGGCCGGGGGGGGATCCGCCAGGCCCTGGGCCGCATCCAGGCCAGGGTGCGGGTGGTGTCCATCGCTTCGGATCGCCTCTTCCCGCCCCAGCGGCAACGGGAACTTGCCCAGGCGATCACCAGCGGCGTGACCATGACCACCCTGGAGAGCCCGGAGGGTCATGACGGCTTCCTGACGGAGCACCGCCAGCTGGATCCGATCCTGCGGCAGTCGCTCGGTTGATCGCCGGTCAGGGGGCTGTCAGCCAGCCGGCCCCCAGACAGAGCAGCCCCAGGACCACGAACAGCAGCGGCGAGAACCCGATCACCTGACCGAGGACGACCCCGGCCAGCAGCACCCACCACGGGCAGACACACCGCCATCCCTCACCACCCACCGCTGTCCCTGCTCCCTGCGAACCGAACCTGCACCCCGAAGCCTGTCACGGGTCCGCGGGTGTGATGTGGCGGTGACGACATCGGCCGAACCCAGAATGCGGCCCCAGCCCCTGGCCCTGCGAACCCTCGGCACCCATGACCCGGCCCCCGGACCCTCCCTCGCTGCGTCAGGCCTCCCGGTTCTGGCTGCGGCTGGGACTGATCAGCTTCGGCGGCCCGGCCGGACAGATCGCTCTGCTGCACACCGAACTGGTGCAGCGGCGCCGCTGGCTCTCGGAGCGGCGCTTCCTGCATGCTCTCAACTACTGCATGCTGCTGCCGGGTCCGGAGGCCACCCAGCTGGCCACCTACCTGGGCTGGCTGATGCACGGCACCCGCGGGGGACTGGTGGCGGGGAGTCTGTTCCTGGCGCCGTCGGTGCTGCTGCTGATCGGCCTGTCCTGCGTCTATGCCCTGTGGGGACAGGTGGACGGACTGGCGGCCGTGTTCTGGGGCCTCAAACCGGCGGTGCTGGCGATCGTGCTGCAGGCGGCCTGGCGCCTGGGGCGCCGCACCCTGCCCAACCCCGCCCTCGGTGCCCTGGCCCTGGCCTCCTTCCTGGCCCTCACGGTCGCCAGGGTGCCCTATCCCCTGATCGTCGTCGCCGCCGCCCTGGCGGGCTGGGGCGGCGCTCGCCTGTGGCCCTCGCTGTTCCAGACGGGAACAGGGAAGGGAACGACCGGGGATGACGGCGAACAGGCCCAGGGCGAGGCCCTGCACGGCGATGCCACGCCGACACCGGCCCATGCCCTGCCGCGGCGCCGGCGGCTGCTGCTCACCCTGCTGGCCGGCGCCGCCGGCTTCGCCGTGCCCCTGGCCCTGCTGATCCTGGTGCATGGCTGGAACGGCTCCCTGGCCACCATGGCCCGCTTCTTCACCAAGGTGGCCCTGATCAGTTTCGGCGGCGCCTATGCGGTGCTGCCCTACGTGGCCCAGGGGGCGGTGGAGACCTTCGGCTGGCTCAATGCCAGCCAGATGGTCGACGGCCTCGCCCTGGGGGAGACGACCCCCGGCCCACTGATCATGGAGGTGGCCTTCGTGGGCTTCATGGGCGGCTGGAACACCAGCGGATCGCTGCTG
>CALRJF020000011.1:0-120606 GCA_943367425.1 Candidatus Sulfopaludibacter sp. SbA3
CGGCGGCGCTGGTGGTGGTCTGGTTCACCTTCCTGCCCTCCTTCCTGTTCATCCTGGTGGGGGGACCGCTGGTGGAAGCGAGTCGGGAGGATCTGCGCGTCGGGGCCCCCCTCACCGCCATCACCGCCGCCGTGGTGGGCGTGATCGTCAGCCTGGCTGTTTATCTCGCCGGGCCGGTGCTGTGGCCCGCGGCCGGCATCGACACCGGCGCCCTGATCATCCTGCTGGGGTCCCTGCTGCTGCTGGCCAGGGGCTGGGGGGTGCTGCGTCTGATCCCCTTGGCGGGCCTGGTCGGCCTGGGCCGCTGGCTGGTCCTCACGGTGGCGGGCTGACAGCGGCGCTCGGGCCGGACGCAGTGCTGGGCGATGCCTCAGCGCTGGGCGATGTCGGAGCCGAACTCCTCCTGCTGGAACACCAGCCCGGTGTTGCGCCGGATCCAGTGAATGCTGCGCCCCCGGGTGTCGTCGGCGGGAAACAGGCGCATGCTGTTCCAGGCGTACCAGGGCAGGGGAAGGGGTGTCACGCGAGGATGGCGTCGCATGCCGTCGTAAAGCATGAAGTCATAGCCGTAGCGATGCTTCTGGCGCGTCAGCCAGCCATACAGGGCAAGACAACCCCGGCGGGTGAGGGAATAGGCGTGGGTGCAGAAGACCGGCAGCTGCAGCACGTCGCAGGTGAGCCAACGGGGGCGAGAAAACGCTGGAAAAGCAGGAAATGTCCTCTGGCACTTGCCAAGAATTCGAGCGGAATTCAAGGCCGGCTGATGGCTGAACTCGATCTGCGACCCCATGAACAGAAGGTTCCAGTGCCTGGGCGTGGCCTGATAGAACGCCTCCGCATGGGTGGACCAGTAGGAAGGAAAAAGAATGTCGTCTTCGAACACATGAACGACGTCATGGCCGCAACGGATGGCCTCCTCCAGCACGGCGAGATGGGAAAGGAGACAGGCCTGCGCCCCTTGCCTCAGGAAAAAACCATCCACATCGATCGATGCACCCAGCCCGTGATGGGCCACCAACGGGGCCAGGTCGACTGCGGCGGCATCCACCGCCTCCCAGCGACGGACCTTGGTAAAGCCTGCCCCCTCGAGGGCACGCAAGGAGGAGCGCAGACGCTCAGGCCGGCTGTTGAGGTTGATGAGATAGGCCGGACATGACAGAAACTCCCTCCAATCAAGCATGGGCAGAGTTCATACACCTGGAACCAATCGTATAGTGAATGCAGAAGGTTTCACAACAGGGATCGATGCATTCCACGCAAACAGTGCAAACAGCGAGTGGGAGATGAACAGGTCATGAAGACCCGGTGATGGCCGCCGATGTCTCCGGTCCCTGCCCCGAACGCCACCCCATCGTCCTCGCATCGCCACTGCATCGCCACTGCATCGCCCTCGACGCCATGCCAGCCGCCAGCCCGTCCTCCCGCTGCGACGCTCAGCACCCGGTGCTTCGGGAGGCTGGCCAGCGGATCGAGCGGACGCTGCTGCCGCTGATTCCGCCCCGCACCCCCATCGCCATCTTCGACTTCCCCGACCATCCCAATGTGGGTGACAGTGCCATCTGGCTGGGGATGATGGCCTTTCTCCGGCAGCACCGGCTCGGTCCGGTGGTCTGGATCGATGTCATGAAGCGAGGACAACATGTGCTGCCGGATCTTCCTTTCCCCTGCACCCTTCTGATCAATGGGGGTGGAAATCTCGGTGATTTATGGGACACCAACCAACGCTATCGCGAAGCGGTGATCGCCCGCTATCCGGGCCATCGCATCATCCAGCTTCCCCAGTCCGTCCTGTTTCAGTCGGCGGATGCGGAGCAGCAGTGGGTCGAGGCCTGCCACTCCCACGGCGATCTTCACGTCATCGTCCGGGATGAAGACAGCCAGGCGCGCTGCGGCCATCTGCCCGGCGACAGGTTGCATCTCTGCCCGGACATGGCCCTGTTCCTCGGCCATCTGCCCAGACCCTGCCCACCGGCCACCGACATCGTCCATCTGCTGAGAACCGACCAGGAGATGGCGACCCCTCAGGAGGCCGGGTCGCAGGAGAGCGGATCATTGCAGGACTGGATGGAGGAACCCGACTCCACGCTCCGGCAGGAGCTGCGCTCCGTCCAGGACTTTCAGGGGCGGCTCAGCCACCGGGGCTCCAGGCTGCAACGACTCAGAACGGGCCTGCTCCAGATCGAGCAGCGGCTCGGACTGGCCCGGCTCGGCAGCGATCCGTTGACCGCCTATCTGCGCCACCGGCAGCGCTTCTACACCCTGGTGGCCAGCGAACGGCTGGGGCGGGGCTGCCGGCAGCTCACCCGGGGCAAGGTGGTGATCACGGACCGGCTCCATGCCCATCTGCTGTGTCTGATGATGGCCATTCCCCACATCTATCTTGACAACAGCTACGGAAAGATCTCCGCATTTTCTCGTACCTGGACGACGCAGGGAGATCACTTCAGGCCCGCCAACAATCTGGCGGCCGCCACCATCGCAGCCCGTGAACTGCTGGCCCAGGTGGAAACGGCTTCCGTTGGTAGGGTGAACAATTGAACCTGATCCAGTGATCAAGCGCGCGTGCGCCGGCGTGATCGCCGCGCTGACCGTTGGGATGACCGGCGCCGTGGTGGCTGCGCCCCCTGTGCAAGCCGGTGAAACGCTCTCGTTCTCCTACGGGCCGCTGATCCGGTCGCTGAAGATCAGCTCACTCAAAACGTTTGCCGACAACGGCACGGTGCCGGAGGATCTGGCCTACTTCCTGCAGTTCTCCACCCCGAAGCAACAGGCCGAGTTCCGCAAGGCCCTGGTGCTGAAGAGCAGCGTCGATCCGCTGCTGGTGTCGCGCTTCTTCAACAGCGACATCGGTGAGAGCGTGCTGGAGCGGCTGGGTCGGGGTCTCACCATCACCCGTGGCGGCAACGGCAAATTCGCGATCCGATCCGCTTTGGTGGGCGCCGCCTTCTCCCCCGACGGGCTGAGCCTGCTGAGCGTGCTCGAGCAGTTGCCCACCAACGTGCAGATCCATGGGGAGATGGTGCTGGGGGCCGCCAAGGCCGGCGAGGTGGTGATCAAGGCCACCAATGCCCTCACCACGGAATTGCGCGCCCTCACCGCCCGGGAAGCCGCCAGCGATCCCCCGGTGAACTACGCCTCCCTGCCGGACCCGCGCAAGCCCGGCCCCTTCACGGTGAAGAAGGAGGTCTGGAACCTGGTGGATCAGGGCCGGCAGCGGGCCTTCTACGTCGATGTCTACCGGCCCGATGGACCGCCACAGCCCCGGACCTCGGTGATCGTGTTCTCCCACGGCCTGGCCTCACGGCCGGAGGACTTCGATGAGGGGCTGCGGCATCTGGCCTCCTACGGCTTCGTGGTGGCCGCCCCGCAGCATCCCGGCAGTGACGCCATCTGGCTCAAGGAGATGCTCAAGGGCCTGCACAAGGACATCTTCGACGGCCAGGAATTCATCAACCGTCCCAAGGACATCAGCTATGTGATTGACGAACTGGGGCGTCGCAACCAGAAGGACTTCAACGGCAGCCTCGATCTCACCCGGGTGGGGATCGCTGGCCATTCCTTCGGGGGCTACACGGCGCTGGCGATCGCCGGGGCCACGATTGATTTCGCTCACCTCCAGAAGGAGTGCGATAAGCCGTTCGGCGGCGTCAATGCCTCGCTGCTGCTGGAGTGCCGTGCCCTGGAACTGCCCCGCCAGAGCTACCAGCTGAAGGATCCACGGGCCGCGGCGGTGCTGGCGGCCAATCCGGTGAATCGCGCCATCTTCGGCCCCAGCGGCATCGGCAGGATCGCGATCCCGACCATGATCGCCTCCGGCAGTTACGACCCGGCCGCCCCCCCCGCCCTGGAGCAGGCCGCCAGCTTCACCTGGCTCAAGGTGCCCGAGCGCTACTGGATCATGGTGGAGGGCCAGGCCCACGTGAATTTCAGCAAGATCGATCCGGGCATCGAGCAGGCCATCCAGTCCGTCACCGATCTCACCCTCCCCAGCCAGGGACTGATCGCCAATTACATGAGCGGCATCACGGTGCCGTTCTTCGCCACCACCATCCAGAAGAACGAGAGCTTCCGGCCCTTTCTGCGCGCCTCCTACGCGGAGTACCTCAGCAAGGACCAGTCCTTCAAGCTCGATTTCATCAGCGGCGCTTCAACCCCGGCCCTGGTGAACGCCATCGAAACGTTCAAGAAGAACAACCGCTGATCAGGCTGGCGGTGGCGCCTGCCGCCGGCGACGGCGGCAGCGCTCCGAGCAGTAGCGCACCTCGTCCCAGACATTTCTCCACTGCTTGCGCCACTGAAAAGGCCGCCCGCAGACAGGGCAAACCTTGGTGGGGCGCTCCTGGTGGTGGGGCATCCGGGATTCAGGGATAGGGGGTCATGGCCGCTGGGTTCAGAACACCTCCAGGGCCTCCACCTCCTCCTCGGTCGCCGCACCCACCCCGGCCATCGCCACCACCACCTGCCTCCGGGAGGATTCACCGCAGCTGCGGGGCGTGGGAAAGATCTTGCCCGGGTTGGCCAGGCCCGCCGGATCGAAGGCCTGCCGCACCAGCGCCATGGTGGCCAGGTCGTCGGGGGCGAACATCCAGTCGAGGTAGCAGCGTTTGTCGCTGCCCACGCCGTGCTCGCCGGTGATGCTGCCGCCGGCGTCGATGCAGAGACGCAGGATCTCGGCCCCCAGCTCCTGGACCCTGCCGATCACCCCCGGCTCGTCGGCCCGGTAGAGGATCAGCGGATGGAGATTGCCGTCGCCGGCGTGGAACACGTTGGCCACCGGCAGTTCATAGCGGCGGCTCAGCTGCTCGATCGCCGCCAGCACCCCGGGCAGGGCGCTGCGCGGCACCACCCCGTCCTGCACGTAGTAGGTGGGGGTGATGCGGCCCACCGCCGCGAACGCGGACTTGCGCCCCTTCCACAGCAGGGCCCGATCGGCTTCAGAAGAGGCTCGCCGGATCGTGCGGGCACCGGCCTGGCGGCAGAGCTCACCGGCGATCTCCACCGCCGCAGCCACCTCCCGTTCCTGGCCGTCCAGTTCGATCAGCAGCACGGCGGCCGCATCCCGGGGGTACTCGTCGGAGCCGAACAGATCGTCGACGGCGTTGACGGTGAAGTTGTCCATGATCTCCATCCCCGCCGGCAGCACCCCTGCGGCGGTGACCAGCCGCACCGCCTCCCCGGCCGCCTCCATGGCGGTGAAATCCGCCAGCAGCACCGCCACGCTCTGGGGGGCCCGCAGCAGCCGCAGGGTGATCGCCGTGGCGATGCCCAGGGTGCCTTCACTGCCGATGAACACCCCGCGCAGATCCAGCTCGGGGGTTTCGGCCAGGCCGCTGCCCAGGGTGGTGACGGTGCCGTCGGGCAGCACCACCTCCATTTCCAGCACATGGTTGCTGGTGACGCCGTACTTGAGGCAGTGCACCCCACCGGAGTTCTCGGCCACGTTGCCGCCGATCGAGCAGACCACCTGGCTGGAGGGATCGGGGGCGTAATAGAAGCCGTCGCCGGCCACGGCGCGGGTGACCCAGGAATTGATCACCCCCGGCTGCACGGTGATGCGGCGGTTGGCCAGATCCACGTTGAGGATCGAGCGCATGCGGGTGGTGGCGATCACCAGGGCGCCGTTCTCCGCCAGGGCACCCCCCGACAGTCCGGTGCCGCTGCCTCTGGCCACGAAGGGAACACCTTCGGCATGACACAGCCGCAGCACGGCGGCCACCTGCTCGGTGGTTTCCGGCAGCACCACCAGGGAGGGCTGTTCCCGGTGCAGGGTCAGACCGTCGGTGTCGTAGGTGAGCAGCTCCTGGGGCCGGGCAACGACGGCTTTCCGCGGCAGGATGGCGCGCAGCCGTCGCTCGATCAGGGGCCAGTCGGTGGTCAAGGCTTGCGGCTGGGGGTCAAGGGGCGCTCTGCGGAGCGGGAACCGGGCTGGTGCCGACCTTACTTGGGGCGGCTGCAGAACCGGAGGACGCCGCAGGAATCGTCAGGGTGGCCCCGGCCTCACTGGCGGGGGCGGAGCTGGAGATGCCGAGTTCATTGCTGAGAGGGCCGAAGAGTTTGATCAGGGCCTTGCGGTACTGGGATTCGGAGATGACGTCCTCATCCACCAACTGTCTGAGATTTTCGATGCGCGCCTTGATGATGGCATCCTTCAACAATGGCGTGCAGTCAAATTTCTGATCCGTACGGCCCAGGGGAATGTTGACGC
This sequence comes from Candidatus Sulfopaludibacter sp. SbA3, assembly GCA_943367425.1. Taxonomy (GTDB): domain Bacteria; phylum Cyanobacteriota; class Cyanobacteriia; order PCC-6307; family Cyanobiaceae; genus Cyanobium. The sequence goes on from CALRJF020000011.1 coordinate 6,206, forward strand.
TTGCCAGGGCCATCAATGAACTCTGATTGGCGATGCTGGAATTTCCAACCTGAGGCGAAACAACCAGGCTGTTGTTTCCCAGTTGATCCGGGTAGGCACCAGCTGAAAAACTGAGGCTGGCCACCGAGCCGCCATCAGAACTGCAACGGATGCCGTTACCGAGCTCAATGCTGACGCGATTTCGCGTCATGTTCTGGTTGTTTGGATTCAGATAAATCTGGGCCAGGCCAGGACTCTGAATCCAGAAAACGCTCGAGGCTAGGATCCCGGCCAGCGGGAGCAGACGCGTATGAGCAACAGACCGCTTGGTGAAACTCCACATAGATAAAAAGAATCACGTGAATTTAGAATCCTGTAGCGCACTCGTCGACCACTATTCGGGCCAAGCCGAAATCGTTGAGGACGGAAGTGGATGATCGTTTCCGCCACCTCTGTTGGCATGGGCGTCAGGCCAGCCGTGCGCTTGCCCTTCACAACCGCGACAGGAAAAACCTGCATCTCCACCTTGATCAAACGTTTACTGGAGTTGGAAACCTCAAGTTCTCCAGACTCCTTCTCCAGGACAAGGGGGCCCAGGCCCAGGGCCTCCACTGGAGTGGGCAACAACCAGGCCGTAAAAAAAAACGGACCCAGAAGAAGTGGTAACCTGGCAAGAGCCAGGCCCATCTTCAAGGTCCGCAGCCAGAACGTCATCTGCATAAGTTAAAGATCAGGACTTACAGAGGATTATCGGAGCAGGTGATTGTGGCCGTGGATGAATATGGGCCAGCCCCAAACACAGTGCTTTTTGCAAATCTGACATTGGCATTTACTATGGCAGACCCGCTGGCAGGAATGTCGTAGGTAGCTGTGCTGCCATAACCGCTGGCATCGATGCTGACGGCGCTAGACTCAGCCGTGCTCACGCCGGTCAAGGTGGGTACACTCATGACGACAGTTCCTCCAGTTAAAATGTTGGAGCCGATCACCAGTGATGCAGGCGCGGGCGAGCCAGATGCATTGGTGAGTTGGCTGACATCCGTAGAGATCGTGCGTGCATCCGCTGAAAATCCCAAGGCGCCGGGTGTTGGCGCAAGACTGCAGATGCTGGAGAGAGTTCCACTCCCCATTTCCGCATCTTGAATTTGGGCGACTGTACCGGCATAAACACTTACGGGCATGAATGCCGCCGCCGCCATGGCCAAGCCAAGCCCAATCCTGGTCCGTAGATTTGTCATCTGTTCCTCACAGAGAAATTAGTCAGAGCCGTAGGAAAGTGCCACATGGAACGTTGATACTAAGCTGCGAAATCCAGCAGTTGATGCTGCTTTGATGCGGTGCTGATGCATCGGATTCGTTGCTCGTACTCTCGGCTCCATCCCCCCGGCTCTTGTGCAAAGCCTAGCGCTTTAAGCAGGGCGCAGAGTTTCAGGAAAACCCGTCATGTGCTCCGTCTTTTCTTGCACTGACTGAGAAAACTTCTCAGATGAAAATTAACTTTGTTTCCGGGTGATCTTGCTCACCAGTTCCATGGACAATCGGCGCACCCCGCCCCGGACAGGTTCATCGGCAGGGGGCGGGATCAAGGGACAGGGGGCCGCGTGGGCGTGGGGACCCCCGCAGGCCCATCCAGGGCACGCAGCGCGGGCAGGGAAGCCTGTGCAGCACCACGAAGTACGGCCCGGATGCCGCAGCCGGTCCTCGCTGGGTCAGGATGGGAGGTGAAAGCTTTCCCCTCCTGCGGATCCTGCCTTGAGTTCGGCCACCCCTTCAGCGCCCGCCTCGGCCCCTGCTCTCCTCACCACCCGTTCCGAGGAGATCTTCGCCGCCGCCCAGAAACTCATGCCCGGTGGGGTCAATTCCCCGGTGCGGGCCTTCAAGTCGGTGGGGGGGCAGCCCATCGTCTTCGACCGGGTCAAGGGCGCCTACGCCTGGGACGTGGACGGCAACCGCTACATCGACTACGTGGGCAGCTGGGGGCCCGCCATCTGCGGCCACAGCCACCCGGAGGTGATCGCCGCCCTGCACGAGGCCCTGGAGAAAGGCACCAGCTTCGGCGCCCCCTGCCTGCTGGAGAACCAGCTGGCGGAGCTGGTGATCGAAGCCGTCCCCTCGGTGGAGATGGTGCGCTTCGTCAATTCCGGCACCGAGGCCTGCATGGCGGTGCTGCGGCTGATGCGGGCCTACACCGGCCGCGAGAAGCTGATCAAGTTCGAGGGCTGCTACCACGGCCACGCCGACATGTTCCTGGTGAAGGCGGGGTCGGGGGTGGCCACCCTCGGCCTGCCCGACTCCCCCGGCGTGCCCCGCTCGGTCACCGCCAACACCCTCACCGCCCCCTACAACGACCTGGAGGCGGTCAAGAAGCTGTTCGCCGCCAACCCCGGTGAGATCGCCGGGGTGATCCTCGAGCCCGTGGTGGGCAACGCCGGCTTCATCACCCCCGAACCCGGTTTCCTCGAGGGCCTGCGGGAGATCACCAAGGAGAACGGTGCCCTGCTGGTCTTCGATGAGGTGATGACCGGCTTCCGCATCGCCTACGGCGGCGCCCAGGCGAAGTTCGGCATCACCCCCGACCTCACCACCATGGGCAAGGTGATCGGCGGCGGCCTGCCGGTGGGGGCCTACGGCGGCCGGGCCGACATCATGGCCATGGTGGCCCCGGCCGGTTCGATGTATCAGGCGGGCACCCTGAGCGGCAACCCCCTGGCGATGACCGCCGGCATCAAGACCCTCCAGCTGCTGAAGCAGCCGGGCAGCTACGAACGGCTCGAGGCCGTCACCCGCCGGCTCAGCGACGGCATCCTCGCCGCGGCCCGCGAGGCCGGCCAGCCCATCTGCGGCGGCAACATCAGCGCCATGTTCGGCTTCTTCCTCTGCGACGGCCCGGTGCACAACTTCGAGCAGGCCAAGGCCACCGATGCGGCCCGGTTCGGCAAGCTGCACCGCGCCATGCTCGAGCGCGGCATCTATCTGGCCCCGAGTGCCTTCGAGGCGGGCTTCACCTCCCTGGCCCACAGCGACGCCGACATCGACGCCACCATCGCGGCCTTCCGGGACGTCTTCCAGACCCTGGCGTGACCCCGATCCCACGGCGCCGGCTCAGCAGCCTGCTGCTGGTCGCCGGCCTGCTCCTGGCCGGCTGCTCCGCCAGCCGCAACGACAAGCCCATTGATCTGGCCAAGGGCGTGCCGGTGGGGGCGGTGCTGGCGCTCACCGGCAATGCGGGCGTCTACGGCCAGGACCAGAAGATCGGCCTGGCCCTGGCCCTGGAGCACCGCAACCAGTCAGGCGGCATCAACGGCCGTCCCCTGCAGCTGCTGGTGGAGGACAGCGGCAGCGATGAGCCGGGGGCCAACGCCGCCTTCACCCTGCAGATCAACCGCGGTGTGCTGGCCCTGGTGGGTCCCACCCTGTCCCAGCAGGCCTTCTCCGCCGACCCGATCGCCCAGCGCCGCGGCGTGCCGGTGGTGGCCCCGTCCAACACCGCCACCGGCATCCCGCAGATCGGCCACTTCATCAGCCGCGTCTCGGCCCAGAGCTCGGTGATCGCCCCGCTCTCGATCGCCAAGGCTCTGCAGCTGCAACCGGGTCTGAAGCGGGCGGCGGTGTTCTACGCCCACGACGACGCCTACAGCACCGCCGAAACCACGATCTTCCAGAAGGCCCTCAGCGACAAGGGACTGAAGCCCGTCACGGTGCAGCGCACCCAGCTCAACGACCAGGACTTCCAGAACCAGATCACGGCCGCCCTGCGGGAGAAGCCCGATCTGATCGTGATGTCGCTGCAGGCGGTGGACGGCGGCAACCTGATCCGCCAGCTGCGGGAACTGGGCTACAAGGGGCTGATCGTGGCCGGCAACGGCCTCAACACGCCCAACATCTATCCCATCTGCCAGAAGTACTGCGATGGCCTGCTGATCGCCCAGGCCTACAGCCCCGAACTGGACACCCCCGCCAACGCCGCCTTCCTGAAGTCCTTCCGGGCCGCCAAGGGCGGCGCCATCCCGCCCCAGCTCACCGCCCAGGCCTACACGGCCCTGCAGGTGATCGGCGACGCCCTGGCCCGCCTCGACAAACGCCGCCCCCTCACCGCCAGCACCCTGGTGGAGGCCCGCAAGGAGCTGATGGACGAGATCCTGGGCGGCACCTACCAGACCCCCCTCGGTGAGATCCGCTTCACCCCGGAGGGGGAAGTGATCCAGAGCCGCTTCTTCGTGGCCCGGGTGCGCATGAACGCCGATGCCAGGAGCGGCCGGTTCGAGCTGCTGCCCTGACCGCACCGCGATGGACTCCCTGCTGCAGATCCTGTTCAACGGTCTTTCGGTGGGGGCGGTCTATGCCCTGTTCGCCCTCGGTTACACCCTGGTGTTCTCGGTGCTGGGGGTGATCAACTTCGCCCATGGCGCCGTGTTCACCCTCGGGGCCTATGCCACCTACCTGCTGATCGGCGGGGCGGTGGGGGCCAACGGCCTGCTGGCCGGCCTGCAGCTGCCCTTCGCCCTGCCCTTCTGGGCCGCCCTGCTGCTGGCCGGCCTGGTGGCCGCCCTGGTGAGCGTGGGCGTGGAGGCGGTGGCCTTCCGCCCCCTGCGCCGCCGCCGGGCCGACCCGCTGCTCTACCTGATCACCAGCCTGGGGGCCGGGGTGATCCTGGTGAACCTGATCCAGATCCTGATGGGGGCCGAGGGCTATTCCCTGCCGGCCGGCAGCCTGGGCGGGCTGCCCGTCACGATCGCCATCGCCGGGGCTCGGGTGCGCACGGTGCAGCTGGTGCTGCTGGCGATCTCCGCCCTGGTGCTGGTGGCCCTCACCGCCTGGCTGGAGTTCAGCCGGGGCGGTAAGGCCCTGCAGGCGGTCTCGGAGGATGCCACCACCGCCCGGCTGCTCGGCATCGACAGCGACGGCATGATCCGGCTCTCCTTCGCGATGAGCGGCTTCCTGGCCGGAATCTCCGGGGGGCTGGTGGGCCTCAGCGTCAGCATCACCGGCCCCTACTTCGGCATCGGCTACGGCCTCAAGGCCCTCGGCGTGCTGGTGCTCGGCGGTCTGGGCAGCGTGCCCGGCGCCGTGCTGGCCGGGCTGATCGTGGGGCTGGCCGAGGCCCTGGTGCCCGGCGAACTCTCCGGCTACAAGGACGCGGTGGCCTATGCCTTCCTGTTCGTCGTGCTGCTGGTGCGGCCCCGGGGACTGCTGGGCAAGGCCGTGAGCCAGAAGGTCTGAGGGCCATGGACGCCACCCTGCTGGTGCAGATGCTGCTGGGGGCCCTGCTGGGGCTGTCGGTGTACCTGCCCCTGGCCACCGGCCAGCTCTCCCTGGCCACGCCGGGCTTCTACGCGATCGGCGGCTACGTGGCGGCCCTGCTCTCCACCGACTGGCCGCTGCTGGGGGACGGTGAGCCCGTCTATCCGCTGGGCTCCCTGCTGCTGGAGATGGGGCTGGGCGGTGCCTTGGCCGGGGTGATCGCCCTGGCGATCGGGGGTCCGGTGCTGAAGCTGCGGGGCATCTACCTGGCGATCGCCACCATCGCTCTGGTGGAGATCCTGCGGGTGCTGAACCTCAACCTGCCCTTCACCGGCGGCGCCGTCGGCATCTTCGCCATCCCCCAGCCCTTCGAGACTCCGGAGGGCTACCTGGTGGCCGCGGCCCTGCTGCTGGGGGCCGTCTGCTGGTTGTGCAGCCGCCTGGCCGCCATGCGGCTGGGCCGGGCCCAGGCCGCCATCCGCGACGACGAACTGGCCGCCAGCTGCGTGGGCATCGACACCGCCCGGGTGAAGCTGACCAGCTTCGTGATCAGTGCGGTGATCGCCGGCCTCACCGGGGTGCTCAGCGCCCATTTCCTCAACACCTGGAATGCCAAGCAGGGCAGCTTCGAGGCCAGCATCACCACCCTCGCCTTTGTCGTCTTCGGGGGCTCGCGCACCTGGGTGGGCCCGGTGCTGGGCGGCCTGGTGCTCACGGCCCTGCCGGAACTGCTGCGGCCGATCGGCGATCTGCGGCTGATCGTCTTCGGGCTGGTGATCCTGGTGGGGCCCGTGCTCTTTCCCCAGGGGGTGATCACGCCGGAGCGGCTGGGCTGGCTGCGGCGGCGGCTGCCCTGGGGGAAGGCGGAGGTGGGTGGATGAGCGGCTTCCCGGAGCCAGAGGCCGGCGCCCCGGCCCCCCTGCTGGCGCTGGAGGGGATCCAGTGCCGCTTCGGCGGCCTGCTGGCCCTCGATGACGTGAGCTTCCAGGTGCAGGAGGGGGAGATCTTCGGCCTGATCGGGCCCAACGGCGCCGGCAAGACCACCCTGTTCAACGTGATCTCCGGCCTGATCGCCCCCACCGCCGGCCGCTGCCACTGGCAGGGTGCGCCCATGGCCGGCGGTGACCCGGCCCGGATCAACCGGCTGGGCATCGCCCGTACCTTCCAGAACCTGCGCCTGTTCGACAGCCTGTCGGTGCGCGAGAACGTGCTGGTGGGCCTGCATCGCTCCGCCCGTTCCCCCCTGCTCGGCGCCCTGCTGGGCAGCCCCGGCTTCCGCCGCCGCCAGCAGGCGCTGCAGGGCCAGGCCAGCGAACTGCTGGCGCTGGTGGATCTGGCGGGCCTGGCCGACCAGCGGGCGGCGACCCTCTCCTACGGCGACCGGCGCCGGCTGGAGATCGCCCGGGCCCTGGCCACCGGCCCCCGCCTGCTGTTGCTGGATGAACCCGCCGCCGGCATGAACCCGGCCGAGAAGGACGACCTCTGCGACCTGATCCGGCGCCTGCGGGAACGCTTCCGCCTCACGGTGCTGATCATCGAGCACCATGTGCCGCTGATGCTGCGCCTCTGCGACCGCCTGGCGGTGCTGAACTTCGGCCAGCGGATCGCCCTGGGCCCGCCCGAGCAGGTGCGCCACGACCCGCGGGTGATCGAGGCCTACCTGGGGGGCCAGCCATGAACGGGCCCCTGCTGGAACTGCGGCGCCTCACGGTGCGCTACGGCGCCCTCACCGCCCTGCGGGGCCTCGACCTGACGGTGCACCAGGGGGAGCTGGTGGCCCTGCTGGGATCCAACGGCGCCGGCAAGAGCACCACCCTGCGGGCCATCTCCCGGCTGGTGCGCGCCGCCGCCGGCAGCATGACCTGGCGGGGCGCCGACCTGGCGGCGGTGGACACGGCCACCACCGTGCGACTGGGGATCGGCCACTGCCCGGAGGGCCGGCGGGTGCTGGCGCGCCAGAGCGTGGCGGCCAACCTGGAACTGGGCGCCTGGCTGCGCCGCGACCGCGCCGGCATCGCCGCCGACCTGGAGCGCTGCTACGGCCTGTTTCCGCGGCTGGCGGAGCGGCGCCGCCAGCTGGCGGGCAACCTCTCGGGCGGCGAGCAGCAGATGCTGGCGATCGCCCGGGCCCTGATGGCCCGCCCCACCCTGCTGCTGCTGGATGAACCCAGCCTGGGCCTGGCGCCGAAGCTGGTGGCCGAAGTGATGGGCACCCTGGCCGCCCTGCACAACGACGGCCTGACGATCCTGCTGGTGGAACAGAACGCCCGCGCCGCCCTGGAGATCGCCGACCGGGGCGTGGTGCTCGAAAGCGGGGCCATCGGCCTGCAGGGCAGCGCCGCCGCGCTGCTGGCCGACGAGGGCCTGCGGGCGTCCTATCTCGGGACTGGCTAGGAGGGGGCGATGGCCACCCCCTTCCCCCCGCTCGATGCCCTGCCCGCGCTGCTGCTGGTGCCCCTGCTGCTGGCCGGCCTGGCCGCCCTGGCCCTGGCGCTGGTGCGCCTGGTGGGCCGCCCCTGGCTGAGCCGCACGATCCTCGAGGCCGACACCCCCGCCGGCAAGGTCTTCGATGCGCTGCTGATGCTGGCCATCGCCCTGAGCGTGCTGGCCGTGGTGCTGGAGAGCGATCCCCTGCTGCGGCAGCACTGGGCCGGCACCTTCCTGCGGCTGGAATGGGGCTTCACCCTGCTGTTCAGCCTCGAATACCTGCTGCGGCTGCTGGTCGTGCCCGAGCCGCGGCGCTACGCGGGCAGCTTCTTCGGGGTGGTGGACCTCCTGGCGATCCTGCCCACCTACCTGGGGCTGCTGATCGGCGGCGGGCAGCTGTTCCTGCTGGTGCGGGTGCTGCGGCTGCTGCGGGTGTTCCGGGTGCTGAAGCTGGGCGCCTACCTGCAGGAGGCCGAACTGCTCTGGAGCGCCCTGGTGGCCGCCCGCCGCAAGATCACGGTGTTCCTGCTGGCGATGGTGGCGCTGGTGATCCTGATCGGCGCCCTGATGTACGTGATCGAGGCCGGCAACGACGGCTTCCGCAGCATCCCGGTGGGCATCTACTGGGCCTGCGTCACGATCACCACCGTGGGCTACGGCGACGTGGCCCCGGTGACACCCCTGGGGCGCTTCATGGCCTCGGTGGTGATGCTGATCGGTTACAGCATCATCGCCGTGCCCACCGGCATCCTCAGCGCCGAGATCGGGCTGGCGTCGCTGCGGCCGCCGGGGCGGCCCTGTCCCGCCTGCGGGCTGGACGGCCACCAGGCCGATGCCCGCCACTGCAGGCACTGCGGAGCCTCCCTGGAGGCCACCGGTCCGGAGGCGCCAACGGCCTGACAGCGAGGCACCACCACACGCCCCCCGGCCTGCGGTGCCACGGCAGGCGCATACCGGCAGTGGTGCGGCGAATCGCCGCAGAGGACACGACGGATCTGATCGATCAGCGGCTGGCCACCCCCAGCAGCGACAACCTACGTTTTTCTTACATCTCCAGGGGCAAGAGATCAATAAAGATCACATCGATCGGGCCAGGGTCGCCAAAAAAGCGCACCCCGATACCATGCCGAAAGCGAATCGATGGCGCATGGAAAATCGAGAAAATCAGAGCAAGATGGTGAGCTTGATTGATGATCAACTGACACACTCTGCTGCCGACAAGAACAACCGAAGTGATCAGGATCGACGGCGCAACGAGAACAGGATGGCCATGGCCAAGCCGGCCGGGCCGGTGGCGATGCTGCTGGCTTCGCTGCTCCTCAATCCGATCGGGCCGGCCCGTGCCGCACCGCTGGAAGTGACGTTCAACAGCACGATCTATACCCTCGATCTGTCCACCTGTTTCGCGCCCGGCACGATCCTGAGCAACTGCAATGGAGCCACCGATTTCCGGCAGAGCTCCTGGTTCGGCAATGCCCAGCTGGCCCAGAGTCTTTCGGCCACCACAAAAGCTTTGCTGGGGCTCCCCAATCCGGTCCTGGGCACCGGCCTGGGACCCAGCTTCGTCTGGCAGTCGGGCAGCGCCTCGCAATTCAACCCCAGTGCCCTTCCCTTCGACGGTTTCGAATGGGATCCGGTCCTGAACAGCTCCTACGCCAGAAGTGGAAGCTGGAACAGCTACACCGGCGCCTCCACCTACTCCACCAAATGGCTGGCGAAGGAGGTGGCGCCGCCCAGGCCCCTGGCCACGCCGATCCTGCCGGCCAACGACGGCACCAGCCTCAACACCACCGCCAGCCTGTTCAACCGGACGCTGCTGCCCCAGTTCCGCGGCGGCACCCTCACCGTGTCGACTTCCACCGCCGCGGTGCCGGACAACTTCACCCTGGATGACTCCAGCACCAACGCGATCGACGCCGCCGGCAACAACGCCAGCTTCAGCGGCGTGTTCGCCGATCAGAGCGGCCTGCAGGGAAGTCTCAACTTCAGGAACTCCGGTGCCAGCGGCGCCGTTCTGCGACTCGACGGCCAGAGCACCTACAGCGGCCTCACCTCCATCTGGGACAACGCCACCGTGGACCTCGGCGTCGCCAATGCCCTGCCCGGCAGCACCGAGCTGATCCTCTACGGCGACGGACGACTGCGGCTGAGGGACAACAACCAGGCGATCGCCGCCGTGGGCGGCGCCGGTTTCATCGAACTGGGAGCCGGCGACCTGTCGCTGAATCTGAATGCCCCCTTCGTTCGCAATTCCAGCGCCGACATCAGCGGCAGCGGCAACCTGATCAAGAACGGCAGCTACACCCAGGTGTTCAACGGCGCCCTGAGCTACAGCGGCCTGACGCTCATCAATGGGGGCAGCCTGATCATCAACGGCACCAGTGCCTCCGATGTGCTGGTGCAGCCCGGCGGAACCCTGGGCGGCAACGGCATCATCAAGGCCAATGTCTTCAACTTCGGCACGGTGTCTCCAGGCCAGCAGAGCCTCGGCACCCTGACCATCGACGGCGGCTCGTACATCCAGGACAAGGCGGCCACCCTGGCGATCGACGTGAGCGGTGGCGGCAGGAGCGACCTGCTGCAGCTCACGGGCTCCGGCGCCGGACAGGTGCTCTTTCTGGAAGGCAGTCTTCGCCTCACCAGCTATCAGGGGGCCCCCATCACCCCCGGGATGGTGTACACCGCGGTGACCGTTCCCCTTGGCACGGTGGGCGGCGACCCCGGCCTGTTCGCTGACACCGGCGGGGTGGCGGGCACCAGCGGCTTCCGCTTCGTGCGCGATGAAGATCCGCTCTTCAACCTGCTGGCCAACGGCACGGCCCTGCCGGATCCAGACAAGCTCCAGTTCGGCTGGCTCCAGCTCCGTCCCACCAACGGGCCACCGACGGTGGCGGACGTGATCTCCACCGCCACCCCGCCCGGACCATTCACCATCGCCCTGGTGAAGCCGACGGGGGGGGCCATCACCCAGGCCATCACCGGCACCATCCCCACGCTTCTGCAGCAGTGCATCGCCAACACGGGGAATGCCGCGGCCTGTCAGTTCAACCTGGCGGTGGGCGGCTCCTCCGGGCCGAGGGGGCCCAACGGCAACAGCATCGCCGTGGCGAAGACCTTCGATGCCGGCATGTCGTCGGTGTATGCCGCCGTGAACCAGGGCGGCAGCGGGGGCTTCCCCATCCCCACCGCCAGCGGGGGCTTCAGCGGCTACACCAGCAACCAGGCCCTGGGAGCGGCCGTCACCCCGGACTTCATCACGGTCTATGGCGCCCTCTACACCCTTCCCAGCCGCTCCCAGCTCAACCAGGCCCTCCACACCATCACCGCCGAGCCCTATGCCTCCATGCAGACGGTGGCCCTGGCGGCGATGGAACAGTTTCGCCGCCAGACCCTCTCCCTGGGCGACAGCTCCCATGCCATCCGCCTGTTCACCGAAGCGGAGGTGTGCAAGGCAGCGGACGGCACCCTGATCCCCGCCGACCGTGATCCACGGCCCCTGAACTGCCAGCCCCTGAAGATTCCCCAGGCCAGCCGTTGGTCGCTGCTGATCGATGCCACCAACACCCAGGCCAGCATGAACGGCACCAACGATCTTTCCTCACTCGACTACAACATCTTTCAGAGCACCTACGGGCTCCAGTACGACATCTCCAGGCAATGGAGTGTGGGAGCCCTGCTCGGCTATGGCCAGGCCAACCTGTACAACGATCAGTACACCAGCGCCGCCATCAACTCTGACACCTACAGCGGCAGTCTGTGGGGCGTCTACCGGCCGTCCAGGCCCTGGAAGATCACGGGAATGGTCGGTTACACGGATTTCCAGCTCAACGCCAACCGCAACATCAACTTCGGCAGCATCAATCGCATCGCCACGGCCAACTATGGCGGCAGCGGCGTCACCGCGGCCCTCCAGGCCGAATATGACTGGATCCTCTCCGCCGACAAGGCCGATCGCAACGCCGTGCGGCTCAGGCCCACCACCACCGTGGCCTACAGCCGTTACCACCAGGGGGCGTTCTCCGAAGCGGGTGCCCAGTCGCTCAACCTGGGCGTCGCGGGTCAGACGGCCGAATCCCTGGTCGTCGGCGTCGGCTTCACCCTGGAAACGCCGGTGCAGCTCGCCAGAAACACCCGCCTGATTCCGCGGCTGTCGGTGGGGTACGAGCATGACTTCGACGCCGGCACCCATCAGCCCCTGCCCCTGACGGCTTCCTTCGCCGAGGTGCCGGCCCTGGGAACCGACGTGGTGCAGGGCCAGAACCGCGGGGCCAACGACCTCAACCTCGGCCTGAACCTGGAGCTGGAAACCTCCGACCAGTTCTCCCTCTACGCCGGGGTGACGGGCTCCTTCCGGAGCAATGTCAGTGAACTCAGCTACGGCGGCGGCCTGCGCTGGCGCTTCGGGGGGCCACCCCGGGCCGCCGTCGCCAGGCACGTCAGCGCCGCCCCTCCCCAGCCCGCTCCCTAAGGTGGGCGCCCCATCCTGCCGAAGCAGGTCACCGGTATGAACCCGCCGCCTCCCGTGAGCCGGGCCCAGAAGGCACGCGAGGAACTGCGGGTCTTCGGGTTCATCACCCTCTACCTGGCCCTGTTCCTGGGCTCGTTCAACACCTACCGCCGCCTGATTCTGGCCGAGGAGGGCGTGTCGACCCTCAACTACGGCCTGGCCCTGATCGAGGCCATGATTCTGGCCAAGATCATCCTGCTCGGCGATGCCCTGAAGCTTGGTCGTTCGCTGGAGCGCCGCTCCCTGCTGCTGGTCACGGTCCTGAAGGCGCTGCTGTTCTCCGCCCTGGCCATCCTGTTCACGCTGGTGGAGCGCCTCCTCGAGGCCTTCCTCCACGGCCGCTTGAATGCCGACCTGATGCAACGGCTGATACCCCATGGCCCCGACGAGATGCTGGCGCGGCTGGTGATGATGTTCACCGCATTTCTGCCCTTCTTCGCCTTCTGGGAGCTCCGTCGCCTGCTGGGCCCCCACCGGCTTTCGGGCCTGTTTCTCCGCAAGCCGGAGCCCTAGGACCAGTGGCCCTCAGCGGAAGGCGCCCACCAGGTCGGTGACATTGCGGCGCATCACCGCGCCGTAGGTGGACGGGTTGCGGGAGGCCGCCTCGGAGCCCGTCTCCATCGGATCGAAGACGCTGATCGGGATCCCCAGATCCCCGGCCAGGGCGTTGAAGGAACGGTTGCCTTCCTGGGGTTCGGTGAGCAGCGCCTGGAGCTGGGTGCGCTTCACCGTGTCGGCGACCCGGGCCAGATCGGTGGGGGAGGGGTTCTGCTCCGGCACATCCACCAGGTACGAGGCCTTGAGGCCGTAGCGGTCGGCGAAGTAGGGGGCGAAATCGTGGACCACCACGAAGGTCTTGCCCCGGAACGGCGCCAGCTGCTTCTCCAGATCGGTGTCGAGCCGGCGCAGCTGGCCGGTGAAGGCGGCGGCGTTGCGGCGATAGCCCTCGGCGCAGCCCGGATCAGCGGCGATCAGGCCATCACGGATGGTGTTGACCTGCTGGGCGGCCCGCACCGGATCCAGCCAGATATGGGGATTGACCAGGCCGTGGCCGTGGTCATGGCCGTCCCCGGGGACCTCCCCGGCCGGCTCCGGATTCTCCAGGGTGGCGACGCCGCGGCTGGAGTCGATCACCTTCAGATCCGGGTTTTCGGCGCCGGCCACCAGCCTGTCGAGGAAGGACTCCATGCCCAGTCCGTTCTTCACCAGCACCCTGGCGTTGCGGAGGGCCGCCACGTCGCTGGGACGGGCCTGGAAATCGTGGGGGCCGCTGGCCGGGGGCACCAGGGCCGTCACCTCGGCGCAGTCGCCCGCCACCGCCCGGGTGAACAGGGTGATCGGCAGGAAAGTGGTCACCACCCGGGGGCGATCGGCGCGGCCGGCCGGGGTGTCCGGCGCCTGCACCGCGGCCCGACAGCCCAGCAGCAGGGCAGAAAGCCCCGCGGCCACGGCCAGCAGGGCCCGACGGGATGGGCGATCGCGCATGGGGCAGAAGCTCCGGCTGGGGATGGGCGGACATGAGAATCATTATCAAACTAGCAGTTCCGTGTGGCGGCTCCCGCGTCTTCACGGCAAACGGCTTCCACCACTACCGCCACCGACCGGCGCCCTGCATACGGTTGAGAACCGTGGTTCGTGGTCGATGGCAACGGAGCGCTTCTACCTGGAGCTCGAACCACCCGCCGAGGCGATGCGGGAGTGGCCCCATGTGGTGATCGTGGGCGGCGGCTTCGCCGGCCTCAAGGCCTGCCATGCCCTGGCCCGCAAGCCGGTGCGCGTCACCCTGATCGACAAGCGCAACTTCAACCTCTTCCAGCCGCTCCTGTATCAGGTGGCCTCCGGGCTGGTGTCGGAAGCCGACGTGGCCTCCCCCCTGCGCCAGATGGTGGGCCAGGCCCCCAACATCCAGATCCTGCTGGGGGAGGTGGTCGACATCGACCCCGCCGCCCGGGAGGTGGTGTTCAACGACCGCCGCTACGGCTACGACCACCTGATCCTGGCCAGCGGTTCGGGCAGCACCTACTTCGGCCACGAGGAGTGGCGCCCCCTGGCGCCGCCGATGAAGATCCTCGAGCACGCCGACGAGATCCGCCGCCGGCTGCTGATGGCCCTCGAGGAGGCCGAGCAGACGCCCGATCCCATGCGGCGCGCCTTCCTGCAGACGGTGGTGGTGGTGGGGGCCGGGCCGGCGGGCTGCGAGCTGGCCGGCTCCCTGGTGGAACTGATGCACCGGGCCATCCGCTGCGATTTCAAGCAGCTCGACCACGACCTCTGCCGGGTGATCCTGGTGGAGGCGGCCGAACGGGTGCTGCCCACCATGCACCCCAAGCTGGCCGGGGCGGCCGCCAGCCATCTGGAGCGGGCCGGCGTGGAGCTGCGCATGGGCGCCAAGGTGGAGGCGATCGCGCCGGGGCGGGTGGCCCTGAGCACCGGGTCGGGGCCGCTGGCCCTGGAGGCCGCCACCATCTGCTGGACCGCCGGGGTGCGGGCCTCCAGGCTGGGGGCCCTGCTGGCCGAACGCACCGGCGCCCCGGTCGACCGGGGCGGCAGGCTGCTGGTGGAGCCCGACTTCTCGATCCCCGGCCACCCCGAGATCCGGGCGGTGGGGGATCTCTGCTCCTATGCCCACACCGCCGACAGCCGGCCCCTGCCTGGCATGGCCGGGCCGGCGGTGCAGATGGGCCGCTGGGTGGCCGCCGACATCCTGGCGCGGGCCGCGGGCGGCTCGATCGCCCCCTTCCGCTTCACCGACCTGGGCTCCATGGCCGTGATCGGCCCCTGGTTCGCCGTGGCCGACCTGCGGGGGCTGCACGTCACCGGGCTGGCGGGCTGGGTGCTGTGGGCCCTGGCCCATCTGGCCTTCATCCCCGACACGGAGAACCGCGTCACCCTGTTCACCAAATGGATGTGGCAGATCGCCACCCGCCAGCGCACGGCCCTGCTGATCACCGGCCGGCCCGACCAGCACCTGGGGGTCGATGTGGGGCTCTACCGGGCCGAACTGCACCCCGACGACCCCGCGGCCCTGGCCGCCTGAGCGACAGCCGATAGGTTGCGCTTCAGCCTCGCGGAACCGATGGCCAAGGAACGCTTCTTCCTGGAACTCGAGCCCCCCGCCGGCACCCGGCCGGACTGGCCCCATGTGGTGATCGTGGGCGGCGGCTTCGCCGGGCTCCGGGCCGCCCATGGCCTGGCCGGCCAGCCGGTGCGCGTCACCCTGATCGACAAGCGCAACTTCAACCTCTTCCAGCCGCTCCTGTATCAGGTGGCCTCCGGGCTGGTGTCGGACGCCGACGTGGCCTCGCCCCTGCGCCAGCTTGTGGGGCAGGCCCCCAACATCCAGGTGCTGCTGGGGGAGGTGGTCGACATCGACCCCGAGGCCAGCCAGCTGGTGTTCAACGGCCGCCACCTGGCCTACGACCGTCTGATCGTGGCGGCCGGTTCCGGCGCCAGCTACTTCGGCCATGAGGAGTGGCAGGAGCTGGCCCCACCGATGAAGACCCTGGAGCACGCCGACGAGATCCGCCGCCGGCTGCTGCTGGCCCTCGAGGAGGCCGAGCAGACCCCCGATCCCGTCCGCCGCACCTTCCTGCAGTCGGTGGTGGTGGTGGGGGGCGGCCCGTCGGGCTGCGAGCTGGCCGGGTCGGTGAACGACCTGCTGCGCCATGCGATGCAGCGCGATTTCAAGCAGCTGGATCCGGCCCTCTGCCGCGTCACCCTGGTGGATCCGGGGGACCGGCTGCTGCGCGGCATGCACCCGAGCCTGTCGGCGGCCGCCGGCCACTATCTGCAATCCCAGGGGGTCGAGCTGCTGCTGGGCGGGCGGGTGCAGGCCATGGCCGAAGGCCGGATCACCGTGGCCACCGCCGCCGGGGAGCGGATCCTCGAGGCGGCCACCCTCTGCTGGACGGCCGGGGTGCGGGCCTCCCCCCTGGGCCAGCTGCTGGCCGATCGCTGCGGCTGCCCTGTCGACCGCGGCGGCCGGGTGATCGTGGAGGCCGATTTCTCGGTGCCGGCCCATCCGGCGATCCGGGTGGTGGGGGACCTCTGCGCCTACAGCCACACCGCCGATGGCCGGCCCCTGCCGGGCATGGCCGGCCCGGCGGTGCAGATGGGCGCCTGGGTGGCCCGCGACCTGCTGGCCGGCTTCGAGGGCCGCCGCCTGGGCCCCTTCCGCTGGAACGACGTGGGCAGCATGGCGGTGATCGGGCCGCTGCATGCGGTGGCCGACCTGCGCGGCCTGCGGGTGAGCGGTCCCCTGGGCTGGCTGCTGTGGGGGCTGGCCCACCTCGCCTTCATGCCGGCCAACGAGAACCGCCTCACCCTCCTCACCAAATGGCTCTGGATGATCGCCACCCGGCAGCGCAGCTCCCTGCTGATCACCGCCCCGGCGCTCAGCCCTCCGGATCCCGGCGTTCCAGCTCCTCCACCTGCTGCGTCCGCCGGCTGATCAGCACCCCCAGCACCACCGCCATGTAGAAGGGCCCTGCCACGCTCAGGCCGATGCTGGCCATCTTGGCGGCGGCTGTCACCGGCAGGATGTCGCCATAACCCACGGTGGCCATGGTGATGAAGGCGAAATAGTTGAGGCTGAGGAAATCGATCCGCCAGACCTCACGGCCGCGCAGCGCCTCGCCGATGGCTGGCAGCATGCCGGAAGGCCCCTGGGTGTTCAGGAAGGCGCCCGGCTCGATGGTCGCGAGCACACTGAGCAGCAAGCCACCGCTGATGCCGAGCATCAGGTAGCCCGCCAGGGCCCCCGCCACCACCCGCTGCGACACCAGCCGCTCCCGTCCGAGACACTCCACCAGCCGCTTCAGGCTCCAGACGGTGAACAGGGTGAAGAACACCAGCAGGGGCAGACCGCTCGCCCGGGCCTCGAGGGGGGTGAGCATCCACAGAAGCTGGGCCGCCAGGCAAAGCAGGCCCAGCCAGCGATAGAGATGGTCCATCGGATGACGGCGGCGATGGCCCCAACCCACCGCGCCGCCCAGTTCGAGGCACAGGACGAGTGTGAGCAGAAGGTTGCCGATGGAGGTCAGCCGGCCCCAGCCGGCCGGCAGGGCGAAGCAGACCATCAGCGCCAGGGTGATCGCCAGCAGCTGGGCGTAGAAGCGATGCCGCCGCAGCTCCAGCCCCTGGGGGCGCGGAATGAGGGAACGGCGGAGGCGCTCATCGGTCACCGGCGTTCCTCCCGCAGGCTGCAGTGGGCCCGCTCACGATGGGCCGGCCCGCCACGTGGTGCCACCCCCGGTCCTCGCTCTCAGCGCTACGGACGGCGCTTCCAGATCGATACTTCCTGTATAGCCGTCTCCCCTGCGATGACTCACCTGTTCCGGCTTCGGGGCGCCACCCTGGCCCCTGCCGCCGCCCTGCTCCTGGCCGCCGCCCCCGCCGCTCTGGTGCCCGCGCTCCTGCCCGCCGCCCGGGCCCAGGCGATGGACCCGGCCGCACCGGCCCGGCCCCTGAACGAGATCCGGGCCCTGAACCTGGCGCGCAACGAGGGGGTGCGGATCAACGGCGGCCTCACGGTCTACCGGCCCGCCAACTGCATGTTCACCACCTCGGCGGCCACCAATCCCTGCCTGATCCGCAACGATGCCGACGGCTTCGTCTACCGCTTCCTGGGGGGCCCTCCGGGCTGGGAAGCCAAAGGGCTCGCCCCCACCCACGAAACCGAAATCATGATCTCCCTGGATGGTCGCCAGGTGATCAGCGTTGTGTACAACGGCAAGCCACGATGAGCGCCAGATCGAGGCCGGCCCGTTGCCCCAGTCCCCACCCCCCGGTTCCGCCAGCCGCGGACGTCGTCGCCACAGAATCGGCCTGGCCTGGGCCTACGGGCCCTGGTGCGCCGCAACCCTCATCACCCTGGTGGCGGTCCGGCTGCTGCTCTCCCGGGAGGTGAGCCTCCACGCCGAAGGCTGGGGCCTGCTGGGGAGTGCCGCCATCTGCTTCTCGATCGGCTGCGTCTGCAAGGTCTCCTGGCACCTGGCCGACCGGGCCGGCACCATCACCCTTCGGGATACCGGCTGAGCTGGTTGATCATCTTGGCCACAAGGGCGCTCCAGCCGGTCTGATGGCTGGCCCCCAGGCCCCGGCCATCATCGCCGTGGAAGAACTCGTGGAAGCGGATCAAGTCCCGCCAGTGGGGATCGTCGGCGAAGCGGTCGTTCTGGCCGGCGAAGGGCCGGCCGCCGTGGCCATCGCGGCGGAACAGGTTCACCAGGCGCCGCTCCAGCTCCAGGGAGATCTGCCAGAGATCCAGCAGGCGGCCCGAGCCGGTGGGAAACTCCACCTGGAAGCTGTCGCCGTAGAAGTGGGCGAACTTCTGCAGTGACTCGATCAGCAGGAAGTTGATCGGCATCCACACCGGTCCGCGCCAGTTGGAATTGCCGCCGAACATCGCCACCGGGCTGTCGCCGGGGCTGTAGGCCAGGGTCTCGGTTTCGGCGCCCTCGGTGAAGCTGTAGGGCTGGGCCGCATACACCTTGGAAAGGGAACGGATGCCGTAGGGGGAGAGGAATTCCTCCTCGTCGAAGAGGCGGGCGCAGATGCGCCGCAGCCGGTCCTCCGGCACCAGGGACAGCAGCAGCCGGTCGCCATGCCACTGGCCGAGATTGGCCACCATCCAGGTGGCCCCGGCCCGCTCGTGGATGAACCAGGCCATGCTGCGACTCACCTCCAGCACCGGCAGGCGCTCCACGGTCTCGCGGTCGAAGCTGGCCACGGCCAGCAGGGGGATCAGGCCGGTGATCGAGCGGGTGCGCAGGTAGTCGGTGCTGCCGTCGGGACGCTTGAGCACGTCGTAATAGAAACCGTCGTCGTGGTCCCAGTTGCGGTAGTTACGGCCGAAGGGGGAGTTGAGCGTGAGGGCCAGCTGCACGAAATCGCAGACGAAGCGCTCGCAGGTGTCGGCATACTCCGGTTCCTCACGGCTGAGTTCCACGCCGATGGCCAGCAGGTTGAGGCTGAGGGACGCCATCCAGGCGGTGCCGTCCGACTGCTCGATGCGGCTGCCATCGGCGAGGGGGAAACGGCGATCGAAGGCGGCGACGTTGTCGAGGCCCAGGAAGCCCCCTTCGAACACGTTGTCGCCGCTGCGGTCGTTGCGGTTGGCCCACCAGCCGTACTCCAACAGGAGCTTGCGCAGGATCGAGCGCAGGAAGACGGTGTCGCTGCGGCCGTTCTGGCGCCGTTCGATCTGGAACACCCGCAAGGCCGCCCAGGCGCCGATGGGGGGATTGGGATCGGAGAGGGCCCACTCGTAGGCGGGGGTCTGGGCGTTGGGGGCGGTGTACTGGGGGGAGCGCAGCAGCAGGCACTGCTGCTTGGCCACCGCCGGATCGGCGATCGCCATGGCCACGGCATGGAACATCAGGTCCCACTGGCAGAAGTAGGGGTACTCCCAGGAATCCGGCATCGAGATGATGTCGTGGGCATGCAGCCGCTTCCAGTAGGCGGTTTCGCTCAACCGGCGGCTGGCCGGGGGCGGGGGCTGGGTGGGATCCCCCTCCAGCCAGCGCAGCACGCTCCAGCCGTAGTACTTGCGACACCACACCAGGCCCGCCAGGGCCGTGGCGTGGATCAGCCGGTCCTGCGCGTCGAGGTCGTCCTCCTGGCACTCCTTCAGGTGATCCAGCCATTCCTGCTCCCGCTGGGCGAACAGCGCCTGGAACGGGGCTCCGAACATTGCCGCATCTGGGCCAGGCGGCAGCGGCAGCGGCGGCAGCGGCGGCAGCGGCGGCAGCGGCGGCAGCGACCTTGACGGCTCCGGCCGGGCCCGCAGCCGCAGGTCCACCGTCCATTCCTCACCGGGGGCCAGCCGGTGCTGCAGCAGGCAGGCGGCCTTGCTGCCCACCCCGGCGGGGTTGATGGCGCCGGGCTCCTGCGCGATCAGGTGGCGATGGAAGCCATCCTTCTGGAACAGGGTGGTGTTGGGCTGGCCCCAGAGACGCTGCCGGTTGGTGGCGTTGTCGGTGAAGATCCAGGTTCCGGCCTGCTCGCACGCCAGTTCGTACACCCCCAGGCCCGGGATGGCGGAGCTGACGATCCGATCCCCCGCCAGGGCCAGGTTCTGGGGCACCTCTTCCGGATAGCCCCAGTCCCAGGTGTTGCGCAGCCACAGGGTGGGCAGCAGGGTGAGCGGGGCGGCCTCGGGGCCCCGGTTCACGGCCCGGATCCGGATCAGCAGGTCGGTGGCCGTGGCCTTGGCGTACTCGATGAAGACATCGAAGTAGCGGCCCCCATCGAAGATCCCTGTATCCACCAGTTCGTACTCGGGCTCGTCCCGGCCCCGGCGGCCGTTCTCGGCCAGCAGCCGTTCGTAGGGGAATTCCCGCTGGGGGTACTTGTAGAGGCCGCGCAGGAAGCTGTGGGTGGGGGTGGCCGACAGGTGGAAGAAGTCATCCTTGACGTCCTCGCCGTGGTTCCCCTCCGGGTTGCTCAGGCCGAAGGGCCGCTCCTTGAGGATCGGATCGACTCCGTTCCAGAGGGCCAGGGAGAAGCACAGCCGGCAGTCCTGGTCGCAGATCCCCAGCAGGCCGTCCTCCCCCCAGCGGTAGACCCGGGAACGGGCGTGATCGTGGGGGAACGAGCGCCAGGCGTCACCGTCGGCGGAATAGTCCTCCCGCACCGTGCCCCACTGGCGATCGGGCAGGTAGCTGCCCCAGAGGCTCCAGGGCTGCAGCCCCCGGTCCCGTTCGTCGATGCGCCCCGCTTCGGCGCCCACTGTCATCGCGCCACCTTCATCGCGCCACCTTCATCACGGCACCGTCATCGCAGCTCGGCCTTGAGCCGCTCGGCGATGCGCAGGGCGTTGGCGATCACCGTGAGGCCCGGCCCCACCGAAGGACAGCTGGGCAGCAGGCTGGCATCGGCGATCGAGAGGTTGGCCACCTCGTGGCTGCGCCCCTCCAGATCCACCACCGAGGTGGCCGGATCCGTGCCCATGCGGCAGGTGCCGCAGGCATAGCCCATCACCGCCAGGGGGGCCTCGCCACGGGGATAGATGGGGGTGGGGCGCACCACCTTCGTGAGCGGATCGGCCTCCACCGCCTGGATCGTGTCGAGCCAGCGGTAGACCAGCCGGTCGTGGGCCTCCAGGTTGTTGGCCACGTAGTTGATCTGGATGCGGTCGCCCTGCACGGTGAGGCGGTTCTCCGGATCGGGCAGCACCCCGCTCATCGCCCACCAGCACACCGAGCGCGAGGCCAGCCCTTCCAGCCGCCGATCGCTCAGCAGCCGGGCGACAAGGGAGAGCACCGGCGGTGACTCGGCGAACAGGGGGTCCTGCAGAACGCCGCCGCCGCTCTGGATCGAACCGAGGGGGAAGGAGACGTTCTTGTCGCCCCAGTAGTAGTCGTTGACCCCGAGGCTGCGGGGGTAGCGACCCGAGTTGGGCTCCACGGCCCGCTGCAGGATCGAGGTGAGCTGCAGCTTCATCAGGTTGCGGCCCACCTGGTCCGAGCCGTTGGCAAGGCCCCGGGGATGGGGCCCGCTGAGGGAGCGCAACAGGATCGCCGCGCTGTTCACCGCCCCGGCCGCCAGCACCACCTGATGGGCCGTGAACAGCCAGTTGCGGCCATCGATCCGGGCCTCCACCCCCCTCACCTCCCGGCCGGAGGGATTCACATGCAGGGCGCGCACGTAGGCACCGCAGCGCAGGGTGTAGGTGGGGGCGCGGCTGGCGGGCTCCAGGCCGAAATGCTCCGCATCGCCGCTGGGGTCCTCAGCCGACCCCGACCAGCTCAGGGGCAGGGGATAGGGATGCAGGGAACGGCGCTCCAACCCCTGGCGCAGGGCCTCCAGGAAGGGTGCGATCGGCCGGGGGGCGTGGGGGAAGTCGCCGCTGCGGGGGGGCTCGGTGGGATCGATGCCCCGCTGGCCGTGCACCCGGTAGAGGGCCTCGGCCCGGTCGTACCAGGGGGCCAGATCGTCGTAGCGCAGGCCCCAGTCGGGGGTGCGGCCCTCCTGCAGGGCCAGGCCGGTGAACTCCTGCTCCCGCATCCGCTGCAGCACCGCGCCCCAGATCTTGGTGTTGCCCCCGAGGGCATAGACCATCTGGGGGGCGAAGGGATCACCGTCGGGCCCGAACCAGGGCTCGTCGGGGTGGTAACGCTTCTGGCGGAACAGGGTGATGTCGGCCACGTTCTGGTCCGCCAGGGACAGGGGGCCGCCCCGCTCCAGCAGCAGCACCGCCTTGCCCGCCGCGGCCAGTTCGGCCGCCACGGTGGCGCCGGCGGCACCGCTGCCGATCACGGCAACGTCGTAGTGGCGGTCGTCGATGATCATGGCTGCCAGATGTAGAGAAGCAGGAAGAGAACGATCCAGATCACATCGACGAAGTGCCAGAACAGCGACACGGAGATCACCCCCGCTTCGCCGCCGTCGTAGTTGCCCGCCCGGAACGAGCGCACCAGCATCAGCCCCATCAGCAGGATTCCGGTGATCACGTGCAGGCCGTGAAAGCCGGTGAGCAGGTAGAACGTGGCCCCGAACACCCCGTCCGCCAGGGTGAAGGGCAGATGCAGCCACTCCACGGCCTGGCCGTAGACGAAGAAGCTGCCCATCGCCATGGTGAGCAGCCACCAGGCCCGGAAGGCCCACAGCCGCCCCTTCTGCAGAGCCCGCTCGGCGGCGTAGGCCACGAAACTGCTGCTGACCAGAACGATGGTGTTGATCAGGGGCTCCCGCACCTCCAGCCCCTCCACCCCCTGGGGCAGCCACACCGGCGATGACAGCTTGAAGGTGATGTATCCGGCGAAGAGCGCCAGGAAGATGATGCTCTCCGAGCAGAGAAAGATGATGAAACCGGTGAGGTTGTGGCCGCCATGGCTCCCGTGGGAGGGGGCGGCAGCTCCGGCTTCAAGGGAGGGGGAGGGGGTCATGGCTCAGGCCTCACTGGCGCGTGCCACGTAGCGCTCCTGGTGCTCCACCAGGGGCTGGCCCAGCCCGTAGCCGTAGGGACCGCTGATCACGGTGGGCACGTCGTCCTCGAAGTTCTCCGCCGGCGGCGGCGAGGGCAGCAGCCACTCCAGGCCGATGGCCTGCCAGGGGTTGGGGCCGGCCTTGGGGCCCCGGGCCCAGGAGCTGACGATGTTGAGGATGAAGGGAATCGTGGCCACCCCCAGCAGGAAGGCGCCGAGGCTGGCGAGCACGTTGGCGAAGGCGAATTCCGGGTCGTAGGAGGCCACGCGGCGGGGCATGCCCATCAGGCCGGCCCAGTGCATGGGCAGGAAGTTGAGGGTGCTGCCGATGAAGGTGAGCACGAAGTGCAGCTTGCCGAGCCCTTCGTAGTACATGCGGCCGGTGAATTTGGGAAACCAGTGGTAGATGCCGGCGAACACCCCGAAGGTGATCGTCGAGAAGATCACGTAATGGAAGTGGCCCACCACGAAATAGGTGTTGCCCACATGGATGTCCACCGGCACGGTGGCGAGCATGATGCCGGTGATGCCAGCGAAGATGAAATTGAACAGACCCCCCAGGCAGAACAGCATCGGCGTGCTCAGGCGGATCCTGCCGCGCCAGAGGGTGCCGAGCCAGGCGAACACCTTGATGCCCGTGGGCACGGCGATCAGCATGGTGGTGACCATGAACAGATTGCGCATCCACTGGGGCGTGCCGCTGTAGAACATGTGGTGCACCCACACGATCAGGCTCAGGAAGGTGATCGCGAAGGAGGCGATCGCCACCACCTTGTAGCCGAACAGGGGCTTGCGGGCATACACCGGGAACAGCTCGGAGAAGATGCCGAACACCGGCAGCACCATCACATAGACGGCAGGGTGGGAATAGAACCAGAAGAAGTGTTGATAGAGCATCGGATCACCGCCGCCCTCGGGCTTGAAGAAGCTGGTCCCGAAGCTGAGGTCGAACAGCAGCATCACCGCCCCACCGGTGAGCACCGGCAGGCCGATCAGCTGGATGGTCTGGGCGGCGAGGGCGGTCCAGCAGAAGATCGGCAGCCGAAAGTAGCCCATGCCGGGGGCCCGCATCCTCATGATCGTGGTGATGAAGTTGATGGCGCCCATGATCGAACTCACCCCGGAGAGAGCCACCGCCAGGATCCAGAGAAACTGGCCGTTGATGAAATGCCCCAGGGGGTTCTGGGTGCTCACCGGCGGGTAGGCCCACCACCCCGAACCGGAGGGCCCGCCGGGCACGAAGAAGCTCGCCATCAGGATGATCCCGAACAGGGGAAACAGCCAGAAAGCGGCCGCATTGAGCCGGGGGAAGGCCATGTCGGGGGCGCCGATCATCGGCGGAATCAACAGGTTGTTGAAGCCGTTGAGGATCGGAAACAGAAACAGGAACAGCATCACCGTGCCGTGCATGGTGTAGAGCCCGTTGTAGACCGTGGGATCCACCAGATCGGCCGCCGGGGTGATCAGTTCACCGCGCATGATCATGGCCAGCAGCCCGCCCACCAGCAGGAACAGCAGGGCCACCGCCATGTACTGAATGCCGATCACCTTGGCATCGGTGTTGAAGGTGAAGAAGCGCTTCCAGTTGTCCGGAGCACCCGGCACCGGATGGGGCGCCTTGAGCACGAGGGGATCGAGGGGGACAGAGGAAGCCATGGCTCAGCCTTCGTGGGGGGCGGTGGTGTCGGTGATGGCGTTGACGAGCGGCGGCGGCGCCGGCGGCACGGTGGCCCAGCCCCGGTCGCCCTTGGCGAGGCGCTGATGCCAGAGCTGGTTGGCTGCATTGGGGCTCGGCTGCAGCGGCGCCCGGGCGGCCTCGGCCAGCCACCGGTGGAAGTCGTCGGCCGATTCCACCACCACATCGGTCTGGTTGGAGGCGAAGTAGCCGCCGCTGAACATCGAGTCCCGCAGGCGGTAGCGGCCTTCACGGGTGGGGATCAGGCTGTAATTGATGACGCTGCCGGGCACCAGGTCCTGCTTGAGGCGGAAGGCCGGGATGTAGAAGCCGTGCAGCACATCCATCGAGATCAGCCGGAAGCGGGCCCGCTCGTTGACGGGCAGGTGCAGCTCGGTGCTGCGGGTGCCGTCGGGGTAGACGAATTCCCACGACCACTGGCGGCCGATCACCTCGATCGGGCCGTCGCCAACGGCGCCACCGGCCACCTGCACCGCCTCCTGGCTGTCGGCCACCCGCGTCTTGCCGCCGAGGGTGGCCAGGGTGCCGCTGACCCGGATCGCATGGGCGGCGATCAGCATGACGATCACCAGGGGGATGATCGTCCAGATGATCTCCAGGCGCAGGTTGCCCTCGATCGGGTCGCCGTCGTCCATGTCGTACTTCGGCGCCCGATTGAACAGCAGCGTCCAGGCCATCACGCCGATGCAGCCCAGGAAGATGAAACTGCCGATGCCGGTTTCGAGGGCGAACAGGTCGTCGACGTAGGGAGCCGCCGCCGAGGCCTGCACCGGCAGCCACTGGTGCGACACCCGCGCCATCCAGAGGCTGATCAGCCCGTCGAGCAGCACGGCGGTGGCAATCAGCAGCGCGGCGCCGGTGGGGAAGCGACCGGGGCCGGAGGGCGTGGTGGGAGTGGGTGTGGTGGGGGTCATGGCAGGGCCTCGCGGAGATCGGCCCCGGCCGCCAGCAGCTGGTTGGCGGTGACATGCACCCCGAACTCGGCCGCCAGTTCGGCCCCCAGGGTGCCGTGCAGCCCGATCACACCGAACAGCAGCAGACCCACCACCAGATAGGACCACTGCACCTGGCGGCCCAGCTCCCGCCGCCAGGCGAAGCGCTGGAAACCGCGCCAGAGCGCCATCGCCACGATCACCAGCAGGATCGCCACGCCACCCACCCCGTGCCAGAGCATGGTCTCCATGCTCTGCAGTCCGATGCTGCTGGTGACTCCGGGCAGGGGCTCGGCCAGCAGCATCTCGTAGAAGCCCGCCGCCACGGTGAAGAAGGACACGACGGCGCAGGCCACCAGGTTGTACCAGCCCACGTCGTGGAGGCCGGCCCGGGTGACCGGCAGGGCCAGGAAGCGGAACAGGCGCTTCTCCAGCGGATAGAGGGCGCCGGCGAGATCGAAGACGATCGCGATCACGAACAGACCGATGGTGAAGTGGACCAGGTTGGGGTGGATCGGCATCCCATAGGGCAGCCCGTTCGGCCCCATCAAGCCCGCCAGGCAGGGAAGAACGGCCATCACACCAGACCTGCGCGCATCGCTTCCACCACCTTCACCGTGTGGAGCCCATAGGTCCAGATCAACTGGTTGCCCAGGCTCACCTGCACCACCACCAGCACGCTCAGCACCCCGCCGGCGGCCAGAAAGGCCAGGGGCAGGCGGCTGGGATCCTGGCTGCGGATCACGTAACGCCAGGCGGTGAGCACCGACAGCACCCCGGCCAGCGACCAGCCCAGGGTGCTGTGCAGGTTGAGGATGGCGCGGGAGGCGCCGTAGGGATTGGCCAGGCCCGCTTCCACCTGGCCGAAGATGATCGCCACGAAGATGGCCAGGGTGGAGACGAGCAGATTCCAGAAGCTCACCTCAAACAGATTCGGACGTTTCGCCAGCACGCCGATGCAATCGAACACCACGGAAATCACGGCCATGGCGATCACGAAATGCACCACGATTGGATGGATGGTGTCCAACCAGGGCAGGTTGTGATCATTGAGGGGTGGCAGCAGCTCGAACATCGGCTCGGTCGCCACTGATCAGATGGCTCCACTGTGCAGAGGGGGGCCGCTGGCGTCCTGTATTCCGTGATGCTTTGCCACAGCAACGATGGGCATCTCCAGATCGAGACCCATGGCCTTGGCGCCGCCTCAACAGTCCAACGTAGCCAGGCATCAAGCAGAGGGGGACCCGTTTCTGTGGCCTTGGGTTCACCACCCACCCGTGACCCTGTCGTGCGCAAGCCAGCCCCAACGACCTCCACAGGCGCCTGCTCATCGTCCCTGAATCCAGTGACTGCAGTGATTCCAAGCAGGAATCGGGAATGGTTCAGCCCAAACCTTCCGCCCCGGTGCCAGGGGCAGACGCTGCTGGTTCCGCCCTCTCCGGTGGCGTGGCTGCCGGACAACCATCGGAGGCTTGTCCGGCCGGAACCGGCTGGTGAGCTCGCGGTCGTGAGCAGATTCACAGCTGTCATCGCCAGATGGATCCGCGCGTGGAGCAGGCCTGCGACCCGCAGACGCTGGTGGTGTCGCTCCTCGACGACGACGGCGGCGGGCGGCTTCCTGTACCCAGAAACCGAGCGGTTCGCCCGTCAACCCCACAGCGAGCCCGGGACTGGAAGTTCTGCGCCCGATGCGGCGCGATCCCGCCCATGTCGGTTGCCAGCGTCGCCTGGTGTCATCTGCGTGGCCACGACTTGGGGCTGGCGAGCCTCGGGGTTGAGCCCGTTACAAGGTGCGGTACAGCCGAACCCATCCCTGATCCGCCAGCCCCATCACCTGCCGGAGGGGTTGGGCCCAGGGAATGGGGTCCTCCGGGGAGACGCAGAAGGACAGGGAGCCGGTCCGCTCCAGCTGGCCGCGCATCCGCTTGTGTTTCAGCGGCCTCCTAGGGCCGACCGCGCAGGTTCGGCTTCGTGTTCGTGGGAACGGCATGCTCAGACGCTCCAATCGGTGTACCTCGATAGCTTGAGTAGACCTGAGTGAACTCCGCGCCAATCAGAAGAATCTGGGCCGAGTAGAAGATCCAAATCAGCACCACGACCAAGGATCCTGCTGCTCCATAAGTGGAACCAATGGCGCTGTTGCCCAGATACACGCCGATCAAAGCCTTCCCAATATTGAATAGTACGGCGGTGACAGCGGCGCCAACCCATAGGTTTTTCCATGGAATCCGCACATCAGGCAAATACTTGTAGATGGCGGCGAATAAGACAGTAACAATGGCGAATGAAATCATAAAATTAAGCGATTGCACTGCCATCGGATGGCCAGGCGGGAGTGCACCGAAAGACTTGCTTGCTACGGCAAAAATGCTGGAAAGCAAGAGTGAAACAAGCAGCAAGAAACCGATGACCAAAATCATGGCAAAGGATAAAAAGCGCGCCGCCAGAAAGCTGCGAATATCTTTTTTCGGCTTTGATTTTACTCCCCAGATGGTATTGAGGGCTAGCTGCAATTGACCAAAAACTCCTGACGCCCCAAGCAGCAACAAGGCTGACCCTATCAATGTTGCAAAACCGCCTCCTGATCCAGGTTTGTTCGCATTTTCAATCATGGCCTGAATGGCTTCTGCACCCTCGCGACCGACCAGCCCCTGAATCTGGCTCACCAGTTCGCCCCTTGCCGCTTCCTCGCCAAAGACCGCACCAGCGATCGCAATCGCAATGATCATCAGTGGCGCCAAGGAGAAGATGGTGTAATAGGCCAAGGCAGCAGCCATGAATTGCACATTGTCTTTTTGCCACGCCGCATGGGTTTCTTTCGTCAGTCGAAGGCCATCCTTGATGCGCATTCTGTTGCTTGCGAGATTAAATTCTGCTCTGGATTGATGGACGATGGCAGGCTATGGGAATTGGGCTCTATGGGGATTGTGCTGTGTTTTTCTGGCGGCAGAACGCCATGGCCATCATCCATTCCAAGCTGGCACGGGATGGCCCGATGCTGGTCAATGTCAACAAAGCTGCAGCGGTATTGCAGCTACGACGCAAGAATCAGGTCGGAAGGAATCCTGTCGATGAAAAGACGTTGTCTCCGTACGATTCCACGCAGCCATCCTCACCTGTCCAACCTCGCGAACCTGGACAACCTGACCTGACCCAGAACCTGCCGGAGTTCACCACCGTCCATCTCCTGCGTACCGACGGTGGCAGTGATCCAGCACTCGGCGCCGATGGCGGCCGCCGGCCAGACGCCGATGGGAGTGGTCCATCGCGTTGTGCCGCTCACGATTGGGTGGGAGTTCGGGTCTGAGTTGGACAAAGGTGATGGTGCAAACCAGCAGCCCAAGACCTCACACCCCCACGCCCGCCTGACACCCAGGAGTCGGGAGCGGCTGATCCGGCAGCCAGACGACATGGTCCCTGCCGACATCCAACAGCTGGGCCCGGTTCCACCGGGTTGGCCACAGGATCACCGGCGTTCCACGCAAGGACAACTCCCCAGGCGATGACCAGGCTCCACACCCAAGGAACAGCGGCAAGGACGTGCGGTTCATCACCATCGCACCTCAGCGGCTCGCCATGCGCTGCCGGCGACGGCCTGCGGTCCACGGCGGCCGAAGCGCCCTCCGCGAAGGTTATGAACTACCTGGTGGCGAAAGACAACTAGGCTCCTTCCAGCCACCCCGAACCTTTGTCCGCTCCCGCCTCCCCCACCCTGCGCTGGGTCACGGCCGGCCTGCTGTTCCTGGCCGCCGCCCTCTGCCTGGTGCTGCCCTTCGTTTCGGCCACCCTGCTCACCATCGCCCTGGGCGGTGTGGCGGTGGCGGCCGGCCTCTCCCAGCTGCTGCGGCTCACCGCCGTGGGCGACACCCGCAGCAAGGTGTTTCGCGGCATCTCCGGGGTGCTCTATGTGGTGGGCGGCATCGGCCTGGTGCTGTTCCCGATCGCCAGCACCGTGAGCCTCACCCTGTTCGTGGGCTTTCTGCTCGCCATCGAGGGGGTGATGGAGCTGGCGGGAGCCGCCGCCGGCGAAGGCCCCGCCCGGGGGCTGGTGCTGGTCGACGGCATCGTCACCGCCGTGCTCGGCGGCCTGCTGATCGCTGAATGGCCCTCCGACAGCGTCTGGGCCATCGGCACCCTGTTCGGCATTGCCCTGGCCTTCTCGGGCATCAACCTGCTCACCGCCCAGCCGCCCGAAGCCCAGGCCTGAGGTCACTCCGCCACGGCCGGCCCCTCAGCCCGCCGTGGATCCACCGCCCCCAGGCTGCCGCCGCCCTGCTCGGCGGGGATCACCTCGACGCTGTTGGCCGCCCCCATCGCCGGTGCCCACTGAACCTGGTGGCCCAGGGCCTCCAGCAGCCGCCGCGTATCGGGGCTGATGCCCTCCTCCAGGCTGATCCGATCAGGCCACAGCTGGCTGTGGATCCGCGGGGCGGCCACGGCGCTGGCCAGGTTGAGCCCATGCACGATCCGGTTGAGCAGCACCTGCAGGACGGTGGTGATGATGCGGCTGCCGCCGGGACTGCCGGTGGCGAGCCAGGGACGGCCATCGGGGCGGAACACCAGGGTGGGGGCCATCGAACTGAGCGGGCGCCGGCCCGGGGCGATGGCGTTGGCCGCCCCCTGGCGCAGGCCGAAGGCGTTGGCGCTGCCGGGGCTGGCGGTGAAATCGTCCATCTCGTTATTGAGCAGAAAGCCCATCCCCGGCACGCTGATGCCGTTGCCGTAGGGGAAATTGAGGGTGGTGGTGAGGGCCACCAGGCCGCCGTCCCGATCGGCCACCGACAGATGGGTGGTGTTGGTGCCTTCGCGCGCCGAGGCCGCCTCCAGCGCCGGTGCCGGGGTGTGACGCTGGGGATCGATGCGGCGGCGCAGGCCGTCGAGATGGGCCGGCGACAGCAGCCGCTCCACCGGCACCGGCACCTGGTCGGGGTCACCCAGCAGGGCATTGCGGTCGCGGTAGGCCAGGTTCATCGCCTCGGCCATCCCATGCAGGCTGGCGGCGGCGTTGAGGCCGGTGGCCGCCAGGTCGAAGGGATCAAGGAGGCCCAGCAGCTGCAGCAGGGTGAGCCCGCCGCCGGGGGGCGGCATGGAGAGCACCGGGTGGCCGCGGAACTCCCGTTGCAGCGGCCGCACCAGGCGGGCCCGGTAGGCACGCAGATCGTCGCGGCTGATCAGGCCGCCGCCGCGGACCATCTGGCTCACCAGGGCCTCGGCCACCGGCCCCCGGTAGAAACCCCGCTCCCCCTCGGCCGCGATGCGCCGCAGGGTGGCGGCCAGCTCGCCCTGGCGCAGCAGCGTGCCCGGCGCCGGCGGCGGCAGGAAGAGCCGGCGGGAGGAGGGGTCGGCCTGCAGCAGGGGCGCCGAAGCGGCCAGCGAATCGCTCAGCTCCCGGCTCACCGGCATCCCCTGCTCCGCCAGGGCGATCGCCGGCGCCATCACCGCCTTCAGGGGCAGGCGGCCATAGCAGCGCTGGGCCAGCGCCAGGCCCGCAACGCTGCCGGGCACGGCGGTGCTGAGCAGGCTGCGGGTGGCCCGGGCGCGGTCCACCTGGCCGTCGGCCCCGAGCAGCATCGTGGCCGTGGCTGCCGCCGGTGCCGTTTCGCGGAAGTTCACCGCCACCGCCGTGCCGCCGCCGATGGCCAGCTCGGGCCCGGTCCCGGGGGGACCCGCCGGGGGCGCCTGGTCCAGGCAGCCCCGGGCCGCCGCCGGCGAACGGCCCGGCAGCCACAGCAGCAGGAAACCGCCGCCGCCCAGGTTGCCGGCCTGGGGCAGGCTCACCGCCAGGGCGAAGGCCGTGGCCACCGCCGCATCCACCGCATTGCCCCCCTGGCGCAGGATCCGGGCGCCGGCCGCCGCCGCCCGCGGCTCCTGGGCCGCGACCATGCCCCGGGCCGACCAGAGCGGCCGGAACCGCTGCTCCGCCTCCTGCAGCACGTTGGCGGCCGCCGGCGCAGCGGGTGCGGCCCACGCCGCCGGGGCGGGCAGCAGGAGCACCCCGCCCAGCAGCAGCGGCAGGACGCGGCTCATGCGCCGGCTCCGTAGGCGCCGCCGCCGGGGGTGGCGATCTCCAGCCGATCGCCGGGCTCCACCCGCAGCTCGGCGCAGCCGGCCAGCTCCTCAAGGCGGCCGTCGGCCCGCACCAGCCGGTTCGTTCCCACCTGGCCGTCACCGCCTCCGGCCAGGCCGAAGGGGGGCACCCGCCGGGAGCCCGACAGGATGGAAACGGTCATCGGCTCCAGGAACCGCAGCCGCCGCACCACGCCGTCGCCGCCGGACCAGCGGCCGGTGCCGCCGCTGCCGCGGCGGATGGCGAAGCGCTCCAGCCGCACCGGGTAGCGGTCTTCGAGGATCTCCGGATCGGTGAGGCGCGAATTGGTCATGTGGCTCTGCACCGCGCTGGCTCCGGCGAAACCGGTGCCATTCGCCAGCACCCCGGCGCCGGTGCCGCCGCAGATGGTTTCGTAGTACTGGCGGCGATCGTCGCCGAAGCTGAGGTTGTTCATGGTTCCCTGGGCGGCCGCCATCACCCCCAGGGCGGCGAACAGGGCATTGGCCACCGCCTGGGAGGTTTCCACATTGCCGGCCACGACGGCCGCCGGCGGCAGGGGATGGAGCAGGCAGCCCCGGGGCACCACCAGTTCGATCGGATCGAAGCAGCCGGCGTTGAGCGGAATCGACTCCCCCACCAGGCAGCGGAAGCCGTAGAGCACCACGGCCCGGGTGATCGCCAGGGGGGCGTTGAAGTTGCCCGGCTGCTGGGGGGAGGTGCCGCTGAAGTCCACGGTGGCGCGTCGGCCGGCCCGGTCGATGCGCACCGCCACCATGATCCGGCTGCCGTCGTCGAGCTCCACGCTGTGGGACCCGTGGACGAGCCGGTCGATCACCCGCCGCACCGCCTCGGCGGCGTTGGCCTGCACGTGGGCCATGTAACGCTCCACCTCCGGGAGGCCCTCGCGGGCCACCAGCCGCCCCAGCTCCTCGGCCCCGAGCCGGTTGGCGGCCACCTGGGCCCGCAGGTCGGCGAGCAGCTGATCGGGATTGCGCACCGGGTGGGGACCCGCCGCCAGCCGCTCACGCCAGGCGGCCGCATCGAACTGCCCGGAGCGCAGCAGGCTCACGTTGTCGAGCCGCAGGCCTTCTTCCTCGATGGAGCGGCTGAAGGGGGGCATTGAGCCCGGGGTGATGCCGCCCACGTCGGCGTGGTGACCGCGGCTGGCCACGAAGAATGCCGGCCTGCCCGGGCCGGCGAACACCGGTGTGATCACCGTGATGTCGGGCAGATGGGTGCCGCCGCCGTAGGGGTCGTTGGCGGCGATGGCATCGCCGGGCTCCAGCGGCGGCAGCGTCCCGGCCGCCACGGCCCGCAGCAGATGCACAACGCTCTCCCCCATCGAGCCCAGATGCACGGGGATGTGGGGGGCATTGGCCACCAGCCGGCCCGCCCCGTCGAACAGGGCACAGGAAAAGTCGAGCCGCTCGCGGATGTTCACCGAACGGCTGCTCTGCTGCAGACGCACCCCCATCTGCTCGGCGATGGCGGAGAAGCGATGGTTGTAGAGCTCCAGGCGCACCGGATCGGGCTCCGCCGCCGTCGCGGCCGCCTCTGCCGCTGCAAGCTCCTCCGCCGGTGCGACGCCGCTGCCCCCACCGGCCCGCCGTTCCAGCAGCAGGGCGCCATCGGCCAGCACCTGGGCGCTCCAGAACGGCTCCAGCAGCGTGGTGCCGGTGGGATCCACCACCAGGGCGGGGCCCTCCAGCCGCTGGCCCGGCCGCAGCTGCTCGCGGCGCCAGAGCGGCACCGGCCGCCAGGTCATGGTGACCCCTCCGGTGGTGGGGTCCGCCTCCGGCAGGCAGAGGGGCGTGAGCTCCGCCGCCGCGGCAGGCTCCTGCGGCGGCGCCTCGAAGAAACCCTCTGCGGGCAATGCCCTTGGCAGCGCCTCCCCGCCGCCGGCGGTGACCTCCAGGATCAGCCGCTCCACCACCAGTGGCTCCTCGCCCACCCCGTGGCCGAAGCGGCGCTGGTGCTCCGCCTCGAATCCGTCCCGCAGGGCCCGGGCCACGGTCGCCGGATCCGACGCCGGGGCCGGCCAGGGCAGCTCCAGGCCATGGTCACTGCCGGCCGTGCGCAGCTCCAGCGACGCCCGCCGCCGGCCGGAGCTGCCGGCCGGGAGATCACCCGCTGCCGCCAGCAGGGCGCCCATCTCGCCGGCCAGCGCTTCAAAGCGCTCGGCCAGCCGGGGCATCAGGGCCGCCGCCAGCGGCTCCCGGACGGGCTGCTCCCGCAGCAGCCCCTGGGGGGCCAGGCCAATGCCGTAGGCCGAGAGCACCCCGGCCAGGGGATGGAGCAGCACGGAACGGAGGCCCAGCCGATCCGCCAGGCGACAGGCGTGCTGGCCGCCGGCGCCGCCGTAGCTCACCAGCACAGCCTGGCGGATGTCGTGCCCCCGCTGGATCGAGATGCGCCGGATCGCCTCGGCCATCCGCTCGATGGCGATCTCCAGGGCCCCCTGGGCCAGGGCCTCCGGGCCGAGGGGCTGGGCCGTCAGCTCCTGGGCCAGCCGCTGGAAGCCCTCCTCCACCAGGGCACGGTCGGCGGGCTGATCCCCCCCGGGCCCGAACACCCGGGGCAGGGCCGCGACCGGCAGACGGCCCAGCAGCACGTTGGCGTCGGTGACGGTGAGCGGACCGCCGTTGCCGTAACAGGCCGGACCCGGATCGGCGCCGGCGGAGTGGGGCCCCACCTGCAGGCGACCGCCATCGGCATGCAGCACCGAGCCTCCCCCCGCCGCCACCGTGTGAATCGGCAGCATTGGCGCCTGCAGACGCAGGCCGACGATCTCGGTCTCGCTGCTGCGCTCCCAGGCCCCCTCCCCCCGGGAGGCATCGAAATGGAACACGTCGGTGGAGGTGCCGCCCATGTCGAAACCGATGATCGGGGCGCCATCCAGGCCCGCGGCGCGCGCCACGGCCACGGCCCCCACCATGCCGCCGGCCGGCCCCGAAAGGATCGTGTCCTTGGCCAGGAGCTGGGCGGGGGCCTGCAGGGCACCGCTGGAGGTCATCACCCGCAGTTGGGTGTGGGGGCCGAGGGCTCGCTCAAGGGCGCCCAGGTAGCGCCGCAGCACCGGCTGCACCGCCGCCTCCACCACGGCGGTGGCGCAGCGGGGCACCAGCCGGGGCTGGCGGCTGACCGCATGGGAGAGCACCACCGGCTCGACCCCCAGCTCCGCCAGCCAGGCGCCCAGACGCCGCTCGTGCTCCGGTTGGCGGTAGCTGTGCAGCAGGGCCACGGCGCAGCTGCGGTAGCCATCCGCCAGGGCCTGGCGCACCCGATCGGCCAGGTCGTTGGTGAGCCCCAGCGGTTCCAGTTCGGACCCATCGGCCGCCAGGCGCCCCTCCACCTCGATCACCCGCACCTCCAGCGGCCGAGGGGTCTCGATGCGGAGGGCGAACAGATCGGGGCGGTGCTGGTCGCCGATGCTGGGCAGGTCGGCGAAACCCCGGTTCAGCAGCAGCAGCACCGGCTCGGCGCGGTGCTCCAGCAGGGCGTTGGTGGCCACGGTGGTGCCCAGGCGCACCGCCGCAGTCCGGCCGGGGGGCAGGGCGTCGCCGGGGGCCAGCCCCAGCACCTCCCGCAGGGCCGCCAGCACGGGGTCGGCCGCCGCCGCGGCAGCATCGCCGGCGCGCTGGGAGAGCACCTTGCGCACCACCAGATCGCCGTCGGGGGAGCGGCCCACCAGATCGGTGAAGGTGCCGCCCCGGTCGATCCAGAACTGCCAGCCGTCCGCCATGGGCGTCAGAGGCGGCTGAGCAGCTCGGCCTTCTTGGTGGCGAACTCCTGCTCGGTGAGGATGCCCTTCTGCATCAGATCGCCGAGGCGCTCGAGGGTGGCGAAGACGTCGGTGGCTGGCTCGGCGGCAACGGGTTCAGGCCTGGCAGGAACAGCGGCTGGGGTGGCGGCTGCCGACGCGGATTCTGGAGGCGCCACCGGAGCGCCCACTGCCCTGAGGTGCGCCAGGTTGATGCTGCCATCCCCGGTACTGAACACCAGCCCACCGCCGGAGGACTGCTGCTGGGAGGAGATGCCGGCGATCTGATGGCCGCTGGTGTCGTAGACGCTCACCTGGCCGTTGACCTCCACCGCCAGCCGCCCGGCCGCGGGGAAATAGGCGTAGCGCACCTCGTTCTGGGCACCGCTGGAGCTGGGGGTTCCCAATTCAGGCGGCCACCAGCTATCGCGGGGATCAGAGGTGAACAGGGGAGCCATCGGCGCCATGCCGCCGCTCACCTGCATCTGCTGGCCACCCCCGCTGGCTTGCTGCTGCAGGCCGGCGCCCCCCACCAGCACCTGATGGCCGCCGCCGCTCTGGCTCTGCGACTGAAAGCTGCCGCGTGGAAACAGCTCGGGCTGGCTGGCGATCGCAGCGGCGAGCTCCCGGCAGACCCCGTCCACCCGGGCCTTGAGCCCGTGGTTGAACATGTCACCGAGCATCATCATGCCGCCGTTCATCCACTGGCCGGAGCCGGCGAGTTCCGGGTGGTTGAACTGGGCCATGCCGCCACGGCCCTTGAGCACGGCGAAGGTCAGGTGCAGCACGGCGTCCTGGCTGAAGCCATACCGCTGGGCCAGATCGTTGACGACCTCGAGCCCTTCGGCGGTGAGTTTTTCCATTGCTATGTCCTGTCGGAAGCCATGTCCGATGCAGAACCGGACAGAAAATTTTGTGCGATCTGAAAAGCTACCACCGGCAACCCCCTTCCCATCGACCTGAGCCTTGGTCGGATCGGTCGACGCTTCAGGTCCAGACAACCACCGTGGAGCCATAGCGCCGCAGTTTGTCGTCGCAGCTGAACAGCACCAGGTGCGTCTCCAGCAGCAGCCTCGTCACGGGCCGTCGGCACGCCCGATCGAGCGATCATCACGTCCTGCCCCTGCTCCAAGTCCTGCAGGAGCTGGGAGCGATGGGTCTTGGCCTGGTGGACATGGACCAAGGCCATGGCTGATGACATGAACCAAGTCTTGGTTCAGTCCAGAAACGGAGCCCCAGGATGCACCTCGAGCGCAGCCCGGTCCCACCCGGCGCCATCGGCGGCCGCCGCATAGGTGCTCTGCAGGAACTCGAGCAGCAGCGCGTCGGGCGAGGCGGCGCTGCGCACCTGCTCGTAGGGCAGCAGGAATTCCCCCAGGGCTGGCTCCCAGAAGGCCCCCTCCGGCCTCACGGCGGCGGACGCGAAGCCCGCAGGCGCCGGATAGGCATAGGAATAGAAGGCCGGATAGGCGATGCCGCCGCCACCGGGCCAGAAGCCGGCACTGCTCACCTCATGGGAATAGGCCTCCCGCGCCACCCAGTCGGGGAAGTTGGGAATGCCGCCGGGATGGGGAGGTGCCGACCGGCCGGAGAAACGGGTCACCGCCAGATCGAAACTTCCCCAGAAGAAATGCACCGGGCTGCACTTACCGAGGAACCGAGCCCGGAACTCCTTGAACACCCGATCCGCCTGGAGCAGGGCGCGCCAGAAGCGCTGGGCCGCCTCCGGGTCGTAGTGATGGTGCACCGTGTCCAGCTCGAAAGGGATCGCGTCGGCGATTTCGCTGGGGGTGGTGTGGATGGACACCTCAAGCCCAAGCTCCTGCAGAGCACGGAACACAGCCCCATGGAAATCGGCCACGCTGCGGGGCTCCAGGGCCACCAGGCGGCGGCCGCCGTCACTCACCTGGATCACCAGCTGATGATCCAGGAAATCAAAGGTCAGCTCGAACAGCCTGCCGTTGCAGGGAATCGGCGAGGTGGTGAGCCCCCGGGCCGTGAGATAGAGCGGAACATGCCAGGAATGGTTCGTCCAGGGCGTCTGAACCAGACGGATCTTGCCGACGATCTGCGTCCACAGGTGCAGGGTGGTGGCCGTGTCCGACCAGTCGCCGTAGGGAAGGTCGGGCCAGTCGGCGGGAGTCGATCGATCCGGCGTGGTCATGGGAATCGGCTCACCATGGGGTCACCGGTAATTCTCGAACTGCAACGGCACCTCCAGGTCCTCGGCCCGCAGCAGGGTGATGGCCTGCTGCAGGTCGTCCTTGTTCTTGCCGGTGACCCGCAGGCTCTCCCCCTGGATCGCTACCGTCACCTTCTTGAGCTGGTCGCGCACCTTCTTGCTGAGCTTCTTGGCCAGCTCCTGGCTCAGCCCCTTGCGCAGTTTCACCACCTGCTTCACCCGGTTGCCCCCCACCGGCTCGGGGGTCTGCAGATCGAAGATCTTCAGCGACAGGTTGCGCTTGGTGGCCTTCTGGCGCAGCACATCCACCACCGCATCGAGGGTCATGTCGCTGGCGGTGGTGATCGTCAGGCTGCCCTCCTCCAGGTCGATTTCCGTGGCCGAGTCCTTGAGGTCGTAGCGCTGGCCCACCTCCCGCCGCACCTGATCGACGGCGTTCACCAGCTCCTGGCGGTCGAAGTCGGACACCACGTCGAAGGAATAGGTGTCAGCCATGGGCAGGGCAGGGGCAAGGCAGCGCCAGCCTAGAAAAGAGGCATCGCTGCCCCCTGTGCCGATGACCACCCTCCTTCTGAGCACATTCCTGGCGGCCAGCGTGGCGCTGCCGGTGCTTCCGGCGGCGGCGGGTGCCCCCTTCGCCTGGTCCCTGGTGCTCTCCGGCGCCGTGGTGGTGCTCAGCCTGGTGCCCCTGGGGGCCGGCCGCTCCCAGGCCGACTTCACCCCCTCCGACCTGGCCGCCCCCCGGGCGATGTTCGAGCGGCTGCCGGCCTGGGGCAAGCGGGCCAACTGGGCCCATCAGAACAGCTTCGAGGCCTTCACGCTCCATGCCCCCGCCTGCCTGCTGTGCCTGCTGGCGGGTCCTGGCGTGGCGGTGGCCGCCCCCCTGGTGGTGGTGGCCGCCTGGCTGCATCCCGCCCTGCGGCTGGCCTACATCGGCGCCTACGTGGCCAACATCCCCGTGCTGCGCAGCCTCTGCTGGGCGGGCGGGCTGGTGAGCACGGCACTGCTCTACGGCGAAGGGCTACGGGCCGTGCTGCGCGGCTGAACAGCGGGCGCGGCTCAGCTCAGCTGCCCCCCTTCTCCTGCAGCCCCTTGAGGGCCGCCAGCAGGGAGGCCGGACTCTGGGGATCCACCATCAGCACGCTGCCGCCATGGGAGCGGGCCATTTCCTGGCCCATGGCCATCCAGTCCTTGGCCAGCAGCAGCCGCAGGCTCTCGGCGGCGGCGGGATGGGCCTCGATCACGGCGGCCAGTTCGGTGGCGGCCTGGGCCCGGGCCTTGGCCAGCAGCAGCTGCTGCTTGGCCTGGGCATCCGCATCCAGCATCACCGCCTCCTGCTTGGCCTTGGCATCGAGCACCAGGGCCTCGGCCCGGCCCCGGGCCGCGTTCACCTGGGATTCCCGTTCGCCCTCGGAGCGCAGGATCGCCGCCCGCTTTTCGCGCTCGGCGGTCATCTGCTGCTCCATCGCCTGCTGCACCCCCTGGGAGGGCTGGATGTCGCGCAGCTCCACCCGGGTCACCTTCACGCCCCAGGGATCCGTGGCCTGATCCAGTTCCTTGAGCAGGGTCTCGTTGACTTCCTGGCGGGTGGTGAAAGTCTGGTCGAGGTCGAGCTTGCCCATCTCGGCGCGGATCTGGGTGAGCACCAGGTTCACCATCGCCGCCTGCAGGTTGTCGACGCCGTAGTAGGCCCGGGCATGCTCCAGCAGCTGCCAATAGACCACCGCGTCCACCTCGATCGAGACGTTGTCGCGGGTGATGCACTGCTGCGGCGGGATGTCGAGCACCCGCTCCTTGAGCGACTCGTGGCTCACCACCCGCTCCATGCCGGGGATCACCAGGGACAGGCCGGGGCGCAGCTCGCGGTCGTACTTGCCGAGCCGTTCCACCAGCATCGAGCGGCTGCTGCTGGTGACCTTGATGCCGCTGATGCCGAGGCCGGCCAGCACCACCAGAACCGGGATGATGAGCGCTTCCATGCGGGGTTCTTCACTGGGGCAACGCTAGGCAGGATGGGGGCATTGGGAAACTGTCCCGTTCCCTCCCCTTCCCCCCTCCCCCATGCCCGCAACTCCCATGCTCTGGCTCGCCCTGGCGGCGCTGCTGCTGGTGCTGGTGCTCGTGGGCGCCGACAGCGACGGCCTGCTGCTGATCGCCGGCCTGGCGGCCCTGCTGCTCGGTCTGCTGAGCACGGCGCTGCCGGTGCTGCCGCTGGCGGCCCAGCTGCTGCTGTTCGTCAGCCTGGTGGGCGTGGCCTACCTGGGCCTGCGGCGCTGGTCGGCGGGGCGGCAGGCCCGGGTGATCCCCCCCTCCTCCCGCGCCGAGCTGGCCGAGGTGATCAGCCCCTTCGATGCCCAGGGCGAAGGCCGGGTGCGCTGGCAGGGCCAGAGCTGGGCCGCCCTCAACCTGGCCCCCGACCAGACCCTGCCCCCCGGCACCCAGGTGACGGTGATGGGGCGCGAAGGCACCCGCCTGCAGGTGCTGCCGCGGCAGCAGGCGCTGACGGACTGAAGCGGCCGCGCCGCCTCAGTCGAAGAACATCAGGCTGACCACCTTGCCCATGTCCTCGGCGGTGCGGCAGCTGGAGAGCAGCGTTTCGCTGTCGTGGAAGGCGTAGCAGATCAGCTGGTCGCAGCGGTTGATGATCTCCTGGTTGCAGAGGCTGCTGGCCATGGGCAGGGGTAGCTCGTCGTGCTCGGGCTTCTCCACCAGGTGCAACACCTGCTCCAGCTGGGTGCGGGATTCACTGGGCTGGCGCTCGAGGCTCTGGGGCAGCAGCACCGTGAGCCGGGCCGGATCCACCTCCAGCACACTGCGGATCACCGCCGAATTGACGCCCTGGGCGCCGGAGGTGATCAGGTTGTGGCCTTCCTGGGCCAGGGAGCGGGCCACCAGCTCCACCAGAT
The DNA here is from genome assembly GCA_943367425.1 of Candidatus Sulfopaludibacter sp. SbA3. Lineage (GTDB taxonomy): Bacteria > Cyanobacteriota > Cyanobacteriia > PCC-6307 > Cyanobiaceae > Cyanobium. The sequence continues at coordinate 46,813 of CALRJF020000011.1, forward strand.
GGATCGATACCACCGGGACATGCCGGCTGCCCAGGAAAGCGATCCTTCGCTTACCCCGGTCCTGGAGCATGGCCAGCTCCTGGGCGAGCGTATCGATCCGGTCGAGAGCCGGAAGATCTAGGGACCGGGTCACCCGTTATCGACAACCATCCGAACGAACTTAGCAGTGGCCTCAGGCATGGACGGGCAATCTCAGCCGCCGGAACAACCGTTCGAAGTGGCAGTGCTCCTCCACCAGCCGGATCGCGTAGGTGGCCTTGACGGCCTCGTGCAGGCGCACATGGCCGATGGCCGCCTCGATCACTTCCACCGTGGTGAGGGTGTCGTGGTCGACCTTGAGCACCGGCACCTCCAGCTCCTCGGCCCGGCTGATCAGCTGGGGCAGCGGTTCGCCGGCACCGGTGAGGATCAGGCACTGGGTGGAGGCCTCCAGGGCCGCCAGCTGGATGTCGGTGCGGTCGGCGCCGGTGACCACCGCCATGTTGCGGCGGCGGCGGAAGAACTCCATGGCCGAGTTGACGTTCATGGCGCCGATGGAGAGGGTCTCCACCAGCAGATCCAGGCCATCCCGGCAGCAGAGCACCGTGGCCGCCAGACGGCGGGCCAGCTCCTCCACCGTGACGCTGCGCAGCAGGGGGCTGCGGGGCATCACCCCCAGCACCGGGATGCCGAGCCGCTCCAGGGCCGGCTCCACCGCCTCCCGCAGGGTGGGCACCACCTCGGGGGGAACGGCGTTGAGCACCACTCCCGCCAGCAGATCACCCAGCTGCTGGCGGGCCTCCAGGAGGGAATCGACGCTGCGGCTGTCGACCCAGGGATGCACCAGCAGCACCGGGGCCTGCAGGGTGCGGGCCAGCTGCTCCAGGGCCAGGCCGTAGAGCAGCCCCTCGCTGAGGGTGCCGGCGGCCTCCAGCAGCACTAGGCGCTCGGCGTCGTCGTTGATCCGCTGCTGCAGGGCCACCATCCCGTCGCCGGGGCTGAGATCACCGGCCAGCAGACGCTTCTGGGCTGAGCCCGCCTCCAGCATGTGCAGGGAGGGGATCAGGTGGTCGTCCGCCAGGCCGAGGGTGGCGCCGATGAAGCGCACGTCGGGGTCCATCAGGGGATCGCCGGGGGCCGCGTCCGGGAAGGGGGCCAGGGGATCGTCCATGCAGGTGGCCAGCGGCTTGCCGAAGGCCAGGGGCACGCCCTGGCGGGCCAGCTGGCGGCCCAGGCCCAGCACCACCGCCGATTTGCCGCTGAAGGGTTCGCAGGAGCCGATCAGCAGGGGGATGGACATGGATCGCCTCGGCGGGCCTGCGGGTTGGCCGCCAATCTAGGCAGCACTTCCACCCGGGCCCATGCCCTCAGCCTCAGCACCGGCGCCGGTGGCGCCCTTCCCCACGGTGGCCATCACCGGCGCCAGCGGCGCCCTCGGCCAGGCCCTGCTGCGCGCCTGGCACCGGCGTGGGGCCCGCCTGATCGCCCTCACCCACGGCAGCGCCCCCCTGGCGGTGGCCAGTGCGGACGGGACGCCGATCCCCCTGCGCCAGGTGGTGTGGCAGGTGGGGGCCGAGGCCGCGCTGGAGCCCCTGCTGGCGGAGGTGGACGTGCTGGTGCTCAACCACGGCATCAACGTCCACGGCGACGGCAGCGCCGCGGCCACGGACGCTTCCCTGGAGGTGAACGCCCTCAGCAGCTGGCGGCTGCTGGAGCTGTTCGCCCGGGTGGTGGAGCAGCGCCAGGCGGCCGATCCAGGGCCACAGACACCGCGGCACCGGCCGGAGGCCTGGCTGAACACCTCGGAAGCGGAGATACAGCCCGCCTTCAGCCCGCTGTACGAGATCAGCAAGCGGCTGCTGGGCCAGCTGATCAGCCTGCGGGCGCCGAAGCTGAGCCGCTGGCTGCGGATCCGGCGGCTGGTGCTGGGTCCGTTCCGCTCCGCCCTCAATCCCATCGGCGTGATGGGGGCCGACTGGGTGGCGGATCAGATTCTGCGGCAGGCGTCGTGGGACTGGGGGCTGATCATCGTCACCCCCAATCCGATCACCTACGTGCTGATGCCGCTCACGACCCTGGGCCGCTGGGCCTATGGGCGGCTGCTGACGCGACCCGCCGCCGGAGAAGCGCCCTAGAAATCGCGGTCGGTGAGGATCTCGCAGCCGTCGCTGGTGACCACGATCGTGTGCTCCCACTGGGCGGAGAGGCTGCCGTCCACGGTCACCACGGTCCAGCGGTCCTTGAGGGTGCGGCAGGCCCGGCTGCCGGCGTTGAGGATCGGCTCCACCGCCAGGGTCATCCCCGCCCGCAGCTGCATGTTGGGCAGGTCGCGGGTGCGGTAGTTGAACACCGAGGGCTCCTCGTGCAGGTTGCGGCCCACGCCGTGGCCGGTGTAGTCCTCCACCACCGCGTAGCCGTGGGCCTCCACGTGGTCCTGAACGGCGCCGGCCAGCTCCAGCAGGGTGCTGCCGGCCTTGATGGTCCCCAGGCCCTTCATCAGGGACTCCTGGGCCACCCGGCTGAGGCGCAGGGCCTCCTCGGGCACCCCGTCGCCCACGCCGATGGTGACGCAGCTGTCGCCGTGGTAGCCCTCGAAGTAGGCCCCGGTGTCGATCTTGACGAGATCCCCGGCCTTGATCACCCGCTTGGCGCTGGGAATGCCATGCACCACCTCGTCATTGATGCTGGCGCAGATGCTGGCGGGAAAGCCGTGGTAGCCCTTGAAGCTGGGGGTGGCGCCCATCTGGCGGATGCGCTCCTCGGCGTGGCGGTCGAGGTCGGCGGTGGTCATGCCCGGTGCCGCCAGGTCGATGATCTCCCGCAGCACCGTGGCCACGATGCGGCTGGCCTGGCGCATGATCGCGATCTCCCGCGCCGACTTCACCTCCACCCCGCGACGGGTCTTCTGGATGCGGGGGCCGGCCTGGGTGAGGGGCGTGGCCGCACTCCGAACGCCGTTGGTGCTGGCCAGCAGATCGGCGAACAGATTCATGCGGACGGGATCACCGGAGTGAATTCAAGTTATCAATGGCGTCCCCCCCACCGTCGATTCCGCCGTGGCCGATCCCACCCCAGCGCCGTCGAAGCTGCCGCTGGCGGCACGCCTGCGCCAGGCCCACGCCTGGCTGGCACCGCTGGTGCTGGCCCCGCTGCTGCTGTCGGCGGTCACCGGCGTCGGCTACCGGCTGCTGCGGGACTGGGGGGGGTTCAGCCGCGACAGCGCCCACGGCCTGATGGTGCTGCACGAGGGGGAATGGCTCAACCCCTGGCTGGGCCGGCAGGCGGAGACCATCTATGTGCTGCTCAACGGACTGGGACTGCTGTGGATGCTGGTCACGGGGGGATTCATGGCCTGGCAGCGACTGCAGCGGCTCTGGCAGAAGCGTCAGGGGAAGGGGGCCACCTGAGGCGGTACGCTGGTGGTTTGGCCAGGCGCTTAGAAACTGGGATGGCAACCGAGATCGATCCGTCCACGGAAGTGGAGCAACAGACCCCCGACGTCGAGCAGGAGAGCGCGGACGACACCACGGCGGTGAGCGCCAGCGCCCCGGCGACGGGTGTCAAGGTGACCACCGGCAAGCTGAGCGCCCGTGCCCTGATCGAGGAATTCGAGGCCGGTCAGCTGAAGAGCGACCTGCCCGATATCTACGTGGGTGACACCGTCAAGGTGGGCGTGAGGATCCGCGAGGGCAACAAGGAGCGCGTCCAGCCCTACGAGGGTGTGGTGATCGCCAAGCGCCACGGCGGCCTCAACCAGACCATCACCGTGCGCCGGATCTTCCAGGGCATCGGTGTGGAGCGGGTGTTCATGCTCCACAGCCCCCAGGTCGCTTCCGTGAAGGTGGAGCGGCGCGGTAAGGTGCGTCGGGCGAAGCTCTTCTATCTGCGTGACCGGGTGGGTAAAGCCACCCGTGTAAAGCAGCGCTTCGATCGCTGAAGCCTGCGGTCATGGGGCCCATCAAGCCTCCTGACTTCATCTCATGCGTCCCAGGGGCCATCGCCTTGCGCCGTTAGTTCAGTTGGTAGAACGCAGGTCTCCAAAACCTGATGTCGGGGGTTCAAGTCCTCCACGGCGCGTTCGATGGTCCCATTTGCAGTCTCGTTCGTGGTTCCGAACATGGAGTTGGATCTACAACCCGGTGATGTGGTCAAGGTGCTGGAATCAGCAGCCCTCGGCTGGGTCCGGGCTCGGGTGATCCGGGTCAAGTCCGGTGGTCGGGTGGTGGTCCAGAGCGACCAGGGGCGGGAATTCACCGCCCGGGGCAATCAGGTGCGCCTGATCGAGCCCGCCGGTTTCCGTCCCTAGAAGGCCTGCCGTCCAGCACCTCCACCATCCCGTCAGGGGAAGAGAACGTCCGTTTTCTTCCCCCTTTTCTGTTGGCCGGCCACGGCCACGGTTGAGCTCCTCGCCGGTCCGGCCCCAGCGTTGACGGAGGGACCGGTGACGATGGATACTTCCGAAGTCGGCGTTCGCGCCTTCGTGATCTCCCTTCGGCGCCGACCCTGCCCCCGTGGCGGTTTTCGGCTCCGGAATTCGGTCTGGGACTGTAGTTCAATCGGTTAGAGCACCGCCCTGTCACGGCGGAAGTTGCGGGTTCGAGCCCCGTCAGTCCCGTTCTCACCATCAGGAGCTGATTCACGTGACCGTCACGGCTCCGGTACGGGTCCGTCTGGCCCCCAGCCCCACCGGCACCCTGCACATCGGCACGGCCCGCACCGCGGTCTTCAACTGGCTGTTCGCCCGGCGCCACGGCGGCCAGTTCCTGCTGCGCATCGAAGACACCGACCGGGAGCGCTCCAGGCCGGAATTCACCGAGAACATCCTCCAGGGCCTGCAGTGGCTGGGGCTGACCTGGGATGAGGAGCCGGTGGTGCAGAGCGAGCGCATCGCCGAGCACCGGGCCGCGATCGCCCGGCTGCTGGCCGAGGGCAAGGCCTACCGCTGCTTCGCCAGTGACGAGGAACTGGCGGCGATGCGGGAGCGGCAGCAGGCGGAGGGGCGGGCCCCCCGCTACGACAACCTGCACCGGGACCTCACCCCCGAGCAGCAGCAGGCCTACATCGCCGAGGGCCGCGAAGCGGTGGTGCGGTTCCGCATCGACGACGGCGCCACGATCACCTGGAACGACCTGGTGCGGGGCGAGATGCGCTGGGCCGGGAGTGATCTGGGGGGCGACATGGTGATTGCCCGCCGGGCCCCCGCCGACGCCATCGGCGACCCCCTCTACAACTTGGTGGTGGTGGTGGACGACGCCGCCATGGCCATCAGCCATGTGATCCGCGGCGAGGACCACATCGCCAACACGGCCAAGCAACTGCTGCTCTACGGGGCCCTGGGGCTGACGCCGCCCCGGTTCGCCCACACTCCCCTGATCCTCAACCAGGAGGGCCGCAAGCTCTCCAAACGGGATGGGGTCACCTCGGTGGGGGATTTCCGCGCCATGGGCTACACCGCCGAGGCCCTGGTCAACTACATGACCCTGCTGGGCTGGTCACCGCCGGAGGGCTTCGGGGAGCGCTTCTCCCTGGATCAGGCCGCCTCGGTGTTCTCCTTCGAGCGGGTGAACCGGGCCGGCGCCCGCTTCGACTGGGACAAGCTCAACTGGCTCAACGCCCAGGTGCTCCACGGCCTGGAGGCTGGGGCCCTGCGGGAGCTGCTGCTGCCCCTCTGGCAGGAGAAGGGCTGGGCCCAAGGCGCCGGCGTCACGGCCGATCCGGCCTGGCAGACGGATCTCTGCACCCTGCTGGGGGCCTCCCTGACCCTGCTCAACGACGGGGTGGAGCAGGCGGCCCCCTTCTTCACCACCCCCGAGCCCGACGGGCCGGCCCTGGCCCTGCGCTCCGACCCTGCCGCCAGCGGCGCCCTGGGGGCCCTGCTGGAGCGGCTCCCCGCCGGCGAGCTGGGCGAGGCGGACGCCCAGGCGCTGCTGCTGGAGGCGGCTGCGGCGGCCGGCGTCAAGAAAGGGGTGCTGATGAAGGCCCTGCGGGCCGCCCTGCTGGGCAGCCTCCAGGGTCCCGACCTGCTCACCACCTGGCTGCTGCTGCACCGGCTCGGCACCGACCGGGAGCGCATCGCCGCGGCCACCGCTTAAACCGGCGCCGCGGCGGGCCAGCCTCAATCGTCGAGCGCCCCGTAGATCGGCTCCACACGGATGGCCTCGACGCTGCCGGCCCGCAGCACCAGGTACTCGTTGGTGAGGTCGCTGATGGGCACGTTCACGAACGCCTCCGGCACCGCCGCGTTCAGCACGCCCCCGTACCAGTTCTGGAAGTCCTCCAGGCTGCCGAAGTGCACCTCGTGGTGATGGCCTCCGCTCAGGAACAGGTGGATGGCATAGCGGCGGGGGGTGCGGGCCATGGGGCAGCCGGAACGGCAATGGAGTGCCCACAGGATGCCCCAAACGGCTGCAGCAGGCTCGTCGCCGGCCGATAGAGCGGATGCAGCGGTGCCCCCAGGGCCGTCAGCCCGAGGCAGGCGAGGCGGGCGCGGTGGGGGGCCAGCAGGGCCAGCACCCGCTGATCCTGGCCGTAGCGGCAGCCGCCGTTGCCCCAGCCCAGCCAGATCAGGGCTGGCGGGGCCCCGGGGGCCGTACGCCGGGCCGTCCGCTGCCAGGCCCGCAGCCGGCGCCGGATCCAGTCGACGTTCTCCGCCCCCACCGGGTCGTGGGCCTGGCCCAGGGCAGCGGGGCTGGGGCTCACCCGGGCGAACAGGTTGAGCACCTCCAGCCCCCCGTAGCCCCACCCCGCCGCGAAGGCGATCAGGCGGCGCAGGGTGGGGTCGTCGCGGCGCTGGTCGGCGCGGGAGGGGTTGAGGCCGATGAACAGCAACCGCTCGCCGCCTGGCCCCCAGCGCCGTTCCAGCCACCAGCGGTAGCCCCCGCAGGCACTGAAGGCGGCCCGGCCCGGGGCGCTCATGGTCGCCATGGGCCACCGGATGGCAGGCTGTGACGATCGGTGGGCAGACCCTGGGGACGGCCATGGAGCGGGACAAGCCCCTGTTGCTGCTGGTGGACGGCCACTCCCTGGCCTTCCGCAGCTTCTACGCCTTCGCCAAGGGCGGCGAGGGGGGACTGAGCACCAAGGACGGGGTGCCCACCAGTGTCACCTACGGCTTTCTCAAGGCCCTGCTCGACAACTGCAAGGGCCTGGAGCCCCAGGGGGTGGTGATCGCCTTCGACACCGCCGAGCCCACCTTCCGCCACGACGCCGACGCCGCCTACAAGGCCCACCGGGAGGAGGCGCCGGAACACTTCTTCGCCGATCTGGCCAACCTGCAGCGCATCCTGCGGGAGGGGCTGGATCTGCCCCTGTGCATGGCCCCGGGCTACGAAGCCGACGACGTGCTCGGCACCCTGGCCAACCGGGCGGCGGGCGAGGGCTGGCGGGTGCGGATCCTCTCCGGCGACCGCGACCTGTTCCAGCTGGTGGACGACGAGCGGGACATCGCCGTGCTCTACATGGGCGGCGGCCCCTACGCCAAGAACAGCGGCCCCACGGTGATCCGCCGGGGCCAGGTGATCGAGAAGCTGGGGGTGCCGCCGGAGGGGGTGGTGGATCTCAAGGCCCTCACCGGCGACAGTTCCGACAACATCCCCGGCGTGAAGGGGGTGGGTCCCAAGACGGCCCTCACCCTGCTCAAGGCCCACTGCGACCTCGACGGCATCTACGCCGCCCTGGATGAGCAGAAGGGGGCCCTGAAGGGCAAGCTCGAGACCGACCGGGACAACGCCTTCCGCTCGCGGATGCTGGCGGAGATCCTCGTGGCCATCCCCCTGCCCGAGGAACCGCGCCTCGACCTGGGGGAGGTGAACCGGGAGGTGCTCGGCCAGAGCCTCACCGAGCTGGAGCTGTTCAGCCTGGTGAAGCAGGTGGAGGGCTTCGCCCGCATCTTCTCGGCCCATCCCCCCACCGCCCCTGCGGAAGCCGCGGTGGCGAAGGCGGCAGCGGCCCCAGCGGCCACGGACGCCGACAGCCCGGCCCCCCCGGACGCCCCCAGCGGCGAGGGCGACGAGCCGGCCGGCAACGCCCTGCCGCCCCTGCAGCCGGAGCTGATCACCAGCGCGGAGGCCCTCGAAGGCCTGATCCAGCGGCTGATGGGCCACACCGATCCCGCCGCGCCGGTGGCCCTCGACACCGAAACCACCTCCCTGAATCCGTTCAAGGCCGAACTGGTGGGAATCGGCCTGTGCTGGGGCGAGGGGCTCGGCGATCTGGCCTACATCCCGATCGGCCACCAGAGTCCGGCCGCCACCGACCTGCTGAGCGATCCGGCGCCGACCCCACAGCAACTGGCCCTGGATGCGGTGCTGGGGGCCCTGGGGCCCTGGCTGGCCAGCGCCGATCACCCGAAGGCGCTCCAGAACGCCAAGTACGACCGCCTGATCCTGCTGCGCCATGGCCTGCCCCTGGCCGGTGTGGTGATGGACACCCTGCTGGCGGATTACCTGCGGGACGCCAACGACAAGCATGGCCTGGAGGCGATGGCGGAGCGCAACTTCGGCTTCAGCCCCACCAGCTACACGTCCCTGGTGGCCAAGGGGCAGACCTTCGCCGCCGTGCCGATCGCCGATGCCGCCCTCTACTGCGGCATGGACGTGCACCTCACCCGGCGCCTGGGGGCCCTGCTCACGGAGCAGCTGGAGGCCCTGGGGCCGGCCCTGCTGCCGTTGCTGCAGCAGGTGGAGCTGCCCCTGGAGCCGGTGCTGGCCCTGATGGAGGCCACGGGCATCCGCATCGATGTGCCCTACCTGGCGGAACTGGCCACCGAACTGGCCGCCACCCTGGAGCGGCTGGAACGGGAAGCCCAGGAGGCCGCCGGGGTGAACTTCAACCTGGCCTCCCCCAAGCAGCTGGGGGAACTGCTGTTCGACACCCTGGGGCTCGACCGCAAGAAATCGCGCCGCACCAAGACCGGCTGGAGCACCGATGCGGCGGTGCTGGAAAAGCTGGAGGACGACCATGCGGTGGTGAAGCTGGTGCTGGAGCACCGCACCCTCAGCAAGCTGCTGAGCACCTACGTGGAGGCGCTGCCGGCCCTGGTGGAACCGGAGACCGGCCGGGTGCACACCGATTTCAACCAGGCGGTGACCGCCACCGGGCGGCTGTCGAGCAGCAATCCCAACCTGCAGAACATCCCGATCCGCACCGAGTTCAGCCGCCGGATCCGCAAGGCCTTCCTGCCCCAGGAGGGCTGGCAGCTGATCAGCGCCGACTACTCCCAGATCGAGCTGCGGATCCTCACCCACCTCTCCGGCGAGCCGGTGCTGGTGCAGGCCTACAACGAGGGCGACGACGTCCACGCCCTCACCGCCCGGCTGCTGCTGGACGCCGAGACGGTGACGGCCGACGAGCGGCGGCTGGGCAAGACGATCAACTTCGGGGTGATCTACGGCATGGGGGCCCAGCGGCTGGCCCGGGAGACCGGCATGGGCCAGGCCCGGGCCAAGGAGTTCCTGAGCCTTTACAAGCAGCGCTACCCGAAGGTGTTCGCCTTCCTGGAGCTGCAGGAGCGGCTGGCCCTGAGCCGTGGCTACGTGGAGACGATCCTGGGCCGCCGGCGCCCCTTCCACTTCGATCCGGCCGGGCTGGGGCGGCTGCGGGGCCGGGATCCGCTGGAGATCGACCTGGAGGTGGCCCGCCGGGGCGGCCTGGAGGCCCAGCAGCTGCGGGCCGCCGCCAACGCGCCGATCCAGGGCTCCAGCGCCGACATCATCAAGCTGGCGATGGTGCAGCTGCACCACGAGCTGGCGGCGGCGGCGCTGCCGGCGCGCCTGCTGCTGCAGGTGCACGACGAACTGGTGCTGGAGGCGGCCCCGGAAGCGGTGGAGGCGGTGCGGGCCCTCACCCGCACCACCATGGAGCAGGCGGTGCAGCTGCAGGTGCCCCTGGCGGTGGAGACCGGGGTGGGCCCCAACTGGATGGAGGCCAAGTAGGGCGCAGGTAGGCTGCGACGCCAGAGCGCCATCGCCATCGATGCCTGAACCGGTGAGGGTGCTGCTGACCGGCCGCAACGGCCAGTTGGGCCGGGCCCTCGCCGCCAGCCTGCCCGAGGGCATCACGCTGATCGCCCCCGACCGCAGCGAGCTGGATCTGGCCGATGCGGCGGCCTGCGGGGAGGCCGTGACGCGGCACCGGCCCGACTGGGTGCTCAATGCCGGGGCCTACACCGCCGTGGACCGGGCCGAGAGCGAACCCGAGCTGGCCCAGGCGGTGAATGCCGGGGCGCCCCAGGCCTTCGCCGAAGCCCTGGCGGCCAGCGGCGGGCGGCTGCTGCAGGTGAGCACCGATTTCGTGTTCAGCGGCCGCCAGGGCCACCCCTACCGGCCGGAGCAGCCGGTGGATCCGCTCGGGGTGTACGGCGCCAGCAAGGCGGAAGGGGAGCGGCGGGCCCTGGCGGCCCTGCCGGCCGATCGCCTCTGCCTGCTGCGCACCAGCTGGGTGTACGGGCCGGTGGGGGCCAATTTCTGCCTCACCATGCTGCGGCTGCACCGGGCCAAGGCCGCCGCGGGCGAACCGCTGGGGGTGGTGGCCGACCAGGTGGGCTGCCCCACCGCCAGCCATTCCCTGGCGGAAGCCTGCTGGAGCGCGATCCAGCGGCAGGTGAGTGGCCTGCACCACTGGAGCGACTGCGGCGCCGCCAGCTGGTACGACTTCGCCGTGGCGATCGGTGAGCAGGCCGCGGCCCGGGGGCTGCTGGAGCGCCCCGCCAAGGTGCGACCGATCACCACCGCCGATTACCCCACCCCGGCCGCCCGGCCGTCCTATTCGCTGCTGGCCTGCGGGGCCACCCGCGAGCGCCTGGGGCTGGAGGGCCGGCCGTGGCCGCAGCGGCTGGGCGAAGTGCTCGAGCGCGTGCCGCCGCCCCCCTGACGCACCCGCCCGCCTGAGCCCACAGCTTCCCGCGTTCGCCTCCCCCTCCACGTCGCCCGCCCCGATGGTTTCCAGCCCCCCACCAGCCCTCGATCTGCCGGCCCTGCTCGCCGGCCGCCGCCGCCTGCTGGTGACCGGCGGGGCGGGCTTCATCGGCGGAGCCCTGGTGCGGCGCCTGCTGCGGGACAGCACGGCGACGGTGTTCAACCTCGACAAGATGGGCTACGCCAGCGACCTGCTGGGCATCGAGCGCGTCCTGGCGGAGCTGGGGCCGGCGGCGGGAGGGCCCCAGGGGCCGCGCCACCGGCTGCTGCGGGTGGACCTCAGTGATGGCGAGGCGGTGGCGGCGGCGGTGCGCGAGGCCGACCCCGACCTGGTGCTGCACCTGGCCGCCGAGAGCCACGTGGATCGCTCGATCGACGACCCGGGCGCCTTCCTGGTCAGCAACGTGATGGGCACCTACCAGCTGCTGCAGGCGGTGCGGGGCCACTGGGAGGGGCTGCCCGAGGAGCGGCGACAGCGGTTCCGCTTCCACCACATCAGCACCGACGAGGTGTTCGGCTCCCTGGGGGCCACCGGGCGCTTCTCGGAAACCACCCCCTACGACCCCCGCAGCCCCTACTCGGCCAGCAAGGCGGGCAGCGACCACCTGGTGCAGGCCTGGCACCACACCTACGGGCTGCCGGTGGTGCTGACCAACTGCAGCAACAACTACGGCCCCTGGCAGTTCCCCGAGAAACTGATCCCGGTGGTGATCCTCAAGGCCGCCGCCGGTGAACCGATCCCCCTCTACGGCGATGGCGCCAACGTGCGCGACTGGCTGTACGTGGAAGACCACGTGGAGGCCCTGCTGCTGGCCGCCACCAGCGGTGAGCTGGGCAGGAACTACTGCGTGGGGGGCCACGGCGAGCGGACCAACAAGCAGGTGGTGGAGGCCATCTGCGCCCTGATGGACCAGCTGCGGCCCGCCGGCGCCCCCCACGCGGCCCTGATCACCCGGGTGACCGACCGACCGGGCCACGACCGCCGCTACGCCATCGATCCGGAACGGATCAGCAGCGAACTGGGCTGGCAGCCGCGGCACGACTTCAGCCAGGGCCTGGAGCGCACGGTGCGCTGGTACCTGGAGCAGCAGGACTGGTGCGACACGGTGCGCGGACGGGCCGGCTACGGCGGCGGCCGCCTCGGCCAGGCCAGCAGCGGAGCGGGCCATTGACCCTGCGGCTCACCAACACCCTCACCCGCCGCTGCGAGCCGTTCGAGCCGCTGCAGAGCGGCAGGGTGTCGATCTACTGCTGCGGCGTCACCGTCTACGACCTGTGCCACCTGGGCCACGCCCGCAGCTACATCGTCTGGGACGTGCTGCGGCGGTATCTGCTGTGGAGCGGCTACGCGGTGACCTTCGTGCAGAACTTCACCGACATCGACGACAAGATCCTCAAGCGGGCCGAGGAGGAGGGCAGCTCGATGGAGGTGGTGAGCGAGCGCAACATCGCCGCCTTCCAGACCGACATGGCGGCGCTCCACATCCTTCCCCCCGACCGGATGCCCCGGGCTACCCGCAGCCTGGACGCCATCCGTGGGCTGATCGGTGAGCTGGAGGCCAAGGGAGCGGCTTACTCCGCCGATGGCGATGTGTACTTCGCGGTGATGCGTCAGGCCGATTACGGCAAACTCAGCGGCCGCACCCTCGAGGGGCAGCAGGGGGGCGCCAGTGGCCGCACCAAGGAAGTGGAGGAGGCCCGCAAGCAGCATCCCTTCGACTTCGCCCTCTGGAAAGGCGCCAAACCCGGCGAGCCCAGCTTTCCCTCGCCCTGGGGGCCGGGCCGGCCGGGCTGGCACATCGAATGCTCGGCGATGGTGCGCGAGGAGCTGGGCACCACGATCGACATCCACCTGGGGGGCGCCGATCTGATCTTTCCCCACCACGAGAACGAAATCGCCCAGTCGGAGGCGGCCAGCGGCCAGCCCCTGGCCCGCTGGTGGCTGCACAACGGCATGGTCAACGTGGGCGGCGAGAAGATGTCCAAGTCGCTGGGCAACTTCACCACGATCCGGGCCCTGCTTGAGAGCGGCGTCAGCCCGATGACCCTGCGCCTGTTCGTGCTGCAGGCCCACTACCGCAAACCCCTGGATTTCACCGGCGAGGCCCTGGGTGCGGCCGCCACCGGCTGGAAGGGGCTGGATGCCGCCCTGGGCCTGGGCGAGCGCCATGGGGCGGCCCTGGGCTGGGGGGCCTCCGCGGCCGGGGCCATCCCGGAGCCCAGCGAGGCCGCCGGCACCCTGGCCGGGGCCCGGGAGCGCTTCGCCGCCGCCATGGACGACGACCTCAACACCTCGGCGGCCCTGGCGGTGCTGTTCGAGCTGGCCCGGCCGCTGCGATCCCTGGCCAACCGGCTGGAGCGGGGCGAGACCGAAGCCGACACCGCCGCTGAGGCGGCGGCCCTGGAGAGCCGCTGGCGGCTGCTGAGCGAGCTGGCCGGGGTGCTGGGCCTGGAGGCGGAGACGGCGGCCGCAGCGGCGGAAGGCGGCCCGGCCGGAGCCGATGGGGCAGCGAACCGGCAACGGATCGAGGAGCGGATCGCCGAGCGCCGGGCCGCGAAGGCCGCGAAGGATTTCGCCACCGCCGACCGCCTCCGGGCCGAGCTGGCCGCTGAGGGCATCGAGCTGATCGACCGCCCCGGCGGCGTGACCGACTGGGTGCGGAGCTGATCGGATGGCAACCGTCTCGGTGGTCATCCAGTTCTTCGAGGATTTCGACTTCATCGAGCGGGTGGTGGAACGGCTGGCCTGGGTGGATGAGATCGTCGTCAACGACGGGCCGTTCACCTACACCCGGGAGCTGCTGGAGCCCCTGGTGGGCCGGGATCTCGATCAGCCTTCGCCGCGGGCGGCGGGCCTGTTCGCCCTGCTCTCCCGGCGGCTGGGGGTGGCGATCCACTACCACCACGGCGTGTTCGAAGGCGAAAAGGAGAAGCGGATCCACGGCTACGGGCTGGCGACCGGGGATGTGGTGCTGTCGGTGGATGCGGATGAGCTGCTGCTGCTGGAGCGGCAGGCGGTGGAGCGCTTCTGGGCCAGCGCGGCGGTGGCGGCCAGCTTCGACTGCGTCAATTTCACCTACCTGAACCTGGTGTGCGGCAAGGCGGGCAGCCCGCTGGTGGCCCGCAAACCGTTCGCATTCAAGCGGGCGGCGATCACGGCCGAGCACCACCTGGATTACCTGTGGCTGGTGGGGGTGGAGCAGGCGGCGGTGGCCTCTGACGACTTCCTGCCGGAGGCCCTCTGCGACGGCGCCCACCTCACCACGGTGCGCAGCCCCTACGGGGCGAGCATCAAGTTCGGCTTCTACAACTGCCTCTATTTCCACCTGCACGGCGGGGCGGGCCTGCAGGGCAGCTTCCAGGCGGCCCGTGACTTCTTCGCCGGGGGGGCGTTCAGCGCCGAGGCCCAGGCCGAGGTGTACGGGCGGGCGATGGCCGATGCGATCGGCTTTCCCAATGAGCAGATTTTCCGGCGGGCCGAAGCGCCGGTGGTGCCCGAAGCGATCCTGCAGGTGGCGGAGGAAGCCTGCCACCCCTACAACCATGGCCGGCCCCACCGGCTCCTGAACGGCCGCCTGGTGCCGGGGGTGCCGCTCTATGCGCTGATGGAGCCCGGACGCCACTGGCGGGTGGGCCTGGCGATCGCCGGGGAAGCGCGGATGAGGGTGCTGCCGCTGACACTGAACGGCCCACCGCTGGATCTCGACCATCCGGCGCTGGAACGGCGCTGGACGGCCGAAGCCCTGAAGCCCCAGGAGCTGCGATGGGAGGAAGAGCCCGGGGAGCCCGGCGGAGAGCGGATCGGCGACCTGGTGGAGCTGGTGGTGTGGAGCGGGCCGGAGGCGGCGGCGGCCTGGGCCGGGGCCTCCCTGGCGCCGCCGTTCAGCCTGCAGGTGCTGGATCCTGGGGCCGCTGGGCCATGAACACCAGGATCAAGGGGAGTTCGGCGCCGAGGATGCCATAGGTGGGGGAGTGGATCGCCTCGATGCGGGGATCTTCGAATCCGGCCTGGCGCAGCTGGTCGAGAAACTCCCAGCCGGGGATGCGATAGACGAGGGAGCCCCGTTTCGGTTGCACCGGGTCGCCGTGGTACTCCGGCTCGAGCAGCAGTTCCGGGTCCTGCGACGGGCCGATGTGCAGGGCCTTCACCGTGGACTCCATCTGGCCGTAGGCGAAGGGAACCGTGCCGAGCAGGGTGCCGCCGGGCACGAGCACCCGCCGCATCGAGGCCAGCGCCCCCTGGAGGTCGTAGACGTGCTCGAGGATCTCGTTGCAGATCACCACATCGAAGCTCTGGTCTTGAAAACCGAGCTGGCAGAGATCCTCATGGCGCACCTGCTGGCGCCGCGGATCCTGGGGATCGGGCAGGTATTCACTGCCCTGAAAGTGGCCCACCAGGCCGCCCAGGTGCTGGGCGAAGGGGGTGATGGCCTCCGGGCAGTAGAGCCGCAGCGCTTCGAGCAGCGGCAGACGGCCCGCTTCGATCAGCTGGCGCAGCAGCAGCAGCACAGCCCGCTGCCGCGACACCAGGCCCCTGTGCTGCAAGCTTTCGCGGTAGTTGCTGCCCTCCACCCGCAGGTCGCCGGCGGCGATGGGGGCGTCGGTGAGGGGATCCCGGATCCCGTTGAGCGCCATCAGCCGCAGGCTGGTCTGCACCTGCCGGTGGAGCTGGCTCCACTCGGCCTCGAAGTCGTGCTGGAACTCCGCCTGCCGGCGATAGGTGCGCTGATCGAGGACGGGGGAGTCCAGGGGCACGGGGCCGGAAACGTGGACGGGGCCACGCTACCGGGAACCTCTCCTAAACTCCGCGCGATGAGCCAGACGCCTGCCACCAGCACCGATCCGCAGGTTCTGGCGGCGGAGATCGCCAGCCTCCGCAGCCAGCTGGAGGAGGCACGGGATGAGGCGGAACTGAATCTGCTGCAGCTGCAGCAGGTGCAGGAGGAACTGGAGTTCTACGTTCTGGCCCACCAGGAGCAGGTGCAGCTGCTGGAGCAGCACCAGCAGGAGGAGCAGCGGGCGGAGGTGCTGATCGCGGCCCTGCTGGAGCGGCTCGAAGCCACCGGAAGATCGCCAGGCTGACGGGCCGAGGGCAGAGCGTCAGATCAATCCAAGCTCCCGCAGCGTCAGGGGTCCGGCGATGCCGTCGACCAGCAGCCCTTGTCGTGACTGGAAGGTGCGCACGGCCAGTTCCGTGCGCTCACCGAAGACACCGTCAAAGCTGCCGTCGGCCGCCGACAGGCGGATCTGCACCGCCGCCTGCAGGGCCCGCTGGAGAACGCGCACATCATCGCCGCGCTGCAGGGGCGTCTGGCGCCGCAGGTGACGTTGCAGTCCGAGGGACTGCCGCGTCCGCATGCCCACCACACCGTCGACGGCAAGGCCGCGGCTGGTCTGCCACTGACGCACCGCGGCCTCGGTGCGGGGTCCGAAAGCACCATCCACCTGAACCGTGAGGCCACGGCGCACCAGAGCACGCTGCAGGGAGCCGACGTCCGAACCTCGCAGGATCGGTGCCAACAGCCGAAGATCGCGCACCACCGCCGCTGTTGTGGCATCGCCACCGGGGTCCTGCGGACGACCCGCTGACGGTGACAGGGGCCTCAGCTCACCCCGGCGGGCGTCGTAGGCCACCTGGAGCAGGTCCGTCATGCGGAACACGCCCCGCACCGCTCCAAGGGTGGGCGTGAACTCCGGATCCCGCAGCAGCGAGATGCGGCTGCCGCCCATAGCACGGTGGAACACCTCCGCCACGATCCGTCCGCCCACCTTGCCGAGCCGGCCGGTACCCGGCCGTCCTTCGGTCAGGTTCAGCGACGCCTCCCGGAGCACGTAGAACCAGAGCGGCGTATGGGTGGCGAAGAAATCCCCCTCGGCCGCCGAGAGGCCGCCGAACTCGTCGCCCAGGATCTGCTCGCGGGTCAGGGGGGTGAAGGTCTCCCCGGAGCGGCCGGCGGCGGTGAGGGCCTGATTGATGCGGGCCGCCAGTTCCTGGCCAGTGGCCAGCTGGACCATGCGGCCACGCATCAGGTTGCGGAAGGCCAGATTGCGGCGGCGGTCATCCTGGGGAATGGGCGGGATGGAAGGTCCGCGGGCCCCGAAGGAGCCCAGGGGCAGTTGCCGGAGCGGATCGGTGAGGCGAATGTCGAGGGGGCGGGCGAAATTCACGAAGGTTTCCGGTGCCAGCTCGGGGGTGCCGTCCCTGACGAAATCAAACATGCGCGTCCAGTCGACCACCCAATTGCTGGGCAGGCGCTCGAAGCTGCCCGCGATCGGATCATCGGAATCCGTGCCGGGGTTGAGGTTGCCGCTGGTCCCGGAGAAGAGGAACAGATTCAACAGGGTGCCGAAATCGCCGATGCTGCCGTTGACACTGAAGACGGCGTTCCAGTCGTAGATCTCGCGGATCATCGAATGGCCCAGCCGGAAGGCGCCCACGGAGAACTCCAGGGGCATGGTGGGTGCTTCGGCCGAGCCAGGCTCCACGATCAACCGTCCCCTCTGGAACACGTCGTTGACGATCCCTGGATCCACCACCCGCGGCAGGTAGTCGTTCCTGAGCATCCAGTGATAGTGCTTGGTGACGAGTTCCCGAGCCCGCTCAAACAGCAGGGCGCTGGGGGTGCCGCTGCTGGCCAGCCGATCGCAGACTCGGTTGTGGAAGCGGATGAAGGCCAGATGGGTCTGGGCGACGGCCAGGTTCTCGTCGTTGCGCTGGTCGGGAATGTTGGCCAGCCGCACCTGACGGGGGTCGGTGGTGGCGCTGCCGATGCGGGGCAGATCGAATCCGTCGAGATCCTGGGAGGCGTTGGGCGTCTGCGGTGGGCCAGACGCCTGGGTGCGGCCCACCTTGAGCTTGATGCGATCGGGGGCATAGAAGCCAGGCTCGGCTGTCGGCCCGGCGCCGTAGAGCGAATCCAGATCAAGGGAAGGACTTCTGCCCTGCAGTAGATCCTCCGGCGAGGCGATCGTCGTGCCGAAGGGCACATTGGTGACATCCCGGGTGAGATCGTGGTCGACGAACTGCCCCAGATAGGTGAATCCGGCGGGGATCGGACTGTCGATGTCCGGGGTCTGCTGCGTCATCACCTCCGCCACCTTGAGCAGCAGCTCCTCACTGGGAGCCGGACTCGTCGTGGTGACGATCTCCGAGAAGCGGAACATGCGATCCGCTTCGGAACGGGTGGCAGGGCGGAGATTCTCACTGTTGGCGACACTGGCGGCGGCCACCGGCCCACGCACCTCACCACGATCAGCCAGGAAGAAAAACTCTCTGTTGTGGCGCTCCGACATCGTTCAATCAGCCAAAGAAACGACCAGGAAGCAGATTATGCGCATAGCAAATTCGACACGATCGAGCCTTCAGGAATCTTCTGCCTTCTGGTTATTTATTGGTGAAGTTTAATGTCTGAGTGAGGCTTTAATCACGTTTGCAGCATGGTGGCATAGCGGCATCAATGACCAGTGGGTTATGGAGTTGATGATCCACAGGACTGACGTGATGCGTTGCAGGCCATGGACTGCGGTTGCAGCGTCAGCTCTCCAGGGCGAAGCGCGCTTCGGCTTCGGTGAGGTTGCGGGAGAACCGCTCCAGCTGCTGGCGGACGCTGGCGACATCGAGCTCGGCCCCCTGGGCTGCCAGGGTGGCGGGGGGCAGGGAGAGCCCGATCCGGGCGGCGGCCCGCTCCAGGTGCCGGGCGAAGCGCTGGGGTGAGTGGTCGGCAGCCGTTTCCGCACCTTGGCCGGCTCCTGAGGCGATGGCGGTTTCGGCCTCCAGCAGCAGGGCGCGCAGGGGCTGCCACTGGGGATCGTCGGCCACCAGGCGCTGCAACAGCACCAGGGCGGCCGGGGCCTCGCCGCGATGCAGGAGGGCGCGGGCCTGCTGCAGCCCCGGCCCCCGCCGGGCCTCGCGGCGCCGCATGCGGAACACCTCGACCAGCTCAGGGGGAGCTTCGGCCAGGGCCTGGCCCCAGTGGTCGAGGGCCAGGGCGATGGCGCCGGCCTCGAGGGCCTGGCGGGCGGCGATGTCCCAGTACCAGGGGTTTCGCCGGACATCGGGCGAGGCCGTGGCGATCCAGCTGGCGCAGCGGCCGGGATCGCCCCGGGTGAGGGCGAGATCGGCGGCCTTGATGCGGGCGTGGACCCAGTCGGGCGCGATGTCGGTGAGCAGCGACCAGAAGCGCAGGGCCTCGGCGGGGCTGGCGGCGATCTGCTCCTCCCCCACCAGGGAGGCCAGGAAGGGCTCGATCGGCGGAACGGCTGCGGGGCGGTGGCGGAGCAGCAGCACCAGCTCATCCAGCCCCGAACCGGCCAGAGCCTGGGTCCAGTCGGCCTGGGCCCGTTGCTGCCAGGCCTCGGCCAGGGCGATGGGATCCAGCCAGCGCCAGGCGCGGATCCGGGCCGCGAGCGCCAGGGCCTCGGCACGCTGCGCCGCGGGGGTGGCGCCGGGCTCGGGGGGAGCGGGCCAGAGCCCCCAGGGATCGGGCACCAGGGCCAGGGTGGGATCGAGGCCATCGGCCTCGAGGAAGACCAGATCGGCCTGGTGGCCATCGCCGGCCAGCAACCAGGCCAGGCTCGCCTCCAGGGCCAGGGGCGCATCCCAGTGGGGAGTGGACCGCAGCCGCGCCAGCTGATCCCGCAACGGCTCCACCAGGCCGAAGCGGCCCAGCCAGCGCAGCTGGTCGGAGAGCTCGGAGCGGCTGGCGGCCCGTTCGCCCGGCAGCTCCTGGAGAAGTTCGGTGGCCGTGGGCCAGCTGCTGGGGTTCACGGCCCTCCGAACACTGGCACCATTGTGCGGCGGTTCGCGGCGGCGGGCATCGAAGCGGTAGGGCGGATGCGGAGCGGCCGGGTGGTGATCGTGGATCCGGCCTATGCCAGCAGCGTGGGCCACCACGGCGATGTGAACGCCCAGCTGCTGGCGGCGCTGGCGGCGGACGGCTGGGCCGCCGAGTGCTGGGCCGATGGGGCGGTGGCGGCCGACGGCTGCCGCGGCGTGTTCAGCGGCTGCGGCTACGTGGATCCGCGCCACTGGGCCGATCTGGGCGGGATGGTGCACCTGGCCCGGCGGCTGGAGCAGCAGCTGCTGGCGGCCCTGGGGGGGGAGCCCGTGGCGGCCTGGGTGATGCACACGGCGCTGCCGTTCCAGCTGCTGGGGCTGGCCCGGGCGTTGCGCCAGTGCCCCGCCGCTGCGGTGATGGTGAGCCTGATGTTCGCGCCGGGCGAAACCCTGGAGGGCGACGGAAACGACGGGGCCGCCACTGGCTCGTGCCAGGTGGCGCTCAGCGCCCTGGCGCGGGCGGTGGAGCAGGGCGGCCACCGGCTGCGGCTGCGGCTGCCGAGCCGCCAGAGCCAGGAGCTCTACGCGCCGCTGCTGGCTGCGGCGGGCCTGGGCGAAGCGGAGCTGCATCCGGCCGTGGTGGGGGCGGGGGTGCCGTTCCCGGCCGGGATCGCGGAGCCTGCCGCCGCCGGCACCCGGCCGCGGATCCTGCTGCACTGGGGCGATCTCAAAGCCGGCAAAGGCCGCAGAGAAGCCCTTGAGGTGGTGCAGCAGCTGCTCGGCGGTGGCCCGCTGCCGGCGCCGCTGCAGCAGGCGGAGTGGCTGTTCCAGCTGCACAGCCACGATCCCCTGCCGGCAGCGGAGCGCGCCTGCCTCGAACGGGCCAGGGAGCAGATCAATGGCTTCCAGTGGCTGAACGAGCGGGTGGAGACGGGGCAGATGCAGGCGCTGCTGGCCGGCTGCGACGCGGCCCTGCTGGCCTACGACCCGGTGCTCTACCGGCAACGCAGCTCGGGGCTGCTGTGGTGCTTCGGCGCTGCGCGCTGGAGCAGCGGCCGGCCGGCGGCGGTGGTGGGCCGGGAGGGGGGCTGGCTGGAGCGCGAAGCCAGGGATCTGGGCCTGGGCTGGCGCAGCGGCCGCGATGGCCAGTGGCTGGAGGACCTGGCGGCAGCGGTGGCGGAGAGCCGCGCCGGGGACGCCAGCGCCAACGAACGGTTCACGCCCTACGGCCAACGGATGCTGGGGGAGGGGTTCGCGAGCCATGTGGCCGGTCTGCTCCGGGACCTGCGGGCCCCGGAGGGCCAGACGACCGAGCAGGGCTAAGCCTTGAAAACAGCGACAATACGGACTTCACTGATTTCCAAGGATTGCAGCTCCGCGACTGGTATTCCGAGCCATTTATCATCCCTTCCGCCTGGATCTAAGGCCTGTAGGGATGGAACATTGTTAGAGGATTGGCTGAGAAGTTCGAACGCTGACACAACTGTTCAGTTTGAACCCGCCCAACGGGTGGACGATCGTTAAGTTCCTGGCGATGCTGCAAGGCCACCGGCCCCAACGATCCCATGCCCAAAACTGCCCTGATCACCGGCATCACGGGCCAGGACGGCAGCTATCTCGCTGAACTGCTGCTGGAGAAGGGCTATGTGGTGCATGGCATCAAGCGGCGGGCCAGCAGCTTCAACACCCATCGGATCGATCACCTGTATCAGGATCCCCACGAGAGTGATCCGCGGCTGGTGCTGCACTACGGCGATCTCACCGACAGCACCAATTTGATCCGCATCGTGCAGCAGGTGCAGCCCGATGAGATCTACAACCTCGGCGCCCAGAGCCATGTGGCGGTGAGCTTCGAGAGCCCGGAATACACCGCCAACAGCGATGCCCTGGGGACGCTTCGCATCCTGGAAGCTGTGAGAATTCTTGGACTCACAGAAAAGACCAGGATCTACCAGGCCAGCACCAGTGAGCTTTACGGACTGGTGCAGGAAATCCCCCAGAAGGAAACCACCCCCTTCTATCCGCGCAGCCCCTATGGGGTGGCGAAGATGTATGCCTACTGGATCACGGTGAACTACCGCGAGTCCTACGGGATGTATGCCTGCAATGGAATCCTTTTCAACCACGAAAGCCCCCGCCGCGGCGAAACCTTCGTGACCCGCAAGATCACCCGCGGCCTGGCCCGCATCGATGCCGGACTCGACGATTGCCTGTTCATGGGCAACCTCGATTCCCTGCGCGACTGGGGCCACGCCCGGGATTACGTGGAGATGCAGTGGCGGATGCTGCAGCAGGAGAACCCAGAGGATTTCGTGATCGCCACCGGCCGGCAGGAGAGCGTGCGACGGTTCATCGAACTGGCGGCCCGGGAGCTGGGCTGGGGCGGCATTGAATGGAGCGGTGAAGGGCTCCAGGAGCAGGGTCGTCGTGCCGGCAGCGATGAGGTGGTGGTGCGGATCGATCCGCGCTACTTCCGGCCGGCGGAAGTGGAAACGCTGCTGGGCGATCCCAGCAAGGCCCACGACAAGCTCGGCTGGACGCCTACCACAACCCTGGAGGAACTGGTGGCGGAGATGGTGGCGGCCGACAAGGAGGAGGCGAAGAAGGAGGCGTTACTGCGGCTAAAGGGCTTCAATGTGGTGGGCTCGATGGAGAACCCTCCCACCAATCCCCATTCCATGGAGCGCTCCAGGGGAGGTCTTGGTTGATGGCTGCACCCGACAACGGGAAGATGATTATGCTCAATGATCAGATCTGCGTTGCGTGCCATCGGAGAATAGTCGGTAGCAACATCTATCGTGCAATGCCAATAAAGAGACACGCGCGTATCTTGTCTGCGCCAACCCAAGAACCACTAGTTCCAAAGAATGAGCAGAAGACAAAGGAGAGAGAGATTCCCACACATGAAATCAATATGGATTCCCTTCGGATCCTCAATGCAAACATCAACTCTCATGCCGGTCTATGCAAATTTGTCAAAAACGCTGCTATGTCTTTTCGATATACGACAAAGATTCGGGCAGATGAAAAAAAGCTTTGGGAATTAGCGAATATTCAGCCAGGCGCAATATGCCCCAAAGTTCTAGGCGAATTTCCCATCTTGACTTCCAATAACTTAGTTGCGGCAATCAATTTTACTCCAAGAAAAACCAGAAGACTGCAAAGAATAATTAGATTTCTTCATGCCAAGTTGCAACAGAGAAATTATTCAATGGCCCCATCGCCACGTTACTTACCATGGCTTCACCCAGAACACTTGTAGGTCCATGCACCCGCAAGCCGTCTTCCAAAGACTTATCACACCCAATGAACCTCAAAGATGACCAAGAGCAACGTATTCAAAATTGTAACTCCTACACGAAATTCCGAATTAACACTTGACAAAACCATAAGGAGCATTCTATGCCAAGACTTCGAAGGAAAAATAAGATATCACATACAAGACTGCTTATCATCTGATGGCACAATTGATATCGCTCAAAAATGGAAAGAGACACTTCAAGAAAACGGAAACTTTCTTGGGAATGCTTCTGTAGAAATCTCAATTGACAGTCGTGGCGACAAAGGCATGTATGATGCAATAAATCATGGCTTTCATCAGTTAGGGATTAACGAAGACGAGGATGCATGGCTGACATGGATCAACTCAGATGACATCATGTGCAAATATGCCTTAAAAGTTGTCGATAAGATATCGCACTCCAGCAAATCTACTAGATGGATTGGAGGAAGTGCAGCAGTGATGATAAATGACATTCCAGTTTCAATTAACGAAAGAAGATTATGCTCAGATTTCTTACGAGAAGGTCTGGCAGATGGAATGTTTTGTGATTTTGTTCAGCAGGAGGGTACATTCTTCAAGCAAAGTTTGTACAAAGATGCCGGAAAAGGCAACGCCTTTGGGGGGCTCAGATATGCAGGTGACTGGAATCTATGGAGAATGTTTGCCTATAGGGCCGAGATAATACAGGTTAAGTGCTTACCCCTCGCCTACTTTGTTATATCCAACAATCAACTAAGCAAGACCTTCAGAGAAAAGTACAATGACGAAATAGCTAGCAAGATTTCCATAGACAAACGAAGGACCGCAGCAGAGTCACTACTTGACAAGAA
This sequence comes from Candidatus Sulfopaludibacter sp. SbA3, assembly GCA_943367425.1. GTDB lineage: Bacteria > Cyanobacteriota > Cyanobacteriia > PCC-6307 > Cyanobiaceae > Cyanobium. The sequence goes on from CALRJF020000011.1 coordinate 70,594, forward strand.
CCTCATCTTTTATCAGGCTCATTTTCAGTGGGACACATCGGATGTTTCGATAACCAAGAGTTATGACAGCATCCCATTCAGAGAATCAGCTTTTCGGTGCAGCTATGTCCATAACGAATCCAATGCACATCTGCCAAGACCAACGGATACGAGCGACAAAATAGACAATATTAGCGGTCCTATATTGCGTAGTCAGAATATACTAGTATTCAAGTCGCATTGGCAATATCCTGCCATAACAGAAAAGAAGGCAGCACAGCTGTCCATTAGGGTGCTTCATGGGTTTGAGCATGTTGGCTACATTGGCTTTCCCTGGGCATCACTCATTGATTTATTGAATGCAGGCAAGCCTGAAGCACAAGACTTGCTATTAATACTACAAGCTGGCATTAAAGACTTCAAGAATGAATACAAGCGGATTTTTTCAGTTTGCCAGCACATACACGCATTGAGATACCCAAATCTATTTATAGATGCAGGAATAACTGATTTGTTTTGGAGCCACCTTGCCAAGAGGAAATATACTACTAAGTTTAAACTGCATCCATTTCCACTTTATGCTGTTAATTATAGTCAAGAATGGAAAAAATGGCATCAAAGGGCTTATGACGTAAACTTTGTAGGAGCTCAAGCAGCCAATTGGTACATGACGCAAACCCGGAATTATATTCTCACTGAGCTAGAGGCATCTGAAAGATGCGTTATCACTGGCAATCTTGAATGGTTCTTTAATGATGTCGTTTATAAAAAGCAGATATCTGGCGATAGTCAAGCAGCTGATGACGACAATCAGAAGGCGAAAGCCGCTTCCTTTGCTAAGCTTCTAGGTGAATCTGTGTTTACTCTTTGTCCGTCGGGGACTGGTCCAAATACGTTAAGACTGTGGGAAGCAATTGCGAGCGGCTCAATACCAATTATTTTATCTGATCAATGGAGAGTACCTGGTGATTTTGCTTACTGGAATCAAGCATGTATATTCTTGCCTGATAGCATGGAGGGAGTGCGCCAAATTGCACCTTTGATTCGTAGCTTATTCTTGAATCCCAGAAAAATAGCAAAGATGCAGGAGTCGCTTAAGGACCTTTTTCTCCTATACGGCCCTGATACGTTCATTAGCGATATATATATGGCGGCTTCCCGCTATGACAACATTCTTTGCTCACTTGATTCAAACAAGTATTAGTCCATATGTCTTCTTCTGCAAGACCAAGAATACATCTTCTTGGCAAGCACTGCCACCGAACCCCTTTTGCCTACAGGCTCTACAGGCATCTTCTCTCACGGTACTTTGAGTATAGAGATTCGATCTTTGATGCAGACTTCATCATTCTAGGTTTTTCGCGAGACATTGCAGAGAATTGCTTTCAAATCAGCAAGGCATTAGAAAGAAATCAGAAAGCCAAGTTGATCGTCATATCAGAGGAGCCACTCTGGGTCACTATGTGGAGTGAACATAAAAGCAATAACGCAACCACTATCCTGCGAGATTCATCATCTGGAATTGAATATTTTCAACTTTCATGTCTTAATTCCGATTTATTCGCAGATCTACCGGTTCCATACTTTATAACGACTGAAGAAAAATATCTGGCGAGATACTCTACACTTCTATCGCGAAACACAACCCTTTCGACCAAGGATGTGGTGGATATATGGACTCAGTGTAAATACAAATATGCATATATCGGAGAAAAGCGTCAAGAAGCAATGAGCGTGCCAGATCAGTCGAATCCGCACGGTTATCCATTGTCAACCTACCGAACTCTCCTAGCAGAACATGTTAAGTCAGAAAAGCTAGTTCACGGATTAGGCTGGAAATCTGAGCGTACACCTCGCCAAGCGCTACCTGATTGGCATCTCAATAAGTTAAGCACACTGCACGCTTCAAGTCCATACATTTCAGCAATAGAGAATACATATGTCAGCTCATATGTCACAGAAAAACCCTTTGATGCTTTGGCTTCTTTAGCAATACCTGTCGTTTGGGCACCAGATTGTTCAGAGCTCTATCACTTTATTCCCCAACAAGCTACTCTACAGCTCTATCCTCATAACCCGTCAGCTGCTGCCGAGTTGATCGACTCTTCAATACCATCGGAAGAACACGCAAGTATCCTAATTGACACTTCAAAACGCTTGCTATACAACAAGCTTACTCCACCACAAATAAACCAGTCTCGACGACAACTAGTCGATAGGTTGGTCAACTTTCTATCTCTATAAAGACGCACATTAAGCTACTCCTTAATGTATCCACGATATGCAAATAGTGCAGCGACGGCGCCTTGACTATCAGCTCTATGGAGGCCAGAGCAACTTAAACACATGGGCAATCAGCACAAGCCAGTTTATGCTGAGAAATGTGCTAACGTAAATCAGCTGTCTAAAAAATATGAATCTGGTGACATCTCATAAACTTCCCATCAGCCTGCTCCCAGCTCCTCTTGGTCAAAATATCGCAACTTGGGCCATCCTAAATCCACAATTTAACCAAACTTATTTTGATGACTCCCAAATGGAGTCTTGGATTAATGATAATTTATCGAAGCGGCTAATTAATGCATTCAAGCTTTTAAATACTGGAGCTGGCAAAGCCGACTTTTTCAGAATTGCTTTTATCAATAATTGCGGTGGCATATGGCATGACGCAGATTTACCCGCCTTTGATTTGCTGGCTCAAAGAAGTGACTTAATTGAAGTTTTAAAAAGCCATGAATTGACACTAGTTCATAATCGCCATGGCGGGTTTAGGTATACCCTTATTGGCGGGCAGAGATCCTGTCTTTTATTGTCAGAGTTTTTAGACTACTTGGCTCAAGTTATTATAGACGAAAGCCTATGCCCTTCGGGCATAAAGACTATTGAGCTAACTGGGCCAATTTCTTTCATTCGCTTTTGTAATGACATCAAAGGCCTGAGCATTAAGTCCGGTGATGTATTTCGTCTTCTCAATCGAGAAATGATATGCATAAATGATATCGTCCCGGACAAAGGAGGCCAATCTGTTGAAAACACAATTCCCGAGTATAGAAGATGCCTTGATGAAATGGGTGTTGAATACCATTACAACGCAAAAGCGACAATTGACTGAGCCTTACAGACAGATCACTTGCAAATACTGGGTTACTCTTGGAATATTGCGCAACAATTAACATGAAGCCGCAGTTATTGATCAAAATTTGAATTAAGGCAGGGCGAAGTCAGGAACTGCTTAGCCGTGGCGAAATTGGCTGTCTCCAAAAAGCTGGCGATGGGCAATGATGCTTCGCTGGGAATCGGTGGCTTCGTTGTAACAATAACCTGATTTCTCCCGCGGGCACGATCCCTAAAGTCTTCAACTGGCCCGCCTCTGCTGCTGCCGGTACTGCTTCCACTCTGGCGCATATGGTGTCAGTATCCTGGATTACATGGTCAGCCGCCGCAACAACAGCAGGATAGATGTTGCTGCTGATCGGCTCCAGTGGGCCCCCGCAGGATCCACCCAGATCTGACGCATCTGTTCGGCCAAAATGATAAGGTGGCCTTCGTGCAGATCAACTGTGGCGATTCAAAGCCAAGCAGCCCATCCAGGCAGTGTTGGGTCAGCTTAAAGAAATAGTCCTCAATGCTGCGTGCAATGACCCAGTACTTCTAAGGCTACAATTCGAGACAGAATCCACATTGGAGAGCCAACACCGCTGCTGAGGATGACTGGAACCAGAGAGCGCTAGATTCACCCCGCCACCGAAGCGGTAGTCATAGGTCAGAAGTAATGTCGCAACCAGATGGATCGTCGGTACTCCAAAATTCGCCCCAATATGCTCCACAACTGGATTTGAAGGCAGATTCATTCAGGCCATCACCGCCGAAGCGGGAAATCAGATAGCGCCAACATTGCAGAGATACCTCCCCACTGGCCTTCCTAAACGTGCCGGCTCCAGACACTGACACCGTTCGCCGCCTTTCTCTAGCTGGTGATCCCGCCGCGGCTCGTATTTTGTGGCGTCGTCTGGTCGCGGCAGCACCGAGTCTAGATCCAGCACTCACCGTCCTCGGCGCCGAGCTTAGCTGGTCATTTGGGCACTTCAGCGAATGTCTTCCACAACTGGGATGCTTGCCCACAGTCGAGGACTGTCCCCTGGATATGTCCGATCTGTTCCCTAAGGGAACTGACCTCGCTAAGCGCCATGGCGGTGAAGAATGGCTGCATGCGCTCTGTAATCAACTGCGTATTCACAAACAGATCCGGGCCGCCGAGCAATTGCGCCAACAGGTTGGCAAACCCTGGGCTGGCTTCGAGCCGGCAGTGGTGCGAACCCTGCACCATGTCGCTTGCAGCGGCGGCACTCTGATCAGTCGTTGTCTAGCGGCTCTGCCGGGCGTGGTCGTACTTAGCGAGCTGAATCCTACAAACCGTTACGGCCCAGCCTTTAACCCTAGCCATCCCCTAGGGTTGTATGCACTCCAGGCAGATCCTCTACCGCTGGAGGTGATAGAAGCCGAATTTGTCAGCCAGATCACGCAAGTGCTGGCCCTCTGCGAGACGCGCGGATCGGCCCTCGTGATCCGAGACCACAGCCATTCCGACTTTTTCCTCGGCACATCCGTGGCGCAGTTACAGCCCGTGCGGAATTGGTTGGCGCCTCGCCATCCCCTGCTTTCGGTTGTGACACTTAGACATCCGCTCGACAGCTGGCTCGGCCTGATAGCTGCCGGCTGGCATTCCCAACTGGAGCCTGCCAATTTGCGCTCCTACTGCAATCGCTACCAGGCCTTCCTCGACGCCTACGAAGACCTCGACTGGATCCACTACGAAAGCTTCTGCAGGCAACCAGAGCCCGTATTTCGTGAACTCTGCGATGTCCTTTGCCTTCCCTGCGACACAACAGCGCTTGATCGATTCGCCTCGATTAAGCTCAGTGGAGACAGCGGCCGATGCTCCAGTCGCATCGAGTCGCGTCCTCGCCGAACCCTGCCCGAAGCAGTGCGCAAAGAACTTGCCGATCCCGCAACATCAGAGTCACTTCGGCAACTCTGCGGCCGGATGGGCTATCCAGCGAAGCTGGATTGAGTATAGCTTAGCCAAGCACATACCAGACGTCCAACTGAGGCTTCTGTCGCTAATGAACTTGGGCTTCGCGCTGGTCTTTGAAGTTGTGTTCCACCATAGTGCAGCGAAACAAGTAGCGTTTCGAATCGATAGCCTCAAGAATCGCAAGTTCGCTCCCTTCCGTGTCAATGCTCAGATAATCGATCTCCCGAGGTGACCATGCTTCCTGAAGCAGATCCATCGACGACATGGTGACCACGCTGGTCAGCTCTCCAGCCTCCGCAGATGCCTCCCGTTTCTTGATGTGGCTGGTCATCTTGCCCCGCTGGCGTAGGCTCCCAAAGGCATCGACCAGCACGAACTCAAGGCTCTGCCCGCTGGTGGGATACACACAGGCCGGGCTTCCCTGTCAATCCCGACTGCGTTGCACTTGCTCGAACAGCCTGGGGTTCGGCTCCCAGCAGATCCCCTTCCAGTCGATCATCTTTTCCATCAGCCAGCTGTTGCTCAGCAGCACACCACCAATCGCGCCAAAATCAACGAAGAATCCACCTTTTTCTCAACCTGTCTGCTCCAGCATCCACAGGTTCTGCCCTAGCTAGAAGAGGCTCCAGCGCTTCCACTCCTGCTTACCGAATTTCATGGCTGCTGTCCCCAATGTTCCAGCTTTCACCTGCAGGGCGCCGCTGGCTAGAGCCAGGCTCAGCTCATAGGAAAGCTGTTCCGCTTCCGTGCGCAGGATCGTCAGCTGGGCCAGCATCTGGTCGTGATCCTCCCCTCGCGGCTCCACCGAGTACAAGACGCCTGCCCCGTGTCAATCAAGTTGACGGGTGGCGTCAATCTGGTTGACCGATAAAGATGGTTGTTCGGAAGCCCGCTAGAGCCTGAGATTGCAGCTGGGAACGGGATCGTGACCAGGCTGTCGTGGCTCGTCAATCAAGTTGATTTTCTGGCATCCATCTCAAGGCGGGTGGGTCAGTATTCATATTGCCGCCGTGCTTCTGGTGCGCTGGGTGGTTGCGGCCGTTGATCGTGATGGGCATGGCGTCCTCGTCAATTCCGTAGGCGGGTCTTCCGATTCACTGGAAACCCTTGCAGCAGCTTGCTTCTACCGATAACCCTCGTCCTCGATCCCCGCGATGTGGCAGTGGTGCACCAGCCGGTCCAAAGCAGCCACGATCTTCGATCCACTCGGGAAGATATCGTCCCACTCCCGGAACGGCTGGTTGGAGGTCACCAGGAACGATAACAGCCAGCGAATAGGAGGGTATCAGCAATTAAATATATGCAGCAATTCCGCTCAATAGAGGTCAACCTCATTTTCGAACTCCTGGCTCAAAACATTTACAAGATTAAAACCCATGGCCTGAAAGAAAGCATCGATCGCTTGAATCTGCCCGTCATTTCCACCTGCAGCTTGTTCGCCCTTCCCTGAATTGAAGGCCTGCCAAAGCGATGCATTCGCATACCCCTTCGAGCCATCAGCAGTTGGAAAGGCCAGCTGGTTGGTGCGTGCCGCCGCATTGGGCTGCAGGATCACCGCCGGCGCACCCTCCATCGCCAGCAACCAATGCATCCACAGATCATCAGCCGTGGGTGCCAGCACCAGGGCCGCTTCCAGGCACAGATCCTCCGGAAAATCTGACAGCCGATAGAGCACGCCACTCTGCCCCGTTGGCAGATTGCCGAGCCGCGGCTCCCGCAGACCATCGGGCCACTGCCCATAGGGCCGGAAGGCGCCATCGCCCACCAGCATCCTGCGGCCTCGATGGGCCACCCTGCAGTTGTACTTCCCGTAATTGCGGGTCAGATACTCCAGAAATCTCGGTGGATAGATCGTGTCGTCATCAACGGTGACGAACAACCGCTCGGCCTGTGGGCTGAGGTTGCCTGCAGCCCGGGCCTGGGCATCGGTGACGTAAGGGTGAAACTTTCTGTAGGGCCCCAGGTTGGGCGTCCACTGAATCTCCACACCGTCCAAGGCCGCCAGCTCCTGCACAACCTCGCAACCCGGATCAATTCCCGTATCCAGCAGATAGGGATCTTCCGAGAGATAGATCTTCACCGCCGCCGGCTTCAGGGTTTGCGCCAGCAGCGACCCCACCACCGCCTTCAACGTATGCAATCTGGAGGCAATGGCCGTGAGCACCACCTCCGGGCCCAGATCGAGCTCTGCAGCGGCCACTCCCGGTTCAGGTTGGCGACCCACACCGCTGAATCCCAGCAGATCAGCCAGCGCCTCATGGGCCAAGGCACCCAAGTCGTCGGCAGCGTCACCGAGTCCGATGGCTCCACAGGCTTCGGCCAGGGAAAGCAGGCCGGAAGCCTTGATCGCCTGGCTGGTCTCGGCCGGCGTTGCGCCGAAGCCCCGGGCCATCTCCATGGACAGAAAGGCGTTCGCCTGGTCGCCACCGCCCGGCCCGCTGACCTGGAGCAGGGCCACCCCATAGCGCAGCCACTCTCCCGGATCCGTGCTGGCCGGGTCGTGGGCCTGGATCAGCCCGGCCCAGTCGGCCTGTTGATGGGTCTGCAGCGTCATCGCCGTGTCACGCCGAAGTGAGGCGGGCCAGGGCCGCCTGGCGCAGACCATGGTCGAACAGACCCGGTGCCGCCCGCTGCTCGCTTCTGCCCGGGGCGGGCAGGGGCACATTCAGACCCAGCCACTGCTGCAGCTCATACACGGAGATCACCCGCACGCCGGCCGGCCGGCCTCCGCTTGCGATCGAGGGCGCCATCTGGCGCGCGAACACACCGCTGAGCAGGCAGCCGCCACTGAGGTCCCAGCGGCTGTAGCCCTCCCCTTCCAGCACCGTGCGGCAGGCCAGCTCGAGGGCCTCCTCCACGAACGGATGGCCGGCTCGGGCGGCGATCAGCTCCAGGCTGAGGCTGCCCCAGCCGTCCTGCACCAGCAGCAGATCCACCCCGTCAGCCAGCAGCGGGTCCAGTGGGGCCTGGCTGCGCACGTTCCAGTCGACCGAAACGCCGCCGTGCTGCCAGAGCAGGGCCAGGCGCAGCAGGTCGGAGCGCACGGCCGGATCCTTCAGGCAGGCGCAGGCCTCCCGCACCAGGAGCGGCAGCTGGCTCCGCCGATCGATCGCTTCGGGCTGGTGATCCAGCCACTCCAGATCCCATCCCGGCTGGTGACAGCGCCAGCGCTGCTCGCTGGCCGCCAGAGCCGGGCCGCCGTCGCCATGGCGGCGCAGCAGCCATAGGCGTCGGGGAATCGCGGCCGCCCCGTAGACCACCGGAGCCTTCAGGCCGATCCAGCCGGCGCGGCGCAGCCGCAGCAGCAACGCGAAGGCCAGCGCCGTGGCATTGGGCTCCTCCAGCAGGCGGCTGGCGATGGCCTGGCAGGCCGCCGCATCGGGCAGGGCCCGCAGGCCCTCCAACGCCCGCACGGCGGCGGGGTTCGCACCGATCTCCAGCCGCCACTGGCGCAGCGGTTCCGCCCCCACCCGTTGGCGCTCGGCGGGGTCATCGCTGGCCAGCAGCAGGACCCGGATCCGCTCCCGCAACGAGCGGGCCAGCACCAGGTCCCCATCCATCAATGCCAATCGCTCCGCCAGTTCCAGCGCCTCACGGCGGTGTGGCACGGGTTGATCGCCGGGGGCCAGGCGATCAAGCGCCAGGGCCAGGGCCGTGGCGGTGGCGAAGCGGTAGCGCTGCTGGGCCAGCCGCATCCCCTGGAGCATGCGCCAGCGGCTTTCGTCGTCGCTGCGGGCGGGCAGGGCTGCCAGGGCGCCGTCGGCGCCGGCATCGGCCATGAGCAACAACGCCCCGAAATGCACCTTGCGCAGGTGATCCAGGGTCTGGGGTTCCGCATCCGGCCGGTCCGCCAGGAGCTGCCGGCTCAGCGCCGCCACGCGCGGTTGGTCGCGGCCGTGCTGGGCAAGCTCCAGCTCCAGCCACAGCAGATCGCGCCTGCCGGGATGCTCCTCCAGTTCACGCTGCAGGAGGGCCAGCCCCTCATCGATCAGGCCGTCTCGCTTGCAGTGATCGATGGCCTGGCGCAGCTCCTGCACCGCCGCAGATCAGAGGCTCACGGAGGCCCTGGGTGCCGTTTCGTGGCGCTGGAGCAGCAGCCGCACACTCGCAGGCAGCTGGCGGGCGAAGGGGATCCTGGGCAGATCAAGCTCCTCCATCGGGGCCGAGGCGCCATACAGGGCGAGGTAATCGTCATGGTTGTCCCAGCTGTCTCGGCTGAAACCATTGGTGCGGTAACTCGCGAAATAGCTTTCCGTCTGCATCCCATTGGCCCAGATCAGTTCATGCTGATCGAGTTCAATGTTGAAGTAGGTGATCTCCTCAGCATCGAAGGCTTCGAGCTGGCTGATGGTGCTGCCGTTGAGAAGCGCGCCGACCTCCACCAGATGACCATCCAGGGCGATGGCATGGCTGGGGCTCAGGAAGGTGTCGCGCTCAGGACCATGGGTTCCCAGCGCACCGGCGGCGATACGGATCGGCATCTTGCCGAAGCCCCGCAAGGTGTTGAGGTCGCGGCTGGAACGGGCCAGGAACTTCACCGGCCTAGGACCACCGGCCGTGGACACCAGATCGCCGACCGCCAGGGTCTCGATGGCACGGGGGCCGTCGGGGGTGCGGATCAGGGTGCCGGCAAGGAAGCAGACGGGGCTTGAGGCTGTCGCTCCTGTGATGAAGGAATAGGGGGTATTGATGGAGCCGCTGGTAGGCAAGCCGGTATTTCCGGCATAGAAATAGTTATTGCCTGACCTGACGATGATGCCGCCGTTGTAAGTACCCACGTAGGTGTAGGAATCATCTCCATTGGAGACGATCTCACCAGGTGACAGCTGGGCGGAATCCGCATCGCTGCTGGCACCGACTTCTGACCAGGTGAAGGAACGATTGCCGGTGCGGTCTCTCGCTGCTTTGATCTTGTTGCCGCCGCTTGTAGAACTGATCTTTTGAAAGAAGCTATAGGTGACTGACTTGACAGCCATGGGGCAGCAAATACAAAACGAAGTATTAAGTTAGTCACAACTTCAAAAAATGCATCCCTCCCCACCCCCGGGCCAGACAGAGCTGATCAATTCCGCATGAAACGATCAGCTCGGCTTATGACGTGCGCTTGTAGCTTGCTCTCTTCATGGACCGACACCCCCTTCATCTGCCCAGCAGTCCGATCCGATGATCCTTCCCGGACGCCCCCGCCTCGTCTGGCTCTGGGCCCTGTTGATCGGACTGTCCGTGATTCGCGGCTCCAGCCCGCTGTGGCTGCCGCCGGGGTCGCCGCTGCATCAGCCCCTCTGCCGCCTGATGCCGGGGTTGCCGGCCTGTAAGAACGGATAACGCTTGATGAAGCCCCAGAGTCCCTCCGCTGAGCAGTGCTAGTAGACATCTGAACGGACAAGTTTTGGCGTGAACAGATCTGGCCAATCGTCAGTGGCATGTTCTCCAAAACCTGACGACGTAGAGCCATCTGCAACATTCTCATGACCAAAAAGCTTGCCATTGTGATCTCCGGAGCCGTGTCGCTCGGGAGTTATGAAGCCGGAGTGATGTATGAGGTGCTCGAAGCCATCGCCCTGCATAACGAGTCGCTTCCTGAAAAACACCCTGATCGTGTGGTGATCGATGTGATCACCGGCGCGTCCGCTGGTGCCATGACAGCCGCCATCTTGAGCCAACAGCTCTATTTCGGTGGCAAGACATTGCGGCAACCCTACGACGGCAACCCCCTGTTCGATGCCTGGGTCAAGCAGATCAACATCAAGGATCTCCTGGAGGTTAATGTCAATGAGCACAAGTATTCCTTGCTGAGCTCCGCCGTCATTGACGACATCGGCCAAAAGGCAATTCCCGATGACCCCGGCAAGCCCTTGGAGCCCCACCCGGCTTCAGGGAATACCCTGCAGCTTGGCATTGCGATGTCCAATCTCAATGGCTACAAACAGGAGATCCCAGGCTCCGGAAGCAACGAATCCTTCGCCTACTCCCGCTACAAAGACCAGTTCGTCTGCCGATTGCAGCGCCTGCCGGCGAAGACTGATCAGCCCGATTCCCGCCATCCCAGGCCTGCCGAGACTCTCCATCTGTCGGAAATGGAACCTCGCATGAAGGGACGCAAGGTGGTATGGCGGCCGATGCACAACACCTGCAACTGGGGAATTCTTCGGATGATGGCGTTGTCCTCAGGAGCCTTTCCCTTTGCTTTCCGGGCACGGCGCATCGTCCGATCCGGGGGGTCAGACAAGAGCATGATGGCCACCAGGGACAGCGGTCGTAAATCCTCTGCCGGCGACCAACTCTATGGCGGCAACTATCTGTATACCGACGGCGGCGTTTTCGAAAACGAGCCCGTAGGGATGGCTGTCAACCTCATCGAGGCCATCGGTGCAGAGCATCAGGATCCCAACCGAAGTTACCTTTTCGTTGCCCCCGGCAAACGAACGATCGATGCCGATCCGTTCTTCAATACGGAGGATGATCTTCTCGCGATGGCGACCGGGCTGATCAGTGCCATCTTCGGCCAGTCCCGATTTCAGCAATGGGTTACCGAGGGCCTCACAGGCCAGTTACTCACCGTCACCGCCACCGAAGCCTCTCTGGTTGGCGATACGTTCTCGGCCTTTGGCGGCTTTCTGGAGTATGAGTTTCTAGCCCATGATTACAACATCGGCCGCTGCAATGCACGCCAGAAGCTTCGCGATGGAAGTTTCGATCATCTGATCAAGAACTACAAATCCATTGACGCTTTGATGCCGAAGGTTGAATGGCCGAAGAAGTGCCATGGTCAACCGGGCAGTCTTCCACCTGACTCCACGTTTCCAGCCCTTCAGGCCCGTTCCCGCAGCCAGGAACAAAAAACAGACGGCTATGGCGAGTATGAAACAGATGCCTGGAAGGCGGCCCGAAAAAGGTTTGCACCGCTGGCCAAGCCCAGATTCAAGCCAGGCAAGGGCCCTCGAAGGCGTGATCTGGGAGCGGAGCTGAGCATTCTCATGTGCGAAGTGGATCAATCGCGCCGCCAGCTGATTGCCAAACAGGTCCAGGCACGCGTCGATTCGCTGGTGGGCTTCATCCTCGGCAAAATCCTCAATCCAAAGCAGGCGAAGCGACGCTCTGTGCGTTTCGGGTTGCAGCTGGCTCTGGTGGTGCTCACGCCTTTCGCACAGATCGTGTTGAAGGCACTGATTTGTCCTGCCATCGCCACCTATATCCTCCACCCCAGGCCTCCTGCCGAACCGCCCCCAGACGAGGCCTGCTGCGGCGCGGCAGACGACGAAGCACCATCCCCTGCGAAGACCATCGCATCCCCTGAGAAGAACATCGATGGTGGCGAGTCGCCTTGAACGTTGCAGCAATTTCAGGGCTTGCCGTTCCGTACGGAGACAGGTCACCAACCACCGCTTGCTGCTGCGCCGTCTCGGCGTGCAGCCAGGCCAGCAGATCGAGGCCTTCATCGGACGCCTCACGGGCCTCCTCCCCAGTAGCAGCCAAGAGCCCACGGGCCCACTCCGTGAAACCACGGATGCGCGCTCTCCTAGTACTGACATACCATTAGCTCATCAGTTCGGACTGGGCGCCGCTACGGTCATGCCATAGAAAAAAGCGTCAGTTTCCCCAGGTCAGCCCTATCCATTTCCTTTGCTGGATCGCGTCGGCTTTGCCTCCCTTGTCGGCGGTGCCCTTGTCGTCCTGATCACGTTCTTCACCTCCTACAGCCATGTCGATCTCCTCGGGATCCACGTCAACGTCAATCAGCGAATCGGAATTCCTTGCCTCTTTGCCGCCTTGGCGGCGTTGGTTGGCGAAGTTAAACTGGCATCCAACGATCGATGCGCAGATCAGAGCACTCGAGAGCGAGAAGCGAATCAAGCGGCTCGAGAAAGAGGACAAGCGACTCGCCGATCTGGAATCCAAGCTCGATGCGTTGTTGCTCAGTGCAGATTCCTCCTCGCCGACACCACCCTCAACCGGCTCCAACTGAGTGAGGCCTTGGCTTTGTTGATGGAGACAATCAAGCCGTCTGAGACCTAAACTTCCATCGCGAAGCAATCCAGCCCATACCGGCAATCATTGTGCTTCTCCAGCAGGTGGCGCCTACGGGCGGGCACTCAGGCGGCGGCAACGCCTTGGCAGCCGTGCCGCTCGAAAGCCAGAGTTGAATCCAGCACCAAAGCGGAGCGTCGCCATGGCCAGGACCACCCGAGCCCCTGCGGTCAAGTTGGTTGGCGCTAATGGACAAATTAGCCTCGGCAAGCCTTACGCCGGCCACCAGGTGTTGGTGGAAGAGCGCAAGCCCGGGTGTGGATCGTGCGCACCGTCACCGTGATCCCCGACAGCGAGCGCTGGCTGCACGAACCGAAGGCCGCCGACGCGCTCGAAGCCGCGATGGCCTGGTCGGCCAGCCAAGCGCCTGCTGATGCCGTGCGATGACGCGACGGCACCGTGGGCCAATCGTCTTGGGGCCACGGAAGCTGGACAAAGGCTCCCGATGTACCAGGCACGGCAAACCCTCGGGCTGAAGGCATCGCTCAGGTCCTGGTACCCAACAGCTTGCGCAGCTGGGACGCCACACCGGCACGATCGGCGGTGGCCAAAGAGCCCAGGCCCCCCGACACCAGCCGCTCATCAAGGGTGAACAACTTGAAGCGCACCAGGCAAGACTGGGGCAGACCTGCAGCCTGCAGATCTTCAAGGGGCCAATCGAGGGGCCACGAGGATTGCCGCGCCGAGGTGATCATCGCCAGCAGCAGGTGGCCGCAACCACGCGGAAAGTCGGGCTGGGAAAGAACCACCGCTGGCCGCAGCTTCTGGGCCTGCCGATCCGTGAAGGGGAACGGCACCCGCACCACCGAGTACCTGTCGAAGTGGCTCATAGATCGCGGAACGCCTCCTCATCCTCCGGGCTGCTCCACTCGCTCAGGGTGCTCTCCAGCCCCTCCAGAAAGGCCAGATCCAACGGCGCCACGGCCCGCACGCGCACCGAGCCGTCCTCCAGCTCCCAACTGAGCTGATCGCCTTGCCGCAATCCCAGGGCCTCACGCACCGCCTTCGGCACCGTGACCTGTCCCTTGGCGGTAAGTGTGGCGACCTCCATCGCTGGTAAACCAGTCACTGGATCTCACCCTAGGCCGGATGTCTCCTTGTCGTAAGGCGTCCTTACGGGCTTGCGTCAAAGATGGGCCCCTGACCTCGCGGCAGAAGTTCTCCAACGAGAAGCCGAGATCTCTGTCTGAAAGGGCCTGAGCTCATCCACCGTGATCGGCTGCGGCTGATGTTGGCCATCGCCTAGCTGCTGCTCTCTCGGCAGGTGGATCGGGATGGCCGACCGAGGCCCATGAACAGACTCAGCCTTCGGCCTCGGGCAACAACGTGCTCGGCTCGAAGCCGCGGACCGGCACTGAACAATCCCTGGGCCTGAAGGCGATCCGGCCCCGGCAGCGGCGAAAGGCACACGGATACGGACCCTGAGCCTCACCGCTCCACCAGCTTCCAGAAGCCCCAGCGGGTCCCGAAGCGCTCCTGCAGCCGTGCCACGAAAGCCCCGTGGTCGGGATGGCCCTGCCAGTCATCGATGCGGTCGGCGAGCTGGTCGCAGCTGCGCAGGTGCTCGGCGGCGTGGCGGTAACGACTGGAGCGGCCCATCGCCAGCGCCCACCACACCATCGGCCGCAGCAGCAGCGTGGCCGCCAGGGGATGGTCGGCGCTGAGCCGCTCGGCGGCGGCGCTGTGGATGGCGTAGGCCTCCCCGTCCCACGCCGCGGCGTGGGCCATCCCATGGCGGGCCGCCCGGGGCAGGGCCCCCCAGCCCACCAGGAACTCCAGCCCCAGCAGGCGGTTGGGGTGCTGCTCGGCCACCCCCAGGGCCCGTTCCTCCGCCTCCCCATCCTCAAAGTCGTCGAGGCGCCGGAGGAAAGCCTGCAGATGCGGGATCGAGAGGCTGCGGCAGAACCACTGCCAGCGCATCTCCTGGGCTTCGGCGGGCCGATCCAGCGCCTCGAGCACGGCCATGCGGATGTCCTGCCAGTCGCCATCGAGCAGGCCTCGGTGCTCGGCCGTGGCGCCATCGAGGATCTCCAGGGCCTGGGCCGCCCGGCCGTGGTTCAGCAGGTGCCGGGCCGCCATGGCGGCGATCGGGCGCCGGCGCAGATCCCCAGCGCTGAACTGGCCCAGGTAGCCCTCCACATCCCCCCGGGCCACAGCGATCTGGAGCCGATGGCGACTGCCGTCGCGGGCGCCGCGCTCCCGGCAGCAGCGTTCCAGCTGCTCCAGCCCGCCGTCGCCCAGCGCTTCCTTCAGGGCCGGCACCAGCCCATCGAACTGGCCATGGCCGTCCTCCATCAGCAGCTCGGCCGCCTGCTCCGCCAGCACGTCCGGGGCCAGCTGGGCGGCCACCGCCAGCGGGCCGAGCTGTTCAGCCGCCCGCGCGAACACCCCGATCACCACGCCGGTGCTGTCGGTGCAGCGCGCCAGCACCCCCTCGGCGATCTCCAGAAAGCGCAGCAGCAGATCGCAGGCCCCCCGGGGATCCGCGGCCGCGATCGGGCCGGTGATCGCCTGCAGCTGGGCCTCCAGATCGCTCACCAGCGCCGGACGCCGGGCCGAACCCACCAGCGTCCGGGACCGATCGATCGCCGCCAGCCGCTTGCGCACCTCCTGGGCGGCACCGCCGGCCCCCTCCGCCGCGGCCAGCGCCAGGCGCAACCGCCGCTGGATCACCGCCTGGCCGCTCGACACCTCCATCAGCAGCTCCGCCAGCGCCGCCGCCCCGAGGGCCTCCAGGTTCTTTGGGTTCAGCGTGCGCCTGCTGGCTGGCATGGCCGACTGTGGGAGTACAAGACCCTTCAGAGCCTGTAGGGGACGACGACACCGGCCAGCTCTTCCGGATAATCCTTCGTGTTGCGCGTCGCCAGGCGCAACTGATGGCAACGGGCCGTGGCCAGGAGGATGGCGTCCGGCACCTTCAGCCCCAGTGTGCGCCGGCAGTCCACGGCTTCACGGGCCACGGCGGCATCGAGCGGCAGGCAGTGGAAGCCCCGCAACCACACCTCCACCGCCTCGCTCTCGCCCGGGCCGCAACCCACCAGCACCTCGATCCAGGTGATCACGCTGATGCTGCAGCGGGGCTGCTCCTCGAGCCACTGCAAGGCAACCCCCTGGCCAAGCAACACATCGATCAGGATGTTGGAATCGAGCAGCAATCCCATCAGCGCTGGTCCCAGTCCTGACGCAGCCGACGCTGCAGCTCCACCCCGTCAGGGCCCCGGTCGCTCCAGAGCCCGAACACCGCCCCATGGCGCGGCCGCTCCCGCTCCAGCCAGAGGACCAGGGCCTCCCGGAGCGCCTGGGCCCGCGAAATGCCCCGCTGGGCACAGAGGGCATCCAGCTGATCGCGCTCGCCCTCGGGCAGATCCACGATCGTGCGCATGCCGTCATCGTCATCAGATGACGGCTTCCTAAAGGGAACCGTCTTGGCGGCCACGGCACGTCCAGCCAGCCCCCTTAGCCTTCTCTTGTTGCCCACCCTGGGGCCCTGACCTTGGCACCGCCAGCTTCAACGCCCGCAGCGGCCCCGCCCCTGCTGCTCCCGCCAGGTCTGCAGCTGAGCCCCGAGCAGTTCCATGCCGTCTGCGCAGCCAATCCCGAGGCCGTGCTCGAACTCGATGCCAGTGGGCACCTGATCGTCATGACCCCCACCGGAGGAGAGACAGGTGCCCGCAACAGCACCCTGCTCGTGTTGCTGGGGATGGCCCTTCGCTCCAGCGGACTGGCCATCAAGCTGTTCGACAGCTCCACCGGCTTCCTCCTTCCGGATGGCTCCGTGCTCAGCCCCGACGCCTCCCTGGTGCGTCTCGACCGCTGGTTGGCTCTGACCCCCGACCAGCGCCAAGGGTTCCCGCCCCTCTGCCCCGACCTGGTGGTGGAACTGGCCAGCCCCACCGACGCGGGCCCCCGTGGCCTCGCATCCCTGCGGCGGAAGATGGAGACCTATCAGCGCCATGGCGCCCAGCTGGGCTGGCTGCTGCTTCCATCCGAGCGGTCGGTGGAGATCTGGCCCAGCAACGGCGAACCCCAGCGCCACCCTGAAGCCATCCACCTCGATGGCGGCAGCCTGTTTCCCGGCCTGCAGCTCGATCTGGCCGAAATCTGGCAGGCCTGAACCCGCGGTGCCCGGCGCCCTACGCCCAACCGGCGAGGCGCCGCAGCGCCGCCGCCGACGACCCCGCCCCGGCCAGCTCCAGGCCCTCCGCCAGGCTCAGCAGCGTCGCCTGCCGCTGGCTCAGGGCCACCTCCTCCTTCGGCGCCCCCAGCGCCTCGGCGTGGGCGAAGGCCAGCCCCGCCTGCTGCTGCTGCTGCCGCTCCAGGGCCGAGGGTTCGATCAGCTGGCTGAGGGCCACGCCGTAGCGCAGCCATGCGGCCGGCTCATGGCTCTCCAGCGGGTGGGCCGCCACCAGCGCCTCCCATGGCGCCTGTCTGCCGTCCCGATCGCTCATCGCAGCCACTCCGCCAGGGGAGTAGCCACCACCACCGCCAGCACCCCGAAACGGCTGGCGATGGCCTGGGCCAGCGGCAGCCGGTAGGCCCCGCCGCCGGCCAGCAGCACCGTGAACGGCCGCTCCCGGTACAGCGCCTCCACCACAGCCACCAGCGTCTCCAGGCTGGACGCAAAGCCCGCCGCCGGCCGCTGCGGGTGGCGACTCTCCGGCGTCTCCAGGCAGCGCAGCCCGAACGCCTCCCCCGCGAACAGGCGGCCGGCCCGGTGGGCCTCCTGGAGCGCCGCCGTTCCCGCGGCCACCGCCACCACCTCTTCGCCGCCGAGCCGTTCCAGCAGCCCGCGGCCGCTGGGGGGCTGCCGCAGGCGGCCGATGCCCTCCAGCCCCCAGGGCAGCCACAGGCCCTGGGTCGCCGGCTCGGCGCTCCACACCTGCGCCGGCAGCAGACCCTGCAGCGCCGGCTGCGCCCACTGCCGCAGGCTTTCCAGCGGCGCATGGGTGGTGCTGTAGAACCCCGCCTCCAGCTCAAACCGCCGCAGCGCCTCCAGGGCGCCGAGTTCCGGCGTCACCGGCCCCCCGGCCGGCGCTTCCCAGAAATCGGTGTCGTGATGGCGGCGGCGCAGCTCCGCCAGGGCCTCCTCCAGCGGGTCTGCCGCGCCCCTGGCGTGGCCAAGCACCGCCAACTCCAGCGGATCCAGCTCCACCACCAGCCCGGCAGCCCCCCAGTCCACCGCCGGCAGCGGATCGATCTGCGCCGCCAGCCGCTCCTGCCAGAGCGCCGCCCCCCGACGCAGCACCGCCAGCGCCGCGCCCATCAACGGCGGCCCAGGCAGCGGCCCCTGGCCCGCCAGGCTCTCCACCAGGCTGGCGATCGGATGGACCGACCGCCGCTCCCCGCCCTGCCACGGCTCCAGAAACACCTCCAGGGCGGCCATCGCCCCGTCACCGTCTCCATCGAGGTAGGGCGCCAGAGAAAAGATCTCCAGCCCGTTCTCCGGATCCGCCACCACCGCATCCCCCACGGTCGCCACCAGCCGCAACGGCGGCGGCGGCACGCTCCCCCCGGGACCGTCCCCGTCGTCGAGCCATTCCGGCTCCAGCACCTCCAGCCCCGCCGCCGCGGCCCTGCCGCCGGCGCCGCGGCCCTGCTGCATCAGTTCCAGGCTGAAACGGGCCCGCAGCAGCGCGGCATCAAACGCCGGCCGCTGCTCCGCCGCCACCGGCAGCC
This sequence comes from Candidatus Sulfopaludibacter sp. SbA3, assembly GCA_943367425.1. GTDB lineage: Bacteria > Cyanobacteriota > Cyanobacteriia > PCC-6307 > Cyanobiaceae > Cyanobium. The sequence goes on from CALRJF020000011.1 coordinate 89,312, forward strand.
GGCCCACCCGCTCCACCAGCAGGGCCAGGTCGTCCTCGCCCATCGCCCCGGCGGGCGGCAGCGCCTCGATCACCTGGCCCATCGCCCGGCGGCAGGCCTGGGCCACCCAGTCGGGCACCGGATCCACCAGCTGGGCCAGCCGCAAGAACAGGTCCAGGCAGATTCCGGCTGCCGCCGGATCATTGCCGCTGCCGTGCTGTCCGGCCAGGGCCCCGTGCTGCACCAGCTGCTGCTCCAGCACCGGCAGCCAGTCGGGCACCTCCCAGGGCTGGGCCAGCCCCTGCTCCAGGGCCCGGGCCATCCGCAGACAAAGTGCTGCATCACCACGGCGCCAGGCCGCTTCGGCATCGGCCCGCTCCCCCTGCTGGGGCATCACCCGCCCGTGCACCTGGATCGTCAGCTGGCCCAGCAGATCGCCGTAACGCGGCCACAGCACCGCCGCCAGCTCCGGCCGCACCGCCACCAGCGCGGCCACATCGCCCAGCAGCAGGTCATGGGCGGCCAGGGCCTCCTCCGGATCGCTCCGCTCCAACGCCTCCCGCAGGGCAGTGGCGCTGGCCTCCGCCAGTTCCGCCAGCAGCGGATCCTCCGGGGCCGCCCTGCCCCTGCCCCGCAGCGACGTGATCAGCTGGTGGTAGGCCGCAAACGGCAGCGGCAGCTGCCGCAGCACCCTCAGCGGCACCCATACTCCAGGCTCACCGCCGGCAGTGTCCATGGCGGAGTGCACCAACGGGCCGAACGGCATAGGGTTCCGGCATCGATTCCAGCATGGCTGCGATGCTCGCCGAGCCGCCCGGCACCCTGGACGACACCACCGCTTCCCTCGCCGAGCTGCGCCGTCCCGGCCTGGTGGGGCGGCTGGAGGGCTGGAGTCCCCAGACCGGCCTCAGCGGCTGGGCCTGCCCCTGGCCCCCCGATCCCCAGGCCCCGCCCCTGCGCCTGCGGCTGGTGCTCGAGGATCTGCTCGATCCCGGCCGGCGCCTGGCCATCGCCGAGCTGATGGCGGCCCAGGCCCGGCCCGACCTGGCCTCCCTGGGCATCGATCAGCCCTGCGGCTTCCGCTTCTGGTGGGGCTCCTCCCACCCCCTGCCCCCCTTCTCCCAGGGTCTGGTGCTGCGCCTGTTCGCCGCCGACGGGGCCGCCGCCGAGCTGGCCGGCAGTCCCCTGCGCATCGACGCCGCCACCTACCGGGAGATCGAGACCCAGCGCCAGCAGGGTCCCGCCCGCGACGGCGCCCTCACCCACCTCCAGGCCCCGGTCCTCCAGGGCTGGGGCCGGGGCAGCGAGCCCCTGCTGCTGCGCCTCGATGGCGGCCTCACCCTGCCCGTCGATCCCCCCGCCCCCCTGCCCGAGGGGCCCTGGCCCTTCCAGCTGCTGCTCCCCGCCGCCCTCGCCGACGGCGCCGTGCACCACCTGCAGCTCGAAACCGCCTCCGGCCAGGTGCTGGATCAGCGCTTCGACCTGCTCCCCTTCCACCTCACCCCCTGGGCGGCCCTGCAGGAGCACGCCCGTCCCCCCTTCCCCGACGAGCTCTCCCCCCTCGCCCGCGAGCGCTACCGCAGCCTGCGCACCTGGCTGAGCTGGGCCGATCGGCACGGCACGCCCCTGCCCCCCGACCTTCCCCGGCTCCAGCGCCTGCTCGAGCGGCCCCTGCCCCGCAGCGACGGCCCGCCGGCCGCCGCCGGCAGCCACGAACCCGGCCCCGACGGCAGCCCCGTGCCCCGCCGGCCCCTGCAGCTGCCCCTGGCGGCGGAACCGCAGGTGTCGATCGTGATCCCGGTGCACAACCAGTTCGCCGTCACCCTGCGCTGCCTGGCCGCCATCGCCTATGCCCCCACCCGGGTGCCCTTCGAGATCCTCGTGGTCGACGACGGCTCCAGCGACGGCACCGCCGACGCCCTCGCCGCCGACGCCCCCGGCGTGCGCCTGATCCGCCACGACTTCGCCCGTGGCTTCAACCAGGCCTGCTGCAGCGGCGCCGCCGCCGCCCGCGGCTCCGTTCTGGTGCTGCTCAACAACGACACCGAACCCTGCGCCGCCTGGCTGGAGGAGCTGCTCGATCCCTTCGAGCGCTGGCCCGACACCGGCCTGGTGGGAGCCCAGCTGCTGCTCCCCGACGGCACGCTCCAGGAGGCCGGCGGCATCGTCTGGGGCAACGGCGACCCCTGGAACTACGGCCGCGGCGGCAACCCCCACGACCCCCGCGTCGCCTACGCCCGCCAGGTGGATTACGTCAGTGGCGCTGCCCTCGCCATTCCCCTGGCACTGTGGAACCGGATCGGCGGCTTCAGCCCCGAGTTCTCCCCCGCCTACTACGAGGACACCGACCTGGCCTTCAAGGTGCGCCAGGCCGGCCACACGGTCCGCTACACCCCCCTCGCCCGGGTGATCCACCACGAGGGCGTCAGCTGCGGCACCGACACCGCGGCCAGCACCGGGCTCAAGCGCTTCCAGGCCACCAACCGCCCCCTCTTCCAGCAGAAGTGGGCCAGCGCCTTCGAAGGCTGCAGCGAGCCGGGCCCGGCGGAAGCCGAAAGCATCAAGGACCGGGGGATCCTCGGCCGCGCCCTGTTCCTCGACCAGCAGACCCCCCGGCCCGACCGCGATGCCGGCAGCCATGCGGCCCTGGTGGAGATGGAGCTGCTCCAGGCCCTCGGCTGGAAGGTCACCCTGCTGCCCCTCAACCTCGCCTGGCTGGCCACCTACACCGAAGACCTCCAGCGCCGTGGCATCGAAGTCCTCCATGCCCCCTTCGTGCTCTCGCTTGAGGAGTTCCTGCGCGAACGCGGCCGTGAATTCGACCTCCTCTACCTCACCCGCTACACCGTGGCCGCCGAGGCCCTGCCCCTGATCCACCGCTACGCCCCCCAGGCCCGCCTCCTGTTCTGCAACGCCGATCTCCACCACCTGCGCCAGCTGCGCGCCGCCCGGGCCGAAGCCCTCGACGGCGACGCCGCCCGCCGGGCCCTGGAGGCGGTGGAGGAGGTGAAGCGCCAGGAGCTGGCGGTGATGCGCCAGGTGCACCTCACCTTCAGCTACTCGGATGTGGAACGGGCCGTGATCGAAGCGGAAACCCTCGGCGAGGCCGCCACCGCCCCCTGCCCCTGGGTGGTGCAGGGCCCCGAGGCGCCCGCCCCCCTGGAGGGCCGCAGCGGCCTCGCCTTCCTCGGCAGCTACGGCCACCCCCCCAACCACGACGCCGTCGAGGCCTTCCTGGCTCAGGTGTGGCCCCAGCTCCAACAGCAGCGGCCCGGGCTGCGGCTGCACCTCTACGGCAGTGGCCTCTCCCCGGAGCTGGCCGCCCGCTGGGGGGCCGAACCCGGTGTCATCGCCGAGGGCTGGGTGGCCGATCCGGCCACCGTGTACGCCCGCCACCGTCTGTTCGTGGCCCCGCTGCGCTCCGGCGCCGGCCTCAAGGGCAAGGTGGTGGCCGCCGCCGCCCACGGCCTCCCCCAGGTGCTCAGCCCCCTGGCCGCCGAGGCCACCGGCCTGCGCCACGGCCAGGAAGTGCTGATCGCCCGCAGCCCCGAGGAGTGGTGCCAGGCCGTGCTCCTCCTCAACGACGACGACGACGCCTGGCGGGCCATGGGCGACGCCGCCTTCCGCTACGCCCGCGCCACCTGGAGCCGGGAGCGTGGCCTGGCCCTGATGGCCGACGCCCTGGCCCGCCTCCAGCTGCCCCACCGGGTGCCCGGCCCATGAGCAGCGAGCGCGACACCCTGCCCGAACCCCTCTCCGGCGTCCGGGAGCCGGCCGTGGTGGAGCTGCCCCCGGGCCGCCCCTGGCTGGCCCTCTCCGAACTCAACCGCCTCATCCGCCAGCAGGGCCAGGCCCGCCCCCTCGCCCGTGCCTGGCTGCTCGACCAGCTCGTGCATGCCATCCCCCTGCCCGCCGGCGAGGAAACGACCCTGATGGCCGCCTTCCTGCAGCAGCGGGGCATCACCAGCGACGATCAGGTGCCGGCCTGGCTGGCGGAGCGCGGCCTGGCCTTCGACGACCTGCGCATCCTCGCCACCCAGCAGCAGCGCCTGCAGCGCCTGCAGCGCTGCCGCTGGGGCGACGAGGTGGAAGTGCGCTTCCTGCAGCGCAAGCCCGAACTGGATCAGGTGGTCTATTCCTTGCTGCGGGTCGACAACGAGGACCTCGCCGCCGAACTGCACCACCAGATCGTCGAGGGTGAAGCCGACTTCGCCAGCCTCGCCCCGCGCCACTCCATCGGCCAGGAACGCCACAGCCGCGGCCAGATCGGCCCCATCTCCCTGGCGGCCGGCCACGACACCCTGGTGAGCCGCCTGCGCCGCGGCCGCCCCGGCCAGCTGTTCGAACCCTTCAAGGCCGGCGACAGCTGGGTGGTGCTGAGGCTCGAACAGTTCCTGCCGGCCGAGTTGAACGAAGCCACCAGGGTCCGCATGATGGGCGAACTGTTCGAGGAATGGCTCGAACAACGGCTGCGGCTGCTCCTCGAGGGCCAGCCCCTGCCGCCCCTCGACGCCATCCTCGCCCTGTTGCAGGAGGATCCCGCCCCATGACCTCGTCCCCCGGGGCCATCAGCGGCCTGCTCAACGACTTCACCCCCTTCGAGCGGCTTCCCGCCGCCCGGCTTGAGGCGATCGATCCCCTGCTGGAGCCCCTCCGCTTCCGCATCGGCCAGACGGTCCTGCGACCCGACGTGCTGCCCGAGGGCCTGCTGCTGGTCTGCAGCGGCCAGCTGCGCAGCCTCGGCCCCAGCCCCAGCGGCCGCGGCCTGCGCACCATCGAGCGGCTCGGCCCCGGCGCCATCGCCGGCTGGTCCGGCCTGCTGCGCCGCGACCCCTGCGAACACCTGCGGGCCACCACCGAGGTGGAGGCGCTGCAGCTGCCCGCCGCCGCCTTCCGCGACCTGCTCTCCGGCCACCCCGAGTTCGCCGCCTGGTTCGCCAACCAGCCCGCCGCCGCCGAACTCCACGCCCTGCTGCTGGCCCTGGCCCGGCGCGATCCCCTCGGCGAAACCCTGCTCGACGACTGGCCCCTGCCGCCCGAGCAGGTGCGCCTGCGCAGCCTGCAGCCCGGCGCGCCCCCCGAACTCGGCCTGCCCCCCGGCTTCCGCTGGTATGCCAGCAGCGGCCTGCCCCTGGCCGAACCCTGGTCCGACCGTCCGCTCCAGCCCCCGGGCCCCGACGCGCCCTGGCTGCGCCTGGTGGGACTGGCCGTTCCCCGCGAGGCCGAGGCGCCGATCACCCTGGGCGCCGAACCCCTCACCCCCGCCGTCTTCACCGAAGTGGTGAACCCCGGCGACGTCTACGCCGCCAGCGTGGAGCCCCCGCCGCGCCGCGCCGGCGACCGCAGCGGCGTGCTCAGCCTGGGCCGTGCCAGCGGCCCCCGCGCCGTGCCCATGGCCCTGTGCCAGGCCCTGGCCGACTACTTCGGCCTGCCGCTGAACCGCGACGCCCTCGCCGACCAGGTCGACGCCATCCTGCAGCGCCAGGACCGGCTCAACCTGGTCAACATCGGCCAGATCATGGACACCTTCGGCCTGCGGGTGGTGCTCACCCGCGTGCCCGCCAGCCGCCTGGGGCGGGTGCCCGCCCCGGCCCTGCTGTTCCAGAACGGCCACTTCGGCCTGCTCGATGGTGTCGAGCCCGACGGCCGCGCCCGCCTGCTCGAGGCCGAACTCGGCGCCCTGCTGGTGCCGGCCCAGGAGCTCGTCACCCACGACGGCGGGATGGTGGAACTGCTCCTGTTCGACCGCAAGCCCGATGCCAAGCAGCGCCGCTTCGACTGGAGCTGGTACTTCCCCTTCCTGCGCCAGCACCGCCGCGAGCTGATCGAGGTGCTGGTGGCCTCGCTGGTGATCAACGCGCTGAAGCTCGTCTTCCCCCTCGGCCTGATGGTGCTGATCCAGAGCGTGGTGGCCAGCCGCAACATCAGTGCCCTGGTGAGCATCGCCAGCGTGATGCTGCTCGCCGCCCTGGTGGAAAGCATCTTCCGCACCCTGCGCAGCTTCCTGTTCACCGACCTGGCCAACCGGGTCGACCAGGACGCCAAGGCCACGATCCTCGACCAGCTGGTGCGCCTGCCCCAGGGCTTCTTCGATGCCCGTCCCGTGGGCACGATCACCTTCTATTTCTCCCAGCTCGACCGCCTGCGCGATTTCCTGCTCGGCCAGACCCTGCCCACCCTGGTCGACTTCGCCTTCAGCTTCCTCTACCTGGCGATCCTGTTCGCCATCAGCCCCCTGCTCACCCTGGTCACCCTGGCCACCCTGCCCCTGATCCTGGTGGTGGCTCTGGTGAGCAATCCCCTGGTGCGCAGCCAGGTCAACCGCACCATGGCCCAGGCCGTGAAGGCCTCCAGCTTCCTCAACGAGGCCATCACCGGCATCCAGACGATCAAATCCCAGAACGCCGAACTCAAGACCCGCTGGGAATTCCAGAACCGCTATGCCGCCTACATCGGCGAAGACTTCAAGCTCAAGGTCACCCGCGAATCGATCGCCAACCTCTCCACCTTCCTCAGCAATCTCAGCCAGCTCATCGTCATCGCCGTGGCGATCTGGCTGGTGATCCAGGGCCAGCTCAACCTCGGCGCCCTGATCGCTTTCAACATCCTTTCGGGCTACATCAAGCAGCCCCTGGTGCAGCTGGTCAGCACCTGGCAGGACTTCCAGTTCAACTCCCAGTCCCTGCGCATGGTGGCCGACGTGGTCGACCGCGACACCGAGCAGACCACCGAGCAGGCCAGCAACATCCCCCTGCCCCCCCTCCAGGGCCGGGTTCAGTTCGTGGATGTGGCCTTCCGCTTCCGCGACACCGGTCCCCTGGTGCTCGACGGGGTGGATCTGGAGATCCCCGCCGGCTCCTTCGTGGGCCTGGTGGGCGGCTCCGGCAGCGGCAAGTCCACCCTGCTCAAGCTCCTTTCCCGCTTCTATCCCCCCGAGCGGGGCAGCGTGCTGATCGATGGTCTCGACATCGGCAAGGTGGAGCTCTATTCCCTGCGCCGCCAGATCGGCGTGGTGCCCCAGGATTCGCTCCTCTTCGACGGCACGATCCGCGAAAACCTGCTGATGGTGAAGCCCGATGCCACCGCCGCCGAGATGATCCGCGCCGCCCGCATCGCCTGCGCCCACGACTTCATCATGCAGATGCCCCAGGGCTACAACTCCAGCGTCGGCGAGCGGGGAGCCGGCCTCTCCGGCGGCCAGCGCCAGCGCCTCGCCCTGGCCCGCGCCGTCCTCCAGAACCCCCGCATGCTGATCCTCGACGAGGCCACCAGCGCCCTCGACGCCACCACCGAGCGCCAGGTCTGCATCAACCTCTTCGAGGCCTTCCGCGGCCGCACCGTCTTCTTCATCACCCACCGCCTCTCCACCGTCCAGCCCGCCGACACGATCGTGCTCATGGACCGGGGCGCCGTGATGGAAAAGGGCAACCACCGCCAGCTCATGCAGCTGCGCGGCTGGTACTACGCCCTCTACCGCAGCCAGAACCAGGAGGGCCTCAGCTGATGACCACCCCGTCCGGCCCCACCGATCCCGGCTCCCGCCTCGTGGCCCTGCTGGAGGGCTGCGTCGGCTGGCTGCGCTCCCCCCGCGCCCGCCGCCCCCAGCCCGTCATCCCCGTCCGCGTCGACCTGGTCGGCCACCCCTCCCTCCCGGCCAGCTCCCCGCCGGGCAGCGTTCCCGCCGCCGCCCCGGAGAAGCCGGCGCCCCCTGCCGACGAACCCGCCCATCCCTTCGGCGGCGGCATCGCCACCACCGGCTCCCCCACCTCCCAGGAGTGGTCGTTCCGGGAAACCGTGGTGCTTCGCAAGAGCCACCGCAGCTCCAGCCTGCTGCTCTGGGCCGGGGTGGGGGGCGTGGCCGCCCTCGGCCTCTGGAGCGTCACCGCCACGATCTCCGAAACCATCGCCGTGCCCGGCAAGCTCGAACCCTCCAGCTCCGTCAAGGAGGTGGATTCCCCCGTGCCCGGCGTGGTGGAGGAGGTGCTGGTCAAGGAAGGCCAGGCGGTCACCAAGGGGCAGCCCCTGATCCGCTTCGACCTGCGCGAACCCCGCAGCAAACTGGCCGCCGCCGAGAGCATCCGCGAACGGCTGCTCAACGAGAACCGCGTCGCCCGCGCCACCCTCGGCGAGGACCCCGCCACCGTCGGCCTCACGGCCAACCAGCAGAGCCAGCTGCGCGACCGCGCCCGCGAACGCAGCAGCCGCCTCGATGCCGCCCGGGAGGAGCTGGCCAAGAGCACCGTGCGCCTCGCGGGCTTCCGCGATTCCCTGCGCATCTACACCGACATCGAGCGCCGCTACGACTCCCTCGTCCGCGTCGGCGCCGTCAGCGAGGTGCAGCTCCTGGAGGCCCGCAACAAGATGCAGGATCTGCGCGCCAGCGTGAGCGAGGAGGAGCGCGAGATCGCCCGGCTCCGCTCCCAGCTGATCAACACCGGCTCCGCCCCCGACGTGGAGCTGCGCACCGCCATCGAGGCCAACCTGCGCCAGATCAGTGACCTCGACGCCCAGATCCGCCAGGCCCGGCTGCAGATCCAGTACGGCGTGCTCACCGCCCCCAGCGACGGCCTGGTGTTCGACATCGTCCCCAGCGCCGGCAGCGTGGTGGGCGCCAGCGAAGCCAGCCCCCTGCTCAAGGTGGTGCCCCAGGAATCCCTGCGGGCCAAGGTCTACCTGCCCAACAAGGCCATCGGCTTCGTGCAGGTGGGGCAGGCCGCCGACATCTCCATCGAGACCTTCCCCGCCAACGACTTCGGCTATGTGCCGGCGAAGGTGCAGCGCATCGGCTCCGATGCCCTCACCCCCGAGGAGCAGACCAAGGTGCTCGGCACCGAGGCGGAGGGGCTGCACTACCCGGTGATCCTCCAGCTCGGCCGCCAGTCCATCTCCCTGCCCAACCGCACCAGCGTGCCCCTCCAGGCCGGCATGGCCCTCACCGCCGACGTCAAGTTGCGCGATCGGCGTGTGATCAGCCTGCTCACCGGCCTGTTCGAGGATCAGCGCCGCAACCTCCAGCGGCTGCGGGCCCATTGAGCCCCGCCCCCCCCGACGACTGGTGGCGCTACGTGCCGGCCCACCAGCGCCCCCGGCGGCGCTTCAAGGCCTGGCGCCTGCGCTGGCGGGAGCGGCTACGCCATCGCGGCGTGGCCATCACCCTGGCCCTGCTCGCCTACGGCCTGATCCTGCTCTGGCTGCTCCGGCACCTGCCGCCGGTGGTGGCCCTGCTGGCCGTGGCGCCCATGGTGCTCGTCCCCCTGCTCGGCTACCTCACCTACTGGCTGCTGTGGAAGGAATTCCACGAGTGAAGGGCGCGCGGCGCCGCCCCCTCAGCTCTTCACGTAGAGGCTGGGCAGGGCGCCCAGCAGCCACTGGGGCATGAACTGCTCCCCGCCCGCGAAACCGATCTTGCCGGGCGGGAAGAAGGGCAGCACCGCCAGCACCGCCTGGGCGGCCTTCGGACGGGTCATGTTGCGCACGTAGCGGGCCAGCTGGGTGCGCAGCTGCAGGTCGTCGTCCCCCAGGGGCGTGGCCGCGTAGCCGCTGCGCAGGAACTTGCGGTAGGCCTCACCGAAGCGGCTCTCGAACAGGGGCTGCAGCTGATCATCGGCGCACTCCAGCCAGATCTGGCCCAGCTGGCGCCGGTAGCCCCCCAGCTCCTGGAGGATGGCGGCGTCGTCGGGGTCGATCTCGAACAGGTTGACCAGCCCGTTGAGCCGGGTGAGGAACTCCTCGTTGCCGGTGAGCTCCAGGGCCTGGGCGCCCCCGTAGGCGGACAGCCGCGGCAGCGGCGGCAGGTCCGCCTCCCGCCCCGATCCCCCCGCCGGCGCCAGGGCCTTGCGGGGCCGGGGGCTGGGCTGGCGCAACCGGGGCAGAATCTCCGGCTCGAACAGACTGGCGTAGTCCTCGAGCAACCAGGCGGGCAGGTTCTGTTCGCAGTTGCGCACCGTCATCTTGCCGCGGCGGAAATAGGGCATCACCGCCAGAAGGATGTTCACCATTTCCGGCCGATCAAAGCCGCTGAACAAACGCTGAGAGAGAGTGTCCCTCCAGGCTTCTTCATCCCGCAGCAATGGTTGGGAAGCCAGCTCGGTTCCGATCATCTGCCGATAGCAGTCGCCGATCGCCGAGCCGTACAGAAGTTCGAGCGTATCGATCGGCGCATTCAGCCAGAACTTCGACAGGCACTGGCGTGCCAGCCGCGCCTCCGCCACCCGGGTGGGGGTGGCTTCGTGGGCGAAATCCAGGAAGATCGTGGCCAGCCGTGCCGTCGACCAGGGGGTGATCTCGGGCCGCCGGGCCATCTCCAGCGGCACGGTGCCCGGATCACTCACCAGAGTATCGAGCAAGGCACCTTCGTTCTCCACCTTTCTCTCACCCCAGCTGACCGTGTCCCGACCACCGAACAGACGGCTCCAGAGTGACATCAGGCAGACCGAGAGACGCAGCGGGATTGTAATAGCGTTGGCCGATGGAACTGTTGCTGATCCATCAGAACCATCCCGGCCAGTTTCGTGATCTGATTCCCGCTCTCGAGCGCCGCGGCCATCACGTTCTGGGCCTCGGCGCCACCCCCCGTGGCCAGCGGTTCGACTACGCCTGGCAGGCTCCCGCCCTGCCGGAGGATCTGGCCGATCCCTTGCTGGAAACCAGCCTGCGCCGGGCGGCGCGGGTCCAGGAGCGCTGCCTGCAGCTGCGCGACCAGGGCTGCCGTCCCGACGCCGTCGTCGCCCACAGCGGCTGGGGCGAACTCCTCTATCTGCGCGACGTCTGGCCCCGGGCGGTGCTGATCGCCTACCCCGAGCTCTACGCCGCCCCCCACCTGCTGGGCTACGGCTTCGATGCCGACCTGGGCGAACCCTCCCCTGCCCAGCGCGCCCACTGGCGTCGCGGCAATCTGATGGGGCTGGCGGCGATCGCCGATGCCGACGCCTGCGTCGTGCCCACCCGCTTCGCCCGCGACACCTTCCCCCCCCACCTGCGCGGCCGCTTCCACGTGCTGCACGAGGGCATCGCCCTGCCGCCGCCGCCCGCTGCCGGCGGCCCGGCCACCATCCAGCTGGAGGACGGGCCCACCCTGCGCAAGGGGGATCCGGTGATCACCTATGCCAGCCGCAACCTCGAACCGCTGCGCGGCTTCCGCAGCTTCTTCCGCGCCCTCCCGGCGGTGTTCGCGGCGCGGCCCGACGCCCGGGTCGTGATCGTGGGCGGCACCGACACCGGCTATGGCTCCCCTTCCTCCCATCCAGGGGGCCACAAGGGCGAACTGCTGGCCCTGCTCGGCCACCGCCTGCCCCTCGACCGCCTCCACTTCCTGCCGCCCCTGCCCCACCGGGAGCTGCTGGCCCTGTTCCGCGTCAGCGCCGCCCACGTCCACCTCTCCTATCCCTATGCCCTCTCCTGGAGCGTGCTGGAGGCGATGGCCTGCGGCGCCCTGGTGGTGGGCTCCGACAACCCGCCGCTGAGCGAGCTGATCCGCCACGGCCACAGCGGGCTGCTGGTGCCCTTCAACGACACCGACCGTCTGGCCGACCAGCTGCTGGCCGTACTGGCCGATCCCGGGCGGTTCGCGGCGATGGCCGAAGCCGGCCGGGCCACGGTCGCCGCCCGCTATGAGGTGAACCGGGCCGCCGAGGCCTACGAGGCCCTGATCCGCAGCCTGCAGCTGCTGCCGTGAACAGACCAGCAGGGATCAGCGCCGGTCGCTGCGGCGGCAGCGCATCCAGAGGCCCAGCGCCTCCAGCACGGTGTCCACCACCCGGCCCCAGTCGCGGTCGCTCCCCTGGCGGAACAGGCGCAGGCTGGGGTACCAGGGGCTGTCCGGGCGGTCCCGCAGCCAGCGGGGATCGGCGCTGAAGGGCAGCAGCACCCAGGCCGGATGGCCCATGGCGCCGGCCAGATGGGCCATGGCGGTGTCCACCGAGATCAGCAGATCGGTGCCGGCGAGCCCCCGGGCCGCCGCCAGAAAATCCCCGTCGGCGGCGTCCTGGCGGCGGAACAGGTGCTGCAACGGCTGGGCCAGCTCCCGATCGTCCCCATGCTGGAACGGCACCGGCTCACAGCCGCGGGCCACCATCCCCTCCACCAGCCGCTGCAGCGCCCAGCCGGGCAGCGACCGTTTCCGGTACTCCCGCCGGGTGAAGCCATCCTCCAGCTTGCGACCGCTCGCCCAGGTGAGGCCCACCAGCGGTGGCCGTCGATCCGAGTCGGAGAGATCCACGGCCCCCAGCCCCCGGAGGTAGCCCCCAGTCCCCTCCGCAGCCGGGAGCTGGGGGGAAGGTGCCCCACCCAGCAATGCCGGCAGCGACAACAGGCTCACCGCGCCGCCAGGCGCCGACGACTCCGCCAGGGACCGCACCGCCACCGGGGCAGGCAACCAGGTCAGCCCCTTCTCAACCAGGCTCACCATCGCCGGCTCCACCTCCAGCACCAGCGACTGGCCCCGGGCCCCGGCCCGCTCCTGCAGCAGGGGGATCCAGCGCAGGTACTGGAGGCCATCGCCGAAGCCCTGCTCGCTCCGCACCCGCAGCACCGGAGCCGTTGTCAGCAGCGTCGCCGGGTCGGGGTGGAGGGCCGGGTCGCGGCCGGCGAGCTCATGACGGCGCTCCGCCAGGGCGAAGGCGTCGGCGTAGGCCTCCAGGCCGATCAGCAGGGCGGCGTGGTTGCAGGCCACCTCGGCGGAATCCCGCAGCTCCCGGCTGGCCCGGAAGGCGCGATCGGCCGCCTCGAAGCGGTTCAGGTCCCGCAGGCAGTTGCCCAGGCCCATGAAACCGGCGGCACTGAGGGGTTCCAGCAGCGACGCCCGCTGATACAGCCCCAGGGCCTCCTCGGGCTGATCCGAAAGCCAGAGGGCGTTGGCGGCCCTCACCAGCACATCCGGCGACGCCCCACCACTACTGATCGCCTCAAGGTAGATGCAGGCCGCCTCTTGCCATTCATTAAGCCGTTCTGCCGCCTTCGCCTCCAGAAGCATCTGGTTGATGGTTAATTCGGGAAGGAGAGGCGTCCTGAACATGGGGATGATTTAAAGAGAATTCCAGGTACGTTTCACTGGAAATTTCCCTGGTCAGGGAATCAGCGTTTCCCTGCAGATGCCAGGGGCCAGACAGTGCCATAATGCACTCCTGGACAAGGTTGGCTGCAGTGATGACGCAGATGAGCGGCATCGCAACGCCTTGTCAAGTGTGGCCATTTGCTGATGCGGTCAAGGCCGCCCGAGGCCAATGGACAAATCGTAACAACGACAACTTCCACCCCGCCTACCGCGCTCTAACGTCCGCTCACAGATAGGAATTCCCGTGGCATCCTCTTCAACACTGGCCATCTTTGTTCCTCCCGTCGGTACAACCGTCGTTCAGGACACAGCCTCTGGATCGAAGGTGTCCACCACCCAGTTTGTGGACACCACGAGAAGCCGGATCTTCCCCGGCGACCTGGGAAACATCGTCACTGATACGGGGATCAAGGAGGCCACCTCCGGCAACACCAGCACCACCTTCTCCGGCCGCACCAACGACACGTCCTATGTCGGCAACGATGACACCAACAGTGTCAACTTCACCGGCACGGCAAGGAATCTCACGGCCGACCTCGGTAAGGGCAACGATTCATTCCGTTCCACCGACATCATCGACAGCTCCATTTCCCTGGGGGATGGCAACGACACGTCGGTGACTCGCTACACCACCGATACCACGATCACAACCGGTGCCGGCAACGACAGCGTCACCATCCTCAAATCCGCCAACTCGGTTTCGATTGACACGGGAACCGGCGACGACACCCTGATCTTCGGCGGCAAGGTCACCAATTCCGAGGTCCTCCTCGGCCAGGGCGCCGATCAGGCCACGTTCAGCGGCCCCATCACCAACACCACCATCAACCTGGGCGGGGATACCGACCTTGACACCGTCACCGTGAATTCCAAGTCCGATCTTGGTACCGGTACGGTGATCACCGGCGCCGGTGAGGGCGACCTCCTCATCATCGGTGGCGAAGAGTACGTCTTCGACAACAGCAAGCAGGCCTTCATCTCCGGCAGCAACGACTCCATCAGCTTCGGTTGATCCCCATCGTCTGCCACGGGGCCCTTGGATCAGGCCAGATTCGCCCGTAACTACATCGCCTGTACCGAGCGGGGGGACGTCGTTGCCACGAAGTCCCTCCTCTTTCTTTGGGTCAAGACCTATTTCGCCTCCCTCTCACCGGCACCCAGTCGTCAGGAACTCACCAACCCCGACCTCTGGGGCTGCCTGGCCCAGTACGCCTCCGTCACCGGTGATCACGCTCCAGTCGACGACTTCTGGTCGCGGCTCGACGGCATCAGCCCCTGCGCCGAGCCGTCCGCCAGCATCCCGCTGCTGGGCGTGCCGATCCTCAATCGCCCCGATCTGCTCGAACGGCTGATCGAGAGCATCGACGCGCCTGTCGACACCCTGGCGATCGTCGACAACAGCGTCGGCTCCGGCCTGGCGGACAGCGACGCCCTCTCCCGCCTGCTCCGGCAGCTCGAACGGGAACCCCCCGGCGCCATCCAGCAGGTGAAGGTCTCGCGGCCCTTCAACAACCAGGGGGTGGCCGCCAGCTGGAACGCGATCCTCTCGTCGTTTCCCCACGCCGCCTACGCCCTGCTCGTCAACAACGACGTGGTCTTCCCCCCGGGGGCCCTGGGCCAGGTGATCGAGCGGATCAACCCCGCCAGGCCCCAGTTCCTGCCGATGCTGCCGGCGCCCCAGGAGTTCTCGGCCTTCGCCCTCACGCCGGGCGTCTGGGATCGGGTGGGACTGTTCGACGCCAGCTTCTACCCCGCCTACTGCGAGGACCTGGAATACATCGAGCGGCTGCGCCTCGACCCGACGGTCGAATGGATCGTGCTCGATTCCCTTCAGGACGCCCTGGAGCGCTGCAACCCCACGGTGAGCGCCACCATCGCCAGCGACCCTCGGCTGGAGGCCTGCAACCGGACCACCCACCTGCTCAACTGCCTCTGGCTGCACAGCCTCAGGCGCCTGGAGGCCCCCCATCGCGGCACCTGGATGCGGCGCTGGCTCAGCCAGTGGGATCTCGAGCCCCTCCCCTGAGGCCCGAAGTCGATGGGGCCGCTCAGCCCTCGGGGGTCCGGCCCGCCATCAGCTTCTCGATCTTGCGGATCCGCTGCAGGGTGGTCTGCCACACCTCCAGCCGGAAGGCCGCATCCCCATCCGCCGCCGCCTCGGCGCGGCACTGGTCGATCAGGGCCTCCAGGTCCTCACGCCGTTCGTAGGCGTCCCAGAGCTGCCGTTCCAGCCGGGCCCGTTCGATGAAGTTCCAGCGCTGCAGCCACGACATGGGAAGGGTTCGGCGTGGCACCAGTTAAGCCAGCGGGCGCGGCGCTGGTGGGGATGGGAGACTGGCGGCCACGATTCATGCGGGAGCCAGCCGTGAAGGCCATCAGCGTTCTGGGCTCCACCGGATCGATCGGCACCCAGACCCTGGAGATCGTCGAGGAGTTCCCCGATCGCTTCCGGGTGGTGGCCCTCACGGCGGGCAACAACCTGGATCTGCTGGTGGAGCAGATCCTGCGCCACGGGCCGGAGGTGGTGGCCCTGGCCGATGCCGAGCGGGTGGCGGAGCTGCGCGAACGCCTGGAGGGCCTGGAGCCGGATCGCCGGCCCGCCCGCTGGCCGGAGCTGCTGGGGGGCAGCGACGGACTCTGCGCCGCGGCGGCCTGGGCCGCCGCCGACCTGGTGGTCACCGGCATCGTGGGCTGCGCCGGTCTGCTGCCCACCCTGGCGGCGATCCGGGCCGGCAAGGATCTGGCCCTGGCCAACAAGGAAACCCTGATCGCCGCCGGGCCGGTGGTGCTGCCGGAGCTGAAGCGCAGCGGCAGCCGCCTGCTGCCCGCCGATTCGGAACACTCGGCCCTGTTCCAGTGCCTGCAGGGCACCCCCTGGGCCGACACCGCCCGCCTCTCCACCGGCGTTCCCACCCCCGGTCTACGGCGCATCCAGCTCACCGCCTCCGGCGGAGCCTTCCGCGACTGGTCCGCCGCCGACCTGGCCAAGGCCACCGTGGCCGATGCCACCAGCCACCCCAACTGGAGCATGGGGCGCAAGATCACGGTGGATTCGGCCACCCTGATGAACAAGGGGCTGGAGGTGATCGAGGCCCACTACCTGTTCGGCCTCGACTACGACCACATCGAGATCGTCATCCACCCCCAGAGCATCATCCATTCGATGGTGGAGCTGGCCGATTCCTCGGTGCTGGCCCAGCTGGGCTGGCCCGACATGAAGCTGCCCCTCCTCTACTGCCTCAGCTGGCCGGAGCGGCTCGAAACCCCCTGGCGCCGTCTCGATCTCACCGCCGTGGGGCAGCTCACCTTCCGCGTCCCCGACCGGGAGAAATACCCCTGCATGGAGCTGGCCTACGCGGCCGGCCGGGCCGGCGGCACCATGCCGGCGGTGCTCAACGCCGCCAACGAGCAGGCGGTGGCCCTGTTCCTGGAGGAGGCGGTCCATTTCCTCGACATCCCGCGCCTGATCGAGCAGGTCTGCGAACGCCACAAGGCCGACCACCGCAACGATCCCTCCCTGGCCGACGTGCTGACCGTGGACGCCTGGGCCCGCCAGGCCACCCGGGAGGCGGCCGCCGGCCTGCATCGCCCAGCAACGGCGGCGCTGCCCGCATGAATGGGGTCCAGCACCATCTGCTGCTCTGCGCCACCCCCACCAAGGCGCTCTGCGGCGATCCGGCGGTGGGAGCCGCCAGCTGGGACCGCCTCAAACAGCTGATCCGCGACCTGGGCCTGGAGGATCCCCAGCGCCCCGAAGGTCTGGTGCTGCGCACCAAGGCCGATTGCCTGCGGGTCTGCGCCGCTGGCCCGGTGCTGCTGATCTGGCCCGACGGCATCACCTACGGCGGCGTCACCCCCGAGCGGATCGAGCGGATCGTCCACGAGCATGTCATCGGTGGGGTGCCGATCGAGGACTGGATCGTGCGGCGGCTTCCCTTCGCTTCGGGCGCTAAGGGCTGAGCTGCTCCAGCCAGGCCGCCGCCAGGCGGTCAGCCCAGCAGGCACCAGGCCCGTCATCGGGGGCATGGAAACCGTTGTGGCCGCCATGGGGGGTGATCACCACCTCCAGCCTGTCGGGGCGGTCGGCGGCCAGGCCGGCCGCCAGCCGTTGCAGCGGCCCCGCCGGCACCCAGGGGTCATCGGCGGCATGCACCAGCAGGGTGGGTTGCACCGGCGGGCGGGCCTGCAAGGTCTGCAGGGGACTGGCGGCGGCGTAGTAGGCCGCCACCGACCCATACCCCCAGCGGGGTGCGGTGATGGCGGCGTCGAAACCGCGGATCGTGCGCGCCCGCTCCGGCCCCACCAGGGCCTGGCGCTCGCCGTCCGCCAGTCCGCCTGGATCCCCCAGGGTCTGGTGCCGCAGCCGGCCCATCAGCCAGCGCTGGTAGACGCGGTTGCGGCGCCGCTCGAACTGGTCGGCGCAGACGGTCAGATCAAGGGGACTGCTGATGCAGACCAGCCCATTGAGCAGGCCGGCGGGCCCGGCCGGATCAAGGCATCCATTGAGCAGCACCGTGCCCCCCAGGGAGATGCCGGCGCCATACAGGGGCAACGATCCGGCCCGCTGCCGCGCCCAGGCCAGAGCCGGCCAGAGATCGCCGTTGCAGCGCGCGCAGTAGGTGCCCCTGGCCAGGGGGCGGCCCACGCCGGCGCCCCGCAGGTTAAGCCGCAGCACGGCGAAGCCCCGGCCCCGCAGCACGATGGCGAGCCGCCGGGGGCCGGGTCCGTCGCAGGAGCCCCCCAGCCCATGAACCACCACCACCAGGCCCTTCGGCCCGCCGCCGGGGCTGGAACCGGGACCACCCGGCCCGTCCAGGCGGCCGGCCAGCTGGTCGCCATCGGGCAGGGGAATGGTGACGGGCTCCGCCCGTTCCGGCGGGAAGCGCTGGGGACGCATGGTGTCCCGCAGGGTCTGCAGATCCGCCCCCAGCCAGGGGGAGCGCTCCCGGAACGGGGTGAGGCCGAGCCGGTCCGGGAGATCAGGACGCTGCGCCACGGCCGGCCCTCAGGCGGCCACCTTCGCCTTGCCGACGCCCATGGACCGCAGTTCGCTCAGCAGGCCGTTGAGCACCGCCTTGGCGTCACCGAAGACCATGGCGGTCTGGGGCATTTCGAACAGGGCGTTGTTGATGCCGGCATAACCGGCGCCGAGGCTGCGCTTCACCACGAACACCTGACGGGCCTGGTCCACCTCCAGCACGGGCATCCCGTAGAGGGGGCTGGTCGGATCGTTCTTGGCCTGGGGGTTCACCACGTCATTGGCCCCCAGCACGATCACCACATCGGTGCGCGGGAACTCCGGATTGATCAGGTCCATCTCCTGCATCTGCTCGTAGGGAACATCGGCCTCCGCCAGCAGCACGTTCATGTGGCCGGGCATGCGCCCCGCCACCGGATGGATGGCGTAGCTCACCTCCACCCCATGGGCCTCGAGCAGCTTGGCCAGCTCCCGCAGGGCGTGCTGGGCCTGGGCCACCGCCAGGCCGTAACCGGGCACGAACACCACCCGCTCCGCCTGCTCCAGCGCCATGGCGCATTCCTCGGCGCTGCAGCTGGTGATGCGGGTGTAGCCCGCTTCGCTGCCGCCGCCGCCCACCGCGCCGCCGCTGGCCCCGAGGGCACCGCCGAACAGGACGGACACCAGGGAGCGATTCATGGCCGTGCACATCACCTGGGTGAGGATCAGCCCGGCAGCCCCCACCATGGCGCCGGCCACGATCAGCAGCTGACTGCCCACCACGAAGCCCGCCGCCGCCGCCGCCACACCGGAATAGGAATTGAGCAGCGAGATCACCACGGGCATGTCGGCGCCGCCGATCGGCAGCGTCACGCCGATGCCGAGCAGGGTGGCACCGCCCACCAGCAGCCAGAGGGGCAGGCCGCCCGGATCGCCCGGCAGCAGCAGGGCCGACACCAGGCAGAGCACCGCCAGGGAAATGTTGACGCCATGGCGCAGGCGGCTCTGGGTCCAGGCGGGGGTGTCCAGCCAGCCCTGCAGCTTGGCCATGGCCACGATCGAACCGCTGAAGGTGATCGCGCCCACGAACACGGACACGGCGATCGAGATCAGGGCCACGATGTCGGCATCGCCGGTATCGAACAGGGCCACCCCCACCGCCACCAGCAGCGAGGCCATGCCGCCGCAGCCGTTGAACAGGGCCACGGTCTCGGGCATGGCCGTCATCGGCACCCGACGGGCGGTGATCAATCCGGCCACGCCGCCGGCGGCACTGCCGACGGCGATCCACAGCCAGGCCTGCGGGTCGGGGCGGATCTGGATCAGCAGGCCCACCACCGCCAGGCCCATGGCCAGGGCGGCCAGACCATTGGCGCCCCGGGCGGAACTCACCTTGGCCAGCCCCTTGATGCCGAGGGCGAGCAGCAGAACGGCCGCCAGGTCGATGCCGGCGGCGAACAGATCCATGGAAACGGTCATCGGCTGTCGCCTTTGCGGCGGAACATGGCGAGCATGCGGTCGGTGACGAGGAAGCCACCGATCACGTTGTAAAGGGCGAAGCCCAGGGACAGGGCACCCAGCACCAGCAGGGCGGTGTTGGATCCGGCCTGCTGAATCAGGCTCAGGGAGGCCAGCACGGTGATGCCGCTGATGGCATTGGCCCCCGACATCAGGGGCGTGTGCAGGGTCGGCGGCACCTTGCCGATCAGTTCGAGCCCCAGGAGGCTGCCGAGCAGCAGCACCCAGAGGGATTGGGAAAGGGCACTCATCAGCGGGCTCCGACAGGGGAAAGACCAGCGGGCTGAACGATGTCCTCCCGACGGCAGGCACCCTCATGGGTGAACAGGCAACCATCGAGGATCGGATCCTCCGGATCCAGCCGGAAGCCCTCCTCCCCCAGCAGGTGCTCGATCAGGGCCGCGATGTTGCGGGCGTAGAGGGCGCTGGCGTGGTTGGGCACGGTGCTGGGCAGGCCATCGGCGCCGATCAGCAGCACCCCCCGGCGCTCCACCGTGGCGCCGGGAATGGTGCCGTAGCAGTTGCCCCCCTGGGCCACCGCCAGATCCACCACCACCGCTCCGGGACGCATGCCGTCGAGCATCTCCTCGCTGATCAGCCGCGGCGCCGGTCGACCCGGCACCAGGGCCGTGCAGATCACCATGTCGGCGAGGGCGAGCTGGTCGGCCAGCTGGCGCCGCTGGGCCGCCAGGAAGGCATCGCTGGCCTGGCGGGCGTAGCCGCCCACCTCGGCGGGCCCCTCCTCCAGCTCCGGCGGATCGATGAAGCGGCCGCCGAGGGATTCCACCTGCTCCTTCACCGCCGGCCGCACATCCGACACGTAGACGACGCCGCCGAGGCGGCGGGCGGTGGCCAGGGCCTGCAGGCCCGCCACCCCGGCCCCGAGGATCAGCACCCGCGACGGCTGGATCGTGCCGGCCGCCGTCATCAGCATCGGCACATAGCGATCGAGGGCGGCGGCGGCCAGCAGCACGGCCTTGTAGCCGGCGATGTTGGCCTGGGAGGAGAGCACATCCATCGACTGGGCCCGGCTGATGCGCGGCAGCAGCTCCAGGGCGATGGCGGAGGCCCGGCGGTCGTTGAGGACCTCCACCAGGGCCGTGGCCCCATAGGGCGCCAGCAGTCCCACCACCAGGGCCCCCTGCCGCAGGCGCCCCAGGCTGGAACTGGCCGGAGGCTGAACGCACAGCACCCCATCCGCGTCCTCCCAGGGCAGGGCCTCGCCCTCGTGCAGCTCGGCGCCCACGGCCTCGAAGTCGTCATCGAGGAAACCGGCGGAGGCTCCCGCGCCCCTCTCCACCTGCAGGGTCGCCCCCTTGGCGATCAGGCGCCGCACCGTTTCAGGGGTTGCGGCCACCCTTCGCTCACCGGAGGCCGTCTCCCTGGGAATCAGCAGTTTGACCAACGAAAACCCACGCGCACCCTCTATCCATTAGGCAGGCCTGGGGAAAGGGGGCAACCCATCCGGCCCCCATGTGCGGACACGCCCACCAACCTGTCCGGGCCCTGCAGAATCGGGCCATGCCGGCACCCTCCTTCGACCTGGGTCTGCACCGCAGCCACCGGCCCGCGGCGGCGGCGGCCCTGCCCCAGCCCCGGGCCTGGCAGAGCCGCCTGATCCAGCTGCTGCGTTCCCGGCTGGTCACGGAAGCCGCCGCGGGCCATGACGTGCTGATCCACGCCGGACCCGGCGCCGGCAAGACCCTCGGGGCCCTGCTCGCCTTCCGGCAGCTGCACCGGGAGGGACGGCTGGACCGCTTCGTGGTCTTCTGCCACCGCAGCTCGATCGCCCGTCAATGGCGCGCCTCTGCCGCCCGGGTCGGCCTGGAACTGGCGGAATGGGACCCCCAGGTCGACACCAACACCGCCTGCGACAGCCACGGACTGCTGCTGAGCTACCAGGCGGCCTGCCTGCACCGGCAGCGGCTGGCCGACGACCTGGAACAGCGGCTGCATCCAGGCCGCTGGCTGGCCGTCGCCGACGAGGTGCACCACCTGGGCCTGGATCCCCTCGAGCCGGAAGCCAGCGCCTGGGGCCATGCCTTCAGCGAACTCACCACCCGGGCCAGCCTGCGACTGGGACTGACAGGGACGCCTTTCCGCGCCGACAACCTCGGCTTCTGTGCCGCCCGCCGGATCCGGGTCCTGGACCGGCACGGTCCGGCCGAACGCATCATCCCCGACCTGTGCGTCGAACCCCGCGGCCTGATCGCCGCCGGCGACGTGCGCCCCCTGGAATTCCGTTTTCAGGATGGCTGGGTGGAGCATGGGCGCCCCGAGGCGGGCGAGGCGCGCGAAACCTCTCCGCTGTCGGGGGAGCAGCGGGAGAGCTGGCGGGCCCGCAACCTGCGCCGGGCCATCCGCCCCGGCGACCGCGGCGGCATCGCCCTGAGGCTGCTGCTCCAGGCCCGTCGCCGTCTGGAGCGGGTGCGCCTGGAGCATCCCGGCGCCGGTGGCCTGGTGATCGCCCGTGACATCCGCCATGCCCAGCGGATCGCCGATCTTCTGGAACAGGAAGGCGACCGGGTGCATCTGGTCCACTCCCAGGATCCGGAGGCGGCGACACGGCTGGCGGCGTTCCAGGCCGGTGAGGCCGACTGGCTGGTGAGCATCGACATGTGCGCCGAGGGCTTCGATGCGCCCAGGCTGCGGGTGGTGGCCTACCTGACCACGGTGGTGACCCGCAGCCGCTTCGTGCAGGCCATCACCCGGGCCGTGCGCATGGATGCGGAACGGTCGGCCATCGAGGCGATCCCCCGCCAGCCCTCCTACGTGTTCGCCCCGGCCGATCCCCTGCTGATCGGCTATGCGCGGGGCTGGACCCTGAGCGAGCCCTATCTGATCCGACCTCGGGCCGAAGGGGAGCCGTTGGCAACGGCGGCGGGAGCTGCAGCGTCAGGTCCACTTCCCCTTCTGGCCCTGGCCGATGACGCCGGTGAAATCCTTGCGGTCAACGGGCCCTCGCTGCCTTTTTTCCTGCGCAGGAGAACTTAAAATCGGCTGATTTTTCCGGCTTTGAGGCACATTTTCTGCAACGATGTGCCAACCAACACCATGAATCGGCCGGACACCCGCCAACGTGGGCCCCACAGGACATCCACCGAGATCAACCCGATGGACTCTCCCAAGGACGGTTCCCTCAACCAGGACGGTTCTCTCGACGCCGCGGTGCACCGAAGGGTGACCGTCGCGGTGTGCTGGGCACTGGCCAGACGGGCGGCTCTCGATGGGCGTGAACTCTTCGAAGACAGCTACGCCATCAACGAGGAATTCCGCGAGTGGCTGCTCAGCCTGGAAGACCACCCGGACGTGCTGCAGGCCAACGTTCTGATGGTGCCCCGTGATCTGCACCTGGGACGGCGACCGGAAACGGATGGGCTGCTGGAGATCTGAGCAGGGTCCCGCCGTGGGCGAAGACATCTTCTAGGGTGAAGTCATAACTGATTCGCGTTAGAACCATGGCCGGCGAGAGCGTTGTCGAAAACCTCGTGATCGTCGGTTCCGGTCCGGCCGGCTACACCGCCGCCATCTACGCCGCCCGGGCCAACCTCAGTCCCCTGCTGATCACCGGCTTCCAGGACGGCGGCATCCCCGGCGGTCAGCTGATGACCACCACCCACGTGGAGAACTTCCCCGGCTTCCCCGACGGGATCCTCGGCCCCGACCTGATGGACCGGATGAAGGCCCAGGCGGAACGCTGGGGCACCCGGCTGGTCGAAGCCGATGCCGAGGCCATCGACCTCTCGGAGCGTCCTTTCCGGGTTCGCGCCGAAGGCCGGACCATCCGCACCCACGCCCTGATCCTGGCCACCGGCGCCAGCGCCAACCGGCTGGGGCTGCCCCAGGAGGAGCGCTTCTGGAGCCGCGGCATCAGCGCCTGCGCGATCTGCGACGGCGCCACCCCCCAGTTCCGCCAGGCCGAGCTGGCGGTGGTGGGGGGTGGCGATTCCGCCTGTGAGGAAGCCGTCTATCTCACCAAATACGGCAGCCACGTCCATCTGATCGTCCGCGGCAGCCACCTGCGGGCCAGTGCCGCCATGGCCGACCGGGTGATGGCCAATCCCGCCATCACCGTCCACTGGAACCGCCAGGTGGTCGAGGCCCTCGGCTCCGACGCCAGCCCCGAGTGGCTCGCGGCGATCCAGCTGCGCGATGTGCTCAGCGGCGCCAGCGAAACCCTGGCCGTCAAGGGACTCTTCTATGCCATCGGCCATACCCCCAACACCCACCTGGTGCGCGACCAGCTGGAGCTGGATGCCCATGGCTACCTGGTGACCCGCCCCGGCCGCCCCGACACGCCCATCGAGGGGGTGTATGCCGCCGGCGACGTGGCCGATGCTGAATGGCGCCAGGGGGTCACCGCCGCCGGCAGCGGCTGTCAGGCCGCCCTGGCCGCCGAGCGTTGGCTCAGCCACCACGGCCTGGCCACCACCATCAGCCGCGAGGTGGTCGAGCCGGCGCCCCTCGGTGAAATCGTGCCCACCGCCGTCAGCGACGAGGAGAATTTCGACCCGCAGGCCCTCTGGCAGAAGGGAAGCTTTGCCCTGCGCAAGCTGTACCACGACAGCGACAAGCCCCTGCTGGTGGTTTACACCTCCCCCAGCTGTGGCCCCTGCCACGTGCTCAAGCCCCAGTTGAAGCGGGTGCTTCAGGAGCTGGAGGGCCGGGCCCAGGGGGTCGAGATCGACATCGAAGCCGACCAGGACATCGCCCTCCAGGCCGGTGTCAACGGCACCCCCACCGTGCAGCTGTTCTTCCGCAAGGAACTCCGCCAGCAATGGCAGGGGGTGAAGCAGCGCAGCGAATTCCGCAGCGCCATCGACGACCTGCTGGCGGTGCCGGCCTGATCGGATTCAGATACGCGTCGGAGCGATGCGCCGGATCAGCGGCGCCGGGGACCGCCGGGCCGGTTGCCGCCGGGACGGGGCCCCGTGGCTCCGGCGTTGCGTTCCCGATAGGTGATGCGGCCCCGGGACAGGTCGTAGGGGCTGATCTCGACCAGCACCTTGTCACCGGCCAGCAGCTTGATCCGGAACTTGGTCAGCTTCCCCGCCGCCCGGCAGAGGCACTGGTGACCGGCAGGCTGCTCGAGGGTGACGAGGTAGAACCCGTTGCCCTGCTCCTTTTCGATCACACCGGACGTTTCGATCATGCGGGGGGTTGGTCAGCGAAAGACAGCTTTTGAAAGCTTAGTTGGCGGCCGTGCCACCCCCCTTCGCCCCGCGGCCGGGGGAACGGGGCGATAGCCTCGGCCCTCCTTCGGACCTGGCCTGCCCCCATGATCCTTCCTCCTTTCTCGATGGATCTGGGCCTGCTGCTGATCTCGATCGGCGTGGTCAATGTCTGGCGCGTGTGGCGTGCCCGCGAAGGCTCCTGAGACACCGGGCCGGTGGGCACCAGCCTGATCTTCCACAAGCCCTATGGGGTGCTGAGCCAGTTCACCCCGGAGGCCGGCAGCCGCTGGGACACCCTGGCCACCTACATCGACCGCCCCGGGGTCTACGCCGCCGGCCGGCTCGACGCCGACAGTGAAGGCCTGCTGGTGCTCACCGACGACGGGCGCCTGCAGCAGCGGCTGACCGACCCGGCCCGGGGCCACTGGCGCCGCTATCTGGTGCAGGTGGAGGGGCAGGTGGCGGAAACCGCCCTGGAGCTCCTCCGGAAGGGGGTGGTGATCCAGGGCCGCCGCACCCTGCCCGCCCGGGCCCGGGCCCTGGAGGATCCAGGCCTGCCGGAGCGGGCACCGCCGATCCGGCGGCGCCTCACCATCCCCACCGCCTGGATCGAACTGGAGCTGCGCGAGGGACGCAATCGGCAGGTGCGGCGCATGACCGCGGCCGTGGGGCTGCCGACCCTGCGGCTGCTGCGCTCAGCCATCGATCTGATGGACGGCGGCCCACCCCTGAGCCTGACGGACCTGGCACCGGGGGCCTGGCGGGAGGTGACCGATGCCGAACAGCGCCGGCTGGCGGCCCTGCTCAGAGAAGGGCGTCCCTCAGCTCCCTGACCGTCTGGAGCTGGCCGTAGTAGTAGTTGGCCCTGGCGCGCCTGTCGGGATCTTCGAGGGTGTCGAGGGCATCGAAGCCGAGGGATTGCCACAGCTCGTGGCCGCAGGCCCGGGTGAGTTCCGCCGTGGCCTCCTCCTCCAGGTGACCCAGCCGTCGCTGCAGGTTCTTGATCTGGGAAATGGCCATGGCGATGGGCACGCGCCAGCAATAGTACACACGAACTGGCAGCCGGTCAGAACGGCAGTTTCTTCTTGGCTTCCTTGTCGAGATCGGAATCCATCTCCCGCAGCCTGCGCAGGATCGTGTCGTAGTACTCCTTGAGATAGTCCTCCAGCCGGGTGGTCTCGCCCGGATCAAGGCCGAAGGCCGCATAGCTGGCCTCCATCGGTGCGTCCAGGGGCTGACCACCCCCCACCACCTCGGCGAAGGCCAGGCGCTCGGCCACGTTCAGGCTGGCCTCGAAGAAGCCGGTGACCGCCTGCATCATCCGCAGCAGCACGGGGGGCACCCGGAAGACGCGGGCCTCCTTGCCGCTGTAGCGCTCGCAGAGCTGGGTGATCTCCCCGGTGATCCAGGCCCGGGGGCCCACCACCGGGAAGGCCCTGCGAACCGTTTCGGGCCGCTCCAGGGCCGCCACGGCGAAACGGGCCACGTCCTGGGTGTTCATGTAGGCGATCGGTGTGGGAGCGCCGCTCACCCAGACCGTCTGCCCCTCCAGCACCGGAATGGCGAACTGGCTGATCAGGCCCTGCATGAAGCCCACGCAGCGCAGGATCGTGTAATCGAAGCTGGAGGCCTCCAGCCACTGCTCGGTGCAGGCCTTGATGTCCATCAGAGGCACGCTGCGGTGCTGCTCGGCCTTCAGCAGCGACACGAAGACCAGGCGGCCGAGCCCGGCGCGCTGGCAGGCGGCGAAGAGGTTCTGCTTGCCGCCCCAGTCGATGTCGTAGGCGCTGCCGGGGTCCGTGGCCCGGGCCGTGGCCGCATCGATCAAGGCCTCCTGGCCTTCGAGGGCGTAGTCGAGGCTGTCCGGTTCGAGCAGGTCACCACGGGTGAGTTCGCAGCCCCATTCCTGCAGAAAGGCGGCCTTGCGGGGGGAGCGCACCATGCAGCGCACCACGTGGCCGGCATCCAGTGCACGCCGGGCGACCTGACGACCGAGGGTTCCTGTTCCACCGATGACAAGAACCTTCATGGACCCTGCAATGGAAGCCGGCTGAGCCTAAAGGTGCATCAGACACCGTCGCGAATGCGACCGTCGGTCCCGGGAGTTCAGTCGCTGAGCAGACGCAGCAACAGGGCCCCACCGGCCAGCCCGAGGGGGATCAGCACCCAGAAGAGGGCGGCGGTGCCGAAGATTTCGCTGGCCATGGACCGGACGGCGGGGGGAACGGGGTACCTATCTAGCAGCCGCACCGGCCGAAAGCCGACGGGCGGTGTCCAGGATCCGGGGCCAGGGGGCCTCGCTGCGCAGCTGGCCCGCCATCACGCCGCTGGCCCCCGTGGCCCATCCCTGGGCCTTGAGGTCCTCCACCAGGGCCGCCAGGGGAGGGGGGCCCAGCCCCAGCTGGCGCGCGATCCCGTCCAGGGGCCAGCAGCGGGGCGTCGCCCCGGGATCGGCGGCGAGCCGCTCCAGCAGACGCTGCGACGCCCGCGCGACGCTTGCCCCGGCCCCCTGCCCGGCCTGGACCATTGCCTCCAGGGTGGGGCAATGCTGCAACGGGCCGATCCAGAGCGGTCCGGTGACCGCCAGGGGCGGCGGCGACCCGTCCGCCGCGGGCGGGCAGCTGCAGGGTCGCCAGCGACCGAGGCGCAGGAGGCTCTGCACCTGCTGGTCACCGCAGCCATGGCAATGGGCCACCAGGCCCAGATGCTGTTCCTCCAGGGCCGCCGGATGCCGCTCCAGCCGAACCGCGGTGCGGAAGGCGCGCCCCTCGCTGAAACTCAGCAGCGGCGTCAGGCCCCGCCCCATCGCCCAGGCACTGCGGGCCTGCAGGCCCAGCTGCAGCCGCAGGGCGATCTCCCAGCTGGCGGGATGGGCCCGGGCGGCGGCGCCGAAGCGGCGCAGGGCCGCCCGCCGGTCATGGCCCGTGGCGGATCGGCCATCGGTGCTGGCGAGATAGAGGATGCCATCGAAGGCCACCGCCTCCAGGGCCAGGGGAACCAGCGCCGCGGGACAGCCGAAGGCGTCGAGATCCACCAGCTCGAAGCGTCGCCCCCGCACCAGGCACTCCCCCAGCAGCTGCTGGGCGGTGCGGGCCCCCAGCTGGCAGGTCACCGGGGCCGGCAGCTGGCGCAGGTTGCGCTCCAGCAGCGGAAGGCGGTCGGGATCGGCGTCATTGGCCCAGACCTCCACAGCCCCCGCCTCGAGGCCGTAGCGGAGCGCCCGGATGCCGCAGCCCGCCATCGCATCGAGCACCCGCAGGGGCGCCCGATCGGCCAGGGTCCGGGCCAGCAGGACACCAAGATCCCTGGCCGGTCGGGAGGCGGGGCGGAAAAAGCCTGCGCCGATCTCCAGGCGGGCTTCGCCTTCGCAATAGTGAAGGGACTCACTCACCCCTGGATCCTTGCCGCTGCCACTGGTGTCGTCCGCCGACCCCCAGCCTGCCCCGGGGCCGGCCGTGCCGTCCTACGGCGCCGAATGGGGGGAGCAGGCGCTGTGGCGCTGGCGGGGCCAGGAGTGCCACTGGCGCCGGCTGGGGGACAGCGGCCGACCGGCCCTGGTGCTTCTGCATGGTTTCGGAGCCGGCAGCGGCCACTGGCGCCACAACGCCGGTGCCCTGGCCGAGGCGGGCTGGTGCGTCTACGGCCTCGACCTGATCGGCTTCGGCGCCTCCAGCCAGCCGGGGCATCACCCGCGTCATCCCCTCGACAATCGCCTCTGGGCTCGCCAGGTGCAGGCCTTCCTGGCCGAGGTGGTCCAGGCGCCGGCGGTGCTGATCGGCCATTCCCTCGGGGGCCTGGTGGCCCTGAGCTGCAGCGTGTTCTTTCCGGAGCTGGTGCGGGCGGTGGTGGCGGCCCCCCTGCCCGACCCCACCCTGCTGCTGGCCCGGCCGCCCTCGTCGCGGCAGCCGCGCTGGTGGCGCCGCGGGCGACGTGGGCTGGTCCACGCCCTCTGCCGGCTGCTGCCCCTGGAGCTGGTGGTGCCCCTGCTGGCCCATTCCCCCCTGCTCGATCTGGGCATCCAGTCGGCTTACCACCAGCCGGTGATCGGCGACCAGGAGCTGCATCGGGTGATCGCCAGGCCCGCCCGGCGGCCCGGTGCGGTGCGGTCCCTGCGGGCGATGAGCATTGCCATGGCCCTGCGACCGGCGGAGGCGACGGCGGCGGCGCTGCTGCGCCGGCTGCGCCATCCCCTGCTGCTGGTCTGGGGGCGCCAGGACCGGCTGGTGCCGATGGAGGTGGCGGCCCAGTGCCGGCGGCTGCGGGAGGATCTCGCCCTGGTGGTCATCGACCAGTGCGGCCACTGCCCCCACGACGAGACCCCCGCAGCCTTCCATGGCGAGCTGCTCGCCTGGCTGGCCAGCCTGGAAACGACCTGAAGGGATCGCCCCTCCGCCACGTACCTTTGGAGGACATGGAGGCACCGGCCAACGTCCCGGTTCCGTAGCAGCACCTCTCTCCAGGCCCCTATGAAGCACACCCTCTCGGTGCTGGTGGAAGACGAATCGGGCGCCCTGAGCAGGATCTCGGGTCTGTTCGCCCGCCGGGGCTTCAACATCGAGAGCCTGGCGGTGGGCCCGGCGGAGCACCGCGGCATGTCGCGGCTGACGATGGTGGTGGAAGGCGACGACCGCACCCTCGAGCAGATGACCAAGCAGCTCAACAAGCTGATCAATGTGCTTGGTGTGATCGACCTCTCGACGATTCCGGCGGTGGAACGGGAGCTGATGCTGCTCAAGGTGGCCGCGCCGGCGGAGAACCGCGGTGCCATCTTCGACCTGGTGCAGGTGTTCC
The DNA here is from genome assembly GCA_943367425.1 of Candidatus Sulfopaludibacter sp. SbA3. Classification (GTDB taxonomy): domain Bacteria; phylum Cyanobacteriota; class Cyanobacteriia; order PCC-6307; family Cyanobiaceae; genus Cyanobium. The sequence continues at coordinate 118,782 of CALRJF020000011.1, forward strand.
GGGCGAAGGTGGTGGATGTGGCCGACGACGCCCTCACCCTGGAAGTGGTGGGGGATCCGGGCAAACTGGTGGCCCTTGAGCGCCTGCTGGAGAGCTACGGGATCCTGGAGATCGCCCGCACCGGCAAGGTGGCCCTGGAACGGGCCTCGGGGGTGAACACCGAGCTGCTCAAGGCCACCGTCTCCGACAAGCGGGTGCCCGCCTGAGCCGTGGGTCCAGACCCCTGATTCAGGGCTTGCCCTGCACCAGGGTTCCCCCTTCGATCACCCGGGCCCGGATCAGCTTGTCCCCCTGCTGAATCTTGTCGATCACGTCCATCCCCCGGGTGACCCGGCCGAAGACCGCATAGCGGCCATCCAGTTCCGGCAGGGCCTGCAGCGCCACATAGAACTGGGCACTGGCGGAATTCGGTTCGTTGGAGCGGGCCATCGCCACGGCACCGCGCTGGTGGCTGAGGAGCAGCTCCCGGGTGGCCGTCGGGCTGGTGATGGGCTCCCCGTAGCGGGGTTCCTTGTCGCCGCGCTTCTTCACCTCGAGGGGAATGAGGCGGGACTCGCCGGACGCCGGATCGATGAAGCTGCCCATGCCGTAATCACTGGCGGGCACCTTGGCATCAGCGCTGCTCGGATCACCACCCTGCACCACGAAGGGCACCGGCTCGCGCACCACCCGGTGGAAGACGGTGCCGTTGTAGACGCCGCGGCGCACCAGATCGACGAAGTTTCCGGCCGTCAGGGGGGCGGCATCACCATCGAGCGTGAACTCCACCGTGCCCCTGCTGGTCTCCAGGGCCACCACGGCCGTGCCCTTCAGGCAGGGGGTGCTGGCCACGGCGCAACCGAACTGGGGACGGTTGGTGTCGGCCGCACAGGCCGACAGGCCCAGGGGAACGGCGGCCAGCAGCAGGGCCAGCACGAGCCGCCAGCCCAGGGATCGCAGCGAAGGGACGCGGGCCATGATCACAGTCCCTCCAGGGGAACGCCGAGGAAACGGGCCAGGCGGGCGCCGGCCAGTTCCAGATCGGTCAGGGGCATGGGCTCACCGACGCTGGTGAGGGGCATGTCGCGGCGGCCCTGCACCCGCAGCGCCAGGCGCCGCCGGGGGCTGAGGCCGTCCCGCACCTCCACCTTCACGGCCTGGATATCCCGCAGGGGGATCACCACCTCGATGAGCTGACGGAAGCCGCGACGCCGGATGGAGGCCTCACCGGCGGAGCGATCGAAGCGGTTGGATCCGGCACCGACATCGATGCCGATGACCAGCCACAGATAGATGGCCAGCAGCAACGCCGCCACGCCGTACAGCCCCATCACCAGCCCCTGCGGCACCCAGGTGAGGGCGGCGGGGTGCCCGATCGGCAGCAGGTCGCGGCCGAAGCGGCTGGAGGCACTGGTGAGCACGAAACCCAGGCCGCCGACCGTGACCGCGGCGGCCACCAGCAGGTTGGAAAGGCGACGGGAGCCGAGCACCACCTGCTCCAGCACCTGATCGTCATCGGACGCTGGAGCGACGCCACGCGAGGCCATGAAGGGAGGAGAGCCGATGGCTCGCCATCCTGCCGTGCAGGGGGACCGAAGCGTCAGTGTCAGCCCGTGTAGGCCGGGCGCGTCAGGCCGTTCGGCGTTGTTACCATCCCCCGGTAACCCACAGCCATGCGGGTCATCCGCACCGCTTCACCCATGACGATCGCCCTGGGGCGCGCCCCTGCCACCCGTGGATGGTTCGACGTCCTCGACGACTGGCTCAAGCGCGACCGCTTCGTTTTCGTGGGGTGGTCCGGTCTGCTGCTGTTCCCCACGGCCTATCTGGCCCTGGGCGGCTGGCT
>CALRJF020000012.1:0-105167 GCA_943367425.1 Candidatus Sulfopaludibacter sp. SbA3
TGATGGTTTCGCCTGGAGCGAAGGTCAACGTACCGTTCTGGCCCAGAAAGTCGACGCTAGAGCTTGCTGTTCCGCTAGAGGTGGTGTAGTTGACCGTGACCAAAGCGGTATTGGGTGCATCCAGCCTTACGAGGAAATCGGCAAAGGCAACGCTTTCGCTGACGGTGATGTCGTCGACAAGGATGAATGAGATTGCCATGGGGACATGCCAAATATTTGTGCGTCAAATCACTGGCAATGTATGTATTGCCTACAATGCAAGCAATTGATGGGCAAATTTAGCTGAATCTATCAAGTTGGTTTTGTCTGCCGCAAAAATGATGTGTATCTGCTGCACGCCCAACCCTGCACCTATTTCTTGAGGCGGTCCCGAGGTTCGCCGCAGCTCCCGCTCTATTTGTCTAAGCTCGCTTTCGCGGTCAGTTAATGTGCCTCTTCATTGATCTAGGCTTATCTTTTTCTTCGTCGCTTTGGCCTTAGTGCTCTGGCTCTTGGTTCATTCCATGCACTGATGCCAATGGATTTAATGGATGATGAAATAATCTCAGGCTTCCGTGTGGAGCCAGGGTGCGGGATTGGTAGCTGATGAAATTTGCTCTCGGTAGAGACTGGTCGATCATGCTTGGATGTCTTGACTTGTGGTCTGTTCTTGATGGAGTGTCGGCCTCTGTGGAATTGCGCAAATTTTCTTGCCTTGTAGGGTTTGCCTCACGGGTGATGTGCCTGGCCTGTTATGGGGATGGTGTGTCATTGGATTTTCCGTATTCCTGCATCTTCGTCCCAGAATCTTCGTCCCAGAATCTTCGTCCCAGAATCTTTGGTATTCCTGTGCGCTTCTTGTTCTTTATGGCGGAACGTGATTGTTATGGCGGGTTCGGTGGGCGGCTTTTGGTCCTAATCAAGTTGTATCTAGGTGGTTTGAGGTGGTGTTGGGTAGGTTCGTTGATCCAGCGATGAACTGGTTGAGCGACTTGATTTTTCGATACAAAAAAGCAAGTACAAATTAGTGGAGATAATCTCGGTAGGACTCCCTTTGCTATCAGGTGGTCCGCGGACTGTGATGCATCTGTCCGTAAGTGGAAAGCCACCCTCAAGTGTCGACGTTCATGTCTTCAGTTCTGTGCCCGTTTGCCATCCCAAAACTGAACATTGATGGCTGTGCCGAATCAGACGACGCTCTGCATCCCCCTCAGAACAGCTTCAACAGATTGAAGCCACCCTGCTTCTTGGGTTCCTCGGCACCTTTGCCCGCCCCGGGATCCAGCCCCTCCATGCCCTCGCCCACCATCCGCGTGGCGGTGGAGCGCCGTTCCAGGGCCAGCCTCCAGGCCGGGGTGCCTGCAGCAGACGTCTGGATCAGGGTGTCGCCGTAGGCGGTGAGGGTGACCACCGCCATCGGCATGGCTGCCATCGCCTGGGCGCTCACGGTGCAGGTGGTGCGCTCCGGTGGCAGCAGCACCTGGCGCTGCACCAGACGCGCGGCCTCGGAGGCCCGTAGATCCCCGGGCACCGCGCTCTCGTTCCAGGGGGCTTCGCTGGAGGTCCAGATGACCAGATCATCGGCCTGACGGCCGCCTCCGGTGGCCATGGCCTGGTAGCCGAGAGCCGTTGGCACCGCCGACCAGCTCAACCGCTGGGCACCCCCGGCCGAGGTGACCGTCAGGCTCACCGGGGCCAGGAAATCATGGGCGGCCTCCACCCGGAAGCGGATCTCCGGGGCGACGTTGCTCACCACCTGGTGATCACCCACGAGGGATCCCTTCATCGGCACCGCGGCGGGCTGATCGCCCTGCGGCCAGCTGACCCGGGTGCCCCTGGGGCCATCGCCCCCACCGGCACCCGCCCCTGCGGCGAAGGCCTTCATCATCGCCAGCCGGCGCTGCTCGGGCATCAGCCCCGCCAGGGAGATGATCTCCGGCTGGCCGGCGCCGGCGCTCTCGCCGCAGCCGCGGAAGATCAGCAGCCGCCCCTTGGCTTCGGGAATCTCTCCCCCCGGGCGAACACCCTCAGGACCGCCCTTCAGGGGCAGGGCCGTGCCCATGGCCAGGCCGGGGGGAATGCGGTGCTCCGCCGTGGGGGCCGTGGCCGTGGCGGGGGAAACGAGCCGCAGGTCCAGACGCCGGCTGCTGGCGTCCAGCGACGGCCGGCCGCCCATCAGCATCTGCATCATGTTGGCGCCGCTCAGGGCCATGGCCCCCATGCCGCTGCTGGTGACCGCCTCGATCGTGTAGCGGGTGGCCGGCGCCGCCGCGGCCTTGGCCCCGGGCTTGGCGGGGGCCGCCTGCACCGGCAGCCCAAGGGCGGAGCCGATCAGCAGGGCCAGCGGTCCCGCCGCCAGCCAGGAAGCCTTCACACCTGCACCCATCGCGGGGATCCTGCGGTTATGGCGCCGAATCTATGGCCGTTGCCCGGGTCCCGGATCCGGCTCGGCAGGATGGGCCCCGTTTCCGCCCGCGGCACCGATGGACTCCGCTTCGCCGCCCCCTGTGAAACGCATCGACCAGGCGCTGTTCGCCGCCTTGGCCGCCGGCGCCGCCCGCTCACCCCGCCGGCGCCTGAATCACAACTTCCATGCCCCGACCGATGCGGTGCAGCGGTTCCTCAATGTGATGCAGCCCGGCAGCTACGTGCGCCCCCATCGCCATCGGCGCCCCGTTCCCGGCGCGGGCTTCGAGTGCTTTCTGGTGCTGCAGGGGGCGATCGGACTGCTGCTGCTCGACGACCACGGCACCGTGATCGGGCGGGAGACGATTCACGCCACTGGACCGCTGCGGGGCATCGAGCTGGCGGAGGGACTCGTGCACACCCTGGTGGCGCTCACCCCTGATGCCGTGCTCCTGGAGATCAAGCAGGGTCCCTACGAGCCGGCGACCGACAAGGACTTCCTGCCGGGCTTTCCCCTGGAGGGCACCGCGGCCGCCGCTGCCCAGGAGGCGGCCTGGCGCGAGCTGTTCAGCGCCGATCCCGTGGATTGAGGCGGCCTAGGGCTGGAGGGCGGCCCGCCGGCAGAAGCTGCAATGGCCCCAGCGGGCCATCTCCCCGGCCGGAGCCGGGCGGCCGCAGCCCGGGCAGTCGGCCATCCCATGGACATCGCAGCGGCTGGGATGGGCCGCCCACACCTCCGCTTCGCTCTGGGCTCCCGGGGTGCTGGCGGCGGGCTGGTGGTGCTGCTGCACCCGCACGTCACGCACGCTGAAGCCGGCGCCGCGCAGGGCTCCCAGCAGCTGGTGGCGGTTGTACTGCAGGGCCTGCAGCCAGGGTCCGGGGGCGGCCCCCACCGTGAGCAGGCCCCCTTGCAGCTGCAGGGGGCGGCAGTGGGGGGCCAGCTGGGGGCCGGCGATCCGGGGCCATTCCCGCCACAGTCCGGCCATGTGCCCGTCCCGGCACCAGTCCTGCTGCAGCTGCTCCAGGCAGCTGGCCAGGGCGCTGGCGGGTGGCCGCGGGGGCGGCATCAGCAGCGACAGGTTGCCCACCCGGCGGGTCTGCACCGCCGCGGTCACGTCGGGGCGGGGCCGGCGGCGGTTGCGGGGCTGGCCCTTGTCCATGGGTCCAGGTTAGGGGCGCGGAGTGCGGCAATCCGCTGTGGCGGGAGGGGGCCGTCGGCTCCGGTCTTGGCTAGCGTCGATTCGTGCCATGGCTACGCTTTCATGGGTTTCTTCGATCGGCTGAGCCGCCTGCTGCGCGCCAACCTCAATGACCTGGTGAGCAAGGCGGAGGATCCGGCCAAGATCCTCGACCAGTCCGTCGCCGACATGCAGGCCGACCTGGTCAAGCTGCGCCAGGCCGTCGCCACCGCCATCGCCAGCCAGAAGCGGCTCCAGAACCAGGCCGAACAGGCCGAGGCCCAGAGCCGCACCTGGTACGAACGGGCCGAGCTCGCCCTCAAGAAGGGGGAGGAGGATCTCGCCCGGGAGTCCCTCTCCCGCCGCAAGACCTACACCGACACCGCCAACGCCCTCAACGCCCAGATCAGCAGCCAGTCGTCCCAGGTGGAGACGCTCAAGCGCAGTCTCACCGCCCTCGAAGGCAAGATCGCCGAGGCCAAGACCAAGAAGGACATGCTCAAGGCCCGCGCCCAGGCGGCCCAGGCCCAGGAGCAGCTCCAGAACGCCGTCGGCAGCCTGAGCACCAACAGCTCCATGGCCGCCTTCGATCAGATGGAGGAGAAGGTGCTCAACATGGAGGCCCGCAGCCAGGCCGCCGCGGAGCTGGCCGGTGCCGACCTCGAGAGCCAGTTCGCCGCCCTGGAGGGCAGCAACGTCGACGAGGAGCTGGCCGCCCTCAAGAACCGCCTGGAAGGGGGTGACCATCCCATCTCCCTGCCCCTGGCCAACGGCCCAGCCCCCCAGCTGGAGCCCGTCAAGGTGGCGGAGGTGAATGCCGAGCTCGAAGAGCTGCGCCAATCCATCGACAAGCTCTGAATTCATACAATCGGGCCACCCGTACCAACCACCCGTGGCCACTGACGTCGACTCCCCCGTGCTCGAGCTCAGCGATGCCACCTTTCAGGCGGCGGTTCTCGACCATTCCGGGGCAGTGCTGGTGGATGTCTGGGCCTCCTGGTGTGGCCCCTGCCGTCTGATGGCGCCGCTGATGGTCTGGGCCGCCAGCACCTATGGCGGTGCCGAGGTCGGCGGATTGCGCGTGGGCAAGCTCGAAGCCGATCCCAATCCCCTCACCCGCGATGCCTTCAAGGTGCAGGGCCTGCCCACCCTGATCCTGTTCCGCGCCGGCCAGGAAATCGCCCGCCACGAAGGGGCCATGGCCCAGTCCCAGCTCAAGGCCTTCCTTGATGCCCATCTCTGAGCGGCTGTCCCGACTGGGCAGCGGCGTCTTCGCCCGCAACGATCTCCGCAAGGCGGCCTACCTCCAGCGGGCCGGCGCAGAGGGCGTCACGGGAGGCTCCGACCTGCCGCCCCTGCTGGATCTCTCCCTCGGCTCCACCGATCTGCAGCCCCCGGCCGTGGCCCTGGAGGCCATCGCCGCCGGCCTGAACCGGCCCGAGAGCGCTTCCTACTGCCTCCATGCCGCCACCCTGCCGTTCCGTGAGGCAGTGGCCGCCTGGGCCCGGCGGCGTTTCGACGTCACGGTGGATCCCGAACGGGAGGTGCTCCTGCTGGTCGGCTCCCAGGAAGGCACGGCCCATCTGCCGCTGGCCGTTCTCAACCCCGGCGATGCGGCCCTGCTGCTCGATCCCTACTACCCCTCCCACCGGGGCGGTCTGCACCTGGCCTCGGCCGAGTGCATGCTGCTGCCCCTTGATCCGGAGGCAGGCTGGCGCCCTGATTTCCAGCGGCTCAGCCCGAGCCAGTGGCAGGCCCTGAAGCTGATGGTGCTGGGCTTCCCCCACAACCCCACCGCCACCACCGGGGAGCAGGCCTGGCTGGATGAGGCCGTGGACCACGCCCTCCGCTACGACGTGGTGCTGGCCCACGACAACCCCTATGTGGACCTGGCCCTGGAGGGGGAGGCGCCGGCCCTGCTGCGCCATCCGGCCTGGCGCCGCTGCGGCATCGAGTTCTTCTCCTTCTCCAAGAGCTGGTGCCTGGGGGGCTACCGGCTGGCGTTCGCGATCGGTGCCGAGGAGCTGATCACCGCCCTGCGCCAGCTCAAGGGGGTGGTGGATTTCAACCAGTCCCTGGCGCTCCAGGCCGGGGCGATCGCCGCCCTGGAGCAGGCCCCCCAGTGGCCGGAGCAGCTCCGGGCTGTCTACCGCGAACGGCGCGACCGCATGGCCTCAGCCCTCGAGGCCCAGGGCTGGCCGGTGCGGCTGCCGTCGATGGCCCTCTATCTCTGGCTGCAGATTCCGGCGGCGGCCCGGGCCCGGGGCCTCGATTCCGAGCGCTTCTGCGCCGCCCTGCTGGAGGGCACCGGCGTCTGCCTCACCCCCGGCAACGGCTTCGGTCCCGGCGGCGAGGGCTGGCAGCGGCTGGCGCTGGTCCATCCGGCCGCGCAGCTCGAAGCCGGCGCTCTGCGCATCGGCGACTGGCTGCGCCGTCTTTGATCGGCGCCATCGCCGCCACCCACCGGCGCCTGAGCTGTGACCCGACCGCCCCTTCCCTGCCCTGGCGGCTGCGGGGCCTGGCGGTCTGCTCGAGCACCGAAGCGGAACTGGACCGCTGGCTGGCGGCGGATCCCGCGCTCGCCGGCGAGGCCCCGCTCCCGGGGCCCCGGGCCGTGATCGCCCGCCGCCAGAGGTTCGGCCGAGGCCAGCGGGGCCGGACGTGGTGTTCCCCGGCCGGAGGGGTCTGGCTCAGCGCCGCCCTCCCGTGGCCCGTTGATGCGCTGGCGGCCGCCGCCCCCGGCCTGGCGGTGGCGGTGGGCCTCAGCCTTCGGCTGGAGGCCCAGGGGCTGCCCGTGCGCCTCAAGTGGCCCAACGATCTGCTGCTGGTCGACCCCCGGGGGGGAGCCCCCGGAAAGCTGGCCGGCCTTTTGCCCCGCCTCCGTCTGCGGGGTAGCGGCTGCCGCTGGGCCCGGATCGGGCTGGGACTCAACGTGCGCAACAGGGTTCCTCCCGAAGGGGCGTCCCTGGCCGCAAGCCTCGGCCCCGGCCGGGCGGACCCGACCCGCTGGTGCGCCCAGGTGCTGGGGGCCCTGGAATGGGCCGTCGCCTGGGCCGATCGGCCCGAGGCGGTGCGGCAGCTGGCCGAGCAGCGCTGGCTGCCTCCGGCTGGCTTGATCCACCTCGATGGCGACGACTGGCAGCCGGCGGGGCTGGCCGCCGACGGGGGGATGCGGCTCGTCTGCGGGACGCGTGAGCTCGTGCTGCGCCGCGGTTTCGGCAGCGGCTGATCGACCCCCGTACACTGTGCATCCTGTTGTAACGGGCGCTGCGTCGTTTCTTCTCGCGCCCCTTTCGCGTTTCTTCCGCGTCGTTCCTTCCTGCATGGCCCCCAAGCACCTTCCCGCCCTGATGGCGCTCACAGCCAGCGCGGCTCTGCCCTGGCTGGTGATGCCCCTGGTGCTGGCCCAGGCCGACCCCGGCGTGCCGGAAGCACCGCCGCCACCGCCGGCGGCACCCCAGGCGGCACCCCAGCCAGCGGTGCGGATCGCCGCCCCGGTGCTGCGGCCGGAAGCGCAGGCCCCGGCGGCGCCCCTCGCGCCGCCGCCCCCGGTGGTCACCGAGGCGCCCACGCCCCTGCTGCGGCCAGGGGCCGCCGAGCGCCGCCTCAGTGCGCCGCGCCGCTTCGATGCCTCCCTCGATGCCCTGGTGCGTGAGGGCGTCGTCACCCCCGGGGAGCGGGTGCGGGTGCGGGGTTCCCTGCTCACGCCCCAGGACGCCGCCAATCGGCAGCAGGCCTGCCGCAGCGGGGCCCTCTCCGTCCAGGAATGCCGCAGCGGCGTGATCGTCATCGGCCGCGGCCGCCAGGATGGACTCAGCGGTGGCTTCGACGGCGCCGACATGGCCACGGGGGGCCGGGGTGGTGGCCTGGGCGGCTTCGGCATCGACGCCGCTCCGCTGCCGCCGATCACCGTGCCGGTCTCGGCCCTGCTCACGGGAGCCGGCGGCAGTTTCCGGCTCACCGATGTCTTCCGGGTCACCCCCCGGCCCAGCCCCATCGGCGGCAACGGCAATGTGCGCCTGCTGTTCCCCCTGATCGGCTCGGCGGTCACCACCAGCGGCTTCGGCTGGCGACTCCATCCGGTCATGGGCAGCTGGCTGATGCACTCCGGCCGGGATCTCGCCGCTCCCGAGGGCACCCCGGTGGTGGCGACCCTGTCCGGCCGGGTGGTCAGTAGCGGACTGGCGGGAGGTTATGGCCTGGCCGTGGAGCTGGAGCACGAGCGTCCGCGCCGCCGCAGCCTCTACGGCCACCTCTCCGAGCTCTACGTCAAGGAGGGCGACGTCGTGCGCCAGGGGGAGGTGATCGGCCGGGTCGGCAGCACCGGCCTGAGCACCGGCCCCCACCTGCACTTCGAGCTGCGGCTGCCCCAGGATGGCGGCTGGGTGGCCACCGATCCCGGCGACCTCGATCCCGGCGGCACCATGATCGCCGGCCTGGCGGGACTGGGCGGCAATGGCAGCACCGATGCGGTGGCGCTGCTGATGGGCCAGCTCATCGAGACCCTGGAGCGGCCCCGCTCCCCCCTCGCCTTGCCGGGGGAACGGCTGCCGCAGCCCGCCCCGGTCAGCCCGATCCGCGGCTGATTCCCTGTCCCCGGCGGGATTCCCTAATCGGCGATCCGCCCGTCGCGGAAATGCACCACCCGCTGGGCTCGGGCGCCCACATCGTTCTCGTGGGTGACCAGCAGGATCGTGATGCCCTGGGCATTGAGATCCCCGAACAGGCTCAGCACCTCCTCGGTGGTGCGCGAGTCAAGGGCTCCGGTGGGTTCGTCGGCCAGCAGCATGGCGGGTCCGTTGATGATCGCCCGGGCCAGGGCCACCCGTTGCTGTTGACCGCCGGAGAGCTGGTTGGGTTTGTTGTTCACCCGGTTGGAGAGACCCACCCGATCGAGCGCCGCCAGCCCCCGCACCCGCCGCTCCTCGTAGGGAACGCGGGCGTAGACCATCGGCAGCATCACGTTGTCGAGGGCACTCAGCTGGGGCAGCAGATGAAATTGCTGGAACACGAACCCGAGCTGCTGGTTGCGCAGGTCGGCGAGTTCATCGTCGCTGAGGCTCTCAGCTTCAATCCCGTTGAGCCGGTAATGGCCACTGGTGGGGCGATCGAGGCAGCCCAGGATGTTCATGGCGGTGCTCTTGCCGGAGCCGCTGGCCCCCATCACCGCCAGGTAGTCGCCGCGCTGCACGGTCAGGCAGAGGTCGTCGAGGGCTCGCACCTCCGTATCGCCGCTGCCGTAGACCTTCGAGACGTGAATCAGTTCAGCAACCGGGACCTCCGGCGGCGCTGATGAAGCCGTGGACGATGGCTCGCTGGTGGGGGCCAGCGACGGGAGAGGGGGGGAGGCCATCGGAGTGCTCGGGCGTCTATCCAAGCGGCGCCATGGTCACCGCGGCGATGGCCTGCTGCAGGATCGGGGTGCCGGCCACGGTGGAGCTGGCCCAGTCGAACAGGGGGCTGGAGAGCACGCCGCCCACGGCGGTGATCACCACGCAGCCCACCAGGGCGGCGCGCAGGGGCTGCATCCCGGCGACGTTCCAGCTGATGGCCGGGTAGGCCTTGACCACGTCGGAGGCCTCCTGGGGCTCCTTCACCACCATCATCTTGATCACCGAGATGTAGTAGTAGATCGACACCACCGAGGTGACCAGGCCCACCACCACCAGCAGGTACTGGTGGTCGGCCCAGCCGGCGAAGAACAGGTAGATCTTGCCGAAGAAGCCCAGCATCGGCGGGATGCCGCCCAGGGACAGGAGGCAGAGACTCAGCCCCAGGGTGATCAGGGGATCCTTCTGATAGAGGCCGGCGTAATCGGCGATGCGGTCACTGCCGGTGCGCAGCGAGAACAGGATGATGCAGGCGAAGGCGCCCAGGTTCATGAACAGATAGGCCGCCATGTACAGCACCATCGCCGAGAAGCCGTCCTCGGTGCCGCACACCAGGCCGATCATCACGAAGCCCGCCTGGCCGATGGAGCTGTAGGCCAGCATCCGCTTCATCGAGGTCTGGGCGAGGGCCACCACGTTGCCCAGCACCATGCTCAGCACGGCCAGAACCGTGAACAGGAATTTCCACTGGGCATCGAAGCTCTCGAAGCAGCCCACCAGCAGCCGCACCGCCAGGGCGAAGCCCGCGGCCTTGGAGCCCACAGACAGGAAGGCGACCACCGGGGTGGGGGAACCCTCGTAGACGTCGGGGGTCCACTGGTGGAACGGCACGGCGGCGATCTTGAAGGCCACCGTGGCCAGCACGAACACCAGGGCCAGGGCGGTGATGGGGGAGGCGCTGGTCTGCAGGGCCAGGCCGACGCTGGTGAGGTTGGTGGCGCCGCCGCTGAGGCCGTAGAGCAGGGAGGCGCCGTAGAGGAACACCGCGGCGGCCGCCGAACCCACCAGCAGGTACTTGAGGGCCGCCTCCGAGCTGCGGGCGTCCCGTTTCATGTAGCCCGCCAGCAGGTAGCTGGCGACCGAGAGCGTTTCCAGGGAGATGAAAATGCTGACCAGGTCGGTGGAGCCGCAGAGGAACATCGCCCCGAGGGTGGCCGCCAGCAGGATGGCCGCGTATTCCCCCATCGGGGTGCCGCTGCGTTCCACGTAGCGCCAGCTGAGCAGCAGCGAGATCAGGGTGGAGGCCGCCACCACCGCCCGGAAGGCGATGGCCAGGTTGTCGGCCAGGAAGGAACCGAGGAAGGAGGGCTCCAGGGGGCTGTTCCACTGCAGGGCCAGCAGCACCAGGGAGGCCCCCAGGCCGCCGTAGCAGATCGGCGGCACCCAGCGGCTGGCAGTCGTCTCACCGGCGAGGTCGACGAGCAGGCAGAGCACCAGGGTGATCAGCACCGCCCCTTCCGGAGCGATGGCACCGGCGTTGAGCTGGAGGGCCAGGCCCCCTGTGCCCTGACCCGCCGCAATGGCTTCCGCCGCAGAGGCGGCGGAGGTCACAGCGGCCAGCAACACGTCTGCCACAGGAAAGGAAGGAGCATTCAATGGGTCGGACTGTAGCGGCCATCTCCGGGGCTGGGCTGGAAGACGGATACCCGGATCGAAGGACGGCCGGATACCCGGATGGACGGACGGTGCGATAAAGAAGGAAGCGGTATCCCGCCTTCCTGTGGCCCAAACTCTGGTCATCGTTGAAAGCCCCACGAAGGCCCGCACCATCCGGGCCTTCCTGCCCAAGACCTTCCGGGTGGAGGCCTCGATGGGGCACGTGCGGGATCTGCCGAACAACGCCAGCGAGATTCCCGCGGCCCACAAGGGGGAGAAGTGGGCCAACCTCGGTGTCAACACCGCCAACGCCTTCGAGCCCCTCTACGTGGTGCCGAAGGACAAGAAAAAGGTGGTGAAGGAACTCAAGGACGCCCTCAAGGGCGCCGATCAGCTGCTGCTGGCCACGGACGAGGACCGGGAAGGGGAAAGCATCAGCTGGCACCTGCTGCAGTTGCTCAGCCCCAAGGTGCCGGTGAAGCGCATGGTGTTTCACGAGATCACCAAGGAAGCCATCGGCCGGGCCCTGGAGCAGACCCGCGACCTCGACATGGAGCTGGTTCACGCCCAGGAGACCCGCCGGATCCTGGATCGCCTGGTGGGTTACACCCTCTCGCCCCTGCTCTGGAAGAAGGTGGCCTGGGGGCTCTCCGCGGGGCGGGTGCAGTCGGTGGCCGTGCGCCTGCTGGTGCAGCGGGAGCGGGCCCGGCGGGCCTTCCGCAGCGGCAGCTACTGGGACCTCAAGGCCCGGCTGGAGCAGGAGTCCAGCGGCTTCGAGGCCAAGCTCACCCATGTGGGGGGCGAGAGGATCGCCGGCGGCTCCGACTTCGACGAGACCACCGGTGCCCTCAAGGCCGGCAGCAAGGTGAAGCTGCTGGCCGAGGCCGAGGCCGCGGCCCTGCGGGCGGCGGTGGAGACGTCCCCCTGGCGGGTGGTGGAGGTGGAGGAGAAGCCCACCGTGCGCAAGCCCGTGCCGCCCTTCACCACCAGCACCCTGCAGCAGGAGGCCAACCGCAAGCTGCGTCTCTCGGCCCGCGACACGATGCGCACGGCCCAGGCCCTCTATGAGAAGGGCTTCATCACCTACATGCGCACCGACTCGGTGCACCTGTCCGACCAGGCCCTGACGGCGGCCCGCAACTGCGTCGGCGCCATGTACGGCAAGGAGTTCCTCAGCCCGGCGCCGCGGCAGTTCAGCACCAAGGCCCGCAACGCCCAGGAGGCCCACGAGGCCATCCGGCCCGCCGGGGAGAGCTTCCGCACGCCGAAGGAGACGGGCCTGGATGGCCGTGATCTGGCGCTCTACGAGCTGATCTGGAAGCGCACCGTGGCCAGCCAGATGGCCGACGCCCGCCTGACGATGCTGGCGGTGGATCTCGAGGTGGCCGGGGCCACTTTCCGCGCCAGCGGCAAGCGCATCGATTTCGCCGGTTTCTTCCGGGCCTACGTGGAGGGCAGCGACGACCCCGATGCGGCGCTCGAGGGCCAGGAGGTGCTGCTGCCCTCCCTGGCCGTGGGGGATGCCCCGGCCTGCCGTGGGGTGGAGGCCCTCGGTCACCAGACCCAGCCCCCCGCCCGCTACAGCGAGGCGGCCCTGGTGAAGACCCTGGAGAAGGAGGGGATCGGCCGGCCCTCCACCTACGCCAGCATCATCGGCACCATCGTCGACAGGGGCTACGCCACCCTGCAGAACAATTCGCTCACCCCCAGCTTCACGGCCTTCGCCGTGACGGCCCTGCTGGAGGAGCATTTCCCCGACCTGGTGGACACGGCCTTCACCTCCCGGATGGAGCACACCCTCGATGAGATCTCCACCGGCCGGGTGGAGTGGCTCCCCTACCTGGAGGGGTTCTACAAGGGGGACAAGGGGCTGGAGGCCCAGGTGCAGCAGCGGGAAGGGGACATCGACCCCGGGGTCTCCCGCACCGTGGAGCTGGAGGGATTGCCCTGCGTCGTGCGCATCGGTCGCTTCGGTGCCTACCTGGAGACCAAGCGGGTGGCCGAGGACGGCAGCGAGGAACTGATCAAGGCCACCCTGCCCCAGGAGATCACCCCCGCCGATCTGGATGCGGAGCAGGCCGAACGGCTGCTGCGCCAGAAGGCCGAGGGGCCCGAGTCGATCGGAGAGGACCCCGAGACCGGCGAGCAGGTGTACCTGCTGTTTGGTCAGTACGGCCCCTATGTCCAGCGGGGGCAGGCGAGCGAGGAGGTGCCCAAGCCGAAGCGGGCCTCCCTGCCCAAGGGGGTGAAGCCGGAGGACCTCAGCCTTGAGGATGCCCTGGGCCTGCTGCGGCTGCCCCGCCATCTGGGCGAGCATCCCGACGGCGGCAAGGTGCAGGCGGGGCTGGGGCGTTTCGGGCCCTACGTGGTCCACGACAAGGGCAAGGGGGAGAAGGACTACCGCTCGCTCAAGGCCGAGGACGATGTGCTGGCCGTGGGTCTGAGCCGGGCCCTGGAGCTGCTGGCCATGCCCAAGAAGGGTCGCGGCGGCCGCACGGCCCTCAAGGACCTGGGGGTTCCCGAGGGCGCCGAGGAAGCCGTCCAGCTCTTCGATGGCCCCTATGGCCTCTACGTCAAGCAGGGCAAGGTGAATGCCTCCCTGCCGGAGGGAACCACCGCCGACACCATCACCCTCGAGCAGGCGGTGGAACTGCTGGCCGCCAAGGCCGCCAGTGGCAAGGGCGCCGGCAAGACCCGCAGCACCGCCAAGGCCACCACGGCCCGCTCCACCGCCAAGAAGCCGGCCACCGCCGCCGCCGCCAAGAAGGCCCCCGCCACCACCAAGACCGGGCGGCTGCGGGCCAGCGCGGTGCGGGTGATCAAACCCGCCGGCGGCTGATGGAACGCCCCCGGCCATGGTGGCTGCCGCTGGCCGGGGCCCTGGCGCTGCCCCTGTTGCTGTTCGGCTGCAGCGGCACACCCTTCGGGGAGGGTCTGGCCCGCAGTTTCTCCCGGTCGCCCGCCACGCCACCCGCGGCCCCCAGCACCCCTGCCGCCCCCCCCACGGCCACCGCCCCCACCAACCCGGCCCCTGGCACCAGGACGCCCACCAAGCCGCCAGCGACGACGGCGCCGGCCCAGCCCACCGTCACCCCCACCCCGGATCCCTCTCTGGACGTCAAGGCGCCGCCACCGATGAAGCCGGCCCCCTACCGGGTCACGATCCGCCTGCCCGAGGCCGATCCCTCCGCGCCCGCGGAGGTCGTCACCCGTGCCCTGCGGGCCGCCGGTGTGCCCTTCGAGGTGGAGACCATCGAACGCATGGCGGGCCCCGCCGCCGGGGCCCCGGCCGCCCCCGGCGGCGCTGCGGCCCCGCCGACGCCCACCTCCCGGCCGGCGCCGGCGCCCCGCTGAGCCCATGACGCCTCCCCCTTCGCGCCAGCTGAGCCATCGCCAGGCGCGCCAGCTGATGGACACGGCCTACCTGGCCGCCGCCACGGCCCTGCTCTGGGTGGCGCTCTACTACCTGCCGGTGGGCAGCCCCCTGTTCCGCCTGGCCCTGCCCCTGCCCCTGGCCCTGCTGCAGCTGCGCCATGGCTGGCGCTGCGCGGTGGAGGGGGTGGTGGTCACCACCCTGCTGCTGCTGGCCCTGATGGGTCCGATCCGCGGCCCCCTGGTGCTGTTCCCCTATGGATTCCTGGCCCTCTGGCTGGGCTGGGGCTGGCGTCGTCGCTGCAGCTGGTGGCTCACCCTGGCGGTGGGGACGCTGATCGGCACCGCCGGCTTCCTGGTGCGGGTGGCGGTGCTCTCGGTGCTGGTGGGCGAGAACCTCTGGGTGGTGATCACCACCGCCGCCGCCAACCTGCTCGACCGGGTCGCCGGCTGGGTGGGCCTGGCCGGGGGCTTCGACCTCAGCCAGGTGCAGGTGGCGGCCCTGGTGCTGCTGCTGTTCCAGAACCTGATCGTGGCCCTGGCGCTGCATGCGGTGGCCTATTGGATCTTCCCGCGGCTGGAGATGCCGATCGGTGAACCGCCGCCCGCCCTGCGGGCCCTGCTGGCCCTCGACCCGCTTTGAGCGAACCGTGGAGGATCGCCGGTTCCGCCGCGGCGGCCGCCACCTGGTGCGCCCCCTGGCGGTCCGGCTGGCCGGACAGCCAGGTGCTGGTGCTGCTGGCGGCCACGGCCACGGCGGCGGTGCCGGGCATCTCCGCCGCCGGTGCCACCCCGGAGGCGCGGCGGGCCACGGCCGCCGCCGATGCCGAACTGCTGCTGCTGGGTCCCGGGGGTCCGCGGCCCCACGCCCTGCCGCCCCTGCCGGCGGGGGTGTCCCCGGCCCTGATCAGCCATGTGGTGCTGCAGGATCTCGCCCTGTCGCCCCTGGTGGTCGACCTGGGCTGCCCCGTGGCGCCGGCGGTGGGCCACCTGCGCCTGCCGGATCCGGCGGGGGCCGGCCCGGCCCGCTGTCTCAGTGGTGGCGCCGCCCTGTCGATCGAGCGGCTGGAGGCCCTGCTGGCCACCGGGCGCCGCTGGGGCGAGCGGCTGCCCCAGGGGCGGCCGCTGCTGCTGGCCGAATGCGTGCCGGGGGGCACCACCACCGCCCTGGCCCTGCTGCGGGGGCTGGGGGTGGCGGCCGACGGCCTGGTGAGCGGCAGCCTGCGGGTCCCCGACCATGGCCTCAAGGCCGAGCTGGTGGCCCGTGGCCTGCGGGCGGCGGGCCTGATCGACGCCGACGGGGCCCTGACCGTGGATCCCCAAGACCCCGGCACGGCCCTGCGGGCGGCCGCCGCGGTGGGGGATCCGATGCAGCCGGTGGCGGCGTCCCTGGTGCTGGCCGCCGCCGAGGCCGGCCGGCCGGTGCTGCTGGCCGGCGGCAGCCAGATGGCGGCGGTGCTGGCCCTGGCCCTGGCCCTCGCACCGGCGGCCCTGAGGCCCCGTATCGCGGCCGGCACGGCCATCGGCACCACCGCGTGGGTGGCCGGTGAGCCCAGCAGCGACCTGGCCCTGCTGCTGCGGCGCATCGGCCACCGCTGGGGGGTGGATCCCCTGGGGTTTGCGGCGGATCTGCGCTTCCACGACCCCTGCCACCCGGCCCTGGGGGCCTACGAGGAGGGGTACGTGAAAGAGGGGGTGGGGGCGGGTGGTCTGGCGCTGCTCTGGCAGCTCAGCGGCCGCTCCGGCACGGCCCTGGCCCGACGCTGCGACCAGGCCTGCCGGCAGCTGCTGGGTCCTTCGGCGCCTACGGTCCGCTAGATGGGTGCTTCCCTCCCACCGTCGCTGAGCCGCCGCAGCCTGTTGCAGCTGGGTGCCGGTTCCCTGCTGACCCTGCTCGCGGGCTGTGAGCGCCAGGATCCCCGCCTGCTGGCCAGCCGGGGGGACATGCCCGCAGCCTGGACCCGCCGGCTGGCGAAGCCCTGGCAGACCCAGCTGCTGGACGATCCCGCCGCGGTGCTGGCCGGGGCGGCGGCACCCCTCACGGCGCTGCTGCAGCTGAGCGACGGCTGGGCGGCCACCCTGCCGCCGGCGCGGCTGCAGCCCATCGGCACCCCCGCCCTGCTGGCCCGGCTGGAGCCCATGGCGGCCCCCGTGGCGCGGCTCCATGGTCCGGCCGGATCCGCCGCCCTGGCCTTCCCCTGGTCCTACAGCCCCTGGGTGCTGGTGCTGCGCAGCCGGCCGGATCTGGCCCGGCGCCGCCGCGAGGGCTGGGATCTGCTGCTCGATCCCAGCCTGGAGGGCCAGTTGGTGCTGCCCTCCAGCCCCCGGGTGGTGATCGCCCTGATGGGGGCTGACCCGGAGCGCCTGCGACGGCTGCGGCGTTCCGCCCTGGCCTACGACGAGCGCGATGGCCTCAGCCTGCTGCTCTCCGGTGAGGCCCAGGCGGCGGTGCTGCCCCGCCAGCGGGTGGTGGGCCTGCTGCGGCGCGATCCCCGCCTGCAGGTGCTGCTCCCCGACAGCGGCGCCCCCCTGTCCTGGAACCTGTTGCTGCGCCCGGCGGGCTCCCATCCGGAGCCGCCGCTCGACTGGCTGGGGGCGGCGCTGGAGCCACCCCTGCTGAGCACCCTGCTGGCGGGGGGGTGGGTGCCCCCCCTGGCCCGCCATGACCTCCAGCAGGCCCTGGCCGATTTCCCGCAGGCCATCGCCGAGCTGCTGCTGCCGCCCCAGGAGGTCCTCGACCGGTGCTTCAGCCTCCCGCCGCTCCAGGCCCGGCAGCGGCAGGAGCTGCAGCGTCTCTGGGATGGGACGGCACCACCCCCGCCGGCCCGTTCCTAGCCCCAGAGCCGCCGCCGGGGTGCGGCCGCCAGCCGCCGGTGGGTGTCGGCCAGCAGGTCGGGGATCGGCAGCTGCAGGGGGCAGCGGGGCAGGCAGGCGCCGCAGCGGCCGCAGGCCGAAGCATCCAGCTGCTCCCACCAGTGACCGGCCCGGCCGATGAGGTTGTAGCGCTCCGTGGCGAAGGGTTCCATGCCATGGCCCACGGCCAGGTTGCGGAGCCGCAGCAGGGCGGGGATCGGCACGTCGTTGGGGCAGGGGAGGCAGGCGCGGCACTGACCGCAGTGCCCGCTCCCCAGCCGTTCCCGTCCGGCGGTTGCCAGACGGGCCAGGGCCTCGTTGAGGGTCTGCCGGTCGGCAGGGTTGGGCGGGCCGGCGCTGGGGCCCAGCCGAGCCGCCCAGTGCAGGTCCTCCGGCCGGGCCGCCCCCAGGGTGAGGGTGCTGATGCCTTCCGCCAGCAGGAAGCGGTAGGCCAGCTCCAGCGGGGCGAAGGGCGCACAGTCCCGCACCAGCTCCGCTGGCGGGTCGTAGAGCCGACCGCCCTTGTCCGCCGGGGAGATCGCCATCACGCCGACGCCGGCGGCCAGGGCCTCCCGGGCCAGGGGCAGCCGCTCCGGATCGAACAGATGCAGATGCAGGCTGCAGAAGCCGAAGCGGTCGCTGGCCAGGGCCGCCGTGATCAGCTCCGTGCTGCCATGGCTGCTGAAGCCGATCTGGTCCACCAGCCCCTCCCCCAGCGCCCAGGCCAGCAGCTCCGCCCCCGGTCCCCGCAGGGCCCAGTCCAGGTGTTCCGGCCGGTTGAGGCCGTGCACCGCCAGGTTGTCGAGTCGGCGGACCCCCAGGCGGCGCAGACAGACCCGCAGTTGCTCCCGGCCTTCGGTGACACTGGGCCCCGGCAGGATCTTGCTGGTGAGCACCAGGTCCGCTCGGGCCTGGGCATCGAGCTGTTCCAGCCGTCCGAGGGCCAGTCCCAGGAAGGTCTCGGCGGGGCCGTAGGCGGGGGCGGTTTCCACATGGTTGATCCCGGCGGCCAGGGCCGCAGTGAGCACCGCCTCCATGGCGGCGGGACCCTCCAGGGCCCGCATGGTGCCGAGGGTGAAGGCGGAAACGGGCCGGCCGTGGCCGAAGCGGCGGCGCGGCGTGCCCGGCCCGGGCGGGGCCGCCGCCGCTTCAGGCCGCAGGACCACCGCCTTCGGGCACGTCCTCGGAGCCGCTGTCGTGCTCGCTGGCGGAGCGCCCGATGTGGCGGATCAGCTCCGCCGGGCTGGTGCGTTCCAGGAAGCGGCGGAAGTCCTCCTGATCCTCGGCGTCGGCTTCCGCATCCACGGGGATCGACGCATCGGCCACCACCTCCTCGAGCATCCAGATGCCGCTCTGGGTGCGCAGGGCCAGGGCAATGGCATCGCTGGGGCGGGCGTCCAGTTCGATCGGCTGCCCTTCGGCGTTGATGAGCTTGAGCACGGCCCGGAAGGTGTTGTCCTCGATCGTGTGGATGACCACCCTCTCCAGCATCAGCTCAGCAGCGCTCAGCAGGTTGGCCATCAGGTCGTGGCTCAGGGGCCGCGGCGGCCGTTCGCCGCTGAGGCCGGAGAGGATGTTCTGGGCCTGGGCCTGGTCGATCCAGATCGGGACCTGGCGGCGCCCCGCAGGATCCCGGAGCAGCACGATGGGACTGCGGCTGGCCGCATCCAGCGCAATGCCGGCGACTCGCATTTCAACCATGGTCGGGTCCGCTCCTCATGGGTGATGCTCCCCGTGAAACGATTATGGCCAGCGGAGCCGTGGCAGGGGATGTTCACCGGATTGGTGCAGGCCATCGGCAGGCTGGAACGCTGCCCCGCCGGTGTCCGGGTGCGCACGGACCTCGGCCCCCTGGCCCTGGGCGACAGCATCGCCGTTGACGGGGTCTGCCTCACCGTGGCGGAACGGCTGGCCGATGGCTTCCGCGCCGATGTCAGCGAGGAGACCCTGGGCCGCAGCACCCTGGCGGAGCGGGCGGCCCAGGGGGGCTGGGTGAATCTGGAGCCGGCCCTGCGGCTGGCCGACCGGCTCGGTGGCCATCTGGTCAGCGGCCATGTCGATGGGCTTGGCGTGGTCACCGCCGTCGTGCGGGAGCCTTCGTCCTGGCGCCTGGAACTGGCCTGGAGGGATCCGGCCTATGGCCGCTACGTGTGCGAGAAGGCCAGCGTGGCGGTGGACGGGATCAGTCTCACGGTGGCCGGCTGCGACGCTGACGGGGGCCGGTTCTGGATCGCCGTGATCCCCCACACCTGGGTCAGCACCACCCTGCAGGGCCGCCGGGTCGGCGACCGGGTGAATCTGGAGGCCGATCTGCTGGCCAAGTACACCGAGCGGCTGCTGCGGGGGCCCACGGCGCGTCCTTCGGCCCTGCCGGATGCGCCTGCCCAGGAGATCACCGCCGACTGGCTCGCCGGCCAGGGCTGGGGTTAGGCCGGTGTCTCGCCCTCGGTCCCATCCAGGGGCAGCAGCCAGATGGCGCCGGTTTCCCTGTGGATCTCGATGCGGAACTCCTGGCCGGGTTCGAGACCCATACGGCGGGTGTAGGCCTGGCCGATCAGCAGGTTGCCGTTGCCATGCACCCGGGTGCGGAACTCGGCCTGGCGGCCTTTGACCGCGCCACCATTGCCGCCGGACACCGTCGAAGGAAGGGTGTAGCCCTTGGCCGCCACCAGGGCCCGATAGAAACTCTTCTTCAGCACCCGACCACTGGGACCGACGTAGCCGCAGGCCCGGGCGATCTGGTCCTCCGGACGGTTGCTGAGGGAGCGGGCCTTGTCGAGAAGGGCCTTCCCCTGCAACATGGTTCCGACGCCTGGGCTGTCCTCGTTGGCCGGGACATTCTGGGCACTCATCTTCCGTTGCTGCGGAGCGATCTGAACAGATTGTGGCGATCTTTGAGCAGAATCGGCAACGGTGAGGAAATCAGAGCAGGTAAAGAATCCCGTAGAGAACAACCCAGATCCCATCGACGAAATGCCAGTAAAGCTCGGCCGCTTCCAGGCCGAAGGGCTCGGTGCTGGTGACCCTGCCGCCTCTGCGGGTCTGGAACCAGACGATCAGGATGCAGATCACCCCGAGGGTGACGTGCAGGCCGTGAAAGCCGGTCAGGGCGTAGAAGGTGCTGGCGAACAGGTTGTCGGTGAGGCCGAAGGGCAGGTTGAAGTACTCGACCATCTGGCCCGCCAGGAAGGCGGCCCCCAGGGCGGCGGTGAGCATCAGCCACCAGCGGCAGGCCTCCATCCGGTTCAGGAGCAGGTTCCGGCCTGAGCGGTGAAAGGTGTAGCTGCTCACCAGCAGCAGGGTGGTGTTGATCGTCGGCAGCAGGAGTTCAAGCTCGTAGGTGGAGCCCGCCGGCAGGGGATTGACGGCGCGGAATGTGAGGTAGGCGGCGAAGAAGCCGGCGAAGGTCATGCCGTCGGCCACCAGGAAGGTGGCCAGGCCGAACAGGCGCAGATCGGCATGGCCGGCGTGCTCCTCCGCTGCCGCCGCGGCTTGGCTCACGTTGGTGTCGGTGGCGAGGCTGGTCATGGCGGCGATGCGGTGGTGGACGGTGGACGAGGGTTCAGCGGCGGCCGGCTCCGCTCCAGAGGTCCCGACCGGTGGCGGCTCCCACGCTGAGGGTGTCCTCTGTCACCCCGTAGCCGTAGGGATGCTTGACCAGCGGCGCCTCGCCGATCCAGTTCTCCACGGGGGGAGGGGAGGAGGTGAGCCATTCGGGGGTGAGGGCGTTCCAGGGGTTGTCACCGGCGACCTGGCCGCGGAAGGCGCTCACCACCACGTTGTAGAGGAAGGGCAGGGAACTGATCGCCATCAGCAGGGCGCCCACGCTGCTGATCTGGTTGAGGGTGGTGAAGCTGGGGTCGTATTCGGCGACCCGGCGGGGCATGCCGTTGAGGCCGAGCCAGTGCTGGGGGGCGAAACAGAGATTGAAGCCGATGAAGGTGAGCAGGAAATGCAACCGACCCAGGTCCTCATTGAGCATCCTGCCGGTGAACTTCGGATACCAGTGGTAGATGGCCGCGAAGATCACGAACACCGTGCCGCCGTAGACGATGTAGTGAAAATGTCCGACGACGAAGTAGGTGTCGTGAACGTGGATGTCGAAGGGGACCTGGGCGAGGGCGATGCCGGTGATGCCGCCGAAGACGAAATTGACGATGAAGGCACAGGAGAACAGCATGGCGCTGTTCAGGGCGAGTTTGCCTCCCCAGAGGGTGGCGAGCCAGTTGAAGAACTTGATGCCCGTGGGCACGGCGATGAACGAGGTGGCGATCGTGAAGAACAGCCGCATCCAGGGAGGCGTGCCGCTGGTGAACATGTGATGGGCCCACACCACCAGACCCAGCACCACGATGGCCAGGATCGAATACACCATCGTGGTGTAACCGAACAGGGGCTTGCGGGAATGGATCGGCAGGATCTCGCTGACCAGGCCGAAGGCCGGCAGCACCATGATGTAAACGGCCGGGTGTGAATAGAACCAGAACAGGTGCTGGTAGACCACCACGTTGCCGCCGAGGGCCGGGTTGAAGAAGCCCGTATGGGCCACGATGTCGAAGCTGAGCAGCAGCAGGGTGCCGGCCAGGACGGGGGTGGAGAGCACCACCAGGATGCTGGTGCCGAGCATGGCCCAGCAGTACATCGGCAGCTGCATGAGCTGCAGGCCCGGTCGGCGCAGCTTCAGAACGGTGGCGATGAAATTGATGCCGCCGAAGATCGAACTTCCCCCCAGCAACAGCACGCTCACGATCCACACCACCTGGCCGAGGGCAGGGGTGGTGAGGCTCAGGGGCGGGTAGGCGGTCCAGCCGGACTGGGCCGAACCTGTGATGAAATAGCTGCCGATGAGCAGGATTCCGGCGGGCGGGATCATCCAGAAGGCCACCGCATTGAGTCGGGGGAACGCCATGTCCCTGGCGCCCACGTAAAAGGGAATCAGGTAGTTGCCGAAGCCCCCGTTCACCACCGGAACGATCCACAGGAAGATCATCACGGTGCCGTGCAGCGTGAGCACTTCGTTGTAGGTTTCCCGGCTGACGAAATCAGAGATGGGGCTGGCCAGCTCCGTGCGGATCACGCCGGCCAGGGCACCGCCGATGAAATAGAAAATGAACCCCGTCACCAGGTACTGAAGGCCGATCACCTTGTGATCGAGGCTGAAGCTGAAGTAGCGCAGCCAGCCCTGGGGTTGGAGGCTGTCCTGAAAATCGTTGGGGGAGGCGACAGTCATGGGGTGGTGACGTTCTCAGGCGATGGGGGTGGAGGAGGCGCTGGCGACCGTGGCTTTGACCGGGCTGTTCTTCTCCACCCAGGCGTCGAAGGCGTCCGCTTCGTGAACAACGACGGTGGAACGCATGCCGCCGTGGTACGGCCCGCACAGTTCCGCACAGACGATGGGGTAACTGCCCGCTCGGGTGGGCGTGAAGGTGAGCACGGTGGGCTGGCCGGGAATCACGTCCTGCTTCAGGCGGAACTGGGGCACCCAGAAGGCATGGATCACATCGTTGGCCTTCATGCGCAGTTCCACCGGACGGCCATTGGGAACGTGCAGTTCGCCACTGGTGATGTCGCCATCGGGGTAATGGAAGATGAAGGCAAACTGCATGGCGGTGACCTCCACCGGCAGCACGTTGACCTCCCCTGCTCCGGTGCCGATCCCCCCCCAGACCCGGGCGGCGGGTTCGCCCGCCCCGGGGCCGGTGCCGACAGAGGCCTCCATGGTTTCCATCGGCCCCATCTGATGCATGGCCCCGTGATCGTTGAGGGTGCTCATCCCCCCCATGCGCTCGTAGATGTCGTAGCTGTAGATGCCGACGAACAGCACGACGATCGCAGGGATCGCCGTCCAGACGATTTCCAGCAGCAGGTTGCCTTCGATCGCCTGACCATCGATGTGGTCGCCGGGGCGGCGACGGAAGCGCACCAGGCTGAACAGCACGAGGCCGACGATGCCCAGGAAGAGAATGGTGCCGATGCTGAACAGAACGCGGAAAAGCGCGTCGTAGACAGGAGCATTGGCGCTGGCGTCGATCGGCAGCAGATCGACGTTGTAGCCGACCCACAGGCCGCTCAGCACGAGTGCCATGCCCACCAGGAGGGTGATCAGGGCGGAGGGAATCGGCACGACAGGGTCGGTGGGTCGGGAGCGGGGCGAAAAGCCACCCCATGGCCGTTCAGCATATGGAAGGCCGTCCTCGGGCCGCGTGATCGTTGTAGCCAGCGAAGCAATTTCCTTGAAATTTCACATTCAGGCGGCGAGATGTGCGGGATCGCACATCTTCCTGAACTCGCTAACTTGAAGCCTCCCAAGGCCTTTCATTCATGGCGCTGGCGGCCCAAGCCGGAACGGTCTCCCCTGGCCGCCCCCCCGCCCGTCGCGACTGGGTGCAGGGGTTCCTGCCCCAGCTGACGGCCCATCTGGTGGTGGCGCTCGTGGCCCTGGTGGCGATCGGCGGCGCCACGCGGGTGATGCAGGCCGGCCTGGCCTGTCCCGACTGGCCCCTCTGCTACGGCGTGCTGCTCCCCGGTCGGCAGATGAACCTCCAGGTCTTCCTCGAGTGGTTCCATCGCCTCGATGCCTTTCTGGTGGGCATCGCCCTGCTGACGCTGTTTTCCCTGGCCCTGCTGCAACGCCGCGTGCTTCCCCGCTGGCTGCCCTGGTGCGCCGGCGTGGCGCTGGCTCTGGTTGCCGTCCAGGGGGCCCTCGGAGCCCTCACCGTCACCCTTCTGCTGGCGGCCCCCACCGTGACGCTGCACCTGGCCACGGCCCTGCTGCTGGTGGCCCTGCTGAGCGGCACCCATCAGGCCTTCGAACTGGAGGGCCCTGGAGCTTCCCCCTCCCCACCGCCGGCCCTGCCCCGCTGGTGGCCGGTGTTGCCCTTGCTTGCGGGCCTGCTGGTGGGGGGCCAGTGCCTGCTCGGAGGGGCGATGGCCAGCCGCTGGGCCGCCGACCTCTGCCTCCAGGCGGGGGAAGGCTGCCGCTGGCTGCTGCTGCACCGTCTGGGGGCCTATGGGGCCGCCGTTCCCGTGTTGCTGATGGCCGTGGCCTCCCTGGCCCTGCCGGCGGGCCACCTGCGGCTGAAGGCCTTCTCCCTGGCGGCCGCGGCCCTGGTGGCGGTTCAGATCGCCCTGGGGGTGCTCACCCTGAGGCTCCAGCTCCAGATGCCTGCCGTCACCGTGGCCCACCAGCTCACGGCGGCCCTGCTGGTGGCCGTGATCGGTGCCCTCGGCGGCCTGACGCTCATCTCCCTGTTCCCGTCGTCCCGTCCCGTTCCGGCCCATGGTTAGTGCCTCTGTTCTGACGGCGACGTCCCCCGCCCCCGTGACGATCCGGCCGTCGGTGCGGCTGCCGGCCTGGCTCGAGGTGGCCAAGCCCCGCCTGATCCCCCTGCTGCTCGCCACCACCATCGGCGGCATGGCCCTCACCACGGGCTGGCCCATCAGTCCGATGCGGATGCTCTGGACCCTGCTCGGGGGCGCGATGGCGTCGGCCGCTGCCGGAGTTCTCAACTGCCTCTGGGAGCAGGAACTCGACGGCCGCATGCAGCGCACCAGCCGCCGGGCCCTGCCTTCGGGCCGGCTGGCCCAGCGCCAGGCCTTCGCCCTTGCCGTGGCCCTCACGGCCGCCTCGGTGCTGGTCCTGGTGCTGGGGGTCAACCCCCTGGCCGCTGCCCTGGCCCTGATGGGTCTTTGCAGCTATGTGCTGCTGTACACCGCCCTGCTCAAGCCGCGCACCGCCCAGAACATCGTCATCGGTGGGGTGGCCGGTGCCATCCCACCCCTGGTGGGAGCGGTGGCCGCCACCGGTCAGCTCGGCTGGAGCAGCTGGTGGCTGTTCGCCCTGATCATGGTCTGGACCCCGGCCCACTTCTGGGCCCTGGCCCTGCTGCTGCACGACGACTACCGCTCGGTGGGAATTCCCATGCTTCCGGTGGTGAAGGGTGTGGAGGCCACCGCCCGGGCGATCCTTCGGTACAGCTGGGTCACCGTGGGTCTGAGCTTCGCCGGGGTGGCGGCCCTGCCCAGCGGCGGCTGGCTGTTCGGGCTGCTCGTGCTCCCCTTCAATGCCCGCCTGCTTCAGCTCAGTGCCAGCCTCGCCGGCGATCCCCAGGATCCGCGGCGGGCCAGGAGCCTCTTTCGCTGGTCGATCTTCTATCTGTTCGGCATCTGTCTGCTGCTGGTGCTCTCCCGCACCCCCCTGGCGTCGGCCGGGAATCTCCCCGGGCTGCTGTCGCTGGTGCTGCGACTCCCGTCGGCGCCCGCTGCCTAGATTGGCGCCTCTCCCCGCCCCTCGCGATTGATCCCGGCTTGATCGAGCTGCACCATCTCAGCAAGCGTTTCGGCAGCCGCAAGGTTCAGCCGGTACAGGCTCTCGACGACTTCTCCCTGACCATTCCTGCCGGCTGTCTGTACGGCCTGCTGGGGCCGAACGGTGCCGGCAAGACCACGGCCCTGCGCATCCTCTGCACCCTCCTGGCCCCCGACAGCGGCACGGTGACGGTGGCCGGTGTCGATGCCCAGACCGACCCCCGGGCCGTGCGCCGTCTGCTCGGCTATGTGGCCCAGGAGGTGGCCATCGACAAGATTCTCAGCGGGCGGGAGCTGTTGCAGCTCCAGGCCGATCTGTATCACATGCGGTCCGCGGATCGGCAGGCCCGGATCGCTGAGCTGGTGGAGCTGCTGGGCATGGCCGACTGGATCGATCGCCGCTGCGGCAGCTATTCCGGTGGCATGCGCCGCCGCCTCGATCTGGCCGCCGGCCTGCTGCACCGTCCCCGCGTCCTGGTGCTCGATGAGCCCACCGTGGGCCTCGACATCGAAAGCCGTGCCGCCATCTGGCAGGTGCTGCGCCAGTTGCGGGACCAGGGCACCACCGTGCTGCTGAGCAGCCACTACCTCGAGGAGGTGGACGCCCTGGCCGACCGGCTGGCGATCATCGATCAGGGCCGGGTGATCGCCGAGGGCACCCCCGCCGATCTCAAGGGGGCCCTCGGCGGCGACCGGGTCACCCTGCGGGTGAGGGAGTTCAGCGATGAACAGGAAGCCTCCAGGGTGCGCCAGTTGCTTCAGGACTGCCGGGGCGTCCGCCAGGTGGTGGTCAACCGGGCCCAGGGCTACTCCCTCAACCTCGTCGTCGAGGACAACACCGTGCTCGATCGGCTGCGTCAGCAGCTCAGCGAGGCCCAGCTGCCCGTGTTCGCCCTGGCCCAGAGCCGGCCCAGCCTCGATGATGTCTACCTCCAGGCCACCGGCCGCACCCTGAACGACGCTGAACTCTCCGGAGCCGGTCGGCGGGACCCCAAGGAGGAGCGCAAGCAGTCGATGCGATGACCCGATTCACCGTTTTCCCATGACCAGCGCCACTCCCTCCCTTGCCCCCCTGCCGGCCACCAGCGCCGAACCGTCTCCCCTCGCGGAGATCGTGCAGGAGACCCTGGCCCTCACCCGACGCCTGTTCGTACAGCTGGCCCGCCGGCCCTCCACCCTGGTGGCGGGTGTGCTGCAGCCGCTGATCTGGCTGGTGCTGTTCGGGGCCCTGTTCGCCAACGCGCCCGAGGGACTGCTGCCCGGGGGCATCAGCTACGGCCGCTTTCTCGGTGCCGGGGTGATCGTGTTCACGGCCTTCAGTGCCGCGCTCAACGCCGGGCTGCCCGTGATGTTCGACCGGGAGTTCGGCTTCCTCAATCGCCTGCTGGTGGCCCCGTTGCGCTCCCGCAGCTCGATCGTGTTCGCCTCCGTGCTTTACATCACCAGCCTCAGCCTGGTGCAGAGCCTGGCGATCATGGTCACCGCCGCCCTGCTGGGCTACGGCTGGCCCGGAGCGGCTGGCCTGCTGCTGGTGCTGGTCACCCTGCTGCTGCTCGTTTTCGCCGTCACCGCCCTGAGCCTGGGCCTGGCCTTCGCCCTTCCGGGCCACATCGAACTGATCGCCGTGATCTTCGTGGCCAATCTTCCGCTGCTGTTCGCCAGCACTGCTCTGGCTCCAATTTCCTTCATGCCCCCCTGGCTGGGCTGGCTAGCGGCCCTGAATCCCCTTACCTTCGCGATTGAACCCATCCGTGCCGCCTACACGGGCTCCTTCCAGCTCACCGACGTGGTGCTGGTCGCCCCCTACGGCTCCCTCAACGCCGCCATGTGCCTCGGCATCCTGGCGGCGCTGGCCACCGGACTGTTCCTGCTGATCCGCCCGATGCTGGATCGAAAACTCTCCTGAGTTCCTTTCGTGCCCCAGATCCCTGCCCGTCCCGACCTCCAGACCCTGCTGCTGGAGGCGATCCGCCGCAGGGATGGCGGGGCCACACGGCGTCTCACCGGTCAGTGGGTGCATCGCCGGGGCGTGGCCTCCCTGGGCGCGTTCCGCACCACCACCCTGATCGACCAGCAGGGTCCTGAGGCCAGCCACTGGCTTCAGGAGCACCTCGAGCCTTCCGTCGCTGTGGTGCAGGCCCCTTCGGCGCCTCCGGCTCAGGCCCCCCCGGCTCCTCTGGTGCAGGCCCCACCGGCCTCTGCGGTTCAGGCCCTGCAGGCCCTGGTGGTCGACGAGGCGTTCGCGTCCCTGACAGAAGCCTTCCCCTCCCTTTCCCTGGTGCCCGAGGAGACGCCTGCGGTGATTCCGGCTCCGATCGAAGCGATCGAACCTCGCCTCGAGGAGGCGCCGAGTTCACCAGCCGTCGCGCCCATGGCAGCGTCGCTCACGCCCATCCAGGGCGCCGCCGCCGCCCCGGCCCCCTCCACCCTGGCGGATCTGCGGGCCTGGCTCTCCGGTGGGGATCAGCATCGTCGGGCCAGCTGACACCTCACCTCCCACCCCCATGACCCTTTCCCGCCGGCTTCCGGTCCGCGCCGACCTGGCGCGCCGTTTGATTGTCTCGGTGCAGGCTCCGGAAGGTTCCCCGATGCGGGATCCGGCCGTGATCGCCGCGATGGCGGAGGCCAGTCTCCGCAATGGCGCCGCCGGGGTCCGGCTGGAGAGCCCCGAGCACATCGGAGCCGTGCGGCGCCGTTGCCCCGATGCCCTGATCGTGGGCCTGTGGAAACGCAGCCATGCCGACAGTCCCGTCTACATCACCCCGGGGTGGGAGGAGATCCGCGCTGTCTGGGCGGCGGGGGCGGATGTGGTGGCGATCGACGCCACGGCCCGCCACCGGCCCGGTGGCCAGAGGCTGGAGGAACTGATCCAGCGCTGCCGCCAGGACCTGGGGGCAGCGCTGATGGCCGACGTGGACAGTGTGGCCCAGGGGCTTCAGGCGGCCGCCCTTGGCTGTGACTGGGTCGGCACCACCCTGTACGGGTACACCGAGGACACCGCCCAGCTGGCGCCGCCGGCCTGGGATCTGCTGGCGCCGCTGCGGCGTGACCTGCCCAAGGAGGTCACCCTGATCTGCGAAGGGGGGATCGGCTCAAAGGAGTCGGCCCTGCGGGCCCTCAACGGTGGTGCCGATGCCGTGGTGGTGGGAACCGCCATCACCGGCGTCGACCTGCAGGTGGCGGCCTACGTGGGGGCCATGGCCTGAGGCTCACATCATGCCGGGCATGCCCATGCCACCCATGCCACCCATCCCAGCCATGCCGCCCATGCCGCCCATGCCGCCGTCGCCGGCGGGGGGAGCAGGGGGTTCGGGCTTGTCGGCGATCACCGCTTCGGTGGTGATCAGCAGTCCGGCGATCGAGACCGCATCCTGGAGGGCCAGACGCACCACCTTGGCGGCATCGAGGATGCCGGCGGCCAGCAGGTCTTCGTAGGTGTCGGTGAGGGCGTTGTAACCCTTGCCCTCGCTGACGATCCGTTGCACCACCACATCGCCGTTGGCGCCGGCATTGGAGGCGATCTGACGGGCCGGGGCCGCCAGGGCCCGTTGCACGATCTCCACGCCGGTGCGCACGTCGCCGTCGCAGCTGCTGGCCAGACGGCCCAGTTCGTCGTGCATCTGCAGCAGGGTGCTGCCGCCGCCCCCCACGATTCCCTCGTCGATGGCGGCCCGGGTGGCGTTGAGGGCGTCTTCGATGCGGAGCTTGCGGTTCCTGAGTTCGGTTTCCGTGGGGGCCCCCACCTTGATCACCGCCACGCCGCCGGCCAGCTTGGCGATCCGCTCGTTGAGCTTCTCGCGGTCGTAATCGGAATCGGTGTTCTCCAGTTCGCGCTTGATCGACGCGACGCGATCCAGCACGGCCGTCTTCTGATCGTCGGCGGCCACGATCGTCGTCTCGTCCTTGGTGATGGTGATGCGGTGGGCGTGGCCCAGGTCGGCGAGGCTGGCCTTGTCCAGGGTCATGGCCCGGTCCTCGCTGATCACCGTGGCTCCGGTGAGAATCGCGATGTCCTCAAGCATGGCCTTGCGACGGTCGCCGAAACCGGGGGCGCGCACCGCCGCCACCTGCAGCACGCCGCGGGTCTTGTTGACCACCAGGGTGGCCAGGGCCTCCCCCTCCACCTCCTCCGCCAGGATCACCAGGGGACGGCCACCACGGGAGACCGCCTCCAGGATCGGCACCAGATCCGCCACGGTGCTGATCTTGCGGTCGGTGATCAGCAGCAGGGGATTGTCGAAGGCACACTCCCGCCGGTCCTGGTCGGTGACGAAGTAGGGGGAGGAGTAGCCGCGATCGAAGGCCATGCCCTCGGTCACCTCCAGCTCCGTGGCCAGGGATTTCGATTCCTCCACGGTGATGACGCCATCGGCGCTCACCCGCTCGACCGCTTCGGCGATCATGCGGCCGACCTCCTCATCGTTGCCGGCACTCACCGTGGCCACCTGACGGATGGCGTCGCCGGCCACCGCCTGGGAGCGGGCGGCGATGCCCTCCACCACCAGCGCCGTGGCCTTCTCCATGCCGCGCCTCAGGGCGATGGGGCTGGCACCGGCCGCCACGTTGCGCAGGCCTTCCTGCACCAGGGACTGGGCCAGCACCGCTGCCGTGGTGGTGCCGTCACCGGCGGTCTCCTTGGTTTTGGAGGCCACCTGCTGGATCAGTTTGGCGCCCAGATTCTCGAACGGATCCTCCAGCTCGATCTCCTTGGCGATGGTCACACCGTCATTGACGATGTCGGGTGCTCCGTATTTCTTTTCCAGCACCACATTCCGGCCCCTCGGGCCGATGGTGACCTTCACCGCATCGGCCAGGGCATTGACGCCACGCTCCAGGGACTCGCGGGAGGCATCGGCGAACTGGATGAGTTTGGCCATCGACGGGGATTGCTGGAGCACGCTTTTTCAGCCTCCCACAGGGACCTGGCCCCAGGCATCGCTTCCCCGGTGGGGAAAGCCGAATGCCCCTTCCCCATGGGCTGCCGCCCCCCTGGGGATTGGGTAGCGTTGACGGATGGAAGACCTGCTGCAGCAGACCCTGGACAGCGCTGCCGCCGAATCGGTTCTCGCTCCGAGCGGGATGGCCGACGGCATGGTGTTCCTGCTGATCGCGGCCCTCGGCCTGCTGATGGCCCTGGTCTACGTGCCGATCCGCCTGTTCCTCACTCTCACGGCCCGCAGCCGTCGCCTGCGGCTGCTGCAGAGGATCCGCAAGCTGCGCGAGGACCTGGCCCAGCCCCTGGCGCCCGAGTCCTGAGGACTCAGCGCATCACCATGCCGCCGTCCACCTGGAGCACCTGGCCGGTGATGTAGGCCGCCGCCGGGTCGGCGGCGAGGAACAGCACGGCTCCGGCCACCTCCTCCGGCTGGCCCATGCGGCCCAGGGGGATGGCCGCCAGGATCGGTTCCTTGTCCAGATCGCGGGTCATGTCGCTGTCGATGAAGCCCGGAGCTACCGCATTGACGGTGATGCCCCGGCTGGCGAACTCGGCCGCCGTGCTGCGGGTGAGGCCGATCACACCAGCCTTGGCGGCGCTGTAGTTGGCCTGGCCTGGATTGCCCATCAGCGCCACCACGGAGGTGATGTTGATGATGCGGCCGCGGCGGGCCTTGAGCATGGTGCGGCTCACGGCGCGGGTGCACTGGAACACGCCCGTGAGATTCAGGTCGATCACGCTCTGCCAGTCGGCGGTCTTCATGCGCATCAGCAGCCCGTCGCGGGTGATGCCGGCGTTGTTCACCAGCACGTCGAGCCGACCCTCCCGCTCCAGAACCGTCTGCACCAAGGTCTCCACCTCGGCCTCCACCGCCACATCGGCCTGATGGCTCCAGGCCTTGCCACCGGCCGCCTCGATGGCGGCCACCACCTCGGCGGCGGCTTCGGGGGAGCGGGCGTAGTTCACCACCACCGTGGCTCCGGCGGTCGCCAGCGCTGAGGCGATGGCGCGGCCGATGCCCCGGCTCGCCCCCGTCACCAGGGCGACCTGACCCGTCAGTGGAGCAGCGCTGGCCATGGGGGAGGCATCAAAGGTGTGGCGATCGTATGTGCTGCCGCTGCAGCCCCCGTCGGCTCAGTCGGCCATGGCCTCGAAACTCTCCAGGGCCGGCCCGAGCAGGTCGGCGAACCGCTGCAGCTGGGCCTTGCTGCCCAGCACCACCAGCAGCTGGCCCGCCGCCAGGCGCACGTCCCCGCCGGGGTTGGTGATCAGCTTGGCCTCCTGGGTGCCGTAGGTGGCGCCGCGGTGGGCGTAGGGATTGACCATCGCCTGGGCGGGGTTCCGGATCGCCAGCACCTGGGCGCCGCTGCGCCGGCCGAACTGCATGTCCGCCAGGCTGCGACCCTCCAGATTCCCGAGCAGCGTCCGGTCACTGCTGAGCTGGAACTCCTCCACCTCACAGTCGGAGCCGGCCAGCAGCTCCATGAAGTCCACGGCCAGGGGGCGCAGGGCCGTGGCGGCCATGACCCGTCCGCCCGCCACGTAGGGGCTCACCACCTGGTCGGCGCCGGCCAGCCGCAGTTTGCGTCCGGCCTCCTCGCTGTCGGAGCGGGCGATCAGGCGACAGCGGGGGGCCAGTCCCCGGGCGCTCAGCACCACGTAGAGATTGGCGGCATTGCTGGTCAGGGCCGCCACCAGGCTGCGGCAATGGTGGATGCCCGCCTCCAGCAGCGTTTCATCGAGGGTGGCGTCGGCGAACAGCACCGGCAGGCCCCGCTCCTCCGCCGCCTCCCGGCAGGCCGGATCCATCTCCACCACCAGCAGGGGCACCCCCTCCCGGGTCAGCTGGTCGGCGATCTCCCGCCCGATGCGGCCGTAGCCGCAGAGAATCACGTGGTTGTTCATGCGTTGGACCCAGGATCGGAAGCGGCGTTCCCGCAGGCGCCGGAAGTAGCCGGTCTCGGAGAGACCCACCAGGTTCTGAATGGTGAGCTGCACCACCACGAGTCCTCCGGCCAGGGAGAACACGGTGATGATCCGGCCGGCGCTCGAGAGGGGATGAACCTCGCCATAGCCGATGGTGGGGATCGTGATCGCCACCATCCAGTAGCAATCCCCCCAGTCCCAGCCTTCGCTGATCCGGTAGCCGATGGCGGTGGCATTGACCACCACCACCAGGGCGATCAGCGGTGTGAGCCAGGGCCGCCGGGACCGCAGGGTGGGCGGGCGCCGGTGGCGCACCGGCTGCGGACGGATCATCGGCCGGGCTCAGCCCAGACCGAGGGCGCTGAGCACGTCGTTGCTGGGGAGTTCACGCAGGTGGCCCTGGTCACCAAGTCCTTGTACTCCGGCGCGGTTCGGCAGGCTGTGGCTGCTGCGACCCAGGGCCACCAGGGGGGTGCCGCTCAGCAGCGCCAGCTCGATGGTCAGCGGGTCGCTGGCCAGCACCACATCGCTCACGGCCACCAGGCTGGCGCGCCCCGCCAGACCCGCCGGGGTGGCCGCCTCGACCGCCAGGGAGCGCAGGGCCGGGAGATTGGTGCGGATCCGGCCGGGCAGCTCCTGCCATTGGCTGGCGGGCCAGTCGTCGGTGGCGGCGGAGGGGGCCAGCAGCAGCATCGGTCCGTCGCCGGCCGGCAACTGGGCGGTGGCGTCGCCGAGGGCGGTTGGGGGCAGGCTGAGGCGGAAGGCGGCGGCATCGAGGCTCACCCCGATGGGCCGCAGGAAGGCTTCGAGGGCCTGGGCCGGCCAGACGTCGGTGGGCACCTGCACCTTTTCGGTGGCGGAGAAGCCTGTGGCGGCGATCCGGTTGGGGATATGGCTCATCGACAGCATCAGGTCGACCTGGCGCCCGCTGGCCAGGTTGATGCAGGCCTGGAAATCCGGTTCACGCACCGAGCCGAGCAGGTTGGCCCAGTCCGCCAGGCTGGCGTCGTCGAAGTTGAAGGGGATCACCTTCTCCACGGCCGGCAGCAGCTTCCAGAGGCCCGTGAAGGCCGGGTGGCAGGCCACCTGCATCTGGAAGTGGAGCTGCTGGGCCGCTGCGGCCACGGCTGGGAAGGCCTGCAGCTGGCTGACGCCATCGCCCGGGATCAGAAACAGTGCGCGCATCGGGCGTTCGCTTGGGCAGACCTCGCGGCCTGATTGTATGGAGGGGACTCCTGGGTTCCGCTCCGACGGGCCGTCGCTTGTGCATTTGCTGATCGCCGCCGCAGGCAGTGGCCGCCGCATGGGCGCCGCCACCAACAAGTTGCTGCTGCCCCTGGCGGGTCGCCCCGTCCTGGCCTGGACCCTGGCGGCGGCCCGCGCCTGCCCGGCCATCCACTGGATCGGGGTGATGGGGCGTCCGGAGGATGAGGCGGCCATGGCGCCGATCCTGGCGGCCTCCGGCGAGGGGCTGGCCGAGGCGCCGCCCGTGGCCTGGATCGTCGGGGGTGACACCCGCCAGGAATCGGTGCGGCGCGGTCTGGCGGCCTTGCCGCCGGAGGCCACGTCGGTGCTCATCCACGACGGGGCCCGCTGTCTGGTGGAGCCGGCGCTGCTCGAACGCTGCGTGACGGCCCTGGAGACGGCCATGGCCGAGGGGGCCGGGATCATCGCCGCCACCCCCGTCACCGACACGATCAAGCAGGTGGATGCCCTGGGCCGGATCACCGCCACGCCTGATCGCAGCGGCCTCTGGGCCGCCCAGACACCCCAGGGTTTCGGTGTGGCCCAGCTGCGGGACGCCCATGAGCGCGCCGACGCCGAGGGCTGGAGCGTCACCGACGACGCGGCCCTCTACGAACGGCTCGGTCTGCCGGTGCAGGTGCTGGAGGCGCCACCGTCCAACATCAAGCTGACCACCCGCTTCGACCTCACCATCGCCGCGGCGGTGCTGGCGGAGCGCGGGCGCTGAGCACCACCATGCCCCCCCGCGACGACATCGAGACCATCGCCGGCCGTTGGGTGGGCCGTTTCGACAATCACCGTCAGGTGGAGGCCACCCTGGCCCGGGGCGGGCCGGAGGCTCCGGAACTGACCCGGGAACGGCGCTGGCTGGAGGTGCACCGGCTGAACGCCCCCCAGCTGGGCGCCGTGGTCCTGTTCTTCCAGGAGTTCCGCGCCGCGGCCCCCGCCCTGGCCCATCGCCAGCGGGTGGTCTCCCTGGTGGTGGATGGGGCGCGGGGCTGCGTCAGGGCCGAGCAGCTGTTCTTCCGCGGCGGCCCCACCTACGACCGGGTGCCCGTGGAGCCTGCCGTGGTGGCGGCGATGGCCCCGACGGACTTCGACCGCCATCCCGGCTGCGACCTGTTCTTCGCACAGGAGCCTGAGCTGGACCGGTTCCGGGGCGGTATGCAGCCAGGGGCCTGCCGCTACCGCCATCCGGTGGATGGGGAGGTCTGCGCCGATTTCGAGATGCTGCTCCCTCCCGACCAGCTCTGGTACCGGGATCGCAGCGTGCGGACGGCGGACGGCACGGTGCGGGGGGAGATCGACGGCTTCAGCTGGCTGCTGTTCGACCGGGTGGCCCCCGACGCCGACCCGGCCGGGGGTCTGCCCGGCAGCCTGCCGCGGCTTACCGGCCAGCAGGGGGTCTGGCGGGGCCACTTCCACCGCTACGACGGCGAGGGCCGGCTCACCGAGACGCTCGCCAGTGAGATCACGGTGCGGGTGTACCAGGCGGAGGGCCGCTGGCTGTACCGCCAGACCAGCCGGCTCGGCCCACCCGAGGCACCACTGGGCACGATCGAGGCCCATGGAGAGATCCATTCCGGCCGCGTCTGGTTCGCCAGTGACCGCTTCGAGGGCTGGGCGATGGATCTGCCCGGGGAGGAGGCCACCGGCGGCGCCGTGCTCGTGATGCGCCGGAGGGATGGCTCCGGGCCCGACGTGCACGAGATCATCTCCTGCAGCGCCGATGGCCGCCGACGCTGGCGGGTCAGCCAGTTTCTGAGGGACGGGCAGCTGGTGGGCCGCACCCTGATCGAGGAGGCGAAGCTCAGCGACGACTGGCGGGCCCATGACGCCCTTGCCGATGGTGCACCGGCCCCGACGGGCTAGCGGCCGACGCTGAGCCGGCCCCGGCCGCCGTCGAGCCGGGCCCGCACCCCCAGGGGCAGGGCGGCGTTGCCGCTCACGTGACCCACCGGCAGACCCGCCACCACCGGCAGGCCGAGATCGGCGGTGCGCTCCCGCAGCACCTGCTCCACGCTGAAGCGGGACGGGTCGGCCGCCTCACCCTCCGCCGCCCCGTCGTCGCAGTCGGTGAACCGACCGAAACCGATGCCCCCCAGCCGCTGCAGGGCGCCGCAGAGGCGCCAGTGGGTGAGCATGCGCTCGATCCGGTAGGGGGCTTCCCCCACGTCCTCCAGGATCAGGATCGCCCCGTCGAGATCGGGCAGGTGGGGGGTGCCGAGCAGGTGGGTGGCCACGGTGAGGTTGGCCGCCAGCAGGGGCCCTTCGGCCAGGCCGCCGCACCAGCCCTCCCCCTCCAGATCCGCCAGCGGTTCGCCGAACAGCAGGGCCTGCAACCGCTGGCGGCTCCAGGCGGGCTCGGCGGCCAGGGTGGTGAGCAGGGGGCCGTGGATGGCGCCCCCCTGCCCCGTGGCCAGCCGGTGCCACAGCAGGGAGGTGACATCGGAGAACCCCAGCAGCCAGCCGCCGCTGCGGGGCAGGGGACGCTCCAGCAGCCGGGCGGCGCCCCAGCCGCCCCGCACGCAGGCCAGCAGGGCCGCGGCGGGCGCGCTGCCGGCGTCGATCAGATCGCCGGCCCGCTCGGCGTCGCGGCCGGCCAGGTAGCCCCAGCGCCGCCCGATCCAGCGGTCCGCCTCCCCCTCCACCCGCAGCCCCCAGTCCCGCAGCACCGCCAGGCCGGCCTCCAGCCGTTCGCCATCGGCCAGGGCGGAACTGGCGGCCACCAGCTGCACCCGATCGCCGGGCCGCAGGGGGGGCGGTTGGAGCAGGGGCAGGGCGTCCGGGGCCATGGGTGGGTCAGGGGGCCGTCGAGAGGATCACCGCCAGCAGCAGCAGGGCACCGAGTTGCACCTGGCAGCTGAAGTGGCCGCCATAGGCGCTGCGGGGCAGCCCGGGGCGGCGCAGCCGGGCGGCCTGATGCTGCATCCCCAGGGTCGCCACGGTCCAGGGAGCCCAGAACAGCAGGTCGGCCCGTCCCTGGAGCAGGACCGCCAGGGCGAGGGCTCCGCAGGTGAGCGCGTAGCTGGCCGCCACCACCTTTGGGGCGGCGTCCCCGAGACTGAGGGCGCTGCTGCGCACCCCCAGCGCCCGGTCGTCCTCCCGGTCGCTCATCGCGTACACGGTGTCGAAGCCGAAGGTCCAGCTCAGGGTGGCCAGCCAGGTGAGCAGCAGGGGCCAGCCCCCCCGGTCCCCGAGGAGGGACCCCTGGGCGGCGGCCCAGGGGATCAGCACCGCGAAGCCCCAGCAGAAGGCGAGCACCAGCTGGGGATAGGCGAACCACCGCTTGGCTGAGGGATAGAGGAGCACCGGCGGCAGCGTCGCGAGGGCCAGCGCCACGCACAGCTCCCGGCTGGCGGGCGGCAGGGCCAGGAGCACCGCCAGGGCCAGCGACAGGCACAGGATCAGCAGCACCAGGGCCTCAGCCACCCCGACCCGGCCATCGGCCAGGGGACGGTCGCGGGTGCGGGCCACCAGCGGGTCGATGCGCCGGTCCCAGAGGTCGTTGGCGACACAGCCGGCGCCGCTGACCGCCAGGCCCCCGAGCACGATCCAGCCCACCAGGGTGGGGGCCGGCGGCACGGCCGGGCCCAGCCACAGGGCCCAGCCGGCCGGGATCAGCAGGATCAGCCGGCCGCTGGGCTTGTGCCAGCGCAGCAGTTCGAGCCAGGCCCGGGCGCGGCCGCCGGCCATGGGGTGGAGACGCGGTTGGGTCCCGAACCCTAGGCAACCCAGCCGACCGATCCTTTCAGGTCCCGGTGGCAAAGTGGCGCCGCCGCTCAACGGGCCGTCTTCCCATGCCCCCGCTCCCCGACCCGGCGCACCTCCCGGAGGTCGAAGCCCTCGAGGCCGCCGGCGGAGCCGAACGCCGGGTGGCCGCCATCGACATCGGCACCAACTCGATCCATCTGCTGATCGCGGCCATTGATCCGGTGCTGGGCAGTTTCCGCGTGGTGCTGGCGGAAAAGTCGACCACCCGGCTGGGGGAACGGGATCCGGAATCCGGGGATCTCACCGCCGCGGCGATCGAACGGGCCTTCCTCACCCTGCGCCACTGCCGCGATCTGGCCACCAGCCACGGCGTCGAGCAGATCGTCACCGCCGCCACCAGTGCGGTGCGTGAAGCCCCCAATGGCCGTGTCTTCCTCCAATCGCTGCAGGATCAGCTCGGCCTCGTCGTCGACCTCGTCAGTGGGCCGGAGGAGGCCCGGCTGATCTATCTGGGCGTCCTGTCGGGCCTGTCCTTCGGGGATGCGCCTTATTACATCCTCGACATCGGCGGCGGGTCCACCGAGCTGGTGCTCGCCGATGGGCGGGATGCCCGGGCCCTCACCAGCACCCGCATCGGGGCCGTGCGCCTGCAGCGGGAGTTCGGTCAGGAGGATCCCCTGCCGCTGCCACGGCGCCGATTCCTTGAGGCCTACATCCAGGGCGCCATCGATCCGGCCGCCGCCGAGGTGAAACGGGCGCTGCGGCCGGGCGAGAAGCCCGTGCTGGTGGCCACCAGCGGCACCGCCATGGCCATGGCCGCCCTGGCATCGGCGGAGGATCCCAACCCCCCGCTCAAGCTCGACGGCTACAGGCTCAGCCGGGCCCGGCTGGATCAGCTGGTGGAACGGCTGGTGGTGATGACCCCCGAGCAGCGCCGCGCCCTGGCACCGATCAACGAGCGCCGCGCGGAGATCATCGTGCCCGGCGCCCTGATCCTGCAGACCACGATGGCGATTCTCCAGGTCAGGGAGATGGTGGTCTGCGAACGGGCCCTGCGGGAGGGTCTGATCGTCGACTGGATGCTGCGCAACGGCCTGCTGGTGGATCGCTTCACCTTCCAGAGCACGATCCGGCGTCGCACCGTGCTGCACCTGGCCCGCACCTATGGGGTGGACACCAGCCGAGCCGAGCGGGTGGCCAGCCACGCCCTGAGCCTCTACGACCAGACCCGGGGGTTGCTCCACGACGACGGCGGAGAGGGGCGCTCCCTGCTCTGGGCGGCGGCCCAGCTGCATGCCTGCGGCAAACACGTCAACATCGCCGCCTATCACAAGCACACCTGGTACCTGATCCGCTACGGGGAACTGCTCGGTTACTCCGAAGCCGAGCATCTGATGGTGGCGGCAATCGCCCGCTACCACCGCCGCAGCCTGCCGAAGAAGCGCCATGAATCCTGGCAGCTGATCGAGGACCGGGAACGCCGCCACACCGTGTTCCGGATGGCGCTGCTGCTGCGGCTCGCGGCGGCCCTCGACCGTCGGCCGGCGCCGGTGATCGGCTCGATCCAGGTCAGCTCCGATGCCGGCCGGGGAACCCCGCCCACGGGCTTCACGATCACGTTGCAGCCCCAGCCCCCCGAGGCCGGTCAGCCGGAGGTGGATCTCAGCCTGGAGGAGTGGAGCCTGCGCTCCTGCGCCGATCTGGTCCTTGAGGCCACGGGCCTGCGGCTCAGCGTTCGGCGGCCCCCGGCATGAACCGCTTCCAGACCACCTGATCGATCCGGCCCAGCGGCAGGGGTTGCTGCCGGCCGCTGGAGGCCATCACCAGGTCGGGCCGGCCGGCCAGCACCATCAGGCCGTCGCCCAGGGGGAAGGTCTGCTCACCCGCCAGGGTGCCGCGGAACAGCACGGCCCCTTTGGAGGAGCGCACCTCCAGCCAGCTGGGCCCTTCGCTGCGCAGCCGCAGCTGATCCGGCCCGGGGGCCTCCGAGGCCCTGGTGCTCGCCGGCACGGGGGCGGCGGGGGCAGGGACGGTGGGCGCCGTCGCCGGCGTCCCTGCCGACCAGGGTGGCGGGGCTGTCCATCGACCCTGCAGAACCGCCACCGCCACCGCCAACCCACCGGCGGCCAGCAGCAGCCAGGGCCAGCGGCCAGGGGAGCTGCCGGTGGTTCCTGATCGGGGGGCGTTCCAGGGTCGGGCGGATGGGGCCGCCGCTGCCCCTGGCTGGGGGCGCCTGGGCAGCGGCGGCCGGGCGGGCCGCTGGGGCTCCCGCATCAACCGGCTGGCCAGCAGATCGCTGATCTGCTGGCTGATGTCGATGCCAAGCGCTCCAGCCACCCGCTTGGCCTGTGCCACCACGAAAACGGGCTCGGGCAGGTGGGTCCTGTCGCCGGCCTCCAGGGCCATCAGCTGCTCGGTGCCCAGCCGCAGACGGCTGGCCAGCTCCTCGAGCGAGATCCCCCGTTGGCGGCGGGCGTTGCTGAGGGTCGTCCCCAGCTGGATGAGTTCCGGAACGGGTGGAACGCCGTCCTCTGCGGCCATGGTTGCGGCAGGGGAATCGGACAAAAGCGGGAACTCCCTGGCTGCTGCGTTACGGGCAGTATGACGATGTGGGGTGTGAAGGAGCAAGGCAGAGCCAGGATCCTTGGACTTGAGGATATGGGCGATACTGGATTCGAACCAGTGACCCCTTCCGTGTGAAGGAAGTGCGCTACCGCTGTGCTAATCGCCCATCGGGAAAACGGTTCCACACTCCGCATGGGGAGATGACCCGTCTGCCTGGCCTTTCGGCCTGATCCCTCCTACACGGTCGTCGCTGGCACTGTCAAATGGCTTCGTGCCGGAGACTGGCGGTGGCAGGCGTACCATCCAGCTTGAGATTCATAGGATTCAGGGTCGGGGCCCGGGCTGGGACCTTTGGCCTCTGGACGCTGGCCTGGCTTCCCTGATCCCCTTCCTGCCCTGACTGTCGCCGCCGACTGATTTCTGCCATGCTCCTCGGTCCCCCTGTGATCCGGACCAGACCCTCCGGGACGGATGGCCTGGATCCCGCCGCAGGGGGTGGCCTCGCCGTGCCGGGGGAGGTGCAACCGTGACCCATCTTGTTTTTCAGCATCAGGATGGCGATTTCAGCTTCCTCATCGAGAAGGCCGCTTATCACATCTGCGAGGAGGGGCTGTTCCATTGCTGGGTGTTCAGCAAGGATCACCTGGCTCAGGATTTCATCCCTGATCCCTGTTTCGGGCTGATGCGCTATCCGCTCGATGGCGACGCCCTCGTGCCCGGTCAGGTCATGGAGATTGCCCATCGACAGAGTGATCGGGCCTCCCTGGATGCTCCGAGCACCCACCTGCTGGCTGGCGCCTACTTTGATCCCTGGGAGACCAGATTGGAGATCCTGGATCAGGTCGCTGATCGCGTCGAGGTGCTGATCTGCTTTCAGATGGATGATCCCCGATACTGCGATTCGCGCTCCCGACCGACGGGGGTGTCCTGCCGCACCTGGCTGGAGCTGGCGGCCATGGCCCCCGGCGCTTAGCCGGACGATGCGCAGGCGGCGGTGGCCCGGCCGGCCACGGCGGGGTTGAACTCGATGCTCTCCGGTCCGGTGAACAGATCCGGCTGCAGGCCCTTCAAGGCGAGACGGTCGCGTTCCAGGCGCTCCTGGGCCCGCGCGATCCGGGCGGAGCGCTCGTTGCGCCAGCTGGCGCGCTCACCGGCCACCCGTTCCTCCCAGGCCGCCAGGGCCGCTTCGCGCCGCTGGCGATCCAGTTGCTGGTCCTCCAGCCGGTAACGGGACTCCGTCGACTCGTCGATCGGTGGCGGCGCCGGCTGGGAGGAAAGAAACGGGGTGGCCCTGGCGGCCGCCAGTTCCCGTTCGGCGGCCCGCAGGGAGGTCATCAGGGCCATGATCTTCTGGCGCCGCGCCCGGCAGGCCAGCAGGGCCTGGCGTTTCGCCTCGGCGGCGCGGGCTGCGGCCTCCGCCTCGATGGCGAGCTGCCGATCACTGGTCGGCAGGCAGCGCCCGTAGGCCAGGGCCGACGCGATCGGATCGCTCGCCTGGGCGCTCAGTTTCCGGCAGCGCTCCCGGCCGGCTTCGCTGACGCCGGGGAACTGGCAGCCACCACTCAGCAGGGTGAGACCGAGCAGAACCGCGAGGGTTCCTTGATGTCCGATCCTCCGAAAACTGGCCATCGACCTGGAACTCCGCAAAGCGGCCGTTGCCGGCATTGTCGCAATCACCCTGCCCCTCCCGCATCGGGCTCGGCCGCCGCGGCCGGCGTCACGCCCGTGGTGTGACCACCCGGAAGGTGAGGTTCACCCGTGGTGCGCCCACCTTCAGCCGCCGCGGCAGTCCGTGCTGCCAATGGCGCTGGGTGGGCGGGTCCATCAGCAGCAGGTCGCCGTGACCCAGCTCCACGGGGAACGGGGGGGCGGCGTGGCGTTGCCGTGGCCGGAAGCGCAGGGTGCGGCGGGCTCCCAGGCTCAGGGACGCGATGGGGGCGTCGGGGTCGAGTTCGGGCTCGTCGTCGGCATGCCAGCCCATGGCGTCCCGGCCATCGCGATA
The DNA here is from genome assembly GCA_943367425.1 of Candidatus Sulfopaludibacter sp. SbA3. GTDB lineage: Bacteria > Cyanobacteriota > Cyanobacteriia > PCC-6307 > Cyanobiaceae > Cyanobium. The sequence goes on from CALRJF020000012.1 coordinate 41,470, forward strand.
GAGGTTGAGCAGCAGCGAGTTGAAGGGCTGGCCCAGAAACGTGCACAGGCGCCGGCGGATGTCGCTGACCAGCGGCGTCCAGGGCTCGATGGCATTCGCGAGTCCGGAATAGCGGTAGTCACAGCCGGGATCGGCCATCCAGCAGGTGAGCCGGGGCATGGCGTGGCGGCGGCCATACACCGTGATCGACTCCTGCTTCCAGGGCACCTCCTCCAGCAGCCGCTGCAGCCAGCCATCAGCCTCCAGGGCTGTCACCCAGCCCGGCAGGTGACGCAGCCGGGGCGCGGCAAGCGTCATTCCGCGCCGCCGCGGAACAGGTGCCGGTGGCTGGGGGAATAGAGCAGGGAGCGGGCCTCTCCTGCCGGTTGCAGGGCAGGGCTGACGATGTAGAGGGTGGTGCGGATCAGGTTCCGCTCGCGGCTCACCTGCGCCATCGTCTCAAGAGGCACCACCGTGAGCCACTGGTCGGGCCAGCTGACCCTGTAGCCGATGGCCACCGGGGTGTCGGCCGGGTAGTGGCCGAGCAGTTCCGCCTGCACCTCCTCCACGTGGCGGGCGCTGAGATAGAGGCAGAGGGAGGCCTGCAGGGAGGCGAGCCGGGCCAGGGATTCTCGCTCCGGCATGCCGGTGCGGCCGCCGGCCCGGCTCAGGATGATGGTCTGGACCCGGCCCGGAATCGTGAGCTCGCTGCCGAGGGCCGCCGCCGTCGCCTGGTAGGCACTCAGGCCCGGCACCACCTCCACGTGGAGACCGGCATCGGCCAGGCGGGTGATCTGCTCCTGCAGGGCGCCGTACAGACAGGGATCGCCATCGTGGAGCCGCACCACCCGCCGGCCGGCGAGGGCCCGCTCCACCACCACCTCCATCACCTGCTCCAGGGTGAGGCTGCTGGTGCGGACCGTTTCGCAGCCTTCCGGCGCCAGGGCCGCGATCAGGGGGCTGACCAGGGAATCGGTCCACACCAGCACCTGGGCCTGCTCGATGGCGCGGGCGGCCCGCAGGGTGAGGAGATCGGGGGCGCCGGGGCCGGCCCCGACGATCTGGACGGTACCCGTCATGCGTGGACGCCGGAAGGATCAGGAAGGGAACGCCGGCAGCGGTAGAGCCACACCAGGCCCGCCGCTCCCAGCAGGATCAGCAGGAAGCTCATCAGCTGGGCCATGCGCAGCCCGCCGGCACAGAAGGGGGGTTGGGAGAACAGGCAGAGCGGATCGATGCGCAGGCCCTCGATCCACAACCGTCCGCTGCTGTAGGCCATCAGATACACGCAGCTGAGGGCTCCGGCGGGCAGCCGGAGGCGCCCGCGCAGACCGAGGCGGAACAGGAGCAGCAGCAGGCCGCAGACCCCCAGGTTCCAGAGGGATTCATACAGGAACGTGGGGTGGAAGGAGGCCTGGTCGAGAAACTCGGAGGGCCGGTTGGCCATCGGGATGGTGAGGGCCCAGGGGAGGTTGGTGGGCAGGCCGAAGGCCTCCGAGTTGAAGAAGTTGCCCCAGCGCCCGATGGCCTGGCCCAGGGCGACGGCGGGAACGAGCACGTCGAGCAGCTCCCAGAAGGGCTGGCGCCGCCAGCGGCAGAAAAGAATGGTGACCAGGCTGCCGCCGATCAGGGCGCCATGGATGGCGATGCCTCCCCTCCAGATGGCGAAGACGGCCTGCCAGTCATCGCTGTACTGACGCCACTCCAGGAGCACGTAGTAGATCCTGGCCCCGACCACGGCCCCCAGCACCAGCACCGGCAGCAGGTCGGCGATCAGGCCCGGGTCGATGCCGCGGAGCCGGCCGAGCCGGGTGGCGAGCATCAGGCCCAGCAGCACGGCCAGGGCGATCAGCAGGCCATACCAGCGGATGGACAGGGGACCCAGCTCGAAGACCAGGGGGCCCGGGGAGGTGAACAGGGCCAGCGGGTCGCTCAGAAGCCCTCCGCCGCCTGCACCTTCTCGACCTGACGCTTCTTGAGCACCAGCAGGATCTGGGCCAGGGCCACGGCGGCGAAGAAGGCCAGCAGACCGTAGATCCGGACGGGATTCTGCAGCACCACCTCGGCATCGATCTGACCGAAACCGCCCACATTGGGGTCATTGGTGAGGGGGGCGCCCGCGGTGACGGCATCACCCACGGCCACCACCAGGCTGGGGCCGGCCGGGATGGTTTCCGTGACGGCACCGTCGGCCGTGGTGATCTCCACCGTGGTGCTGCCGTTCTCACCGGAGGTGATGGCGCTCACCGTGCCGGCGGCCGGAGCGGTGAAGAGGTTGTTGTTGGTCTTTTCCCCTTCCGGTGTCACCTGACCACGGCCGCGGTTGCCGCCCACATGCACCTGGTACTTGCCGAAGTGGATGGAGCTGTCGGTGGCCGGATCAGGGGAGAGGATCGGGAAGACGATCTCCTGGTGCTGATCACCGGGAAGGGGCCCCACCAGCAGGATGTTGGGCTGGTCGTCGCTGTACTGGGTGTAGTAAATCCCCGCCGTCTCCTCCTTGAGTTCGTCACTGAGGCGGTCCTGGGGGGCCAGGGTGAAGCCGTCGGGAAGCATGACCACCGCCCCCACGTTCAGGCCCGCCGGGCTGCCGCTGCCGGAGACCTGCTGGGCCGAGGTGTCGTAGGGGATTTCCACCACCGCCTTGAAGACCGTGTCAGGGAAGACCGCCTGGGGCACTTCCACCCGGGTGGCTTTCTTGGCCAGGTGGCAGTTGGCGCAGACGATCTTGCCGGTGGCTTCGCGGGGGTTGGCGTAGTTCTGCTGGGCCCAGAACGGATAGGCCCAGCTGGGGCTGGCCCCCAGAAGCAGCACGCCCACCGAGAGGCTCAGGGTCAGGAGGCTGCCGAACAGGGCGGAGAGGGGGCGACGCATGGGGTTGGCTGGCTGGCGGCGGATGGGGGGTGAGCGAAAGGGGGAAATTCAGGCCCGGATCAGGCCCACCAGGCCTTCTCGCCGGTGCGGAAGTCGGTCTCGGTCCAGGGGCTCAGGAAGACGTTGTCGTTCTCGACACTGACGTGGGCCAGGGCCAGGGAGAGGGGAGCGGGGCCACGCACCACCTTGCCCGCGGCGTCGTACTGGCTGCCGTGGCAGGGGCAGATGAATTTGTTGGCGCCGCTGTTCCAGGGAACGACGCAGCCCAGGTGGGTGCAGATGGCGTTGATGCCGTAGTTGCCGATCGCTTCGGGACCTTCGACGATCAGGTAGGTGGGATCACCCTTGAGACCCTGCACCAGGCTGCGGTCGCCCTCCTTGTGGGTCGAGAGCCAGCCGGAGCCGGTGACGGGATTGCCCAGTTCATCCTTGGCGCTGACGCCGCCGCCGCTGCCGGCCGCCTTCGGAGGGATGAAGTAATTGACCACCGGATAGAGGGCGCCGAGGGCCACCCCGGTGACGGAGCCGAAGGTCAGCAGATTCATGAACTGCCGACGGCCCATCCCGGGGACGTCACCGTTCGAAGAGGCCGCAGGAATCTGGGTCATAGGGAACGGCTCGGGGTGTCCGGTACGACGTGGCGCCCATTATGAACCTTGCCCTTCCCGCCCCGGGCCCGCGCCGCGTTCGCCCCTGCCGGGCTGCAACATGCTGTTGTGGTGTGCGCCGTCTGCCGTGACCCCTCCAGAGCCGCTCAGCCGGGAGGAACTGCTCGGGCTGCTGCGGAGCCGCTGGCGGGCCTCCTACGACCTGCAGCTGGTTCAGCGCCGCGGCCGCCTCTACCTCCACGTGATGTGGGGCTATCTGGAGCAGCAGTCCTTTCCCCTCACCCCCGAGGCCTACGAGGAGCGCCTCGAGGAGCTGGTGGGTTCGATCAACGGCCTGGGGGTGGCGTCCCAGGTGCGCCAGTGGCTGCAGACCACCCAGGACCGGCCCCGGCTGGGCAAGGCCCTGTCCCTGCCCCTGGAGCTTCCGGCCGGGCGCGCCAGTGAGTTCGTGCTGTAGCGGCCCCCTAGGGGGAGACGGAGGCGGAGGGGCGCAGCCCTTCGGCCAGGGCCACCAGGCCCACCCCCAGCAGGTAGAGGGCGGTGATGGCCCCGGTGAGCAGCAGCATCGTGACCGGATCGGTGGACGGGGTCAGCACCGCTCCGGCCAGGGCGGCCACGAGGATCACCCAGCGCCAGGCCCCCAGCATCGTGCGCCAGTCGATCAGCCCCAGGGCGCCGAGCAGCAGCTGCAGCACGGGCAGCTGAAAGGCCAGGGCCGTGGCCACCATCAGCAGCAGCACGAAATCCAGGTAGCGCTCGATCGACCAGATCGGTTCCACCACGTCGGCGCCGTAGGAGACCAGGAAGCGCAGGGCGGCCGGCACCAGGGCCCACCAGGCGAAGGCCAGACCGGCCGCGAACAGCACCGTGGAGCCGGCGACGGCCGGCGCCACCAGCCGCCGTTCCCGCCGGCTCAGTCCCGGCAGCACGAAGGCCAGGATCTCGAAGATCACGTAGGGCAGGGCCAGGGTAAGGCCCGCATAGCCCGCCACCTTCAGCGAGACGAACAGGAATTCTCCGGGGGCCAGCTGCAGGAAGCGGATCCCTTCCGCCGGCACCTCCAGCAGCCGCACCAGCGGCCGGACCCCCACCAGACAGGCGGCGGCGCCCACCACCACCGCCAGCAGGCTGCGCAGCACCCGGCGGCGGAGCTCCTCGAGATGCTCCACCAGGCTCATCTGCACCTCGCCGGGAAACTCGTCCTCGCGGGCCGTCTCGGGGGGCGTCTCCGGCGGTGTATCGGGGCCGGTCAGCACGGGTCTGGTCTGGGGATCGTCGCTCATGGCTGTTGCGTCTCCGGCAGCCTAGGGGCGTCCTGCAGCAGGCCCAGGGCCCGCTCGGGCCGGGCCCAGAGAATCTCCCCGCCGCGGTGACGCACCGTGCCGGCGCCGGCACCGGCGATGCGCTGCAGATCGGTGGTGGCCACCATCACCACCGGCACCCGGCCGTTGCCCCTGCCGCGGCTGAAATGGGCTGCCAGGTCGGCGGCATCGCGCAGATCCTCCTCTCCGGGAGTGCCCTCCGAGGCCTTGAGCACCACATGGCTGCCCGGGCATTCCTGGGCATGGAACCAGAGGTCACCGCGGCGGGCCTGCTGCAGGCTGATCCAGTCGTTCTGGCGGTGGTTGCGGCCCACCTGCAGCCGCAGTCCCCCCCGGCTGCGCAGCTCCAGGGGAGCGGGCGGTGCGGCGGCCGGGCTGCGCCGGGACCGCCTGGCGGCGGCGGCGCCCTGGCCTTCGCGGCAGGGGAGCAGGGCCGGCAGCTCCTCCTCCACGGCGCTCAGCTGGGCCTCGTTCTCGGCCTGCTCCAGGAAGGTGAGGCTGGTCTCGATCCCTTCCAGCCGCTGGCGATGCTGCTCGAGGCGCGGGCGGATGGCGGCCACGGAGCGCCGCAGCTTGCGGGCCTGACGGTAGAGCCGCTGGGCCTCGTCGATCTGCTCCCGGCTGGGGTTCGGCAGGCTCAGCAGCCCGTCGGCCTGGCTCTGCAGACCCGCGCTGCCCGGCACGGCCTCCAGCAGGGCCTGCTGCTGATCGAGGTTGCGGCGCTCCCGGGCGGCGGCCTGGAGCAGCCGCTGGCGCAGCTCGGCCCTGTGCTGCTCCTGCCGTCGCTGCCCCAGGCGCTCGCCGTAGTAGCCCGCCAGCCCCCGGTTGATGGCCAGGGGATCGCTGGACCCGCCGGACGCCGCCGCCGCCTCGCCCCAGCAGCGGTAGTCGCTGCCCTCCCCCCAGCGCAGCCGGAAGCGTTCCGCCGCCACCGCCTCGAGCCAGCCGCGCCAGCGCCGCCAGAGCTGCTGCCACTGGTCCGGGGAGAGGTCCGCCACCGGCAGGGTCAGCAGGTCGTCGCCCAGCTGGCGCGCCAGGGCGGGGCCGATCCCCTGGTAGGCCGCCATCAGGGCCTCCCCCACCGGTTGGGGTCGCAGGCCGAGGCGCCGTTGCCAGGAGGCCAGCTCCTCCTGCAGCCGCGGGGGTTCCCCCGCCATGGGGGGCGGCGGCGTGTAGGGATCGCCGGTGCCGATCGGCCGCAGCCGCGACCGGTCCTGGCGCACCTGACGGGCCAGGCTGATGACCCGCCGCTGCTCATCGAGCAGGAACAGGTTGCTGTGGCGCCCCATGATTTCCAGCACCAGGTGGCGTAGGGCGGGCTCCCCCGGGCGGCGGGCGAAGCCGAGATCCACCACCCGCTCCCAGCCCTGCTGATCGATCGTCACCAGGGCCAGCCCCCTCAACCCGTGCTGCAGCTGCTGGGCGAGGGTGCTGCCGTCCCCCTGCCTGGGCGGCGGGTCGATGGCCAGCAGCCGCGGGGCCTCCGCCAGCCAGCTCAGTTCCAGCCACTGGTGACCGTCGAGGCTGCGCAGGGCCAGCTGCAACCGATGGGGATCGGGTTGCTGCGCCTTCTCGAAACGGCTGGGCAGCAGCAGCGGCCGCAGCTCGGACAACACCGCCCGCAGGCTGGTCACATCCATGGCCTGGAGGGGCACCGATGGGGCCATCGCTTCCGTGCAGTCCACACCTACTGTGCGCCCCAGCGCCCGCGATGCATGGAACCTCCCCTCCCCTCCGGCCGGCTCACGGTGATCACCGGACCCAGCGGCGTGGGCAAGGGCACCCTGGTCGCCCGCGTGCTGGCACGCCATCCCTCCCTCTGGCTTTCGGTGTCGGCCACCACCCGCGATCCGCGGCCGGGGGAGATCGATGGCCAGCACTATTTCTTCCTCTCCAGGGAGGCGTTCGAGCAGCAGGTGGCGGCTGGGGGCTTCCTCGAATGGGCGTCCTTCGCCGGCCACCTCTACGGCACGCCGCGGGGTCCGGTGGAGGACCATCTCCAGGCCGGGCAGCCGGTGCTGCTCGAAATCGAACTGGAGGGCGCCCGCCAGGTGCGTCAGACCTTTCCGGCGGCGTTCCAGCTGCTGATCAAACCGCCCTCCTTCGAGGAACTGGAGCGCCGCATCCGTGGCCGTGGCACCGACAGTGAGGCGGCCATCGAGCGGCGGTTGGAGCGGGCCCGGGTGGAGCTGCAGGCCGAGGCGGAGTTCGATGCGGTGCTGGTCAATGCCGACCTCAGTGCGGCGGTGGCGGAACTGGAGCAGCTGCTGGGGTTTCGCGACGCCGTCTGACACGGGGCATCCCAGCCTTGACGGAGAGGAGAAGCCATGAAAAAAGCGGCCCGTACAGGGGCCGCTGCGTGGTGTTGACCAGGCCTGATTCCGGGCTTCAGCGGTGAATGATCAGATCCGGGAAGAAGCGGAACACTTCGATCGTGATGCCCGCGGTGAGGGTGAACCAGACCGCGGCGACGACCGGAGCGGTGGTGAGGAACTTTTTCATGGTTCTGGAATCAGCGGGGGGAAACGGTCACTTTGGAGTCGGCTTCCACCAACGCTCCGCTGGTGAATTCCTTGATGGCGGCCAGGGGCCAGACGGCGGCGGCGAGGGTGGTCTTGAAGGCCAGCGGCAGGTCGATCTGGATCTCCTTCATCGTGGCGTCCTTGCCGCCGCTGACGGCGATCAGGTAGCCCCGGCCGGCCCAGCCGATCGTGCCGGCGATGTACAGGAAGAGCAGGCCGGGGATGGTGAAGTCACCGGCATGGTCCCAGCGACCGTCCACGATCAGGTGGGGCAGGCCATCGGCGCCGCAGAGGGCCTGGCTGTAGTTCGCGAACCGGGCCTTGGCCTGGTCGGTGGTGGCACCGGCGGCCCGCTGCTGGAAGCGGGGGTTTTCGCTGCAGGGGGTGAGGCCGCCGATGTCGGCGTGGGCCGTGGGGGCGAAACCGAAGAGCAGGAACACGCAGGCCAGAAGGGCGAAGAACCTGCTGGCGAACGGACGGCTGGAAAGAAGACGGCGCATGGAGAGAGGGCCGCGGGGGAACTGCCGCGGGGCAGGATGTCTCGTGCGGACAGTAGGGGAGCTCTCAGGGGCCCATGGCCACCGTTCTGGCGCTCGAAACAAGTTGTGACGAGTCGGCGGCGGCCATCGTGGAGGGCCGCCGGCTGCTGGCCGGTGCCGTCGCCTCCCAGGTGGAGGAGCACGCCCGCTGGGGCGGGGTGGTCCCGGAGATCGCCTCCCGCCGCCACGTGGAGGCCCTGCCCGGATTGATTGAGCGGGTGCTGCTGGAGAGCGGCCTGACCATGGCCTCCCTCGATGCCGTCGCCGCCACCGTCGCCCCCGGGCTGGCCGGAGCGCTGCTGGTGGGATCGGTCACGGGTCGGACCCTGGCCCGCCTGCATGGCAAGCCCTTTCTGGGGGTGCACCATCTGGAGGGGCACCTCTGTTCGGTGCATCTGGGCGAGCCGCTGCCGGCGGGTCCGTACCTCGTGCTGCTGGTCAGCGGCGGCCACACCGAACTGATCCGCGTCGATGGACCTGGCGCCTACACCCGCCTGGGCCGCAGCCGCGACGATGCCGCCGGTGAATGCTTCGACAAGGTGGCCCGTCTGCTGGGCCTGGGGTATCCAGGCGGGCCGGCGATCCAGGCGGTGGCGGCCGAGGGCGATGCCGGCCGCTTCCGCTTCCCCAAGGGAAGGGTGTCGCTGCCCCAGGGGGGCTTCCATCCCTACGACTTCAGTTTCAGCGGCCTGAAGACGGCGGTGCTGCGCCAGGTGCAGGCCCTCGGCGCCGAGGGGCAGGCCCTGCCGGTGGCGGATCTGGCGGCGAGCTTCGAGCAGGTGGTGGCCGACGTGCTGGTGGAGCGGAGCTGCCGCTGTGCCAGCGAGGCCGGCCTGGGCACGCTGGTGCTGGTGGGTGGTGTGGCCGCGAACCGCCGCCTGCGGGCGCTCCTGGAGGCGACCGCGGCGCCCCTCGGCCTGGCGGTGCGGGTGGCGCCGCTGGCCTACTGCACCGACAACGCGGCCATGATCGCCCTGGCGGCCAGCGAGCGCTTCGACGCCGGCCACCGGAGTCCGATCAGCCTGGGGGTGGCGCCACGCTGGCCCCTGGAGCAGGCCGCCGACCTTTACGACCCCCAACCGCGATTTTGATCCTTCTATGGTGGGATCCTCAAAGTTGATCCGGCCCCATGGCCCCCGCGAATCCCCTGCCCCTCGGCGGCGATGGCCTGAGCAGCCCGATCGCTGACGACACCGGCACCAATCCCCTGGTGGAGCCCGTGTCCCACGAGGAACTCAATGCCTGGCGGCGGGGATTCACACCCCAGGCGGAAATCTGGAATGGCCGCCTGGCCATGCTCGGCCTGTCCGTGGGCCTGAGCGTGCTGCTGCTGGTGCGGCTCGCCGGCGGCTGATCGCCACCGATGGGGTCCCCCTTCAGGTGCGTCCCCGCAGGGTCTGGGACAGTTCGCTCGGTTTCAGGCTCACGGCCATCGCCTCTTCGCCGTGGACGCGACCTTCCTCCACCAGGCGGGCCAGGTATTGATTCGAGGTGATCATTCCATCGAATCCGCTGCGCTCCATGATGGCTTCGATCTGTCCCAGATCGGCCTTCTGGATGTAGTCGCGGCAGGCATCGGTGTTGATGAAGACGTCGTGAAAGGAGGCCCGTTTGCCATCCACGGTCTTGACCAGGCCCTGGGAGATCACCGCCAGAAGCGAATCGGCCACGGCCCGGCGGATGCTCTCCTGCTCCTGGGGCGGATACATGCCGAGGATGCGTTCCACGGCCTGCACCGCTGAGTTGGTGTGCAGCGTTCCCAGCAGCAGGTGACCCGTCTGCGAAGCCTCAATGGCGGTGTTGAGCGTTTCCTGGTCGCGGATTTCCCCCACCAGGATCACATCGGGATCCTCCCGCATGGCAGCCCTCAGTGCCGTCTTGAAGTGTTTGGTATGGGTGCCCAGTTCCCGTTGGCGGATCAGCGACTGACGACTCTGATGGACGAATTCCACCGGATCCTCGATGGTGATGATATGGCGCTTCATGGTGCGATTGATGTGATCGATCATCGCCGCCAATGTGGTGCTCTTGCCGGAACCGGTGGGACCGGTGACCAGCACCATTCCCTTGGGCCGATGGGCCAGCTGCTTGAGAACCTGAGGCAGGTTCATCTCGTCGATGCTGGGAATGACCTGGGGGATCAGGCGCAGCACCATTGCCGGACCCCGCAGGGACTCCAGCAGGTTGATGCGGATCCGGGCAAAGTCGTAGGCGAAGGATCCGTCGTACTCCTTGACCTGGAGAAAGCGATCGATCTCCGGGGGTTCCATGATCTCCCGCAGCCACTCCCGGAAGGTGTCGGCGTCGGTGGTGGGGAGACCCAGCCGCACCATGTCGCCGAGTTTCCGATAGCGGGGCTCCTCGCCCACGCCCAGATGGACATCGGAAAAGCCTTGCTCCGACGCCACCCGCACGATCTGCTCCAGGGTCGCCGAGTCCTGGCCGCTGAAGCTCATCGCCGGGGGTGGCGGGGTGCGAATCGCTGGGGGGGAATCGGTGCCCTCCAGGGGCGGTGGTGGAGGGGCCGGTGGGATGGATGAATTCGGCAAAACGGATGGGTGAGCCTGCTCGAAGGCTCACGAATCAAGGCAATCCTAGGTCGGGTTTCTCGGGCGTCCAGCCACCCTTCCTCAGAGCGGTGATCGGGCCGTTCGGGGGCCGTGGGGGTGCTGCCTAGGATCCCCGGACCGCGCTCCAGCTCGTGTCCGCTTCGCCTCTGGTCACCATCGTTCTGGGCACCCGCCCGGAGGCCATCAAGCTGGCCCCGGTCATCCTGGCCTTCCTGCAGGCTCCGGAATTCCGCACCCGGGTGGTGCTCACCGGCCAGCATCGCGAGATGGTCACCCAGGTGATGGACCTGTTCGGCCTGACGGCCGACCACGACCTGGCCCTGATGGCTCCGAAGCAGACGCTCACCCACGTCACCTGCGCCGCCCTGCAGGGCCTGCGGCAGGAGTTCGAGGCCCACCGGCCCGATCTGGTGCTCGTGCAGGGGGACACCACCACGGCCTTCGCCAGTGCCCTGGCCGCCTTCTACGAACAGATCCCCGTGGGCCATGTCGAGGCGGGCCTGCGCACCGACAACCTGCTCGACCCCTTCCCCGAGGAGGCCAACCGCCGCCTGATCTCCCAGCTGGCACGCCTGCATTTCGCCCCCACCGACCAGTCGGCGGCCAACCTGAGGGCCTCGGGGGTGGTGGGGGAGATCCTCACCACCGGCAACACGGTGATCGACGCCCTGCTGCTGATGGCCCGCACCGCTCCGGACTGGGACCTGCCCGGTCTCGACTGGCAGCGGCAGCGGGTGCTGCTGGCCACCGTGCACCGGCGCGAGAACTGGGGGGAGCGGCTGCAGCAGATCGGCCAGGGTTTCCTGGATCTGCTCGAACGCTTCCCCGACACGGCCCTGCTGCTGCCCCTGCACCGCAATCCCACCGTGCGGGAGCCGCTCCAGGCCCTGCTGGGGGGCCATCCCCGGGCCTTCCTCACCGAGCCCCTCGATTACGACCGGCTGGTGGCGGCGATGCGCGGCTGCACCCTGCTGCTCACCGATTCCGGCGGCCTGCAGGAGGAGGCCCCGGCCCTGGGGAAACCGGTGCTGGTGCTGCGCCGCACCACCGAACGGCCCGAGGCGGTGGCGGCCGGCACGGCCCGGCTGATCGGCACCGACAGCGCCGCGATCCTCGCCGAGGGCAGCCGCCTGCTCGAAGACCCTGAGGCCTATGGCGCCATGGCCCGGGCCCACAATCCCTTCGGCGACGGCCAGGCCAGCGGACGGATCGTGGCGGCGGCGGGGCGGTTCCTCGGAGTCGGCCAACCGGCCGAGGCCTGAGCCTCCTTCAGCCGGTCCGGCTCACTTGCGCTTCTTGGCCCAAGGCGGCAGATCGATGAACACCCGGGTGCCGCTCTCGAGTCCGCTGAGGATCTGGGTGTCCTTGCCGCTGCTGGAGCCCAGTTCCACCGGCTGGAAGGTGGGCTCCTGGTTCTTGCCCACCAGCAGCACCCCCGGCCGACCGTTTTCGGTCACGATGGCCACGGTGGGCACCAGCGGTTTGGCCGTCAGGGTGCCGGTCTGGAAGTCGATGTCGGCGGTCATGCCGATGCGCAGTTCCGGTGCCGGATCGAGCACCGCCAGCTTCACCTCAAAGGAGGTCACGTTGTTGGTCTTGACGGCCCGGGGGGCGATCTGGCGGATCCGGGCCCGGAAGCGGCGATCCGGGAAGGCATCGACCCTCACGGTGGCGGGCAGACCGGGCCTCAGGCGACCGATGTCACTCTCCGGCACCTTGGCGACCACCTCCAGGCCTTCGGCCAGTTCCACGATCGAGGAGCTGGTGGCGCCGGCCGTGGTGGAGGCCGAGGTGGTGGGGGTGACGAAGGCCCCCGGGTCGGCATAGCGCTGGCTGATCACACCGTCGAACGGGGCGCGCACGATCAGTTCCTCCCGCTCCACCAGTCGCTGCTTGAGCCGCTCGATGGCGGCGGCCGTCGCCAAGCGGCGCACCTGGGCATCGGCCCGGAACCTGTTCATGTCGTTGAGGCTGATCGCCCCCTGGCGATACAGCGGCTCGTTGCGCTGCAGTTCGCTGTCGCTGCGCTTCTGCTCCGCCTGGGCCGAGAGCACGTTGGCCTGCAGTTCCATCAGCCGGTCGCGCAGGTCGCCGTCGTCCATGCGGGCCAGGGGCTGGCCCCGGCGCACCTGATCCCCCTCGGCGACGAACAGTTCCTGGAGCAGACCCTGGCGTTTGGGACTGACGTTCACCCGCAGGACGGCATCGAGTTCGCCGCTGGCGGTGATCACCCCGGGCAGGGTGCCCTGGCGGGCCACCACGGTGAAGGGCGCCAGGTCGCGGCCGGCCAGCATCTTCTGACGCTGCCAGAGGCCCAGCGGCACAAGCAGGGCCAGACTCACCGCCAGGCCCATCCAGAGATTCCTGCGGCGCCGGCGGCGCTGGCCCACCGCCGCCGGCGCCGTGTCCGGAGGCTTCTGGCGCGGCGGTGTCGGAGCCGGCGGCAGGGGAGTGAGGGTGGAAATGGTCCGTCGAAGCGCTGGCCACAGTTTCGCCCGCCAGCCCGTGGGCTGTGGATGGGGATGGCCGATGGGTGGGGCGGACGACATCTAGATTTCCGCCATGCTCAAAGCCGGTATCGTCGGCCTGCCCAACGTGGGCAAGTCGACCCTCTTCAACGCCCTGGTGGCCAATGCCCAGGCCCAGGCCGCCAATTTTCCGTTCTGCACCATCGAGCCCAACGTGGGGATCGTGGCTGTGCCGGATGAGCGTCTGCAGTTGCTCTCCGATCTTTCCGGCTCCAGGGAGATCGTGCCCACCCGGGTGGAGTTCGTCGACATCGCCGGCCTGGTGCAGGGGGCCAGCCAGGGGGAAGGGCTCGGCAACAAGTTCCTGGCCAACATCCGCGAGGTGGATGCCATCGTTCATGTGGTGCGCTGCTTCGATGACGACGACGTCATCCATGTGTCGGGCAGCGTCGATCCGGTGCGGGATGCGGAGGTGATCAACCTGGAGCTGGGTCTTTCCGACCTGGCCCAGATCGAGAAGCGTCGCGAACGGCTCAGGAAGCAGCTGCGCACCAGCAAGGAGGCCCAGCTGGAGGACGGGGTGCTGGCCCGGCTACAGGCGGTGCTCGAGCAGGGCGGGGCGGCCCGCAGCGAACCCCTCAGCGAGGAGGAGGCGGCCCTGGTGAAGCCCCTGGGGCTGCTCACCGCCAAGCCGATCATCTATGCCACCAATGTCAGTGAGGACGATCTGGCCGGCGGCAATGACTGGGTGAGCGCCGTGGAGGCCCTGGCCGCCCGCGAGGGGGCCGAAGCCGTGCGGATCTCGGCCCAGGTGGAGGCGGAACTGGTGGATCTCTCGGCCCAGGAGCGCGCCGATTATCTGGCTGGCCTCGGGGTGAGCGAAGGCGGGCTGCAGAGTCTGATCCGTGCCACCTATCGGCTGCTGGGCCTGCGCACCTACTTCACCACCGGGGAGAAGGAGACCCGGGCCTGGACGATCACCGCCGGCATGACCGCGCCCCAGGCCGCCGGGGTGATCCACACGGATTTCGAGCGGGGTTTCATCCGGGCCCAGACGGTGGCCTACGGCCAGTTGCTGGAGGCCGGCTCCCTCTCCGAGGCCCGCAACCGGGGCTGGCTGCGCAGCGAGGGCAAGGAGTACGTGGTGGCCGAAGGTGATGTGATGGAGTTCCTCTTCAACGTCTGAAGGGGCCGCCACCCCTTCTCCCCGCTGGCCATGCCTCCGCCCGTCACCGTCGGCTTCATCGGCCTGGGGGCCCTGGGCCAGCCGATGGCGGGCCGGCTGCTGGCGGCGGGTTTCGATCTGGTGGTGCACAACCGCACCCGGCAGCGGGAGGAGCCCCTGGCGGCGGCCGGTGCCCGCCGGGCCGGCACACCGGCGCTGACCGCCGCCGGGAGCGGTGTTCTGGCCGTCTGCCTCAGCGACGATGACGCGGTCCGGCGGGTGCTGCTGGCGGATCCGGTCCTGGGGGCGCTGGCCCCCGGGACCCTGGTGATCGATTTCTCCACCATCGCCCCGGCCACCAGCCGCAGCCTGGCTCGGGCCCTGGCCGAGCGGGGTGTGGCCTACCTCGACGCCCCGGTCACCGGCGGCACCGAGGGGGCGAGGGCCGGCCGCCTTTCGGTGCTGGTGGGAGGAACCCCGACCGACCTGGAGCGCGCCCGCCCGCTGCTGGAGGCGGTGGGCAGCCGGATCAGCCACGTCGGACCGGTGGGTGCCGGCCAGGAGGCCAAGGCCGTGAACCAGGTGCTGGTGGCCGGCAGCTACGCGGCCGTGGCCGAAGCCATGGCCCTCGGGCAACGGCTGGGGCTGCCGATGGAGGTCGTGCGCGAGGCCCTTTCGGCCGGGGCTGCCGGTTCCTGGGCCCTGGAGCACCGGGCCGGGGCCATGCTGCGGGGCGAGTTTCCCCTGGGTTTCCGGCTGCGGCTGCACCGCAAGGACCTGGCCATCGCCCTTGGCGCGGCCGACGCCCATGGGCTGGATCTGCCCGTGGCCCGTCAGGTGGCGGCCATGGAAGACGGGCTCATCGACGCGGGCCACGGGGAGGAGGACGTGTCGGCCCTGGCGCGCTGGTTCGGTCCCAACGGCCCGTTCAACAGTTCCAGGGACGGATTCACTCCCTTGGAGTGATCCAGATCCAGCCGCTTCGCTTCAGCACAGACGCGTTACATTGCCACCGGCAACATCCGTTGGAGCGTCATGAGGATCGCCTGCATCATGATGCAGAAAAACGAGATCAGTCTTGTCGGTCCCTGGATTCGCTACCACGCTGCCCTGGTCGGTGCTGAGAACCTCTACGTGTTCGACAATGGCTCCACCGAGCCTGCGGTGCGGCGTTGTCTGCAGGAGGCGCAGAGCATGGGTGTTCATGTTGATTGGCGCTATGGACGGCAGGCGGATTTCGCCCGAAAGGGGGACATCATTGCCGCGTTGATCCAGGACCTGGATGGCCAGGGACGGCATGACTTTTATTTCCCTCTGGACTGTGATGAATTCCTCGCCAGCCGCGTCGATGGCGGGGTGTCCATGGCCATGGCGGATCTCCAGAGCGCCCTGGCCCCCCATCGGGACAGCCCGAGGGTGCTGCGGATTGCCCATAAATACTGGAACAATCCCTGCAGGATCCATCACTACGCGTTGAACGCCACCAGCAGGAAGTGTTTCTTTGCCAGGAACGCCTGTGTGTCGCTGGACAAGGGCTACCATCGCGGCCGCTCCAGAACGGGCGATAACCATGACATGACCGATATTGTTTATGTTGAGTTTCACTATCGTCCCTACCGTTCCAATCGGCATGCCAGTCGCCAGAAGTTGGTGGGCCTCGTGCCGGATTTTTCCAGAAGGAGTCTCAGGGCCTATTCGCAGAAGCAGGGCCCAGGCTTTCATTGTGCCAATGAACTGTTGTTGAGTGAATATGATTATGTACGGCGATTTCTTCAGGCCGATGGGTTGATGGTGGCCCCGCACATCCTCGCCACCTTCGCGGGCCTGGGAATCGGCACCGAGCCCCTGCGCCATCCCCTGCCCCCGATCCCCCTGGGGGTCTGGATGGTCCTGCTCCGGCTGCGGAAGGGGGTGACGGAGCAGGCGGAGTCCCTCCTGGAGCTGGGGCGTCGCCTGGTCCGCTGGCCGCGGCGGGTCCTGCGCCGGCTGCGGCGAACGCTGGGTCCAGGCTGACGGGGGCACGGATCGGTGAGGATGGCTCCACAGGAGCACAGGCCATGGCAGCAGAGGACCATCCCGGGACCCCGGCACCTCCGGTGGGCGAAGCGGGCGAGGGCGACCAGCCTTCCCACAACTTCGACGTGCAGAAGGAGATCCACCGGCGCATCCGCAACGACCCCGATTACGACGACTGGGAGTACGGCACCGAGCCCCTGCCCCATGAGGCCTGGGTGGAGAAGCACGGCTCCCCGGGCCCGGTGGCGCCGGCCAGCGCCCCCTCAGCCGAGGGCCCGGCGGGGACGTAGGACCCGCACCAGCAGCAGGCCGATCAGGCAGGCCAGGGTCATCAGCAGCCAGAGTCCGGCGGCGTGGCCCTGCAGATCCAGCAGCCGGCCGGCCAGGAGCGGTGCGCCGAAGCCGCTGATGGCGAAGCACTGGGACAGCAGGGCCATGGCCAGACCCTGGTGCTCGATCGGGCTGAGTTCAACCACCGCCTCGGTGGCGGTAGGCAGGAACGCCGCTTCGCCCAGGGCCAGCGGCAGCTGGGCCAGGAGCAGCACGGGCAGCCCCCAGGGGGTGAAGGCCGAGGCGGCCAGCAGCAGAGTGCCCAGGGCGAAGCTGATCAGGCTGAGGGTCAGGCCGGTGGTCACCGGCCGGCGGGCCAGGGCCTGACCCACGGGCCACTGCAGCAGCACCAGCAGCCCCAGCTGCAGGCCGATGGTGAGGGCGCCGAGGCTTTCCGGCAGGGGGTGCCGCATCAGGCCTCCCTGGACCAGATCCAGGGGCAGGGCACTCTGCATCAGGGCCGGCATGGCCGTGGCCAGCACCGTGACCGCCAGCATCGGCACCAGGGCGGGCAACCACTGACCCAGGGGACTGGGGTGGGCCAGGCGGTCCCGCGGCCGCGGATCGGGCAGGGCACGCCGCAGCAGCACCAGCAGCAGGATCAGCAGGCAGGTGATGTCGACGACGTAGACCCCCCGCAACCACCCCCTCCAGGCCAGCAGCGCACCGATCAGGGCTCCGGAGGCGATCCCGAGGGCATCGGCGCTGCGGGCCAGGGCGAAGGCCCGCGCCGAGCTCACCGGTGCACAGCTGAGGGGCACCGCCAGCTCGATCGCCGGCCAGTAGAGGCCCATGGCGATCCCCAGCAGCAGCTGGCCCTGCAGGTAGCCGCCGAAGGCCTCGGTGCCGATCAGGCGGCTGTCGCCGGCCATGGCGATCAGGGCCGCGAGCAGCACGGGCACCGAGCAGTTGAGGCCGCGATCCAGCAGCACACCGCTGAACATCCGGCCCAGGGTGCCGGCCACGGCGGCCAGGGCCAGACCTTCGGTGACACGGCTGGCATTGAAGTGTTCCTGGTGGAACACCATCGGCGTGAGGTAGAGGACACCACCGGCCCCCACCATGGCGATCAGGCGGATCAGGGCGACTTCGCGCAGGGCTGCTGGAAACTGGTGGAACCAGGACCTCGCCCTGGCCCATCCCTGTGCCTGTTCCAAACCGCCTTCGCTGCCTCGAGGTTCTGCTTGCCAGTCTGCTGATCGCCGGATCGGCGGCTGCCCGTCCCGCCCGGGCGGCCGAGGTGCTCGAGCTGCGCTTCGACGGGCTCGAGATCCCGATCAGTCTCGACCAGCTCGATCTCTGGACCCAGGGGAAACTCAGCCGCAGCGCCGGCGGAGCGGATCTGGCGGTCTGGCTCGACCTGCTCGATCCCGTCAGCCGCAGGGACCTGATGAAGCTGCTGCGGGCGCCGCTGCTGCGGGACACGAGCTTCGGCCAGCAGCTGCTCGACAGCTGGGCCGGCAGTCAGATGCTGGCCCGCCTCGGTGACCTGCTGACCACACCCGCTGGTGGCAACACCACCGGGGTGCTCCAGTCCACCCTGCAGGGGTTGCTGAAGCGCCACCAGGAGGTGTCCACCATCGGCCTGCTGCGGGCCGTGCCGCTGCCCCGTCTCAGCCTGCAGCTCGACGGTCTGTACGACCTGGCCTCCCAGTGGCGGGAGCAGCTGCAGCTGCAGCGCCAGGCCCTGATCGGCCTGCAGGCCCTGCCCCTGCCGGAGCGCCAGAGCCGTCCCCCCTTTCTCCTCAGTCGGGCCACCCGCCTGCCGCTCCGCCAGGGGCTGGTGGTGGCGCACCGCCCCCAGCCCCTGCCGCTCGAGATCTGGTCGCCGCCTGCCACCAGCACCGCTGCCGTTTCTGCCGCCAGGCCCTGGTTGCTGCTGATGCCGGGGCTGGGGGGCAACGCCGATCAGTTCGGCTGGCTGGCCGGCGCCCTGGCGGAGCGGGGCTGGCCGGTGGTGGTGATCCAGCACCCCGGCAGCGATGGTCCGGCCCTCAAGGCCGCCCTTGACGGCCAGCGGCCGCCACCGGGGGCGGAGACCCTGGCCGTGCGTCTGGCCGATGTGGAGGCCGTCCTGGCGGCCCAGCGGCAGGGGATGGTGCCCGTGAAGGGCGACGGTGTTGTGCTGATCGGCCACTCGATGGGCGGGCTGTCGGCGCTGCTGGCGGCCGGACTGGTGCCGGAATCGGGCCTCGGTGGCCGTTGCCGCAAGGCCCTCGACCGCCTGCCGATCGCCAATCCCTCCCGGCTGCTGCAGTGCCAGCTGCCCAGCGCCGGGCTGCCGGCGACACCGCCGCGCCCCGCCGATCTGCGCGGCCTGGTGCTCTTCAATGGTTTCGGCAGCCTGCTCTGGCCCCGGCGGGGCGTCTCGGCCCTGGGCGTGCCGGTGCTGATGGTGGGCGGCAGCCTCGATCTGGTGACGCCGCCCCTGGAGGAGCAGGTGCGGCTGTTCCTGCCCGATGGCGACCCCCGCAGCCGTCTGGTGCTGGTCGAGGGGGGCAGCCACTTCTCCCCCGTGCGCACGATGACGCGGGATGAGGTGCTGATCCGGCTGGACGCCGACCTGGTGGGGGTGGATCCCCTCAAGGTGCAGAGCGCCCTGCTGACCCTCACCACCGACTACCTGCAGACCCTCCAGCAACCGCTGCTGCTGCCGGCCCAGCGCCGCCGCCAGGACGGGGTGACCCTGTTCGTGCTTGATGCCGGGGCCGCCCGGCGCTGGACCGCCGGCCTGCGGCCCTGAACCCAGAACCTCCCTCTCAGAAGCGGATGCGGGGATCCAGCACCGAGACCAGCAGATCCACCAGCACCGTTACCAGCACCACCAGGGAGGCCACCACCACCACGATCCCCTGGACCAGCGGGTAGTCGCGCTGGGCGATGGCCTCCTGCAGGCGGGCGGCGATGCCCGGCCAGGAGAAGGTCACCTCGATCAGCAGGGCGCCGCCGATCAGGGAGGCCACGGTGATGCCCGTGATCGTGAGCACCGGCAACAGGGCATTGGGCAGGGCGTGATGGAGCACCACCCGCCGCTCGCTCAGCCCCCGGCTGCGGGCCGCCTCCACGTAATCGGAGCCCAGGGCGCGGCGCAGGTTGAGGCGCAGGGCATTGGTGAAGATGCCGCTGAGCAGCAGGCCGAGGGTGACGGCCGGCAGGGCGAGGTGGCGCAGGCTGCCCAGCAGCTGTTGCCCGTTGCCGGCCCGCAGGCTGTCGAGCAGGTAGAAGCCCGTGCCCTCCGGCGGCAGCAGGGTGGCCGGGAACCGCCCCCCCACCGGCAGCCAGCCCAGCCACACGGCGAACACCAGCTGCACCACCATGGCGGCCCAGAACGGAGGCAGGGCATAGGTGCCGATGCCGAACAGGCGGCCCGCCAGATCGATCCGTCCTTCCGGCCGGGCGATACCGCTGAAGCCCACCGCCAGGCCCAGCAACGCCGCCAGCACCAGGGCCACCAGCCCCAGCTCCAGGCTGGCGGGCAGGGTGTCGCGCACGATCGCGGTCACCGGTTCCTGGGTGGCCTGGGAGGTGCCCAGGTTCCCGTGCAGCAGCTGGCCCAGGAAATGGCCGTACTGCTCGATCAGGGGCCGGTCGAGACCGAGCTGGTGGCGCAGGGCGGCCCGGGCGGCCGCCGGTGCTTTCGGGCCCAGCAGGGCGTCGATCGGATCCCCCGGCGCCACCCGCAGCAGCAGGAACACCAGGCTGGCCAGCAGCCACAGCATCACCGGGGCCAGGGCGAGGCGCGCGGCCACGTAGCGCAGGAGTTCGCGGCGGCGGCTCATCGCTTCCTCTCCCGGCGCAGTTCACCCAGGAGCACCCGGCCCGATCCGTCGTAGCGGGGCGGTTCCAGCTCGGGACGGGTCCAGGCCACCGGTGCCATCAGCCACACGGGCAGGTAGGGGTTGGAGCGGGCGGTGCGGCGCTGGATCGCCCGCAGCAGGCCGATCCGCTCCGGACCGTCGACCCGGCTGCTGCGCTGGAGTTGCTGCTCCAGGCCGGCGCTTGTCCAGAAGCTGCCGCTCAGGGCACTGTTGCCCTCAAGGCAGCGATCGCCCCGGGCTTTGGCGCAGCCGAGCAGCGGCACCAGGAAGTTCTCGGGGTCGGGGTAGTCGCCCATCCAGTCGTAGAGGAACAGCGCCAGCGAGCCCTTACCGAGTTGGTCGTAGGCGGTGGTGGATTCCATGCCGCTCACCTGGAGGCTCACGCAGTCGTCGAGGTCGCGACGCAGCTGAGCCTGCCAGGTGAGGGCGAACAGGCGGTCGCTGGGGATGTCGGAGCGGAAGGTGAGCGGCAGCACCAGGCGGCGGCCCTGGCAGTAGCCCGCCTTGCGGAACAGGCTGCGTGCCTGGGCCGGGTCGAAGTCGGGCCAGGCCTGGGGGTCGGAGCCCGGCAGGCTGGGGGGGATCAGCTGGCGCAGGGGGGGGCGGATGCCCAGGCTCACCCGCCGGCTGAGCAGGTCGCGGTCGAGGCTGTGGGCGATCGCCAGCCTCACCACCGGATCGGCCAGGGGCGGCTGGTCGGTGAGCAGGGAGAGGAGGCCGATCTCCATCGCCGGTCCCACCGATTCCCGCAGCCGGCCGGCGGTGGCCTCCCTGTGCAGGGCCTGCTGGTGGTCAATCTCCAGACCGCTGTTGAGCAGCACGTCCACTTCGCCGCTGCGCAGGGCGCCGTAGAGGGCGGTGGAGTTTCCCAGGGTCACCAGGGCGAGGCCACCGTTGGCGGGCCGGCGACCCCAGTAGCGCTCCCAGGGCACCAGCCGCTGCTGCTGCGGGCTGTAGGAGGCCAGGCGGTAGGGCCCGGTGCCCACGAAGCGACTGGCCAGGGGGGCGTCGCGGTGGGCCCGGTAGGCGGTGGGCGACACCGGGGTGAGGAAGATGGCGCTCAGCAGCCGGGGCAGCGGGCTGAAGGGCTGCTTCAGTTCCAGCTCGATCTCATGGGATCCGGTGGCCCGCACCGCCGCCACCCGGTCGCTGAGCTGAAAGCCGAGGGTGCCGATCCGCCGGAAGCGATCGAGCGAGAACACCATGGCGGCGGCATCGAAGGGGGTGCCGTCGTGGAAGACGACGCCCCGGCGCAGGGGGATGCGGGCCCGCAGTCCGTCAGCACTGAGGCGGGGCAGGGCCACCGCCAGCCGGGGTTCGATGCGCCCGTCGGCGGCGATGGCGTAGAGCGGATCGCCCAGGGCGCTCAACACCTGCATCACCCCCACCCGCGAGGCCTTGGCGGGGTCGAGGGAGTCGATGCGGCTCTTGGTCGCCACGATCAGGCTGGCCGCGGGCCGCTGGGGCTGGCAGCCCCCCAGCAGGGGAATCCCCAGGATCAGCCCCAGGAGCAGGGAGCCCGCGCCGCGGCGCCGGCGGCAAGCCCCTGGCCCTGTTCCCGCCCTGGTCGTCGGCAAGCCCGTCGGATCGGAAGGGCCCCATTCAAGCCGTCCGTCCAGCGGGGGGCCTGGCCGTGGCGGCATCAGAACCGCCGCTTGCCGCGGGGCCGGCGGCCAGTGATCACCTGCCACTGTTTATGGAGCAGGAGCAGCAGGGGCTGGGAGGAGCCAGGCACCTGGGCCCCGGCGGCAAAGGCGAGGGCGAAGCCCAGGGCGGCGACCGTCACCCGCACCAGCCCCTGGCCGAGGCTCCAGACCTCGGCAGGGGTGGGCCCCCGGAAGCGTTCGTTGATGCGGTCTTCGGTTTTCTGCAGCTCCACCAGCAGCTGGCGTTTGAGCTGGGGCAGGGGCAGCGTGAAGGCGGCGGCCGGCAGCTCCGGTTTGGGGCCGGGGAGGCGGCTGAAGCGGGCCTGCAGATCGACGCCGCTGGCGGCGGCGTCCACGGCGCGGCGGATGCCGGCCAGGCCCTCGGCGAGCTGCTGGCGCTGGGCGCGCTGCTCACCGGAGGACTGGGCCAGCACGCGCCAGGTGGCAACGGCCTGCAGGGGCAGGAGCAGCAGGAAGCCGATC
Organism: Candidatus Sulfopaludibacter sp. SbA3; assembly: GCA_943367425.1. Classification (GTDB taxonomy): domain Bacteria; phylum Cyanobacteriota; class Cyanobacteriia; order PCC-6307; family Cyanobiaceae; genus Cyanobium. The sequence goes on from CALRJF020000012.1 coordinate 63,810, forward strand.
ACGGCCGCCAGGGCCCACTGGCGGCTGGTCTTGAGAGGAGTCCGCAGGGCGGTGCTGGCCGGATCGAGATGCACCGCCAGATGCAGCAGCAGGAAGCCCACCAGGGCAATGATCCCGGTGTTGACCATGCGGTTGGCGAACCGCAGCTGCCAGGTCGGGTTGAGCAGCTGCAGCGGCAGGGAATCGGTCAGGGCGAAGGCCAGGAACACCAGCAGCAGGCCGAGGCCACTGCAGGCCAGCAGGCGGCTGAGGCTGGCGGCGGCGTCCTCGCGGCTGGCGGTGGGGTCGGGCATCGGTGGAGCGCGTCCAACGGCGAGACGGGCTGAGGCCCAGACCTTAGGGGCGCCGCTCAGGGGGGCCATCGCGGGGGCTCATTCCTGAAAAGGCCTCAGGCCGAGCTCCCTGCTGGCACAGCCTGATTTCAGGCAATTCTTTGCCAAGGTGAAGCTAATCTGATAGTTTGGTGAAAAGAGATTCGTCGCCATGCCCCGCTCCTGGGCATTCCCCTTCGCAGCGATGCGGGATTTCCATCCCTCCATCCACCTGCTGCCGCCCCTGGTGCTGCTGAGCTGTGTGGTAGCGAGCACGGCGGCGCCTGCCGCAGGCGGTTTCGGCGGCACGGCCGAAAAGCCCGCGACCCTCAAGCAGCTCGCCGCCGGGATCGCCGATCTCCCCGAGGGCTTCGGCGCCGGGGGCGGCGTGGCCTTCACCGACCCAGTCACCGGGGACTCAGTCCCCGCCTTCCGGCTCTCGACAAGCGGCGCCCTGGCCTCGATCGATGCCCGCGCCGCGGCACCGGGATCGTTCCTGTGGCGTTCCGGATCCCCTGGCTCCCAGGGGGCCTATCGGCTGATCGCGCCCCTCATCCTGCGCTGGGCGGGAACGGAAGACGGCGGAGCGCCCCTGCTCACCTGGTCGGCGGGAACCCTGTTCGACAACGTGGTCAATGGCTTCAGCGGCAATCCGGTGCCGTTCCGGATCCGCTCGAACAATTCAGAATCCTCTGGTGATCCTCTGACCATCGCCGCCGTGCCCACGGCGTCCCTGCCCGGGACGGACAGCTTCCGTTTTTCCGAGCCGCCCCTGGAGGGCGACGGCGGTACGGAAGGCGGCGGAGCTCCGGGGGGCGACCAGAACGGCGGCGATGGAACCCCCGCCACCAGTTCGGCTCCCGGGCCGCTGCCCCTGCTGGGTGTGGGGGTGGCCTTCCGTTTCAGCCGCCGGCTTCGAGGGCGGATCCAGCGGCGGACTGGATCCACGGCTCCTACTCCTCGGTAGGGGTAGGGAAAGGCAGAGGTTGGCGGCGACGGCGACGGCGTCCGGCTTTCTGACCCCAGCGGCTGGTGAAAGTGTCAAGCAGGGTTTCGGAGGCATTGGCCCCCTGGGCACCGGCGGAGAAAGCCAGGGCAAAACCGATCGAGGCGATCACTGTTTTGACGGCTGACTGCGCGGCAGCCCAGATCTGGGCCGGAGTGGGGCCGGAGATGCGGGCGAAATAAAGATTCTCGGCGCGATCCATGCTGGCTCGGATCCCTTCCTTCAGTTCAGGAAGGGGGCGCTTGAGATCATCAGGCGTCAATGTGATGCGAAAGTCCTGGATCTGGGCAAGTCGGGCCTGCAATTCGGCCGTTGTGGTGGATGTGCTGACCGCCGCCTTCAACGGTGCCAGACGTCGTTTTGCCGTGTTGATCTGGGTCGCCTGGTTGGTTTTGGCGATCCGGAAGCCACGCCAGGTGGCGAATCCCTGCAACGGGATCAGCAGCAGGAAGCCGAGGGTGGCTGCGATCGCCAGTTTACGAAGCGATTTCAGATGGGCCCGCAGGGCCAGGTTGGCAGGGCTCAGGGCCGCCGCAATATGCACCAGGCAGAAGCCGACCAGGGCGAAGCTGCCGGCAGCGAGCACGCGGGCAATGAATAGCACTTGCCACTGGGGACTCAATAGCTGAAGCGGAAAAAGATCGACAACGATGGAACTCGCAAAGACGATGAAAAAGCCCGTGGCCGCTACAGAAAGCAACCGGCTGACGATGATCCAGATATCATCCTCATGAGACGACGGGTCAACCATGGTTTGGTGCAACTGGCGGGTGGTTAACGCTTTCCCGAAAATTCTCGATGGAAAGCCGCCCATGATTGTGGCACATAGACCCTTAATTTCAATGGGTCGGGATCTTCTTCACGCACGTCATCAGTGAAGCCAACAGGAAGGATGCGTGAACCTGGCTGATTGTGCAGGGCTGGGCCCAGATTCGGCCTCCGGGGCCTGCGTCGGTTCGATGAAGGTTTGCCCTGCAAGCCAACGGCGAGCTGCTGGATTCAGCCTGGCTCCCGGCCGCCCTTCCGCGTCATGTTGACGGCCTATGAACTGTCCCTGCTGAGGGAGGCCACCCGGAAAGCCTGGCTAGACCATTACAAACAGAGATATTGTGCAATTTTTCTCAAAGGGGCGACAGTCTTGCCGTAATTTCGGTAGTGAGGACTACCTGTTTGTCAAGGCTCGTCAGGAAGTTTCAGGATATGGACAAATTCTCAGCTGGCCTTAAGCTCTTGTGGTAGTCTTGGCTCGGTCAAGCTGTTCTACAGCTGCCTTGCTTCACCAATGACCCAACGCGGCTCATCCCCTATGAACCTTCCCAAGCTTCTTGCCCGTGCGGCGGGAACAGCTTGCCTGCCGGCGGCCCTCCTCTTCGGATCCGCCAACAGCGCCCACGCCCTCGGTGTGGAATTCAAGCCTCCTGGCGCCGCTCTTGACACGGATGTCATCAGCGATCTGGTCGCCACCCCCGGCGGCACCTTCGACTTCAACTTCCAGATCAACCTCAACCAGTTCTCGCTGTTCTTCCCCGGCGCCGAGCTGACCAGCCTCAAGTACGAGCTGGGTGTTGACGCCAATGAGTGGAACCCCCTCCAGGACACCCTCAACGCCTGTCTCGCCTTCCCTGGCCCGGGCTCTTGCTCGGTGACCCCCGCTGTCGGATCCCCCAACGGTTCCGGCACCCCCACCTCGGGTTCGGGTCTCACCAACAAGTACACCTTCACCTTGGCGGGTGCGCTGCCGCTGTTGAACTTCAACCAGCCGCCGTTCACGTTCCCTGGCGCCCTCACCGGTCAGCTGGGTAACAGCCTGCCCAACGATGGCGATGCCGACCTCCTCGGCACCCTCCTGGAGTTCACCGTTCGCAGCAATGGTGTCACCACCAAGTTTGTGAACGGTGCCGCCACCAACCCCGCCGGGCTTCAGGACATCATCTTCGGTTCCCAGTCGGTGGACTTCCAGTCCGTCAGCAAGGTTCCCGGTCCTCTGCCCATCCTGGGCGCCGGTGCCGCCTTCGGCTTCAGCCGTCGTCTGCGCAAGCGCGTCAAGCTGGCTGGTGCCGCGGCCAAGGCCTGATCAAAGGCCCCGACCCTTGGCTTACAGCCAAGGGTCACCGAACCCATTCCAGCAGCGAGGATGGTCCTTCACTGAAGGTCCTTCTCGCTTTTTTCATGCCGAAGCTTTTCGGCTGATGCGTTGATGTGTGATCAGAGTCCTGTGTCGATCAGGTTCGCTGCCATCAGGCCGCCAAGGCACCGTCTTCGACGTGGCTGTGCCCGAGGCTGGTGGCCGTTTTGTGTGGGATGGTGTTGGTGCGATCGATGCAAGAGCCGATCTGCTCAATCGCATTCAGCTGAGGAATATCACTGATCGCCAGATCGTAGGAAAATCTATAGAACAGATCGGCAGTTGTTTCGAATTGCTCGATATGAAACAGATGGTCGGAGTTCTTGATCGTGGTGTAGGTGCATGATGGCAAGGCCTTCGCAATTTCCTTGCAGTAGGTTGGCAGTGTGAAGCTGTCGTGCTCACCTGTGAACACCAGTGTGGGACAGCGAGGTGGCTGCTCGAGATTGATGCGGCCGTGATGCAAAAGCCGCAGTGTGTTCAGTTCGTACTTCCGGCAATCTGCCGCCTTCATGTTGGCCAGTTGTGCGTAGAGCAAGCGTCTGGCCAGCTTCTGTCGGGCCACGGTCTTGGTTGGATCGGTGCAGAGCAGTCCGTTGCCTTTCTGGGGGCCCGAGATCCCCAGCACCTCATTGGCGAACTGGTCCATGCGACCCTCGCGCAATGGAATCAGGGTATGGGCCACACCGGAACGCAGATGGCTGGGAATCTCCTTCATGGTGCCCCCCAGCACCAGATTCCTAACCCGTTCGGGGTAGCGCTGGGCAAAGCAGTAGGCGGTGGCAGTGCCGTAGGACGCCGCACCGATGGAGACGCGAGGAATTCTGGCGTCATCCAGGGTGGCCTTGAGAACGTCCGCCAGAAAATGCTGATCGAAGCCCAGGGGCAGGGGGTCCGCCTCACCCGTACCCGGCAGATCCACCAGGATCACCGGTTTGCCCCGTTGGATGAACAACTTGGCAAACCGTTCCCAGGACTGCATGGACTGGAAGGCCCCACTCATGAACAGCGTGGGGGTTTCCGTTGGCTTGAAACTTGGAACGTAGATGTAGGTGTATTGGAAGCCGTTGTACATCAGCCGTTTTCGTACGGCGGGCGAGTTGGAGCTATGGGAGGTACCCATTGCTCGAACAGCTTCCTTGGCCAGTCTTGTCTCCATGACAACGTCTCTCCAGAGTGGCTCGAAGGCTTGGGGCAAGGAGAGCCTTAAGACTTGACAAGTATTAGCCTTTCGCCCCGTATGTGTCCATCGTTCATGAGGCAGTTCCTTGTCTGGTCGTATACATGACTGAGATGCTACCAAGGCTTGACTTGGCAGATGCTTGCCTCTGGCTGAAATGGCAGGGCAGCAAGAAGGCCTTTGGTGCCTGATTTTCCAATGCCTTCGGCCTGGGTGTGTCGTGGGGCGATCAGAGCGGCCACGTCTTCATGGCTCGTGCATCACGCTCCCCAAAAGCCCCGGTCGCCCTGGCCTGTCAAGGCCTTTCGACGGCCGGCCAGATGTCAAAGTGGCTCGCCGCTCGGTGGAATCCGTCTCAGGTGCGGGAGGCGCCGGCCATAGCCTTTTCGGGCATGCCCATGCTCTCTTCGATGGCGTTCAGCATGGGCAGATCGTCGATGGGCTGGTCGTAGGAGAAGCGGTAGAGAAGTTCCGAAGTGGTGTCAAACTGCTGGATATGGAACAGATGGTCGGCCTGCTGGATGGTGGTGAAGGTGTAATCCTTGAAGCACAGCGCTATTTCCTTGCAGTATTCCGGACGGGTGAAGCAATCGTGCTCGCCGGTGAAAACCAGCGTTTTCACATCAGGGGCCGATGAGAGATCGATCTTGCCGTGCCTCAGCAATCGTTTGGTGTTGAGCACATACTTTTCACGATCTTCCATGTTCATGCTCACAAGCTGGGAATGGATCAGGCGGTAGGCCAGCTTGCGGCGGGCGATCGGCTTCTCCGGATCCGTGCAGATCAGCCCCTTGCCCTTCTGCGGCCCGGAAAAACCCAGCAGCTCGTCGGCGAACATTTCCATTTTTTCCTCGCGCAGCGTCTGGAAGGAGTGTTCCAGGTCGGCATGGATGTGAAGGGGCACTTCTTTCATGGTCCCGCAGAGAACCATGCGATGCACGCGTTCGGCATTCAGTTCTGCAAATCGGTAGGCAATCGGTGTTCCGTAGGACGCCGCCACGATGCAGACCTTTTTGTGTCCAAGGCTGTCCAGGAGATGCTTGATGGTGCCCGCCAGAAAATCCAGCCCATAATCTTCGGGCAGGGAATCGGCCTGTCCCGCACCCGGCAGGTCCACCATGATCACCGGCTTGCCACGCCCAGCAAACAGCTTGGCGAAACGATGCCAGGAAATCATGTTCTGAAAGGCGCCGCTGATGAACAGGGTGGGCATCACCCCAGGCTGCGGGGCTGGCACTTCCTTGCAGTAATAGGTGAATCCGCCGTATTCGAGTCGAACAGGATCGGCAGACGTTACTTCCTGCTCAAACCTCTTGGTAATCTCTTCGAGGCTGGCCGCGATCAACGGAGAAGGTATCTGTTGCGGCTCCATCCCTTTGACTACCAGAAGTTCTTAAAGCTAATAGAAGGTAGCAAGCTGGGCATCAATTGCCCACCTTGTATCAGAATAACTTATATGTGCGCCCTGTTGGCGCTGGTCCTGGTTAAAGCGTCCGCAGCGTGGCCGCCACCCGGTGCACCCCCTCCAGGGCCGTGATCGCCGCGAGGGCCTCGCGAAAACTGGCCTCCTGAACTTCGTGGGTGATCACCACGATTTCCGCCTCCCCATCCTTCGCTTCGAACTGCACGATCGACTGAATCGAGATGTTGGCGGCCCCGAAACAGGTGCCGATCTGGCCGATCACACCGGCCTGATCCCGGGTCTGCAGGCGGATGTAGTTGCGGTGGCTGGTCTGGGCGGCATCCCCCAGGGCAACCTGGCGCCAGCTGCTTGCCGCCAGCAGCGGATCGAGTCCGCCGTCCGCACCGCCCAGCTGGCGGATGCCGGCGATGTTGAGGATGTCGGCGACCACAGCTGACGCGGTGGGTCCGGCACCGGCACCGGGGCCATAGAACATCACCTGCCCCACCGGTTCCCCTTCCACCAGGATCGCGTTGTTCACCCCGTGCACCCCCGCCAGCGGATGGTGCTTCGGCAGCAGGGTGGGGTGCACCCGCACATCGAGCTGGATGCTGGCTTCATCGGCAGCGGCGCTCGGATGGGCGTCTTCGATGCGCTCGGCAACGGCCAGCAGCTTGACGACGAAACCCAGCTGGGCGGCGTAGGCCACGTCGCGGGCGTCGAGCCGGTCGATGCCCTCGGTGGGGATCCCGGCCCGGGGCACCGGTCCGCCGTAGGCCAGCCCGGCCAGAATCGCGATCTTGTCGGCGGCGTCGCCCCCCTTCACGTCGGCGTCCGGATCGGCTTCGGCGTAGCCCAACCGCTGGGCATCGGCGAGCACATCGCCGTAGGCCGCCCCCTCATCGGCCATGCGGCTGAGGATGTAGTTGGTGGTGCCGTTGATGATGCCGCTCACGCGCTGGATGCGATTGCCCCCCAGCGACTGCTTGAGGGGTTCGATGATGGGGATGCCTCCGCCTACGGCGGCTTCGATCAGCACATACACACCCTTTTCCGCCGCTTCGGCCGCGATCTCCTCCCCGTAGCGGGCGATGACGGCCTTGTTGGCCGTGACCACCGATTTCCCCGCCGCGATGGCCCGCAGGATCAGGGTGCGGGCGGGCTCCAGGCCCCCCATCACCTCCACCACGATGTCCACCTCCGGATCGTCGACCACGGCCTGGGGATCGGTCACGATCAACTCCGGTGCGATGGCCACCGACCGGGGCCTGCCGGGATCGCGAACCGCCACTTTCCTGAGGGCCAGCTGGGCCACCAGCGGGTGACGCCCTTCAGGGCTGGCCAGGATCGAGGCAACGCCGGCTCCCACCGTTCCCAGTCCGAGCAAGCCGACGCCGATGGTCATGGACGGGTTCCTTAAACCGCTGATCCTAGGAATCGACGCCGGAGCCGGCTTGCGCCAGGCCGCGGGCCTGGGCCTGCATGGTCGAGAAGATGCTCAGAAAGCCGTTGGCCCGTGACGGGGTAAGGCTGCTCTGCAGTCCGGTGGCGGCGATGAAGGCCGGATCGATGCCGGCCGCTTCAGCGGGTGTGAGCCCCTCGAGACCTTCGATCAACAGGGCCAGCAACCCCTTGGTGATCTGGGCATCGGAATCCCCCATCCAGTGGAGCTTGCCGTCCTGCAGCTGGGCCACCACGAACACCTGCGACACGCAACCCTTCACCTTGAACGCCTCCTGGCGCAGCTCATCGGGAAGGGGGGCGAGTTTCCTGGCCAGAAACAGCACATATTCGTAGCGCTTGCGGGCATCGGCGGTGTTGCCGAGCCGCTCCACGATCCGATCGAGGGCGGGGCTGCCGGTGGCCATCAGGGATCCTGGAAACTCAGTGCCGACCCTTCAGGCTACCCAGGGCCAGGAGCCCACTGAGCAGGCCCAGACCCATCAGCGGCGCCCAATGGGTCCGCGCGAGGGACAGGGGACTGGCCTCCCCCCGGGCGGCCGTGGGCTTCACCGGGCCTGCACCGGATTCCTGGCCGGGGGGAATCTCCAGGTAGTCCCGATGGCCTGGCCCGGCGTCCACCTGGATTTCCCAGTTGCCGCTGGCCACCGCCGGCAGCTTGAAGGTGAGTTGTCCCATCGCGTCGGTGTGGCCCACGGCGATGGGCTGACCCTCGCCTCCCACCGGGATCAGGCTGACGGAGGCATCACGGGCCGGGGTGCCGTTGGAAAAGCTCGTTTCCAGCTGAATCGCGCCGCCGCCGCCGCTGGCGGAGAGGCTGCCCAGTCGCTCCAGGCTGCTCTGGATGCCATGGGCATGGCCCGCCGCCGGCCAGCCGATGGCCGCCGCGCCGATCAGAACGGAGCAAAGGGGGGTGAGCCGCATCGGCTAGAGGGACGATCTCCAGCGACTATCGCTCGCTTTGCCGACCTGCACCATCCTGGCCACCGAACTGACCATCATCGAAAGGGCGTCGTTCTGACCACCGCGGGCTTCCAGTTCCGCCGCCAGCACCCGCTGGGCCGCGGTGGGAGTGGCTTTCTTCAGCTCACGATCCGGGCCGATGGAGAGCTGCCACTGGGGATGGAGGTCCAAGCGGTGCATCAGAAAGTTCCTTGATCTTGGCAAATGTCCCGCGGCCGGGCCTGGCCTCGACCGGTTCGTTACGGACTTGCAACGATCGCCTGGCCTTTGGCGACCCGATGGATCCCCGTCTCGTCCAGCCAGCCGTCGAACGGAATGTCCCAGGGATCCACCGGCAGCGCGGCGGTGAGGCACGCCGCCGGCAGCACCACCAGGGCCTCGACGGCTCGCCAGCGCGGTTCGGCCCTGAGCCTGTCGTACCAGCCGCCCCCGGAGCCCAGCCGGAGCCCATCGGCCGAGAGGGCCAGGGCCGGCACCAGCAGCAGCGCCAGTTGCTCCGGCGCCAGCGGGGGTCCTTCCGCAGGAGCGGGGATGCCGCAGGCATCCGGCGCCATCGGCTGGTCCCGCCGCCACGGCACATAGACCAGCTGCTGTTCCGGGGTCACCGCTGGCAAGGCCAGCCGATCGGCCAGCGGTCGGGCGAGGGGCCGCAGGTCGGGTTCGTGGGCCAGGGGCCAGTAGAGCCCCAGCCGTTTCCCCTCCGGCACCCGCAGCGGCAGCTCCCGCAGCGCCACCGTCAGGATCTTTTCGGCCACGGCGGGCAGAATCTGCCGGCGACGGCGGCGAAACAGACGCCGGAGTTCGGATTTATCCATGGCCGATGGGACGATGGCCGATTCGTCCATGTCTGCCTTCACCGGAGCAGCGCTTTGGTGTGCATCATCGCCATGGCTGGATGGATCGGATCCTGGCGGTGATCGGACTGGATCCCGTTGCGGTCGGCTCCCATGGGCCCTAATCTCCAAACGACCGCATCTCTAAACGTTTTTTGATGCCTTCGCCGTCTGGACATCACTGGACGCGATGCAGGGAGTTGGTCGAAGACGCGGCCCGAAATCTTCGCGATCCCAGGGCCAGACAGCTGGCGGCAGCTGTTCAATGGTGGGAGTTGCCAGGGTTCGCTGAGCGATGGCCTGTTGTGGTGCTGGGGGAAGGGCCACCGGTGCTGATGCTGGGCGGATTCGATGGTTCCTTTCTTGATGCGGCGCCCCTGGCGGTGCTGCTGGCCCAGAGTCATCGGGTGCTGATTCCGGATCTGTATGGATTCGGGTTCTGTCCCCGTCCCGTTGATGGGCTTTATTCCGCGGAAGGTGTGTTGCGCCACCTCGACGCCCTCCTGGATGCACCGGCCTATCTCGCCTGCATCCAGAGTCCTTCCGGATCGTCAGGATCGGCGCGGGTCGATGTGATCGGCCATTCCATGGGAACGCGGGTGGTTCTGGATCTGGTGCGGCGTCATCCCGATCGGTTTCAGCGGATCATGCTGCTGGCGCCTTCGGGCCTGACGCTGCCGCCGTTGCCGTTGCCCCTGCACCCGCTGGTGGAGTTCTTCGTGGTCAGGTTCATGTCGTTCCCTCCGGGACGCAACTGGTTGCGGCGGTTCATGCATGCCCACGCCGATCAGACCTGCACGAAGGGGGAACTGGAGGTCTGCTCCGTCCACCTGCGCACCCCTGGCTGGAGGGATTCCGCGGTGAAGTTCTCCCGCTCCGGTGGATTCGGGCGCTGTGATGATCCGTTGCCGACCCAGCCCATCCTGGCCATCCTTGGGATGAACGATCGCCTGCTGAGCGCATCGATGAAGCAGAGCGCCCGTGATTATCTGGGGGAGCGGCTGATGGATCTGCCGTCCTGCGGTCATCTGCCCCAGTGGGAACATCCCGAGCAGGTGGCGGCCATCCTGAACCGGTGGATGGAGCACGCCGTTCCGGCGGGCTGAACCCACCGACGCCTGGCGCTCAGTCGTCGATTCCCGCTGGGGCAAGGGACAGGCTTCGACCTTTCCAGGTCCAGTTCTTGCCTGATGTGACCTTGTAGATCGATCCGATCATGATCACCGTCATGGCCAGGCCGCCGAGGGGGAACAGATACCAGCCCCGCAAAGGAGCTTTGTACACCTGGAAGGCAAGCAGTCGGATCGAGAAATGGCCGGCGACGAACAGCAGGACGGGTATCCAGGCGGCTGGCTGGAAGGCCAGCAGCAGGGGAATGTCGTAAAGAGAGAGAATCATGACAATGCTGGTGATGGCATTGGACAGACTCTGATCCACCGACATGTAAAAGTTCTTGGTCCAGCCTTCCCACATGGAGCGAGCATTGTGATACATGTACACCTGGATCAAGCCGCCACCGGCAACATTGATCGCAGGGATTCCTGCTTTCACGATATTCTTGGCGAGGGCACGGGTTTCCAGACCGCGCGTTTCCCTTGAGTCTTCATTCGCCGCCTTGTACCCGCCCGACGTTTCATAGGCCTGCCTGGAGATGTAGATGCATTGGCCAAAGGCATGGGGCTTTTTCGTGTTGGGCTCAAGTGACGTTGTGATGTTATTGATGATCAGTGAAGAGATGGCCACCGTGGGCTGAACGATGTAGTCAAGAAATGACTTGCATACAATTCGGGAAACGAATCCCGCGAACTGATGTTCGTACTTCAGGATGTTGACACTGGCCGCGAAGAAGGTGTCCTTGACGGATACATCGGCATCGACGAAGAACAGGTTCCGGGATCTGGAGTGGTGAAAGCCGACGTGACAGGCCCAGTTCTTGCCGAGCCAGAGCTCGCCATCGGGACGCTTCTGGCCTTCCAGAACTTCGATGGTCACCGGAGCTGCCCCGCCTGGATCCACCAGGGGCGCTGACGGGTGCCGCAGGCGCTCGGCCAGGGCCCTCTGGCAGGCCATGGCCAGAGGAGACGTCTGATCTGTGGAATTGTCGTCAACGACGATCAGCCGTGTGCGCAGACGATGCTCAGCGAACAGATGGAGTGCGCTCGCTGCCAGCGAATTGACGCAGGTCTCGATGTTCAGCTCTTCGTTGTAGGCGGGGATGATCACCTCCAGGTCCCAAGCCGCAGGTTCTTCCCTGATCCTGTCCAGCAGTGTTGGCTGCGGGTTTGGCGCTGATGTCGCCGAGGCTCCTCTTGTGCTGGCCGGCCGGCCGTAGGCCTCCAGGCTGACCAGCGACTGGAGGTCCCGCGCCATCTTGAGGAGGACGACCCAGGGAATCAGGGCAACCGTGAGACCCAGGTAAAACAGCGCGCCCATGATGGCCGGAGAAATACCACGCCCCCAGGAGCGTGGTGGAGGATGAATTGACTGTAGCTTGCTTGGTAGAAACGATCAACGTCACCGGCGATCTAAATCTCCGGAAAACAAGGCCAAGGCTATAGAAGAATCTCGTTAATCCCGCCCGAAGAGATGATGTTTCCCACTCACACGGTCTGAAACACCTTGGCGGCCTCGGGATGCCGTTCCCTGATCAGCTGTTCCGTCACGTCCCAGGAGCGCTTCCGGTGGGCGTGGTCGTAGGCCGCATTGGGAAGTCGGCCCTTCTTAGGCCAGCCCAGGGCCTCCAGCACATGGGGCGCATAGAGCTCCCCACCCTTCACCCCTGGTGCCGTTGCCGCATAGAGCTGGCATCGGGCCCCTGCGGCGGCACTCTGGAAGAACGGCCGGGTGAGCCGCACCACCACGCCTTCGAGCTTGTTGCCGCTGGCCTTGACCGAGGCGAACTGAATGTTCGTGCGCGAAAAGCCCGGATGGGCCGCCACCGAGATGGCGTGGCAGCCTTCGTCTTCCAGCTTTTTCTGAAGCTCCAGGGTGAAGAGGGTGTTGGCCAGCTTGCTCTGGGCGTAGGCCTTCCAGCGGTTGTAGCGCCGCTCGCTCTGCAGGTCCTTGAAGTTGATGCGGCCGAGATGTTGCTGGATCGAGGTGACGGTGACCACCCGCGCTCCGGGACGGTCCTTGAGCACAGGCAGCAGGCCGCTGGTCAGGGCGAAATGGCCCAGGTAGTTGATGCCGAAATGGGATTCGAAGCCGTCTCTTGTCTCCTGGCGGGGCAGACCCATCACCCCGGCATTGTTGATCAGCAGGTCGAGCTTTCCGTGCTTCTCCTTGATGGATTCGGTAGCGCGTGCCACACAGTTCAGATCCGCCAGATCAAGCTCCAGCGCTTCCAGGGGCCCCCTGGCAGTGCTGCTCAGGGATCGGCGTGTCTGCTCCGCCAGTTCCAAAGACAGGCAGCCCAGCACCACCGTGGCGCCTCGCTGTGAGAGGGCGCGGGCGGTTTCCAGGCCCAGGCCACTGCTCGCACCGGTGACCAGCGCAATCCGGCCGGACTGATCGGGGATGTCAGCGACGGTCCATTTGCTGGTAGGCATCTAGGGATTTGTGACGGACTACTTCCGGCGTATTATCCATGATGTTTCTTTTTTTGCAAACTTTTTCGCAGGTTTCCTGGGCTTGACCTCCCCGCTTTCTCGTTTCCGTGGTGCGGCAGGATTCCAGGGCAACTCGCCTGGAGGTGTGGCGTTTCTGAGGGTGCAGTTTCATCGCCAAGGCGCAACTTCTTCACCAATCAATATGCGTCGACAACGAATTCCGCCTGGGAAGATGAAGGTTTCCCTGCACTTCACTTAAGGACTTCGGCCAGCGGACGGTTCAGCCTTTCAGCCGGCAGACGCTTCAGCGCTGGAACCAGCCCGTCAGGGCCACCGCCAGGGCATCCGCGGCATCATCGGGGCGGGGCGGATGCTCCAGATCCAGTTCCCGCATCACCGCGGCAAGCACCTCATCCTTCTCGGCGTGGCCCGATCCCGCCAGGGCCAGCTTGATCTGCATCGGTGGAAACTCCACCACCGGGATGGCGAAGCGGGCCAGGGTCATCATCACCACCCCCCGGGCCTGCACCACGGCGATGGTGGTGCTGGAGCGGTAGAAGAAGAACTTCTCCACCGCCGCCAGCTCGGGCTTCCAGCGGCGCACGATCACCCGCAGATCCCGGGCGATCTCCACCATGCGATCCCCGTCGCTGCGGCCGGGTTCGGTGCGGATCATGCCGCAGTCGACCAGGCGCTGGTGGCCCTCTCCTCGGGCGGAGCGCCCTTCCACATCGATCACCCCGTAGCCCACGCGGGCCAGACCGGGATCGATGCCGAGAATCCTCACCCCGCCAGGGCGAGCTGAAAGGCGCTCGGATCGCTCGGGCTGCGGTCGAACACCTTGCAGAACATCTTCACCACCCGATCGCCCGAGTCGATCTGCTCGAGCGGATCCTTGCGCAGCCGGTGGCGCAGGCAGCAGGCCACCACCCGGGCCACGTCGTCGTCGGTCACCTCCAGGTGGCCCTCGAAGGCCGCCAGGGCGCGGGCGGCCCGGTTGGTGACGATGTCGCCCCGCAGGCCGTCCACATCCAGTTCGCCGCAGACCGCCGAGATGCGGACGCGCAGATCGTCGTCGATGTGCACCTGGGGCAGCCGTTCCTGGGCCTCCACCACCCGCGCCTGCAGGGCCTCCTGGCTGGTCTGCACCTGCTCGCTGAAGGCGTCGGGGTCGGCATCGAAGCTGGTGCGCTGGTCCACCACCTGCACCCGCAGTTCGGGATCGCGCACGGTGCGCACCTCTACGCTCATGCCGAAGCGGTCGAGCAGCTGGGGCCGCAGCTCCCCCTCCTCGGGGTTGCCGGAGCCGATCAGCACGAACCGGGCCGGGTGACGCACCGACACGCCTTCGCGCTCCACCGTGTTCCAGCCGGAGGCGGCCGAATCCAGCAGCACGTCCACCAGGTGGTCGTCGAGCAGGTTCACCTCATCCACGTAGAGGAGGCCGCGGTTGGCCTTGGCCAGCAGGCCGGGCTCGAAGGCCCGCACCCCTTCGCTGAGGGCCTTCTCGATGTCGATCGTGCCGCAGAGCCGGTCTTCGGTGGCTCCCAGGGGCAGGTCGACCATCGGCACCTGGCGCTGCTCCACCGGCAGCTGTTCGCCCCGGTCAAGCCGCTGGCGCACCTCGCTGCTCTGCAGGTCGGGGTCGCTCGGGGAGCTGTTGTAGGGGTCGCCCGCCACCACCTCGATGGCGGGCAGCAGGTCGGCCAGCGCCCTGATCGTGGTGGATTTGCCCGTGCCGCGGTCGCCCATGATCATCACCCCGCCGACGCGGGGGTCGATGACATTGAGCAGCAGGGCCAGCTTCATCTCCTCCTGGCCGACGATCGCGGTGAAGGGGAAGACCCTGCGCTTCCTGGATGGCGTCACGGGCGGGTGGCCGGAGGGATCTGGGATTGTTTCACAGCCCCCTGTTGGGCCGGCTGCGGGGGCAGCGGCAGCAGGGACAGCACCTGGGGGGGTGTGGCGTCGGCCGGATAGATCAGCCGCACCCGCAGCTGGCGCTCCGCTCCGGGGGCCAGGCTGATGGTGCCCATGGGCTGGCCCTCCTGCCCCGAGCGCAGCACCAGATGGAAGCTGCTGCGGCCCGCCGGCCGTCCCTCGGCGTTGTCGAGACCCGTCACCTCCACCGTGCCCCGGAACGTCACCGCCCGCGAGGGGGTGGCGTTGAAGCGCAGCCCCCCCTGGGGACGGTCGCCCTTGAGGGGCGATTCCAGGGCCAGGGCGAGCTGGACGGGCCGGGGTGTGTCGTTGCGCAGCGGCAGGTTGAGGTCGTAGGTGACGCCGTAGTTGCCGTGGGCCGCCCAGGCGGTGTCGGGGTAGAAGGCGCGCAGGGGCGCCGTCTGCACCTGGCCGGAGCCCAGGGTGCCCCGCTCCAGGGAGCTGATCGGCCAGGAGATCGGGGCGCGGCTCACCGACAGGGTGCGGGCCCCCGGATCGGTGAGCCGCCCCTGCCAGGCGCTGCCCACCTGGACGCCGCTCACGCGCGAGTAGACCATCGGGCCGCTGGCCCCCTTCGGGGTGGGGCTGTGCTCCTTGGGGCTCAGGCCGCCATCCAGCAGCTTCTGCCAGATGGCCGGATCCGGCGGCCGGTCGTTGGGGCCGTAGGCCGCCAGGGTGGCCAGATCCACCGGTCCGTCGCTGTCGAGCCGCATCTGCAGGTTGCGGCCGTTGAGCAGGGGGTCGAGGCCCCGCACCGGCAGCGGCAGCACCACCAGGGTGCTGAGCTGGCCCGGGGGCAGTTGCCAGCGCTCCGGCAGCAGGGGGCTGCGCTGGCGCAGCAGCAGTTCGGTGGCCACCCGGCTCCCCGGGCCCGAGTAGATGGGGGTGGTGCCCTGCACCATCAGCGGCGGCAGGGGCAGGAAGGGGGCGGCCGGCTGGCTGGGGTCCACCGACTGGGACAGGGCCGTGGAGCCCGCCACCAGCCGCAGGTTCACCGGACGGTTGCCCCGGGGGGCGGCCACCACCGCCATCCAGAGGGTGGAATCGAGGCTGTCGGGGCTGCCGGCGTAGATGTGATGGCTGAACAGTTCGAAACTTCCGGCCAGCGGCGTGTCGAGGTGGGCCGAGGGATCCCCGAGCGGCCGTCCGGCGAAGCCCCGGCGCCCATCGAAGCTCGACAGCAGAATGCCCGGCCCCTTGATCACTTCGGGGTTGTTGTCGTTCAGCATCGGCACCCCGTCGAGCCGGCCGGGCAGGGGGGCCACGGTCTGCTGGCGCAGCACCGGCGGCGGCTGGGCGGGCGGGGCCTGCTGGGCCTGCACGGGTGGGGCCAGGGCCGCCAGCAGCGGCAGCGTCAGGGCCGGCAGGAAGGCTTTGCTCATGGGCGGGGGACCAGGGTTCTGGCGACGCTTCCCGCCATGGCGCGGATCAGTTCGGCGGAGCGGGGATCGTTGAAGGGTCCCTTCACCATGAAGGCCGCCACCGCCCGCTGGCCGTTGGGCAGCTGGATCAGGGCGGCGTCGGCGTAGGCGATGCCGATGTCACCGGTCTTGTTGTAGACGGTGATTCCCTTGGGCAGCAGTTCGCTGTCGGGGTCGGAGGAGTCCTGACCCAGCCCCATCAGCATCCCCAGCGGGATCAGGGTGTTGGTGTGGGAGGTGGCCATGATCTCCCGGAACAGGTCCCGGGCCCGGGGGGTGAGCTTGTCGCCGGTGTCCACCAGGGCGATGGAGCGGGCCAGGTCGCGGGAGCTGGTGGTGTTGGTGCCGTCGAGATCGGGCAGCCAGTTGTTCACCACCGTGGCCGGCAGACCCAGGGAGCGGAAGCGGTCATTGAGGTTGGCCTTGCCCCCGAGGCGACGGATCAGCAGGTTGGTGGCCGTGTTATCGCTCACCCGGATCATTTCCGTGGCGGCCTCGAAGAACGGAAAGCGGGTGCCGAGCGGCTTGCTGGCCATCCAGCCGGCGCCACCCCCGATCACCTCCTTGGTGAGGGGCATCGGCTCGTTCCAGCGCAGCTTGCCGCCATCGAGGTCCTCCATGCTGGCCAGCAGGATCGGCACCTTGATGGAGCTGGCGGCGGGCAGGGGCAGATCCGGTTTCAGCTGGGCGTAGCGACCGTCGTCGAGCACCAACAGGAAGCCGGTGGCGGTGAGGTCCTTCTGGGCGGCGGCCAGCCGGGCCCACTGCTGGCTGAGCCCCACCAGTTCCGTGCGGGGTTCGAACCGTCCCAGGGCCATGGAGCCTGTCCCCGGCGTCGCCGGCAGTTTGCGCATCGGCTCGATCCGCGGCGCCGCCCCCACGGCGCCCTGGGCGAGGCGAGGTGCCAGCAGTTTCAGGGAGGTGCCCACGATCACTCCCATCCCCGCCCCCAGCACGATCAGCCGCAACACCAGCCCCAGGGGGCGAAGCCAGGGGTTGCGGCTGGGTCGGGAAGGGCGGCCGTCGCTCACGTTGGCAGGGGGGGATGCGGTCGCCCGACGCTAGTGGTCCTGGCCGGAAGGGAAAGGGCGGCGGCTCGCCCAGCGCAACTGGCACACCATGCCCCGCAGCAGGGCCACCTCCTGGGAGCGGACCTGGCTGCGCTGCAGCAGGGCCCGCAGCTTGGCCATCCGGGCATGGGCGGTGTGGGGCAGCAGGAAGCCCACCTCCAGCAGCAACGCCTCGGCATCGCTGAGCAGGGCCTCGAGGCTGCTTCTGTCACAGGGAGCTTCCCCGGCCGGTTCGGTCGCCACCGCAGCGGCGATCCTGCCGCCGCTGCGCCGCACCCGGTCGAGTTCGTGGAGCACCACCGCCACCGCATGGGAGAGGTTGAGGGAGGCCAGGGCGCCGGGGGTGGGGATCTGCAGCAGCCGCCCCGCCTGCAGCAGTTCGTCGTTGCTCAGGCCCCGGTCCTCGCGGCCGAACACCAGGGCCGACGCCGACCCGTCGGCGCCCGCCAGCAGCCAGGCCAGGGCGGATTCCGGCTCCTGCAGCGGCAGGGGCTCCCCTTCCGGGCGGCCGCTGGTGGCCACCACCCGCGAGCAGTCCGCCAGGGCCGCGGCCAGGTCGGGGAACACCGGGGCCCTCTCCAGCAGAGCGACCCCTTTCACGGCCATGCGCCGCGCCTCCTCGGCGAGGGGATCGCAACGTGGCGCCACCAGGCGCAGCTCCTGGATGCCGAAATTGAGGCACAGCCTGGCGACGCTGCCCACGTTCAAGGGGCCGGCCGGCTCGACCAGCACCAGGTGCAGGGTCAAGGCAGGCTGTGCAGGAAGGCCAGCAGGTCGGCCATCGCCTGGGGCTCCGGCTGGAAACTGGGCATCGGAGGGGTGCGTCCGCTCACCACCTGCTGGATCAGCTGGCGATCGTTCTTGCGGCGGTCGACACCATGGAGATCGGGACCCACCAGTCCCTGGGCCGCCAGGCCATGGCAGCCGGCGCAGTTGAGCCGGAACAGACGTCCGCCATCCTCGACGGAGCCCGTCAGTTCCAGGGTGGTCCGGGTGTAGGGATCCCGGTGGGCGGCGGGCAGCACTACCAGGATGAGCAGCAGGCTGGCCAGCGCCGCCAGGGTGACCAGGGCCGCCACCAGGGTGCGGCGTCGCTCCGGTTCCGGCGACAGCGCCGCCGGCGGGACGGGGGTGGTGGGGCTGGGAGACGGACTGATCACAGGATGGCGGTGGGTCTCGCGAGGCAGGCCGTGGTCGTGGAAGAATTGTGCATCGCCCGACGCGCCCGGCTCTCCATGATCGAACCCCTCCTCTGCGGCATCGTGCTTGGACTGATCCCCATCACCATCGTGGGGCTGTTCGTGGCGGCCTGGAACCAGTACCGCCGGGGCAGTGCCCTGGGGGGCTGATCAGGGGGAGGAAACGGGGGTGGCATCGGTTGAATCCGCTGCCTGGTTCCGTTCCTGACGGAGCAGAACCAGCCTAGTGCCGCCGTAGCGACGCTCGTCTGCTGCCGTCCAACCCTGCGGCACCGTCGGCTCGCTGTCGCTGGCGCATTCCCACACCATCGTTCCGGTGGCCTTCAGCCAGCCGCCCTTTTGCACCGCTGCGGCAACCGGCGTGTAGAGCCCGGCGGCGTAGGGGGGATCCACGTAGATCAGATCGAAGCCCGCATCTAAACCCGCCTCGAAGCCCGCCGGGGGACTGCGCTGCAGCCAGCGCAGCACGTCGGCGCACTCCACCCGCCAGCGGGGAGCGGTCTCCCCGGGTACCCCGCTTCGGCCTCCGCCGACGGCCGCCAGGTTGGCCCGGGCCACCGCGGCCACCCGGCGGTCGCTCTCCACGGCCACCACCTCCGCCGCGCCCCGTTGCAGGGCCTCACAGGCCATGGCGCCGCTGCCGCAGCAGAGATCGAGCCAGCGGCAGCCGGGGATGTCCGCCGCCAGCAGGTTCATCATCGCCAGCCGCACCCGGGAGGCGGTGGGGCGGGCGCTGGCGCCGGGGGGGCTCTGGAGCCTGCGGCCCCCGCTGACCCGCAGGGTCACGGCGCCGCCACCCAATCGAGCCAGCGGCGCAGCATCGCCTCCCCCACGGGTCCGGATTTCTCCGGGTGAAATTGGCAGGCGGCGATCGGCCCCTGCCAGACCGCTGCCGTGACCAGGGTGCCGGCGTAGTCCACCAGGGCCGTGGTGGCCGCGGCATCGGCCGGCTCGGCGGCGAAGGAATGCACGAAGTAGACCCAGGACTCCGGTGTGGAGGGGTTGAGCAGGGGGCTCGGGGTGGCCTGGATCAGGGGGGCCCAGCCCATGTGGGGCAGGGGGTGGCCGGGAACCCGCGGCAGGGTGGTGACGCGGCCGGCCAGCACGCCGAGCCCCGTGGAGCGGCCTTCGTCGCTGGCTTCGAACAGCAGCTGCAGGCCCAGGCAGATGCCGAGCAGGGGCCGTCCACTCGCGCAGGACCGCTGCAGAGCCGGCTCCAGCCCGGCGGCCCGCAGGCGCTCCATGGCGGGATCGAAGGCCCCCACCCCCGGCAGCACCAGGGCGTCACAGGGTTCGATGGCGGCCGCGTTGTGAACGGGCACCAGGTCGGCCCCGAGCCGGGCGAAGCTGCGCTGCACCGAGTGCAGGTTGCCCATGCCGTAGTCGATCAGGCCGATCCGGCTCATGACTCCTCTCCCATCGGGCCCCGGTCGGCCGGGTGCTCCAGGGCCGGCGTCGCGGCCAGATCCAGCCCGTTGAGGTGATCGATGAACTGGTAGAGGCGGCCGACACGGCGCTTGTCGAACCGCAGCCGCAGGCAGGGTCGCAGCAGACCGTTGTCATCGACGCCTTCACCGGCCTGAATCGCCCCGTCCTCCAGCAGGTCGGCGAAGCGGCGGTTGAGCTCCGGCAGCAGGGCGCGGGGCACCTCGGTGTTGAGCAGCAGCTCGATGCGGTCGCCCCCCAGCAGGGCGCTGTGGAACACCCGGTAGAAGCGGCAGATGTGGTTCACGGCCGCTTCGGCGCTGGAGGTCTCCACCAGCAGGTCGACGTCTTCCGGTGAGATCAGGCCACGCACGGCCAGCTCCTGATGCACGTTGCGCTGCCACACACTCCAGAAGTCGTCCCCCGGCGGGGCCAGCAGCACCAGGGGGATCGGCGACGTGCGGCCCGTCTGGATCAGGGTGAGGCATTCGAACAGTTCATCGAGGGTGCCGAACCCCCCCGGCATCACCACCAGGGCATCGCTCTCGCGCAGAAAGAAGAGCTTGCGGGTGAAGAAATAGCGGAAATAGAGCAGCCGGTTCTCGCAGGCGCTCACGTAGGGATTGGGATGCTGCTCGAAGGGCAGATCCACGTTGAGGCCGATGCTGTGCTCGCAGCCGGCGCCGCTGTTGGCCCCTTCCATGACGCCGCCGCCGGCGCCGGTCATCACCTCGAAGCCCTCCTCCACTGCCCGCTTCGCCACCGCTTCGGCGAGCAGATAACAAGGATCCTGGGGGAGCGTGCGGGCCGAGCCGAACACGCAGATCTTGCGGGCGCTGCGGCGGGGACGAAACACCTCAAGGGCCTCGCTGATGTCCGCCAGGCAGCCGGTGATCAGCCGCCACTCTTCTTCGTCCTGCTCCTGGCGGGCCACCTGGAGCAGGGAGACGACCGCCCGTTCAATCTGGCGGCGCTGGGGATGCCCCCGGAGTTCCTCGGCGAGGGCCTGAAGCGGACTCCTGCCCGCGGCCGGGGTCGGGGAAGGGGACGAGGTCAGGGGAGCCGGATCAGAGGTACTTGGAGATGGTGCCCGAGAGGGTGTTCTTGGGAACGGCACCGACGACGGTGTCGACCTTCTGGCCACCCTTGAACAGCATCAGGGTCGGAATGCTGCGGATCCCGTACTGGCTCGCCACGTTGGGATTCTCATCGGTGTTGAGCTTGTAGACACGAATCTTCCCTTCGAATTCCTTGGCGATCTCATCGACGATCGGCGCCACCATGCGGCAGGGACCGCACCAAGGGGCCCAGAAATCGACCAGCACGGGCACATCACTTTTGAGCACGTCTTGCTCAAAGGAGGCGTCGGTGACGGCAACGGCGCTGGACATTCCTTGCAGACTCGGGAGTGCCGCGAATCTAGCAACCGGGAACTGCCCGAACCCGGTGATCAGGAGCAGCGTTGCAGGCCGTAGCGCATGGGGCTGGAGGCCGGAAGAAGACAAAAAGCCCGGCGCACCGGGCCAGGGGGTGTGAGGAGTGTGCGAGCCGTAGCCCCCACGTCCTGAGGTTAGCCCCCATCTCGCCCTGAGGCAGGTCTGTCCAGGGGTGGGACGGGGCGGCTGGCCCAGGCTTCACTTGCCCATGCCCAGCTGCTGGGCCTTCTGGTACACCTTGCCCTCGGTGAGCAGGGACGGGGCCACCACCACCTCCACCTCGCGCATCTCCTTCAGCGTGCGCGCCCCCAGGGTGCCCATGGAGGTGCGGATGCAGCCCAGCAGGTTCTGGGTGCCGTCATCGAGGCCTGCAGGACCCCTCAGGATCTTCTCCAGGCTGCCGGTGGTGCCCACCTTGATGCGGGTGCCGCGGGGCAGCACCGGGCTGGGGGTGGCCATCCCCCAGTGGAAACCGCGGCCGGGGGCCTCGGCGGCCCGGGCGATCGGGGAACCAATCATCACCGCATCGGCCCCACAGGCCAGGCACTTGCAGATGTCGCCGCCGGTGACGATGCCGCCGTCGGCCACCACCGGCACGTAACGGCCGCTTTCCTTTTCGTAGTCGTCACGGGCGGCGGCGCAGTCGGCCACGGCGGTGGCCTGGGGAATGCCGACGCCCAGCACGCCTCGGGAGGTGCAGGCGGCGCCGGGACCGATGCCCACCATCACCCCGGCGGCGCCGGCGCGCATCAGCTGCAGGGTGACCTCGTAGGTGACACAGTTGCCGATCACCACGGGCACCCCCAGATCACGGCAGAGGGCCGCCAGATCGAGGGTTTCGCGGCCTTCGGGGCCGATGTGCTCGGTGGAGACCACGGTGGCCTGCACGAAGAACAGGTCGGCCCCCGATTCGGCCACCGCCTTGCCGAAGCGCAGGGCCGCTGCCGGGGTGGCACTGACCGCCGCGATGCCGCCGCGGCTCTTGATCTCGGCGATGCGCTGGCGCACCAGGTCTTCCCGCACGGGCTGGCTGTACAGCTCCTGCATCAGCCCCACGAACTCGTCGCGCCCCACCGCGGCGATCCGGTCGAGAATGGGATCGGGGTCGTCGTAGCGGCACTGCACCCCCTCCAGATTCAGCACCCCCAGGGCCCCCAGCCGGGAGAGTTCGACGCACATGCCCACGTCGACCACCCCGTCCATGGCACTGGCGATGATCGGAATCTCACGCTGGATGCCCCCCAGGCTCCAGCTGCTGTCGGTGACCTCGGGGTCGACGGTGCGACCGCCGGGCACCAGGGCGATCTCGTCGATGCCGTAGGCGCGGCGGACGGTCCGGGAGCGACCGAGCTGAATGTTCACCGTTGGACGGACACAGTGGGCACAAACTATCAACCGGTCCGCGCGGGCCCTCGCTCAGCCGTGGCCGCGAAAATCGTTCCAGCGTTTGGTCCAGTCGGCCAGCACCTGCTCCCGATCGCTCTTGCGGACCAGCTTGGTCAGAGAAAAGCGGGTCAGGGCGATCAGGCCCACCAGCTCCAGGAGCCCCCCCACCAGCGGCAGCCCGTCGATGGTGCCCACCAGGGCGCCATAGACCCGCAGCACCAGGATCACCCCGACAAGGATGGCCACCCCCTTGAGGGGACCGCGGAACCGGTGCCACTGGGCCTGGAGTTCACCGCTGCCGAACCAGTCCCTGACTTTCTGGAGCAGCAATTCGAATTCGCCGCCCCCCTCGTCGGCGCTGGCGCCGGCACCCTCCAGGGCGGGCACTTCCAGGGTGGCGGCGATGACGGGCTCCTCCGCCGGGGCGGCCGGGGCCGGCGGGGGGGCCACAACCGGTTCCTCGGCGGTCGGCGGCAGGTGGTCCGGTGTCACCGGTGCTTCGGCCGCGGGGGGTGTCGCCGCCGGTTCCCAGAACGCGCCACCGAGGTCGGGGCTGGCCGTTTCCGCGGCCGCTGGTGGTGTCTGCGGGTCGGCCCCGTGATCCTGAGGCTCGGGGTTGAAAGGGGTCTCGGCCATGGCTGGCGCGGGGTGGATCACGCCGGAGCTTACGGCCGTTTGCCGGAACCTCTCCTTCCGTGCCATGGGACTTCAGCAGTCGAGGGGAATCAGGCCCGGCCTCGGGCTGAGGGGCTGGGCCGGCAGCCGCAGGGGGAAGCGCCCGTCCTCAAGCCAGGCGATCAGTTCCCGGCCGATGCTCTCTGCCAGCCGGGGGCTGTGGGCGGGGGCGGCGGTGAGGCGCCGGCCTTCCACCTCGATCGCCCCTGATTTGAGCTGGGCGTAGCTCATCGCGCCGAAGCTCGGTTTGAGACGCCTCGGAATGGCGATGTCGAGGACGGGAGCCTCCAGATCCTCGTCGTCGCAGGCGGCCTGGAGGGCCACGCTGGCGTTGATCAGGGGAATGGGGGCGGCGATGCCCACCAGCAGGGCCGCCCCCTGGCCCTCGAAGAAGCAGGCCCGCAGCCATTCCGGCCGCAGTCCGTGCAGGTCCACGCTCACGGCCGCCACGGCCCCCGGGCTGCAGGCATGGCCACTGGCCTGCCGCCTGACCCCGGGCTGGTGGCCGCTGCCGCTCCCCATCACCCAGCCGATGGCCCCTCCCACCAGTACGGGGGATCCCGGCCCCAGCAGGGACAGTGACGGCATGGCCAGGCCGATGCTGCCGGCGCCGCCGCAGCTGTAGAGGGCATTGCCGAAGGGGCCGAGCACGGGGCCCCAGGGACTGCGCCGCACCCCTTCAGCGCTGCTCACGGCCACCAGCCCGTTTTCCACGATCGCCCGGGGCAGCACCAGCCGGCCACTGCCGATCCGCTCCAGATCCAGCCGGGTGTTCAGATCCCGGCGGGGTTGCAGCGGCGTCACCTCACCGCTGGCGCTGAAGGCCAGGCTGTCGCCGTTCAGCAGCCGGGCCAGCAGCTGGGCGCCCCCGTGGCGGCGGGGATCCCCGAGCCCCCCGCCGATCGGCAGCACCAGATCCCCGCTGCCGCCGCCACCGCAGGCGGTGGCGAGGCCCTCCAGCTGGGCCTCCCGCAGGCGGATCGGCGGATCACTGGGACCGATGGGCAGGTGCAGGCTGCCCTGGTCGGTGAACTCGGCGTTGGCCGCCACCACCACATCGGTGGCGGCGTAGGCCTCCTCCAGGCCGGCGCTGCGCACCAGCCGGCGGAAGTCGGCGGCCGCGCGCACCCGCAGCTCCCCCTTGCGCTGGCGCTGCCGCAGGGAGGCTTCCGACCGCCTGGGCAGGGTCATGGCCGGGGACCGCGTCGGGGCTTCCCGGCGGAGCGACAGCGGCCGCAGGGCCTTCGATAGGATGGGGTGTGTCCCAGACGGTCTTGCATGGCGGATCCAACCGGACCCGGTGAATCCGACGGACGGATCATCCAGACCGACCTACGCAATGAGATGTCGCGCTCCTACCTGGAGTATGCGATGAGCGTGATCGTGGGTCGGGCCCTTCCCGATGCCCGCGACGGCCTCAAACCGGTGCACCGGCGGATCCTCTACGCCATGTACGAGCTGGGCCTCACCAGCGACAGGCCCTACCGGAAATGCGCCCGTGTGGTGGGTGAGGTGCTTGGTAAGTACCACCCCCACGGCGACACGGCCGTCTACGACGCCCTGGTGCGCATGGCCCAGGACTTCTCGATGCGGATGCCCCTGATCGACGGGCACGGCAATTTCGGCTCGGTCGACAACGACCCTCCGGCCGCCATGCGGTACACGGAATCCCGGCTCCAGGCCCTCACCACCGACAGCCTGCTGGAGGACATCGAAGCCGAGACCGTCGACTACATCGACAACTTCGACGGCTCCCAGCAGGAACCCACCGTGATGCCGGCCAGGGTGCCGCATCTGCTGCTCAACGGCTCCTCCGGCATCGCCGTGGGGATGGCGACCAACATCCCCCCCCACAACCTCACCGAACTGATCGACGGGCTGCTGGCCCTGATCGACGATCCGGAGATCGAGGATCGCGCCCTGATGGCGATCATCCCCGGCCCCGATTTCCCCACCGGCGGGCAGATACTCGGCCGCCGAGGCATCCGGGAGACCTACACCACCGGCCGCGGCTCGATCACCATGCGCGGCGTGGCCTCGATCGAAACGGTCGAAGCCAAGGGCCGCCCCGACCGGGACGCGGTGATCATCACCGAACTCCCCTACCAGACCAACAAGGCCTCCCTGATCGAGCGGATCGCCGAGCTGGTCAACGACAAGAAACTCGAGGGCATCGCCGACATCCGCGACGAAAGCGACCGCGACGGCATGCGGATCGTGATCGAACTGCGTCGCGACGCCTACCCCCAGGTGGTGCTCAACAACCTGTTCAAGCTCACGCCGCTGCAGAACAACTTCAGCGCCTACATGCTGGCCCTGGTGAAGGGCGAACCGGTGCTGCTCACCCTCGGCAAGATGCTGCGGGTGTTCCTCGATTTCCGCATCGAGACGATCGAGCGGCGCACCCGCTACTTCCTGCGCAAGGCGGAGGAGCGCGACCACATCCTCCAGGGCCTGCTGCTCGCCCTCGACCAGCTCGATCCGATCATCGCCCTGATCCGGGCCGCCCCCGACACCGCCACCGCCCGGGCCCAGCTGCAGGAACGCCACGGCCTCAGCGAGATCCAGGCCGACGCCATCCTGCAGATGCAGCTGCGGCGCCTCACGGCCCTGGAGGCCGACAAGATCCGCCTCGAGCACGACGATCTGGTCGCCAAGATCGCCGACTACAAGGACATCCTCGGCCGGCGCGAGCGGGTGCTGGGGCTGATCCAGGAGGAGCTCCAGGTGCTGCGCAGCCGCTACGACTCGCCGCGCCGCACCGAGATCCTCGATCTGGAGGGCGGCCTTGAGGACATCGACCTGATCGCCAACGAGCGCTCGGTGGTGCTGCTCACCGAGAACGGCTACCTCAAGCGGATGCCGGTGAGCGAGTTCGAGTCCACCAGCCGCGGCACCCGCGGCAAGGCCGGCACCCGCAGCCAGGGCGAAGAGGCGGTGAAGCTGTTCATCAGCTGCAACGACCACGACGCCCTGCTGCTGTTCAGCGACCGGGGCGTGGTGTATTCCATCCCGGCCTACCGGGTGCCGATCTCCAGCCGCGCCGCCAAGGGCACGCCGATCGTGCAGCTGCTGCCCATTCCCCGGGAGGAAGCCATCACGTCCCTGCTGGCGGTGAGTGCCTTCGACGACGACGTTCAGCTGGTGATGCTCACCAGTGGTGGCTACATCAAGCGCACCCGGCTGTCGGCCTTCAGCAACATCCGCTCCAACGGCCTGATCGCCATCTCCCTTGAGGACGGCGACGACCTCCGCTGGGTGCGGCTGGCCCTGCCCGGCGACAGCGTGCTGATCGGCTCCCTCAAGGGCATGACGATCCACTTCCGCCTCAGCGACGAGGAGCTGCGCCCCCTGGGCCGCACCGCCCGGGGCGTGCGGGCAATGAACCTGCGCCCCGGCGATCAGCTGGTGAGCATGGATGTGCTCACGGCGGAACTGGCGGACCGTGTCGCCAGCACCGCCGATGCCGGTGCCGACGATGACGAGGGCGACGAGGTCGCCCCCAGCGAAGGTCCCTGGGTGCTCGTGGCCAGTGCCAGCGGCCTGGGCAAGCGGGTGCCGGTGGATCAGTTCCGGCTGCAGCGGCGTGCCGGCATGGGCCTGCGGGCGATCAAGTTCCGCCGCGACGGCGATGTGCTGGTGGGGCTCAAGGTGCTCGGGGCAGGCGAGGAACTGCTGCTGGTGAGCGAGCGGGGGGTGATCGTGCGCATGAAGGCCGATGCCATCCCCCAGCAGTCCCGCGCCGCCACCGGCGTGCGTCTGCAGAAGCTCGATGCCGGTGATCGCCTCACCGAAGTGGTGCTGGTGCCGCCCGCCCCAGAAGAGGAGCCCGGTGCCGAGGCTCCCATCGAGGTCGGTGCCCCCGAGGCCATCACAACGGAGGTCGACGCTCCCGAGGCCGAAGCCCCTGAGCCCGAAGCCCCTTAGCGGAAGGCCCGGGCCCAGGCCAGCAGCACGGCGTAGCCGCCCAGACTCGCCAGCTGCAGGCCCACCTCCAGCCGTTTCACCCGGCGCTCCAGCCGGGATCCGTCGGGGCCGCTGCGTTGATCCAGGCGGTTGGCGCAGCGGATGAACGCGCAGAAGAACAGCAGCGTCACCAGGTAGGAGAAGCCATAGAGCCCATCGAGCACGGTGAGGTACGGCAGCGTGGGCAGGGTGTCGCGGTAGGCCTGCTGCATGAACACCAGCGTCAGCAGGACCACCGGCGGGATGGCCAGCCGCTCCGAACCGAAGCTGGGGCGCAGGGTCGGTGTCAGCAGCATCACGCTCATGGTGATCGCCAGGGGCAGCAGCCACTTCACCAGCGGCGCCCAGCCGATCGGCGCATAGACGAGCTCCATGTCCACCCCGCCGGCGGTGTCATGGAGCGACCAGCGGGCCAGCCGGTAGCCGTTCATGTTGCCGCGTCGACCCACGCCGGATCCGCTGCTCAGGGCCACCAGCCGGATCGCTGCAGGCGGCTGGATGGCGCTGGCAACGCTCGGGTTCGCCACCAGATTCAGGCGCAGCGGCAGGGAGCCGAAGGGATAGCCGCGGAAGTCGATCTCGTCGGAATAGAACCGTGCGTTGAAGCGGTACTCCCGGCTGAGATCGTCGCCCTGCCGCCGGGGGCCACCGATGGGCTCGACCAGGGAGTTCCAGGGTTCCACCCGGTTCTCGAAGCGCACCAGGCTGATGGGATCGAGACCGGCCCTGAGCCAGCGCTCCATCACCGCCGCCGTAGCCCCCACCTGCAGGGTGCCCTCCACCTGGTAGGTCTTGTCGCGGGGGGAGAAGCCGTGGATGTTGTCCACCTGCATCGCCACCTGCACGGGCACCACCGCCGGCGGTGCCGCCCGGGCCGCCGGGGGAAGGGCCAGCCCCAGGATGCAGACCAGGGCCAGAAGCAGCCTCACGGCAGTGGAAATGGCCGTTGATGCAGGATGTGTTTTCACCGTACCGGCTTGGATGGCAACGGATGTGCTGGTGGTGGGGGCCGGCCCCGCCGCCCTCTGCCTGGCCGCCGCCCTCGCGCAGCGGGGCCTGCGGGTGGAGGCCCTGGCCGAGCGGGAGCCGGACCATCCCTGGGTCAACACCTACGGCATCTGGGGCCCCGAGGTGGACGCCTGCGGCCTGTCCCATCTGCTGGCCCACCGCTGGTCGGACACGGTCAGCTGGTTCGGTCCTGAGCCCACCGTCCACGGTCAGGATTACGGCCTGTTCGACCGGGCCCGGTTGCAGGCCCACTGGCTGGCGGAGGGGGAGCGGGCCGGCCTGCTCTGGCACCGGGGCCGGGCGGCCAGCATCGACCACGACACCGATGGCTCGGCGGTGGGCACCGCCGCCGGTGAGCGCCTGCGGGCCCGGCTGGTGATCGATGCCAGCGGCCATCAGCCCGTCTTCGTCCGCCGCCCCGACGACGGGCCGGTGGCGGGCCAGTCGGCCTACGGGATCGTGGGCCGTTTCAGCGCGCCGCCGGTGGGACCCGATCAGTTCGTGCTGATGGACTACCGCAGCGACCACCTCAGCGAGGCGGAGCGCCGCCAGCCCCCCACGTTCCTCTATGCCATGGACCTGGGCGATGGCACCCATTTCGTCGAGGAGACGTCGCTGGCCCTGGCACCTGCGGTGTCCTTCGCCGTGCTCAAGGATCGCCTGCGGCGACGGCTGGCCCATCGCGGCGTGCAGGTGGAGGAGATCCACGAGCAGGAGCATTGCCTGTTCCCGATGAATCCCGCCCTGCCGGATCGGCGCCAGCGGGTGGTGGGTTTCGGCGGCGCAGCCAGCATGGTCCACCCCGCTTCCGGCTACATGGTGGGCTCGCTGCTGCGGCGTGCCCCCGCCCTGGCGGACGCCATCGCCGCAGCCCTCGCGGCCCCTGGCCTCACGGGAGCCGACCTGTCCCACGCCGCCTGGGAATCGCTCTGGCCGGGTCCGATGCGCCGCAAGCACGCGCTGTACCGCTTCGGGCTGGAGAAGCTGATGCGCTTCGAGGAGGCCCAGCTGCGCCATTTCTTCGCCAGCTTCTTCCGCCTGCCGCCGGCCCAGTGGCAGGGCTTCCTGACCAACACCCTGCCGGTGCCGGAGCTGGTGCGGGCGATGGCGGGCCTGTTCCTGGCGGCCCCCGGCGACGTTCGCTGGGGATTGATGGAGCCCCGCGACCGGGAACTGAGCCTGCTGGGCCGGGTGCTGGGGTTCGATCCGGCGGCGCCGGCCGCCGCCGACGCCCCCGTCAGGGGTTCTGCAGCCTGAGCACCTCGGCGCTCCGGCTGCGCAGCCGGCGGCACAGCTCGGGATCGTGGCGGATCGATTCCCCGTAGGAGGGCAGGATCGTCTTGAGGGTCCGCTCCCAGCCTTCGGGCAGCTTGTCGCGAAAACAGCGCCGCAGGATGTCCACCACGATGGCCACGGCGGCCGAGGCCCCGGGGGAGGCCCCCAGCAGGGCGATCATCGAGGTGTCCGCCGCATGCACCACCTCGGTGCCGAACTGCAGCACGCCGCCTCGGCGGGGATCCGCCTTGATGATCTGCACCCGCTGGCCAGCCAGCGCCAGCTCCCAGTCGGACGCCTGGGCGGCCGGATAGAAGGCGCGCAGGGCCTCCAGACGCTGGGCCGGGCTCTCGAAGACCTGCCGGATCAGGTATTCGGTCAGGGGCAGGTTGTCCTTGCCCGCCGCCAGCAGCGGCACGAGGTTGCCGGCCCGGAAGGACCGCGGCCAGTCGAGGAACGAACCGCTCCGGAGGAACCGGGTGGAGAAGCCGGCGTAGGGGCCGAACAGCAGCCAGCGCCGGTCGTCGACCAGGCGGGTGTCGAGGTGGGGCACCGACATGGGCGGCGCACCGGTCGCGGCCAGGCCGTAGACCTTGGCGTGGTGACGGTCGGTCACGGCGGGCTGGGCGCAGCGCAGCCAGAGGCCGCTCACCGGAAAGCCGCCGTAGCGGTGGGCCTCCGGGATCGCCGCCTTCTGGAGCAGGGTGAGGGCCTGGCCCCCGGCTCCGAGGAAGACGGTGGTGCAGTCGATCACCGCGTTCGCGCCGCTCTGCCGCTGGCGGGTGGTCAGGCGCCAGCCCCCCTCGGCCCTGCGGCGGAGGCTGGTGACCGTCTCGCAGAAGCGCAGCTCGAAGGGGGGGAGCGTGTTCAGATGCTGCAGCAGCAGGCTGGTAAGGGCCCCGAAGTTCACATCGGTGCCGTTGACGATGCGGGTGGCGGCGATCACGGTCTTGGGATCCCGTCCCTCCATCAGCAGCGGTGCCCACTCCGCCACCTGCCGGTGGTCTTCGCTGTAGGCCATGCCCGCATAGCAGGGGTGGGCCGCCATCAGCCGGTGACGTTTGCGCAGAAAGTCCCGGGCCGGGCCGCCCTGCACGAAGCTCATGTGCGGCACCGGCTGGATGAACGCCTGGGGTGAGGCGATGGCGCCGCGACTCACCAGATGGGTCCAGAACTGGCGGGAGAGATCGAAGGCTTCGTTGATGTCGAGGGCCCGCTCCAGGCTGATGGTGCCATCGGCCGCCATCGGGGTGTAGTTGAGCTCGCAGTTGCCCGCATGGCCGGTGCCGGCGTTGTTCCAGGCACTCGAACTCTCCTGGGCCTCGCCCGGCAGGCTCTCGACCATCAGCACCCGCAGATCCGGATCCAGCTCCTTGAGCACGGCGCCGAGGGTGGCGCTCATGATGCCGGCCCCCACCAGGACCACATCGACGCGGGTGCTCGTCACGGGGGCCCTGCGGTGGCTGGGGCGGCTGGCGGCACTGCAGCGGTGAGCGATCGCGATACCGTATCGGAACGGTGCAGGGCCCTGGTCGCATGAGCCTTTCGCCACCGGAAGTCCAGAGCTGTCGCCAGGAGCTGCTGGGGTTGCTGCGGCCCGCGGGCCCCTTCGCGCCCCGGCCCGACGCCTCCCGGGTGCGCCACCTGATCACCCAGCTCGAGCGAACCCAGCCGGCGGATCTGCGCACCCAGTCCGCCGAACTGACGGGGGTCTGGGAGTTGCGCTGGAGCAGCAGTTCCCAGCCCTATCTGGCGGTCCAGCCCTGGCTGGAGAATCTGCAGCTGCTGGATCCCGGCGCCGGCCGCGCCCTCAACCTGCTGCGGCTGGCCGGACCCCTGGGGCCGACCGCCGGGATCGCGGTGCAGGTGGCCATCGCCATCGCCCCCGAGCCGCCCCACCAGCGCGTCAGCGTGCGCTTCGAGCGGGGCGGCTGGCTGGGTCCCCGGATCGGCGACCGCCGGCTGCAGTTGCTGCGGGATGTGCAGCAGGGCTTCGCGGCCTGGCTCGATGTCACGGTCCTCGATCGGGAGCTGCGGGTGAGCCGCGGCAATGCCGGCACCCTGTTCGCCCTGCTGCGGCGGGAGGATCTCAGCCTGGAGTCCCTGATGGGCTGAGGGCGTCAGCCCCACCGGATCGATCCGATCCGGTCACCAGCCATCGGTTTCGTCCTCGGTCTCCTCCGGTGGCCAGGCCAGGTGCACCACCACCGGGGCATGGTCGCTGGGCTGCTCATGGCCCCGGGCGGCCTTGTGGATCACACAGCCGGTGGCGCAGGCCAGCAGCTGGTCATCGAGATAGATGTGGTCGATCCGCCAGCCCCGGTCCATGTCCCAGGCGCCGGTGCGGTAGTCCCACCAGCTCCAGTGGCCGCTGCCGGCTTCGAAGACACGGAACACATCGCTCAGCCGCTCGCCGAGGGCTCCGGTCAGGGCCTGCCGTTCGGGCCCGCTGGCCATGATGCCCCCCTCAAGGCGGCCGGGGTCGTGGATGTCCCGCGCCTCCAGGGCGATGTTGAAGTCACCCACCATGGCCAGGGGCTCGCTTTCCTGCTCCTGTGCCCCCAGATAGCGCTCCAGGCAGGCCAGCCAGTTCAGCTTGTAGGCGTACTTCTCCGATGAGAGCGCCGAGCCGTTGGGCACATAGAGGTTGAGCACCCGGATCCCCTCGATCGCGGCGCTGATCACCCGCTTCTGCTCCCCCAGGGCGGTGGCGGCCGGATCGTCGCTCAGCAGGGCGTCGAACCCCACCCGCACGTCCTCGATCGGCAGCCGGCTCAGGATCGCCACGCCGTTGTAGGCCTTCTGGCCGCTGATCGCCGCCCGGTAGCCCAGGGCTTCGAAGGCGGCGTGGGGAAACAGGTCGTCGGCCACCTTGGTTTCCTGCAGGCAGAGCACCTCGGGCTGCTCCGCCGCCAGCCAGGCACTCACCTGCGCCAGGCGGATGCGCACCGAATTGACGTTCCAGGTGGCGATCCGCATGGCCGGGGAGGGGGGCCGGGGCACCGGCAAAGGCCCTTATCATGAAGCTCTGAGGTGCGTTCCCTACGACTTACCGGAGACCCATGGCCCGATCCAAAGCTCTGTTAGCGAACGTCGCCCTGGCCGCTGCCGTCCCCCTGGGCTCCCTGCTGCTGTCCTCCGGTGCCGCTCTGGCCCAGCAGGAGGGCTACGGCCAGACCCTCGGCACCAGCCCGATGGAACGCCAGATGTATGACTACGGCCCCAGCAAGTCCGGCGGCAGCGGCAGCTCTGTTCTGGACAGCACCAACCCCCTGGATCTGCTGAACAAGCTGCGCAAGAGCACGGCCCTCGACAACGCCACTCCCCCGGACTCGGCCGTCGATCAGGCCCTCAGGGACTTTGACGCCCAGCAGGCGGGGAAGGCGGCGCCGACGGGTTCGCCTTCTGGTTCTTCGCCACGCCTGCAGGGGATCTGAGCGGTTCCAGCCCCCAGCTGGCCGCCAGCTTGTCGAGCCGGGGGTCCGGCTTGTCCGGTGTGGCGCTGCGCAGCCGGGCCTGGGCCAGGGCCTCCTGGGCCCCCTTGGCATCCCCCTGGTCATGGCGCATCAGCGCCAGCCCCAGCAGCGGGCGCTGGTCCTGGGGAAACTGGCTGGCGAGCTGCAGATAGGTGGCGGCGGCCGTGGTCGTCTGGTTGCGCTTCAGCTGCAGTTCGGCCAGCAGCAGACCGATGCCAAGCGCTTCGGGTCTCACCTCCGGTTTGATGGCCATCGCGTAGGCCGCCTTGACCCGGACTTCGGCCTCGCTGCCCCGCCCCTGTTCCAGGTGCAGCAGGCTCAGCAGCTGCAGCCCTTCCACCTGGGTGGGCCGCAGGTTGAGGATCTGGCGCAGCTCCCGTTCGGCGCCGCTGCGATCGTTCTGATCCCGTCGCAGCTCGGCCAGCATCAGCCGCAGCGACCAGCGTTCGGGTTCCCGGTCGGCCATGGGCTCCAGCAGGCTGATGGCCTCCGCCTTGCGGTCGAGGGCCACCAGCAGCTCCAGCAGCCGTTGCTGCTCGGCCGGGCCCGCCTCGTTGGCATCCAGCTGCAGCCGCAGCCGGGTGGCT
Source organism: Candidatus Sulfopaludibacter sp. SbA3 (assembly GCA_943367425.1). GTDB lineage: Bacteria > Cyanobacteriota > Cyanobacteriia > PCC-6307 > Cyanobiaceae > Cyanobium. The sequence continues at coordinate 97,504 of CALRJF020000012.1, forward strand.
TCCTTGGCGAGCAGGGCCCGCTTCGGGTCCACGCTGGCCTGGGTGGCCGACTGGCGCTGGCCCAGCCACCAGCCGCCGACCAGGGCGATGCCGCCGATCAGCACGACCACCAGCAGCGACCAGAGTCCGGCAAGGCTTCGCTTCGTGGTGGCCATCCTCTGGCGGTAGGGGCTCGGGGTCGGGTCCGAGTCTGGCCTGGGCACGGTGCCTCCGCTGCTGCTTACATTGACCCGGGCCAGTCCCTGCACCGCCACGGGGTTTTCTCCTCCACCATGCGCCAGCATCCCATTTCCCCGGTCACCGAGCCGATGCAGTACCGGGCCATCGGAGTGGTGCGTGGTCATTACGTCCCCGCCGATCCCGAGCAGCTCACCCGGGGGCTGATCCGCACCGCTGAAGGCACCGAGATCGAGGCGGTGGTGCTCGGCCGGCTGCTCACCCTGATGCGCCGCCACCTCGACCTCGAGACGCCCCATCTCTGGGTGGTCTACCCCCGCTCCCGGGAGGAGAACCAGCTGCATCTGCAGATGGTCGGCGTCTGGGAGCCCAGCACCCTGTCGGTTCCCGCCGCCGAGGATCCCGCTGCCGCCAGCGAGGATCCGGCCGCCGCCCCTGCCGCCGATTCCGACCAGCTGCCGGAAGGCGACGATTACTTCTCGATCCGCGGCGATCTGATCTTCACCCGTCCCGAAACGGGCGACCTGGTGATCAAGGTGCGCCAGCAGCCCCGGCCCGACGGCAGCCGCCCCGTGCCGTTCAAGTTGCAGCTGCGGGGGGAGATCCCCCTGGAGCACCTGCGCCATTTCGTCTCCCTGGATCTGCGGCGCCAGGGCCAGCAGCTCAGCGTCGAGCGCTACGAGGTGATGGGGCCCGTGGCCGAACGGGGCAACCGCGGCGGCAAGACCCGCCGTCCGGGCGGTGATCGGGGCGGCGGCCCCACCAAGCCCAAGGGCCATGGCCGGGCGGTGAGCCGTCAGGGGCGCTGAGATGGTCTCCGGCGCCTTGACGGCCGGGATCGCCGTGTTGTTGGTGAGCCTCGCCGCCGTGCTGGGTCCGCTGCTCGGCCTCTCGCCCTGGTGGATCGCCCTCGGGGTGCTGCTCGGCCTGGGTTCCCTCACCCTGGATGCGGCCCAGTTCGGTGGCCGCGGCGGCCATCTGCTGGCGGAGGCCCTTCCCGGCGGCGCCGGTCGCCTGCGCCGCATCGCCGTCCATGAAGCCGGCCATGCCCTGGCGGCCGGCAGCGATGGCGTGGTGGTCGAGCGGGTGCTGGTGGGCAGCCTGGCCTGCCTGCAGGCAGGCCTCACCAGTGGGGGCTGCACCGAGTTCGCCCTGCCCGCCAGCGCCCGCCTGTCGGTGGAGGAGCTGCGCCGCTGGAGCCGGGTGCTCCAGGCCGGCATGGTGGCCGAGGGCCTGATCTACGGCGAGAGCGTCGGTGGTGCGGATGACCGGGCCCTGCTGGGCCGCCTCTGGGGTGTGTCGGGATTCGATGCCGACACCGCCCGCCGGGAGCAGCGCCGGGCCCGTCGGGAAGTGGAGCAGGCCCTGCGGGCCCGCCGCGGCGAGATCGAAGCCGAGGCCGACCGCCTGCTGGCCGCCGCCCCGAGGCTCGGTCGCCGGCCCCTGCCGGCATGAGCCTGGCGCTGCTGGATTGCCCCACCGGCCTGGCCGGCAACATGCTGCTGGCGGCCCTGCTGGATCTGGGCCTGCCGGAAGCGGTGATCCACGCTCCCCTTGAACGGCTCGGACTGGCGGGTCGTTACCGGTTGCGCTGCGAGGAGCGCCGCAGCGGCGGGCTGCGCGGTCGCCACGTGGAGGTCGAGAGCCTGGAGCTTGAACCTCCCCATCGCCCCTGGGGCGAGCTGAGGCAGCGGATCCTCAGTGCCGGTCTGGAGCCGCGGCTCCAGGAGCGTGTGCTGGCGGTGTTCACCCTGCTGGCGGAAGCGGAGGCGGCCGTCCATGGCCATGCCCCCGAGCAGGTGGAGTTCCATGAGGTGGGGGCGATCGATGCCCTGGTGGACATCGTGGGGGTCTGCGCCGGCCTGCTCCATTTCGAGGTGCAGACCCTGGTCTGCGCGCCGCCGCCCGCCGGCCACGGCCGGGTGGCCACCGCCCACGGCTGGCTGCCGTTGCCGGCACCGGCGGTGCTGGAGATGGCCCGTTCGCGGGCCATTCCCCTGGCTTCCAGCGAAGGTTTTCCTGCCGGCGAACTGACCACCCCCACGGGGCTGGCCCTGGTGGCCTGCTGGGCCGGGCGTTTCGGCCCGGCGCCGGCGGCCCTGCCCCTGCAGGTGGGGGTGGGGCTGGGCAGCCGCTCGCTGGACCGGGCCAATCTCCTGCGCCTCACCCTGGCCCGGCCGCTGCCCCTGGCCGGCGCTCCCTCCCTGCCGGAGGCGGAAGGCAGCGAACCCCTGCTGCAGCAGCAGGCCCAGATCGACGACGCCACCCCGGAGGATCTGGCCTTCCTGGCCGAGGCGCTCCGGCAGGCTGGAGCCGTGGAGGTCTTCAGCCAGTCCATCACCATGAAGAAAGGCCGCAGCGGCACCCTGCTCACCGCCCTGATGGACCCCGGCCTGGGGCCGCGGCTGCGCCAGATCTGGTGGCAGCACGGCACCACCCTCGGGGTGCGGGAGCAGCTCCAGAGCCGCTGGGTCCTGCACCGGGAGGCCGCCACCGTGGCCACGCCGCTCGGTCCGGTGCGGATCAAGCGTTCGCGCCTGCCCGATGGCCGCTGGCGCGCCAAGGCGGAACATGAGGATCTGGCGGATCTCGCCCGGCGCCATGGTCTGTCGCTGCAGCAGGTGCGCTCGGAGGTGGAGCGCAGCCTGGCGCCCCGGGGGCCGGAGCCATGACGGTGGCCGACAGCCTGCGCCAGTGGCGCGAACGCTTCCGGCGCCTGGCCACCGGTGTCCGGCTGCCTGCGGGGTGGCGGCTGCCCGGTCTTCCCGGCGGCCTGCGGCCGTGGATCACCCTGGGCAGCATCGGTTTTGTGCTGGCGGCCCTGTTCAGCCATGGCCAACAGCTGCTGCAGCTGCGGCTCGATCCCCAGGGCTGGCTCTGGCTGCTGCTCGGCATCGGCGTCAGCCTGCTCAGCCTGCTGATGAATGGCCTGGCCTGGGGGGTGATCCTGCGCTGGCTGGGTCTGCGGCCCGACTGGGTGGCGGTGGTGGCGCTGCATGTGGCCACCAACCTGCGCAAATTTCTCCCCGGTGGCATCTGGCACCTGGCGTCCCGGCTGCAGCGCCTGCGCCGTGAGGGCGCCCCCCTGGCGGCCCCCACCAGCACCAGCCTGGCCCTGGTGGCCGTGCTGATGGACCCGTTGCTGGCGGCGGTGGCCGCCCTGGCCCTGGTGCCCTTCGGCGGCTGGCAGAGCGGCCTTGGCCTCCTTTGCCTGCTGCCCCTGGGTCTGTTGCTGCCCCGCTGGCTCGATCCCCTGCTGCGCCGCCTGGAGGACCGCCGGGCCCGGGAGCTGGGACTTGTCGAGGAACTGGCCCAGGAGCCGCCCGTCGAGCAGCGCCCGTGGCTGCGGGGCTACCCCTGGCCGCCGCTGCTGGCGGAGCTGGCCTTCGTGCTGCTGCGCTTCGCCGGGTTCAGCTGCTGCGTGCGGGCCTTCGATCTGCACCTGAGTCTGGATGCCGGTTCCTGGCTGGCGGGCTTTGCCCTGGCCTGGACCGCTGGCCTGGTGGTTCCCGGAGCCCCCGGGGGGCTGGGGGTGTTCGAGGCGGTGCTGCTGCTGCGGCTGGTGGTGTCCCTGCCGGAGGCCCAGGTGCTGGCGGTGGCCCTCAGTTACCGGCTGATCGTCACCTTCACCGACCTGCTGGCGGCGGGCCTGGTGGCCCTGGATGGGGAACTGGCCCGGGTGTGGGCCGCCGACCAGGATCCACCAGCCAAGGCTTCTCAATAGGTCCTAGTGTTGCGAACAGCCGGGACCAGCGTCTGACCACTCCCGCCACCGGTCACCCGCAGTCCACCAGCCTGCGCACCAGCCTCAACGACAGGGGCCAGCGGCTCACGCCCCAGCGCCAGAAGGTGCTCTCCCTGTTCCAGCGCATCGGTGAGGGCAGCCACCTCAGTGCCGAGGAGGTGCACCTGCGCCTGCTGCGGGATGAGGAGAAGGTGTCCCTGGCCACCGTGTACCGCACCCTGCGACTGCTCAGCTCCATGGGGCTGCTGCAGGAGCTGGAACTGCCCGAGGGGGGGCGCCGCTTCGAGCTCACCGGCGATGCGCACCGGGACCATCACCATCTGGTCTGCGTGCGCTGCGGCCGCACCGAGGAGTTCGAGAGCGAGGCGGTGCTGGCGGCCGGCGAGGCGGCGGCCGGCGCCCAGGGTTTCCGGGTGCTGGAGTGCATCCTCAACGTGCGGGCCCTCTGTCCTCCCTGCGCCGCGGCGGAGCGGGTGTGAGGGGTTCGGGATGGCCCGTCTGGGGCAGCAGGAGCTGATGGTCGGCCCAGTGGGCCACCAGGGCGGTCAGCAGGCTGAGGCGGTCGCCGCGGATGCGGAGCATGGCAGGACGGTGCGGAGGTCGGCCTTCAGGCTGGGGCCCGCCGCCGCTGCCGGTGCGATCGAAGGCACGGCCCCAGGCAGCGGATGACACCAGCCGGTGGTCCGCAGGTGCTGATCCGCCATGGCAGCGGCCCGCCGAGCTGCCTAAACAGAACAGACGCCGTGAAGGGGAGACCGCCTTGAACCAACCGGTTCCCTCCAGCGACCCTGGGCCTGCCTTCCGTCGGGGAGCCAGGGGCAGGCCCCGCCGCCGCCACGGCGCAGGCTCGCTGGCGCTGGTGGAGGTGGACTGTGATCTCGGGGCCGGGGTGGCCGGGGCCGGATCCGGGATCGCCCAGCTGCGGCAGGCGGTGCAGCACCGGGGCGACCTCCGCCGCATCCGGGCCCGGCGCGGCGAACTCACCACGCCCTGCACCACCCCCCATGCGCGCCACATCCATTCCCTGGCGGGGGTGATCGAAGCCACAGCCTCGCTGGTGGCCGGTGCCCTCGACCGGGGCCACTTCCCCCTCGTACTGGCCGGCGACCACTCCACAGCGGCCGGCACCATGGCCGGGATCCGGCGCCATGCCCCCGAGCGGCGCCTCGGGGTGGTCTGGATCGACGCCCATGCCGATCTCCATTCCCCGTTCACCACACCCTCGGGCAACATGCACGGCATGCCCCTGGCGATCGCGGCGGGCCACGACAACCACGCCCATGGCATCAACGCGCCGTGCCCGGCCACCCGCGAGGGCTGGGAGCGCTGCAAGGCCCTGGCCGGGGGACCGGATCCCGCCCTGCGACTCGAGGATCTGGTCTTTGTGGGGGTGCGGGACATCGAACCGGCCGAGGCGCGCACCATCGAGGCCCATGGCATCCCGAACGTCAGCGTCGAGGAGGTGCGGCGCCGGGGACCGCAGCAGGCGGCCCGCCGCTGTCTGGAGCATCTCAGGGCCGTCGACCTGATCTACGTGAGCTTCGATGTCGACAGTCTGGATGCCTCCATCTGCCAGGGAACCGGAACGCCCTCCGCCGGCGGCCTCTGGCTCGAGGAGGCCATGGAACTCCACCATCACCTGATCGCCGATCCGCGGGTCTGCTGCTGGGAGATCTGTGAGGTCAATCCCCACCTCGACACCCTCGACACCGTCACTGAGCTGTCCCTGGGGGTGTTGGAGGTCGTTCTGAACGGGCTGGACGCCCGCTGGGCCCCGTCGCCGCTGCCATGATCCGCGAAGGCCCCGCCGACCCGCTTCCCACCCATCAGCTGCTGCTGGCTCTGCTGGCGGCCGAACCGCCCGTACCCAGCTGGTACGAACGGCTGCTGCCCTTCAGCGGCACCCTGCCCCAGCTCACCCGACGCTGGGGCCAACGGCGGGCCGTGGCCGCGGTCCTGGGTGCCTGCCGCAGCCTGGGTCAGGTGATCTTCATCAACAATCCGCTCAGCGGCCTGCTGCTGCTGGTGGCCCTGCTGCTCCAGTCAGCGGCGGTGGGGCTGTTCGCCGCCTTCGGGATCGCCGCCGCCCACCTGGCGGCCAAGGCCCTGGGCACCACCTGGGAGGACCGCCATAACGGCATCTACGGTTTCAACGGCGCCCTGGTGGGCAGTGCCATAGCCACCTTCGCCGATCTGTCACCGCCGGGGGCCGGCCTGCTCTGGACCCTGGCGGCCCTCGGGGGTGGGGCCCTGAGCTCCGTCCTGGTGCACGGCCCGGGCCGAAGGCTCCATGCCGCCACCGGTCTGCCCCCCATGACCCTGCCCTTCTGCCTGATCACCTGGGGGCTGCTGGCGCTGGTGGTCCTGACGGATGGGCTCCTGCTGGAGCTCCAGGCCCCCGCTGCGCTGCCGTCGGCGGGTTCGGCCCTGCAGGCCTTTCTGCTGGCCCTGCCGCGGGGCTTCGGCCAGGTGTTCTTCTGCGGCCATCTCTCCAGCAGCGCCCTGGTGCTGGCGGCCACGGCCGTGGCCAGCCCCACGGCGGCGGCGGTCGGTCTGATGGGGGCGGCGATCGGGGCGCTGGCGGGTCTGGCCAGCGGCGCCACCGACGCTGTCGCCCTGGGGCTGTGGAGCTACAACGGTGTGCTCAGCGCCATTGCCATCGGGGGGATCTTCCATGCCCCCACCAAGCGCAGTCTGGGGGCGGCGGCCCTGGCGGCTCTCGTTGCCAGCCTGCTCGCTCCTCCCCTGAGCCGCTGGATGCCCCTGGGGCTGCCGGTGCTCACCCTGCCCTTCATCCTGGCCACCCTGGCCACCCTGCTGGTGGTGCGCCGGGCCCTGCCCACCGTGATCCCGGTGGCGCTGCACGCCATCCTCACGCCGGAGGAACATCTGCAGCGCTATCGGGTGACCCGGGAGTTGCTGAACGACTTCCGCTCCCGCCTTCGGGAGGCCGTGGGGGCCGGGGGCCGGGTCCGCTTCGCCCCCTCGGCCGATCCGGCCCTGCTGGCCCGGCTCTCCGTCCTGTTCGATCGGCTCGACCGCGATCACGACGGCGGGCTGAGTCTGGCCGAACTGGGCGGGGGCTTGGAACAGGGCACGGGCGATCCGGTGGAGCAGCTGTCGCGGGTGCTGGCGGCCATGGATCTCGACGGCGACGGGGCGGTGGAGAAGGAGGAGTTCATCGAGGTGATGCTGCGGCTGCGGCGGCTCCGCGACGGACAGGAGCGCCTGAGGCGCTACCTGATCCCCGTGGATGCCGATGGCGATGACCGCCTCGACCCCGAAGAGATGGACCGGCTGCTGTGCAGCATCGGTCAACCGTCGCTGAACCGGCGGGAGCAGCGGGCGGTGTTCGGCCCGGAGCTGGGCCCGCTGAGCTGGCAGGCGTTCGTCGATCGGCTGCTGCTCACCTGAGCAGGCGCCTCACATTGCTATTGAGAATCGCTTGCAGAAGGGCCCCCTGTGCCCTTAGGTTGAGAGCCGTTCGCAATAAGTGCCGCACCGGGTTCCCGGCTCCGCCTTCCCCTTCACCGATGCGTTACCGCTTCCTGCCCGATTCACCTGCTGCCGTGCGCATGCCCGCCGGTCAGACCGTGCTGCTCGATCCGGCCTCCCGTCCCGGCGGGTCCTGCCTTGAGGTGCTCGAGGGCATCGCCCGCGTCTACTGCCCCTGCGAGGAGACCGAGGGCATGACCCTGGCATTCCTGCAGAGCGGCGACCAGCTGCGCACCGACCGGCTCTG
>CALRJF020000013.1:0-98696 GCA_943367425.1 Candidatus Sulfopaludibacter sp. SbA3
AGAGCTGGGAGGCACCGGCCTGGAGGGCGCCCGTGCGGTCGGATTCGGAGATGTCCCAGAAGACATAGGCCCACTGGGGATCACGGGGCAGGAAGACGACGCGGGTCTCGGCGGCCGGGCGGGGCGCCGGGGCCATCTCCGCCTCGATGAGTTCGAGACTGCGACCGTCTTCCACCTGTCGGGTGCTGATGGCTTCCATCAGCTCTTCCTTGGATTTGCGGCTGTAGAGCGAGACGCCGAGATCGCTGGCGATCTGGCGCAGCTGCCGCAGCGTCATCATGGCCAGGGAGGTCAGCGTCTTCTGGCTCATAACAACAGATTTCGTTCGGGATCAGTCTGAACGACATCGTTCGATTGCGGCGAACTCCCCAGGCCGGAGTCAGCATCCACTGACGACCGGGGATCACCGGTCCCATGGGCGCAGGCCAGTGGTCATGAAAAAGGGACCCCGGCCGCGAAGCGACGGCGGGATCCCTGACGGTGAAACGGGGGTTGGCTGTAGACAGGCCGGAGGACCGGGCCCTATGTCAGCGGCCGATGCTGCGGTAGGGCACCTTCGAGAGGTAATCCATGCCGGTGTTGCCGGCGGCGGCGCTGCCCACGCCCCGCAGGGCCGGCAGGGTGCGGACCCAGGGGAGGTAGTCCTGGGGGAAACCGCCGCGGCGCTGGGTGGAGCGCTCGGGGAAGCTGCGGGATTTGCCGGTGTAGACGATCTGGGGGAAGCCCAGGATGCCCCGGTAGTAGGACTCGTAGCGGGGGGAGGTGAGGTTGAACGGGGTTTCCCCGACCTCACGGGAGCCCACCACCCGGTTGCGGTGATAGGGAACGGTGTCGTAGCCGAAGGCGTCCAGGTACTCCTGGGAGTCGAGGATGGCGTCCACGGCGCCCTTGACCCCTTTGGTCATGATCACGGCGGACCAGGCGATCTCCTCGGACTTGCCGTGCACCGGGCGGCCCAGCAGCTTCTCGACCAGATGGCGGGCCACCCGGTAATTGCTGTTGAGGTTGTAGAAGCTGCGGTTGAAGGTGTCGGACAGACACAGGGAGCGGATGAAGTCCCGCACGGTGATCTGGCCGTCCCTCAGCTGGCACTCCAGGGTGCGGTCGCGGTCGACCTTGAAGGCATGGAAGAAGATCTGGCGATAGGCCGCCTCGATCACGAAATTCTGATCTTCCCGGTCCATGGCCTTGTCCATGGACACGGCCTTGGGATCCTCATCGGAACCCACCCGGAACGGCGCAACGCGCGAGTTCTGGGAAGTGGGGGGGTACTTGAGGAGTGGAAGAGCCACGCGTGGTCAGGCATCCGTCGCAGGCGATCGTAGAAGTCCGGCCGCGGTGGGCCCGGCGCAGGGGAGGCAGGACTCACAGTCCGTAACGTTGGCGACAACCTGTCCCGCCCCAGCCCCGGGGGTCACCAGCCGAGGGCCGACAGGGTCTTGAGCACCTGACGTTCCGGGGTGGGGGACGGGTCCGGGGCCCCGTCGAGCCCGTCCTTCTCGGTGGCGTGGATGCGGGTCTCGACGCAGAAGGAGGCGGTGTTGGAGAGGCCCTCCACCGTGCTCGTGCGCAGCCGCACATCGGGCCCCACGAAGCTGAACCGCTCCAGGCTGTCCATCGTTTCGTAGCTGGTGGTGAGCAGCAGCCCGTCGCGGTCGTCCATGGCGAAATGGCCCGCCACCGGAGCTGTTTCGGCGTAACCGCGGTCACGCAGCAGCAGGCCCTGGCGACCCCGCTCGTCGGTGGGGATCAGGCCGAAGACGCTCTCCCCTTCATGGGCCTCGCCGGCCTTGTCCCAGGCCATGGATCCGCTCCAGCGCACGCGGCAGCCCCCCACCAGGCCGGCCGGATCCTGGCCGTGCAGGGCGGCGATCGCCGCCAGGCGGGGGTCGGCCGCCTCCATCTCGGTGACCTCGATGAAGGAGCCGCCCGCTTCCGCCCGCCGATGCAGCAGGTGGTGGCTGCTGCGCTGGGAGCGCCAGCGGCCGCAGCTGAGCCGGAAGAAGCTGATGGCATCGATGATCGATCCGCTCACGGGGGCCTCAGGCGATGGGTGCGCGATCAGGCGATGATCGCAAGTCCTCCCCCCCTGCGCGGCCCCTTGCCCGCCGCTCCCGTCGCTGCAGCCCTGGCGGCAGCGCTCTGCTGGGCCCTTTCCAGCCTCCTCTGGCGCCGTCTGCCCACCTCCCTCTCGGCGGCGCGGCTCAACCTGCTCAAGAACCTGGTGGCGGTGGTCCTGCTGCTGCCGCTGGTGCTCCTGACGCCCTGGCAGGCCAGCCCCCGGTCGGTGCTGCTGCTGATCGCCAGCGGGGTGCTGGGGATCGCCCTGGGCGACACCCTGTTCTTCGCGGCCCTGCGGCGGCTCGGCACGCGGCGCACCCTCACCCTCGATGCGGGCGGACCCGGTGTCACCGCCCTGGCGGGGGTGGCGGTGCTGGGGGAGGTCCCCCAGCCGGCCCAGTGGCTCGGCATCGGCCTGATCACCCTGGCGGTGCTGCTGGTGGCGCGGCAGGCGCCGCCGCCGCGTCAGGCCAGGCTGGCTGCGCTCCAGCCGTCGCCCCCCGAGGGCCACGGCGTGGCACTGGCCCTCGGGGCCCTGCTCTGCGGCAGCGGCGGGGCCCTGCTGGCCCGGGCGGGCCTGCTGGCGGGGGGACCGGCGCCCCTGCAGGCGGCCGCCCTGCGCCTGATGGCCGCGGCGGTGGTGCTGCTGCCCCTGCTGCGGGGTCTGCCCCTGGCCGGCCAGGGGCCACGGCCCGCCCGGCGCCGCTGGCCCCTCGCCCTGGTGGCCACCCTGCTGGGCACCAGCGCCGGCATCGTGCTGCAGCAGACCGCCCTGGCGGGGTTGCCGGGGGGACTGGCCGTGGCGCTGCTGTCGACGGCACCGGTGCTGGCCCTGCCCATGGCCGCCCTGGAGGGGGACCGGCCCGGATGGCGTGGGGTGGTCGCGGCCTTCTGCGCCCTGGCCGGGGTCAGCCTGGTGGTGGGCCTGATGCCGCTTCCCGGGCACTGATCCGCCGGTCGGCCTGCTGGCGGGCCCAGAGCACCAGGTCGCCCAGATCCAGCTCCAGGGGCTGGCGGCCGCCGTCAGCGGCGATCGTCTCGAGCTGATGGCAGACGGACTGCATCTGCTGCAGAAAGGCCTCGGCGAAACCGGGATCGGACTGGATCAGGGGTTCCCGGGCGGCCCAGGCGGCCATGGCATCGGCTGAGGGCACGGACCCGGAGCGATGGCCGGCGATGGTCTGAAGGGTGCGCAGCCCGTGGGCCAGCAGGCGCAGATGGTGACGTTCCAGGGCCGGCAGCAGGGTGGCTTCCAGCTGCTGGAGCTCGGCGGGACTCAGCACGGCTCAGCCGCCGGCGCCTGCCGCCAGGGGTGCCAGCCGGAAGCCGCAGGAGTGGCCGCCCTCAAGGCGCCAGTGCACCCGTTCGACGGCGCAGTCGGGAAAGGTCTGGCGGATCAGACGCAGCTCCTGGTCGCACACCACCGGATAGCGCTCGGCGATCCGCATCACCGAACAGTGAAACTCGCTGATGAGCCAGGCATCGTCCTCGGCCGCTCCGCCGGGGCCCGCCGCGTCGGAGTCGGCAGCGTCGGGCCGGCATTCGGCCACGTAGCCCTCCTTGCGCCGCAGCTCCACGAGCCGCTCGAGCCGCTGGGCGAGGGTTCCGCTGCCGATCAGCCGCCGGTAGTTGGCGGCTTTCTCCTCGGCCTGCTGGCGCAGCACCCTCTCCAGGGTGTCGGCGGGGAGGCTGTCGGTGAGGGATTGGAGCAGCCCGAGGGCGAAGTTCTCGCTGCCGTCCGGAAAGTGGTCCTGGCCCCGGTCGGTGAGATGCCAGCGGTTGCTCGGCCGCCCCGGCCCTTCTGTCGCCGAACAGGCCTCCACCAGCCCGTCGTCTTCGAGGCTGCGCAGGTGGCGCCGCATGGCCTGCACCGAGACCCCCAGGGCCCCCGCCAGTTCGGCGGCGGTGGCTTCCCCCTGGCGCAGCAGGATGGAGAGAGCGCCATCCCTGGTGGGATGGGCACCCTCTGCCGGGGTGGCCGGCGAGCCGGGGGAGTGGGCTGGGGCGCTCATGTCACGCATCTGACGCCAACACGATGCCACGCACCCAGAGGGATTGGGGGCCTGGCCCGGGGCCGTGGCGGTTCGGCGACGGCGCCGTCGTTCGGCCGGGGGCCACAATGACCCTGAAGCCGTCGGTGCACCTTTGCGGTGCCCTAGGCTCGACCAGTAACGAAACCCTGATGTTTCGTTATTGCCTTCCAGGTGTGCGCATCCCGACGCTTTGCCCATGTCCGACGTCTCCGCTCCAGACGCTTCCGCCCCTGCTCCTGCCGCCGGTGCGGACAGCCTGGAGGTGATCCGCCGCTTCGCGGAAACCTATGCCCAGCGCACGGGCACCTATTTCTGCAGCGATCCGGGGGTCACCGCGGTGGTGCTCGAGGGCCTGGCCCGTCACAAGGATGAGCTGGGTGGTGCCCTCTGCCCCTGCCGCCATTACGAGGACAAGGAGGCCGAGGTGGCCCAGGCGTTCTGGAACTGCCCGTGCGTACCGATGCGGGAACGCAAGGAGTGTCACTGCATGCTGTTCCTCACCGAGGACAATCCCTTCCGCGGCGAAGAGCAGACCATCAGTCTCGAACAGATCAAGTCCCTTACTGCCGGCTGACCGGCCCCCCGTGACCCATGGCCAGCACCGCAAGCGTCGGCGATCTGGTGAGCCAGCCCTACAAGTATGGCTTCGTCACCGACATCGAAACCGAAAAGATCGCCAAGGGTCTGAACGAGGACGTGGTCCGGCTGATCTCGGCCAAGAAGCAGGAGCCGGCGTTTCTGCTGGATTTCCGTCTGCGGGCCTACCGGCACTGGTTGCAGATGGTGGAGCCGGACTGGGCCGCCCTGGGCCATCCGCCGATCGATTACCAGGAGATGGTCTACTACGCCGCTCCCAAGCAGCAGGAGAAGAAGGCGAGCCTTGATGAGGTGGATCCCAAGCTGCTGGAAACCTTCGAAAAGCTCGGCATCCCCCTGAGCGAACAGAAGCGTCTCTCCAATGTGGCCGTGGATGCGGTGTTCGACAGCGTTTCGATCGCCACCACCTACCGGGAGAAGCTGGCGGAGCATGGGGTGATCTTCTGTTCCATCAGTGAGGCGGTCAAGGATCACCCCGAACTGATCGAGCGCTATCTGGGCACCGTTGTGCCGGCCAACGACAACTACTTCGCCGCCCTCAATTCGGCCGTCTTCAGTGATGGTTCCTTCGTGTTCATCCCGAAGGGTGTGGAGTGCCCGATGGAACTCTCCACCTATTTTCGGATCAACTCCGGCGACACCGGCCAGTTCGAGCGCACCCTGATCGTGGCGGAGGAGGGCGCCTCGGTGAGCTACCTGGAGGGGTGCACGGCTCCGATGTTCGACACCAACCAGCTGCACGCCGCGGTGGTGGAACTGGTGGCCCTGGATGATGCGTCGATCAAGTACTCCACCGTGCAGAACTGGTACGCGGGAGACGAGAATGGCAAGGGGGGCATCTACAACTTCGTCACCAAGCGGGGGCAGTGCCGGGGCGATCGCAGCCACATCAGCTGGACCCAGGTGGAAACGGGCTCGGCGATCACCTGGAAGTACCCGAGCTGCGTGCTGCAGGGCGCCGATTCGGTGGGCGAGTTTTATTCCGTGGCCCTCACCAACAACCGCCAGCAGGCCGACACCGGCAGCAAGATGATTCACGTGGGTCCCCGCACCCGCTCCACCATCGTGAGCAAGGGGATCAGTGCGGGCCATTCCGCCAACAGCTACCGCGGCCTGGTTCAGATGGGCCCCAAGGCCGTGGGCGCCCGCAACTACAGCCAGTGCGACTCGATGCTGATCGGCGACCAGGCCGCCGCCAACACCTACCCCTACATCCGCTCCCAGCAGCCCGAGGCCAGCATCGAGCACGAGGCCAGCACCTGCCGGATCTCGGCCGATCAGCTCTTCTATCTGCAGAGCCGTGGCATCGCCTTCGAGGAAGCGGTGTCGATGATGGTGAGCGGGTTCTGTCGCGACGTCTTCAACCAGTTGCCGATGGAATTCGCCGCCGAAGCCGACAAACTGCTGGCCCTCAAGCTGGAGGGCTCGGTCGGCTGAGTCCGATCACCGTCGCCGCCGCGCAGCGGCCCCTGCCTGCCTTTTCCCTGTCCACGTTTCCTCCCCCGCCGTGATCCGCCCCGACGCCCCCGTACTGCTCGAGATCCACGATCTCCAGGCCCGTGTGGAGGATCAGCCCATCCTCAAGGGGGTGTCCCTCACCATCCGCGCCGGGGAGATCCACGCGGTGATGGGCCGCAACGGCAGCGGCAAGAGCACCCTCTCCAAGGTGCTGGCCGGCCATCCCGCCTACACCGTCACCGGCGGTTCTGTGCAGTATCTGGGTGAGGACCTGCTCAGCCTCGAACCGGAGCAGCGGGCCCGCGCCGGGCTGTTCCTCGGTTTTCAGTACCCGGTGGAGATTCCCGGGGTGAGCAACCTGGAGTTCCTGCGGGTGGCCACCAATGCCCGCCGCACCGGCAAGGGGGAGGAGGAACTCGACACCTTCGCCTTTGAGGATCTGGTGCGGGAACGCCTGCAGGTGGTGCAGATGGATCCGGCCTTCCTGGAGCGCAGTGTCAACGAGGGCTTCTCCGGCGGCGAGAAGAAACGCAACGAGATCCTGCAGATGGCCCTGCTCGATCCGCTCGTGGCCGTGCTCGATGAAACCGACTCCGGCCTCGACATCGATGCCCTGCGCATCGTCGCCGGCGGTGTGAACCACCTGGCCGGCTCCGACAACGCCACCCTGCTGATCACCCACTACCAGCGCCTGCTGGATGTGATCACCCCCGATTACGTGCATGTGATGGCGGCGGGCCGGATCCTGCGCACCGGCGGCAAGGAGCTGGCCCTGGAGCTGGAGGAGCGCGGCTACGACTGGGTCGACGCCGAACTGGCGGCCCTGGAGCGCACCCCCGCGGAGGTGGGCTGAATGGTGGCCGCTTCGCTCTCCACCACCTCCACGGCGGCGGCCGGCGGTGGAGCCGACTGGATCAGTGCCCTGCTGGCTACGGCCTCCGGCGGCTCGGGTGCCCTGGCACCCACCCGCCGGCGGGCGGTCCAGGCCCTGGACCAGCGGCCCCTGCCGTCCCGTCGCGATGAGGCCTGGCGCTTCACCGACCTGGCGCCGCTCACCGCCCTGAGCCCCGCACTGCTCACCCCCACCACTCCACCGGCGGCTCCGCCGCTGACCGCCGGCCGCCTGCGGCTGGTGCTCGATGGCCAGGGCGATCCCCTCGAAGGGGTGACCCTGCCCGACGGGCTGGAGCCGATCACGGGCGAGGAGCTGCAGGCCACGCTCGGCCAGGTGCTGGCGGCCACCGGCAGCAACGACCTGTGGCCGGTGTTGCTCAACGGGGCCACCGCCTCCCAGGTGCTCGCCCTGAGGGTGCGCGGCTCCGTGGCCCCGGTGCTTGAACTCGTCAGCGATGCCGGCGCCGGCGAGGGGGTGCTGCCCCTGCGGCTGCTGCTGATCCTGGAACCCGGGGCATCCCTGGAGGTGCTGCAGGTGCACCGCTCCGCCGGGGCCAACCTCACCAGCGTGGTGCTGGAGGCCCGCCTCGGGGAGGGCGCCAGCCTGCGCCACGGCCTGCTGGCCCCTGGCGCCGCGACGGGGTGCCTGCTTGCCACCGTGGCGGTGGAGCAGGCCACGGGCAGCCGCTTCAGCGGCGTGAGCGCCCATGGCGGCTGGGCCCTGGGGCGGCTGGAGCCCCGGCTGCTGCAGCGCGACGGCGCAGCCCACAGTGCTCTCAAGGCCCTGCAGCTGGCCGATGGTCGCCAGATCGCCGACACCCATAGCCAGATGCACTTCGGAGGGCCCGATGGGCGGCTTGAGCAGCTCCACAAGGCCGTGGCCGATGGCCAGGGCCGCAGCGTCTTCAACGGGGCGGTGCGGGTGCCGCGGCTGGCCCAGCGCACCGATGCGGCCCAGCTGAGCCGCAACCTGCTGCTCTCGGAGCGGGCCCGCATCGACACCAAGCCGGAGCTGGAGATCGTGGCCGACGATGTGCGCTGCGCCCACGGCGCCACCGTGAGCCGCCTGCAGCAGGATGAACTCTTCTACCTGCAGAGCCGCGGCATCGCCGCCGATCAGGCGGCCCGGCTGCTGTTGCGGGGCTTCTGCGAGGAGGTGCTTCAGGACCTGCCCGCCGGCGCCGAGGCCTGGCAGCCTCTGGGCAGCCTGCTGGGAGAGAACGGCTGATGACCACCACCTCCACCAACCCGGCGGTGTCGGCGGCCTCCGCGATGGCCCCGGGGGGTTCGCCCCTGGTGAGCGACCTGGCGACCCTCACCCGGTCGGATTTTCCGCTGCTCACCCAGATCGCCTGCCTGGGGCAGCCGCTGATCTATCTGGATTACGCCGCCACCAGCCAGAAGCCCCGCCAGGTGCTTGAGGCCCTTCAGCAGTACTACAGCCACGACAACGCCAACGTGCACCGTGGGGCCCACCAGCTGAGCGCCCGGGCCACCGACCATTTCGAAGCGGCCCGGGGCAAGGTGGCCGCCTTCATCGGTGCCGCCAGCGCCCGGGAGATCGTGTTCACCCGCAACGCCAGCGAGGCCATCAACCTGGTGGCCCGCACCTGGGGTGACGCCAACCTGCGCGAGGGTGATGAGGTGCTGCTCTCGGTGATGGAGCACCACAGCAACCTGGTGCCCTGGCAACTGCTGGCGGCCCGCACGGGTTGCGTGCTGCGTCACGCGGGCGTCACCGCCAGCGGCGAGCTGGATCTGGACGACCTGAAGGCCAAGCTCAGTGATTGCACCAAGCTGGTGAGCCTGGTGCACGTGAGCAACACCCTGGGCTGCCTCAATCCGATCGAGGCCGTGGCCGAGCTGGCCCATGGGGCCGGCGCCCTGCTGCTGGTGGATGCCTGCCAGAGCCTGCCCCACAAGCCGGTGGACGTGTCCGCCCTGGGGGCCGACTTCCTGGTGGGTTCCTCCCACAAGCTGTGCGGACCCACCGGCATGGGTTTCCTCTGGGCCCATGAAGCCCTGCTGGAGGCGATGCCGCCGTTCCTGGGGGGCGGCGAGATGATCCACGACGTGTACCTGGATCACAGCACCTGGGCCGATCTGCCCCACAAGTTCGAGGCGGGCACACCGGCCATCGGCGAGGCGATCGGCATGGGGGCTGCGATCGACTATCTGCAGAACCTCGGCCTGGATCGCATCCATGCCTGGGAGCAGCACCTCACCCGGCACCTGTTCTTCCGGCTGCAGGCCATCGACGGTGTGCGGGTCCTGGGACCCACCCCGGAGCAGCAACCCGGCCGGGCGGCCCTGGCCGCCTTCCATGTGGAGGGTCTGCATCCCAACGACATCGCCGCCCTGCTGGATTCGGCCGGCATCTGCATCCGCAGCGGCCACCACTGCACCCAGCCCCTGCACCGCCTGTACGGTCTGGCCGGTTCGGCACGGGCCAGCCTGGGCTTCACCACCACCATCGAGGAAATCGACCGTTTCGCCGAAGAACTCGAAGGTTCGATCGCTTTCCTGCGCGAGCACAGCTGAGGGCTGGGACTGGGAGAGGTTGCCTTGATTGTTGAAGATCTCGTTGGCAGGTTCTGAAGACATGGCGATCCTGCGCTGGTGCTGATCTGTGCTTGCGAGTGGCGAAGACTCATGGAGTGGGATTCGTATCGTAACTAACAGGTGGATGCCGGACCCGTGAAAGATGCCTCGGCCTGGTTCACGGAAGGAAGGGCGGACATTCCGGGATGGACAATCGTCTCGCCGTAGTCTTCGCCCAGAGTCAGGGGCGATCTATCGAAAAGATAGCGGCGGGGATAGATATGCTTTTGCCCCTGGCTTCAACATTCTTGCAGTGTCGAGGCTGCAACTCAGGGAATGAGCGTTATTGCCAGCCTTCTTGGACGGGCCTTATCACGTTATGATGATGCCTGACCAGCCCCTCGAGTGGAGAGGTCTTCAAAGATTCCATGCTTGCGCTGTAAACTCATTGCCTGTAAATCAGGGGCAGCGTTAAGCCGCACAAACCCACCTTTCGGAGCTCCGCAATGTCATCCGTGAAGCGCATCCAGTTCACTGCGGCAATCAATGCGCCAGCAGCCGCGGTCTGGCGTCATGTCACCTCACCTGAGAGCTACAAATACTGGGCCTCGGCGTTTGCTGAAGGCTCGCACTTCGAGGGGTCATGGGAGCAGGGCTCGAAGATTCGATTCCTGTC
Organism: Candidatus Sulfopaludibacter sp. SbA3; assembly: GCA_943367425.1. Lineage (GTDB taxonomy): Bacteria > Cyanobacteriota > Cyanobacteriia > PCC-6307 > Cyanobiaceae > Cyanobium. The sequence goes on from CALRJF020000013.1 coordinate 10,261, forward strand.
TCCGAACGGTGATGGCATGGTCGCCGAGATCGCTGAAAGCAGAGAGAATGAATTCATTTCTATCCGTCACCTCGGCTTTATCGCCAACGGAGTCGAAGATACGACAAGCGAGGCTATCAAGGCTTGGGCGCCTGCGTATGAGAACTACACGTTTCTCGCCTTGCCTGAGGGCACCAAGATGCTGGTCGATCAAGACGTCGCCGCCGAATGGGAGGAGTACATGAACGAAGCCTGGCCGAAGGCGCTTGTACTGCTCAAGGAGCTGAGTGAGTCCTCCGCGAGTGCGGCCTAGCACCTCACCCAGGCTCCGAAGCTCTAAGGCTGTCACGCTTGGCCATGCGGCGCTGGTGACCTATTCGGCTCCGCACGGCCAAGATTGCCAGCGTCCGCGCGCGTCTTGGCTCGACCGTTCGACCTCAGAATCGGCCGGTCAGATTCTCGCTACCCTTCCCATCGTCATGAACGGGAAGATCATTGGCCAACTCAGCCCATCAACCCTGACAGGCGCGATGCCCTTCCCTGAGATCGTGGTGCCACTTCTACCGGACTCTCTCGGACACATCGCGCCAGTACTGGATAAGACAGCGCTTCGGTCCGCCTTTGACGACAGTCAGCACAATGACCAAAAGCTCAAAGACTTTTCACGCGGTGCCGTATAGACCGGCATAGCAGGCTACTTTGCTTTTCTGGGTGGCAAGCGTATCACCTACTTTGGATGCCAAGGCGATGAACATGTGGAGTGGTTCCCTGGAGCAAAGCCCACTGAGGCCTCATTCCGGTGTGATTCATCATGAGTGAGATGCCTGACATCAGGATCCAACGGCTGGGGCCAGAAATCGATTGTAAGTGCTATTGGCTACTGTCCGCCGCTGATCTTGACCGTTGAAGTGTTGACATCCGACTAGAGTGGATAGGCGAACCAGAGGTAGTGCAGTTGGCACGTGAAGGAACGTTCCGAGTTGGCACCCGAACCCTTGCTTATCTTGAAACCGGTGACTATGGCGGACCGCTTGTTCTCCACAACCACGGTGGGCCCTCCAGCCGCCTGGAGGCGTTGCTCTTTGAGGCGTCTGCAAGGGCCCATGGGTTGAGGTTTGTCTGTGTTGATCGGCCTGGTATTGGTGGATCCGATCGTCAACCAGGTCGCACCTTCGCGTCATGGGCCAGCGACCTCCTGGAACTGGCCGATTCCTTGGGTGCACAGCATTTTGCGGTGACTGGCTGGTCCGAAGGGGGCCCATGGGCACTTGTCGCTGCTGCCTACCTGGACCCTGGTCGTCTTGCCAATGTCACGTGCATCGCGGGTGCGAGCTACGGAACGTTTGGAGCCAACTGGGCCGTTAAGTACCAAAGCAGCGTTGATGCGCTTGGTGGGCGTCTGGCGTTGCATTTCCATCCTGGCTTCAGGCTCATGTATGAACTGCTGGGGTTGAGTGCTACGCGCTTTGAGACCAGCTATTTGCAGGCTCTCAAGAAGGCGATTGGCCTTTCTGATCAGGAGGTCTTGTCAGAGGGGGAGGTCTGTCAGTCCTTTCTGGATGCATCACGGGAATGCTTTCGACAGGGCGCTGATGGACTGGTCGCTGACGCCACGATGCTTTACGAAGCCTGGCCATTCGATATGACGACAGTGACGCGACCGGTGCACTTCTGGCAGGGAAGTGATGACAAACTGGTGCCTGAAGCCATCAACAGGATGGTGGCGGACAAGACCCCCGGCGCCATCTGGCATTCCATCAGCGGCGGCGGCCATTTCATTGCCCTCAGCCATTCAGGCGAGATTCTTGCTCAGGTTGCCGCAGATCTCGATGGGCATGGGCATTGATCGGGCCATCATGACGCCTCGAATCCCCACACTCCCTCCGGCACCGCGCTCCATTCAGAAGGGCACGCCTCTGAAGCACCTGCTGGGCCAGGAGGCCATTGCGTGTCTGGCACAGAACATTCAGTATGTAGATCCGGACTTTCCCGCTAGCCGATTCTGCGAATCCGCACTGACAGGTATTGAACAGCTATCCATCATGCAGCGAGGCCTGCACATCGCCAAGGCGCTTCATGCATTCCTGCCTGGGAACTACGAGGAGGCCGTTCAGATCCTCATGGCGTCGTTGACGCCGGAGAAATCAGATGCAGAAGACTTGGGGACGGCTGGTTTCTTCTATCTTCCACACGGCTTCTTCGTTTCTGAGTACGGGCAGGATGAACAGCACAACAGCGGCAACGACCCTTTCGAGACCTCGATGCTGGCTTTGCATGCCTTGACCAGGCGGTTTACCGCGGAGTTTGCCATTCGCACGTTTCTGATGGCGCAGCAAGAGCGCACGCTGGAGAAGGTTGATCAGTGGATGGCCGACCCTAACCCGCATGTGAGGCGCCTCTGCAGTGAGGGCACGCGCCCAAGGCTCCCCTGGGGGAAACGCATTGTCGCGTTCGTTGCCAATCCGAGCCCAACCCTGCCCATTCTTGAATCCCTGAAAGACGATCCATCCCTGTATGTTCGCCGCAGCGTTGCCAACCACCTGGGGGACATCGCCAAAGACCATCCGGAACTCGTCTATGCCATCTGTGAGCGTTGGATGCGGTCAGGTGCATCCGCAGACATGCAGTGGCTGATCCGCCATGCGGTTCGCTATCCAGCCAAGCATGGAGATGCACGCGCACGGAAGATTCGTGAAGCAGCTTGCTAGCATCCAATGAGTCCTTGGCGTCGAATGAAGAACGAGTATGTTGAACGGCGTTCAAATCGAGCTCGTCAAGGGCTGGCGCCATCAACTCCGTTGTTCCGATTCGCGCTCCTTGCGATTGCTGTCGTTGCCACAGGCGGTTCCGCTCCTGGCCATGCAGTGCAAGGTACGGCCAAGTTTGGTCCAGCATGGCAATCCGTCGACTGCAAAGCGTTCGACGTGCCCCCCGCCATTGCCGCCCAGTCGGATTGCGGCTACGTCACCGTCCCCGAACTCCATGCCAAGCCCCGGGGACGCACCATCCAGCTCGGCGTGGTCCGCACCCGCAGCACGGGCCAAGCCCCTGCGGCTGATCCCCTGTTCGTCGAGCAGGGTGGCCCTGGCGACTCCACCATCGGCGACATTGCCAATGGAGCCCTGCCGAAGTATCCCGAACTTCCGGCTTTGCTGCAGGGGCGTGATCTGATCTTCGTGGAGGAGCGTGGAACCAGGTTCGCCAAGCCCTTCCTGTTCTGCCCTGAGCTCCATGCGCACAACATCGCTGTGGCGCAGGGGAAGCAGAGCTACACCGATCCAAGCTGGATCAGAACGTGTAACGCTCGTCTGAAGGCCCAGGGGATCAATCCAAGCGCCTACAACACCCGCGAGAATGCGGCCGATATCTATGCCGTCGCCGAGACGCTGGGCTATCCGCTGTTCAACTACTACGGCGTGTCCTATGGCACGTTGCTGGGGCAGTACGTCATCGCCCAGGCCGACAAGCACAGGCCGAAACTCCGCAGCGTGATTCTCGATGGCGTCGTGCGGCCGGATCTGGATTTCAATCTGGCCTCGAGTCATACGTTCAGCTATGCCCTGAGGAATGTGTTCCGGGCCTGCGCGCAGGATTCGCGTTGCAACTCCGCCTATCCCAATCTTGAGCAGACGTTTCTGGCGATCGTCGATCAGCTCAACCAGAAGCCCGTGCCCCTCACCCTCATCATTCCCTCCAGCAAGCAGACCTTCACCACCCAGCTCGACGGCAAGGCCTTCATCACGGGGATCGTTCCCTATCTCGCGCGTCCCTATTCCGGTGAATCAGCCCGCGGCAGTTCTCTGCCCCGGTTCATCCACGCCGCCAGCCAGGGCAACTATGGCTGGATCGCCGAATCTCTGTCGGATCTCGAACCGAGGGGGGCCAGGGAGATGTATCACACGGTCGTCTGTGCCCGGGGTCGATCGGTTCGGCTCCAGCCCGCCCAGGTGCTGCCGCCGCCCTATCCGCAGCTGCTCTCCCTGGGCCTGCGCGAAGCCGAAGCGGTGAACAACGCCTGCGACGTGCTCCAGGTGGAGCAGAAACCTCCCTTTGTTGATGCCAATCCGCAGATCCCCACCCTGGTGCTGAATGGCACCTACGACCCGGTCACGCCAGCCCCCTACGGCGAAGCCGTGGCCAGGAACCTGACTACCGCCTACGTGTTCACCTTCCCGGGTGTCGGCCATGGGGCCTTGTTCGCACCGCCGGGGATGCCTGCAGCAGCCTGTGTGACCCAGATCGCCACCGACTTTCTGACCAACCCCCAGCAGGCGCCCGACAGTCGTTGCCTTGCCCAGGTCAAGCCTGCGTTCGTCGTTGAGTGATCCTTGCCAGGCTGGTGAGATCCAGGACAGGTGATGCCGCAGACGATCCTTTCCAGCCTTTCTCCTGGTGAACGGCTGTCGATCGCCGGCACCTACAGCCTGACCCTGCTGGAGAACCTGTGCATGCTCGCCTATCCGGCGATCACCGGCTGGGCGGTCGACGGGCTGCTGAAGCACAGCTACCGGGGCCTCTCGGCGCTGATCGCCGTGTGGCTCGTGCACCTCGTCGCGGCCTTCGTGCGGCAGCGCTACGACACCCGGGTGTTCATGGGTCTGTATGCCCGCTTCGCCGTGGACACCGTTGCCGAACAGAGGCGCCGCGGCCACGGCACGAGCATCGTCTCGGCGCGGGTCGAGATGATGCGCGACATGGTCGGCTTCTTCGAGGAGGACGTGCCGGCGATGTTCTCCCAGGTGGTGACCGTGATCGGTTCGCTGGTGATGCTGTTCACCTACGACCTCGAGGCGGGGTTCATCGCGATGGCGGTGCTGTTGCCGATGGGGCTCGTCAACGGCTGGTACTGGCGGCGCGCTCTCCACCTGCATCGCGGCCTCAACGACCAGATCGAGCGCGAGATCGAAGACATCGAAGCGGCTCGCCCGCTGCGCCTGCGTCGCCACTTCGGCAGGGTGCGTCGTTGGCATGTGCAACTCTCGGACAGCGAATCGTGGACCTGGACCGTGACGGAGCTCGCCACGATCGTGGCGCTGGTGGTCCTCCTGATCGACTTCACCCGTTCGCCGGCCTTCAGTGCCGGCGCGATCTATGCCGTGCTCGCCTATGTGTTCGATTATCTGGAGGGCCTCGACCATGCACCCACGTTGGTGAACAACGTCGCCCGGCTTCGCGACATCCGGGCACGGCTGGGCAACGCGGTGGCAGCCGATTGAGCGGACGCGGCACCTCGTCTAGCGTCAAGCTCCTGCCCCTCCGGCCCTGGCGCGATGGACACCACCCTGCGACCACTGCTGGCGGCCCTGTTACTGGCGACGTCCAGCGCCGCAAAGGCCGGCGAGTTTCCCGTGGAGGCTGGCTACGGCTTCGATGCCCTCCAGCCGACCACCACCAAGTGCCACCGCATCACGCCGCAGCAGGTGGCGAGTTTCAAGCGTTGTGAGTTTTCTGCCGACGGCTATGCCTTCGGGCTTCGATCCCAGTATCACAAGTGCGACGCTTCGCCTCGCCGTGAGGTCTTCATCTACCAGTCTCCGTCCAAATGTCAGGCCGCCCTGGAAACCATGCAGGCCAACGGCCCCTGAGCGGGCGCCACGGATCCATGCCGATGATTCTGGTGAAGGTGAAGCCGGGGGCCCGGATCAGCCAGCTGACATTGTTGGCTGATGGGACCTATCGCGCTGATGTGAAGGCCCTTCCGACGGACGGCAAGGCCAACGATGAACTGATCCGTCTGATCAGCCAGCAGTTCGGATGTGCGCGATCCATGGTGTCGATCAAATCCGGCAGGACGTCGCGAATGAAATGGATTTCGATTGACGCTTAGGTTGAGCATGGGGCGCCCTCCCACCCCCTACCCATGAGCCATGGTTGTCGTCTCCGAGATCGCCCCTGACCTGTTCCGGCTGTCCATCCATGTGCCGGAGTTCGATCTGCAGTTCAATCACTTCCTCGTGCGCGACGAGGAGCCGCTGCTGTTTCATGCGGGGCTCCGGGCCATGTTTCCGCTCCTGCGGGATGCCGTTGCCACGCTGATCGATCCCACCCAGCTCCGCCACATCGCCTGGAGCCATTTCGAATCCGATGAGATCGGGGGCCTCAACCACTGGCTGGAGCTGGCGCCCCTGGCCCAGCCGGTCTGCACCCTCGTGGGGAAGCTGGTGAGTGTGGATGATTTCGCCATCCGCCCTGCCCGTGGCATGGCGGCTGAGGATGTGCTCAGCACCGGCCGGTACCGCTTCCGCTTCCACCGCTCGCCGCACCTCCCCCATGGCTGGGACGCCGGCCTGCTGTTCGAGGAGACGCGCCGCACCCTGTTCTGCTCCGATCTCTTCCATCAGTTCGGCGATGTCGCCGCCGTGACCGCGTCCGATCTGATCGAACCGGCCCGGCAGGCCATGCAGCAGATGCAGAGCGGGCCCCTGGCGGATTACATGCCCTACACCAGCCAGACGGCCAGTTTGCTGGAGGGGCTCGCCGCGCTGCACCCGCAGACGCTGGCCGTCATGCACGGCTCCTCCTACATCGGCAGGAGCGACCAGATGCTCCTCGATCTGGCGGGGGTGATCCAGGAGGGTTTCGGCGGGTCCTAGGGGGCCACGGGGGTGAGCAGGGCCAGGGCTTCGGCCCGGTGGTCGCCCTGCCAGAGCCATCGCCAGTGCCAGCCGCAGGCTTCGGCGACGCGGCGGATGGCGTCCCGATCGGGTGGGAGGTCGTACTGGCTGAGGTGGTCGATCACCGGCTGCTGCTGCTCGGGCGCCAGCACGCCCCAGCCGCTGCGGATCCGCGCCACGTAGCGCGCCACGTAGGCCTGGTGGTCTTCCCCGGCAGGACGGAACACATCCGCCCAGAGGAACAGGCCCTGCGGTGCCAGATGGCGGCGGCTGAGCTGCAGGAAGCGGGCCTTGTCCCCTTCGTTCAGATGGTGGAGGGCGAAGGCGGAATGGAGCAGGTCGACCGGTTCGGGGCCCGGTTCGGCTTCGGCCCAGGCCAGCAGATCCTGCTCCCGCCACTGGCAGGGGTAGGGCACGGAGCCCAGGGCCGCCGCCGCCCGGGGCAGCACCGGGGCGGAAAGATCCAGGCCCAGGTAGGAGCCCAGCGGCAGTCGCCGCAGCAGGGGGGCCATCACGGCCAGGTCGCCGCAGCCGAGATCCACCATCCGGGGCGGCGCTTCCCCTGCCGGCCGCGCGGCCAGCCAGGTCTCCACCGCCTCGGTCAGCGCCGCCGTCAGGGCCCGGTGCTGCATCAGGTCGTGGTCCACCACCGCCCGGTAGGTGGACCACTGGCGATCGAAGAAGTCCATCCGGAGGGGCGAGCAGGAGCCTCGCTCCTGACGATGGCAGTACCCGGCCCCGGGGGCTACGCACTGGCCCGGAGCCCTTGTTTGTCGCTCCTCGAGGCTGGTTGCGCTGCAGGAGACATTTCCGATGGATGGCTCTTCAGTCGTGTTGCCAATCGAAACCCCCTTAAACTGGTTGGCAGTGAGAAGTTGATCGGCTCAGGCACGAATATGTCATCGCAGCTATTGCCATTCAGCCGAATCTCGCGTTGGCCTACGGAAGCCGAAGCCTCCTTATTCATCATGATCAGGTGATGGTCAAGTACGAAGCGATCAAGGTGGTTCGTCGTTCTGGCGAAGAACGTTTTCACAACAGCCGGGTGGAACTTGAGTTTGACCTGCTTGACTTCTGGCGCTGGGCTGGTTCTGACCTTGTCAGCAACGTGACACGGGGCCTCCTGGCTGAGTACCTCGTCGGGAGGGCCCTCGGGGTTGATCGGCAAGGTATCCGTGAAGAGTGGGCGCCTTTTGACCTCACAGCTCCAGACGGGACCCGGGTTGAGGTCAAGTCCTCCGCCTATCTGCAGACGTGGCGCCAGAATCGTCTGAGTGATATCGCCTTCCGAATTCCCAGGACGAAGGCATGGGATGCGAAGGTTAATCGCTTTGGCGAAGAACTGAAGCGACAGGCAGATGTTTACGTTTTTGCCGTCCTTTCCCACAAGGATCAGGCAACCTTGGATCCGATGGATCTGTCCAGTGGGAGTTCTATGTGGTCGCCACATTCGTGCTGAATTTAAGGGAGCGCAGCCAGACCCATATCACTTTGCCTTCCCTGCGTCGCCTTGTAGGGAAGCCTGTCCCCTATACAGAGCTGAAGCATGCTGTGGAAATGGAAGGAGCTCGTCAACGTCATACAGTTGACGGCTATCTTCCGCAGGCATCATCCGATGTCTCCGAAATGACGATTCATGATGGGGTGGCCCAAAGAGGTGACCAATGACTTCAGATGAGAGAAATCGAAAGTTGAAATATGGACATGAAGTACCTCGATGGTGGATTCCAGAATTCAATCTGACGCACAGGAGGCGCGAGCCGGAAGTCAGCCAACGTTTGGGTGTGCAAGCAAAAAAGGAAGCAAAAAAGGATCTGGAGCGTCGTAGGGAACATGTTGAGTTGAAACGGCGCGAGCGACTTATCTTGCAACGACTAAAGGCTAAGAGAGTTAACAAGGACATCAGAGGAATCCAGAAGGCATTTGCGGTGATCGTCGTGCTGGTCGGCATCCTGACAGGAGGCCCTGTGGGTTGTGGAATTGGTCTTGTGCTGGCGCTCCTGCTGATGTCATTCCGCCTTGAGCTTTGAAGCGTTCACCCTCCGCCGCCGAAATCGAGTCGCGATGAGCGCGGTCTTTTATGCGTGTTGAACTCCATGTCGCGCCAGCGAGGTGCTGGACATCCTGGTGGAGTTGCAAGGCCCAGCAGCTTAGGGATAATGCAAGGGGCCGGCTTCCATTTGAGGAATGAAATCCAACTATGTACTGATTGATTATGAAAGTGTGCAGCCCAGTCAGCTGGACCTGCTCAACCGTGATGGTTTCTTTGCTTATGTTTTCGTTGGCAAAGCTCAGACAAGGCTCTCCTTCGAGACAGTCTCTGCCATTCAGGATCTTGGTGAGCGAGCCAGGTACATCCGAATTTCTGGAGCAGGCCCAAATGCTCTTGATTTTCATATTGCATTTTACATCGGCCAGATCGCAGCCAATCACCCGGACGCATTTTTCCATATCATCTCAAAGGACAAGGGCTTTGATCCATTGATCGAGCACTTGCGCGAAAGAAAGGTTTTCTCTATGCGCAGTGAAGCGATCAGCGAGATCCCGATCATTCGTGCTTCTGTCGCCAGAACGCCAAAGGAACGGATGGGGTTGGTTGTTGACCGGTTAAAATCAGGTGCTACGCTTCCTCGCACCCTGTCCACCTTAAAGTCCACGATTGACGCCATCCTTTTCAAGCAGGTCTGCGAGATGGATGTCCAGTCCGTGATTGATCAGATGATCAAGGCGGGCTATGTGGCCGTGGCCGACGACAAGCTGACCTACAGATTGTCCAAGGAGTCTTAGCCGCGCGACGTGGAGGCGCCTTGGTCAACCGGGCACCGAAGGCAGTGGCGCCCCGGAGCTTCCACACCCGGATCAACCGCCCGATTCGTCATCTCTGGACATTTGCTGGAGCTCGCCATTGCTAGACAGTGGCGCGATCTGCCGCCGCCCGTGCTGACGGAGCCTGTCACGTTGAACGGCCGTGGTGTTGCCGAACTGCCTGGCGCCGGCGAGGTAATCACCATGCGCCGGGTGAGCCGACGCTTCGGTGCGATGGCTGCCGTGGAGGATCTGAGCCTCCAGGTTGCCGCCGGCGAGTTCTTCTCCCTGCTGGGTCCCTCCGGCTGCGGCAAGACCACCACCCTGCGCCTGATCGCCGGATTCGATCGCCCCCAGGAGGGCCGCATCCTGCTCCAGGGCCAGGACCTCACCGATGCACCGCCCCACCGGCGGCCGGTGAATCTGGTGTTCCAGAACTACGCCCTCTTTCCCCACCTCAGTGTCTGGGACAACGTGGCCTTCGGACCCCGCTCCCAGCGGCTGGGGGCGGCGGAGATCCGGCGGCGGGTGGGGGAGGCCCTGGAGGTGGTGCGCCTCACCGACCTGTCGAAGCGCAGGCCCCATCAGCTCTCCGGCGGCCAGCAGCAGCGGGTGGCCCTGGCGCGGGCCCTGGTCAATGCACCGGCGGCCCTGCTGCTGGATGAACCCCTGGCCGCCCTGGATCCCGACCTGCGCCGCACGATGCGCAGCGAGCTCAAGCGCATCCAGCGGGAGGTGGGCATCACCTTCGTGCTCGTCACCCACGACCGCGAGGAAGCCCTCAGCCTCAGCGACCGCCTGGCGGTGCTGCACGAGGGTCGGCTGGAGCAGGTGGGTCCCCCCCGCGAGCTCTACGACCACCCCCGCAGTGCCGTGGTGGCCACCTTCCTGGGGGCCGCCAATCTGCTGCCGGCAGGTGGCGCCGGCGGCGTGCGGCTGCTGCGACCGGAACGCCTGCGGCTCAGTGCCGACCCGCCCCAGGAGGGGGAGCTGGGCCTGCGGGCGCGGGTGCGGGAGCTGGCCTTCCAGGGGGCCACGGTGGAGGTGCGGCTGCACGGCGCCGACGATCTGTCCCTGATCGCCATCGACACCAACGCCGGCCTGCCCGACCATCTGCGCGTCGGCGAGGAACTCTGGTGCCGCTGGAATCCGGCCGACAGTCACCTGCTGGAGGCCACCCGGCCATGAGACCCCCATCGCCAAGGCCCCAGGGACGACGCACCTTCCTGCGGCGGCTGGCCCTGGGGGCCGGTGCGGCCGCCCTCGGCCCCACCCTGCTGCAGGCCTGCGGCCGCGGCCCGGGGGGCAGCGGCGGGGCTCAAGGGGGTGACGACGGCGATGGCGATGGCGGGGGCGAGCTGCTGATCTCCACCTTTCCCCTCTACATCGATCCGGGCACGCCCGGCGCCCCCGGCAGCGTGGCGCGCTTCCAGAAGGACACCGGCATCCGGCTGCGCTACGTGGAGGACGTCAACGACGTGCGCCAGTTCTTCGCCCGCCTCCAGCCCCAGCTGGCCGCCGGCCGGCCCCTGGCCCAGGACCTGGTGGTGCTCACCTCCTGGATGGCGGAGCGGCTGATCCGGCTGGGCTGGCTGGAGCCGCTGCCCCTGGGGGAGGTGCCCAACGCCTCGAACCTGATCCCGTCGCTGCGTCAGCCGTCGTGGGATCCGCAGCAGCGCTTCAGCCTGCCCTGGCAATCCGGCATCGCCGGCATCGCCTACAACATCAAGGCCACGGGCCGGGAGCTGCGCGGCGTCGACGACCTGTTCGATCCGAAGCTCAAAGGCAAGGTGTCGGCGCTGCTGGAGATGCGCGACACCATGGGGCTGCTGATGCTGGCCGACGGCCAGGACATCTCCCGTCCCACCTGGGCGGCGGCCCAGCCCTCCTTCGCCCGGCTGGAGCAGGCCCGCCGCAGCGGCCAGATTCGCCGCTTCACCGGCAACGACTACCAGAACGATCTGCTGGCGGGCAATCTGGCCGCCTGCATCGGCTGGTCGGGCGACGTGGCCCAGCTGGCCCTGGAGCAGCCCGACCTGCGCTTCGTGGTGCCGGAGAGCGGCGGGGTGCTCTGGGCCGATCTGATGCTGATGCCCAAGGGCGCCCGCCACCGCACGGAGGCGGCCCGCTGGATGAACTGGGTCTATGAGCCCGTCGAGGCGGCCCGCATCGCCGCCGCCGTGCAGTACATCTCCCCGGTGGAGGGGGTGCAGCAGATCCTGGCCAAAGACCCGGCCACCGCCGCCCTGGCCCGCAGTCCGCTGATGTTCCCGGATGCGGCGGAACAGAAGCGGCTGCACATCTTCGGCCCCCTGAGCGATGCCGAGGAGGCCCGATGGGAGGAGCGCTTTGCCGAGATCAGCGAGGGCTGAAGCCCGCCGGCCACCGGCCCACCCCCCACCGTCGTGGTGGCCATGGCTGCTGTTGACGCCGGGTCTGCTGTGGCTGCTGGGGCTCTACGTGCTGCCCCTGCTGGGTCTGGTGCCCCTGTCGCTGTCGGAGCCGCTCAGCCGCTTCGGGCTGGAGACGGCGTTCCGGGGCCGGGTGGCCAACTACGCCGAGGTGCTGCAGGCCTACGGCCCCGTGCTGGTGCGCTCCTTCGGCTTCGCCACGATCGCCACGGGGCTGGGCCTGGTGCTCGCCTATCCGCTGGCCTTCGCGATCCGCTTCCGGGGCGGGCGCTGGCAGCCGCTGCTGATCGGCCTGGTGGTGCTGCCCTCGCTCACCTCCTTCCTGGTGCGGGCGATCGCCTGGACCAGCCTGCTCGGAGACCATGGCCCGGTGCTGGGTCTGTTGGAGGGCCTGGGGCTCAGCGGGCCCCTCACCGGGCTGGGGCTGCTGCGGGACGGCCGGCTGCTGAACACCCCCACGGCGGTGATCCTCGGGCTCACCAACAACCTGCTGCCGTTCCTGGTGCTGCCGCTGGTGGTGGCCATGCAGCGGATCGACCCGCGGCTGCTGGAGGCCGCCGCCGATCTGCACGCCGGTCCGCTGCGCCGCTTCACCCGGGTGGTCTGGCCCCTGTCGCTGCCGGGGCTTGGTGCGGGCCTGCTGCTGAGCCTGATCCCCGCGGCCGGGGACGTGGTCAACCCCCGCTTCCTGGGCGGGCCCAACGACAGGATGATCGCCAACGTGATCGAGAACCTGCTGCTGGTGCAGCTGCAGGCGCCCCGGGCCGCGGCCCTCACCCTGGTGCTGATGGCCCTGATCACGGTGGCGGTGGTGCTGCAGCTGCGGGGCCGGGGCCTCGAGGCGATGCCGCTGCCATGAACCGGCTGGGGAGCCTGCTGCTGGGGCTGGCGAGCGTGCTCGCCTATGGACTGCTCTATGCGCCGGTGGCCGTCACGGTGCTGTTCAGCTTCAACGCCCCCCGGGGTCGCTTCAACCTCGTGTGGCAGGGCTTCACCCTGGAGAACTGGCGCCATCCCCTGCGCGACGGCGCCCTCACCGGGGCCTTCCTCACCAGCCTCGCCCTGGCGGTGGCCGCGGCGCTGCTGGCGGTGCTGCTGGGGGGGCTGATGGCCCTGGCCCTCAGCCGCGCCAGGGTGCGGGGGGGGCGGGCCATCGAGCTGCTGCTGGCCCTGCCGCTCACCAACCCGGAGATCGTGCTGGCCATGGCGCTGCTGAGCCTGTTCGTGGGTGTCGATCTGCCGCGGGGGCCGCTCACCCTGCTGCTGTCCCACAGCCTGTTCTGCCTGAGCTACGCGGCACTCACCCTCAAGGCCCGGCTGGCGGGGTTCGATCCCACCCTCGAGCTGGCAGCCCAGGATCTGGGGGCGCCGCCGCTGGAGGCCTTCCGCCGGGTCACCCTGCCGCTGCTGGTGCCGGGGCTGCTGGCCGCCACCCTGCTGTCCTTTTCCCTGTCCTTCGACGACTACGTGGTCAGCAGCTTCACCGCCGGCGAGACCCTGACCCTGCCGCTCTATCTGGCCGGCGCCTTCCAGCGGGAGATCTCTCCCCAGATCCAGGTGCTCTCCACCCTGGTGCTGCTGGTCAGTGGGCTGATTCTGCTGCTGGCCTCCCAGCCGCAGCGGGGCCGCTCGGGCTGAGCAGCTGCTCGGCCAGCCAGCGGGCGTCATCGGCCCGCTGGGGCCCGTCCTGCTCGGCGGCGGCCACCGCCCCATCGAGGAGCACCTGCAGGGCTCCGGCCACCCGCTGGGGGTCGGCCGCTCCGGCGGCCTCGGCCCAGGCCACCAGGTGGCGGTGCATCCAGGCCCGCTGATCCGCCGCCACCAGGCGGGCCGGATGCTGGGGGTCGGTGAGTTCGCTGACGACGTGCATCACCGGGCAGCCGCGAAAGTCGGGCTGCCGGGTCTGCTCGATCACCCAGTCGAACAGGTGCAGGGCCCGTTCGGCCGGGGGAATGGGGGCCATGGTGGCCTCGAGCCTGGTGCGGCAATCGTCCACGCGCCGCTGCACGTAGGCGGCCACGAGCTTGTCCTTGCAGCCGAAGTGGGCGTAGAGGGAGGCTTTGGCCGCCTCCGCTTCATCCAGCACCCGGTCGACACCGACGGCGCGCACACCCTCGGAATAGAACAGACGGTCGGCGGCGTCGATCAGGCGATCACGTACGGAAGCTGGCGTGGCGTGATGGCTGGGCTCGTTGGCCATGGTTGACACTATAGAACGGTCGTTCTACGGTGCCTCCACCAACAGACAGAGCGTTCTGTTTGTCGGTCACCCAGGCTGGCGGCCTTCTTGGCCGTCGACCTTCGTGGCCGTCGCCCGTTGGGGCCATGGTGAGCTCAGGGCATGGCGTCGCGCAGGAGATTCATGCAACAAGACGTCCGGGCCCTGGCTGCGGGGTCGCACAACGGCAAGCGCCGGTTCTCCGGCTTCGTGGTGGCCGTGGTCGCCTCGGCCGGCCTGTCCATGGCCCTGGGGGGCTGCGGGGGTGCCAGGGACAGCAAGGCTCAGGCCCGTCCCGCTCCGGTGTCGGTCGACGTCCAGACCGTCAGCCGACGGCCGGTGCAGTTGTGGTCCGAGTTCTCCGGCCACCTGCAGGCGGTCGATTACGTCGAGGTCCGGCCGGAAGTGGACGGCCGCATCGCCGAGGTGCGGATCCATGACGGCCAGATCGTCAGGGCCGGCGACGTCCTGTTCGTGATCGATCCGCGCCCCTTCAAGGCCGCCCTGGCCAGGGCCGCGGCCACGCTGGAATCGGCCCGGACCGATGCCGATCTGGCCAGGAGCGATCTCAAGCGGGCCACCAGCCTGGTCAAGTCCCAGGCGCTGGCGATGAGTGTCTACGACCAGCGCGTCAATCGTGATCGCGTCGCCAGAGCCGCCGTGGAAAAGGCCGAAGCCGAATGGCGGCAGGCGCGGATCGACATCGATCATGCCTATGTCAAAGCGCCGATCTCCGGCCGCATCAGCCGCCCCGAGATCACCCTCGGCAACCTGGTGGAAACGGGCCAGGATTCACCGGTGCTCACCTCGATCGTGTCGACCCATGGCATCTATGCGGTGTTCGACGTGGACGAGCAGACCTACCTCAATCTTTTTCGCGGCCAGAATCAATCCGAAGACCTGCTGCGGTCGATGCCCGTGCAGTTGAGGCTGCCGGGCGATACGGATCGGGTGTACACCGGAAGCGTCTACAGCTTCGATAACCGCATCAACTCCTCGACGGGAACCATTCGTGCCCGGGCGAAATTCCCCAACCAGGATGGCTCCCTGATTCCGGGCATGTACGTGTCCGTACGGATGTCGAACAGTGATCGCAGCACGGCCATGCTGGTGCCGGACAAGGCGATTGTCAAAGATCAGAACAAACAATTCGTCTATGTGGTTGGGCCCGATGACACGATTGCCTACCGGGAAATTCGTGTGGGCCAGCAGACGGAAGGACAGCGTGTTGTTCTCAAGGGGCTCTCGGATGGTGATCGCGTCGTCGTCGACGGTCAGCAGCGGGTTCGCCCGGGTCAGAAGGTGGTCACCCGGCCATGAATCTCTCCAAATTCTTCATCGACAAGCCGATCTTCGCCGGTGTGATTTCGGTGCTGATCTTCCTGGCCGGGGCCCTGTCGATGCTCCAGCTGCCGGTGTCGGAGTATCCCGAAGTGGTGCCGCCCTCGGTGGTGGTGGTGGCCCGCTATCCGGGGGCCAACCCGAAGGTGATCGCTGAAACGGTGGCCACGCCGCTGGAGGAGCAGATCAACGGCGTGGAGAACCTGCTCTACATGTCCTCCCAGTCGGCTTCCGACGGCACGCTCACCCTCACGGCCACCTTCAAGCTCGGCAGTGATCCCAATCTGGCCACCCAGCTGGTGCAGAACAGGGTCAACCAGGTGCTCTCCCGTCTGCCTGATGTCACCCGATCCCTGGGCGTGACGGCCACCAAGAGTTCTCCGGATCTGTCGATGGTGGTGCATCTCACTTCGCCCAACAACCGCTACGACATGTTGTACCTGCGCAATTACGCGGTACTGAATGTCAAGGATCAGCTGGCGAAGATCCCCGGCGTCGGCCAGCTGCAGGTGTTCGGCTCCGGCGATTACGCCATGCGGATCTGGCTCAACCCCGACAAGGTGGCCGAGCGCTCCCTCACGGCCGACGATGTGGTGGCCGCCATCCGGCGGCAGAACGTGCAGGTGGCTGCCGGCGTCATCGGCGGACCCCCCTATGGGCCGGGCGTGAAGCAGCAGCTGTCGATCAATGCGCGCGGGCGCCTGAGCGACCCGGATGAATTCACCAACATCATCATCAAACAGGACGGCGGCGTGATCACCCGTCTGAAGGATGTCGCCCGGGTGGAGGTGGATGCGGCGGACTATGGCCTGCGTTCGCTGCTCGACAACAAACCGGCCGTGGCCCTGGCGATCTTCCAGACGCCTGGATCCAACGCGATCCAGATCTCCGACGATGTGCGACGTGCCATGGCGGAGCTGAAGAAGAGCTTTCCCCAGGGGGTGGATTACAGCATCGTCTACGACCCGACCGTGTTCGTACGCGGCTCGATCGACGCGGTGGTGCACACGCTGCTGGAGGCCGTCGCCCTGGTGGTGGTGGTGGTCATCGTCTTCCTGCAGACCTGGCGCGCCTCGATCATTCCCCTGCTGGCGGTGCCGATCTCGATCGTCGGCACCTTTGCGGCGATGAAGCTGTTCGGCTTCTCGATCAATTCCCTGTCCCTGTTCGGCCTCGTGCTGGCCATCGGCATCGTCGTGGACGACGCCATCGTGGTGGTGGAGAACGTGGAGCGGAACATCGAGGAAGGCCTCCGGCCCCGGGAGGCGACGATCCAGGCAATGCAGGAGGTCACCGGCCCGATCATCTCGATCGCCCTGGTGCTGTGTGCGGTGTTCGTACCGATCGCCTTCATCAGCGGCCTGACCGGTGAGTTCTATCGCCAGTTCGCGCTGACCATCGCCTTCTCCACCGTCATCTCCGCGTTCAACTCCCTCACCCTGTCCCCCGCCCTGGCGGCCATCCTGCTCAAGGGCCGCGACGCGCCCAAGGATGGGCTGACGCGCCTGATGGATCGGCTGTTCGGCTGGTTCTTCCGCGGTTTCAACCGGGTGTTCCGGCGCGGCTCGACCGCCTATGGCCGCGGTGTGGCGGCCAGCCTGTCGCGCAAATCCGCCGCCATGCTCGTTTACGGGGCCCTGCTGGCGGCCACCGTCTGGGGCTTCTGGGTGGTGCCCACCGGTTTCGTGCCCACCCAGGACAAGCAGTATCTGGTGAGCTTCGCCCAGCTGCCCTACGGCTCCACCCTGGAACAGTCGGAGGCGGTGATCCGACGGATGTCGGAGGTGGCCCTGGCGGAACCGGGGGTGGAAAGTGCCGTGGCGTTCCCCGGACTGTCGATCAACGGCTTCATCAACAGCCCCTCCTCCGGCATCGTGTTCGTCACCCTCAAGCCGTTCGAGGAGCGCACCACGCCGGATCTGTCGGGCTTCGCGATTTCGCAATCGCTGCAGAAGAAGTTTGGCAAGATCAATGAGGCCTTCATTGCGATTTTCCCGCCACCGCCCGTGAACGGCCTGGGCACCATCGGTGGCTTCAAGCTGCAGGTGGAGGATCGCACCGATCTGGGCTACGAGGCGCTGGATCAGCTGATGAAGACGGTGCAGCAGAAGGCCGCCCAGACCCCCGAACTGCTGCGGGTGTTCTCCAGCTACAACATCAACACGCCCCAGCTGTTCGCCGATCTCGACCGCACCAAGGCCCAGCAGCTGGGTGTGGATGTGCAGAGTGTCTTCGACACCATGCAGATCTACCTCGGTTCGCTCTTCGTCAATGACTTCAATGCCTTCGGGCGCACCTATCAGGTGGTGGCCCAGGCCGACAAGGAGTTCCGATCCCGGCCTGAGCAGATCCTCAAGCTGAAAGTCAGGAACCAGGCCGGTCAGATGGTGCCGCTGGGATCGATCGTCACCGTCACGGAAACCAACGGGCCCGACAGCGTGGCCCGCTACAACGGCTTCCGTTCCGCCGATCTCAATGGCGGGCCGGCCGCCGGTTATTCCAGTGGTCAGGCGCAGGCGGCCATCACCCGGATTCTCTCCGAAACCCTGCCGGCCGGCACCCGCTTCGAATGGACCGACCTCACCTATCAGCAGATCCTCAGCGGCAACACGGCCCTGCTGGTGTTTCCGATCTGCGTGCTGCTGGTGTTCCTGGTGCTGGCGGCCCAGTACGAAAGCCTTTTTCTGCCGCTCTCCATCATCCTGATCGTGCCGATGTCCCTGTTCTCCGCCATCGCCGGCGTCTGGATCACCGGCGGCGACAACAATGTCTTCACCCAGATCGGCCTGTTCGTGCTGGTGGGGCTGGCGTGCAAGAACGCGATTCTGATCGTGGAATTCGCCCGCGAGCTGGAGATTGACGGGGCCACCACCGCCGATGCCGCCATCGAAGCCGCCCGTCTGCGGCTGCGGCCGATCCTGATGACCTCCTTCGCCTTCATCATGGGCGTGATCCCCCTGGTGGCTTCTTCAGGAGCCGGAGCCGAGATGCGCCATGCGATGGGCGTCGCCGTGTTCTTCGGCATGCTCGGCGTCACCTTCTTCGGCCTGTTCCTCACCCCCGTCTTCTATGTGCTGATGCGCAACCTGGAGAAGCGTCTCACCGGCACGAACCAGGTGCACCACCACGTCGACGCCTGAGCGGACCTGCACGGCGACGTCAGCTTGCGGAGGCCATCGCTATGGTCCGCAGTTGCAAGCCCCCAGAAAGGATTCCAGGTGTCGGAACGGTGGATGCATCGGGTGCGCTGGGCGCTCACCGCAGGCTGGCTGCTGATCATCGCCTCGCTGCTCTATGACCCGTTCACGCCGAGGTTCACCACGGCGGATCACCCCTGGAGTCCGCTGCGTCTGCCCGCCGACTGCGTGACGGTGCAGGGCACCTGCCTTCCGGAGCGTCCCTATCCCCTGGGCACCACCCTGTTCTGGGGCCTGGTGGTGCCGGCCGGTGTGTTCGTGCTGCTGGTGTTCGGCCATGAGCTCTGGCGCCGCATCTGCCCGCTGTCGTTCCTCTCCCAGATTCCGCGTGCCCTCGGGCTGCAGCGCCAGATCGCCCGGGTGAACCCGAAGACCGGCGACAAGCGGCTCCAGCTGGCCAAGGTGCCGGCCGACTCCTGGCTGGGCAAGCACTACTCCCGCCTCCAGTTCGGCTGGCTGTTCGTGGGCCTGTGCGGCCGCATCCTGTTCTTCAATGCCGACCGGCTGGTGCTGTTCGCCTGGCTGGCCTTCACCATCGCCTGTGCCATCGCCGCGGGCTGGCTCTACGGCGGCAAGAGCTGGTGCCAGTACTTCTGCCCGATGGCCCCGGTGCAGAGCATCTTCTCCACCCCCACCGGTCTGCTGGGCAGCAAGGCCCACATGGCCAGCTCACCGATCACCCAGTCGATGTGCCGCACCGTGCAGCCCGACGGCAGTGAACAGAGCGCCTGCGTGGCCTGCCAGCAGCCCTGCATCGACATCGACGCCGAGCGCACCTACTGGGCCCGGCTGCCCACCCCCGCCTTCGCCTTCGAGCGCTACGGCTACGTGGGCCTGGTGCTCGGTTACTTCCTCTACTACTACGTCTACGCCGGCAACTGGGAGTACTACTTCTCGGGCGTCTGGCTGCGCCAGGACGACCAGCTGGCCCAGCTGCTGCGGCCGGGCTTCTACCTGTTCGGCCAGCCGATCGATGTCCCCAAGCTGGTGGCGGTGCCCCTGTTCCTGGGCCTGTGCACCTGGCTGGGGGTGCTGGTCGGCCGGGCGATCGAGTCGGCCCTGCGGACCCGGGTGCGCCGCCTTGGCGCCGAGCCCGATCGCAACCGGATCCGGCACCGGGTGTTCGTGGTGGCCACCTTCCTGGTGTTCAACTTCTTCTTCCTGTTCGCCGGCCGGCCTTTGCTGCTGCTGGCGCCGGCCTGGCTGCAGTACCTCTTCGACGTCACCCTGGTGGCCGTCAGCACCCTGTGGCTCTACTGCGCCTGGAGCCGCTCCCCTGATCTCTACGGCCGCGAGAACCTGGCCGAACGCTTCCGCAAGCAGCTGGCCCGCATGGATCTGGATGTGGGCCAGTACCTCGATGGCCGCTCCCTCGCCGATCTGGGCACCGAGGAGGTGTACGTGCTGGCCAAGGTGCTGCCGGGCTTCACCGGCCAGAAGCGGCTCGAGGCCTACAAGGGCGTGGTGCGGGAGGCCCTGGAGGAGGGCTTCGTCAACGCCGCCAGCAGCCTGGAGGTGCTGCAGCAGATGCGCCTGTCCCTGGGCATCAGCGACGACGAGCACCGC
Organism: Candidatus Sulfopaludibacter sp. SbA3; assembly: GCA_943367425.1. Taxonomy (GTDB): domain Bacteria; phylum Cyanobacteriota; class Cyanobacteriia; order PCC-6307; family Cyanobiaceae; genus Cyanobium. The sequence goes on from CALRJF020000013.1 coordinate 30,392, forward strand.
AGCCTGCTGGAGGAGCTCGGCGTGGAGGATCCCGGCCTGCTCGATCCGCTCAACCGTCGCAGCCTCGAGGATCAGATCCGCCTGAGCGGTTACCGCAAGTCACTGGAGCGGCTGCAGCTGCTGCAACGCCTCGGCACCGGCAGCGGCAGCGGCAGCGCCGACGCCCTGGGCAGCCTGCGCCGGGAGTACGGCATCAGCAGTGGGGAGGAGGCGATGGTGCTGGAGAACCTTTCTGCCACGGCAGCGGCGGCCCGCCGGGCGGAGCTGCTGCTGGACCGGCTGCCGGCCCAGATCGCCGGATACCGGTCGCTGCAGCAGTCGGCCCTGCGCCATCAGAGCGTCGTTCTCGCCCTGGTGGAGGACCGGCTCCAGCACCGCAAGGAACTGAGCGTGGCGGCGATCCTGGATTGTCTGGCCATCCTGCAGGAGGATCCGGCCGTTCCGGCGCTGGTGGAGCGGCTCCAGGCCCTGGCCCCCCTGGCCCTGCCGGCGCTGCTGCAGCGCGGCGGCTGGGACCGGCGCCTGCCGCCCGCCGTCGGCGAAGCCCTGGGCCGACCCGGCCCGGCGGCCGCCTCCTGTTCCCTGGAGGTGCCCGTGGCCGACACCCTCACCTTTCTGGCGGGCCTGACGACGGATCCCAGCCCGCTCCTGGCCGCCGCCGCCCTGTTCCTGGCGGCCTGCCTCGATCCGGAGCAGGCCCGCACCCTGGCGGCCGAGCGGACCGGCCCCGGCGCCCCCGCCTGGCTGCGCCAGACCGCCACCGCCCTGCAGGCCCTGGCGTCCCCGCCCGAGCTGCCCCTGTTCCCGGAGCTGGAGAAGCGGGTGCACCTGGCCACCAGTGATTTCTTCCTTCGCACCGATGCCGATACCCTCGATGCCCTGGCGGACCGGGCCGAGGTGCGCTCCTTCGAACGGGGTGCCCTGATCACCGAGGCCGGGGACACCTGCCGCGAACTGCTGCTGCTGATCGAGGGCCGGGCCCAGGTGCGTCACCGCGACGGCGAAGCGGAGCGGCTGGAGGAGCTGCGGCCCGGCCGGGTGCTCGACGAGCTCGAGGTGCTCACCCACAGCAGCTCGGAGAGCACCATCGTGGCCGAGGAGGACGGCACCCGGGTGCTGGCGGTGCCGGTGGATTCCTTTGATGCCGTGCTGGAGCGGGATCCGGACTTCGCCCGCCGGGTGCTGGAACTGGAGAGCAGTCAGCTGCAGCGGCTGATGCGAGCGGGAGTCTCCTGAGTCCGGGGTCCCCCTGCGCCGTTGGTACCATCACGCCCATGTATGTGCTGATCGGTGGGGCGGGAATGATGGGGCTGGGTCTGGCTCGCCAGCTCCTTCAGCTCGGCCACACCATCGCGATCATCGATATCGATCCGATGGCGTGCAGCTTCGCCCGCGAGAAGATCGGTGTGATGGCCTTCGAGGGCAGCGCGGTCAGCTCCGCCGTGCTGATCGAAGCTGGCATCCGCAAGGCGGATGCCGTGGTGGCCGCCCTGCGGGACGATGCCCTCAACCTGGCTTTGATCACACTTTCACGCAGCTACGGCAGTTCCCACATCGTCGTGCGAATGCGCGATCGCGAGTTCCTTCAGGCCTACCGCCTGGCGGGAGCCAGCCACATCATCAGCACCATTGATCTGGCGGTGGCGACGATGGCCAATGCGATCGAATACCCCGATGTCGAATCCATGATGCACTTCGAGCAGGGCCAGGTGAAGGTGCTCAAGCTGCCGGTCCCCGCCGATTGCTCCGTGGCCGGTCGCACTGTCGCTGCGATCGCCCAGGATCCCCGTTTCCCGAGCGGTTCCCTGATCATCGGTTACCAGCTCAATTCCGAGGCCAGCGTCGAGATCCCCAACGGCAACACCGTGCTTCAGGCCGGATCCACGATTCTGGTGGTCACAAGGCCGGAGTTTGTGCACCCGCTGATCGACTATCTCGGCCTCAACGCTAGTCGTCGTCCAGCGCTAGAAGTCTCTCATCCAAATCTCTGACGAAGGGCTGCACGAGATTCTCCGGCACGATGCGCTTGCGCAGCGCCTCCATCAGGGCCCCCTTCTCGGCCAGGAGCAGGCGTCTCCGGATCGCCTCCAGCGGTCGGGCCCCGGGCTGATCAGGTCCGGAGCGCCCCTCGCTGTAGGCCTCCCGCAGCACCCGCTCGGACGCCGCCACCCGCGCCTGGTAAGAAGCCCACAGTTCCTCGTAGGCGGTCTTCGGCAGCACCCCGGACTTCAGCAGCCGGTCGAGTTCCTCCTGGGCCGCCTTGGAGGCGATCAGCTGGATCTGCAGTTTGCCGATCTCGCTGGTGACGGGGGACACCTGGGCGATGTTCAGGCGCCCGATCAGCCAGGGCAGCGCCAGCGCCTGGATCACCAGGGAGAACAGCACCGCACCGAACACCAGCTCGATGATCCCGCTCCTCCCGGCCAGCGACAGGGGAATCGCCACCGCCATCGCCATCGAGAGCGAACCCTTGATGTTGCCCAGCACCAGAACGTGCTGCCAGCGCAGGGGGATCGGCCGGTCGAAGCGGCGCAGCAGCGCCAGCAGCCCATACACCGTGAGCACCCGCGCCAGCTGGTAGGCCACCACCACCAGGGCGATCGCCGGCAGCGACGTCCACAGGGTCAGGGGGTTGATCTCGAGGCCGATCAGCAGGAACAGGAAGGTGTTGACGATGAATCCCGCGTACTCCCAGAAATTCAGCACGGTGAGCCGCTCGGAGGCCGTGCCGCTACGTGGCAGGCCCTGGTTGCCGAAGACGAGCCCGGCGATCACCACCGCCACCGCACCGGAGACCCCCAGAAACTGGCCGAACTGAAACGTGCCCAGGGCCAGGGGCACCGTGAGCAGAAGCGAGCTGAGGGGATCCTGGAGCCGCAGGAACACCGGCAGGCACAGGTAGCCCAGGACGCCGCCCACCAGCACCCCTCCCACTGCCACCAGCACCATCTCCCGCAGACCCTGCGCCACCGTGATCGAACCCGAGGCGTGGATCAGCAGCAGCAGGTTGAAGCTGACCAGGGCCGCCGCATCGTTGAACAGGGTCTCGCCCTCCACGATCGTCGTCAGCCGCGCGGGCACCCGGATCTCCTTGAAGACCGCGATCATCGACACCGTGTCGGTGTTGGCCAGGATCACCCCCACCAGCAGGGCAGGGATCCAGGGGAGCCCCAGCGCCAGGTGCACCAGCAGCGCGATCACCCCCGAGGCGACCAGCGAGCCCGGCCCCGCCAGCAGGGCGATCGGTTTGAAGGTGCTGCGCAGCCGGCTGATGTCGGTGTTGATCGCCGCCTCGAAGATCAGGATCGGCAGGAAGAGATTGAGCACCAGCGAGGGATCGAGCCCGATCCGTCGCGAGAACACTTCGGTGAACGGCAGGCCCGCCAGCACCAGGCCGGTCACGTAGGGCAGCCGCAGCCGCTGGGCGACCAGGGCCACCGCCGTCGCCAGCAGCAGCAGCACGATCGAGAGGCTCACCAGTTCAGGGATGCCACCGGCCGTCGACCCGGCGGTCGGGCTGCCGCCCGCCGCCGTCGCCATGGCCAGCCCCATCTCGTTCAAGTCGGCCACCGCGGGGTTGGGGTCTTCGGTCCGCTCAGATCGATCGCGGAGCCCCATTATTGGTTCCTGCTGCCACCCCCGCCCGGCTGGTGCCCCCCGATCAGGACGTCGGCCGGTTCAAGGGCCTGTCGTGGTTGTCCGTGGCGGTCGCTTGATCCCTCAGAGTCCTTCGAAGCGGACGTTGAGGTTGAGCTGGCCGGGGCCGATGGCGGCGGCCTGGAGCACCAGGGCGGCCGCCTTGCCCTCGCTGGTGCCATCGACCTTGGTGCCGGCCGGGGGGTCCATCACCAGGTTGAAGCCCCAGGCGCCGACGGTGGTGTTGACCTTGCGTTCCACGTAGCCCTGCTGGGTGAGGCTGGCCTTCACCTTGGCGAGCAGCGCCTCCGGCTGGCCGGGGAGCTGGGTGTTGAGGCTGGTCTGGCCGATGGCGTTGGCGGCGAACAGGCTGGCGGCCGGCTTGGGCAGGGGCAGCTTGAGCCCCTTGAGCAGCGATCCGGCCGGGGTGGCCAGGGCGGCACCTCCGCTCAGGCCACCGGCTGTCACCAGCAGCGCGGTGGCGACGGTCAGCAGACGATGGCGCCAACCCATGGCTCATGCGCGGGAATGCCACTGCAACGTAACCCGGTTCACGCGCCACTAAGGCCTGTGGTCGAAAACACCATGGCCGCCACCCCCCATCGGTAATCATCGGTAAATCGATCACCTTTGCGTTTAATGGCTTCGCTTCGCTCCCTGCTCGCCCGGCGCCTGCTGCTTCCCGTTGCGATCGGGGTCGCCACCGCCACCGGCTTCGGTTTCGGTGCCGCCTCGATCACCCAGGTACTGGCGGCCCCCTCCGCGTCCGCCGGCACCGGTGTCACCACCCTGGCGTCCGGGGGCACCAGCTTCCAGGTGCTGTCTCCCGAAGAGGCCGCCGCCGCCGTCCGCTCCGGGCGCTGGAAGGTGCTCGACGTGCGGCCGGTGCCGCCCCTCTCCTACCTCGGTGGCCACGTGCCCGGCGCCGTTCACCTCTCCGAGCAGGCGTTCCGGGGCCCCAACGGACGGCTGCCCTTCCAGATCTGGAGCCCGGCCAAGCTCGCCAGCCTGCTGAGCCAGGCCGGCATCTCCAACAGGGATGCGGTGCTCGTCTACTCCGACGGCAACGATGTGCTGGGGGCGGCCCTGGTGTCCTACATCCTCGAGAAGAGCGGCGTCACCAGGGTGGCGATCGTCGATGGCGGCATCAGCGGCTACAAGGCGGCCGCCCAGCCCACCACCAAGGCCTTCCCCACCTTCACGGCAGGCAGCTTCAGGCCCACCACGGTTCAGGGCCTGGCCATCCCCCTTTCCGAGCTGGAGCCCCTGATCGGCAGGAGCGATGTGGTGATCGTCGATCCGCGCCCCAAGGCCCAGTTTGAGGGCACCGACCAGACTTTCATTCGCAACGGCCACATCCCGGGGGCGAAGAACATCCCCTGGCAGTCGTTCACCGAGGCGAACAACGCTGATGAGGCCAGAAAGAACGCCCACAAACTCAAGTCCCTTGACGAGATCCGCTCCCTGCTGGTGAGGCGTGGCGTCACCCCCGACAAGACCGTGATCGTCTCCTGCAGCACCGGCCGCGAGGCCAGCCTCCAGTACCTCACCCTCAAGCACCTGCTCAAGTACCCGAAGGTGCGGATCTACGAGGGCTCCTGGACCGAGTACAGCGCCTCCAGGCTGCCGATCGCGGTCGGTCCCGAGGGCAGCCCGGCCCAGCCTAGCAACCTCTGATCCCAGTGATACCAGCCATGGTGACCCCCACCCTGCGATCCCCGGCCCTGCTCCCGATCGCGGCCGCCCTGCTGCTGCTCCTGCTGGCGCCGGTGGCCGCCCCCGCCTGTGACACCGGCAGCGACGCCCCTGCCGCCAAGACCCGGAAACGTTGAGCCCCTCCGTTCGCGCCGCTCTGGCCTTGGCGCCGGCCGCGGCCGTGGCCGCTGCCCTGGCGGTCCGGCAACCGGCCGCGGCCCTGGTCTGGTTGCTGGGCTGCGGGATCGGCCACGGGCTGGTGCGGTCCCGCTTCGGCTTCGCCTCCGGGTACCGCCGGCTGCTGGAGCGGCGGGATCCTGTTCCGGCCTACGCCCAGCTGCTGCTGCTGGTGCTCCTGGTGATCGCCATGACCCTGGTGCTCACCCTCGCACCCCTCACCGGACTGCAGCCGAAGCTGCTCCAGACCACCCTCACCCTGCCGTTCCTGGCGGGGGCGTTCCTGTTCGGCATCGGCATGGAACGGGCCCGGGGTTGCGGCTGCGGCACCCTGGCGGCCGCGTCCCGCGGCGGGGCCGGGGTGGTGGCCGCCCTGGCAGGCCTGGTGGTCGGGGCCTTTCTCGGCACCCTGCATGGCCCCCGGCTCGCCGCCCTTCCCCAACCCCGTCTCGACGCCCCTGACGGGATCGATGCCTTCGGCCAGGCCGGGGCCTTCGTGCTGCAGCTGCTGACCATCGGCCTGATCGTCGTGCTGCTGACCCGCTGGACCGGTCAGGCCCCCTGGAGTGCTCTGGGAGCCGCCGCTGCCCGCGAGCGACGCCGGCTCTTCGGCGGCGCCATCGCCGTGGCCCTGCTGGCCTCCGGCCTGTTGCTGGTGACGGCCGAGCCCTGGAAGGTGCTGTGGGGCCTGGCCCTCACGGGGGCCCACGCCGCCCGCGCCCTGGGCTGGGATCCCCAGACCAGTCCCTTCTGGTCGACCCCCAGGGGGCTGGCCCTGCTGCAGGGACCCCAGGCCTGGCTGCTCCACCAGGCGGTGCTGGTGGATCTGGGGCTGCTCTACGGCGCCGTGGCCACGGCCATCGGCCAGGGCCGCTTCCGGCTGGCCGGAGAGCGTCCCTTTGCCTGGCCCGACCTGGCCCGGCGCGGCTTCGGTGGGCTGTTGATGGGCTACGGGGGGCTGCTGGCGTCGGGTTGCAACGTCAACGGCTTCCTCGGCGGGGTGATGAGCTTCAGCCTGCACGGCTGGATCTGGCTGGCGGCGGCCCTGCTGGGCTTCGCCACGGCGCTGCGGCTGGCGGGGCCTGGCGATCGGGCCATGGGGAGGCTGGACGGGCGTTGAGGGATCTCGAGCCCGCCCGGCGATGGCGGAAGATCGGTGCCGGAGCCACCGCACGCGGCTTCCCCATGAACCCTTCTTCCCGATGAACATCGACGGCAAGCCCTGGCGCACCATCTGGCTCGAGGAGGGCGGCCGGTCGGTGGGGGTGATCGACCAGACCCAGCTGCCGCATCGGTTCGTCACCCGCCGTCTCTCCACGGTGTGCGAGGCCGCGGAGGCGATCAGCACCATGGTGGTCCGGGGGGCGCCCCTGATCGGCGTCACCGGCGCCTACGGACTGATGCTGGCCCTGCAGGCCGATCCCTCCGACGCTTCCCTGGCCACGGCGTTCGACCAGCTCAATGCCACCCGGCCCACGGCCGTGAACCTGCGCTGGGCCCTCGAGCGGGTGCGCGACCGGGTGGCGGCGCTGCCGCCGGCCGAGCGGGCCGAGGCGGCGAAAGCGGAGGCCAGCGCCATCGCCGAGGAGGACGTGGCGATGTGCGAGGCCATCGGCGAGCACGGCCTGGCGATCTTCCGCCAGCTGGCGGCGGCCCGGCCGGCGGGGCGCCAGGCCGAGCCGCTGAACGTGCTCACCCACTGCAATGCCGGCTGGCTGGCCACCGTCGACTGGGGCACGGCCCTCGCCCCGATCTACAAGGCCCACCGCGCCGGGATCCCCATCCATGTGTGGGTCGACGAGACGCGGCCCCGCAACCAGGGGGCCAGCCTCACCGCCTTCGAGCTGGGCTGCGAGGGGGTGCCCCACACCGTGATCGTCGACAACGCCGGCGGGCACCTGATGCAGCACCGCCAGGTGGATGCGGTGATCGTCGGCACCGATCGCACCACCCGCACCGGTGACGTCTGCAACAAGATCGGCACCTACCTCAAGGCCCTGGCGGCCCACGACAACGGCGTGCCCTTCTACGTGGCCCTGCCCGCCTCCACCATCGACTGGAGCATCGCCGACGGGGTCGCGGAGATCCCGATCGAGGCCCGCTCCCCCTTCGAGGTGACCCACATCGCCGGCAGGCCGGACGGGGGGAATCCCACCAGCGTCCAGCTGGTGCCCGACGGCAGCACGGGCTTCAATCCCGCCTTCGATGTCACCCCCGCCCGGCTGGTGACGGCGCTGATCACCGAGCGGGGCGTGGCCCCCGCCAGTGAGGCGGGGCTGGAGGGGCTCTATGCCGCCCCCGTGGACCCGCGCTGAGCACCGTTCAGATGGCGGGCCTGAGGAGGTTGATGGGGCTGCCGCCGCCGTTGGGTTGGAACGTGAACGTGGAGGTGGTCCAGGTGCCGGAGCTCTGGCGGGCCTCCACATAGAGGGTGCCGCTGCCTTTCGGCCCCTCCAGGGGAATGGCCAACCTGGCCTGGCCCGAGCCGCCGGAAAGCTGGACGCTGCCGGAGACGAAGAAGCCGCCGCTGATCGGCCTGCCCAGCTGGCTGATCACCACGGGATCGCTCTGGGCCCTGGCCAGGGCCTGCCTGTAGGGCGTGGACGACCTGAGCAGCCCGAAGACGAGACTGACGATCAGGGCGATGAAGCCCGCCACACCGACCACCCCCGTGAGGCAGCCGGCCGGCACCACCCACGTCCAGTTTCGGGCCCACCAGTCGGGGGCTGGCTTGCTGTCCATGGCACCACCTTGGCGTGAAAGAGGGTCCGGAGCTCCAGGCCAGCGAGAATCGCACCCTTCGCCGCCGTCGATCCGCCGCCATGGCCCAGGCCCCGTCCGCCGCCCAGGACCAGCCCGCCACCCCAGTCCCGAGCCCGGTGGCGCCACCGCCCAACTGGGTGGCCTCGCGCCATCCGATCGGCTGGCTGATCGACCGGCTGCTGGCCATCGAACCGCTGCGCCAGCTGATGTTTCTGCAGGCCCGGCAGCTGATCATCCGCACCGCCGAGCGCCGCGGCATCGCCTGGCGGGCTCGCCGGGAGGCCCTGGTGCGCCAGGCCGAACCGCTGCTGGCGTCCAGCACCGATGCGGCCACCGCCACGCCGCCCTACTACCGGGCCCGGTTCCACGCCTACCAGGAGGGCAACCTCTGCTGGCAGGCGGCCGGGGAGGCGGAGCAGGCCACCGACGCCATGGCCCTGCGGGTGTGGCCGGGGGAAACCCTGGCGCCGGAGCAGGCCCAGCGGCGCCTGCGGGACGCCATCTTCGCGGCGATCGCCCCCAGCCTCCCAGGCCCGGTGCGCCACGCCCTCGACATCGGCTGCTCGGTGGGCGTGGGCACCCTGGCGCTCAAGGCCTGGCTGGATGATCGCGAGGGTGTCCCGGTGGCGGTGGAGGGCCTCGACCTCTCCCCCCAGATGCTGGCGGTGGCCAGGGTGCGCGATCCTGAGGGGCGCATCCGCCGCTGGCACCATGCCGCCGCCGAGGCCAGTGGGCTGCCGGCGGCCAGCGTCGATCTGATCACGCTGCAGTTCGTCTGCCATGAGCTGCCGGCCAGCGCCACCCGGGCGGTGCTGCGGGAGGCGGCCCGGCTGCTGCGGCCCGGCGGGGTGGTGGCCCTGGTGGACCAGGACCCCGATTCGGCCGTGATCAGGAGGCTGCCGGCACCGATCGCCACCCTGCTCAAGAGCACCGAGCCCTACCTGGAGGAGTACTTCAGCCTCGATCTGGCCGCCGCCATGGCCGAGGCCGGCTTCCGCGACGTGCGTCGGGCGGCCTGCGACCCCCGCCACCGGGTGCTGGTGGCGGTGCGCTGAGCCTTCGGCTCAGGCCCAGCCCGCGAGGGCGATCTTGCCGATGGTGCGGCCGGAGACCAGCTGGGCATGGGCCTGCTCCAGGTTGGCCGCATTGATCGGGCGCAGGGTCTGGCGCAGGGTGGGACGCAGCTCGCCGCGATCGAACAGGTCGGCCAGGCGATCGAGGATCACCCCCTGCTCCACCATGTCCGGCGTCTGGTAGAGGGAGCGGGTGAACATGAACTCCCAGGCGAAGCGGACGCTCTTCTCCTTGAGCCGGTTGAGGTCGAGGGGCTGGCGGTTGCCCACGATCGCCACGATCGATCCCATCGGACGGATCAGCTCGGCCATCACCTCCCAGTAGGCGTCGGTGTTGCAGAAGTTGGCGATGAAATCCACCTGCTCGAAGCCCAGGGCCGCCAGCTGGGGGGCCAGGGGCTGGTGGTGGTCCACCACGTGGTCGGCCCCCAGCTCCCGCACCCAGGCGGCACTCCCGGGGCGGGAAGCGCTGGCGATCACCTCCAGGCCGACCCAGAGGGCGAGCTGGATGGCGATCGAGCCCACCCCGCCGGCGCCGCCGAGGATCAGCAGGCGGCGGTTGCGGTCACTGCCGAGGGGATCGAGCCCCAGACGGTCGATCAGGGCTTCCCAGGCCGTCAGGCCCGTGAGCGGCACGGCGGCGGCTTCGGCCCACGTCAGCCGGGTGGGCTTGCGACCGGCCAGCCGCTCGTCCACCAGCACGACTTCGGCGTTGCAGCCGGCCCGGCTCATGTCGCCGGCGAACATCACCTGATCGCCCACCAGGAAGCGGCTCACCTCGGTCCCCACCGCCTCCACCACCCCGGCGGCGTCCCAGCCCAGCACACGCCCCGGCTGGGTCGGGTCGATCCCGGCCCGCACCTTGGTGTCGACCGGATTGACGGCCAGCGCCTCCACCCGCACCCGCAGGTCATGGGGGCCGGGGGTGGGTTCGGGCAGGTCGGTGTCGACCAGGGCCGGGGTGGCGAGAACGGCTTTCATCGTTGGCAGAAGGTGATCGGTCGCGGCAGCAGCCCGCTTCAGTAGCGGCAGTAGCCCACGTCCCCTTTCAGCGGCGGTTTGCAGGGGAAGCGCAGCGGCACGAAGATCCGGTTGCCGTTGGCTTCGTTGGTCAGCACGATGTTGCCCTGCACATAGAGCTCCCGGCGCCAGAGCCCACCCAATGTGTCCTTCAGCAGGTCGGTGCCCTTGTCGTCCCGCTCGGCGATCTGGCGGTAGGTCATCCGCTTGCCGTCCTTCCACACAATCTCCAGCCCCCCGGGGATCTGCCGGTCGACGCAGGCCAGTTCCCGGTCGTTGTAGGCGCAGTCCTTCCAGCCGTCGCGGGGGATCTGGGGAGGTACCCGCTCCTCGCTGCGGCCGGGGGCTCCGATTCCCAGGGCCAGAGGTGCCAGGGTCGCCGCCAGCAGGACGAGCCCCAGGCTCCGGAGGGCAGCGAGGGGCCGGGGGCGGCGCCGATGGCGGGTGAACAAGGGGGCCCAGGGGCGATCGGTCCCCGTAGTCTCCCTCAGGATTCCCTTCTTTGCTCCATGGCCGTTCAGAACCGCTGGTCGGACGCCGCCGCCCGTGAGGCGATCGCCCGCTACGGCGCCCAGGGCGTGGGCGAAGACCTGGCCCTGCGCACCTACGCGGCCCGGCTGCTGGGGGCCGATCCGGAGCTGGTGCTGCACGGCGGCGGCAACACCTCGGTGAAGACCATGGTGCATGGGCTGCTGGGGGAACCGATCCGGGTGCTGTGCGTGAAGGGGTCGGGCTGGGACCTGGGCACGATCGAGCCGCCGGGCCATCCGGCGGTGCGGCTGGAGCCCCTGCAGGCCCTGCGGGCCCTCGAATTCCTCTCCGACGAGGACATGGTGGCGGCCCAGCGGCAGAACCTGATCGATCCGGCGGCCCCCAACCCCTCGGTGGAGGCGCTGCTGCACGCCTTCCTGCCCCACAGGTTTGTGGATCACACCCATTCGATCGCCCTGCTGGCCCTGGCCGACCAGCCCGATGCGGCCGAGATCTGCCGTGAGGTGTATGGCGATCGGGTGGCCCTGGTGCCCTATGTGATGCCCGGCTTCGCCCTGGCGAAGGCGGCGGCCGAGGCCTACGAGGCGGCCGCCGCCGGCGGCACCGAACCGGAGGGCATGGTGCTGCTGCAGCACGGCCTGTTCTCCTTCGGGGCCAGCGCCAAAGAGAGCTACGAGCGCATGATCGAGCTGGTGCGCCTGGCGGAGGAGCGCCTGGCCCGTGGCCAGCGGTCGCTCCATACGGTGGCGCTGCCGGAGCGCCCGGCGGCGGCGGCGGCGGTGCTGCCCCTGCTGCGGGGGGCCCTGGGCCGGGCCGCCGGCGCCGCCGAGGCGCCGTTGCGCTGGGTTCTGGCCCTGCGCGACACGCCCCTGACCCGCGCCGTGGCCGACGACGAGCGGCTGGCCGACTGGGCCACCCGGGGCGTGGCCACCCCCGACCATGTGATCCGCACCAAGGCCCAACCCCTGGTGCTGCCGCCGGTCCCCGCAGCGGGCACGGCGGCCCTGGGGGCCTGGGCCGACGACCTGGAGAGGGCCCTGGCGGCCTACGGGTCGACCTACCGGGCCTACTTCCAGCGCCAGAACGCCGCCGCCGGGGGCGGCAAGAAGGCGCTTGATCCCCTGCCGCGGGTCGTGGCGATCCCCGGCCTGGGGCTGATCGGTGTCGGCAAGTCGGCGGCCGAGGCGTCGGTCGCTGCCGATATCGCCGAAGCCTGGGCCCAGACCCTGCTGGCGGCCGAGGCGATCGGCCGCTTCGCCCCGGTGAACGAGGCCGACACCTTCGCCATGGAGTACTGGAGCCTGGAGCAGGCCAAGCTCGGCAAGGGGGCCGAGAAGTCCCTGGCCCGCCAGGTGGTGCTGGTGACCGGGGGCGCCGGGGCCATCGGGGCGGCCACCGCCCGTGCCTTCGCCGCCGCCGGGGCCGACGTGGCGGTGCTGGATCTGGAGCAGGAGGCCGCGGCGGCGGTGGCCGCCAGCTGCGGCAAACGGGCCCTGGGGGTGGCCTGCGACGTCACCGATCCGGCGGCGGTGCAGGCGGGGGTGGCGGCGGTGGCGGCCCACTTCGGCGGCCTCGACATCGTGGTGAGCAACGCGGGCGCGGCCTGGACCGGGCCGATGGCCACCCTCGCCGATGCCGACCTGCGCGCCAGCTTCGAGCTCAACTTCTTCTCCCACCAGGCCGTGGCCCAGGCGGCGCTGGCGGTGTTTCGCGCCCAGGACCGCCCGGAGGCGGGCGGGCGGGCCCTGCTGGGCGGCCAGCTGCTGTTCAACGTCAGCAAGCAGGCCCTGAATCCCGGCCCCAACTTCGGCGCCTACGGCATCGCCAAGGCGGCCCTGCTGGCCCTGGTGCGCCAGTACGCCCTGGAGGAGGGGGAAGCGGGCGTGCGGGTCAATGCCATCAATGCCGACCGCATCCGTTCCGGCCTGCTCGACGACACCATGATCAAGGAGCGCTCCGCCGCCAGGGGTCTCAGTGAGGAGCTCTACATGGCCGGCAACCTGCTCGGCGCGGAGGTGCGTGCCGACCATGTGGCCGACGCCTTCGTGGCCCTGGCCCTGCTGGAGCGCACCACCGGCGCCGTGCTCACCGTGGATGGCGGCAACGTGGCGGCGATGGTGCGTTGAGCGCGCCTTTCGGCGCGACGGTGCGTTAGGCGCCCCTGCTAGCTGAACCCATTGGCGGAAGCGTTCCAGATGGTGCCGTCGGCGAACTGGAGGCGTTCAATCACGCCCACATTGTTGTCGTCGTACCAGCTGAAGATGTTGAGGCTGCCGCCATCACTGCCGCCGGGGGTGGTGCTGGCCACGATCACCCTGAGGGTGCCGCCATCGCGGCTGAAGCTCACATCCGCCGTGGTGATGCCAGCACCGAGGATGATGCGATCCACCCCGCCGGAAACCCCGGCATCGCCGGTGTCGGCCAGAGCGTCGGAGCCGTCGCCCCGCTGCCAGCGGTAGGTGTCGTCGCCGCCGCCGCGGTCTTCGAGCAGGTCGTCGCCAGTGTTGCCGGCCACGTCGTCATTCCCTGCGCCGGAGTAGATCCAGTCATCGCCGTTGCCGCCGGTGATGGTGTCGTTGCCGGCGAGGCCCCAGAGGCTGTTCCGCTGGGTATCGCCGGTAAGGGTGTTGTCGCTGCCGTCACCGGTCTGCCACTGGCCAGCCGGCAGGGCGGCGCGAAGATCGGCGGCGCTTCGGGTGGAGTTGTCGAACAGGAAGCGCAGGGTCTCGATCGGCCCGTCGGTGCCGCCGGCAGGGAACCCGATGTCGGGATCGAGCAGGCCCCAGAGGGTGACGCCCCAGCTGAGGTTCGTGCTGGAGAAGAGCTGGATCCCGTTGCCATCGGCCCGTATCCCGATGCTGGCCGGATCGATGTCGGCCGTGAGTTCCACCACGTCACCGGCTTCACCGATCACCGGATCGATCAGGAAGCGGTAGCCGTCGCCGCTGCCGATCCGGTAGGTGTCGGCTCCGTTGCTGCCGTTGAAGAAGCCATCGCCCTGCAGGCTGATCAGGAGGTCGTTGCCGGCACCGCCATTGAGGTCGTCGTAGCCGCCGCCGCTGCCGTCGAGGACGTCGTTGTCGTCGCCCCCATCCAGCAGGTCCCCGCCGTCTCCGCCGATCAGGGTGTCGTTGCCGCCGTTGCCGAACACGGTGTCGTTGCCGCCCAGGGCATCGAATCCGTCGCTGGTGTCGCCCAGGATCACTTCGTCGTCACCTTCGGTGGCCCCGTTGCCGAGGTCTTCCACCACGTTGGCGGCGATGGCGGTGCGGTCCCAGACGTCGAAGGTGTCTCCCTGGGCGTTCTGGAACAGGATCTCGTCGATGCCGTTGCCGTCGCCCAGGAACCAGTCCTTGACAAGGATCCTGTCGCTGACGGACCCCACCAGCCGCACCACCAGATCCTCCCCGCTGCGGGTCAGCTGCACGCCGGTGGCCTCGATGCCCCGCAGCTCCAGCCGGTCGGTGTCGTCGCTGTCATCGATCAGGCTGTCGCTGCCGTCGCCCGGGGCGTAGACATAACTGTCGTTGCCCCCGCCGCCGTCGAGCAGGTCGTCGCCGCTGCCGCCGGTGAGCAGGTCGCTGTCGTCTCCGCCGAAGAGGGTGTCGTTGCCGGCCCCGCCCAGCAGGGTGTCGTAGCCGAAGCCCCCCTGGATCAGATCGTTGCCCCCCAGGCCATCGAGGTCGTCGTCGTCCTCGGTGCCGAGGAGCACGTCGTCGCCCTCGGTGGCCGTGCTGAGGTCGGCGAGGAGCTCCGCCATGGTCACGCTGCTGCCATCGGCGAACGCCACATCCTCGATCACCGTGCCCTTGTTGCCGCCGGCCAGGGCATCGAGGATGCGGATGCTGTCGGCGGTGCTGTAGCTCAGCAGCAGGTCGCGGCCGCTGGCCCTCAGCCGGAGGTCGCTGCGTGCCACCCCGGTTCCGAACACGATGCGGTCGGCTGGGTCGCTGTCGGCGAAGCCGTCGTCCCGCAAGGTGTCGACGCCGTCGCCAAGGGAGAAGCGGTAGACGTTGGCCTCCGAGCCGCCGGTGAGCGCGTCATTGCCGGTGCCGCCCCGCTGGTCGATGGCGTAGAGGATCACGTCGTCCCCATCGCCCCCCTCCGCCAGCTGGCCGCCGCCGAGCGTGTCGTTGCCGTCGTCCCCATACAGACCAGCGGCTTCATTGCTGTAGGAGTTCTCGTAGCTCGACCAGAGGCGATCGTTGCCCGTTCCGCCTCGCAGGGTGTCGAGGCCGGAGTTGCCCTCGACGAGGTCGTTACCGTCGCCACCGTCGAAGGCCTCCGCCGCGCCGGTGCCATAGATCCAGTCATCGAGGCCCGTGGATCGCACGGTGCGGGCCACGATGTCGGCCCGGTTCCACACCGTGCCGTCGTCGAAGGCGATGAATCCGAGTTCGTACCTGGCGCCATAGAGCTGGCTTTCCAGCTCCACCGTCTGGCCGCCGGCCACATAGACCCGCACGTTGGCGTAGCTGTACCGCACCAGCGTCACGTCGCCCGGGGCGGCGCCACTGAGCAGCAGGGTGTCGTCGTGGGCGGGGCCGTCCGTGAAGAAGCCGCCGAAAGCCTGGATCAGGCTGGAGATCTGGATCGTGTCGAAGCCTCCGTCGGCGCCCACCCGGAAGGTGTCGGCACCGCCGCCGCCGTTGAGGGTGTCGTTGCCGCTGCCGCCGTCGAGGGTGTCGTTGTCGTTGTCGACGAACGGAATCGTGGACCCAGAGGCGTAGATCAGGTCGTCGCCGCCATCCCCGAACAGTTGATCGGCGCCTGTGCTCCCTTCGACCGTGTCGTTGCCGTCGTCGCCGTGGAGGGTGTCGTTGCCGCTCTGGCCGCGGAGGCGGTCGTTGCCGCCCAGGCCGTCGAGGGCGTCGGCGGCGCCGGTGCCCACGATGTCGTCATCGCCATCGGTGCCCGAAGAAAGGTTCACTGCCACCTGGTCGTAGCCCCAGCTGGCATCGGAGAACTCCAGGGTGAAGGGTTGGCCTGCGCCTGAGCTGCCGAAGAAGTTCTCCACCGTCAGCTGGTTGGACGGGTCGGAGCGATCCGTGACCTGCAGATGGTTGCCCAGGACGTTGTAGCGGAAAGCGCTCGAGGCCAGGCCCTCGAAGCGGAGGGTGTTGGCGAGTTGCCCGGACACGAAACGATCGCGGATCGTGTCGCGCCCGAAGCCGGCCCGGATCACGTAGGTGTCGGCACCGCCGCTGCCCACCAGGAGATCGTCGCCCGCGCCGCCGTCGAAGCTGTCATTGCCGCCCAGGCCCACCAGGGTGTCGTTGCCGACGCCGCCCACCAGCGACTCGTTGGCGGCCGTGCCGCCGATGGCGTCGTTGCCGTCGGTGGCGCGCAGCGCCTCGCTGGCAATGCGGGCCGCGTCCCAGGTGTCGATCACGCTGCCATCGGCCGTGAGGAAACGGATGCGCTCGATGGCGTTGGCCGGGCCCGCGGACTGGTTGAAGACCGTCACCCGGTTGGTGCCGTCGCTGATCGTGAGGGTTCTGCTGGCGTCGAACTGGGCGCCGTAGCCGTAGCGCAGCACCAGATCGGCCGGGGTGGTGCCGCCGTAGAACTCGATCGTGTCAGTGCTGCCGGCCGCACCCTGCTCCTGAATGGTGTCCAGTCCCCAGTCGGCGCCGAAGCGGTAGAGGGTGTCACCGGTCTGCGGGTTGGCGCCGAAGCCGTAACCGCGCAGTTCGTCGTTGCCGCTGCCGCCGTCGAGCACGTCGCTGTCGTTGCCGGCCAGAGAAGAGAAACTGTTGCCCTGTCCGGCCTGCAGGACGTCGTCGCCGGCGTCGCCGAACAGGGTGTCGTTGCCGGCTCCCCCCACCACGTAGTCGCGGTCGTCACCGCCGCGCACCAGGTCGTTGCCGTCTTCACCATCCAGCTGGAAATCGCCACCGGGCCCACCATCGATGGTGTCGTTGCCGGCCCGCCCGAAGACGCTGTCAAGGCCCCCCAGGGCATCGATCAGGTCGTCGCCGAGGGTGCCGGTGAGCAGGTCATCCCCCGCGGTGCCTCCGCCGAGGCGTTGCAGCACGTCGTTCTCCAGCCAGGTGGTGCCGTCGGCGAAGACGAAGCGCTCCACCCTGGCCTGGATGGAGAACCAGAACTTCACCAGCAGGCGATCGCCGCCGGCGGTGCGGATCTGCAGGTCGTCGCCGTTGACGCGCGAGAAGCTCAGGTCGGCGGGGGCGAGCCCGGCCCTGAACAGGATCCGGTCGGTGCCTTCGTTGACGCTTTCCCTCACCTCATCGTTGCCGTCGCCGGCCCCGAAGCGGTAGGTGTCATCACCCGCTCCGCCGCTGAGGTCGTCGATGGCGGCGTCACCGGCACCGCCATCGAGGGTGTCGTTGCCCTCCTGGCCGAAGAGGTCGTCCTGGTCAGCGCCGCCATCGAGGCTGTCGTTGCCCTTGCCCCCGTAGGCGATGTCAGGGCCGCCCAGCAGGGAGAAGGCGTTGTCGCCGTCGTCGCCGAGGAAATTGTCCGGCCCGGGGCTGCCCTGGCTGGCCCGGGTGAGGATCTCCTCGGTGTTCCACGCCAGGCCACCGGCGAACTCCACGCTGCCCAGGCGCCCCACCTGGCCCGGGGCCAGAAAGCCTGCCAGCCGCAGGCTGCTGCCGTCGGGCGCGAACAGCAGCACGTCGTTGCCCGAGCGCAGCAGGGTGATCTGGGCCTCCGTGAGCCCAGCATCGATCAGCACGCGATCGAGGCCCGGCTGGTTGGAGCTGGAGATCGCCAGATCGGCGCCGCGGCCGTTGCCGAAGCGGAAGCTGTCGTTGCCTTCGCCGCCGATGAGGGTGTCGTTGCCGCTGCCGCCGTCGAGGCTGTCGGCCCCGTCGCCGCCCAGCAGGCTGTCGTTGCCCTGCTGGCCCAGCACGTTGTCGTTGCCGCCGGCGGCGAGCACCGTGTCGTTGCCGGCCAGGGCGTCGATGGTCTCGGAGTTGGCCGTGCCGTAGAGCAGGTCGTTGCCGCTGGTGGCGGAGAACAGCAGCTCCCGGATCTGGCTGGGGGTCAGCGTCTGGTCGCTGAACACGAACCGGTCGATCTGGCGGGCGTTCTGGTCGTCGACGAGGAAGAAGTTGACCACCCGCAGGCTGTCGCCGGTGGCGATCAGGGTCACGAACAGATCGGTGGCGTCGCGGCGGAAGCTCACCTCCGCCCGCGTGATCCCCACGAAGATCGCCGTGTCCACCTTGGTGGTGGAGGGGTCGTTCTGCAGGATCAGGTCCTGGCCCCAGCCCGGCGCAAACCGGTAGGCGTCATCGCCGGCGGCCCCGTCGAGGGTGTCGTTGCCGGCCAGTCCTTCGAGGGTGTCCGCCGCGGCGGTGCCCAGGAGGATGTCGTCGCCGGGGGTGCCCTGGCGCACGGCGGCCAGCATCGCCGCCGTGTCGAGGGCCGGGCTGCCATCGGCGAAGGTGATCCGATCCAGCTGCCAGCCCCCCAGGCCATCGCCGCTGAAGAAGTGGTGGACGCGCACGCTGCCGCCGCCGCCGATGGTGATCAGCAGGTCATCGGCGAGGCGGGTGCCGCGGAAGCCCAGCTCATCGCTGACGACCCGGCGCAGGGACAGATCACTGCGGCTGATGCCGGCGCCGAAGGCCAGCACGTCGACCCGGCCGGAGCTGTCGTCGCCGTTGTTGATGGTGTCATCGCCGTCGCCGCGTTCGAAGCGGTAGGTGTCGCTGCCGGTGCCGCCGGCGAGGGTGTCGTTGCCGGCGCCGCCGCGCAGGTCGTCGTCGCCGCTGAAGCCCCGCAGGTCGTCGTTGCCGGCGCCACCGAGCAGCACCCGGGCACGCAGCAGGGCCGGCGTCCAGACGCTGCCATCGGCGAAACGCACCTGCTGCACGCCCGCGGGACCCTCTCCTTCGCCCACGAAGAAGTTGCGCACCCGCAGGCTGTCGCCGCCGGGCAGCGTCAACAGCAGATCGTCGAAGCCCAGGCCGCTCAGGCGGCTCACCGCCACCGCGTCCGGGGTGATCCCGGCGCCCAGTTCGATCACGTCGCGTTTGCCGGCACCCGTGTCGTAGGCGTCGATCAGGTCGTTGCCGTCACCCGCCAGGAAGCGGAAGCTGTCGTCGCCGCTGCCGCCGCTCAGCAGGTCGTTACCGGGGCCGCCCCGCAGGGTGTCGTTGCCCCCCTGGCCGTCGAGGCTGTCGTTGCCGCCCAGGCCATCGAGGTCGTCGGCCCCCGGGCCACCGAAGAGGGCGTCGTCTCCCCCGGTGGCACTCCGCAGGGCGGCGGCGATGGCGGCGGCATCGAGAACGGCGTCGGCGAAGCGGAGTTCATCGACCCGCGGGGCAGCGCTGAACTGGCCAAGGACCGTCAGGGTTTCACCGCTCGCGGTGATGATCAGCTGAAGATCGTTGCCGGAGCGCCGCACCTGCACCTGGGCGCGGTTGAGGCTGCCCATGTCGACGACATCGGCTTCCGCCGCCGGGTAGAGCATGTCGTTGCCCGAGCCGGGCCCGAACACGATCGTGTCTCGCCCGGCGCCTCCGTCGAGCACGTCATTCCCGGGACCTCCATCGAGCCGGTCGGAGCCGGCCTCGCCGTAGAGGAGATCGTCGCCGCTGCCCCCCAGCAGGCTGTCGTCGCCGCTGCCCCCCTGCAGCTGGTCGTTGTCGGCATCGCCGGCCAGGGTGTCGTTGCCGGCCAGGCCCAGCAGGGTGTCATCCCCCGCCAGCCCGGCGAGGGCCTCCGCCTCCGGCGTGCCGGTGAGCATGTCGGCGGCGGCGGTGGCCCCTGCGGAGCGCGCCACGATCTCCGGGTAGCTCCACACCGTGCCCGGTTCGGCTTCGAAGGCCACCCGATCGATCCGCCAGAACCCCTCGGCGCCGTCGAGGAAGAAGTTGACCACCTGGAGGCTGTCGTCGCCGACGGTCAGATAGAGCTCGTTGCCGCGGCGGCTGGCCCGCACCTGGGTCGGGGTGATGCCGGCGACGAACAGGATCGTGTCGATCCGGCCCGCGGCCGGATCCTCGTTCTCGATGCGGTCGCTGCCGAAGCCCGGTCCGAACCGGTAGGTGTCGTTGCCGGGGCCGCCCCGAAGCCGGTCGTTGCCGCCGCCGGCCTCGATCGTGTCGTCGCCGGCATGGCCGGTGATCGCATCGGGGCCGGGGGTGCCGAGCAGGGCCCGTTGCCGCAGGGTGGCCAGATCCCAGACGGTGCCGGAGGGGTCGCTGAAGGCCACGGTGGTGATGGCCGCCGCGGTGCTGGCTTCGGCCCGGAAGTGGCCCAGCACCCGCAGGCTGTCGGGGCCGCGCAGCAGCAGCAGATCGTCGCCGGAACGGCGCACCACCACGTTGGCGGGGTCGACATCGGCGGCGAACAGGATCCGGTCCCTGCCCGCCACGCTGTCGCCGTTGTCGATCAGGTCCTGCCCCCAGCTGCCGCTGAACAGATAGGTGTCGGCACCGTCCCCGCCGGTGAGCTGGTCGTTGCCGGTGTTGCCGATCAGGGTGTCGTTGCCGCCGTGGCCATCGATGAAGTCGTTGCCGGCCAGCCCATCGATGAGCTCCCCGGGATCGAAGCCGTGCAGGTTGTCGTTGCCGGAGGTGGCGGTGAGGATGGCGGCCCGCACATCGGCGGCGGTCCAGACGGTGCCGGGCTCGTCGCTGAACGCGATCCGCTCCAGGGTGGCGGCGCTGTCGCCGCTGCCCTGGAAGTGACCCAGAACAGTGACCACCGGGCCCCTGGTCACGCTCAGCACCAGGTCGTTGCCGCTGCGGTCGATGCGGACGGCGGCCGAGGCGATGCCGGGCCCGAAGAGCAGCACGTCGGTCTCCCGCTGGCCCGGATCGCTGGCATCCAGCCGGATCCACTGGTCGCGGAGGGCCACCAGCAGGGTGTCGGCCCCGGCGCCGAGCGTGACGCGGTCGCTGCCGCCGCCGGAGAGGATGCTGTCGTCGCCCTCGCCGCCCTGGAGGTCGTCGTTGCCCGCCTGGCCCAGCAACGTGTCGTTGCCGGAGCCGCCGATGAGGGTGTCGTCGTCGTCGCCCCCCTCGAGCCGGTCGTCCTCCGTGCCGCCGTCGAGCCGGTCGGCCTCACTGCCGCCGAGCAGGGTGTCATGGCCTTGGCCGCCGCTCAGGATGTCGGCCGAACTGCCGCCCGAGAGCCGATCGTCACCGGCGCCCCCGTCGATCGTGTCGCTGCCGGCTCCCCCTTCCAGCGTGTCGTCCGTGGAACCGAGCTGCAGTCGGTCGTGGCCGGGCGAGGCCAGCTGGCTGCGTCGCAGGATTTCGGCGGTGTCCCAGCTCTCGCCACCGGCGAACAGCACGCCATCGAGGCTGCCGCTGCCGCCGGCGAAGTGGGCGAGCACCCGCAGCTGATCGCCGCTGCTGTCGGCCGTTCCAGGCTGGCCTGCCGCCGCCACCAGCAGCAGCAGGTCGTCGCCTTCTCGCCGGAGGATCACGTCCGCAGGAGTGATGCCGGCGCCGAAGCGCAGGCGGTCGATCGCCACGGAGCCGTCGCCGTTGCGGATGGTGTCGCTGCCGTCGCCACGGGCAAAGTCGTAGAGGTCTGAACCGGCGCCGCCGTCGAGGAGATCGCGTCCGGGGCCGCCGATCAGGGTGTCGTCGCCGCCGGAGCCCAGCAGGGTGTCGCGGCCGACCCCACCGCTGAGGAGATCGCCGTCGGGTCCAGCCTGGAGCCGTTCGTCGTCGTCAGCAGCGGCGGGCAGCAGCGTGTTGGCCGGCGGTAAGGGGGCGGCCAGGCGGGCCCGCACCTGGTCGGCCGACAGTTCGGTGCCATCGGCGAAGCGGAAGCGGCCGAGGGGCACGGCATCGGCGGCGAACCAGCCCTGCAGCACCAGCCGGTCGTCGCTGGTGCCCACCTGCAGCACCAGGGCATCGCCGTCACGGGCGGCCCGCAGGTCGGTGGCCAGGATGCCGGCCCCGAACTGGACGCTCTCTTCGAGGCCCGAGCTGCCGGCATCGGTGATGACGTCGATGCCATCGCCCAGCGCGAAGCGGTAGGTGTCGTAGCCGTCGCCGCCGGTGAGGGTGTCGCGGCCGGCACCGCCGGCGAGCTGGTCATCGCCGGCCCCCCCGTCGAGGCTGTCGTTGCCGCCCCCACCGAGCAGGCTGTCGTAGCCCAGGCCCCCGCGCAGCTGGTCGCCATCGTCGCCGCCCGCCAGCGTGTCGTCGCCGCTGCCGCCATCGAGGACGTCCCGTCCCTCGCCGCCGTTGATCTGGTCCTCACCGGCGAGCCCAAGCACGGTGTCGTCGCCGAGGCCGGCATCGATGACGTCGTCGCCGGGGGTGCCGCTGATCGTCTGGCTGCGGCCGTCACCGGCCGTCAGCCGCTCGGCGATGGCCAGGGAGTCCAGCAGGCTGCCGTCGGCGAACTCAATCGCGTCGAGGCCGGCCTGGAGGGAGCCGTCGGCACCGAAGGCCCCGGCCACGCGGATCTGGTCGGCGCCATGGCTCAGGCGCACGATCAGGGCGGTGCCGTCCCGCTCGAAGTCCAGGTCGGCGGCGCTGATGCCCGGCCCCAGCTGCAGGGTGTTGCTGCCCTCGCCGTCGCCGATGGTGTCGCTGCCGTCGCCGCGGGAGAAGCGGTAGAGGTCGTTGCCGGCGCCGCCCAGCAGCAGGTCTTCACCGGTGCCGCCCTCCAGCACGTCGTCGCCGCCATCGCCGCGCAGCACGTCGTTGCCCCCCCGGCCCAGGAGAAGGTCGTTCCCGTCCTGGCCGGAAAAGTTGTCGGCGCTGCCGGTGCCCACGAAGCTGTCGTCGGCGCTCTGGCCCACCAGGGCTCGCCGGTTGTCGGTGGGCAGCAGGGTGTAGCCGCCGGCGCTGTAGCCGGCATAGAGACTGGGCTCACCGGCATCGCTGGTGTACACCGAGGAGGAGAGCAGCAGATCGATCAGCTCCGGGGTGCGATCGGCGGCGGCCACCAGGTCGGCCAGCAGTTCGGCCCCATGCCAGCGCCGGTCGATGCCGTAGCGGCGGGCGATGAAGGCGTTCAGATCGATGAGATCCCCGATGGCGGTGATCGGATCGCTGGCGGAGCGGCTGCGCAACGTGGCTTCGATCTGGGAGAAGGCCGCGGCCTGATCCACCGATTCCCCCTGCAGGGGCGCCAGCACCGACGCCAGGCGTGTCTGGGCCACCAGTTCCTCGTAGACCTGCTGGCGCAGGGCTTCATAGCGGCCCTGGAGGGCATGGCCGAGGTGGGAGGCGCGCCAGACGATGTGAACGGTGGGGGTGACGCTGCTGGCATCGAGCTGCAGCGAGCCCTCCAGCGAAGCGGTGGGCCACACCTCACCGGGGAGCACGTGGAAGTAGTCGCCGCTCATGGCCTCGATCACGAACAGGCGTGATTCGAAGTAGTCGACGTACGCCTCCCAGGTGACGGGATCGAAGGCACCACGCACCCAGCCCTGCTGACCGGTGAAGACGGAGCTGCCTTCCTGCCAGCTCTGGTAGGGCCGGTCGCTGGGGCGGGCGTAGTAGTAGTGCCCGGGCCGCTCGAACTGGTCGTAGACCACGGCAAACCCCTGGGCCGCCCCCCGTTCCCGCAGGGGGGTCATGTCGGAGCTGCGGGCCCAGGCATGGAGCAGGGCGTCGATGGCGTTCTGCTGGCCGGCGCGGTCGAGGCTGCCGAAGGCGGCCAGCTGGGTGGCCAGCTCGCTGGAAAGGGACGCGGCGCTGTGCAGATCCCGCACCCGGCCGCTGCCCTGCAGGGTGGGCAGATCGGCCACGGCCGGATCGATCGGCACCGGCGCCAGTTGCTGCTGCGAGAGATCCACGCCCAGGTCGATGTCGGCCGTGCTGCCCACCACCGCCGAGCTGCCGCTGCGACCATCGGCGTAGAGGAAGGTGCCGAGATCGGCCACCTGGTTGCCGTTGGCGAGCGCCTGGCGGTTGCCCGTGTTGGTGACCCGCAGGGCGGCGATACCCAGCTCGGACAGGCTGGCCAGTTCGTTCGCCTCGGAAACGCCGTTCTGGTTCAGGTCGCGCCAGATCCGCAGGTCGCCGAAGCGGGCGTCGTGGGCATCGACCCAGCCATCGCGGTTGGTGTCCTCCTGGTTGAGGGCATCGAAGCCATCGATGGCGGTACCCCCGAAGGACAGGGGCGTGGCATCGCCGAACAGTTCCTGGCCTGAGTCGATCCTGCCGTTGCCGTTGCGATCCAGGGCCAGGAAGCCGTCGTCGGGCTTCACCCAGCCGGTGCGGAGCGGGACGCCGTTGCCCTTCTGGTCGAAATAGACGGTGTTGGCCGGGTCATCGGGGCCGATGGTTTCGATACCGTCGCCGTCAAGATCCAGAACGAGGGGATCCGTTCGGGCGGGAACGCGTTTGGTCTTGGGCGGTTTGTTGGGATCAGCTTCATCATCCGTGAGGGTGATGCCGAGATCGCCGTTCTTCCACTTCTTGATGATGAGGTGTTCGTCGCTGCCGTTGCGGATCACTTCGAGGCGATCACCGAGCCACAGGTACTTGATGCCCTGGCCGTTGTCGGTGTAGTAGACGGAGGTGCCATCTTTGTAGCCGCGCCTGAGTTTCTTGCCGTCAAATTCGACCGATCCTTCGCCATCGAAGTCCTGGATCTCCGTCTTGCCGGTCACGATGTAGCGATCAACACCCGAACCGCCGTAGAGATGGTCTTCCGAGTCGCCGTAGAGGATGTCGTCGCCGGCGCCGCCGTAGACCAGATCTTTCCCTTTGCCTCTGGCATCGACTTTGTCGTCGCCTTCATCGGCGAGAAAGACGTCGTCGCCATCGGCGCCTTTCATGATGTCTCGGCCGAAACTGCCAAGCAGAAAGCCGTTGGCAGGATCAGAGCCTGTGATCTCCACGACGGCAGGAGTGCGCGTGGCAAGGGCCCACGAGCCTGCATTCTCGAACAGGGAAATCGTTATCTCTTCTGAGCCGAAATCATTGGTTTCGACCTTTATTCTGTAAGCAGCGTATCTCTTCAGAGAGTTATAGCCTTCGGATTCTGCTGGTGCAACTCTGTCAACGAGTCGTGTCTTGTCGATGGTGATGGATCCGTGTCCAGCGCTGAAAAGCGTGGGGAAGTCGCTGGCAAGTCGGTCAAATGTCCTGTAGTAGTTAATGGCGAGCTGGATCAGGCCTTGGATGATGGGAAGGGCATTCTTTTCGAATTCTTTGTTGAGGTTCTCAACGGTTCCTGTTTTTGGGTTTGTTACAGTCAGTTCGCCTGGAATGTAGTTTTCGGGTACTACTTGCTCCTTGTAGGGAACGTCGGTCTTGATTTTGTCGATCTCACTGAGGAATGGCGCCAACAGGTGTCCCCAGGTGGTCACTCCGCCTACTGATATTGGTGCATACGTGACATGCTCGAGAAACGAAGTCTTGGGGTCGTCGTAACCCCTCTCTTCAACCTTGCTGTTGAATATTTCAGGGATGAATTGCCAGAGTCTGCGGGCGATCCCTGTGATCCGTGCATCGGCAAAGTAGGCATTCCATAACGTTCCTGTGTGGAGATCCCAACTGGCAAAGCCAGTGTTCTCATCGCGCCAGTAATCGCCGAACCACCAGGGACCACCCACGTGTCCCAAGTCGATCGCGACCATTTTCTCCCTGTTGATCCGCATGGGTACAAAGGGATCGAGGGAAAGGAATTCACCAGGTTTGTTGTAGCCTCTGACATTTTCAAATCTGATGGCAAGATCGGGGTTGCTGGCCACAAGGCCAGCAGCGGTATTCCAATTGGCAGGAACTCCCCCACTGAGAATGATTCCGCTATTGAAAAATTTAGGTATGAGAGAAAAGATGGCTCCCCATGATTCAGGGGTCCCAAGCAGCCCTTGCAGCTCAGCTTGCGTGGGAAGAACTTCAAGATTCAAGTTTTCCCTGATCAGCATGCTGTGGAGTTCTGACGCGTATTCGGTCAACTTAGGCAATGCCAATTCGGAGCCTTTCCCCTGTATGTATGCTTCTGCGTAGGCAACGATGCTGTCGACAGAATCAGGACTGAAGGTGATGTAGCGGAAGGGAGCCGAGTCGAAGGCGATGGCTGGGTGGTCAAACAGGATTCCCATGACGGATGCAAGCCCTCCGCCAAGAGAATGCCCTGTAAATGTTATGTTTGGATTGAAGCTTGGATCCCTCGCTTTATCATTTTTGATTTGCAGTAGTGTGTTGATGTAGAGCTCAGTGGCGCCGGCAATCTGATCAACTTTGCCGAAGTACTGGTTGAAGTCCTGCACGAAATCGACGTTTTCATCCGTGCCTGCAAATGCGATGACGATGTCATTGCCGCGTTTCAGGGTGAAACCCTCGAAGCCGTTGGACGTGCCTCTGTAGCTAAGCCTTTCGTAAACCTCGAACCCCATCGCCTCAAGGCTTGGGATGTTGTCCGGGTTGTTTCGAGCAAAACGATGGGCATACCCTGTCATCAGGGCGTATTCCGCATCTGTCACCCCACCGGCCGCCGCCGGCTCCTCCCGCGTCACCACCAGCGAGCCGAGCGTGCTCTCATTCCCCGCCTCATCGGTGGCGGTGGCCGAAAGGTTGTTGACACCCACGGCCAGCGGCACCTGAAAGATGGCCCTTCCGGCCACGACCTTCTGGCTCTGCCCGGCCAGCTTGATGGTGCTGTCGGATTCAGCCGTCACCACGATCGTGGCGGTTGCCACCTTGGTGATGTTGTCCCCTTTGGGATCGCTGTCGGAACTCGGATCCAGCGTCAGAACCGGGGCATCCGGTTTCTGGGTGTCCAGCTTCAGGGTGAGGGTGCCGGCGTCGCTTTCGTTGCCGGCCCCATCGGTGACCTTGGCCGAGAGATTGTTTGTCCCCTCGGTCAGATTCACGGTGAACCGCGCCTTGCCGTCGGTGCCGGCTTGAGCCGTTTGGGTTCCCAGCTTGACGGTGGCGTCCTTCTCCGCCGCCACCTCCACCGTGACACTCGCCTTGTTGGTGAGCTTGTCCCCCTTGGTGCCGCTGTCGGAGGCCGGATCCAGCGTCAGCGTCGGTGCGTTCGGCTTCTCGGTGTCGAGCGTGATCTCCAGGGTGCCGGCCTCGCTTTCGTTGCCGGCAACGTCCTTGGTTTTCGCCGAAAGACTGTTCTTGCCTTCCTGCAGGGCCACGGTGAACACCACCTTGCCGCTGGCCCCTACCTTTTTCTGGTCCGTCCCCAGGGTGACGGTGCTATCGGGTTCGGCCTCCACCTCGATCGTCACCGAAGCCTTGTTGGTGATGTCGTCGTCGTCTTTTTCGCCGCTGTCGGAGGCTTTGGCGAGGTCGAGAACGGGTTTGGTCGGACTGGTGGCGTCGAGCGTCAGCTCCAGGGTGCCGGCATCGCTCTGATTGCCGGCCACGTCGGTGGCGGTGGCGGAGAGGGTGTTGGTGCCGTCGCTGAGGTTGACGGCGAACACGGCGTTGCCATTGGCATCCGCCTTCTGCTGGTCGGTGCCGAGGGTGACGGTGCTGCCCGCTTCGGCCTTCACCAGCACCTGGACGCTGGCTTCCTTGGTGATCCTGTCGTCGTTCCTGATGCCGGTATCGAAATCCGGATCCAGGCTGAGCGCGGGTGCCGCCGGCTTTTCGGTGTCGCGCACCACCACAAGCGAGCCGGTGCTGGTGTTGCCCGCCTTGTCTTCGGCGGTGGCGGTGAAGCTGTTCTCGCCTTCGCTGGTCAGGTCGACCTGGAACGTGAGCGGCGAGCCGGTGGATTCCTTGGACTGGCCCCCCAGGCTGACGGTGGTGCCGGCCTCGGCGGAGACGCGAAGGCTGACGCGGCCCTTGTTGGTGATGCCGTCGTTGTCGGATTCGCCGCTGTCGGAGGCGGCGTCGAGGGACACCTGGGGTGCGGGGGGAGGCACGTCGTCCAGTTCCACCACCAGGCTCCCCTGGGCACTGACGTTGCCGAGGGAATCGCGGGCAGTGGCCACCAGGGTGTTGGTGCCAGGGGTGAGGGCCACCTGGAAGCTGGCCTTGCCTCCGACGGTCACCTGGCTCTGGCCTCCCAGAAACACCGTGCTGCCGCCCTCGGCCGATACCAGGATCGTGACCGTGCGCAGCTTGGTGAGGTTGTCCCCCGCCACACCCGTGTCGGAGGCGGGCGCCAGGTTCAGCACTGGAGGCAGCGGGGCGACGCCGTCCAGCCGCACCACCAGGATCCCGGTGGCGCTTTGGTTGCCGGCCGCATCGGTGGCGGTGGCACGGAAGGTGTTGTTCCCCTGCTTGAGAACCACGGCGAAGCGCGCCGTGCCGTTGGCGGCCACCTGGCTGCGGCCGTCGCTGAGGCGGACCGTGCTGCCGTTCTCGGCACTCACCGCGAGCAGGGTGCTGCCGCCGCTGCCGGGTTCCAGCGACAGCGCGGGCGTAGCCGGCGCGGTGGTGTCACGCACCACCTCCAGGCTGCCGGGGGCGCTGACGTTGCCGGCCCTGTCGGTGGCGGTGGCGGTGAAGCTGTTGACGCCCTCGATCAGGCTGACCTGGAACAGGGCGATCCCGCCGGTGGCCACCTGGCTCTGGCCGGCGAGCGTCACGGTGTTGCCGCTGTCGGTGGCCACCCGCAGGGTGGCCGTCGCGGCGCTGGTGCGTCGATCGCCCTTGACGCCGCTGTCGGAGGCGGCCTCGAGCGAGAGCACCGGCCGGGCCGGGGGCGTTCCGTCGCGCACCACCACCAGGGTGCCCGCCGCGCTCTTCAGGCCCGCGGCATCGGTGGCGGTGGCGGTGAGGGTGTTGTTGCCGGGCTGGAGCTGGACCGTGAAGGTGGCGCTGCCGTTGACGGCCGTCCTGGTCTGGCCGGCCAGGGTGATGCTGCTGCCGTCTTCCGCGGCCACCAGGATGGTGACGCTCGCCGCATTGGTGCGGTTGTCGCCTTTCACGCCGCTGTCGGAGGCCGGATCCAGCGTCAGCACCGGGATGGCGGGAGGGGTGACATCCCGGAACACCTCCAGGCTGCCGGCCTGGCTGGTGTTGCCGGCCCGGTCGCTGGCAATGGCCGAGAACGTGTTGAGGCCCGCGGCGAGGTTGACCTGGAAGGAGGCCTTGCCGTTGACGGCCAACTTGCTCTGACCGCCCAGGGTGACGGTGATGCCGTTCTGCGCGGCCACATCGATGGTGGCGGTGGCGGAGCTTGTGCGGTTGTCCCCCTTGCGGCCGCTGTCGGAGGCGCTGGCCAGGGTCAGCACCGGCGCAGGCGGGGGCGTGGAATCCCTCACCACCACGAGGCTGCCGGCGGCACTGACATTGCCGGCCCGGTCGGTGGCGGTGGCGGTGAAGGTGTTGGAGCCTTCGCTCAGGCTGACCTGGAAGAGGGCGAAACCGCCCGCCACCACCTGGCTCTGGCCGGCGACGGAAACGGTGCTGCCGTTCTCGGCCGCAACCCGGAGCGTGACATTGGCCGCGCTGGTGCGCTCATCCCCCAGCACCCCGGTGTCGGAGAGGGCCTCAAGGCTTAGCACCGGCCGCGCCGGCGGGGTGGCATCCCGCACCACCACCAGGGTGCTGGGGGGACTGACATTGCCGGCCGGATCACGGACCGTGGCCGAGAGCGTGTTGGTTCCCGGTGTGAGCGGCACCGTGAAACTGACGGTGCCGTTGACGGCCGTCTTGCTCTGGCCACCAAGCGTGACGATCAGGCCACTCTGGGTGGCCACGATGATGGTGACGCTGGCGTTGCTGGTGCGGTTATCGCCGGGAAGGCCGCTGTCGGAAGCGGCCGCCAGTGTCAACAGGGGCGCGGAAAGGGGCAGCACGAAAGTAGCCATGAATACAATTTGTGCTGCCTGGAGAATGGCTGAATTCTGCTATGAAAAGTATCCAATTTTTCGTTAAAGCTGGATGAATTCACAGGGCAAAGTGCCCTCACCCCGCCACCCGCGCCCGCGCCGCCAGCCACAGCCCCAGGCCGCTCCACAGCAGCACCAGCGCCAGGCACAGGCCGGTCCAGGCCGGCAGCCCCCACCCGGCCACCACAATCGGGGCCACCACGGTGATCACCCCCCCGGCCAGCAGGGGCTGCAGGATCAGCTGCTTGATCGAGAAGGCCGTCACCGCCTCGCTGCGGTCGCCCGGGTCGGCCATGCGCAGCAGCAGCAGGCCGCTCGCCGCCACGCCGGTGGCCTGGCCGAACTCGATGATCGCCCGCTCGAACCAGTCGGCCGGCAGGATCCGGGGGGCCAGCACCAGGATCACCAGCAGGTTCCAGGCCAGCCCGGCGATGGCCAGCACCGACAGGGGGATCCAGTCGCGGGCCAGCAGCGAGAGATCCAGGCAGGCGGTGGCGGCGGTGATCAGCAGATCCGCCGACACCGTGCCGGTCTGGCCCTGGATCGCCGTCGACACCCACTGGGTCTGGCCGGTCTTCTCCAGGATCAGCCGCACCAGCAGCGAGCCCACCAGCGCCAGGGGGAACACCGGCAGGGCGTCGATCACCATGGCGAACACGCCGCCGCTGAAGTCGGCGGCCCATTGCAGGCCCGCCAGCGCCACACAGCCGAAGGCCACCGCCACCCCCGCCAGGGCCAGATTCACGGCCCAGTCGGCCAGCTGCCGCCACAGGGCCGGCACTTCCACCGTGGGGGCCTCCAGGGGCAGATCCTTCGGCACCGCCTCCAGCGGCGCCGTGGTCTCCTCCACCAGCGCCATGGCCTCCTCGATCGGCAGGGCGTCGCCGAAGCTGAGCCAGCCCCGCGCCCGGCCCAGCACCACCACCAGACCCCCCACCACGGTGGAGGCCAGCAGCCCGACGGTGGCCATGGCCAGCCCCAGGGCCTGGGCCCCCTCCAGCCCCAGCCGTTCGTAGCTCGGCCCCATGGCGGCCGCCGAGCCGTGGCCGCCCTCGTAGGCCACCTCGATCAGGCAGGCCATCACCGGGCTCACCCCCAGCAGGGGCTGCAGCACCAGCAGCACCACCAGCCCGCCCACCAGGAACTGGCCGAAGGCGAGGGTCAGGGCCAGGGACAGCTGGGCCGACAGGGGCCGCCACAGCCCCCCCAGCTTCGGCAGGGGCTTGCCCAGCAGCAGGGTGCCGAACACCAGGGTGAGCAGGGGCAGGGGCAACTGGTCCCAGACATCGATCACGGGCTGCGGCAGCAGTGGCAGCAGGCCAGCCGGGGCCACCAGCAGGCCCAGGGCGCCGGCCAGCAGGGCTTCTGGCAGGCCCCAGCGCTTCATGCCCAGCAGGGAGCCGATGCGGCTGCCTACTCCCAGCAGCAGCACCAGCGCCGCCAGGGCGAGGGCCAGCCAGCCCAGGCTCTCCAGCCGTCCCCCCTCAAGCGGTGCGATCACAGATGCAGGTGCCGGCGGAAGAAGGCTTCGGTGGCCTCGAGCACCCGGGTGCGCACGGCCTCGTCGCGGAAGCCGTGGCCTTCGCCGGGGATGAGGTGCAGTTCGACGGCCATGCCCCGGTCGCTGAGCGCCTTTGCCATGCGCTCACTCTGGCTTGCCGGCACCACCCGGTCGTCCAGGCCGTGAAAGAAGATCATCGGCGCGCTGATCAGCTCCCCATGCTGCAGGGGCGAGCGGGCGGCATAGAGGGCCTCGGCTTCGGGCCAGGGGCCGATGAGCGTTTCGGTGTAGCGCGCCTCGAAGCGGTGGTCGGCGGCCAGCAGGCCCACCGGATCGGCCACGGGGTAACGGCAGGCGCCGGCCCGGAAGACGTCGGTGAAACACAGGGCTGCCAGGGCTGTGAAGCCCCCGGCACTGCCGCCTTCGATCGCCACCCGCTGCGGGTCGGCCCGGCCCGCCGCCACCAGCGCCCGGGCGGCGGCGGCGCAGTCAGCCACATCCACCACCCCCCACTGGCCGTCGAGCCGTTCGCGGTAGGCCCGTCCGAACCCGGTGGAGCCGCCGTAGTTCACGTCCACCACCCCCCAGCCCCGGCTGGTCCAGAACTGGACGGCCAGATCGAGACCGGTGCGGGCCATGGCATTGGGGCCGCCGTGGCCCTTCACCAGCAGGGGCGACGCCGGCCGGGCGCCCCCCTGGGGCGGGTAGTACCAGGCGTGGGTGGGGCGTCCGCCATGGCCTTCGAACAAGAGCGGCTCGGGCCGGCTGATCGCCGCCTCCACCATCACCGGGGGAGTCGCCGGGGTGTGCCGCCACTGGCCGCTGGCCAGGTCGATCTCCAGCAGACCCTGGCCGCGCTCCGGGGAGCTGGCCAGGGCCACCAGCCGGCCCGGTTCCGCCTGCAGGCCCCCCAGATCATCGAAGGGCAGCGGGATCGGATGCCAGGTGGGATTCGCCAAGGGGAGGCGTCCCAGCTCCCAGCGGCCCTCACGGCAGACCGCCGCCAGGAGCTGCTCCCCATCCCAGGCGGTGGTGCGGAGGCCGTACACCCACTGGGGGCCACCGAAGTCGGCCTCCATGGTCAGCAGCGGTTCCCAGGCCGGGGGCGCCCCAGGCTGAAGCACCGCGGCGGCGGGGAGCCGTTCCAGGTTCCACCAGCCGCTGCGGTCGTTGGCCACCACCAGGGAACCGTCATCCAGCCACAGCGGCTGGAACACCGAGATCCCCCGGGGATCCTCCGGTGCTGAACCGGCCACGGGGCGGGCCCGCTCCAGGGCTCCGTCGGCGCCGATGGCGGCCAGCCACAGCTGGCTGCGTTCCCAGGGCATGAACGGCTGCTGCCATTCCACCCAGGCCAGCTGGTCGCCCCCGGGAGAGAGGACCGCGTAGCCGCAGAAGTCGGCCGGCTGGTGGAGCAGCTCCGGCTCACCGCCCGCCAGCGGCACCGTCACCAGCCGGTCGGTGCCGTTCTGCTCCATGACGCCGATCCAGCGCTGGCGGTGGGCATCGATCAGGCCATCGGCGAAGTCCCTCGGCTGGTCGGGATCGGCGGGGGCCGTGAGGCGGCGCGGCGGAACCAACGCGTCGTCAGCGTCCCTCGGAATCCGGCAGTGCCAGAGACAGCGGTCGCCGTCGTGGATGAACACCACCTGGTCGGCCGCCGCCGTGTAGGCGCCGCCGCCGTAGTCGTGCACCCGGCTTCGCAGGTTCCAGGCGCCGGCGGTGAGCTCGATGGCCCGTTCCCCCGGACACCGCTGCAGCATCAGGGTGGTGCGCCCCTGCTCCTCGGGGCGCTGCTCCAGCCAGAACAGCCGCCCGCCGGCCAGCTGCGGCTCGGCGAAGGCGGCACCACGGGCGACGGCCAGCCGCGCCGGGATGGGCTTCCCCGCCTGCTCCGCCCCCACGGCTGGTCCTCCGCCCACGGCTTCTACAATCACTCCATCGTTTCAGGTGATGTCTTGGCACGCAGCTTTGCCCAGATGGCGCGAACGGCCGAGCAGGGCAAGGCCTCCGTCCTGGTCCCCAAGGAGCCCGTCGACCAGCCCCCTCTGGCGATCCACAGGCTGGGATCGAAGGAGCTGCGCACGTCCGCACGGCGGATCAGCAAGGTGGACGAGACGGTGCGGGACCTGGCCCGCGACATGCTGCGCAGCATGTACACCGCCCACGGCATCGGCCTGGCCGCCCCCCAGGTGGGGGTCCACCGTCAGCTGCTGGTGATCGATCTCGACCTGGAGGAGGCGGCCACCCCGCCCCTGGTCCTGATCAACCCCGAGATCACCGCCGCCGGTGCGTCCTGCAACACCTATGAGGAAGGCTGTCTGAGCATCCCCGGGGTCTACCTCGACGTGGTGCGCCCCTCGGTGGTGGAGGTGAGCTTCCGCGACGAGCACGGCCGGCCGCGGCGGCTGAAGGCCGACGGGCTGCTGGCCCGCTGCATCCAGCACGAGATGGACCATCTCCAGGGCGTGCTGTTCGTCGATCGGGTCACCGATGAGCTCAGCCTCAACGAGGGCCTGCAGCAGCAGGGCTTCCACCGCTCCGACGTCCAGTCGATCCGCTGACCTCCCCCCCATGCCGATGAAACCCCTGGCGGGTCTGTTCCTCGCCCTGGCCTGCCTGCTCGGCATCGCCGCCACCGGCTCGATCTTTGAGCTGTCCTACGGCGATCCCGATCTCGGTGTCTCGGCCACCCGCTGGATCCTGGCCGGCAGCCTGCCGGGCACGGTTCTGGCCCTGCTGGTGGCCATCCGGATCAACAAGCCAGCCTGACAACCGGCCGCCTGATTGGGCCATCGAGGCTGGAATCCGGCTGTTGCCGTTCATACGATTTGGGTCGCTTTGCTGATCGACGTGATCCCTCCCGTTCTTCGCCGCGGTGCCCTGCCCACCCTGGCGGCGTTGGTGACCAGCCTCGCCATGGCCGCCCCGGGCGCCGCAGGTGCCTCCGCCCTGTTTTCCGCCGCCGATGTGGACCAGCAGCGCTTCGTGCTGGTGGCGGCTCCGATCGGCACCAAGGGCGAGCGCTCCCAGCTCAACATCTACGAGCAGATCAAGGCCACCCGCCCCTGCTTCGACGTGGCTCCCGGCAGTCCGGCGGTGGTGAACCCGCTGCTGGGCACCTTCGATTTCACCGGCATCTGCAACCGCTACATCGACGCCAACGGCTACTCAGTGCGGGTGGGCAACATCGATCTCGCCACCTCCTACCGGCTGATGGTGACGCGCACCAGTGGCGATCTGCTGCTGGTGGCCTTTCCCACCAAAGCCGGCGCTGGCCCGGAAATGGTGGTGGCCCGCACCAGGGGGGATGGCAGCGGTTTCCTCAAGCTGGAGATGGAACCCGGCTGGCGGCTGATGCGTCGCCAGTTCGGCGGTCGCAGCCTCGGCCACCTGTACGTCTATGCCGACGGCTGGCCCGCCGGTGTGGCCGTCATGGCAGCTCCCGCCTCCACCACGCCCACCACCACCCCCTCACTCCTTCCCACTTCCACGGCGCCCGCAATGCCGCCCGCCAAGGGATCTCCGGCCGTGGGGGCCACCACGGGATCCGTGGCCCCGGTGACGCCCGCCCAGGGCCTGGGCACCTCGGCTCCCGTTGCCCCTGCCGGCCAGGCCCTGGTCCCGGCGGTGGCGGCGCCACAGAAACCCATCGCACCCCCGTTGGTCGGGGCGCCATCCAGGCTCTGAGGAGGGGCCAGGAGGGTCGGTTGCTAGGCTGCCGGGCTGCGATCGTCTCAGCAGTACTTCATGACCCAGGTCACCGTCGGTGAAAACGAAGGCATCGAATCGGCTCTGCGCCGCTTCAAGCGCCAGGTGTCCAAGGCGGGCATCTTTGCGGACCTCAAGCGACTGCGCCACCACGAAACGCCCACCGAGAAGTACAAGCGCAAGGCCCAGCAGCGCCGCCGCCGCCGCTGAGCGCGCTGCGCTGCGGTTGAGCCCATTCTCCGTTTGAGCCCATGTACCCATTGTCCCGATGATCGGGGTGGGACCAGGCTTGGGCTTCCTCCGGCCCAAGCCCCATGGCCCAGACGGTCGCTCCATCGGTAGTTGAGCCCTCGCGTCCCCTCACGCGTCTGGGTCGTTTAGGCCTCTGGCTGGCCGACACCCTGAATCACACCTTCGGCAATCCCGGAGAGGAGGCCGTGCATCGCCCGCCGCCGATCGGGGTGCAGCCCTACAGCGAGGGCCGTCTTCGCCGCCGTCATCGCTTCGGCTACTGAGCCGCGTCAGCTCCGGCGTCCTGATCAAAGGAGCGGTAGCTGAGGGCTTCGGCGATCGCCGGCCCGTCCACCTGCGCCCGGCCCTGAAGGTCGGCGATGGTGCGGGCCACCCGCAGCACCCTCAGGGCAGCGCGGGCCGATAGACGCCGCTGGTTCAGGGCCCGCTCCCAGAGGCTGAGGGCCTGCTTCTCGAGCTCCACAACAGCAGCGAGGGCCTCCCCATCGAGGCGGCCGTTGCTGACGCTGCCCGGATTGCGCGCCTGCATCCGCTGCCGGGCCCGGGCCACCCGGGCCGCCACCACGGCGCTCGACTCCACCGCCTCCCCGACACCCGGGCGGACCAGGTCCCCCAGGTCGCGGGCGTCCGGCCGGCGTACCACCACCTGCAGGTCGATGCGATCCAGCAGCGGCCCGGACAGCCGGCCCCAGTAGCGGCGGCGCTGGGCCTCGCCGCAACGGCAACCCTGTCCCGGGTCCCCATGCCAGCCGCAGGGGCAGGGATTGGTGGCGGCCACCAGCATCACCTGGCAGGGAAAGCGGCAGCGGTGCCGGGCCCGGCTGATCCAGAGATCGCCTTCCTCCAGGGGCTGGCGCAGCTGATCCAGCACCTCCCGGCGGAACTCCGCCAGTTCATCGAGGAACAGCACCCCGTGGTGGGCAAGGCTCAGCTCCCCCGGTCGGGGCCAGGCCCCGCCCCCGATCAGGGCGGCGGCGGAACAGCCGTGGTGGGGGCTGCGGAAGGGCCGCTGCCGCAGCAGGCCGGAGCCTTCCGCCAGCAGGCCCGCCACCGAGTGCAGCTGGGTGACCTCCAGGGCCTCCTCCTGGCTGAGGGGCGGCAACAGGGGGGCCAGCCGGCGCGCCAGCATCGTCTTGCCGCTGCCCGGTGCCCCCACCAGCAGCAGGTGGTGCCCGCCGGCCGCGGCGATCTCCAGGGCCCGCCGGCCATGGGCCTGGCCGCGCACCTCGGCCAGATCGGCCTGGGCGGTGGGGGCCGGCGCCGGCAACGCGCGGGGCGGCTCCCCGCCCAGGGTGGGATCCCCCAGCAGGGCCACCACCTGATCGAGCTGCTCGGCGGCCCACACCCGCAGCCCCTTCACCAGGGCCGCCTCCGCCGCGTTGGTGGCCGGCACCAGCAGGGCTCGGGCCCGGTGGCGCCGGGCCGCCAGGGCCAGGGCCAGCACCCCCCGGATCGGCCGCAGCCGGCCATCGAGGCCCAGTTCCGCCGCGCTCCAGACCCCCTCCAGCCGTTCCGGCGCCAGCTGATGGCTCGCCACCAGCAGGCCGAGGGCGATGGGCAGATCGAAGCCGGGGCCGGTCTTGGGCAGATCCGCCGGGGCCAGGTTCACCACCACCCGGGTGAGCGGCACCTTCAGGCCGCTGTTGCGGATCGCGGCCCGCACCCGTTCCCGCGATTCCTGGCCGGCGGCATCGGCGAGGCCCACCATCTGCAGACCCGGGAGTCCCGGAGCGATGTCCACCTCCACGGTGACCGGCAGGGCCTCGAGACCCCTCAGGGCGCCGCTGCTGCACCGTGCCAACATCACGCCTGGGGCTCACTGCCAGCTCAGTGCCACCCCCCGTCCCATCGCCCTCCAGCCAACGGCGGATGAGCTACGGCGTGCGCGAACCCGGAAGGGTGTCCGGTCGGTTCACGCCGCCGGCTGGGGTCCCCGCCGCTCCCCCTGAGGACGGTGACGTCTGCAGTACCGCCCCCGGCAGGCCTTCGGAAGGGACCATGATCTTCGGTTTTTCCGTACCGGTGCAATTTCTGGTCACGCCGGTATGGGTACCGGCTTTGCATTTATGATTCAAGCATTTTTCAAGTGATGATTCAGTGAATTCCACCCCATCTGCTTGCCCAAAATGCTCTTTTCCTAGCTCGTCTTGCCACATGCAAGTGCATTTACAGGAATAATAATAAGTCTGTTTTGGCTTCGCCCAGCTGATGTTCGACAGCACCATGAAAAAGATGATGCTGCAGACCCCCAGCCCGGCTTTTGCAGTCCACTCCTGCCGCATGATCGTGTCCCTTCCTGATCGGCGCGCGGCGGAGAGTCCGCATCAGGCACCGCGTTGGCTTAAGGCTCAAATATAGGCGTAGTCGCTGGTACCGTGCCAACATCTGACCACGGGTGCCCCTGCAACGACAGGGGCACCATGCGACCGATCGCCCCTCCCAGCCAGCCGGCACCATGGCCAACGACACGATCTTCGGGCGCATCCTGCGGGGCGAGATCCCCTGTGATCAGGTCTATGCCGATGAGCAGTGCCTGGCCTTCCGCGACGTGAACCCCCAGGCACCGGTGCACGTGCTGGTGATTCCCCGCGAACCGATCCCCCAGCTGGGGGAGGCGGGGGAGGAGCACCAGGCCCTGCTGGGCCATCTGCTGCTGGTGGCGGCCCGGGTGGCCCGCCAGGAGGGGCTCGAGAGTTGGCGCACGGTGATCAACAGCGGTGAGGAAGCCGGCCAGACCGTGTTCCATCTCCATCTGCACGTGATCGGCGGCCGTCCTCTGGCCTGGCCCCCGGGCTGATGGCCGCCCCCACACCGCCGGCGAGCCCGGGTCCGGCTGGCGGTGAGAATGGCCCGATCCGCCTGCCGTCATGAACCCCCTGAAGGCCCTTCGCGAGCAGCTGGGCAAGCTGCAGCGCCTGGCCCAGCCCTACTTCCTCCCCCTTGATGAGGGGAAGGGCAGCAGCGGCCAGTTCCTGCTTCTGGTGATCGCCCTGCTGGCGGTGGTGGTGGGGCTCACCCTGCTGCTGCTCACCGGCACGGTGGCCGCCACCGGGGCCTGGATTCCCGAGCTGCGCAGCCGCTTCCTGCCGGGGGTGCCCGAACAGGTGGCGGCGATCTGGAGCGGCCCGATCGGGCTGGTCGTGATGGTGCTGTTCGTCGCCGGCGTGGGCTGCTTCGTGGCCCTGCGGGGCAAGCTGCGCCAGGGCCGCTGGCTGCCCTGGGTGCTGCTCGGGGTGATCGCCCTGCTGATCCTGGTGATCAACGGCATCAACGTGGGCATCAGCTTCATCGCCAGGAACATCGACAACGTTCTGGTGGCCTACAAGGAGGAGGAGTTCTGGAAGATCGTTGCGATCTACGCCTTCTGCCTGGTGCTGGCCCTGCCGATCCGGGCGATTCAGAGTTATCTGATTCCCAAGCTGGGGCTGCTCTGGAGGGAATGGCTCAGCAGCCGCATGCTGGGTCGCTATCTCACCAACCGCGCCTATTACGTTCTCAATCCCAACGATGAGACCGTCGAGGAAATCGACAACCCGGATCAACGGATCTCGCAGGATGCTGCCAGCTTCACCGCCACCAGCCTCAGTGTCACGGTGGAGATCCTCTCCGCCCTGCTGACCTTCTTCAGCTTCATCATCGTGCTTTGGAGCATCAACGTCACCCTGGCGCTCTGGCTGCTGGCCTATTCGGTGGGGGGCACGGCCCTGATCGTGTTTGCCAGCCGCAAGCTGGTGAACCTCAACTACCAGCAGCTGAAGCTGGAGGCCGATTTCCGCTACGGATTGGTTCACATCCGCGACAATGCCGAATCGATCGCCTTCTACCGCGGGGAGAACCAGGAGCAGAAGGAGGGGGAACGGCGGCTGGATGGTGTGATCGTCAATTACAACCGTCTGATCATCTGGGAAGCCCTGATCCAGGTGATCCAACGCTCCTACGACTACTTCTCCCGCTTCCTTCCCTGGCTGGTGATCGCTCCCATCTACTTCGCCAAGCAGGTGGATTTCGGTGTGTTCGGCCAGGCCAGCATCGCCTTCTCTCAGGTGCTGTTCTCGGTCAGCTACATCGTCAACAACATCGACAGGCTGGCGGCCTTCTCCGCCTCCATCAGCCGTCTCGAGGGCTTCCAGGGCAAGGTGGAGGCGATCAGCGCCGAGATGGCCGAGGTGATGGCGGCCGAGCAGGCCTCCGCCGGTGGGGCGATGGGGGCCGGCGCCGGTGCGGTGC
Source organism: Candidatus Sulfopaludibacter sp. SbA3 (assembly GCA_943367425.1). GTDB lineage: Bacteria > Cyanobacteriota > Cyanobacteriia > PCC-6307 > Cyanobiaceae > Cyanobium. Next base: position 69,645 of record CALRJF020000013.1, read on the forward strand.
GTCCCGAGTCGATCCTGGTGAGCCATGTGGATCTGGTGCCGCCCCGCAGCAACCGGACCCTGGTGCGGGATCTCAGCCTGGAGGTCACCGCCGACCAGCGGCTGCTGGTGGTGGGGCCCTCCGGTTGCGGCAAGACCTCCTTCCTGCGCCTGGTGAGTGGCCTCTGGCCCGCCAAGGCCGGCCAGGTGCAGCGGCCGCCGGTGGGGGAGCTGATGTTCATCCCCCAGAAGCCCTACATGCTGCTGGGCAGCCTGCGGGAGCAGCTCTGCTATCCCCAGGCCACCGACCGCTTCAGTGACGATCAGCTGCGTCATGTGCTCAACGAGGTGCGCCTGCCGGAGCTGGTGCACCGCTACCCCGATCTCGACATCAAGCAGGACTGGCCGCGACTGCTCTCCCTGGGCGAGCAGCAACGGCTGGCCTTCGCCAGGCTGCTGCTCAACTCGCCCCGCTTCGTGGTGCTCGACGAGGCCACCAGCGCCCTCGACGTGACCACCGAGAAGGCCCTCTACGAACTGCTGGTGTCCCGGGAGATGGCCTTCGTGAGCGTGGGGCACCGTCCCACGCTCACCGAGTACCACGACACGGTGCTGGAACTTGACGGCAACGGTGGCTGGCGACTGCTGCCGGCGGCCGGGTATACCTTTGGCCGTGACGACTGATCCGATGAGCGACCCGCCACCCACCAGTGCCACCACGGCCGATCCACCCGCCTTCGGCTGGAGCGCCTACGCGGAGCGCGTCAACGGCCGCTTCGCCATGGTCGGTTTCGTCGCCGTGCTGCTGATCGAGGCCCTCAGCCACGACACCTTCCTGCACTGGGCGGGCCTGGTGCCATGAACCGGGGCCGGTGTGCCGGCTTCAGGGCACCGCGATCAGGTCCACCTGCCACTGCCCCTGGCGGCTCACCTCCACCGCCAGCTCCCGGCCGTCGGCCCGCAGCGCCACCCGGCGCGGCACACCCGCCGGTTGCAGCGCCACCGGCTGCAGGCTCATCATGCTGCGGCGGTAGAGCACCAGTTCGGTGCGCCCCTCCACCTGGCGCACCAGGGCCAGCTTCTCGCCGTCGGCCGCCACCGCCACGCTCAGGGGCTGGGCATCGGGGCGCTCCAGGCCGGGCAGGGGCACTGGCCGCTGCCGCTCCACATCCACCAGCTGCACCCGGTCCCGGCTGCCGTTGTTGACGATCAGGGCCAGCCAGCGGCCCGCCAGCGAGGGGCTGCGGCCCGGGCCTGCCGCCTCGAGCTGCTGGTTCAGGCCCGTGAGCGGCCGGGGCAGGGGCGGCAGGCATCCCGTCATCAGAAAGGGCAGGGCGCCGGCCAGGCCCATGCCCACCACCCTGGCCAGGGAGCGCCTCATGGGGCGTCTCCGGAGGCCGACGCCGGTCCGGACACCGTCAGCCCTCCCGGCAGGTCGGGCTCCAGCAGGGCGGAGAGGTCGAACAGCTGCACCCGGTCGCGGCCGCCGCCTTCAAAGCCGATGGCGATGCGGCGTCCGTCCGGGGCCAGGCTGAGGCTCTCTGGGCTCAGATCCCCGGGCAGGGGCAGCCGGTGCAGGCGCCCCGTGGCGCGGTCCTCGATCACGGCGACGCGGTTAGGACCCTGCTGCACCAGCAGCGCCAGGTAGCGGCCGTTCCAGCTCAGGGAGGGGGAACGATGGGGCTGCTGCCGTTGCAGATGGCGAAGGGGCAGGATCCGGCCGGAGGGCTGCTCCTGGAGCAGCACGGTGTCGCGTCCGTCGCGGTGCACCACGCTGGCCAGCACCCGGCCGTTGCCGCTGAGGGCGGGATCCTGCCGGTCGGAGTTGCCCCATCCCACGGGTCCGGCGCTGCGGCGGCCCCAGCTCCAGCTGCCGCAGCCCGTGGCCAGAAGAGCCAGCAGGGTCGCCAGAAGGCCCGTTGTCAGCAGGGGGATCAGCGGAACCCTGGCCGACCGCAGGGTCTCAGTCGTCGAAGCGCGAGCTGTTGTCCCGGGCCGGGGGACGGCCGGGGCTGGGGTTGCCCTCCGGTCCCTGGGCCTTGCGGGGCTGGGAACCGGCTGGCGGGGGACCGGAGGCCGTGGGGCGGGGCCGGCTGCCGGCCAGCGGGGAGAAATCGGCATCGCTCACGTCGTCGGGGCCGCTGCTGCGGGGGGCGGCGCTGCGGCCGGTGCCCCCCAGAGGAGCCCCCTGGGGCACCCCCGGGGCCGCCTCGCGTCCGAGGGGGGCGGTCGATCCCGTGGCCGGTGGGGTGCGCCGGCTGGATCGGGGCATCCCGTCGCTGCTGGGGGTCGGGCGGGAGCCGCGGCGGGTGTCCGGGGCGCTCTCCCGCTCGCGGCGGCGCGAACCGAAGTCACTGGGCTGGGAACGGGAGCGGCCACCGGCGCTGTAACGGCTGCCGAGGTCGGGACCTTCGTCGGGCGGGAGATCCCGCTCCGGGCGCTCCTGGGCCCGGTCGCGACGCGGTGAATCCCAGGCGTCGGGTTCGGTGCGGCGGCTGGCGGCCCGCTCGGGAATGGCGGCCCGGCTGCTGGGGCGGCGAGGGCGGTAGAAGTCGTCCTCGGGCTCTTCACGCGACGGAATCCGCCGCCGCAGGGGCTCGGGCTCATCGAAGCGGTCGGTCTCGTTGTCCCAGTCACGGCCGCCGCCCAGTCCGCCGCGGGGACGGAACGGTGCCGGCTCCTCGTCGTCGAAGTAGGAGGAGCGGCGGGCCTGTTCGGTGGTGACCCCCCGGAGCCGGACGCTCTCGTAGGCGAAGAAGACCGTGGTGGCGGCCAGCAGGAACTGGCCGAACTGCAGGATCGGATCGAGGCGCCAGCCCTGGAAGAAGAGAATGCCGCCGCAAAGCAGACCGATGGCGGCGAAGAAGACGTCGTAGTCCCGGGCCAGCGCCGGCTTGAAGCTCCTCATGAAATAGAGGAAGGCTCCGCCGACCGCGAGCACGATGCCGACGATGCTGGCCCAGTTGAGGCTGGCGTTGACCACGGCGGTTCACCCGGGCGATGGGCCCCACTGTAGGGACCGCACCAGAGGGAATCGACCGGGGGCCGGCCTGGCTGCCCAGGCGGCCGCCGGGGGCTTCAGAGCCGACGATCCAATTGGTCGTTCTGGCTGATCAGCACCAGGGCGATCGAGATGGGGACCACCACGATCACCGCACCCCAGGCGAGGCTGCTGAGGAAGTTGGCGAGGGAAGGGGTCATGGGAGGCGTCCGCTCGGGAAGGCTCGGGAGATCCTAGGCAGGGGCTGCCGCTTCCTACGATCGAACCACCCCTGCTTAGAGCTTTGTGACGGCCCCGGTCCCTTCCGTGTCTGCGGCGCTGCCCGCCCTGCATCTGGCCCTGGGGCTGCTGCTGGCGGCCTGGACCCTGCTGTTCCTGTTCCGGATCGTGCTCACCTGGTACCCCCAGGTGGACCTCACCCGCGGGGTGATGCGGCTGGTGGGGGCCCCCACCGAACCGCTGCTGGCCCCCACCCGCCGCCTGATCCAGCCCATCGGCGGGGTCGACGTGGCGCCGGTGGTGTGGGTGGGGCTGATCAGCCTGCTGCGGGAGCTGCTGGTGGGCCAGCAGGGGCTGCTGACCCAGGCGATGCTGCGCAGTCAGGCGATCGGCTGATCGGCTGACGCTCAGAACGGCAGCATCTGCTCCTCGATGAACTTGGTGTAGATCTCGCCCCGCTGGAATTCGGGCCGCTCCAGCAAGGCCAGGTGGAATTCGATGGTGGTGGTGATCCCGGTGACGGCGCACTCCGACAGCGCCCTGCGCATGCGCCGGATGGCATGGTCCCGATCCACCCCCCAGACGATCACCTTGCCGATCAGGGAGTCGTAGAAGGGCGGGATCTCGTAGCCCGTGTAGACGTGGCTGTCGATCCGCACGCCCGGGCCGCCCGGGGGCAGCCAGCCGGTGATCTTGCCGGGGGCCGGCCGGAAATTGTGGTGGGGATCCTCGGCGTTGATGCGGCACTCGATGGCATGGCCGTCCACCCGGATCTGCTCCTGGCTGAAGGAGATCGGTTCGCCGCCGGCGATGCGCAGCTGTTCGGCGATCAGATCGATCCCCGTCACCATCTCGGTGACGGGATGCTCCACCTGGATGCGGGTGTTCATCTCCATGAAGTAAAAGCCGCCCCTGCGGTCCACCAGGAATTCCACCGTGCCCGCCCCCTCGTAGCCGATGCTGCGGGTCGCCGCCACCGCCGCCTCGCGCATGCGCCGGCGCAGATCCGGATCCAGACCGTGGCTGGGGGCCTCCTCCAGCAGCTTCTGGTTGCGCCGCTGGGCTGAGCAGTCCCGCTCCCCCAGGTGCACCACGTTGCCGTGGCGGTCGGCCAGCACCTGCACCTCCACGTGGCGGGGGCGTTCGATGAACTTCTCCAGGTAGAGCCCGGCATTGCCGAAGGCGGCCTCCGCCTCCCCCTGGGCGGCCCGGAACAGACTGACCATGTCGTCGGCGGTTTCCACCAGGCGCATGCCCCGGCCGCCGCCACCGGCGGTGGCCTTGATCATCACCGGATAGCCCATGGCGGCCCCCAGGGCGGTGGCGGCGGCGGGATCCTCCAGCAGTCCCTCGCTGCCGGGAATGGTGGGAAGCCCCACCCGCTGCATGGTGATCTTGGCGGTGGATTTGTCCCCCATGGCCAGGATCGAGGCCGGGGACGGGCCCACGAAGGTGATGCCGTGGTCGATGCACTTCTCGGCGAAGTCGGCGTTCTCCGCCAGGAAGCCGTAGCCGGGGTGAATGGCGTCGACCCCCCGGGAGGTGGCCGCCGCCAGGATGTTGGGAACGTTGAGGTAGCTGCGGCTGCTGGGGGCTTCGCCCACGCACACCGCCTCGTCGGCGAGCTGCACATGCAGGGCGTTGCGGTCGACGGTGCTGTAGACCGCCACCGTGGCGATGCCGAGTTCCCTGCAGCTGCGCAGGATGCGAAGGGCGATTTCGCCTCGGTTGGCGATCAGCAGTTTGCCGATGGGCATCCGCGGTGGTCCGAGCGATGGGGCAGGCGAAGGCGGCGGCCGTGCCGGGGCGGACTGTATCAGTGCTGACCGGCCCCACCGTCAGCGCTCCAGTCCCGGGGGGTATCGGGCCCGGGGGAGCCTGTGCGTATATTGCTCAGTCGGTGAGGGGGTTCCCCCTTCTCCAGCCACGCGGATGTGGTGGAATTGGTAGACACGCACGTTTGAGGGGCGTGTGGCTTCGGCCTTGCGAGTTCAAGTCTCGCCATCCGCATTTTTCTTTTTCCACGCCCCACTTGGGACACCCGCCGCCGGCTCCCGTCTCTGCCGCCGGACCGGGGATCGTCCCTGCCGCCTCTGCCCCCCCCGGCAGCGCGATCGTGCTGGTGAGCAACGGCCCGGGGGAGCTGAGCACCTGGGTGCGTCCGCTGGCGGAGCGGCTGCACGGGCTGCTGCCCCTGCGACCCCGCGTGCCCACGGCGGCCTGCAGTCTGCGACTGGTGCTGGTGCCCTGCCCCAATGCCACCGGTCAGGAGCACCGGGTGGCCCAGGGCTGGAACCTGTTCGAGCGGGTGCTGCCGGCCACCCGGTTCTGGTGGCTGCTGCTGCGACCCCGGCGCCATGGTCCCTGGCCCGCCCGTGGCGTGGTGGTGTTCCTGGGGGGGGATCAGTTCTGGACCGTGCTGCTGTCGGCGCGGCTGGGCTACCGCCATCTCACCTACGCCGAATGGGTCGCCCGCTGGCCCCGCTGGAACGATCACATCGCCGTGATGGGGGCGACGGCGGCCGGGCGCCTGGCGCCCCGCTGGCGTCAGCGGGCCACGGTGGTGGGCGATCTGATGGCGGATCTCTCCGCCTCGGCCCGCCAGGCCGATCCCCTGGCCGCCGGCGACTGGGTGGCCCTGCTGCCGGGCTCGAAACGGGCCAAGCTGCTGGTGGGCGTGCCGTTTCTGCTGGAGACCGCCGACCGGCTGGCGGCCCTGCGGCCCGGCTGCCGCTTCCTGTTGCCGGTGGCCCCCACCACCTCGGTGGCGGAACTGCTGGCCTACGGCGATCCCGCCCAGCGGCTCGGCCGCTTCAAGGGCGCCGGGGCGCTCCGGGTCGAGGCCGGGGACCTGGTCACCGAGGCCGGCACCCGGATCCGACTGCTGGAGGAACATCCGGCCCATGGGGCCCTGAGCCAGTGCGCCCTGGCCCTCACCACGGTGGGCGCCAACACGGCCGAACTGGGGGCCCTGGGGGTGCCGATGATCGTGCTGGTGCCCACCCAGCACCTGGAGGTGATGCAGGCCTGGGACGGCTGGATGGGGCTGCTGGCGCGCCTGCCCCTGATGCGCCGCCTGCTGGGGGTGGCCCTGACGGCCTGGCGCATGCGCCACCGAGGATTCCTGGCCTGGCCCAACATTTCCGCCGGGCGCGCCGTGGTTCCGGAGCGGGTGGGGCCGATCGAGCCGGCCCAGATCGCCGCTGAGGCCGCCGACTGGCTCGACCATCCCGAACGGCTGGCGGGCATGGCCGAAGACCTGCGCAGTCTGCGGGGGCCGCCGGGCGCCGTCGCCGCCCTGGCAACCCTGGTGCAGGGGCTGTTGCCACCCGCCTGAGCGGGCCTGATCGCCGGGTGAGGCTCGATAGAATCGCCTTCCCCTGGCTCCCCACGGAGTTCCGACCATGCAGCAGAGCCCTTCCGCCGGCGACAGCCTGGACGTCGGTCCGTCCCTGGATGCGAGTGAATGGCGCTCCAGGTTGACCCCCGAGCAGTACCGGGTCGCCCGCGAGGGAGGCACCGAGCGGGCCTTCACCGGCGCCTACTGGAACAACAAGGCCACCGGGATGTATCACTGCGTCTGCTGCGGCAGTGAACTGTTCAGCTCCGCCACCAAGTTCGACTCCGGCACCGGCTGGCCGAGCTTCTGGGAGGGCGCCAGCCCCGGGGCGATCACCACCCGGACCGACAGCTCCCACGGCATGCGCCGCACCGAGATTCTCTGCGCCACCTGCAACGCCCATCTCGGCCATGTCTTCGACGACGGGCCGGCCCCCACGGGTCAGCGCTACTGCGTCAACTCCGCCTCGCTGAACTTCCAGGAGGGCTGAGCCGGCGGCGGCTCAGCTGGTCCAGGGATCGTCGAGGATCTCCGGCTCCACATCCTCCGGTTCCCGGGAGCGGGGGGCGGAGGGCTCGGGCCGTTCCGCCCGCAGGGGTTCCCGTGAGCGGCCCCGTTCCCGCTCGTAGGGCTCCTCCACGGGTTCCGGTTCCCGGGGGGAGTAGCGCTCGCCGTAGCGCTCCTGGCGGGGGGGCACATCCCGTTCGGGGGCGTCGGCATAGCGATCCGGCTCGGGACGCGGACGCTCCCTTCCATAGCCATAGGGGTCCACCTCCCGGCCATAGGGCTCGACCTCCCGCCCGTAGGGCTCCCGTTCCCGCTCGTAGGGGTCGGGGGGGGCGGAGCGGGCGGTGGGCCGGGGCCGCGGTTCGCCCAGGTCCTCGTCGAGATAGCGGCGCTGGCGCAGGGGTTCCCGTTCGCGCCGTTCCTCCAGCTCCACGTACTCCAGCTCCTCGGCGGGCTGGAAGGCGCGGCTGACGGCCGGCTGGATCCGGCGCTGTTCCTGGGCGGTGGGCTGGCCGGCGGGCAGCTGGTTCTCGGCGGGCACCGCCCCCGAACGGAACCGCTCGCGCTCGTCCTGCTCCCAGCTGGAGCCGCCGATGCCCAGTTTCTCGAGCAGGCCGGTGCCCAGCTGCTTGAGCTTCTCCTCGGCGCCCTCGTAGACGATGATCCGGTCGGTGCCGCTGCTCACCACCTCGGTCACCGGCAGTTCCCAGGTGCTCAGCACCCCTTCGCCCAGCAGGGGGACGCCGATGGCGCCGATCACCAGGGTGGTGAGTTCACCGGTTTCGATGTCGAAGCTGAAGCCCAGCACCCGGCCGAGCTGGGCGCCGGACTCGGTGATCACCTGGCAGTTGATCACCTTGCTATAGCGCTCCGGGTTGAACCCCTCGGCCAGGGAATCGACCGAGTCCACGAGGATCACATCCCCCACCTGGCGGATGCGATCGAGGGGCATCCATCGGGGCAGGCCCGGCAGGAAGCGGGTGAGGGGGTTGTCCCGCAGCCCGAGCGCCACCACCTCGCGCCGGTCGATGTCCACCACCACCTCGCCCACCACGCCGAGCCGCCTGCCGGTGTCGCGGGTGATCACCTGGGTGCCCATCAGTTCGGAGCGCAGCCAGAGGCGGTCGCTGGGGGCGCCGGGCTCGGTGGAGGGGGGAATCGCTGAGGTCAAATCCGGAGGGTGGGGCTGGAAGGCTGGAGGGCTGCGGGAGATTTCACGGGCTATGACAGCCTGGTCGGCCCATTGTGGACCACGCGGCCAGCTCAGGCGGCGGGCGGCAAACCGACGACCTGGGTATGGGAGCCGCGGGCCTGGGTGACGCCGATGGTGCGGGTCGCCGCGGCGATCATCGGTCGGCGGTGACTGACCACCATGAACTGGGCCTGGTCGGCCTGGGCAGCGATCAGGGCGGCCAGGCGTTCCACGTTGACGCCGTCGAGGAAACTGTCCACCTCATCGAAGGCATAGAAGGGGGAGGGGCGGAACCGCTGCAGGGCGAACAGGAAGCTGAGGGCGGTGAGGGACTTCTCCCCTCCCGACATCGAGGCCAGCCGCCGCACCGCCTTGCCCTTGGGATGGGCCACCAGGGTGAGTCCCCCCTCGAGGGGCTGCTCCGGGTTTTCCAGCTGCAGATGGCCCTCGCCGTCGGAGAGGCCCGCGAAGATGCTGCGGAAGTGGCCGTCGACGGCACGGAAGGCTTCCATGAACGCCTCCTGGCGCAGGGTCGCCACCGTTTCGATCCGCAGCAGCAGTTCCTCCCGCTCCTTGCTGAGCACCTCCAGTCGCTCGTCCAGATCCGCCAGCCGCTGTTCCAGCTGCTCCAGTTCCTCCAGGGCCAGCATGTTCACCGGCTCGAGGGCCTCCAGGCGCACCTGCAGGTTGCGGAGGGTGTCCTGCAGGGCGGCCAGGCCCGCGAGGCGCAGCTCCTCGTCCAGCTCCGGCAGCGGGTCGGGCAGTTCCCGCCCCATCTGCTCCAGCTGCAGGCCGTGACGGCGCTGCTCCTCCTCCAGCGCCTGCCGCTCCTCCTGGCGTCGCTGCAGTTCCCACTGCCGCTGCTGCAGGCTCTGGCGGCGTCCGGCCAGGTGGGCTTCAGCGGCGTCCCGGGCCCGGCGCCGTTCGCCGAAGCGGGTCTGGAGTTCCTGCTGCTGCTGCTCCAGCAGGACGCGGCGCTCCTGGTCGGCCTGCTGCCGCTCCTTCCACTGCTGCCGTTCCCCCACCAGGGCCTGCACCGCCTGCACCAGACGCCGTTCCTCCTCCGCCAGGGCCTGCAACTGGCTGCCGAGCCGCTCGGCGCCCAGGGCCCTCTCCCGCCGTTCGGCGAGCAGCGCATCCCGTTGCCCGCGGGCTTCGCTCAGGGCCCGATCGGCCTGCTCCAGTTCGCTCTGCAGTCCCTGCCAGCGGGCGCTGTCGTCGTTGCCGCTGGCGGCGCGCTCGGCCTGCTCCAGCTCCTCCAGGGCTTCGCGCAGCGGTACCAGGGCCCCATCCAGTTCACCGGCCCGGAGCTGGTCGCCCTGGAGGGCCTCCTGCAGCTGCTGGCGGCGGCTGGCCAGCTGGTCGCAGCGCTGCCGGCGCGGGGCCAGGGATCGTTCGGCGGCGGCGCGCTCCGCCTGCAGGGCGGCCTGGCGCTGCTGCAGCTGCAGCAGCGCCGGCCGGACCTCCTCGAGGCTGCGGCCCAGCTCGGCTTCCTTCCGCCGGCAGGCCAGCAGGCTGTCGCCCAGCTCCAGCAGCCGCTGACGCAGGGGTTCGGCATCGTCGCCCTCGCTGCTGCGGCCGAAGCCCAGCTGGCCGGAGCGCTGCTGCAGGCTGCCGCCGGTCATGGCGCCGCTCTTCTCCAGCAGTTCCCCCTCCAGGGTGACGGCCCGGCAGCGCCCCAGTTCCTGGCGGGCATGGGCCAGGGTCTCGAAGACGAGGGTGTCACCGAAGACGTAGCGGAACACCTCGGCGTAGACGGGTTCGTGCTGGATCAGGTCCACCGCCCGGCCCACCAGACCCCCGGCGCCACCGCGCAGGGCGCCACCGGGGGCCGCCCGCTGCAGGGCGGCACCGCCACCCCCGCCGCCACTGCCGCCCCGGATGCGGTTGAGGGGCAGGAACGTGAGGCGGCCGGCCCGGCGCTGCTTGAGCAGCTCGATGGCCCGGGCGGCGATGCGGTCGTCTTCCACCACCACCTGGGCCAGCCGGCCCCCCGCCGCCACCTCCAGGGCCACCCGCAGCCGTTCCTCCACCTCCCCCAGCTGGGCCACCGAACCGTGGATCCCCTCGAGCCCCGCCTCCAGCAGCAGGCGCAGGGCGCCGGTGCCGCGGCTCTCCTGCAGGGTTTCGCGGCGGCTGTCGAGCCGGGCGATCTCCCGCTCCAGGCTGGTCTGTTCCTGCTCCAGCCGCGCCCGGGTGCGCTGCTGCAGGGCCAGGGCTTCCGCCAGCTCCTGGGTCTGCCGCTGGCGCCCCTGCAGGTCCTCCAGCAGGGTTCGCTCCTGTCCGCTCAGGCCGGCCAGGGCCCCGGCCGCCTCCTGCTGGGCCTGGCCTTCCAGGTGCTCCTCGCCGCCGAGCTCCTGGAGCCGTTCGGTGGCCTGCCGCAGCCGTTCCTCGAGCTGCTGACGTTCGGCCACCAGGGGGGTGAGCCGCTCCTGCAGCTCCTGGCGCCGGCGGCTGCGCTGCTGCTGCTCCTCCAGCCAGCTGCCGGAACGGCCGGCCACCTCGCCGAGGCGCCGGCGGGAGAGCTCCACCGCGGCTTCGGCCTCGCGGCAGCGGGCCTCGGCCCGTTCGATGGCGTCGTCGTCCTGGATGGCCTCGAGGGCCTGGCGCTGACGGCGCAGGTCCTCCTGGTTCTGCTGCAGCGACTGGCGCCGGCCCTGGAGTTCCTCCGCCTGCTGGGCCTGCCGTTCCGCCTGGCGGGCCAGTTCCCGGCCACTGCCCTCCAGACCCGCCAGTTCCGCCTGCACGGCCAGCAGCTGGTCTTCACCCAGGGTCTTCACTTCCGCCTGGAGCAGCTCCAGGGCGCCGGCGGCGGCGAGCACCTCCGCCTCCAGGGCGGTGATGGCCTCCCGTTCCTGCTCCTGCTGGCGGTCGAGGGCCTGGATGCGGCCCACCAGGGCCTGGCCATGGGCGCGGGCCTCTTCCCAGGCCAGCACCTGCTCCTGCTGGCGGCCGAGGTGGAGCCGTTCGCGCAGCGCCTGGTAGGTGCGCGCCTTGGCGCAGTCGCGTTCGAGCTTCTGGCGGGAGGCGAGCAGTTCCTGCTCGACGATGCGGCAGCGCTCCTGGCGTTCCACCACCTCATCAAGCTTGGCCCGGCTCTGCTCGATGCGGGAGTCGAACAGGGCGACGCCCGCCAGCTCGTCGATGATGGCGCGCCGGTCGCGGGCGCTCATCGAGACGATGCGGGTGACATCCCCCTGCATGACCACGTTGCTGCCCTCCGGATCCACCCGCAGCCGGCGCAGCTGGGTCTGCAGCTGCTGGAGGTTGCAGGGCACGCCATCGGCGCTGAAGCTGCTGCTGTAGGTGCCGCCGGGGGCCACCCGCAGCCGCCGGGTGACGCTCCATTCCTTCTGGCCCGGCCGGATCCAGGGACCCTGCTCCGGCACCTCCAGGCCGTCCTCCGCCCCGTCCGGCTGCCAGTCGCCCAGATCGAAGCGCACCGTCACGCTGGTTTCGGCGGCCTTGCCCTCCCGCAGCATGGCGCTGTTGATCAGGTCGGGGAGCCGCTCGGCCCGCATGCCCCGGCTGGAGGCCAGGCCGAGGCAGAAGAGCACCGCATCGAGGATGTTGCTCTTGCCGGAGCCGTTGGGACCGGTGACCACCGTGAAGCCCTGCTCGAGCGGGATGGTCATCGACCCGCCGAACGACTTGAAGTGGGTGAGGCCGACCTGATTGATGTGAACCAACCGGCCCGTGCGCCGAGCAGGCCGAATTTAGCCGAGGTGGTGACGATCACAACCCCACTTCCTACGGTGAGGCCACCAGGTCTTCGTCCACAGCGCCCCCATGGAATCGGATGCTTCCCAGCCCACGCCGGGGCCGGTGCCCCTCGAGCCACCGGCGGGGACCGGCACCTCCCAGCAGCTGCAGAGCCAGTTTCGGGAGCGGTTCGAGAGCCTGCTGCCCAGCATCCAGAAGGAATGGCCCGAGGTGGCCCGCCACACCCTGGAGGCCACCCGCGGCAGCTTTGATCACGTGGTGGAGGCGATCAGCCGCCAGAGCGGCCTCACCACGGCGGGGGTGAAGCAGCAGCTGCTCGATCTGGTGGCCGTCACCGGTGAGCAGGCGGGTCATGTGGTGGACAGCCTGCGGCCCCTGGAGGAGCAGCTCGAGAACCTCCTCGATGATCTCAGCAGCACCCTGCGGCCCAGGATCGAGAAGCCGGTGCGCGAACGTCCCCTGATGGCCCTGGGCATCGCCGCCGGGGTGGGGCTGCTGGTGGGCCTGCTGCTGTCGTCGGGCCGGCGTTCGGCATGACCGGTCAGAACTTCGCCAGGGTCACGGCGCTGATCAGCTCGGTGATGGACCTGCACGTGCGCATCGCGCTGCAGGAAGCCGACCGGGAGAAACAGCGCCTGGTGGGCGGCGGGGTGATGCTCGGCATGGGCCTCACCCTGCTGGCCCTGGCCCTGGTGGCGGCCGAACTGGTGCTGCTGCTGTGGCTGCATGGGGCCTTCGGCCTGGCCTGGATGCCGGCGGCGGCGGCCGTGGCGGCCATCGATCTGGTGCTGGCCGGGATCAGCCTGCGCATCGGCGGCCAGATGCTCAAGGGCCCCTACCTGCCGGAAACCACCGCTGGCCTGATGCGAACCACCCGGGCGCTCACCGGGAAGTTCTGAGCTCCTGGGGCGGGGCCACTGCGGCCGGCAGCCGCCCTCAGAAGGTCAGCTCCAGCCGCAGGCTGCGCAGGATGCCGGTGTCCTGGCCGGCCTTGTCGGCCACGGCCAGGGTCCAGGTGCCGGAGGGATCCTTGCCCTTCAGGCCGGCCAGGGCCGGCGTGTTCACCCCGTCGTAGGTGGCCTTGAGGTTGTCGGAGCTGCCGCCGGCGCGATCGTGCAGCACCACCGGAGTCACCCCCAGGACCGCCGGTGCCATCAGGGTCAGCACCAGATCGCCGATGTAGGTGTGATCGAGGTCCACCGCCACCTTGATCGAGGTCAACGGCCCCTGGCCGGCCACCGGCAGGCTCAGGCTGGCGGTCTGGAAGTCGTTGATGGGCACGTCCTGCACCACCTGGAACACCAGGGCCGCCGCCGGCTGGGGCGGCAGCGCCAGCTCCACCGCCCTGCGGGCGCTCACCCGCCCGTAGCCGTAGAAGGGGCTGCGTCCGGCCGCGTCGTAGTTGCCGCCGGCGGTGTCGATCCGCACGCAGGACTGGCGCAGGATCTCGCGCACCTGATCCCAGCGCAGGGCGGGGTTGCGCGCCACCACCAGGGCCGCCACCCCGGCCACGCCGGGGCAGGCGCTGGAGGTGCCGCCGAAGGAATTGGTGTAGTGCCCAGCAGCGTCCCCCTTCTGGGCAGTGCCCTGGTTGTAGCCCGCCGCCCCGGTGCGATCGGTGGACCAGATGCCGGGGGTCAGGGAGGGCCGGCCATCGTTGCTGGGGAAGCTGCACCACACCGCCCGGCCGAAGTCGCTGTAGGCGCTGCGTCTGGACTGGTCGTTGCAGGCGGCGACCGCGATCACCTTGCTGTAGCTGGCGTAGCCGTCGTTGTCGACGCTCTCGTTGCCGTTGCCGGCCGCGAACACGACCACGCAGCCCTTGCCGCTGCGGCCCTGGGTGGTGGCGAAGTCGATGGCCAGCCGGGTGGAATCCGGCAGGGGCACCACCTGCTGATGGCCGGGATCGGCGGGGTCCCACCAGTTGCCATCGGCCGGTCCCCAGCTGCAGGAGATCACATCGGCGCCGTTGCGGGCGGCCCACACGAAGGCGTCCGCCTCCGCCTGGGAGCCCAGGCCGGAGGCCAGCCGGATCGGCATCAGCCGCGCCCCGGGGGCCACCCCCGAGGCGCCGAACTGGCCGTTCGCGCAGGCCACCCCCGCGCAGGCCGTGCCGTGGTCGTCGCCCTGGCCCGGCCGGGGATCGCTGCTCTGGCGGGTCACGTCCCGTGGGGCGAGGATCTTGCCGGAGGAGCGGAATTCCTCGTGGTCGATGTCGATGCCGTCATCCACCACCGCGATGATGGCGCCGGTGCCGTCGCTTAGCGGCCAGGCCGCCTCCACGTCGGCATGGGCCTCGATCAGGCGGCCGTTCACCGTGGTGGCCCTGAGATGCCACTGGGGCGGGAACGCCTGCCGGCGCGGTCGGGTCTGGCTCACCAGTTCGGGATGGCACAGCGCCACGTGCTCCTCGGCCAGCAGGGAGGCGGCGATGTCGAACACCGCCAGGCCGCTGCCGCTGGCCGCCGCCACGAACCAGGCGTTGCGGGCGTAATCGAGGCGTCGCTTCACGCTGAGTCCGTGGCGTTGCAGCAGGCCCTCGCAGGCCGCCTCGTCCGTGTCGTCTTCAAACTTGACGAACAGGTTCTCCGTGTAGACCACCGGCCTGGCGGCCCCATCCACCAGCACCCGGCCGGCGAATTCGATCCCCGGTTCCAGCTTCAGCAGCTCCCGGGCCGCATCCCGCAGGGCGCCGTCGCCCTGGGGGGTCTTCGCCTGCAGCAGTTCGACCCCGGCCTCCCGGAAGCGGGTGAGGGTGTCGAACCCGGCGAGCAGGCGATGGGCTTCGGCGCTGATCGGAGAGGCTTCGAAGGGGCGCCCCGCCATCACCGCCTGACGGCCATGGGTGCGCACCACGAGGTGGTGGTCGCTGATCGCCAGTTCAAGGGGGACGCCGTTGCTGCCGCCGTAGCGAACCTGGACCATGGAACGCTCTCCTGTCGTAGGAAGGATTCAGCTGGTGAAGACCACTCTCCGTCGATGACCAGCGATCGTCACGGCAGGGGAACAGCTCTTGATCTGCCTTCACAGGCCTGCGCAATCTTCATGCCTCTTCAGAGGGTTCTGCGTGTCAGGGTTCCTGCTGGTCGTTCTGTTGCTCGGGATCGGAGAGATGGGCCTGGCCAATGAAGGCGTCGCGGCGTTTCCTCGCCGGATTTCCCCATCCGCAACGCAGGGGGGGGTGATGGAGCTCAGGCCCGGCTATGTCGCGCTGCATGGGGAGCCCCTGCCCAGGGAGAAGGCCCTGCTGGTGTTCGAGCCCGAAGCGATCGCCGTGCTGGCAGGCCCGCTAGCCCTGCCCCTGGCGCCCTCCCAGACCCTCGGCCCGGTCTATGGCCCCCCCCAGGGCGACGCGCTGGCCGTCCCCACGGGCCGGATCTTCATCCGCTTCCGCCCGGGGGAATCGGCCTCTGCCCATCGAGCGGCCCTGGAGCAGGCGGGCTATGCCATCGCAGGGGAACTCGATTACGCGCCGGAGGCCGCCTGGCTGCAGGCCAGCTCCGGCAGCCTGGCCGAGGCCCTGGCCGGCGTTTCCAGGCTCGCGGCCCTGCCAGGGGTGGCCAGCGTGGAGCCCCAGCTGCTGATGCAGCGCGTGCCCAAGGGGCTCAGGGGCTGATCGCCAGTTCGCCCAGCAGCGCCTCCTCCACCCACACCGACACCGAGCCCCCGGGGCAGCGCCATTCGGCCCAGCCATCGCCATTGGTGGTGATGGTGTCAGGGATGTGGCCGGTGAGATCGCGGAACACCGTGTGGCGCTTGCCCACCTCCATCCACTTGCTGCCGGCGTCCCCGTCGCTCATCAGCACCGCCATCGAATGGGGATGACCAGGCGTTCCCAGGCGGGTCCAGCCGATGGTGTTGAAGTGATCGAGGTAGTCATACTGAGGGCCGTAGGCGCAGTGGCGGCGGGCCAGCAGGAAACGGTCGATCAGGAAGCGGTGGCTGGGCAGGTCGATCGAGATGTCCTGGCCGTCCTTTCGGTCGGTGTACTGAGCGCCGTAGTAATCGGCATGGAAGATGCAGGGATAGCCCTGATCGCGCAGCAGGATCACCGCATAGGCGAGGGGTTTGAACCACGCTTCCACCACCGATTCCAGCGATTGCAGCGGCTGGGTGTCGTGGTTCTCCACCAGGGTCAACGCCAGCAGGGGCAGCTGCTGCATCAGGCTGCCGTCCAGCAGGCGGCGCATGTCGTAGTTGCCGCCGCTGCGGCTGGCCTGGTGGAAGTTCATGTGCAGCGGTGCATCGAAGAGGCTCATGCGCCCGCCGCTGTTGGCTGCATACCAGTGGAGGCTCTCAATGTTGTAGCTCCAGTACTCGCCCACCACGAACAGATCGCGCTGGGCGTGCTCCTCCAGATCCGTGATCCAGTCGAGGAAGAAGTCGCTGGCGATGTGCTTGATCGCATCGAGCCGGAAGCCATCCACTCCCACGGTTTCGAGGGTCCATCGGCCCCAGTGCTTCAGTTCGCCGCGCACCTCCGGATGGCTCACGTTGAGATCGCAGCCCATCAGGTAGTCGTAATTGCCCTTCTCCAGATCCACGTTGCGCTCAAAGCCGGCGCCGTGGGACCGCCACACCGCCTTGTAGTCCGGTTCGAGGTCGTTGTAATCAACGGCGTCGAAGTGGTACCAGTGCCACTGCATGGTGGAGTAGCTGTTGGCGCGGCCGTCGAAGCGGAACCGGGTCCAGCCGCGGATCGTGCGCTCCTCGCCCAGGGGCCTGTTGCGGTCGGCGGGGTCGTAGGGCGTCGCCGGATAGTCCTCCTTGGCGTCGGCACCCAGCTTGTGGTTGAACACCACATCGGCATACACCTGCATCCCCGCCGCCTGGCAGGCCCGCACCGCCTCCAGGTACTCGTCCTTCGTGCCGTACCTGGTGCGCACCGTGCCCTTCTGGTCAAACTCCCCCAGATCGAACAGGTCATAGGCGCCGTAGCCCCGGTCATCGGCGCCGCTTCCCTTGTAGGCGGGGGGCAGCCACAGGCCCGTGATGCCGGCCCTGGCCAGGGCCGGCGCTTCCTGCTTCAGCCGGCGCCAGTGGCTGCCGTCGCCGTCGCTGTACCAGTGGAACCACTGCATCAACGTGCCGTTGAATTCCGTGGGCTCCGCCACCTTGCGGGCGGCGATCGCCGGCTCGTGGGCAGCGAGCCACTCCCGCAGCAGGGCCACTGCCGCGGCGCCCGTGTCCACGGTCGGATCGTGCTGCGCCTCAAGGATGCCCTGCTTGAGCGCGGCATGGATGGCGGTCATGGGGGGAGCCTGGGGGGGCGGCGTCGCAGGTCCCATGGCTAGCAGGGATTGCCCTGGCCAGCCCCTTGCGGGCGAACCCACACCCGGGCGTCAGCGGATCTCGTAGCGCAGCCAGCGGCAGTCGATCCCGCCGTTGCTGACCGGCACCCGTCGGCTGGCCTTCATGCGCAGAGCCCCGGTAAGTTCCGGGTTGCCGCTCAGCAGCCAGAGGGTCCAGCCGGAGCAGCGCTCCTTCAGCATCCGTCCCAGATCGCCGTAAAGACCCTCCAGATCCTCGTCGGCGCCCAGCCGTTCGCCGTAGGGCGGGTTGCAGACCAGGCAGCCGGGTTCCGGCGGCGGCGTGAAATCACGGAAATCTCCGCTCTGCAGCCGGATCCAGGCGCCCACGCCGGCGGCTTCAGCGTTGGAGCGGGCCTGCTCCAGCACGGCCGGGTCGCGCTCCATCCCCACCAGCGGGGCCAGGGGCCGGCCGTCCGCCAGGGTGGGGCTGGCCAGGGCCGCGGCGGCCTCCACTTCCTGCTGCCAGAGCCGCGGATCGAAATCCGGCCAGCGCTGCAGGGAGAACCCACGCCCCAGTCCAGGTGCCCGCCCCAGGGCTCCGCAGGCGGCTTCGATCAGCAGGGTGCCGGAGCCGCAGAGGGGATCGGCCAGGGGCACCGACCCGTCCCAGCCGGTGAGGGCGATCAGGCCGGCGGCCAGGTTTTCCTTCAGCGGTGCCAGCCCCATGGCGGGCCGATAGCCGCGGCGGTGCAGGCTGGCCCCGCCCCCATCGAGGCTCAGCACCGCTTCCGGGCCCGCGCCGCCGGGCCGGCCGGGGCTGAGGTGCAGGTGCAGCACCAGGTCGGGATCGTCCAGATCCACCGAGGAACGCGCTCCCCACACCTGGCGCTGGCGGTCCACCAGGGCGTTCTTCACCTGCAGGGCGCTGTAGTGGCTGTGGTTGAGCCCGGGGACGCTGCCGCTGGCTTCCACCCGGAAGCTGTGGCTGGGCGGCAGCCATCGGTCCCAGTCGGCCGCCCGCTGGACGCCGTCATACAGCTCCTCGCGACCGCGGCAGGGGAAGCGGACCAGCTGGCGCAGGAAGCGGAACGGCAGGCGTGCCTGGAGGTGCAGCCGGTAGAACCCCTGCGCATCGCAGCGCAGCGCCACGGCCCGCCTCAGGGGACGCACCTCCTGGGCGCCGAGGGCCACCAGTTCGCTGGCCGCCGGTTCCTCCAGGCCGGGGGGAACCACGGCGATGACGTCGAAGCAGGTGGGGCTGGGCATCGCCCCATGCTGCTGGGTGACGCGGCCCGGTTCGGTGATGCCCACCGCTGCCATGGGGCCGCTCCGGGTCCGGGGATGGCAGGATGAACGGGTCCGACTTCGGTCGGACTAGGTGATCCACACCAGTGTTTCGGACAGCGGTTCGATTCCGCTCAGCTCCATTCCTCCCCCTGCAAGGGGCTGCAATGGTTTCGACGGGGCATCAGGAGGGTGACTGAAGCCTGCTCGGTAAGAGCGAACCCGTAACAGCGAACAACATCGTTCGTTTCTCCCGTCAAGCCGCCCCCGTGGCTGCCTGACACTCTTAACGGAGACGGGGTGAGGTCAGCCTTGTCACCCAAATGACCCATGGGCCCTGGAAGGGGCCTTTTTAGTGGCTGTCAGGCGCTTGGGGTGGACGATCCCGACTGGCCGGCTTTTTCGATTTCCACGGAGGTGGGGACGGGAATGTCGATCCCCTGGTCGCGGAACGTCTCGATCAGGGTGCAGAGCAGCCGGCCGTGGGCCTCTTCGAATCGGGCATGGCTGGGCTGATCCGATTCATACTCCACGTAGTAGTCAAAGCTGAAGTCGTTGATCTGGAGGAATCGACAGCCGCTCAGTCTTGCGAGGGGCTCAGCGGTAAAGATCTGGGCCACGGTGGTGGGTATCGAGCGCAGCATTTCGGTTGGTGTTTCAAAGGAAACGCCAAACTTGAAATAGCATTGGCTGACCTGCGACAGGATCTGCCGCAACCGAATCATGAAACGTTGGCGTACCTCCAGGTAGCGCGGCCAGTCTGAGGCTTCCACCTGGGCATGGCAGGTGAGGATCAACCCCTCATCCACCGAAGGATCCAGGCTGGCGAGGGGAAGGTTCATGTCGGGGTTGATCGCCATGGCATGGTTCACGAGCCGGAACAGTTCACGGATCTGAAACGGTGCCAGGGGTTGATCGATCACGAGCCTGAGGTCAAGCCCCTGCAGCGACGGTTCGGCCGGATCCCGCCCCCGAACGGAGTAGTTGATGACCTTCTGCTCATCCACGATCGCATTGGGGATGGTGATCCTGGATTCGACCGTGTTCAGCTCCAGCGACCGCAGTCCGATCTTGGCGATGAATCCCTCATGCTCACCGATCTGGCAGAACTCCCCCACCTTGAGGGGGCGGTCGGTCTGAATCGCCAGGCCCGCAAACAGATTGCCGAGCAGTTTGGAGGCCCCCAGGCCGATCGCCAGCCCCGGCACGGCGGAAAAGGCCAGAACGGTCTGGGGCGGCAGCCCCAGCGCCGCCAGCAGGTGGTAAAGCGTGACCACCATCAGCAGGGCTCCGAACACCCGGCAGAGGGGCATGATCAGGTTGCTGACCCTGCGCAGCTGCAGGTCGGACGTTTGCCCCAGAATCTGCACGATCCAGCGGGAGATGGATTGCCCCACGGCCTCGAAGGTCAGGATGGCCAGGAGCCCCAGTCCCAGAAAGGCCACGCTGAAGAAGAGGAATTTGCTGGCGATCAGCAGGCTTCCGGTGAAGTTCACATAGTTGTCGATCAGCATCTCTGTGAACCAGGCCATGGGTGCCATCAATCCGATCAGCAGAACGCGCAGCCAGGCGCGGTTGAGCCGTCGACCCATCCACATCAGATCCTGCTCGTCCTGCCGCCACGGCGCCTGGCGATAGGTTTTGAAGAACATCCCCAGCACCAGGGCTGCCAGGGCCAGGAACACCACCAGGAGCAACAATGCCAACACCAGCTGGGCAACGCTCTGGCCCAGCACCGAGCGTTCCAGCAGCTCGGTCCGCAACCAGGCTGGCAGCATCAGATACCATTTGGGCGGCAGGATGTAGCCAGGGGTCTTGGCGTAGTTTCGATAGAAGTTCGGCGTGAAGAACCCCCTGCTCGACGGCGTGAAATCGCTGATCTTGTCGTAGAGGACTGGAATTTCCGCGACCGTTTCTGCGGAGAAGTAGTAGTTGTGAGGATCGAGCGATTCTCCGGGTCTGTTGACAAGGGAGATGGATGTGCCCGGTAGGCGCCAGTAACCGTGCGAGTTTTGTTGGCTGTCTGACAGCCGTTTCATCTCATCGCGATCGGGGATCTGGAAGCGCTCCGGTGCATTGATGAAGCTGTAATCCAGCAGCTTCTTGAGTTTCAGGGCATACTCCATCGCCATGTCGGCACGGATGCTCTGGGGCAGGCCCTGAACATCGAGCGCCAGAATGGCTTCCTGGAGGTAGTCGTTGGCCTCCCTGGCCCGTTCCATGGTCTCGGCCGACCAGAACAGGCCAGGTTGCTTCTCCGGCTCGGCGACCAGTTCCTCCAGAATGTCGTAGACCTTGGCCATCACGACATAGAAGTTCAGCAGGGTCTCCCTGGGACTCTCACCGACCACCTGGCCGATGGGGGCGTCCTGCCAGCGTTGGGCGACCTGCAGCAACTCCGGGTAGAAGGGCTGGCTCTCGATCGCGATCGCATGGGTGCGCAGGTGGGGCATGCCAAGGCCCGGGGCCCGCGCCTTCCACGGCGTCGCCATCCCGTTGCTGGCCAGCAGGATCGGCAGCAGGACCGCCAGCAGGAAGGTTCCTGCCCGGCGGAGCAGGCGAGCGCACCGGAACCCCATGCGGATGGCCATGGCCAGACATCGACTCCCCAGCATGCCAGCCGTGATCGTGGCCTGCCCGAGGCGGCTCAGCTCACCCCTGCAGGGGGGTCAGCGACTGATGGGCGGTGGGTGAAGTGCTGAATCTGGGGTGAACCGTTCAGGTGGAATCGTCCTTCAGCAAAAGCCTGAGGAACGTCTTGGAGATATCGAAATCGTTCTGAAAGTTCAGGCCCGCATAGTGAGCGCCGCGCAGATGGTTCACCCAGACCAGCTCCCCCTGGGTCTCGATGATGTCCTGATCGCAGGGATCATGGATGCGGATCAGGGAGGCGGTGCCGATGGGAATCTGATGAAAGCTGCGGATGCAGGCACCATCGCGATTCACTTCCCAGAGGTGCCCGGAATAACAATCATCTGGAAAATGGACTTCAACTTTAATGAGAATCTGGAAAAAAGGAGCTGAAAATTTAGGTTCACGACGGGGAAGTCGCCCTCCCGCAATCTCTCTGGTGGGAACAGAATGGGTCAAGGAGGGTTTCAGCGTCCTGCTGGAAGTCATGGGCTCACTCTACCAAAATTGAGTGATTTGAGGCTCTGGAATCACTTCTTGACAACGGCGGCCTGTATCCCTGTTGGTTCCGCCCTTGACCGTCCGTGTTCGTGCCCTGGGTCTTCCCTGCCTCAGGGGGCGGGCGCCCCGCTGCCTTTCCCGTAGCCGCTCCAGGTCTTCAGCTCCTCGAGCGTCTGGACGCCTTCCAGGCGCTGGCCTCCCATCACCCAGGTGGGATAGGCCTTGATCCCTTCGGCCTGGCAGCGGTCACGACCAGCCTCGGTTTTGTCGCATTCCACATAGGGCAGCCGCTTGCCGGCCTCCTGGCCGAACAGGCTCTTCTGGCGGAAGCAGGCCGGACACCACCAGGCGCCATAGAAGAGAACCCCCTGGCGACGGAGAAAATCGCTCAGCTGCTCCTGCTCGGCGGTCGATGGTTTCAGCGGTTCCCCCAGGTTGGGGCTGGTGGAGGGCGGGGTGTGCGGGGATGGCGTTCCCCCCTCGGCGCGGGCGGCGGATCCTGCGAGCAGCAGCAGGCCCAGCAGGCCCCCCAGGGCGAACGCAGCGCGTCCTGGCCGCTGGCCAGCCATGGCGTCAGACGGGCCCGGTCGACGTGAGAGGTTCATGCAGCGGGCCGGGGGGCACGAAGGTGATGGCCGAATCTAAGGGCCCGGTCCTGGGCCACGTACGGGCTTCCGCCCTCGGGCTCCCTGGGCATTCGGCGCCGGGACTGGGACAATTTCCTGGATCGACGGTGACGGGCTGCCCTCCGAGATGAGCGTCAATGGTTACCGCGACTACTTCAAGGTTCTCGGAGTCGAGCGGGGCACGGATGCCGATGGCATCAAGCGGGCCTTCCGCAAGCTGGCTCGCCAGTACCACCCGGATGTGAATCCCGACGATGCGTCGGCCGAATCCCGCTTCAAGGAAATCAGCGAGGCCTACGAAGTGCTCTCCGACCCGGAGAAGCGGCGCCGTTACGAGCAGTTCGGCCAGTACTGGAACCAGATGGG
The DNA here is from genome assembly GCA_943367425.1 of Candidatus Sulfopaludibacter sp. SbA3. Taxonomy (GTDB): domain Bacteria; phylum Cyanobacteriota; class Cyanobacteriia; order PCC-6307; family Cyanobiaceae; genus Cyanobium. The sequence continues at coordinate 92,265 of CALRJF020000013.1, forward strand.
CGGAGGCGGCGGTGGCGCTCCCGGTGTCGATGTCGACTTTGGCCGTTACGGCAATTTCGACGACTTCATCAACGACCTGCTCGGCCGTTTCGGCGGTGGCGCCCCGTCGGGTGCCCCGGGTGGCTTCGGTTTCGGTACCGGTTTTCCCGGTGGTTTCGCCTCCGGTTTCGGCGGGCCCGCCGGCCAGCGGACGAACGGTGTCGATCTCGATGCCGAAGCCACCATCAGCCTGCCCCTGGCGGAGGCTTTCCGTGGTTGCGAACGCACCCTGGCGGTGAACGACGAACGGGTGCAGGTGCGGATCCCTGCCGGGGTCAAGGACGGCAGCCGGCTGCGGCTCAAGGGCAAGGGCCACCTCCAGCCAGGCACCGGCCGGCGTGGCGATCTCTATCTCACCCTGAAACTTCAGCCCCATCCCGTCTGGCGGCTCGATGGCGACCAGCTGCGGGCCGAGCTGCCCCTCAGCCTCGACGAGCTGGCCCTGGGGGGCGACGTCCGTGTCGCCACCCCCGATGGAGAAGCCACCGTGCAGGTGCCCCCCGGCATGACCCTCGGCCGCAGCCTCAGGCTGAAGGGCAAGGGCTGGCCGGTGAAGGGAGGCCGTGGCGATCTGCTCTTCACCCCCACGCTCAAGCTGCCCGACAGCCTCAGTCCCGAGGAGCGACAACTGCTGGAACAGCTGCGTCTGGCCCGCAGCGTCGATCCCCGCGCCGACTGGATCAGCGCGGCCGCCCTCTAGGTCCCATCGGTCTGGAGGGCGCTCCCGCCCCAGACCTTCAGACTGTTCACCAGGACGTCGGGCTCGAATTGCGCAACAGACGCTGGTGGTTGTGGCTGGCTCTGCTGGTGATCGCTGTTTCGGTCGCCGTCAAGGCCGTGGGCCCCAGGGCCGCCAGGCCGACGGGGGTTCTGATCCAGGAAGAAACCACCCGGGTCGATCCCCGTGCCCAACCCCCCCAGGGCAAGGGCTATGCGGTTGAAATCGGTTCCTATATCGAGAATCTGCACAGTCTGTCCCTGCGGCAGAGAATCTTCAATGTCGAAGGATTCTATTGGCTGCAATGGCCGAGGGCGGTCCAGGATCTGATGGTGGCGCAGGGGATCACGCCACTTCAGTTGGTGGAACTCACCAATCAGGTGAACTCCTCCTCGGCCCAGATTCAGGCCGATACGCCTGCTCCGGTGCCCAGATCTGGGGATCGCTTTTATCAGCTTTTTCGCTATTCCGCAAGTTTTTATATTCCCACGCTCAATCTCAGGCGCTCTCCTTTTGAGGAGCTGGTGTTGCCTGTCTTCTTTGAAGTGGTTCCCGACGTCTTCTCCCGTCAGCAGGAGAATGTCGTTCTGGTTCATGATCATGATGCAAGAAATAGCCAGGTGGGGGCCTATGCAGGCATCAATGGTTATGACATCGAAGAGGTGAGATTCACCTCTTCTCAGCATTCCTATGGCACGAACTGGGGTCTTCACCAGGGTGATCTCGATTATTCGAGGCTTGCGGTTGAGGTGGTGATGAAGAGCGACATTTTCTCCAGTTTCGTGACCTGGATTCTGCCGCTGCTGATTGTGATGCTGATTGTCTTCATGGCCCCTTCGTTGGGAGGGGAGCTTGGGGATATTCGGCTTGCCATTCCGTCAACGGCCCTGCTGACGCTGATTTTTCTTCAGCAGTCCTATAAGTCGGAGTTGCCTTCACTGAGTTATCTCACTTTCCTGGATTGCCTCTATGCCTATTCCTACATCGTTTCCCTGGTGCTGTTCGTGCTCTTTCTTTGGGGGACAAATGTTTACGAGGAGGCCGATGACTCGGGCAAGAAAGATGCCTTGAAAAGGATCAATCGTATGGACCTGGTCTTTCAGCTGAGCTCGTTTGTGGGCTTTTTCGCTGTGGCCATCTGGGCCTGGATCGCTTGAACAATGGCCTGCTCATGGGGGCTCCTGGCGGAGGGCCCCGGCAGGCGGGGCTTTAGGATCGTTTGGCTGATCACGCCCGTATGGAACTCGCCTACCGTCCTCGCCGCCTGCGCCGCACGCCGGCCCTGCGGGCCATGGTCCGGGAATTCCAGCTCAGCGCCGCCGACTTCATCTATCCCCTGTTCGTGCACGAAGGGGTCACCAATGAGCCGATCGGCGCCATGCCCGGGGCCCAGCGCTGGAGTCTCGAGGGGCTGGTGGGTGAAGTGGGCCGGGCCTGGGATCTGGGGATCCGTTGTGTGGTCCTCTTCCCCAAGGTGGCCGATGGACTCAAGACGGAGGACGGCAGTGAGTGCTTCAACGATGGCGGTCTGATTCCCCGGGCGATCCGGCGACTCAAGCAGGAGCATCCGGCCATGACGATCATGACCGATGTCGCTCTCGATCCCTATTCCTGCGACGGACATGACGGCATCGTCAGCGCCGAAGGTGAGGTGCTCAATGACGACACGGTGGCGATTCTCTGCCGCCAGGCCGTGGCCCAGGCCAAGGCCGGGGCCGATCTGATCGGGCCCAGCGACATGATGGATGGCCGCGTCGGCGCGATCCGGGAAGCGCTCGATGAAGAGGGTTTCGAGAACGTGGGCATCATCAGCTATACCGCCAAGTACGCCTCCGCCTATTACGGCCCCTTCCGCGAGGCGCTCGATTCCGCCCCCCGGGCCGACAGCTCCAAGCCGATTCCCAAAGACAAGAGCACCTACCAGATGGATCCCGCCAATGGCCGGGAAGCCCTCACCGAGGCCCTGCTCGATGAACAGGAAGGGGCCGACATCCTGATGGTCAAGCCCGGCCTGGCCTACCTCGATGTGATTCACCGTCTCCGCGGCGAAACCGAACTTCCCATCGCCGCCTACAACGTCAGTGGCGAGTACGCCATGGTGAAGGCGGCGGCGGAGCGCGGCTGGATCGATGAGCGGGCGGTGGTGCTGGAAACGCTGCTGTGCTTCAAGCGCGCCGGTGCCGACCTGATCCTCACGTATCACGCCTGCGATGCCGCCCAGTGGCTGCGCGATGGCTGACCGCCCCCGCTTGAATGGACTCGAGAATTTCCGGTTGCCCCACCCCATGACGCGTCTCGGCCACGTGGCAGTGCGGGTCCAGGACATGGCCCGCGCCATGGCGTTCTACCGGGCCCTCGGGTTGCGGGTGACCTGGGAGGCCGACGACTGGGCCTACCTGCAGTCCCCCGACACAGGCGACGGCATCGCCCTGCTCAGCCCCGCCTACACGGCGGCGGGTCCCCATTTCGCCTTCCACTACACCCGTCGGGACGAGGTGGATGCGGTCCACGACCAGTTGCGATCGGCGGGCCACCGGGTCGGGCCGGTGCACGATCACCGCGACGGCACGGCCTCCTTCTACCTTCAGGATCCCGACGGCAACTGGCTCGAGATGCTCTATGAGCCCGCCGGCGGCATCCCCTCCAATGTGGGGGCCACCGCCATTCCAGCCACGGCCATCCCTGCCGCTGCCACCGCGCCACGGCCGGGGTGAACGACATCCGGCACGAAACGCTGGAGCTGCTCGAGTGGCCGCGTCTGGCTGGCCATCTGGCCGGTTTCACCAGCACGGCGGCCGGCCGGCGGCACTGCGCCCAGCTCGTTCCGCCCGACCATCCCGATGAGAGCCGCCGCCTGCTGCAGGAGACCACCGAGCTGCTCGGCCTGGATGGCCTGAGCGAGGGGGGGCTCAGCTTTCTGGGTGCCGAGGACATCGGCGCCACGGTGGCCCTCTGTGCCAAGGGCGGTTGCGCCGGTGGTGAGGCCCTGCTGGCGGTGGCCTCCACCCTCGCCACCGCCCGCCGGCTGCGGCGTCAGATCGAGGACCCCGATCTGAGGCCCGTGTGCAGCACCCTCGTGGCCGAACTGCGCACCCTGCCGGAGCTGGAACAGCGGCTCCACTTCTGCCTGGAGGAGGGCGGCCGTGTGGCTGACCGTGCCAGTGCCCCCCTGGAGGAGCTGCGCCGCCGGCTGCGCAGCCTGCGCAGCGAGCGGCGGGATCGGCTGCAGGAGCTGGTGCGTCGCTTCGCCTCCCTGCTCCAGGACACGGTCATCGGCGAGCGCCAGGGGCGTCCCGTGCTGGCGGTGCGCTCCGGCGCCGCCTCCCAGGTGGGTGGACTGGTGCACGACAGCTCCGCCTCCGGCAGCACGGTGTTCGTCGAACCCCAGGCGGTGATCCCCCTGGGCAACCAGATCCGGGAGGCGGAAGGTCAGGAACGGGAGCAGGAATGGCAGGTGCTCACCGAGCTGAGTGGGCGGGTGGGCGCCGAAGCCGACGGGCTGGACCACCTCCAGCGGGTGCTGGTGCGGCTGGATGCCGCCCTGGCCCGGGCCCGCTATGGCCAGTGGCTGGGGGCCGTGCGCCCCGACCTGCTGCCGGAGGAACCGGCCGATTTCGATCTGCGGGATCTGCGCCATCCCCTGCTGCTCTGGCAGGAACGCCGCGAGGGGGGGCGGCCCGTGGTGCCGGTGACCGTGACCGTGGGTCCGGGCCTGCGGGTGGTGGCGATCACCGGCCCGAACACCGGCGGCAAGACGGTGACGCTCAAGAGCATCGGCCTGGCGGCGCTGATGGCCCGTGCCGGCCTGTTCCTGCCCTGTTCCGGCACCCCCCGTCTGCCCTGGTGCGGCCAGGTGCTGGCCGACATCGGCGATGAGCAGTCGCTGCAGCAGAACCTCTCCACCTTCAGCGGCCACATCCGCCGCATCGCCCGCATCCTGGCGGCCCTGCCCCGCCCCGGTGCCCCGCCGCCGCCGGGCGGCGCGGGCGCCAGCCTGGTGCTGCTCGATGAGGTGGGCGCCGGCACCGATCCCACCGAGGGCACCGCCCTGGCGGCGGCCCTGCTGCGCCATCTGGCGGATCACGCCAGGCTCACCATCGCCACCACCCACTTCGGCGAGCTCAAGGCGCTCAAGTACGCCGATGCCCGGTTCGAGAACGCTTCGGTGGCCTTCGATGACGAAACCCTCTCCCCCACCTACCGCCTGCAGTGGGGCATCCCCGGCCGCAGCAATGCCCTGGCGATCGCTTCCAGGCTGGGCCTGGAGCGGGAGGTGCTGGAGGCGGCGGCGGCCCAGCTGGAGCCGGGGGGGGCGGGAGATGTGAACCGGGTGATCGAGGGCCTGGAGCAGGAGCGACGGCGCCAGCAGGAGGCGGCCGAGGCGGCAGCGGCCCTGCTGGCCCGCACCGAGCTGCTGCACGAGGAGCTCCTGCAGCGCTGGGCCCAGCAGAAGGAGCAGTCGGCGGAACTGCAGGAGCAGCGGCGCCAGCGGCTGGAGACCTCCATCCGGGAAGGCCAGGGGGAGGTGCGGCGGCTGATCCGGCGGCTGCGGACGGTGGGCCAGGAGGGCCACGGCGGGGCCCGCGTGGCCGGGGAGACGGCACGCCAGGCCGGCCAGCGGCTGCGCCGGCTGGAGCAGGAGCATCGCCCCTCTCCGGAGCGGCGCGACCATCGCGGCTGGCGGCCCGCCGTGGGGGATCGGGTGCGGGTGCTGTCCCTGGGCAAGGCCGGAGAGGTGCTGGCGATCAGCGCCGAGGGCCAGGAGCTCACCGTGCGCTGCGGGGTGCTGCGCCTCAACCTGGAGCTCACGGCGATCGAGGGTCTCCACGGCGAAAAGCCCGACCCCCCTGAGCCTGCCCAGGCCCGCGTGTCGATCCGCAGCCGTCGCAATCCCGCCAGCCGCGGTCCCGAGGTACGCACGGAGGGCAACACCGTGGATGTGCGGGGCCTGCGGGTCCATGAAGCCGAGGCGACGGTGGAGGAACGGTTGCGGGCGGCCAACGGTCCGCTCTGGGTGATCCATGGGATCGGCACCGGCAAGCTGAAGCGCGGCCTGCGGGAGTGGCTCGCCGGGGTGCCCTACGTGGAGCGGGTCAGCGATGCCGAGCAGGGCGATGGGGGGCCGGGCTGCAGCGTGGTCTGGGTGAAGTGAACCGCTCGGGGTGATCCCCTCAGGGATGGATCGCCGGCAGCTGGGGCGCGGGCTTCGGCCGCTCCTGGCCGAGGGCCTGCGGTGGCAGCAGCGCCTGGCCGAGGGCGTCGAACAGGCGCCAGCCTGAGGGATCCACGTCCAGATGCACCGTCTGGCCGATCGCCACGCTCTGGCCGGGGTCGGCGCGGATCAGCACCAGGTGGCTGCCCTCGAGCAGACGGCAGGTGATCAGCTGCTCGTTGCCCAGGGCTTCGATGTGGCTCACTTCCGCCGCCAGGTTGCGATTTGTGGCCGGGGCCAGCCGCAGGTGTTCGGGCCGCAGGCCCCCGGTGAGCCGCTGGCCGGCCCGGTCGCCCAGGAGGTCGGCCATCGGCCCTTCCACCGGGAAGCGGCGGCCGGCCAGCAGCAGCTGGGCGGAGCCGGCCACCTCCACCGGCAGCAGGTTCATCGCCGGGCTGCCGATGAACTGGGCCACGAACAGGTTGGCGGGCCACTGGTAAAGCTGCAGGGGCGTGCCCAGCTG
>CALRJF020000014.1:0-88132 GCA_943367425.1 Candidatus Sulfopaludibacter sp. SbA3
GCCAGTGCTGGTGCCGGTGATGGTGGCGGTGTCGTTGACGCCGCTGATGGCGATGGTGATGGCGCGGCTGGCGGTGCCATCGAGGGAGGCAACGGTGAGCGAGTCGGTGAGGGACTGGCCGGCGCCGAGGGCCTGGATGGCGGCGAGGCTGTTGTTGAGGGTGTAGCCCCAGAGGCCGGTGGTGTTGAAGGAGAAGGTGCCGTAGGTGCCGGTCAGGGAACCGGGGACGGCGAAGAGGGATTGGCCGGCATCGGCATCGCTGACGGCGAGGGAACCGGAGGCGGTGAGGGTGCCGTCTTCTGAGACGGCGCCAGTGCTGGTGCCGGTGATGGTGGCGGTGTCGTTGACGCCGCTGATGGCGATGGTGATGGCGCGGCTGGCGGTGCCATCGAGGGAGGCAACGGTGAGCGAGTCGGTGAGGGACTGGCCGGCGCCGAGGGCCTGGATGGCGGAGAGGCTGTTGTTGAGGGTGTAGCCCCAGAGGCCGTTGGTGTTGAAGGAGAAGCTGCCGTAGGTGCCCACCAGGGAGCCAGGAGCAGCGAAGATCGCCTCGCCAGCATCGGCATCGCCGACGGCGAGGGAACCGGACGCGGTGAGGGTGCCGTCATCTGAGACGGCGCCGGTGCTGGTGCCGGTGATGGTGGCGGCGTCGTTGACGCCCGTGACGGTGATCGTGGCGAGCGCCGTGTCGGTCAGACCTTCGGAGTCGGCAACGGTGTAACTGAAGGTAGCGGTGGCTGTCTGACCTTCAGCCAGGGCCCGGTAGGCGGTGTCGCCGAAGGTGAACTGCACCGCACCGGAGACCAGGGCCACCGAGCCCAGACTGGCGGGGCCTACCGCCGTGACGGTGAGCGCCTGGCCCTCGGGATCCACGTCGTTGTCGAGCAGTGCGGCAGTGAGGTTCACCGTGCCCAGCACGCCACCGGAGGCGGAGAGGAACTCGGTGTCATCCCCGGCGACCGGAGCGGCATTGGGCGGTGCGCCCGACGTGCCCAGCAGCAACACCGTGCCGTCGGCGTCCACGATCCGCTCCACATTCACCAGCCGGTCACGGCCCTCGTTGCCATCGGAGGGACTGGTGCCGACCACCGTGGTCACCCCCGCCACGGTGGTGATGGTGTAGCCGGACAGTCGGCCGCGCAGGATGAATTGATCGATCCCGGCGCCGCCGTCAACGATGTCGTTGCTTCCCCAGCCGTAGATCGTGTCGTCACCGTCACCCGCGCGGGTGGTGGTGGTGGTCCACTGGCCGCGGTACTGGCCCGCCACGTAGTTGGTGGCGGAGGACCGGTAGCGGATGACGTCGTTGCCGGCGCCACTGACGACGAGGAACTCGTTGGTCCAGCCGGGGTTGTTGCTCTCGACGCCGATGGTGATGCTGTCGTTGCCGCCGCCGGTGGCGACCTCGGCACGCTTGGCGCCTTCGATGGTGATGCTGCGGCCGGTGTCGTCGGCCAGGTGCACCCAGGCATCGACGAAGTTCTCCACCCGCAGGCTGGTGCCGCCGAAATTCGAGACCTCGGCATTCTTGATCGTGTTCCAGGCGCGATCGAGGCGCAGCGTCGCACTGTCGCTGCTGGTCCAGTCGAGCGTGACCACCGCAGCACTGGTGGCACTGGTGCTGCCGATGGAACCACCGGAGTCGGCAAAGGTCAGTCGGCGGAACACAATGTCGCCCTGGGCGGCCGTGAAGGTGACACCCTGGGTCGGCACGGTGGTGCCGCTCAGCAGGGAGTTGCTGCCGTTGGCGGTGTAGGAATAGGTCTGGAGATACTGGATCCAGAGCGCATCATGGATGCCGCTGTCGACGTCCCAGCCGGGGTCAAACGATGAGCGCGAGAGATCAAACGAGATCGTGGACACCGCTGACCCTGGGCAAAACAATAAAAAATATTAAGTGATTCGGAAGGGTGCGTCAACCCTTCGACTTGTCGCTCCAATTCCAAAATTGGCCGCTAACGGATTTCGTGAGAGAAAGCGTCTTCTCCGCTGAGAAGGTCTTCGCCCCGGTGGATCGCTGACTCAGGGCAGATTGAGCCTGCCTTCACGATGAAGGGCTGAAGACTTGGCCCTCACTCCGTCAGGAACGGCAGCCCACTTCCAGCCGTGACCGCAGGGGGTCAGCCCCGCCGGTAGAAGGGGCGCTTCACCACCACCGCCGGCTCCGCCCGGCCTCGGATCTCCACCGCCAGCTCCGTGCCGGGCTTCGCCGCCGCCACCGGCACATAGGCCAGGGCCACCGCCCTGGCCAGGGTGGGCGACCAGGTGCCGCTGGTGATCTGTCCCACCGGCACCCCGTTCTGCAGCACGGGGTAGCCGTGGCGGGCGATGGCCCGGCCCCGGAGCTCCAGCCCCACCAGCCGGCGGCTCACGCCTTCGCTGGTCTGGCGCTCGAGCGCGGCGCGGCCGATGAAGTCGGCGGGCATCTCCAGGTGCACGAGCCAGCCCAGCCCCGCCTCCAGGGGGGTGGTGGCGGCGTCCATTTCGTTCCCGTACAGATGCATGGCCGCCTCCAGCCGCAGGGTGTCGCGGGCCCCCAGGCCGCAGGGACTCACCCCCTCGGCCAGCAGCCGCTGCCACAGGGCCTGGCCGGCCGCCCGGTCCAGCAGTATTTCGAAGCCGTCCTCGCCCGTGTAGCCGGTGCGCCCCACGAACACCGGCACTCCCGCGATGCTCAGCTCGCGGTGACCGAACCGGGGCAGGCCGCTCAGGCTGGTGCCGACCAGCGCCTCCAGACGTTGGGCCGCTTCCGGCCCCTGCAGGGCCAGCAGCACCCCATCCCCCTTCCGGTCGGTGATGACGATCCCCTCGGGCTCCAGCTGGCTGCGGATCCAGGCGGTGTCGGCCTCGGCGCAGGCCGCATTGATCACCAGCACCAGTTCGTCCCGCTCTCCTTCAGGGCCGTTCACCCGGCCGCGGTCGTAGACGATCAGATCATCAAGGATGCCGCCGGCGTCGTTGAGCAGCACCGTGTAGCAGGCTTCGCCCGGGCCGATGCGGAACAGGTCGGTGGGAACCAGCCGTTGCAGAGCGTCCTTGGTGCCGTCGCCCCGCAGCGTCAGCACCCCCATGTGGGAGATGTCGAAGACGCCGCAGTGCTGGCGCACGGCGTTGTGCTCCTGCACCAGGCCGGCGAACTGGATCGCCATCTCCCAGCCGGCGAAAGGCACCAGCCGGGCCCCGGCGGCGACGGTCGCGTCATGCAGCGGCGTGCGCCGCAGGGAGGAGCTGTCCATGGGAATCGGCCCTTCGGCCCACGCAAGGCCGACGCAAGTTGGCGCGATCCTATGGAGTGCGGAGGGCCGCCGGCTTTGCCCCGCAAAGCGGAAGAAAGCCTGTGATTCGGGTTCCACGCCTGTTGGAACGCCGGAGAACTGACTACTTTGAGCAGCCCATGGATCCCTCGGATGGGCAACCGTCCCAGCTGCCGCAGCTGCCGCCACTGCACCCCTCCGGATGGGGTGGAGATGGGGTGGTGCCAGCTGCGACAGCTTCCCATCCATCAGGATCTGGTCGCCGACCTCTGGTGCCACCACTGGACCGCCCCTCCGCCGCGGCTGCCGGTGATGCCCACCCCCGGAGGTTTTCACGCTTCCCCCAGGCCCTCGGGCAACCACCAGCTCAGCCTGGCCACCGGTCTGTCCTGAGCCGGGGCCTGGCCCCTGAATCCCGGCTTGTGCATCCATGCGCACGTGCATCGGGTGCCGGTTGGATGTAAAAAGATGGGTCACGCCAACATCGCCCCGGGGGTCCCCTGAATTGATCACCACCACCGCATCCCCATCGCCCATCGAACTGATGGGTGTCCATGTGGACTGTGAAACCTTCACCTTGCCCACCGGTGCCCAGGTCTTCTGTCGTGGTGCCGCCGCCGATGCCATCTATGCCGTCCGACGGGGCATCGTCGAGCTGGTGGGGGAGGCGGGCGAAAAGATCTGCTATCGCCCCGGTGAGCTGTTCAGTTACCAGGACATCACCTGGCGGGAACTGCGTCATCGCAGCGACGCCTTCGCCCGCACCCCGGTGGAGATCCTGCAGATGGACCGGCTGCGGTTCCTCAACCTGCTCCACAACCACCCCACCCTGGCGGTGCAGCTGATCGGCCAGCAGCACGACCGCCTCCGGGAGCAGCGGGGCAGCGGCACCTGCTGCTACTGACGGTCGCCCAGCAGCAGCAGCAGGCTGCGGGTCACCTTGGCGGCCAGGACAGCGCTGACTCCGGTGGGGTCGAGCTGGGGGGCCAGTTCGACCACGTCGGCGGCCACGAGCCGGTGGTGGCGCAGCTCCTCCACCAGGGCCGCGAACTGGGGCCAGTGGAAGCCACCGGGTTCGGGGGTGCCCGTGCCCGGCATCACGGCGGGGTCGAACCAGTCGAGATCCACGGTGAGATACAGCGGGCGGCCCCGGAACGGGGCCAGGGCCGTGGTCAGGGCCTCGATCGCCACCAGGCGTCCCTGGCCGCGCAGTTCCTGAAACTCCTCGCGGGTGCCGCTGCGGATGGCGATCTGGAGCAGGTCGCCGCTGGGCAGCACCTCCAGGCAGCGGCGCATGGCGCAGGCATGGCTGTGGCGGGTGCCCAGCCAGCTCTGGCGCAGATCGGCATGGGCATCGAGCTGCACCAGCACCAGGTCGGGATGCCGTGCCGCCACGGCCGCCACCGCCCCGCTGCTGATCGAATGTTCCCCCCCGAGCATCAGGGGAGCCAGACCCAGGGCCAGCACGGCGTCGGTGGCCTGGCTCACGGCGGCCACCACCGGTTCAGGCGCTCCGAAGGGAATCGCCACGGCGCCGAGGTCGGCGAAGGCCAGATCCTCCAGGTCGCGGTCGAGCTGGGGGTCGTAGCTCTCCAGGCCGCTGCTCACCTCCCGGATCGCCGCCGGACCGAAGCGGGCGCCGGGCCGGAACGAGGTGGTGCCGTCGTAGGGAACGCCGTAGAGGGCCACCGCGCAGCCGGCCGGCTCCCGGCGGGCCCCCATGTAGATCGCCCCTTCGGTGTCGAACAGCTCGGTGCTCATGGCTGCCCCACCGGACCCGCCGGTGCCGCCAGCTCCCGCTCCACGAAGGCCGGCACCGCCTCAAAGGCCCCCCGCTGCCAGCGGGGCGACCAGATGGCGCAGCCCTCGGCCACCGCCGCGGCGCGTTCGGGCAGGGGCTCGCGGTAGCGGGGCCCGTCGGTGGCGGCGAAGGTCCAGCTCCACCAGCCGCTGGGGTACATGGGCACCCAGCCGTAAAGGGGATCGGCATGGCCGAACACCTCCCGCAGCAGGCGCACGGTGTCGATGTGCACCTGCCGGAAGGATTCGGGGGATTCGCTCTGGGTGGCGAACACCCCCCCGGGTCGCAGCAGGCGCCGGCAGTGCTCGAAGAAGGCGCGGTTGAACAGACCCGTGGCCGGGCCGGCCGGGTCGGAGCCGTCCACCAGCACCACGTCGTAGCTGGCGTCGGGGGCGGTGGCTGCCCAGCCGATGCCGTCCCCGATGGTGAGGTGGAAGCGGGGGTCGCTCCAGGCGCCGCCGCCGAGGCTCGGCAGATGCTGCCGCGAGAGCTCCACCACCATCCCGTCGATCTCCACCATGTCGAGGTGCCGGACGCCGGGGTGGCGCAGGCATTCCCGGGCGGTGCCGCCGTCGCCGCCGCCGATCACCAGCACCCGCTCGATCGCCGCGGCGCCGCAGAGTGCCGGGTGCACCAGGGGTTCGTGGTAATGCTTCTCCTGCCGTTCGGCCGTCATCCAGCAGCCGTCGAGCAGCAGGCCCTTGCCGTAGGTCTGGCTGTCGATGATCGTGATCCGCTGGTAGGGGCTGCTGCATTCGTGCAGCACCGTGGCCGCCAGGCCGTAGCGGACCCCGCCGAGCTCCTCGTCCACCCAGGCCCCGCCGGGCGGAGATGTGGCCGGTGGCTGTTGCGGACCCATGCGGTTGGCTCGTGGGTTTCCAGCTAAACCTTCGGCAGGACCCCTTGTCACGAAGCCATGGCACTTTCCCGACGCAGCCTGCTGCGGGTCGCAGGCCTGCTCGGCGGTGCCCTGGCCCTCGACACCTTCAGGCCTGAGGCGGCGGCGGCCGCTGATGAGGTGGCGGCGGCGGGAGGCACCCTGCCCCTGGAGCAGCGGCTGGCGGTGTGCCGGCCGAGCGGCGACCCGCTCGAGGAGCTGCTGCGCCGCAACCGCAGCTTTCGCCAGGTCTGGCAGGCGGCGGAGCGCCGGGAGGATCCCGTGGAGCGCGCCACCCTGCTGCACGAAACCTGGCCCCTGCACTGCCAGGTGCGGCCCGATGCCCTGGCGGCGGGTCAGCGTCCCTGGGCCGCCGTGCTCTGCTGCGCCGATTCCCGCGTCGCTCCGGAATGGATCTTCGCCTGCGGCTCCGGGGAGCTGTTCGAGGTCCGCAGCGCCGGCAACACGGCCTTCGATGCCGGCGTCGCCTCCCTGGAGTACGCGGTGGCGGAACTGGCGGTGCCGTTGATTCTGGTGATGGGTCACAGCGGCTGCGGGGCGGTGACCGCCGCCATGGGCACGGCGCCGTTGACGCCGCTGCTGGAGGAGCTGGTGCTTCCGATCCGGGCCTCGCTGCCGCCGGGGGCCGACCTGGCCCGGGCGGTGCGTGCCAACGCCGCCGCCGCCGCTGCGGCCCTGCCGCGCCGCAGTGCCCTGCTGCAGCAGGCCGTGGCCGAGGGACGGCTGAAGATCCAGGCCGCCTTCTTTGACATCGGCAGCGGTGCGGTGAGCCTGGTGTGAGTGGTGATCTGCCCCTGGGCGACGGTCTGGTGATCCCGGCCGCGGAGCTGGCCTGGCGGTTTTCGCGGGCCTCCGGCCCCGGGGGGCAGGGGGTGAACACCACCGATTCCCGGGTGGAGCTGGTGTTCGATCTGGCCGCCAGCGATGTCCTGCCCCCGCACCTCAAGGCCAGGGCCCTTGGGCGGCTGGCCTCCCGACTGACCCCCGCCGGCCTGGTGATCGTGGCGGCGGAGCACCGCTCCCAGTGGCAGAACCGTCAGGCGGCGCAGAAGCGCCTGGTGGAGCTGCTGCAGGGGGCGATCGTGCCACCGCCACCGCCCCGCCGACCGACGAAACCGAGCCGTGGGTCGGTGGAACGGCGCTTGCAGGCCAAACGCCAGCGGGGTTCGATCAAGAGCCGCCGCCGGCAGGGTCCGCCGGAGGAGGCGTAGGGCCGGAGGCCTGCTCGGCACGGATCTGGGCCTTGGCGGCCCGCCAGTGACCCTCCAGCTCCGCGATGCCGCACCCGCCGAGATCACCCCCCAGGGCGGCCTCGACGCGGGAGAAGCGATCGAGAAAGCGGCGGTTGGTGCCGGCCAGCCCCTCCTCGGGATCGATGCCGCACCAGCGGGCCACGTTCACCAGGGTGAACAGCACGTCACCCAGTTCCTCCTGGGCGTGGACCCGGTCGCCGCTGGCGACGGCCTCCCGCAGCTCGTCGAGCTCCTCCTGCACCTTCCCCCAGACGCCGTCGATGGCGTCCCATTCGAAGCCGGCGGCGGCGGCCTTGCGGGAGATGGTCATGGCGCCGGCGAGGGCCGGCAGACCGCGCACCTTGGCCGCCAGCCGGTCGCTGAGGGGGCTGGTGCTGGTTCGCTCGTGACCGTCCCGTTCGGTGGCCTTGATCGCCTCCCAGCTGGCCCGCACCGCCTCAGGATCGGCGGCCCTGGCGGCCGTGGGGTCGAACACATGCGGGTGGCGGCGCACCAGCTTGGCGGTGATGCCGCGGGCGATCGCGGCCAGATCGAAGCGGCCCTCCCCGGCGGCGATGCGGGCGTGCAGCACCACCTGCAGCAGCAGGTCGCCCAGCTCCTCCGCCAGGTGGTCGTCGTCGCCATGGCGGATCGCATCGGCCACCTCATGGGCCTCCTCCAGCACGTAGGGGACCAGAGAGGCGTGGGTCTGGGCCAGGTCCCAGGGGCAGCCGCCGTCGGGGTCCCGCAGCCGGTCGACGACGGCGATCAGCTCGGCCAGGGCCTCGATCGTGGGGGGATCGGCGGCGGCCGGGGCGGAGAACGGCCGGGAACCGGACATCGCGGCAAGGCAAACGCACTGGCACCATCCTCATGGAGCCTGCCCCTCCACCGTCTCCCCGCCGCGCCCCCCGATGACCAGCGCCACCGATCTGCACCGCAGCGTTCAGGAGTACTACGGCTCCACCCTCGCCAGCAGCGCCGACCTGCGCACCAGTGCCTGCTGCGATGCCTCCAGCGTGCCGGAGCCGCTGCGCCCCCTCCTGGCCCGGATCCACCCCGAGGTGCTGAGCCGCTACTACGGCTGCGGCCTGGTGGTGCCGCCGCTGCTCGAGGGCCTGCGGGTGCTCGACCTGGGCTGCGGCAGCGGCCGTGATGTATACCTGCTGGCCCAGCTGGTGGGGGCTGGCGGCGAGGTGGTGGGCGTCGACATGACGCCGGAGCAGCTGGAGGTGGCCCGACGCCATGCCGACGACCACGCCGAGGTGTTCGGCTACGCCAATGTGCGCTTCCTCGAGGGCCGCATCGAGCAGCTCGAGCAGCTGCCCCTGGAGCCCGGCAGCTTCGATCTGGTGATCTCCAACTGCGTGGTGAACCTCTCGGCCGACAAGCTGACGGTGCTGGAGGGGGTGCGGCGGCTGCTCAAACCCGGCGGTGAGTTCTTCTTCGCTGATGTGTACAGCGATCGGCGCGTGCCCGAGGCCCTGCGCCATGACCCAGTGCTGCACGGGGAGTGCCTCAGCGGCGCCCTCTACTGGAACGACTTCCTGCGGCTGGCGCGCCAGGCCGGCTTCGCCGATCCGCGCCTGGTGAGCGACCGGCCCCTGGAGATCACCGACCCGGAGCTGGCGGCGCGCACCGGGGCGATCCGTTTCTTCTCCGCCACCTACCGGCTGTTCCGGATCGAGGCCCTGGAGGACGCCTGTGAGGACCACGGCCAGGCGGTGATCTACCGCGGCAGCATTGCCGGCCACCCCGACGCTCTTCCCTTCGACAAGCACCACCACATCGAAACGGGGCGGGTGTTTCCGGTGTGCGGCAACACCTTCCGGATGCTGGCGGAGAGCCGGCTGGCGCCCCACTTCACCTTCATCGGCGATTTCAGCCGCCACTACGGCCTGTTCGAGGGCTGCGGCAGCGCTCTCCCCTTCGACGCCGCCAGCGGCGCTACCGCCGACGGCCCCGCAGCCGCGCCGGCCGCCGCCCCCCCTGCCAGCGGCGGCTCCTGCTGCTGAGGCGACGCCCCAGGGCGCGCAGGAGGCGCGGCAGCCGCGGAATCGGATCGCCGTCCTGGAGCAGGTGCAGCCAGCTGCTGGCCTCCAGGCCCACCAGGGCGGTGAGCAGCAGGGCCGGCTGGCTGTTCCAGAGCGCCTGGCCGTGCTGCAGCAGGTCCCTCGGCGCCGGGGCGCCCAGGGGCTGCAGCGCCGCGGAGGCGACGGCCACCAGCACCGCCAGCCACAGCAGCCGCAGGCTGGTGCCCAGCAGGGGGCTGTGGGAGAGCAGGGAGCGGTGGCTGAGCAGCCGCCGGTAGGGCCACCACAGCAGCCGCAGCGGGCCCCAGCGGCGGGTGGCGTTGGAGTGGGTGTCCAGGTCGGGAGAGAGCCAGAGGCCGCCGAGCAGGAAGGCGCCGGTGGCGACGGCGACCCCCACCGGCCCCAGGCCCGGCCACCACAGCAGCCCGTAGGGCAGGGCCAGGCGCCGGGTGAGGCGATCGTGGTGGCGGCCGCTGGCCATGGCCGGGGGACGGACGCTGCCGGCAAGGTACCGGCCATCCAGCCCCGGCGCCCGGCCCGGTGCGCCCCCTCCGTCAGAATGACCCCACCGCCCGATTAGCTCAGCGGTAGAGCGCCTGCCTTACAAGCAGGATGTCGCTGGTTCGAAACCGGCATCGGGCATGACGGACACGGCCCATGGCTCCGTCACTCCGTCACCACCACCCGGTCGCGCCCGGCGGCCTTGGCGGCGTAGAGGGCGGCGTCGGCGGCGCGCAGCCCGTCCTCCAGGGCCTGCGGGCCCAGGCCCCCCACCAGCGCCAGCCCACCCGAGAGGGTGACGCGTCGCTCCGGGGCGCCCGGGTGCGGCACTGTGGTCGCCGCCGCCCGCAGCCGCTCGATCAGGGGCCGGGCGCCCTCCGCGTCCATGCCCGGCAGCACCAGGGCGAACTCTTCGCCGCCCACCCGGCCAAGCACGTCGCCGGGGCGCAGCACGGCGAGCATGGCCGCGGCCACGCCGCGCAGCACCGCATCGCCCGCCGCATGGCCCCAGCCGTCATTGATGGCTTTGAAGTGGTCGATGTCGAGCATGGCCCCCGCCACCGGCCGGCCATCGCGGTCGGCAGCAGCTAGGGCCGCGCTCGCCCCCTCGGCGAAGCCCTGGCGATTGGGCAGGCCGGTGAGGGGGTCGTGGCGCGCCGCGGCGACAAGGGCCGCTTCCAGGAGATCACGCTGGCGCAGGGTGCCCAGGACGGCGAGCACCTGGGCGGGGATGGCGAGGTCGAGCACCACCCACACCCAGCTGCGCCATTGGAGCGGTTCTTCCGGTTGATCGAACACCTCGCTCACCCCGTCCTCGAGGGCGAACAGGCCCAGGCTGAGGAGCACCAGCGCCCCGATCCGTGCCCGCCAGCGCCGCCGCGGTGGCTGGCCAGGCAGCCGGGACCGACGCAGCGCCCCGCGGGCGGCCAGGGCGCAGAGCAGCGCTGTCGCCGCACGCAGCAGCAGGAACGCGAGGTCGCCGGTGGTCACGGTCTCTCGATCACGGTCATCGATCTCACCCGTCGATGGAAGCAGCACCCCGGAGGTGCTGCCCAGAAAGGTAGGGGCGGATGGCCCGGAGATCAGGCGCCCAGACCGTGCGGCTTCGGCACAATGGTCCCATGGTCCGGCCCAACGCCCCCAGCACCGCGGTACGCCCGAACCGCCGACGGCCTGTTTGGGGCCTTGCCCTCGGGGTGATGCTGCTGGGTCTGCCCGGGGTGGCGGCGGCCGAGCCGGTGCTGCGGGTGGGGGTGGTGGATGGTTCGCCGCCCTGCAGCTATCGGGACGCGGGGGTCTGGCGGGGACTGGCCGTCGATCTCTGGAGCCGGATCGCCACCCGCGAGCGGCTTCCCTACGTGGTTTCGGTGTGGCCGTCGGTGCGGGAGCTGCTGGCGGCCAGCCGCGACGGCCGGCTGGATGTGGCGGTGGGTTGCCTCAACGTCTCCCCCGACCGCCTCGGGCGCTACCGCTTCAGCCTCCCCTTCCAGGAGGACGGCCTGGCGGTGATGGTGGTCAAGAGCCGTCTCGATCTGGGCCGCTCGTTCCTGGCCGCCCTGCTCACAACCACGCTGCTGCAGCTGCTGGGCGGCTATCTGTTGGTGATTGCGCTGCTGGCCCTGCTCACCTGGCGGGTGGAGGGCTATTCCCAGCTACCCCAGACGCTCCAGCAGGGGCGGCTGCGCACCTTCAGCAAGGTGTTTCAGGTGCTGGCGACCGGCCCCGGCAGCAACACGCTGGTGTCCACCAGCCGGGGCAACGGCGTCGTGCTGATCGCCTACCTGGTGAGGATCGTGTCGGCCTCCCTGCTGGTGGGCTACCTCACGGTCAACGTGGCCCGGGAGGCCCAGACCACCGCCGGCCGGGGCATCCGCTCCGAGGCCGACCTGCGCGGCCTGCGGGTGGCCGTGCGCAGCGGCACCGTGAGCGAGACGTTCCTGCGGGAACTCAACGCCACCGGCAGCGGACCGATGGTGGGGATTCAGCCCCTGGCCAGCCTGGGCCAGGGGGTCGATCGGCTGGCGTCACGACAGGTCGATGCGGTGCTGGGCGACAACCTGCAGCTCCGCTATCTGCTGCTGCACATCGATGCGAAGGGTTTCCTGCCCAGCCTGGCGCTGGAGGGGATCCGGCCCGAATCCCAGGCCTTCGCCTTCTCCCCCACCCTGCCGGAGACGACGGCCGATCGGATCGACCTGGCGATCAGCGCCCTCAAGCGCAGCGGCGTGGTCAGTGATCTGCGCCATCAGGCCACGCTTGACACCAGCCCCCCGGAGCGCTGAAGGGCCGTGATCAGCGCCAGCAGAAGCGCCGGAACGGATCGCCTTGATCTGTTCTGCAGGGCTGCATCGGCAACAATCCTGGGCGGCAGCCTCAGGACGGCCGATCGTTCCCTGCCGGGGCCCGAAACTAGCCGCGGGTGAAGAATGGCTTAATATATGCTAAGTTTCCTTCATCTGGCCCAGTGCCCTTGCCCGTTTGGAAGCCCCTGCTCTCATGAGTAACCACTCACTTTGTTCGGGGGTCTGCGGAGTCGGTGGCCGGCCGTGCGCGTCGGGCGGGTGCCCGCACCTACGGCAGGAGGCAGCTCAATGACGAGCGTCTGGTGTGTGCGGGCGGGGGGTGGCGACTTCGCCGATCAATTCCTCGACGGTGGTTATGTCGGCATCGGCTGGCGGGAGATCGCGGAGGATCTGGGGGGCATCGTTGATCGGGAGCAGCTGTTCGCTGTCGTGCGTCGCCATTTCCCGGACATCCAGAGTGCCATCCTTCTGTCCAACTATGTGAGCGAGATCTATCGCTTTCTTCGGGAAATCAAGCCTGGTGATTACATCATCATTCCCTCGCGCCACAGCAACACGCTCCACTACGGAAGGGTGGATCCCGATCGTCCCTATGTCTTTGCCGCAGGCGACGATGGTTGCCCCTACCGCCACCGGCGACCGGTGGTGTGGTGTGAGGACGAGCTGAGCCTCGACGCGCTGCCGACGGCCCTGAGGAATTCCCTCAGCGCGCTGCTGGCGGTTCCTGCCAACACCCGAACCCATTCGCTGCTCACGGTCTGCTGGGTGGAGCATCGGGACGAATTCCTTGCGGCGATCGGCCAGCACGACGCGATCCCTGCGGAGCCTGCGGCTGCCACGGGCACGTCCCATCGGGTTGTCCTGGAGCAATTGCTGCAACTGAAGGCCACCGACTTCGAAGTTCTTGTCACCCAGCTCCTGGCCGCGATGGGATTCGAAGACTGCCAGCGCCTCGGCCAGGACCATGGCCGACACGAGCGGTTCGACGTCTTTGCCAACGTCAGCCTTTCGATGCTGACCACGATCAAGATCTTTGCCCGCTTTCACCGTGCCGCCCTCGGCAGCATGGTCAGTGCCGAAGCGGTGCGTGACCTGCGCCAGTGGATTCCCTACGACGGCCAGGGGGTGTTCGTGAGCACGGCGGATTTTCAGCCGGACGCCGCCGAGGCGGCCCTCGAGGATGGTTTTCCCCGCATCCGTCTGGTCGATGGCCAGCAACTGGCCAGCCTCCTCAGCCGTCACTGGAGCCACATCCCAGCTGAGATCCAGGAGCGCCTGGCGCTGCGCCAGGGACTGGTGAAGAGCTGATGGTCGGGGCGCGGACTACTTGATGCCCACCACCATCGCATCGGGACCCACCAGGGCCTCCACCCGCGTCTGCGAGAAACCGGCCTCGTGCATCCAGCCGCAGCAATCGGCGCCGGTGTAGTCGAAGCCGCCGGGGGTTTCGATCAGCATGTTGAGGCTCATCAGCAGGCCGAAGGCATTGCTGGATCGGTCGTCGTCGATGAGAGCCTCGTAGACGATCAGGGCCCCGCCTTGGGGCAGGGCCTCGAAGGCCTTGGCGATCAGCATCTTCTTGGTGGGCAGATCCCAGTCGTGCAGGATGTGGCCCATCAGCACCACATCGGCCCGGGGCAGCTCCTGCTGGAAGAAATCACCGGCCTGGAACGTCAGCCGTTCGCTCACGCCCAGCTGGTTCACGTAGTCCTCGAAGATGGGGCCCACCGGTGCCAGGTCGAAACCGATGCCACGCAGGTGGGGATGGGCCAGGCAGATCTGGGCGGCCAGATCACCCTGGGCGGTGCCCACGTCCACGAAGGTGGCGGCGGACGCCCAGGGGAAGGTGCGGGCGATGGCGAGGTTGGCCCCATGGCTCACCCCCGTCATGGAGGCCAGGAATTCCCTGAGGCGATCCGGATCGGCGTAGAGGGTTTCGAACAGTCCGCTGGCGCCGGGTTGGCTGATTTCGTTCTGGGGTTCCCCGGTCTTGAGGGCATCGGTCAGATGCCCCCAGAAGCCGTAGAGGCGATGGTTGGCCATCTCCAGAATCCCTCCGACGTAGGAGGGCTTGGCGCGATCCAGGAACAGGTCCGTTTCGGGTGTGTTGCCGTAGCCGGCGTCGCTGCGTTGCAGGAACCCCAGGGCCACCAGGGCGTCAAGAAAGTCGCGCGCCGAGCGGGGGTGCAGACCGAGGCGGGCGACGATCGCTTCGAGGGGTTCGGGGCCGCCGGCGAGGGAGCTGAACAGCCCCAGTTCGATGGCGCTGAGCAGGGTCTTCGAGGCCCAGAAACCCATGCCCGTCTTGAGGATGGCTTCCGGATCGAGGGGTGCTCCCATGGGTGATTCCCAGAACGCGCAAAGCGTAGGGGAGAGCAGAGATGCGCTTCAGTCGACCGGGCGGCAGCCGTCGAACCACATCACATGCCTGGCATCGTCGTAGTCGCGGAATTGACCTGTCAGCTTGATGCTTTGTCCGTTTCTCAGGGAAAGGGCATAGGCCCCCTGCCCCTTGGCTGCGAGACAGCTGATCTGGGTCAGGAACCGGAACTTGCCGAATCTCAAGGCCAGATCGTTGGTCGAATTCGGTATGTCGTAGGCGATGCGATAGGTGCCGGCGTCCTTGCTCACGGAAGCCACTCTTCCCTTGATGGTATACATCTTTCCCTGGTATCGAGAGGGAATGGAGGCCGCATTGGTGTCGGCCTCCTGGGAGATCTGCTGCGACAGCACCAGGGCATCGATGACCATCGGGGCCGCCTTCGCGACGGCCCCCTGGCTCTGCACAGCGGCGGCGAGGCCTTCGGCGCCCCCTTTCACGGCGTTGAGCATGCTGCACAGTTCGGTGCGTGCTCCATTGGCTCCGGCGAGCATGCCGCTCGGCAGCTTGGCCTCCAGCTTCACCCTCGAGGCGCTCGCCACCGGTTCCGCCGTGACGAGGATCGGGAACGGGCGGGCCGCACCGGATCGCGGCTGCTCCAGCAGCATGCTGCCATCCTCCGCCTCCTCACTCAGGATGTCGTACCCCTTGCCCGCGGCGATGCCGCGCAGCTGGCGGATGGCGGTGACCGGAGCCAGGGCCTCCACCTGGATTTCGGCCAGGAAGCGAAGTCCGGAGAGCGGGTTGCCCTGGCTCCGGAAGCTGTCCTCACAGGTGGCCCCCATGGCCGTGGACGGCAGCATCACGGCGGCGGCCAGGAGGGGCAGGGGCACCAGAGCTTTCAGGGGAGGCATGAACGGCGGAACCGGGGGTTCGTGGGAAGGTTCACGGCTCGAGACTCTACCCATCCCCTAGTCCCCGGTCCTGGGGGTAACAAGGCTGAGAAAGATATGAAACCAGAGAACGTCCCAGAACAGATGTGAAGGAAGGACGGCATCATCAACCTGGGCACGAATCAGGAATGCTCATCGCGCATCCGGCGCACGAAGGCCTCTTCCTCCTGCTGACTGGCCAGGGCGCCATCGTCGACGATGATGATGCGATCGGCGACATCGAGGATCTTGTTGTCGTGGGTCACCATGATGATGGTGGTCTTGAGATTCGTGGCCATCTCCCGCATCAGATTCACCACCTTGCGGCCCGATTCCTTGTCGAGTGCGGCGGTGGGTTCATCCCCCAGCAGGATCTTCGGCTGGGCCACCAGGGCCCGGGCGATGGCCACCCGCTGCCGTTGGCCGCCGGAGAGATTGGCCGGGAAATAGTCCACCCGATCGCCCATTCCCACCTTCTCGAGCATCTCGGTGGCCAGCCTGTCCATGTCCTCGTCGTAGTACTGATCGTGCAGTTCCAGGGAGAGACGCACGTTCTTCCTGGCGTTGAGAAACATCATCAGGTTGTGGGCCTGGAAGATGAAACCCACGTTGAGGCGCAGGCGGGCCAGTTGTTCCTTGCTGGCGCCACGGAGTTCCTCCCCCAGGATTCTCAGGCTGCCGTCCTGGCAGGACCGCAGGCCGCCCAGCATGGTGAGCAGGGTGGTCTTGCCGGAACCGGAGGGGCCCGTGCAGATCACGATCTCGCCGGGGTGGATCTCCAGGCTGATGTCCTTGAGGGCATGTTTACGCCCTTCGCCACTGCCGAACCAGTGGTTCACGTGGCTCAGGGAGATCACCGGCTCGCTGCCAGGCACGGCTGGGGATTCAGAAGACATCGGCAGGGTCGAGTTGCACCAGCTTGCGCGTGGCCAGGGCACCGGAGCCCACACACATCACGAAGGTGAGCATCAGCACCAGCAGGGCCCGGTCCATGGTCATGAACACCGTGAGCTTGGTCACGTTGGCCAGCAGGCTGTAGAGGCCCATCGACAGAATCACGCCGGGCACGAAGCCGGTGGCCGCCAGGATCGCCGACTGCTGGATCACCAGGATGATCACGAAGCGATCCGTGTATCCCATCGCCTTGAGCGTGGCGTACTGGGGCAGGGAATTCATCACGTCACTGAACAGGATCTGATAGACGATGATGCTGCCCACCACGAAACCCACCAGCACACCGAGGGAGAAGATGAAGCCCACCGAGGAATTCCGCTTCCAGTAGTTCACCTCCAGCTGGGCCAGTTCGTTGCGGGTCAGCACCTTGACCTCCCTGGCCATCAGGGGCTGCAGGGCGGCCTGAACGGCCGTGGCGGAGGCGCCGGGCCGCAGCCGGATCAGGCCCATCTGCACCAGGCGCGGATCGGCCTTGGGGAAGAGGTAGAGGAAGGTGTTCTCGCTGGTGATCAGATTGGCATCGGCGGAGAAGGTGGCCCCCATCGAGAAGGTGTCGATGATGCGCATCGCCTTGCCGTTGATCTCCAGGGGGAAGACACCATCGCGCGCCACGGTCTGGGCCACATCGCCGAACTGCTTCTTGGAATTGCGATCGAAGAAGGCATTGCGCAGGGGCTGAAGGCGGAAGGGATCCTGTTCGAGCTCCTCAAAGGCGAGCGAGGGCTTGGTGAGATCGACCCCGAAGATGGTGATGTCGTACGACTGACGGGTGGCCGGCGTGATCCATTCACCACGGGAAATGCGCATCGGCGCCACGCTCACCACCCCTTCCACACCGAGGGCCTGGAACAGGCGGCTGCGCTGGAAGGTCTGCAGGCCCCCCATGTTGCTGTAGCCGGCGCTCACCATCACCAGATCGGCGCGCAGCCGGTCGATGGGCTTGCGCTGGCTGTTGTACAGGCTGTCCATCAGGCCCAGCTGGAAGAACATCAGCAGGTTGGAGAAGCTCACGCCCGCCAGGGCCACCGCCATCTTCACCGGGTTGTTGGTGACCTGCAGCCAGGCCACCGGCGTGCGTTTCATCAGCTTGCGCAGGGGGCTGCTCATGGGACAGGAGCGGGCTTGGGATCGAAGACCACGTTCACCTGCAGGTTGGACGCGTAGCCGATCCGCTGCTGCTGGGCGTCGTTGAGCTGGAGGCGCAGCTTCACTTCGAACACCCGCTGGTCCTGGTTCTCGCCGGGCTCCCCGGCGAAGACCGTCTGCCGCTGCACCTGGGGGATCACCTGGTACACCGTTCCCCGCAGGCTGCCGTCGATGCCATCGGCGGTGATCGTGGCGGTCTGGCCCAGGCCGATGCTGCGCATGTCGGTCTGGTACACCTCGGCGGTCACAATCATGCGGCTGGTGTCGGCCATCTCCAGGATGCCCTCGTCGCCCACCTTGTCGCCCGGCCTGGCGATGATCCTGAGGATTCGCCCGTTCTGGGGAGCCCGCACCGTGGCGAAGCCGAACTCCTGACGGGCCCGGTCCCGGGCGGCGATCGCCTTGCGCAGTTCGTTGTTGGCGGTGCTGATGTCCTCCGGCCGGATCTCCTTGATCTGGGCCAGGGTCTGGCGGGCGCTCTCGATGTCGGAACGCAGGGTGAGCAGGGTGCCCTCCCGCGTCTCGATCGCCTTGGCCAGATCGGCGGCGCTGGTTTCGGCGCGGGTGCGGTAGCGGTCGCGCTCCAGGACCGAGACGCCGCCGCTGGCGAAGAGGGAGTCGTAGCGCTGGGCCTCCACGCGAGCCTCCTTGGCCTTGGCGCGGGCGGCATTGACGGCCTGGTCCTGGGCGAGCTTCTGGGCGGCGAGCTTGCGCTCCAGGCTCTGCACCTTGAATTCCTGGGCCCGGATTTCCCCCTGCTTGGCCCCGGCCTTCACCAGGGCCAGCTTGCTCTGGGCCACCGCCACGTTCTCGTTGGCTTCGTCATAGGAGGCCTTGAGGGTGCCGTAGCTGTTCAGCCGGGCCAGGGGTGTGCCCTCCCGCACCCAGGTGTTCTCCTGCACCAGGATCTGCTCGATGCGATCGCCGCTCAGGGAGCTCGACACCGACACCTTGCGGATCTTGGTTTCGGGTTCGATGCGCCCCAGGGCGGACACCCGCCGGGGGGCCGCCACCGGCGGCGGTTCCTTGACTTTCGGCTGGCAACCGACGATCAGGCCGCCCATGCCCGTGCCCACCAGCAGGGTCGCCAGCACCAGGGCGAACCTCGGCGGCCGTTGCAATGCTGGCGGGGGCAGGGTGTGGCAGGGGCGATCGATGGCGGGAGCCTCAGGGAATGGTGAAGCTGGTCACACAAAATCATCCTATGGACCATGGCACGGCGCCCCATCACCGAGCCGGCCTGGCTGAGACGTCAGAGCTGGCCGACTTCAAGCTGTTCGAGATAGATGAACTCCGGTGATTCCACACCCGCCTCCGCTCGGATGCGGACGAGTTCCGGTGATTCGAAGAAGGCCCTGGCCGCCTCGAGCGATGTCCAGCTGGAGAAATGAACGATCTGGCTGGCATCGTTCTGATACCGCAGCACCTGATAGGAACGCTCACCGGCGGCGCGCCGGATGCCGGCCGCCGCATCGAAGATCTCCTTCCAGGCCGGGTAATCCCTGACCCTGTGAATGATCAGCACATGGGGCATCAGCGCCTGGATGCGTGGCGTTTCAGCCTATGGCCGCGTCTGTCGGGGGATGCCGCTGGGTAGCGCTGCGGCGGGGATGAACGCCTGCTCCAGGGCGTTGGCGAGGCTGTTGCGGATCACGGCAAGCCCTTCCTCCGCCAGCCGATCGGCCTGGGAGCTGCCATCGGGGGCTCGCTTCGCCGCGCCGAGGCTGCCGTTGGCCGAGACGACGCGATGCCACGGATGAATCATCTTTTCGTTGTCCGGCAGCTGGGAAAGGATGTAGGCCACATGGCGCGGCATCACCGCCAGATGCTCCCCGATCGACTGATAGGTGCAGACGCGGCCGGGCGGAATGGTGGCCACGATGGCGAGCACCTGCTGCCGGATGCGAAGGAAAGCGGCGGATGGCGCCATGGCGGACGAGAGGCGGCCTCCATCGTTCCAGTTGCCGAACATCTTTCCCAGGGCCGTCTGCTTGATGAAGTTCCTCAGACGACGATCGAACTCCTGGGGGTTGTTGCTCACCTCCTGGATGTAGCCCACCCGGACCCGACGGTAAAGATCCGGGAAGGAGTTGTACGTCTCCCAGACGTCGGGATCGGCCTGAAGAGCACACGCCACGGTGTCCATCAGTTCGAGGTCCTGTTTGAGGTCAGGCAGGGCCGCCAGACCCGCTGGGCTCATGCGGCCCAGCCGGATCAGCCGCCGCGCGCGCTCTTTGTTGAGTTCCGTCCACGGGCTTCGCTTCCGCCGGGGCGTGAAGCGCTGGGCCAGCTGGCGATCCTTCCATGACTTGGCGAGTCCATCGATCCAGCCGAAGCAGAGGGCTTCCTCGACAGCGTCCAGGTAGGTGAGATCCGAGGGTCCGGGATGCTTCTCCAGGATCAGCCAGATCTGCTGAGCCTGAGAGTGCTCGGCTTCCAGCCAGGCCCGCCAATCTTCCCGTGATGTGGCCTGGCAGGTGTCGCCGATCTCCATGGGGGGCGTTTTAGCGCTTGGCGCGGGGTCAGGGTTGGGTCGGAGTGGTGCACACCTCGTGGATCCGGAGATTGAAGCGTTCCGACGCGTCGGGCGCCTGGAAGAAGGAGGCGATGTGGTGAAAGTCCGCTTCGCTCAGGTGGTGGGAGCCCTCGGGCCGCGCCAGGTTTCGGGCCGCGATCCGTGCCAGGCAGGTCGCGTCGGGGGTGTTCAGCACGTGCAGGAGATGGGCGGCGCCGGCCTGCTCGAACACGGAGCGGAACCAGTCTCGTCCCGCCCTGGTGTTGGCCTGAAAGTCCAGCACCACCGAATGGCCGGCCCGCAGCAGCTCGATGGCGAGCGGACCGACCACGGACTTCAGCTTCCTGGAGAAGCGGATGTAATCATCAAAGCTCTGCATCTGATCACCGAACAGGCGCATCATCCAGATGTCCTCCGAGATCAGCATCACCCCAGGTTCGCTGGCGAGATGGCTGGCCAGCGTCGTTTTCCCGGAGCCGGCCTTACCGCAGAAGAAGTGCAGTGTCGGAGGGTGGGCCATTCACTCCCCCGAGACCACGCGCAGCATCTGGTTGCCGCCCTTCTGGAACTCATAATCCACCCTATCCCGTGACACCTGCAGGCCGGCGTCTTTCATGGCGGCAGTTATGGCCCCCAGGTAGGGCGAGGGGGTGCCATCAAGGGCCAGCAGCGGAAAGACCCTCACCTCCCGGGCGACCCGGCGCAGTTCCGCCATGGCCTGGAGGTGAAAGGCTTCGCTGAGGTGGGCGGAATAGAGAAACAGGAGGTGGGAGCAGAGCGCCAGATCGAACGCCTGGTCCTGGAAGGGCAGGCGGGGAAGGGAGGCCTCCACATAGCGTCCCTGCTGTTTTCCCTGCGGATAATCAGCAAGAAAGGTGCCCATGGCCGCCAGGCGGATCTCGGCCAGTGCCTCCACCGACGCGATCGAATCCCAGACGAATTGATGCTGATTCGCTCGCGTCTGCTGCACGACTTCGGTATGGGTTTCCTGGATGCGGCGTTCGATCTCGCTGGCTGTGAAGCCATAGATGGGATCGCAGGAGATGACCCTGCCGCCCCGGCGGGTGGCTTCGGCATTGAATCCCGCCGGACCGTCGCCGCAGCCCAGGATCGGACGGCCTAGGTCGGCGTCCGTGAGCCGAAACATCTGGCGGTACTCGTCGAAGGAGCGCCCCCAGGGCACCACCTGGCTGAGCTCAAACATCGGCCGGGGGGTGATCCAGAGGCAGTCCCTGGGCCTTCCAGGCGCGCAGGCCGCCGCGCAGGTTGGCCACCTGGGTCAGGCCTTGCTTCTGCAGCTGCTGGGTGGCCAGGGCGGAGCGGCTGCCGGAGTGGCAGAGCACCACCGTGGGGCGATCCGCCGGGATCTCAGCGGCCCGCCCCTCCAGCTCGGGCAGGGGAATCAGCAGGCTGCCCGGGATGTGTCCGTCCGGGCCCTCCGTCTCCGCTTCGGAGCGCACGTCCACCAGGGTGAGGGCCTCGCGGTGATCCGCCACCCAGTCCACAGGCAGTTCCGGCAGGCCGGCGAAACTGCGCTCGATCGGTGCCCAGGCGTCGGCCTCCGGCTCGCTCTCGTCCGTGGGACGGCCGGAGCGCAGGTTGGCCGGCAGGGCCACGGCGATCCGGTTGGGGTGGGGCAGATGCAGATTCTCCATCGAACCCACGAAGTCGCGTTCATCGGCTTCGCCCCCGAGCCGGGCGTTGTAGCGGCGTTCCTCGGCCACCGAGCTCAGCGTGCGGCCGTTGTAGTCGTGGGCGGGATAGAGCAGGCAGTGGTCGGGAAGGGAGAGGATCTGCCCGGTGATCGAGCGGTAGAGGGTGGAGGCGTTGCCCTGCTGGAAGTCGCAGCGGCCGCAGCCCCGCACCAGCAGGGCATCTCCGGTGAAGGCCATGCGGTGGTCGTCGAGCACGAAGGTCAGGCAGCCATCGGTGTGGCCGGGGGTGGCGCGCACCTCCAGGTGGCGGCCGCCGAAGCTCACCCGGTCGCCGTGCCGCAGGGGCAGGGTCACGTTCCGCCCCCGGGCAACGGCGGCCAGGCCGATGGCGCAGCCGGTGGCCCGGTGCAGGCGCCAGCTGCCGGTCACATGGTCGGCATGGACGTGGGTGTCGAGGCTGGCCACCAGCTCGATCCCCAGCTCGCGGATCAGCGAGAGATCACGGGGGTGCTGCTCATACACCGGATCGATCACCACCCCCTGCCGGGAGTCCACATCGGCCAGCAGGTAGGTGAAGGTGCCGGTCTCGGCGTCGAACAGCTGGCGCAGCAGCAGGGGGGTGTCACCGGCGGCGGCCGCCAGGGGGAAGGGAGTGGAGGAGACCATCGGACCCGGCGGCTGTGGCTGCTATGAGGCTATGCGCATAGGACGCGGACTAGCCCGGGCCCTGGCGGGCCCCGACCTGCGTCTTTTGTCCCCCTTCCGCCAGCACCCCCTGCAGGTAGGCCCCCACAAACATCCCAGCCAGGCCGATCAGCACCGGTCCGTTGCCGATGCCCACGCTGGCCACCGCCGCCCCGGGGCACAGACCGCACAGGCCCCAGCCCACGCCGAAGATCACGGCACCAGGCACGGTGCCGGCCAGCATCGGCTTCACCTCATGGGAGAAGGGCAGCCCCAGCAGCGTGGTCTGCCGCAGCCGCGGGGCCAGCCGGAAGCCGATGGTGGTGACCGCCAGGGCCGCCGCCATCACCAGCAGCAGGCCGAGGTCGCGCAGCTGCAGGAAGCTCAGCACCACTTCCGGCCGGGCCATGCCGCTCCAGGCCAGTCCGTAGCCGAACAGACCACCACCCAGGAGGATCGCGAACAGGCGCTTCATGGGGTCACCCCCAGCAGCAGCACGATCCTGGCGGTGACGATGGCCACCACCATGAACACGGCGACCGCCAGCAGCGAGGCCCTTGAGAACGAGGCGACGCCGCAGATGCCGTGGCCGGAGGTGCAACCCGAGGACAGCCGGGTGCCGAAGCCCACCAGCAGCCCCCCCAGCGCCAGGCGCCACCAGCCCACGGCCGTGACGAAGAACGCCTGGTGGGTCGCGGCGTACAGCCAGGCACCGAGCACCATGGCCAGGGCGAACAGCAGACGCCAGTCGCGCGAGCCCCGCTCCGCCTTGAGCGGCGTGACGTAGGTGAGCGTGGAGCTCAGGAAGGAACTGGCACCGGCTTTGACGCCGAGGCTGAGGTACATGACCATCAATCCCAGTCCGAGGAACAGCCCCCCGTACAGATAGGACGTGACGCCATGGGGGAAGGGAAAGTCCATCGATGGGTGCCCGTGACGGGCCGAACCTAGACAGGGCGTCCGGTCTTGGCCATCACCGTTGCTGTTGGGCCAAGGGCTGCATAATGTGCCTTGACACATAGAGCCTTGTCATGGGCGCCGACGGCCCCGCCGGAATCCCCAGTCCCCAGCTGCTGGAGGAGTTCAGCCAGTTTTTCCGGCTTCTGAGTGAACCGGCCCGTCTGCAGCTGCTCTGCCATCTGCGCCAGGGCCCCGCCGATGTGGCGGCGCTGATCGCTGCCACCGGCTTCAGTCAGTCCCACATCTCCCGCCAGCTCTCCCAGCTGCAGCGGGCCGGCCTGGTCAGCTGCGAGCGCGATGGGGTGCGGCTGATCTACCGGGCCGATGCCCAGCTGGTGGAGGAGCTCTGCTCCCTGGTGCAGAACCGCATGAAGCAACGCCTGCAGCAGCAGCTCGCCGAGCTCCAGACAGCCTGATCCCACGCGTTCCGCGGAGATTCCGGACCGATGGCCCTGCGATCCGACCCGATCACGGACGAACCGGGCCAGCCGCTCGATCCCCAGGACGAACGCCACCTGGCGCCCAACCTTGATTCCGACCTCGATCAGGAGGCGGGACTCGATCAGGTGTATCTCGTGCTCACCCTGGGGGCGGGCCTGATCGCCACCCTGGGGATGCTCGCCAACAGCCCCGCCGTCGTGATCGGCGCCATGCTGGTGGCCCCCTGGATCATGCCGTTGCGGGCCGCGGCCTTCGGCATCCTGCAGGGCCGGGCCGGCCTGGTGGGTCGGGCCCTCATCACCCTTGCGGTGGGGGTGGCGATCACCGTGCTGCTCTCCGGGGGCCTCGGACTGCTGGTGGGCTTCCCGGTGTATGGCTCGGAGGTGCTCTCCCGCACCAGCCCCAACCTGCTGGATCTCGCCATCGCTCTGGTGGCGGGCGGGATCGCCACCTACGGCAAGGTGCACAGCAAGGCGGTGTCCTCCCTGGCCGGCACCGCCATCGCCGTGGCCCTGGTGCCGCCGGTCTGCGTCTTCGGGTTGCTGCTGGCCACCCACGACTGGGCCACCGCCCGCGGCGCCGGTCTGCTGTTCGCGGCCAACCTGCTCGGCATCCTCAGCGGCGGCCTGATCACCCTGGCGGCCGTCACCCCGCACCTGCGCACCCGGCTGCTGAGCAGCCGGCTGGGGCTGGTGAGCCTGCTGCTCACGGCCCTGCTGCTGATTCCCCTCAGCGGCAGCTTCCTCAACCTGGTGGCCAAGGCCCGGCACCAGTCGGCCCTGCAGCAGGTGGAGCGGGCCATCGACGTGAGCCTGCGGCAGCGCACCCTGATCCTCGGCAAGGAATCCCAGCTGGTGGGCACCTCCATTGACTGGGGTCAGAATCCGCCGCTGATCACCGCCTCGGTGCGGGTCAGCCGGCCTAACCTGCCCACCCCCCAGCAGGTGGCGGCGGTGCAGAACTTCATCAACACCAGCCAACCGATCAACTTCCGCCTGCTGGTGCAGCGGATCTCGATCGACATGATCGGTCCGGAGGCCCCACCGAACCCGCTGCCGCCCCAGGCGCAACTGGCGCAGGTCCGGCCAGCGGAGCCGCCACCGCCCGCGGTGGAACCACCACCGGCGAGCGGCTGATGCCCGCATCCACCCCACGCCCTGTGGCGCCCATCCGCTACGGCCCCCTGTGGACCCGGGCCTTCCATGCCTTCAATCTGCTGGTGCTGCTGCTGATGGCCGCCAGCGGCCTGCAGATCTACAACGCCAACCCGGTGTTCGGCGGCCGGGGCGGTGCCACCGTGCCCGAGCTGTTCACCCTCGGGGGCTGGCTGGCGGGTGGCCGCGACTGGCACTTCGGGGTCATGGGCCTCTATGCCGCCAATCTCGGCGTCTGGATCGGCCTGCTCATCCGCCGGCGGCACCAGCGGCTGGCGGCGCTGGGGGATGTGGGCACCCTGCGGGTCAGCGGCAACGCCCCGAAGCGCCGGCTGGCGGCGCACCGGATCGTCTACACCCTGATGCTGATCGTGCTCAGCTTCAGCCTGATCACGGGGCTGGCGATGTACAAGCCGGCCCAGCTCTGGTGGCTGGTGGGACTGTTCGCCTTCGCCGAAGGCGCCGGCCACGACAGCTGGCAGGTGCTGCGGGTGTGCCACCTGGCCACCATTCCCGCCATCGTCCTGCTGCTGGCGGCGCACCTGGTGCTGTCCTGGCGGGTGGGCGGGCTGCGGCTGTGGCGTTCGATGGCCGTCTGATCCCATGGCCATCCCTGCGGATCCCGTGAGTCGCCGCCGTTCCCTCGGCCTGCTGCTCGGCGGCGCTCCATCGCTCCTGCTCGGCGGCTGTGCCCTCAACGCGCAGAGCGAAGCCGTGGGGGCCGCCACCCAGCCGCTCAACGAACGCATCGAGGCCCTGCTGCAGGGCAAGGCAGCCCTGCCGGAGTTCCGGCCCAGCCAGGTGGATCCGGCCGCCCTGCTGATCAACAGCTTCAACGGCACCCCCGCGATCGATCCCGGCCGCTATCGGCTCCGCGTGGAGGGGCTGGTGCGCCGTCCGCTGCAGCTCGATCTTGCGGCCCTCGCCGCCTTGCCCCAGCAGGAGTGCGTCATCCGCCACGTCTGCGTGGAGGGCTGGGCGGCGATCGTGGCCTGGTCGGGGCCCCGGCTCGCTGACGTGCTGGCCCTGGCCGGCCTCTCGCCGCTGGCGGGCTACCTGTTCATCACCTCGGCGGACCAGTACATCGAAAGCTGGGATCTGGCCTCGGCCCTGCACCCCCAGACCCTGCTGGCCACCCACATGAACGGGGCCCCGCTGCCGGTGGCGAACGGGGCCCCTGTACGGCTCGCCAGCCCGATCAAGCTGGGCTACAAGCTCAGCAAGTGGGTGACGGGCCTGGAGGTGATCGCCACCCTGGGGGAACGGCGCGGCACCTGGGAGGACCAGGGCTACGAATGGTTCGCCGGGCTCTGAGGGCGCCGGGACCTCAGGGGGTCTTCGGCGCCGGAGCCGGGCAGGTCTGGGCGGTGTAGTCGCAGGCGTAGATGGTGGGCTTCTGCCAGCTGAGCGGAATCTCGAGCAGATCCCGCGGGCCGGTGAGGCCCTGGGCCAGGAACACCAGCGCCGCCAGCACATTGGCCGTGAGGTGCAGCCGCCGCCAGCGCAAGTGCCGGTGGATCTCGGGCCGGCAGGCCACCGAGAACAGCATCAGGCCCGTGAGGCCGATGCCACCCCAGAAGTGGGACTGCCAGAAGACCGGGTCGAGGGGGTTGTCGCTGCGGCGGTAGATCTCGGGCTGCAGGCCCAGCCCGATGGTGCCGGCCCAGCAGAGCAGGGCGAAGCTGGCCCGGTAGAGGGGCTGCTTCACCCGCCACAGCGTGGCCAGCGCCACCACCGAGCCGACCAGCACCAGCGTCAGCATCCCCAGCCTGGCCAGGCCCCCTTCGAAGTCAGCCAGGGGATGCGCGGTGGCGATCACCACCGCCTCGGCGAGCAGCACGATCGCCACCACCGCCGTGGCCAGCCACTGGCCCAGGTCGGCATGGTCCCGCCCCACGGTGGGGGGGTGCTTGGCCTGGGTGAGGCGGCGGTCACGGGTCTGCCGCGCCAGGCGCAGCACCATGCCCAGCAGGGGGTATACGAGCACCACCGCCAGGGCGGGGTGCAGGAGCCAGAGCCAGTCGACGGTGTTCATCGGGGTTCAGGGCTTCAGGGGGGACCAGGCCATGGTGGCGTTGAATTTCTGGCACCAGATCAGCACGGATTTCTGATCGCTGAGATCGATGGAAGCGGGGATCACATAGCTCTGGGCACCCTTGCTCGATTTCAGCGAGGCCAGCACGGTGTAGCTCCCCGGCTTGAGGGGAAATCCAGGGGCCTTGGTGCTGGCCAGGGGGGTGGACGAGGGGCTGAAGATCACCTTGAGATCCGGGGCCATGTCGTTGGTCTTGAAGTCGCTGCTGAGGGTGAGCACCTTCCGGCCGCCTTCCTGATGGATCATGAAGCCGCCGCTCACCGGCGCCTCGGCCTTGCGGAAGCTGCCCTGGGCCACGGTCATTCCCTTGGCCGGCGGGCTCATGGCGGGGGTGACCTGATCCCCCAGGGGACGGCTGAGGCCTTGGGCGTGCAGGGCGGAACCGGACAGGGCCGCACTGGCGATCAGCGTGAGGGCGCCGGCGCGGAGCAGGGTGCTGGTGAAGCGGGACATCGGGAATTCGGCGTGAGGGGGGAGGCAGGGGCGGGCTGCAGAGCGGCTCGGCTTTCCTCCTCAGCAGTTACCGGTGAGCGGCTCCTCCGGATTGGAGCCCCTGCTTCTCAGGCCACCGGGACGGTGCGGTGCAGGGCGTCGAGATCCACCAGGCGACGGCCGCGGTTGTCGATGGACACCAGATCGGCGAACTTGTGTCCTTCGAGAAGGTCTTCCATCCGGTAGTGGTGGACCTGCAGCAGCGACGATCCCGTCACCTCGTCGGAGCCCTCCACCATCACCATCAGGGCCCCGCTGGCCCGGGTGATGGCCTCCAGGCCGAGCTGAACAAGGGGGCTCTCCGGCGTCAGGGGGTGGGTGAGCACGGCCGTCACATGGAGCTGGGGGGTGGAGGGGTTCAGCAGGGGCAGGGGATGGACCCGCCGCTGCCACAGCCCGGGCTCGATCTGCGCATCCACGAACAGCACCATCGAATACGACACCTTCAGCCAGTAACTGGGATCCGCGGTGACGAAGCGGCAGCTCAGGTGGCCGTCAGGCCAGGAGCTCAGGCACAGCTGGCGGCTGAAGCGCAGCGGCGAATCCACCTGGGTGAAGCGCAGGAAGAACAGGCCGGTGACCATGGCGGTGGTCAGGATGCCGACGATCCGCTGCCCCGCAGCCAGGCCGAGGGTGTAGGGGGAGGTGACCCTGGCGGACTGAAAACTGGCGCTGAACAGGTTCTGCAGGGCGAAGATGCCGCTGGCTGGTATTCCGAGGGCCCCGTCGGCCTCCAGATGCTGGGCATCCAGCTGGAAGGCCATCGCGAAGATCAGCACCTCCACCAGGTAGATCAGGGTCATGGCCAGGAAGAACACCGGCCACGGCATCCGCATCGCCATCGACACCGGCTGGCGCCAGAGGCTGGTCCAGGAGCTGCGCTGATGGCCCAGGGCCCGTTGCGGCAGGCGCCAGGGCGGGCGGGAAAGCTGGGACAGGCGCACGGGCAGCCGGTGCCGGAAGCCGAAACCCTAGGGGTGCCGCCTCGCTTCGGCCAGCCTTCGCCCTGGAGATCCGATCAGCCCCATCACCGGTAGTCACGGTGTCAGCGCCCGATCGAGGGTTGCACGCGAAGGCGACCATGCCGATCCCCCTCCCCAGCTGGCCGGCCAGCCCTACGCTGACGCCCGCAGTCCCTGGCGGATTGCGTTCCGGAGGTCGCCATGCGTTCTGAAGAGGCCACTCCTGATCAGGGCCTCGATGCCCTGTTGGCGGGCCACGCCCTCGGTGATCTGGATGAAACTGAACGGGAGCAGCTGGCCGCCCTGTTGCGTGAGCGGCCCCAGCTTGCCGAGCGCCTGAACGAGTTCCGCACCACCCTTGAACTGCTCCCCCTGGCCCTGCCGCAGACGGCGGTGCCCCCCGAGCGGGTGCGAGAGCGTCTGCTCGATCGCCGGGGAGCGAGCTCGCCGGCACGACCGGGCTGGCGCCAGGCCCCCGGAGGGTGGCTGTGGCCGGCCCTGGCCTGCCTGGCTCTGGTGGGCATGGGTTACGAACTGCACCAGACCCGCCACCAGCTGGCCCAGGTGGAAAGCCGGCTGCTGGCCTCGGCGTCCGTGACCCAGGAGCCCCGTCGCATGGTGTTCGAGGCCGTCGAGCCCGGCCTCCCCACCACCGGGGAGGTGATGGTGACCGGCAACCCCACCCACAATGTGCTGATGCTGAACGACCTGCCGCCGCCGCCGCCCCATCACGTTTATCGGCTCTGGGCCAACGTGGACGGCCATCCGGTGGGCTGCGTGGCGTTCGTGCCCACGCCCCAGGGCCACGTGGGGATGCTGATTCCCACGATGCCCACGAGCGTGGCCACCAGCGTGAGCGTGACGGTGGAAAGCGATCAGGTGGGGGCCAGTCCCACGGGCCGCACGGTGCTCACCAGCCGGATCTGATGCGGGCCTGCTCGGCCTGCTCCTGGATCAGGCTGGCCACCAGTCCGGTCCATCCCGTCTGGTGACTGGCGCCGAGACCGGAGCCGTCATCGCCATGGAAGTATTCGTGGAACAGCAGGTGGTCACGCCAGTGGGGATCCTGCTGGAACCGTTCCTGCCGGCCATGGATGGGACGCCCGCCCTTCGGCCCGCGCAGAAAGGTGCTGATCAGCCGTTGCCGCAGTTCGCCGGCCACCTGGTGGAGATTCAGGTGACGGCCGGATCCTGTGGGGCATTCGACGGTGATCGTGTCGCCGAAGTAGGCGTGGAAGCCTTCCAGGGATTCGATCAGCAGCACATTGACCGGAAACCAGACCGGGCCGCGCCAGTTGGAATTGCCGCCGAACAGTCCGGAGCCGGATTCGGCGGGCTCGTAAGCGACCCGGTAGTGATCTTCCCCCAGCTGCAGGATGTAGGGATGGCTCAGGTGATGGCGTGACAGGGCACGGATGCCGTGGGCACTGAGGAATTCCTCTTCATCCAGCAGCCTCACCAGGATCTCCACCAGACGCTCCTGCCACACGATCGAGAGCAGGCGAAACTTCTGCTCGCCTGGCGTGCGCATGCAGGCGACGTTGCGGCGCAGGTCGGGCCGGTGATCGATGAACCATTCCACCCGCTCGAGGAATCCCGGCAGCCGCGCCATCGTCTCGACCGGGAGGGTCATCACCGCAAACAGGGGGATGATTCCCACCATGGAGCGGATCTTCAGCCTGATCCTCTCCCCATGGGGAAGGTGGAGAACATCAAAGTAAAAATGGTCCTCGTCATCCCATAGGCTTGTTTCGTTGCCCATGTGATTCATGGCATTGGCGATATACAGAAAATGCTCGAAGAACTTGGTGGCCATGTCTTCGTAGACGGAATTCTCAAGGGCCAGTTCCAGGGAGATGGTCAGCATGTTGAGGCAGTACATGGCCATCCAGCTGGTGCCATCGGATTGCTCGATGAAGCCGCCGGTGGGCAGCGGGGCGCTGCGATCGAAGACGCCGATGTTGTCGAGCCCCAGGAAGCCGCCCTCGAAGATGTTCTTGCCTCGCGCGTCCTTGCGATTCACCCACCAGGTGAAATTCATCAGTAGCTTCTGAAACACCCGCTCCAGGAAGGCGCGATCCGCCTTTCCAGACATCTGCTTGTCAATGGTGTAGACACGCCAGGTCGCCCAGGCATGCACGGGAGGATTCACGTCACTGAAGTTCCATTCGTAGGCGGGGATCTGTCCATTCGGATGCATGTACCACTCTCGGGTCATCAGATCGAGCTGATTCTTGGCGAAATCCCCATCCACATAGGCCAGGGGAATGGCATGAAAGGCCAGATCCCAGGCGGCAAACCAGGGGTATTCCCAGGTATCCGGCATCGAGAGCACATCGGCGTTGTCCAGGTGGACCCATGCCCCATTCCGGCCCCTTTTCCGTTGCGGTGGTGGGCTCGGCTGGCGGGGATCCCCCTTCAGCCAGGTGGTGACATCGTAGAGAAAGTATTGCTTGCTCCAAAGCATGCCGGCGAAGGCCTGCCGCTGCACCTGCCGCATGTCCTCGGCAATCGTGCCCGGCGTCAGTTCCTGATAGAAGGCGTCAGCCTCCCGTTGCCGCAGCTGCACGATCCCCTGAAAGTCATCGTCGAAAGGGTCGGCCAGTCCGCCCTGATCGCTGAGACGCAGCTGCAGCACCCGGCTGCCGCCGGCAGGAATCGTGAGCCGATGCAGGGCGCAGGCTTTCGTTCCGCTGCGCTCCGGATTGGTGGCCGTGATGTCACCGCCGATGAGATAGCGGTGGAAGGCATCCTTGACGTAGGGCGATGGATTGTCCGCTCCATAAAGAAGCTGGAGATTGGAATCATTGTCGGTGAACAGAAGCTCATCGGCATCGTGGCTGTACAGCCAGCGCTTTCCCAGCGTTCGGTGCTCCGCTTCGATCACCTGATCGGAGCGGGCCCGCAGGCTGGGCCTGGGCCCATCGTCCGCCCAGGACCAGGTGTTGCGAAACCACAGGCTGGGCAGGAGCTGCAGGGGGGCGGCTTCGGGGCCCCGGTTGACCGCAGTGATCTGAATGGCGATGTCGTCAGGAGAGATCTTGGCGTATTCGACCGTGACATCGAAATAGCGATCGTCGTCGAAGATTCCCGTATCCAGCAATTCGAACTCTGGTTCTTCCCTGCCGCGCCGGCGATTTTCTGCCACCAGTCGCTCGTAGGGATAGGCGGCCTGGGGATACTTGTACAGGCACTTCATGTAGGAGTGCGTCGGGGTGCTGTCCAGATAGAAGTAGTACTCCTTCACGTCTTCGCCATGGTTGCCTTCGTTGCCCGTGAGCCCGAACATCCGCTCCTTGAGAATCGGATCCTTCCCGTTCCATAACGCCAGGGAAAAACACAGCCGCTGCTGATCGTCGCAAAGGCCTGCGATGCCGTCCTCTCCCCATCGGTAGGCGCGCGATCGCGCCTGGTCATGGGAGAAATGCTCCCAGGCCGAACCATCGGCGCTGTAGTCCTCCCGCACGGTCCCCCACTGGCGCTCGGCGAGGTAGGGGCCCCAGCGTTTCCAGCCCGCCTGGTTCAGCCGTTGCCGTTCGATGCTGGGCTGGCTCATGGACCTGTCTCGGTTCTGGATTCGGCCGGTGCCGGGCTCCGGCTCAGGGATGGGCCCGGACCTATAGATCAAGGCTCAGGCGGGAGGTTTTCGGCCGCGCAATGCAGATCAGCACCGACCCCTCGGCAACGGCGGCGGTGGGTGGCACTTCATAGTGAATCTCACCTTCCAGCAGCCTGCAGGCACAGGTGCCGCACAGGCCGGCGCGACAGCTGTAGGCGGGATCCAGACCCTGGGCCTCCGCCAGCTCCAGCAAGGTCCCCTGGGAGTCGTCCCAGTCGGCGCTTCGACCGGAGCGGGCAAAGGTCACCGCTGCGGCCGCCGCCGGGAGCCCCGTCTCCGAAGCGCCTGGGACTGCTGGGGCGGGTCCTGAGCGGGGCGCCGCGCTGAACATCTCGAACCGGACACGCTCCTCAGGCACACCGGCAGCGCTCAGGCCGGCACGGACCGCCGCGAGGAAGGGCGGGGAACCACAGAGAAAGTAATCCGCTTCACCCTGCACCAGGGATCGGACCAGGTCCGCCTGCACGTAGCCCTCGCTGTGGTACTTGCCCGCATCTTCCGGACGGGGCCGGCTGTAGGCGTAGTGAACAGCCAGATGGCCCCGGCCCTGCACGGTGGCCGTCACCTCATCGCGAAAGGCATGGAAGCGTCCATCCCTGGCGCCATGGATGAACCAGACCTTCCGTTCCGGCTGCTGCCGGGCGATGACCTTCAGCATGGCGATCATCGGCGTGATTCCGACGCCGTTGCTGATCAGGGCCACCGGCCTGGAGTGGGTCAGATCGAGGACGAAGGAGCCGCTGGGGGGCCTGGCCTGGAGGATCGCCCCCTCCGGCATCCGGTCGTGCAGGAAGTTGGAGGCCTGTCCCGGAGGCACCGCCTGGCCTTCCGGGGCGGGCTCCCGCTTGACCGACAGACGGTAGTGGGGCTGGGTGGCCGATGGACCGGCCGTCTCGTCGGAGAGCGAATAGGTCCGGATCACCGGGCCGTCGATCCCCGGAATATCCAGGCGGATGGTCAGGAACTGACCGGGGCGGTGGCCGGGCAGGGGGCCACCGTCGACCGGTTCCAGATAGAAGGAGCTGATGTCCTGGCTTTCCTTGACCCTCCGGGCCACCCGCAGGCGCCGCCAGCCGCTCCAGTTCTCACTGCGGGAGCGACGACGGGGCCTCACCAGAGCCCCGATGGCCCCCAGGGCGGCACCCGCGACGGTGCCCTGGAAGGCGACGAGGGTTCCGGGGTCCCCTTTTGGACCGGTGAGGCCCAGAACAAGTGAGCAGGCCGAAAAGGCGGCGATCGTGCCGGCGGCCATCCCCGCCAGCATCCTTTCGGCCACCTGGCCTGCCGGCATCGATCCGGGCGTCATGGTCGGATTCGGCATGCTCACAGGTCCAGGACGATCGTCGGTGACTGGACGCCTCAGACTGTCCAGCATGGGATCACCTCGCGAGGTGAGGGAGATTCCTCCCCTTTCTTACCGATGACGTCACCGATCGGATGGGGTGCGAGGCCTTCGGCGGCCAGGGTCTGGCTGCCGCTGCTGCTGTATGTGGTCCTGCGGGGGCTCGATGCCACCGTGCTCAAGGCCCTGCAGGAGTTCGGGGCCCGGCACCCGGTGCGGGGCGAGGACCCGATCAGCTTCTGCAACCTGTTCTTCCTGGCCCAGCTGGCGGTGGGTCTGGCGGCCCTGTTGCCGGGCCGAGGCAGCCTGGGGGCGGATCTGGCCCGTCTGACTCGGGACGATCGGCGTCTGCTGGCCATGGATGCCGTTCTGGGTCTGTTTCTCGGCCCCGTCGCCTACTACCTGGCCCTGGAGTCCCTGACGGTCATCAGCCAGACCCTGCTCTTCGCCCTGGTGCTGCCGGTCTCGGCCCTGCTGGCGCGCTGGATCCTGGGGGAAGCCCTGCCGCGGAGCTTCGGGATCAGCCTCGCCCTGATCGCGGCAGGACTGGTGCTGCCGGCGGCTGCCATGGCGACGGTCGCCGGCCGGATGGACCAGGCGGCGGGCCTCGGCTGGGCCCTGGTGGGGGTGCTGGCCTACGGGGCGGCTTCCGTCAGCGGTCGTCTGATCGCGCGCCGGCGTCTGCCCCTGGCGGTCAGTGTCGGGATGACCAACCTGGTGTCGGCCCTGATCTTCGGGATCATCGCCCTGGTGCTGTTCGGCCCCCACCATTTCCTGCTGCTGCAGCTGTGGTGGGTGGTGGGGGTGATCGGGCTCTATGCCCTCACCCTGCCCCTGGGGCGGGAACTGGCCCTGCGGCACGCCTACCGCCACAGTTCCGTGGCGCAGGTTTCGCTCTGGAGCTCGCTGGCGATCGTGGTGGCCGTGCTCAGTGCGGCCGTCCTGCTGGGGGAAGGCCTCCAGGGGGCCAGCCTGGCGGGATCGGCGCTGGTGCTGGCCGGCGTCGTCACCAGCAGCTGGCGCTGGCCCATCCGATCCGGGCCCACGTCGGTACTGCTTCCATGCGCGCCTGAAGCTGTGCCGCCTTGGCCCTGAATCCCTCCGACCCGGATGCCACGGTCAGCACCGGTCAGGAGAACCGCCCGAGGGGACCGGCGGGACGGTCGGCCGACCTGGCGGAGCTCTACGACAGCTGCGGCGGACCCGTCTATCGACTGGCCCTGAGGCTGTGCCGCTCCCGCCCGGAGGCGGAGGACCTCACCCATGACGTCTTCCTGCGCTACTGGCAGCAGGACCGCTACGACCCCAGCCGGGGCCCGGTGCTGGCCTATCTGCTGCTGATGACGCGCTCGATGGCGCTCAATCGCCTCCAGCAGCGCAGCAACCGCTGGCAGCTGGTGCAACGCTGGTCGGAACAGCTGTTCCCGGCCGCCGTGCCGACACCCCACGAGAACGCCGAGGCCGACGATCTGGCCCGAAGGGTGCGCCAGGCCCTTGACGCCATCCCCGCCAACCAGCGGCAGGTGCTGGAGATGGCCTACTACGAGGGTCTGAGCCAGTCGGCGATCGGGGCGCTGCTGCAGTTGCCGCTGGGCACGGTCAAGACCCGGTCCCGCCAGGGTCTGATGCGGTTGCGCTCCCTGCTCATGGATGGCCGCCCCGACCCTTGAGCGCCGCGTACGGGGTGTGAATGATCGTGCGTGGCCAGGATCCCGCTCCTGAGGTGATGCCACGATCGAATGGATTGCTGCCAGTTTGATGGCGGCGAATG
Organism: Candidatus Sulfopaludibacter sp. SbA3; assembly: GCA_943367425.1. Taxonomy (GTDB): domain Bacteria; phylum Cyanobacteriota; class Cyanobacteriia; order PCC-6307; family Cyanobiaceae; genus Cyanobium. The sequence continues at coordinate 35,065 of CALRJF020000014.1, forward strand.
GTGCTTTCCTCCCATTTTCAGGAGGGCGAATTCGCGACGCTGAGGCCCCGCCACCAGCGCCGGAATGAGAGCCATCGATGATTCCCGATCCTCCGTCTTCACGGCGGGAATGGCTTGTTTTCAGGCGACTTTCAGGGTGGTGCGGAGGATCGGCATGGGGCGGGTCCGCTGTTGGTTTGCTCCTGCGTGGCTAGTGTCGGGATGGGCCTTCCGGGCCTTTGGCTCACTATGTCCTCGGAGCGCAAGAGCAAGGTGCAGGACCTTCCCAGCCGTGAATCGGGCAGCAACACCGATCCGATCCTCACCGATCTGACCGTTACGGATCCGACCGTCACCGATCCCAGCGAGGTCGATGCGATCGACGTGGAAGAGGATCGGGTGCCCAGGAGCCGTGGGGCCGAAATCCTGCTCATCCTGATTGGATCCGGTCTGCTGGTTCTGACTGGTTTCATCGTGCTGAATTTCCTCACGGCGCGATCGCGTGACGCTGTGGTCAATGCCACGCCGGTGGTGATCCGAACGCCGATCACCGGCACCATCACCTCGCTGCCGGTGCAGGCCGGCCAGGAGGTGCGCCTGGATCAGGAACTGGCCGTGGTCCGCAGCAGCCGCACCAGCCGTGATGAGGTGGAGCGGCTCACCACGGAGCGGCAGGCGGCCCTCAGCCGCCAGGCCGACCTGCGCCGTCAGGTGGCCGCCCAGAAGCAGCTGGTGCAGGAGGTGAAGGTCGATGCCGAACGGCAGCAGGCCCTGGAGATCCGCCGCAACAGCCAGGACCTCGATCAGATCAAGGCCGACCTGCAGCGTGCCCGGGCCGAGCTGGCCTTCGCCCAGCGGGAGACCAAGCGGGTCGAAGGGCTTTATCGCACCGGGGCCGTTGCCGCCAACATCTACGACCGCGCCCAGACCACCGAGCAGCAGCGGCGCCGCGAACTGGCCGGTCTCGAGGCCCGGCTGGCCAGCGGCGGCACCGACCTCGAGGCCGCGACCAACAATCTGGTGCTGCGCAACAACCGCAGTGGCTCCGATCCGGTGGTGCGTTTCCAGGAGGCCAGGCGCAACCTCCAGGCCCTCCAGGGCAACCTGAGCACCCAGGATGAGCGGGTGGTGGGGCTGGAGCGGCAGCTGAAGGCCGCCCAGCAGCAGCTGGACAAGCGCAGTGAGAGCGTGCTGCGCAGCCCCCGCCGCGCCGTGGTCTGGGACATCCAGGCCCAGTCCGGTGATCTGCTCGAGGCTCTGCAGCCGGTGATGAAACTGATCGACTGCAGCAACCGCTGGGTCGTCACCTTCGTGGCGGAGAAGGATCTGAACCGGCTGCGGATCGGCACCCCCGCCCGGATCGAGCTGGTGGGACGGCGCATGAGCCTGCGGGGTGAAGTCCAGTCGATCCGTTCGGGCATTGGGCGGCTGAAGCTCGGGGAGGACCCGCTGGTGCCGATCCCGATCAACCTGGCCAGGGAAAGCGAGGTGCGGGTGCGCATCCTCAACGATGTCCCCGCCCCGCCCCTGCAGTTCTGCTACGTGGGGTACACCGGGCGGGTGATCTTCGAGCGATGAAGTTCCTCAACCCTTTCCCGCAGGCGATCGGACCAAGCCGCATTTCCCCCTGGGTGTGGGGGTTCCTGATGATCGCCACGGTGAGCCTGTTCCTGGCCCTGGTGCTGGCGAACCTGCAGTTCGGCCTGGTGTCGCCCGGGTTGTTGAATCCACTCGAAACCCGCAACCTGCCCGAAACCTGGGGCGTATCGAACGACTGGGTCCATGTCGTTCAGCCGCTGGTGCTGGCCCTCGGCCTGGTGCTGGGCATGCGAGCGGTGCCCCGGCGTCCCTGGGGATACCTGCTGGGTTCGACCCTGCTGACCCTGTTCAGCCTGCGCTACTTCATCTGGAGAACCACAACGCTGAACACGGCCCATCCGTTCAGCTTCGCCTGCAGCCTGGCACTTTTTCTGATCGAAATCATCTCTCTGCTGAGCATCGGCCTCCAGTTCTATCCCTCCATCTATTTCGACCCATCCACCAGGATTCGCCAGGCCAACCAGTTCTTCCGATCCAGAATCGTGAATCCACCTTCGGTGGATGTCTTCATTCCAACGTACAACGAATCCGTCAAGATGGTGCGGCGTGCGGTGCTGGCCTGCCGCGGCATGGATTACCCGAACAAGACCATCTACATCCTTGATGATGGTCACAGGCCCGCCCTGGCGGACCTGGCCTCGGAGCTGGGCGTGAACTATCTGGCCAGGCCGGATAACCTGCACCGAAAGGCGGGCAATCTCAACTACGCCCTGGCCCATTCCCATGGGGACCTGGTGGCCGTCTTCGATTGCGACTTCATTCCCTTCAAGCAGTTTCTCTACCGTACCATCGGCTTTTTCGGTGATCCCGAGGTGGCCTTGGTTCAGACCCCTCAGCATTACTTCAATTCCGATTTCCACCTGCGGAATCTTGGGCTCGATTTCCTGATGCCCAGCGATCTGGACAGCTTCTTCCACTACAACCAGGTGCTGCGGGATCGCTTCAATGCGGTGATCTGCTGTGGCACCTCCTACGTGGCCAGGCGTGAGGCGCTGCTTTCCGTGGGTGGGTACTACACCAAATGCGTGGTGGAGGATTACCAGACGGGTACCAGCCTGATGGTGAAGGGGTGGCGCATCGTTTACCTGGATCAGATTCTCAGTCTTGGAGAGGTGCCCCGCACCTTCCGCGATTATCTCGATCAGCGGCTGCGCTGGTTGCAGGGCAATGTGCAGATCTATTTCTGCTGGAGGGACCTGCCGATCTGGACCAAGCTCGGCATCTGGCAGAAAGCGTTCTATGTCAGCCAGGGCATCTACTGCTTCATGCCGATCTTTCGGGCTGGCTTCATGATTCTGCCGTTGCTCAGCTTTGTGATCGGTTTCACCCTGATCGCGGCTCCCCCGGCTGAATACATCTTTTATGGGGTGCCGTTCATGATCATGCTGCACGGAATTCTGGCCTGGCAGAGCAACTATCACTATTCGCAGTTGTGGACGGAGATCTACGAAACCTTGTTCTGTTTTCCCGCCCTCGGTCGCCTGGCCCGCATGATCCGCAACCCGATGGGCCAGATCGGCAGCCTGGTCACCAACAAGGACGCGGTGAATCTGCGCCAGAGCATGGATCTGCGCCTGGCCTGGCCGCTTCTGGCCTATCTGGTGATTTTCTCGGTGGCCCTGCTGCTGCGCTACGGCCTGCCCTTGATCAATCCCAGCTGGATGCGATCCCCTTTCGAGGGGGAGGAAGTGATGCTGGTCTGGAACGTGTACAACGCGCTGATCATCTTCATCTGTGTGCTCGCCTGCATCGATCGGCCGGTGCGGCGGCGCCATGACCGCTTTCCGCTCGAAACGATCGCCCGCCTCCGGATCGGCTCCCAGGAGGTCTGGGGAGTGACCCAGGATGTGTCCGAAAGCGGTCTCACCATGGCCCTCACCGACCGCGTGGTGGCCCTGGAAGGCAGCGATGCCCTGCTGGAACTGCCCCAGAGCAAGCTCACCCTGCCCTCGCGGATCGTGCGCCGCTCCAGCAAGCACGGCTACCCGGTGCTGGGCCTCGAGTTTCTGCCCCAGACGGTGGATCAGGAGGAGGCCCTGATCCGTCTGCTCTACAACGAAAACGTCTGGTTCCAGAAGCTGAACCGCGTCGGCATCGTCGATTCCTTCCTGATCCTGATCGGCAGCCTGTGGCGGGCCGAACCGCTGGTGCGCCGCTTCCGCTAGGGCCGGGCCATCCGGCCCCGCAGCGGAGCCAGCCCCAGAGCCACCAGGAAGCCCAGCAGCTGGCAGATGACCACGCTGGGGCCGGAGGGCAGGGCGAGAGCCCCGGAAAGCAGCAGCCCCAGCACGGCGCAGACCGCCCCCAGGCTGGCGGCCAGGGCCACGTAGGCCCCGAAGTGACGGCTGACCAGACGGGAGGCGCAGGCGGGAATCACCACGAAGGCGCTGATCAGCAGCACCCCCACGGCCTTGATCGAGATCGCCACCACCACCGCCAGCAGCACCAGGAACAGCAGACGGTGCAGGGAGACGGGAACCCCGCGGGAGAGGGCCAGCGGTTCATCCAGGGTCAGCAGCACCTGGTCGCGGCGGGTGAGGGCCAGGTAAGCGGCGGTGGTGACGAGCAGGACCGCGATCAGGGCCAGGTCCACCACGGTCACCCCCAGGATGTCCCCGAAGAGCAGCTGCTGGATGCCGCCCTTGTAGATGTGCAGAAAGCTCAGGGCCACCACGGCGATGGCTAAGGACGAGGAATAGACGATGTTCAGCAGGGCATCCGCCGGCAGGCGGCTGCGTTGTACCAGCTGGTTCGTCATCAGGGCGAACAGCACGGCAAAGGGGATCAGCACCAGGGTGGGATTGACGCCCAGCAGGATGCCGAGGGTGATGCCCAGCAGGGCCGAATGGCCCAGGGCATCGCTGAAGAAGGACAGCTGGCGCAGCACTGCGAAGCTGCCGAGCAGGCCGCCGAGGGCCCCGCTCAGCAGGCCGCCGAGCAGGGCCCGCTGCATGAAGGGGAGCTGCAGCAGCTCCGCCAGCGACGATCCATCGCTCATGGCTGCATTCCTGTCAGGCTCCCCCATGCTGGGGGATGGCGGCCTCGCTTCAGCCAGGGGGCGGTCAGGGGAGCGCGTGGCTGAGCACTTCGCTGAGCAGGGCGAGCGATGCGCCGAGCAGGGCGAGGCGACCGGCGTGGCAGAAGAGCCGTGAGGTGACGATGAAGCCCATGGGAATCATGGGAGGCTCCGGAAAGGGACGGAAGGTAGAAACAGAGTGGGTTCGTGCGGCTGTCAGCGCCCGGGGGTCGCGATGGGGTGGACCTGGCTCAGGGCGACGGAAAAGGCAGGGGAACCCTGACGGGTGAGGGGCCAGCGGCGCACCCAGCAGCTGTCGGTCGCTTCGTCGATGCTGATCACCTGGTAGGTGCCGCCTTGCCGGCAGGTGAGATGGACGAAGCCCCCGGGATGAAGGGTGGGCGTCGTGGACATGGTGGGTTGGGGCATGGTGGGAACCACGCATCTGGATGCAAGGTAACAGAAGGTTGCGGACCTATTGACGCAAGCCAGCTTCGTGTGCTGCTACCCGCACAGGGCTCTGGTTCCCACCGGCCCCATCCCCAAAAGCCGTAGCCCCCTCGGGGCAATCCCGAAGGGGCTACTTTGCGGGGGTCGTGGGGAGTTGATCGGTCTCCGGGCCTCCACCCTTTTGGTCTAGGGCTGGAGGGTGCCCTCCAGCCACTTGGAACACAAACCTTGATCAGCCGTCAGTGGTTCGTGAACGGCGGATTCACTCCTCGTCGTCGGAGCCACCCACGGGCACCAGACGAATCGCCTTGCGACCGAGTTTGATCTCGAATTCATCGCCCGGCTGGAGACCCAGCATCGCGGTGTAGGCCTTGCCCACGAGCAGGTTGCCGTTGAACTGCACCTTGGCGGTGTAGCCCAGCTTGCGGCCAGCCTTGGTGGAGGACTTGCCGACCCCGTCGCCGAGGTTGATGCCCTTGGCATCGAGGAGGGCCTCATAGAAAGAGGTGAAATTCAGCCGCTCATTGCCGTCTTTCTTGGTGCTGACATAGCCGCAGCTGCGCACCAGGTCGGATTTGGAGGCATCGCCCAGCTCTTTGACCTTGGCCAGGAGATCAGCGCCTTTCAGCATGATCAGGGGGGAGAAGTTGATGCCTGAACTATACAGGTTGGTGTAAGGGGGCGGCGCGATGCTCCCGGGGGCCACCATCCGATCCCTGGCTATCCGTAAGGCGTCCCTGTGTCGCCCATTGGCGCTGTACTCAATCCCCGCAAGAGACGGTGGTTGGTCATGCCCCGGGCCACCGATCGTCGTGCTGCGGGGATGGCGCGACTGTCCCCTGGTCGCGGTTGCCGTGAAGCATTGAAACAATCTCCTCGGTCATGGGGTGCGGATACCTCCCCCCTTGGAGATACACCTACGGTCAGGGTCCATGGCGCGAAGGGACAGAGCGATGCCGGTTGTCAGCGATTCCACGGCTCTTCAGGGCGGCTCCTACTGGAACGGCATTGAGGTCACCGGTCGACCGGTGATCGTCACCTACTCGTTCCCATCGGCGCCACCGGGCTACATCGGCGGAGTCGAGGGCTTCACCGCCGCCACGGTGTCCAGCTTTCAGGCCTTCACGCCGGCCATGCAGGCCCAGGCGCGCACGGCCCTCGCCGCCTGGGCGGCCGCCTGCGGCCTTGTCTTCCTCGAGGTGGCGCCCGGTCAGGGGGACATCAACTTCCAGCTGGTGGACTTCAACACCACCAGCGGACCTTCCTATGCGGGCAGCGGGGGGATCGCCTTCTATCCCTTCGGGAACTGGAATTTTTTCACCTATCCCTTTTTCACCACCAGCCTCGACGCCTCCGGTGACGTGTTCATGAACACGCAGTACGTGTCGGCAGGGCTGGTCAACGACGGCACGTTGCTGCACGAGATCGGCCACGCCATCGGTCTGAAGCACCCCACGGAAGTGGTGTTCAACGGGGCTTCGGGCACCCTTCATGACCAGGTGCTGGCCGCCGATGACCCCAGCCTCACGATCATGGCCACCGTCGGCGAGGCCGGTGGCGGCACGCCCACCCTGAAGCCCCTCGACAGGGCGGCGGCGGCGGCCCTGTACGGCCCGGCGGGCACCGGCGGCGTCCACACCACCAGCGCTGCCGGTGCCAACAGCGTGTCCACCTGGTTGTTCGATGCTCCCTCCCAGACGGTGACCCAGACGGGTTTTGGCACCGATGACGGGATCCGCGGCACCTCCGTGGCGGATCTGATCAACGGGCTCGAAGGCGCCGACACCCTCTCCGGCCTGGCCGGCAACGACACCCTCAACGGAGGGGCGGGCAACGACCGCCTCTTCGGCGGTCAAGGCGTCAACCAGCTTGCCGGTGGGCAGGGCGACGACTTCTACCTGCTCGAGAACGCCACCGACAGCGTCATCGAGAATCTGAATGAGGGCTACGACAACGTCATCGTGGCCTTCTCCTACACCCTGACGGCCAACGTGGAGCAGCTGCAGCTGTTCGGATCCGGCCTCACCGGCACGGGCAACGCTCTGGCCAACACCATCTACGGCGACGGAACGGGCGCCAACACCCTGCTGGGGTTGGCCGGCAACGACTACATGGTGGGCGGTGCGGCGGATGATCTGCTCAACGGCGGCACGGAAGCCGATGCCATGTACGGCCAGAAGGGGAATGACAGCTACGTCGTCGACAACACCGGTGACTTCGTCGGCGAGGGGGCGAACGAGGGCATCGATCGCGTCACCTCCACCATCTCCTACACGCTCACCAGCAATGTCGAGAACCTGACCCTCGGCGGCACCGCTGCGATCAACGGCACGGGCAATGGGCTCGACAACGTGCTCACGGGCAACAGCGGCGCCAACAAGCTCAACGGGGCGGCAGGCAACGATCGCCTGATCGGCGCCGGCGGCAACGATTCGCTCAACGGCGGCAGCGGCGCCGACACCCTGCTCGGCGGTGCGGGCAACGACACCTATGTGGTGGACAACACCGGTGACCTGGTCACGGAAAACGCCAACGAAGGGACCGATCTGGTGCAGTCGTCGGTCACCTGGACCCTGGCGGCCAACCTCGAGAAGCTCACCCTCACCGGCAGCGGGGCGATCGCCGGCACCGGCAACACCCTCGCCAACACCCTGGTGGGCAACAGCGGCGCCAATGTGCTCGATGGCGGCGACGCCCATGACACCCTCAACGGCGGCAGCGGCAATGACCGGCTCCTCGGCGGCCTGGGGAATGACTCGCTCAGCGGCGGCAGCGGCAACGACACCATGCTCGGGGGCGCCGGAGACGACACCTACGTGGTGGATTCCACCAATGACGTGATCACGGAGAACGCCGCGGAAGGCACCGATCTGGTGAAATCCTCGGCCACCTTCACCCTGGCCGCCAACATCGAGAAGCTCACCCTCTCCGGCAGCGGAGCGATCAGCGCCACGGGCAACACCCTGGCCAACACGCTCACGGGCAACACGGGGGCCAACAGGCTGACTGGCGGTGCCGGCAATGACTCCCTGATCGGCGGCAGCGGCAACGACACCCTCAACGGCGGCTTCGGCAACGACCTGCTGACGGGCGGCACGGGAGGCACCAACAGCGACCGCTTCGTCTTCGGGGCGGAGCTGAACGACGGCATCGCCGAGACCGACACCCTGACGGATTTCACCAACGCCGTGGATCTGCTCCAGGTGGGCATCGTCGGTGGCTCCTTCGCCAGCAACATCGTGTCCCTCGGTGCCAACCAGTACGGGATCGACTGGGATGGCATCGGCACGGGCCTGGCCTACCAGGACATCATCAAGTCGAACGTGGCTCTGGGGGCAGCGAACTTTCTGTTCGGATGACCTCCGAGGGGTCGTCTTCCGCCACTTTCACCTGGTACTGCACCTGCTGGGGGAAGGGAATCTCGATGCCGTTCTCCTGGAACGCCTGCCAGACGGCGGTGTGGACATCGCTGCAGATCGAGACGTTGTCCAACGGACTGGCGATCCAGAAGCGCAGGGCGTAGTTCACCGAGGATTCGCCGTACTGGAGGATCAGGGCCTTCGGCGGCGGGTAGTCGAGCACCCGCTCCACCCCGTGGGCGGTGGTCTCCAGCAGGGCGAGCACCTCGGCCGGATCGTGGCGGTAGGCCGCCCCCACCAGCACCTGGGTGCGCCGCAGGCTGTCGCTGCCGGTGTAGGTGGTGGTGGTGGTGGTGAAGAAGGTCTGGTTGGGAATCACCAGCTCGGCGTTGTCGCGGTTGCGCCAGAGCACGGCAGCGCGCAGACCCAGGGAGCGCACCTCGCAGGGATCGCCGTCGATGACCAGCACCTCGCCGGGGCGCACCGACCCCTCGAACAGCAGCCACAGCCCGCTGACGAAATTCGAGAACACCTCCTTGATGCCGAAGCCCAGCCCCACCGACAGGCCACCGGCCACCGTCAGGATCGCCGTTCGGTTGAACCCCACGCGATCGAGGGCCCACACGATGCCCACGGCCACCACCAGGTAGCGGATCATCAGGGCCATCGCCCGGCGGCTGCCGTCACTGATGCCCACGCTGCTCTGCACGATCCAGGCCAGACCATGGGCGGGCGGGCCGCTGCCCATCACCAGCACGTACAGGATCAGTCCCGCCACGAACAGATTGCCCAGGCTCACATCGGAGCCGAGCCAGTCGCCGATGGGGATGACGGCCAGATCCTGGAGGTTGTCGAACAGGCGGATCACCAGCAGGGTGGCGAACAGCAGATAGGCGGGACGGATCAGGCGGGTATCCAGCAACTGCAGCTGCTGGGGCTGGATGAACCGGCCCAGCAGGAGGCGGATCACCTCCAGCCCCCGCCAGCCGAGGAACAGGGCCAGGAACACCAGCACCAGTCCGAACGGTTGACGGGCCAGGGCCAGCCCCAGGGCCTGCACCAGCAGCGCCAGGGCGATCACGCTCACGCGCCGGCGGGCCATGGGTGAGCCCCTGCGCAGGCGGCGACGCACCAGATGGTCGATGCCGAACACCGCCAGCACACCCAGCACCTGGACGAGCACGGCCGGGCGTTGCAGATAGCCGAACCAGCCGGCGATGTCCTGGATCAGCTGGTTCATGGTCTGGAGCGGGGATGCAGGACCTCGATCAGGCCATCGAGGGCCTTCTGCTGGTCGAGATCATCGAAGAGGAAGCGCGTCAGCAGCGCCACCCATTCCTCCTGCATCAGGGGGTTGGATTTCTGCACCAGCCGGAAGCTGACGCTGCGCAGGGATTGCTGCCGGGCCTCCACCATGGCGGCCATCTCCTCGGAGGCCTTCACCGGCGGCGGCACCCGCAGATTCACGGGCAGCACGTTTTCCCCCTGCTGGATCAGGTCACGCTGGCGCAGGGGGCTGATGGCGAAGCGGGCCAGGGCTTCGGCCAGACGACGCTGGCCCGCGCTGGAGTTCCTGCCGAAGGCCATCAGGCGCTCCTCGGTGATCGGGCTGGCGGTGCCGTAGGGCCCCGACGGCAGGGGGGCCACCCCCAGGTGCTTGCCGAGTTTGGTCCGCAACCGCTGGAGGCTGATGCTGCGGCAGGTGATCCAGTCGAGTTCCCCCGTCATCAGCTGCTCCGCCAGCACGCTCTGGGAGGGGAACACGGTGATGTGCTGTTGCTGGTCGGTGGCGTAGAGCCATTCCAGCCAGTGGCCGATGCGCTGCCGCATCTGCGGGGTGACGCTCTCCCCGCCCATGACGGCGCTGACACTGTCGATGGCGCCGAGGGGACCCAGGGTCCAGGCCAGGCTGGCGGCATCCAGCGACAGCCCCACCTCCAGCCCCCGGGCGCTCTCCGCCACCAGTTCGTCGATGGTGGCGGGGCTGCGCTGCAGGCGGCGCCGGTCGAAGCAGGCCAGCTGCGGCTGCAGGTCCAGCGGCACCCCCACCAGGCGGCCATCGGGCAGCCGCGTCCGCTGCACCGAGACCGCATCGAGCTGGTCGGTGATGCTGGCGGGCAGCCGGATCGGCCGGATCAGCCCCGCATGGGCCAGGGACTGGGCGGTGGCCTCGTTCACCACCAGCAGGTCGGGACTCAGGCCCACGAGGTCGCGGACGGCCAGTTCGAGGGGCAGGCTGGCCTCCGAGTACACCTGCACCGCCAGCCGCACATTGGGGTGGAGGGTGCGGAACAGGGTCTGCAGCTGGTTCATCCGGCGCCGCACCTCGCTCTGGAGCTCGGAGTCGAGGGCTTCGTCGTTGATGCCGACGGCGATGTACAGGGTGCCGCGCAGTTGCTGGACGATCTTGGGCCGTTTCACCTGGCAGCCCGCCACCGTTCCCAGCAGCAGCAGCAGGGTGAGCAGGGCCACGGCCCGCCGGCCGCTGGGATGCCATCGCGGACGGCGAACGCGGAGCCGGGGGCGGAAGGGATGCACGAGCAGAGGCTAAGGGGGGCAGAACCGACGGGCACGCAGGTCCAGCACGGTGGGACCGACCCAGTAGCTGCCGGGGTCGGTGCGGGCCCTGGCCATCTCCGCGGCGGCGGTGGCGGCCTCCTCCTGCGACCAGCGGCCCTGGCGGATCAGCTCCTCTCCGTAGAGGGTCACGAAGCGCTCGAGCCAGAGGCTCCAGGGATCGCCCAGCCGGCCCAGCACGGGCAGGGGTCGCAGCTCCTCGATGCTGAAACCGGTGGCCGAGAGCAGGGCGGGCAGGCGGCGGTTCACGTCCGGGTCGCCGCCGGCGGCCCGGAAACTGTCGGTCACGGCGGTGGCGAACCGGGCGATGGCGGTCCCGTGGGGGTGGAGGCCGAAGGTGTGCCAGTGCACGTACTCGTGGGCCACCAGGCAGCCACCCGGCCGCAGGCTGGTGGCCAGCAGCGCCAGGAACGGCTCCAGCCGGGGCAGGAACATGGCCAGCCAGCGGCACCAGGCCAGATCGAAGCGGCCACCGTCCGGGTCGGCCTCGTCGCGGGGGGCTGCGGCGAGCGGGGCAGGGGCCGCCAGGTCGACGTGGCGCACTTCCAGCTGGTGCAGCCCGGCCGCCGCCGCCGCGGCGCGGGCCGCCGCCACGTAGGTGCCGCTGCCCTCCAGGGCCAGGACGCGGCCGCCCGGTCCGACGGCCCGGGCCAGTTCGAGGGCACAGAAGCCGGGACCGGCCCCCAGGTCGAGCACCCGCTGCCCTGGACCCAGGCCGGCCCTGGCCCAGGCGGCCTCGGCCGCCGGCCGCCACAGCTCGTGCTGCAGGCGCAGCCGCTCGCTCTCGGCCCTGTCGGTCCCCAGCACGTAGTCATCGGGTGGGCCAGCGGCGACGGCCATGGCACGGCGACAGGGGGTGGTGGTCAGTCCTCGGGGTAGAGCAGGTCGGCCAGTTCATCGGGATCGACGTCGTACACCCGCGCCAGGGTCGTTTCGATGGCGCTGGTGACCACATCGGGCAGGAAGCGCATCGCGTTGAGGGCGTCGTCGGCGATGTCGTCGGTGAGGACCTTCTCGCCGCCCAGTTTCTCGTCGTTGATCACGGCCATTACCCAGCTTTGATAGGCGGTGACGAGATCGGCGAACTCGAGCTCCGGATCATTCAGATCGAGGGCCATCAGGCGTCTCCAGGGACGGACGTTGCCCCTGCAGTTTGCCCGTTGGTCGTCAGGATGGCGGCATGGATCCGGAACCCCTGCCATCGGCGGCCTCCCTTCAGGCCACCCTGTTCGATTTTGCGATCGCCGAGCTGGTGCGCGATCACCGGGACAGCTTCCCTCCCCTGTGGACGGCCGAAAGCTGGGCGAAACTGCTGATCTGGCTGGCCCTCAGCTGCGGCTGCTCCGGTGACGCCCGGGCCCTGGAGGCCTTCGCGGCGGCCCTGGGGCCCGTGATCACCGGCCGGATGCGGCGCCTGTTCTTCGAGCGGGAGCTGGCCGATCTGAACCTGCGGGTGATGGCCGATCCGGCCGAGCCGCAGGTGCTGCTGCTGCCGCTCGATGCCGCCCTCGAGCCGTCGCTGGCCCCCGACGGGTCCCTCGATCAGGAGCGGGTGGCGGCCGGCCTCGAGGCCGTGGGCCTCCAGGGCCTGGTGACGGCCGATCGCCGCCGCTGGCAGCCGCTGGAGGCGATCGTGGCCGTGCCCTGGCTGTCGGCCTAGCTTCGGGGCTGACGCGGATCCGGGCGCGGATGCGGTTGATCGGCAGCTTCGAGGACCCCGGTTACGTCGCCCTGGCCGACGCGGCGCTGGCCTTCTTCGACCGCCGCAGCGACCTGCAGCGCAGCGGTGTGGCCTTCTCCTACGGCACCGGCGGCGACGACGGCCAGGACCGCGCTCCCGGCAAGGTGTCCACCGACATCAGCCTGGTGTGGCTCGACCGCTCCGATCCGGAGGCCCAGGGGCTGGCGGACGTGATCATGCGGGGGGTGTCCGCCGGGCTGAAGCGCTACCTGGTTGAACGCCCCCTGTTCCTCTCCTGCTGTCCGGAGCACTCCCTGTTCGTCAACCCGATCTTCAATCTGCAGCGCTACGCCCCGGGGGAGGGGTTCTTCAGCTGGCACTGCGACTGGAACACCAGTGACGAGGCCACCGAACCGATCCGCCGCGTGCTGGCCTGGATCCTCTACCTCAACACCGTCCCGGACGCCGGCACCGAATTCCACTGGCAGGACCACCACGAGGAGGCGGTGAAGGGCAAGCTGGCGATCTTTCCCGCCGGCCTGTCCCACCTGCACCGGGGCCGGATCAGCCAGACCGACACCAAGACCATCGCCACCGGCTGGATCAACGTCGGTTCCCTCGACGCCTACGTGGCCCGGCTGGCGGCCGGCTGAGCCTTCAACCCAGCGGGGAGGGCACCACCAGGGCCTGCAGTCTGTCGCCCAGCTCCTCGGTGAGCGCGGCCACCGCCCGGCGCCGATCCCTGCGGTAGTCGGCCAGCCGCTGCTCCACGGCGATCGGCCGGTCGATGCTGATCCGGGCCCGCAGCCGGCCCAGCCGGGGGCGCTGGTTGGTGGACTTGCCCTGGATGCGGCACTGGGTGTCCCAGAGCAGCAGCAGGGTGTCGGCGAAGCGCTCCTGGCTCGGATGCTCCTTCACGTAGCTGCCGCTCACCTCCAGGAACGACTCCACCACCCGCATGTGCCAGAACTGGGCGCTGACCTCATCGGCCAGCCGGTCGGCGAGTCCCTGCTCAAGGGGGCTCAGGGGCGCCGACGCGGGGGCCCGTTCGGGATAGAGCCGGTCCCAGCCGGCCTGCTCCAGGCGCCGGCAGCGGTCGGAGAGGCTGCCGCTTGAGGCCAGCTGAAAGGGCTGCTCCAGTCGCCGCAGGGCCAGATCCAGCAGGCGTTGCAGCCGGCCCGCGAAGCGGACCGAATCGTCGGCCGCCTGGGCGGGATCCATGGCGGGATCGTCCGGGTCGCCGGACGCGAGTTCGTCCTTGCAGCCATAGAAGACCTCCATCTGGTGCAGCATCCGCTGGCCGAGGCCCATCAGGCGCTGGTGGAGCCGCGTCGGTGTCAGGTCGTGGCCCGGATCGGGCGTCAGGCCGGCCCCTTCCTCCAGCTGACTGAGCAGGGCCTCGATCGGTCCCCAGATCCGGTCGATGTAGAAGTACTGGAGGCCGATGGGCAGCAGGTCCATCCGTTCGAGGCGTCCGGCAGCGGCCAGGTCGGCGGCCGTCCAGAAGGCGAGCTGGGCCGTGCCCGGCTCCATGGGACTCAGTCGCTCGTTGTGGCCATTGGTGGCCCCCTCCGGGGCCACGGCGAAGGGATGGGGGCCCTCCAGCAGCAGACGCCGGGCGGTGCGCAGGGCGGGGAGATCGAGCTTGCCCCGCTGCAGGGAGCTGCCGCCGAGGCGGGTGAACAGCCAGCCGATCCCGTCGCCGGCCCAGAGGGGAATCCCCCGGTCGAACAGGAACTGGCCGGTGGGAGCCGGATCGAAGCGGATACCCTGGCGTCGTGCGGCCCGCTCCAGCTCCACCCACATCATCCAGGCCAGGCAGAGCGGATCATCCAGGCTGGAGTGGCGGAAGGCCAGCAGCAGCCGGCTCTCCCCGGCCTGAAACGACCGCATCGCCTCCATCAGGCGCTCGATGCCCTCCACCTCCACGCTCTCGATCCGGCTCTGCCAGCGCATCCAGAACGGCAGGATCCAACGGCACACGGCCACCACCCGGCCATCGAAGCGGGGTGGCAGGAACTCCAGAGGGGCGCCGGTGCTCATCGGCGGAGGTTAGGCCGGGTGATGCGCGGTCCCGATGTTTCGAAGTCTGGTCGCTGCCGGGCCAGTTTCCAGCGCCATGGATAGGTTCCGGGCAGTTTTCCCCTGACCGATGCCGCTCCAGGAATACAGGTCCGGCGCCGCCTTCCCCGGCGTGATCGGCCGCACCGCCGACGTCTCGACGCCGGCCTGGCCGATGCCGAACCGGGCCAGGGAGGGGGCCCCGAATGTGCTGTTCCTCGTGCTCGATGACACGGGCTTCGGCCAGCTCGGTTGCTACGGCAGCCCGATCGCGACACCCCACCTCGATGCCCTGGCGGCCGACGGCCTGCGCTTCAGCAACATGCACACCACGGCGCTCTGCTCGCCGTCGCGCTCCTGCATGCTCACCGGCCGCAACCACCACTCCAACGGCCTGGCCTGCATCACCGAAGGCTCGATGGGCTTCCCGGGCTCCAACGGCATCATCCCGTTCGAGAACGGCTTCCTCTCCGAGATCCTGCTGCCGCACGGCTACAACACCTACGCCATCGGCAAGTGGCACCTCACCCCCGCCGAGCAGACCTCGGCGGCCGGCCCCTACGACCGCTGGCCCCTGGGCCGCGGCTTCGAGCGCTTCTACGGCTTCCTGGGGGGCGACACCCACCAGTACTACCCGGAGCTGGTGCAGGACAACGGCCAGGTGGAACCCCCCGCCACGCCCGAGGAGGGTTACCACCTCACCCCCGATCTGGTGGCGAAGGCGAGGGCGATGATCGCCGATGCCAAGCAGGTGGCGCCCAGCAAGCCTTTCTTCATGTACTTCTGCACCGGCGCCATGCATGCGCCCCACCATGTGCCGAAGGAATGGGCCGACAAGTACAGGGGCAAGTTCGATGGTGGCTGGGATGTCTACCGCGAGGCCACCTTCCAGCGGCAGAAGGAGCTGGGCATCATCCCGGCCAACACGGTGCTCTCACGCCACGATCCGGACGTTCCCGACTGGGAGGGGCTCTCCGCCGAGGAGAAGCGGTTGTATGCCCGCATGATGGAGGTGTTCGCCGGCTTCCTCGAGCACACCGACCACTGCATCGGCGAGCTGATCGCCTTCCTCAAGCAGATCGGCGAATACGAGAACACCCTGATCATGGTGATCTCCGACAACGGCGCCAGCTCCGAAGGCGGCCCCACCGGTTCGGTGAACGAGGGCAAGTTCTTCAACAACGTGCCGGAGAACCTGGAGCAGAACCTGGCCGCCATCGATGACATCGGCGGTCCGAAGTACTTCAACCACTACCCCTGGGGCTGGACCCACGCCGGCAACACCCCCTTCCGCCGCTGGAAGCGCGAAACCTACCGGGGCGGCACCAGCGATCCCTTCATCCTGAGCTGGCCGAAGGGCATCGCCGCCCGCGGCGAAATCCGCAGCCAGTACTGCCATGCGATCGACATGGTGCCCACCGTGCTCGACGCCCTCGGCATCGAGGCACCCACCAGCCTTCGGGGGGTCACCCAGAGCCCGATCGAGGGCTATTCGCTGGCCTCGTGCTTTGACAACCCCGCGGCACCGAGCCTGCATCTCACCCAGTACTTCGAGATGTTCGGCCACCGCTCGCTCTATCACGACGGCTGGCGGGCCGTGTGCCCCTGGCCCGGCACCTCGTTCGTGGAATCGGGCCGCCGCTTCGGCGATCCGATCAGCTACGACCAGCTGATTCAGCTCGATGCCCACGGCTGGGAGCTCTACAACCTGCAGGAGGATTTCGCCGAAACCAACAACCTGGCCGAGACCGAACGGGACCGCCTGATCGCCATGATCGGCATGTGGTATGTGGAGGCCGGCAAGTACAACGTGCTGCCGATCGACAGCCGCGGCACCCAGCGCTTCGGCGTCGAACGTCCCCAGATCGCCGTGGACCGGCAGCGCTACATCTATTACCCCGGCACCCAGATGGTGCCCGCCAATGCCGCGCCGCGTCTGCTCAACCGGCCCCATTCCATCTCCGTGGAGGTGACCGTGCCGGACGGGGGAGCCGACGGGGTTCTGTTCAGCATGGGGGGCAACGATGGCGGCTTCGCCTTCTACGTGCAGGACGGCACGCTCACCTACGGCTACAACTACGTGGCCGACAGCCACACCAAAATCACGGCCTCGGCCGCGGTCCCGGCGGGTCACCACATCCTCAGCGTCGAGTTCACCCCGACCGGTCCGCCGGACATCGCCCGGGGCAGGGGCACCCCGGCCCACATCGTGCTGTTCGTGGACGGCGAGCCGGTGGGCGAAGGGGATCTGCCGGTGACGATCCCGCTCAGCCTGGGACTGGCCGCCGGGGTGGCCGTGGGCGCCGATCCCGGCTCTCCCACCATGCCGGATTACCAGCCCCCCTTCGCCTACGGCGGGTCGGTGATGCGGGCCCTCGTGGATGTGTCCGGAGAGCCGGTGGAGCACCTGCAGGAGCAGATGCGCATGATCCTGGCCCGGCAGTGAGATGAAGATCGATCCCGACCTGCGCCACCGGGCCCTGCGAACGGCGGTGGGGGTGCTCGAGACCGCCCGCGATCCCGAGCACACCCTCACCCACGCCCTGCCGATGCTCGACGTGCTCGTCAACTCACCCCTGGGGGAGCGGGGCCGCGAGCGACTGCTGCAGGATCCGGCGATGCAGGCCCTGGGGGAGGAGCAGTACTGGGGGCCGTGGCCGTCGGCGGAGGAGCTGCGCGCCCTGCCGCCCGGCACCCTGGGCCGGCTGCACCAGGAGCGCTTCGACCAGCTGGGACTGCATGCGCTCCCGGCGCCGGACACCGGCCGCCTGGAGGGGCCAGGCGCCTATCTGCAGCGGCGGCTGCGCGTCACCCACGACCTTCACCACGCCATCCTGGCGATTCCTTCCGATGTGGCCGGTGAGGCCTGTGGCTCGGCCTATTACGCCTCCGCCCTGCGCCAACCGGGATCGATCGCGGTGCTGACGGCCTGGATGTTCCACAGCTATCTCGCCCCCGAGGAGGAGGCGCTGATCTGGGACGGCATCCGCTTCGGTCTGGAGCTGAGCCGCGCCCTGGGGCCCCGGCTGCTGGCGATGCGCTGGGAGGAAGGCTGGGCGGAACCGATCGCCACCTGGCGGGAGCGGCTCGGCCTGACGGAGCTGCTCCGCCGCACCCCCTTCCCCGCTGAGCTGGCGCTGATGAGCTGAGCCGAGGCCGGCGGCCACGGGGTCAGCTCATCAATGTTCGCCAAGGTGGCAATGCTGCAGGCCCCCGGTGAACAAGGATGGAGATGCCTTCAGAGCCATAGAGTTGTTTGCGATGGGAGCGCCAGGGCCCAACCCGCCGGAGCCTGTTCCAAGCCATCCCCGGACTCCCCTCTGGGCTTGCGAGGCGACGTTCCAGAAGGCCTTCGCCTCCGCCAACACCGGCATGTGCCTGGTGAGTACGGAAGGCCGTCTGCTGGAGGTGAACGGGCGGTTGTGCGACATCTTCGGCTACGGCAAGTCCGAGCTGGAGCAGATGTCCGTCAACGACCTGGCGCTGGATGACGATCGGGACCTCAGCCCCCACTACATCCACCAGGCCCTCGAGGGCGGTGATGCCGGCGCCGTGTTCGAGAAGCGTTACCGGCATCGGGATGGCTCCATCGTCCACGCGGTGGTCTCCTCCAGCCTGGTGCGCGATGACCAGGGCCAGCCCCTGTACTTCATTTCGCTGGTGCAGGACATCAGCGAGCGCAAGCGGCAGGAGGCGGTGCTGAAGCTCCAGCGCCAGCAGCTCGGCGACGCCAACCGGTTCCTGGCGGAGGCGCGCGATGCCCTGGCCCGCGACCGGGCCCGGCTGGCGGCCATCCTCGATGCCCTGCTTGATCCCCACCTGCTGCTGGAGCCGGTGCGCGATGGCGAGGGAGGGATCGTCGATGTCCGCTGCCTGGAGGCCAATGCCGCCGCCTGTGCCGACTCCAGACGAGCCCTGGAGCAGTTGCAGGGCAGCTCGCTGCGGAGGCTGCTGCCGTCGGTTCCCCCCAGCGCCTGGCTGGAGCCGTGCCGTGCGGTGATCGAAACCGGCCGGCCCCTGGTGCTCGACGACATCGCCGATACCCATCGGCACGACGGGACCGAGCGGCGCCTCGACATCCGTGTCGTGAAAGTGGGTGAGGCCCTCAGCGTGTCCTGGCGTGATGTCACCGAGCGCTGGCGCGCCGCGCAGCGGTTGGCGACATCGGAACAGCACTACCGGCTGCTGGCGGAAAACTCGGGTGAGGTGGTGCTGCTCCTGAGCGAGGAGGGCCGGGTTCGCTGGGTGTCTCCCGCCCTCAGGGGCGCCCTGGGCTGGGACCCGGAGGACTGGATCGGTCAGCTGGGCCGCGACCTGCTCAGCCACCGCGGCGAGGACCTCCAGGCCGGTGCCAGCGGCACCCAGCTGCGGAACGGTCAGACGGTGCTCACCCGGCAGCAGGCACGCGCCCGGGATGGTGCCCTGCACTGGCTCGAGATCCATCTGAGTCCCTATCGCCGCAGTGAAGCGACGATCGATGGCGTCGTGGCCATCTTCCGCACGATCGATGAGGAGGTGGCCGCCGAGCGGGTTCTGCGCCTGAGCGAGGAGCGCCACCGGCTTCTGGCCGAAAACGCCAGGGATGTGATCTGGACCATGGCGCCCGACGGCATGATCACCTCCGTGAGCCAGGCGGTGGAGAGCCTGAGGGGCCTGACCCCCGAGGAGGCGATGGCCCAGCCGATCGAGCAGATCCACCCCCCCGCCTCGCTGGCGATCTCCCGCGGGTACTTCAGCCAGCTGGCCGACGACCTGCAGGCCGGCCGACCGCTTCCGTCGTTCCGCGGTGAGCTGGAGTACTTCTGCCGCGACGGCTCCACCGTCTGGATGGATGTGATGGCCCTGCCGGTGCTCGACGAGCAGGGGCAGTTCATGGAGTTGCTGGGGGTCAGCCGCGACATCACCGAGCGCAAGCGCACGGCGCTGGAGCTGCAGCAGGCCCGCGAGGCCGCCGAAACGGCGAACCGGGCGTTGCAGATCGCCAACCGAAAGCTGGGACGGTTGGCCACCACCGATGGTCTCACCGGGCTCTGGAACCGGCGTGCGCTGGACGAGCTGGTGCGTCGCGAAATCCTGCGGGTCGATCGCTACGGCGATGCCCTGTCGATGGTGCTCTTCGACATCGATCACTTCAAGACCGTCAACGATCGCTTCGGTCATCTGGCGGGGGATCATGTGCTGGTGGAGCTGGGGCGACGGGTGAAGGCCCAGTTGCGGGACTGCGATGGCCTCGGTCGCTGGGGCGGCGAGGAGTTCCTGGTGCTGTTGCCCCACAGCAGCGGCCAGGAGGCCCGCCAGCTGGCCGAACGGCTGCGGCGGCTGGTGGAGGCGGAGCCCTTCGAGGCCGTGGGGTCGGTGACGATCAGCGCCGGGGTGGCGCAGCGACGACCACGGGAGTCGGCGGAGGACTGGTTCCGGCGGCTGGATCGGGTGATGTATCGGGCCAAGGAACGGGGACGCAACCGGGTGGAGCTGGAGCCGGAGCTGGCGCCGGAGTCGGGGGCCTGCGCACCGATCGCCAGCCCGCTTTGAGACCATGGGCGGACTGCCCGCGCCCAGCCCGTGTCCGAGTCCGCCCTGCCCAAGACCTACGACCCGGCCGGCACCGAAGCCCGCTGGCAGCGGGCCTGGGAGGAGGTCGGCGCCTTCCACCCCGACCCCGCCGCCCCCGGTGAGCCCTTCTCGGTGGTGATCCCGCCGCCGAACGTGACCGGCAGCCTGCACATGGGCCACGGGTTCGAGACGGCCCTGATCGACACGATCGTGCGCTTTCAGCGGCTGCAGGGAAAGAACGTGCTGTGCCTGCCCGGCACCGACCACGCCTCGATCGCGGTGCAGACGCTGCTGGAGAAGCAGATCAAGGCCGAGGGCGGCAGCAAGGACGACCTGGGCCGCGACGCCTTCCTGGAGCGGGCCTGGACCTGGAAGGGGGAGAGCGGCGGCACGATCGTGGGGCAGCTGCGCCGGCTCGGCTACTCCGTCGACTGGCGGCGGGAGCGCTTCACCCTCGATCCCGGCCTGAGCGCGGCGGTGGTGGAGGCCTTCGTGCGCCTGCATGAGCAGGGGTTGATCTACCGCGGCGAGTACCTGGTGAACTGGTGCCCGGCCTCGGGATCGGCGGTGAGCGATCTGGAGGTGGAGATGAAGGAGCTCGACGGCCACCTCTGGCACTTCCGCTATCCCCTCACCGGTGGCCCGGCCGCCGATGGCACCGACCATCTGGTGGTGGCCACCACCCGCCCCGAAACCCTGCTGGGCGACACCGGCGTGGCCGTGCACCCCACCGACCCCCGCTATGCCGCCCTGGTGGGGCAGACGATCACCCTGCCGCTGGTGGGACGGCAGATCCCGATCGTGGCCGACGAGCACGTGGATCCGGCCTTCGGCACGGGCTGCGTGAAGGTGACCCCCGCCCACGACCCCAACGACTTCGCCATCGGCAGCCGCCACGGCCTGCCCCTGATCACGGTGATGGCCAAGGACGGCAGCATGAACGCGGCGGCCGGTCGCTTCGCCGGCCTGGACCGCTTCGAGGCCCGCTCGGCGGTGGTGGCGGCGATGGAGGCGGAGGGCTTCCTGGTGAAGGTGGAGCCCCACCGCCACAGCGTGCCGTTCTCGGATCGGGGCAAGGTGCCGGTGGAGCCCCTGCTCTCCACCCAGTGGTTCGCCCGGGCCGAGCCCCTGGCCGCCCGCTGCCGGGAGGCCCTTGATGGCGGCGCGCCCCGCTTCGTGCCGGAGCGCTGGGAGAAGGTCTACCGCGACTGGCTCACCGACATCCGCGACTGGTGCATCAGCCGCCAGCTCTGGTGGGGCCACCGCATCCCCGCCTGGTTCGTGGTGAGCGAGACCGGCGGCGTGATCACCGAGGCCACGCCCTACGTGGTGGCCCGTGATGCACAGGAAGCCCGCCGCAAGGCGGAGGCGCAGTTTGGTGACGTGCAGCTGGAGCAGGACCCGGACGTGCTCGACACCTGGTTCTCCAGCGGCCTGTGGCCCTTCTCCACCCTGGGCTGGCCCGAGGCGGAGGCGGCCGATCTGGCCCGCTGGTACCCCACCAGCGTGCTGGTGACCGGCTTCGACATCATCTTCTTCTGGGTGGCCCGGATGACGATGCTGGCCGGCGCCATGCAGCCCCTCGGCGCTGGCCAGCCATGGATGCCCTTCGCCGACGTGATGATCCACGGCCTGGTGCGGGACGAGAACAACCGCAAGATGAGCAAGAGCGCCGGCAACGGCATCGATCCGCTGCCGCTGATCGAGCGCTACGGCGCCGATGCCCTGCGCTTCGCCCTGGTGCGGGAGGTGGCCGGCGCCGGCCAGGACATCCGCCTCGACTACGACCGCAACGACGGCAGCTCGGCCACGGTGGAGGCGGCGCGCAACTTCGCCAACAAGCTCTGGAACGCCACCCGTTTCGCCCTGATGAACCTCGGCGGCGAAACCCCTGCCTCCCTCGGGGAGCCGGCGCCGGAGGCCCTGCAGCTCGCCGACCGCTGGATCCTGTCGCGGCTGGAGCGGGTGAAGCGCGAGACGGCGGAGCGCTATGCCAGCTATGGCCTGGGGGAAGCCGCCAAGGGGCTGTACGAGTTCGCCTGGAACGAGGTGTGCGACTGGACGATCGAACTGCTGAAGCGGCGCCTGAATCCCCGCCCGGCCACCGAAGGCGAGCCCCTCACTGCCGAGGTGCTGGCCGACCAGCGGGTGGCCCGGCAGGTGCTGGCCAAGGTGCTGGCGGAGCTGCTGGTGCTGCTGCATCCATTGATGCCGCACCTGAGCGAGGAGCTCTGGCATGGGCTCACCGGCGCCCCCGAGGGCACCTTCCTGGCCCTGCAGCCCTGGCCCGCCCTGAAGCCCGCCGCCCTCGACGACGACCTGGAGGCCTCCTTCGCGGCGCTGATCGAAGCGATCCGGGTGGTGCGCAACCTGCGGGCGGTGGCCGGGCTCAAGCCCTCCCAGAGCGCGCCGGTGGTGTTCGTCACCGGCCGGCCGGCGCTGGCGGCGGTGCTGCGGGAGGGCAGCGCCGACATCACCACCCTCACCCGCGCCGACTCGGTGCAGGTGCTGGATCCACAGGAGGCTGCGGCCCGCGCCGGAGAGCGCGCCCTGGCGGGCGTGAGCGGCGAACTGCAGGTGCTGCTGCCGCTGGAGGGGCTCGTGGATCTGGAGGCCCTGCGGGGCCGGCTGGCGAAAGACCTGGCCAAGGCCGAGAAGGAGATCGCAGGCCTGGCGGGCCGCCTGGCGAATCCGAATTTCGCCGGCAAGGCGCCACCCGAAGTGGTGGCCGAGTGCCGGGCCAACCTGGCGGAGGCGGAAGCCCAGGCCGACCTGGCCCGGCAGCGGCTGGCGGATCTGGGTGCAGACCCGGCCAACGCCTGAGCGCCCTTCACCGATAGAACTCGATGAAGGTCTCGGAGATCGTGTGGGTGGCACCGGGGCATTGCAGCGCCGATACCTCCGCCGCCAGGGCCTCGAGAAACTCGATCCGCGGATAGTTCTTTAGCGGGTGCTGCTTTTGCCACTGCTGCGAATCCGGAACATTGACCATGGCGATGCAGTCGCCAGCGCCGAATTCCCACCAGAAGCGCACTTCACCATCGGGGAGGGTGATGACGACATCGCCGGAACGTCCTTGCGATTCAATGCGAAGCTGTCCACTGAGGGTGAGCATCTGGCTGGATGGAGGTGGCTTAGATGAAGGCTCTGCCTGCGGGCTGACGCTCCGGTTCAGCAGCGGACCATGAAGTGGACCGGCAGCTGCAACTGGATGTTCTGCCAGCTTTTTGTAACATTGCATCTGCTCACCGTCGACCGCGGATCGCGCTGACCCAACTCTCCAGCGCTTCGATGTCGGCCTTCAGTTCCACTGGCTCGGGCACTGGCGCACGCGCGGCCGGTGCCTGATCGTGGCCGGGCAGCCATTTCGAGCACTTCCCAATCGCAGTTTCTAGCGTTCGACAATCCTCGGCGGTGATATCCGCAATCTTGCCAATTTGCTGCGTCTGAACGCCGAAGCGGAACCGCTCGACAGTTCCGGCGAGAAGCACTTCTTCAAGTGCGCGTTCCCAAGCCTCACGGAGCAGGCCGTAAAGATATTTGGCCTCCTTCTCATATGTGGCCTGTTCGCCATCCCGAAAGAGCTTGTCTGCAGCCTGCCATTCCTTCTTCAGGTGTCCAATCTTCTTCTTGATGGGCATCGCCACCCAGGGGAGCTCTTCAGCACACATACCGGCGCCCTTCGAAAGTTGGCGGACGTGCTGGTCAAGCTGCGTCACGCCCTCTTCCTCGGCGATCTGCTTGAGTAGCAGGAGGAAGACGACATCGTGGGTGAACACGATGACCTGCCTGCTCTTTGCTTCATGCACCAACCGTCGCGCCACTCCCTCGCGCCATCTGTAGTCAAGTGATGACATTGGGTCATCAAACACGATGCTGGAGGGGTCATCGGCGGTGCTGAGTTCCGCGAAGAATGCTGCAATGGACAGGCAGCGTTGCTCGCCCTCACTGACTACTTTAGGTAGGTCAACGCCAGGTGCACGAGTCAGAAGCAGCTTGTGATAGAAAATGCCCTCGGAGCCGCCGGCTTCCTTGAGTTCGACTTCAATGTGACGGAAGCCGAGCCTATCCAGCTCGTTCCGGAAGCTATCTTTCAACTTTTGAGTCACGGAGGTCTACGTCACGGCAGTGCTCTTCTGCGTGATCGAGTTGGTGGACGTGTCGTTCACACACAACCCGTAGGCCGCGAGTCGCTTCTTGCCATCAATCTCGCTCATGACAACCGGCACATGCTGAGCGAGCAGCTTGCGAGCACGGAGTTCTTGCGCCTTGTCGGTCATATGTGCACGCGTGTCGGCGCTTGCGATGGCCCGGAGGGACTCGACTCGAGCCTCGGTCTGGCGGACAAGTGCTTCGACTTCAAGAGCAGCTGACGCAACCGGAGGACAATCGGGGGCCAGGTCCCTCTCTTCGGTCAGTGAGAGCGCGACGGCCTCGCGGCGCTTCTCATTTGCAGCAAGCGCGGCACTGATCGCGTCCGCGAGTGCTTCGTCCTCGAGTCGAATTTCCTTGAGCATCTCGGCGACTGGCTCGGTCGAGGTAATAACCGCGAGCAAGTGGCTTCGCATTTCCGCGAAGGATTCCGTGGCCTGCCTTAGTTCGCGCTCCGCCGTGGAGACCACGAACGCCTCGAACTGGAGGAACCTCTTCACGGAAGTATCGTCGAGGTCCCTCTGGCACAGCACACAATGCGCGCTGCCGTCCACGACGGGAAAAGCTTGGCTCGGATACACTTGCTCTTGCGAGAAGCGCCGAGCCGCCTCCCAAAGCTCCTTCCACGGTTCGGAACCCGTACCAGCAAGGATACCGACTGGGAACGTCGCGTCGCGGATTCTTTTGGCTTCTTCGGCCTTACGACGGACCTCGGTTCGAGCGTCGAGGGTGGCCGTGACAGCTTCCGCTGAAAGAGCCGCCTCCACTTCCGTGAGGTGCCGAGACAGCGCCTTGACACGTCCAGCGCGAAGCTTCAACGCGCGCATCAGCTTTTCGGGATCGTTGGCCTGCAGGTCCAGCAGTGACTTCTCGAGCAGGGCAAGTTGCTCCTGCTCCTCGCCAGTCAGGTTTGCGAGCTCGTGAACGGCTTCCGGAGGTGTGAGTGAGTTGATGCTCGTAAGGAACTTGGCCACCGCAGTACCGTTCGGAAACTGTGGCAGCAGAGCTGCCAGCGGACTGGCCGCCATGGCGCGTTGTTCGCTCTCGAGTCTCGCGCGAACGGCCTTGCACGCCTGAACAAGCTTGTCGAACAGGTCCAGCCCGAAGGGCCGGAACGCGACGTCCGTCTTCTCGGTCAGGTAGACGGCAGCGCACTTCGTGTCGAACACACTCACACGAGCAATGAACGCATCCTCACCACCCCCTGCCCACTCCCGGGGTTCCGGTTCTGCCCCCACCGTGTACTTAATCGACACTTCGACCGACGGTGGTGCCGTGCCGGCGACAACGTTCCCAAGGATCTGCTCCTGCCCCCTGGCGCGACAAGCACTCTTGAGAATCCGGATATACCCCGTCTTTCCGGCGGCATTGTCGCCGTAGACCACCGTGAGAGTTGGCGCGAGGTTGAGCTTCTGATCCTCCGCGAGGGCGTTCACGCCGCGGCGATGGAAGATGGACATCAGCGAGACGGCTGGACTGTTAGCGACGGTCTTTGGCAGGTGCTCCCTACCGAGCGGCAGAGCGTCTTGGGTCTCGGCGAGGCCATGGGCGCTCTTGCAGACGTCCGTCACAATCCGGATGTCATCTTCCGAGAGCTCGCCATGAAAAACGAGGCGGCGCAGCGCATCGCGCTGCCAGACCGGACGCTCCTGGGACCACTCAAGGAGTTCGTCGAGAACAGTCATCTTCGCATCACCGAGTTGATCTGAAATTGAAGTAGAGGCTGAGCGTCATAATGCTGCCCCTGAGTGGCAGGCAAGAATGGTAAATCGTGAGCACAGAGCTGATGGTGGCCTGTCCACTCGAGGGACGTGTTCGAAGTGTCGCCCATCGAAAGGCATTGCATGCAGACCAGTGCATCATCGCTAAAATCATACAATCGCAGCTTTCTCTGTGCCACTGGCGTTCAATTTCATGCCTATTGGCCAGAGAACTCTTCGTGGAGACGACGTTTGGGTGCTCCTTTCTGAGGATGCCTTATGGAGACGATTCCTGAGTAGGGATTCTCTCATGCCCTGTGGGTCATCACCTATCTATGCAAGATCCAACAATGTGTAAGCACTGAAGTCAGCAACCCAGTTCTTCTATAAAGATCTCTAGGTGGCCAGCCATGTCCACTGGTGTGTGCAGGGATTTTGCAACGCAATATCGGCAAGATACAATGATGGCAAGTAGAATCATACTGTTAGCGATTCCAGGCCGCCACACACGCTAATATCCTGGCCATTTATGGCCAGAGCTTGTTCAGAACACAGAAAAACCATGACGGAAGCAATTTCATCCATCTCAATCATGCGTCCGCTCATTGATAGGTTCATCAGGTCTTTGCGTATATCAGACTGACTCTTCTTCCGGGTGGCGCTTCTAGAAATAATTAAATTGTTCATGCGGGGGCCATTTACAATGCCTGGGAGAATGGTGTTAACTCGAATGCCAGCAATTCCCCATTCCTTGGCAAGAGTTTTTGCAAAGCCTATAGTCGCCCACTTAGTTGCAGCATAAGGAGCCCTCAAAGGGTAGCCAAGCTTGCCAGCAACTGATGCGGTAAGCAGCATACACGGATGGACCCCTGAAAGGAGAAGTTTTTTGAATTCTTTTGCGAGCAAGAAATGACCAGTTACATTGGAAGCAAAAGTATCGTTCCATTCTTCAAGTGTTACATCTTGGATTTCCTTTGTTGGTCCAGGAATGCCTACATTACTTATAAGACAATCTAGCTTACCCCATGTCTCGGCAACATAGTCAGATAAACGAAGCACATCCATTTCAGAAGATACATCACAAAAAACTGAGTGTATCTTTGGATTAGCCAGCTTAAATTTATGCAAGAGCGATTCATCGCGATCGCAGACAATAACATTATATCCCGTACTTAAAAAATGCTGTGCTGCTACACATCCAATCCCACTTGCCCCTCCAGTAATGAGAACGAGTTTCTTTGACATCAGAGTTTGACAATGGAAGCACGATGCATGAATGTTTATCCCTTGGCATGCAGATTAAGTATTGCATATACAGCAGCAGAAAGCCACAAAAGTCCAACGGAAATAGCCATATTTAATGTTACATGAGCGGGAACAAGATGTTTGTTTTGATTAACTATACGAGCACCCCGACCATACCATCCATCATTATTCTGCAGCAAATCGTTGATCTCTATTGTTAGATTTCGCCATTGTGCCATAAAGAAAATGACTCCTTTAGCCGCTTTCCACCAGTAAAAAGAAACCATAACTCCGAATACGCTAAGCAACAATTGCATAATTGGATTCTTAACCGTCGTAAACACTGATAATATTGCTCCGTGTATGAGAATATAAAAAGATGCACCTATCCAGAACATACGAATATCTTGCCGGTAATGCTCGCAAATTTGACGAAATGATTCCAATCGAACATCATTAAGACTAACCTGCTCTGCACGATCACGATGATCAATATCAAAGGTCATTAGATCAACCGTACTAGTCATTTGTAAGGTATTTTAGTCAATGACAATGCAGCCTCGAAGATTGAGTTATGATCTGTATTGTTTTCTCTGAGGCGATCATATCCGCTTGAGGCCGTACGGCGATCACAGTAGCCTAGACATACCACTCTACTACTGACATTGCGTTTCCAAAGAATGCTTTCAATTGAAGAAACGTGTCCTGTGTATACGAATACAACACCATAATAGCCTGATACCTGCTCCCAGAAGGTTGCACCTTGCTTATGGGATGTGTTTTGAACATGAAAGAAAACTTCTACAATATCTACAATGGCAATTACATCCCACTGAATTTCAGCACAAGACTGATCAAGCCTATCTGCTGCAATTAAGCATTCTTGGGCCATAATATCTCCAATAGCAACCAAGACTATCTTTTTGTCAGAGGATAAATGATGCTTTTTTGTACTTGTGCATCTCAAGTAGAAGAATGTTTGGTCTTGGTTGGATATTGTCGACACTTTGTGATTGTGATACTTATTTACAATCATTATGTTAATCATGTCCTGCGATAGCAGCATTTTATTTATGTAGGATCCGATGCAGTCTTGTCCGATGGGAAAATATAGGCGCACACTGTTGTTTGGGCGAGATACTAGACTATCAACTAATAAGCTGTTATGGTGTGAGGGGACATTGGTCCATCCAAGACTTGTCAAGACAATATTTAGGCTAGGTTTTGGTAAATGCCAATCCAGCTTGCATCGTTCATCTAGGTATGCGCGATACTGCTCAAGTTGTGAAGCAAATAAATGTGAGAACGCTTCGTAGGAAACAAGGATCGTGCGCCTACCTGATAGTGCAAGACCTTGCTGCCATGAGAAGCATAAATTCTCATTTAGCACAGAAATACACGAATACGATATGCGAGCAGGTCCAAGACTGCCAGTATATCCTCTTTTGTTATCATAGTCAAGTAAAAAGTCTTGGAGATCACAGAAATGATTTGAACGTGTTTCATCAGGGCTGAGAAAAAAAACTTGATCTTTATGCCTCTCCACAAATCTAACGCATTCGCGCGCTGCGGCACGTGCAGCAGATGTATCAACAGAATCAATCAAAAAGCCACTTTTAGTCTTGACATTACAAGAAAGCGGCCTGTGCTGGGTCACATATTCCATGGAGTTGGCCAGGATTCGCTTATGAGGATCACTGCTAAATAATTGTTTAAGATGCATATTCGGCGCTCCTGTCTCGGTGAATAAATCCGAAAGATTATATGAACTTAGCCATCTTGCAAGATTCTCCAAGTCACTCTCATCTTGGGATGGCCTAAACTTGGTAACTTTATGTGAATGCACTGTTCCCTCAAAATCCTGCCCCCCAAGCGAGGCCGGACCTGTGGCGCCTTTTATGTTTCTAAAAATTATCAAAGGCACCGTTTCTTTGCCTGTTTGCCTGATCCCTGAATGGCTAGAAAAAATTTGAGAAAACACTTTGTACAATTCAAAAAGACTAGGGCCACAGTCATAAACATCGTAACCCAATGCAGAATATTCCATCTCTACTTCTCTGCGCGACAATGTTGAGAAGTTGGACTTGTCAGTCATTCGGAATCCGTTTGCATTTATGACCGGTATTACAAGGCCATCAAAGTCGCTGCGAACAAACCGAAACTGATTAAGTGATGCTTGTAATGACGCGGTTTCCAATTCACCATCACCTACGACTGCAATGAAGCATCTTCCTCTCGCACCAAATGCCATCCCTTGAGTAACAGCTAACGCATTCCCAAGCTCACCACCTGTTAAATACGAACCTGGATACGATCCCGTAATCTCCGTACATAGGCCACCAGGAGCACCAAAGCTACGGCATAAATTAATCAGACCCGTCTCATCCTGGCTATATTCTGGATAATAACGAGATAGAGTTCCTTCAAGAAAAGCACAGCTCAAAAGTGATGGCCCAGCATGTCCAGTTCCAATGTTAAAGATTGGAGGGTCTTCTAGTTTGGCGCATGCCGCCGTTAGGGCTGAATATATTGAATTAATGCCTGTGCATGTCCCCCAATGACCATCGATATTCTTCTTTGCATCTTCAAACTTGAGTCTACGCTTAAGGAGTACGTTGTCTTGGAGGGTGATAATGCATGCAGTCAGGTAGTTTGTTGCTCTCCATAGATTGTCAAGCAAATCTTTCTCAATTAATGAGGCATCGCGCGATATTGACATATTTAGTGAAATTCCTTTAGAGTTCTAAATGCTATGGATCCCTTGATGTGCTTTGGATTAAGTATGGGCATTTCCTTGAAATGGTGAATTGCAGACTATAATAACACTATTTGGCTATATTTTGGAACAATCTCATTCTCCAGCCGGTCATTGGAGCGCATAACACATATGGTACTCTCCGAACGGCAATTTGGATGGATCCGCCGAAGATCCCCACAGCACTCGCCACCTGTCCGTCTTCTATCAGGCCAGCTCTCAGGGGGCAGACGGACCAAAACCGTTTCCATGGCTGTTGTCTTCTTGTGGGCTGCACTGGTCCAAGCATCTTAAGCGGATCCGACTATGCAGATGCTCGTCCGGTTGCAATAGCGGCGTGGAAGTAGTATTGCTCTTGAAGGCAGACCACGGTTTGAGGATGGCATCGGCGGCATGCAATCCTTCGAGCACTTATTGGATGGTTTCCACGAACCACGCCCAAGCGAACGTCGTTTCCGCGAACCACAGTCGGGTAGTCGAGGTGATGCCTGCATAGCGATGGCGGTGCAGTCCATGTCGCCTTGGTCTCTCCATCATGGCCGGAGTTCACGGGTCAGTAAACCTCGTGTTCCCGCCGTTACACCCGCTGGGATCGGGTGTCTCTTCTTCACACGGCAAGTCAAACTTTGGCACCGTCGTGCGGCGGCTCCCCCACGCCCTGTTCGCGTTGCTACTTTCCCGCCGTGAGCCGGTGCAGCGCGCTGTAGTCCAGCGCATCCAGCCCCGATGCTGTGGCTCCCTCCAGCAGCGCCGCCAGCCCCTCCAGGCCCGCCGTCTCCAGGCCCAGTTCCCGGGCGGTCTGCAGGAACAGCTGCAGGTCCTTGCGCAGGTGGGCGGTGGGGAAGTTGGGGTTGTCGTAGTCGTCGGCCAGTTCCTTGGCCAGCTTCTTGTCGAAGGTGGGGGCGTACAAGGCGCTGGCGCGCAGGATCGCCATGAAGGCCTCCACCTCCACCCCGGCCCGCTGCACCAGATGCAGGCTCAGGCTGAAGCTGTGGGTGAGGCTGGCGATCAGCTGGTTGAGGGCCAGCTTGGTGGTGAGTGCCGCCGCCACCGGTCCCAGCAGCTGCGGTTCACCGCCCAGGGACGCCAGCACCGGCACCTCAAGCAGTTCCGCGCCGCGCTCCGCCAGCGCGGCAGCCAGCTCCCGGCTCTCCTGCGGCGCGATCGTGGCCACCTGCAGCACCAGCCGGCCCTTCAGCGCCTCGCCGGCCTGCTCCAGCAGCACCGCCCGCGTGGTGGGGCCGTCGCTCAGCACCGTGATCACCAGCTCTGAAGCGGCCACGGCGTCCGCCGGCGTGGCGGCCACCGTTGCTCCCAGGGCCTGCAGCGGCGCGGAGCGCTCCCCATGGCGGTTCCACACCGTGAGCGGATGTCTGCTCATCAGCAGCCGCTCGCCGATCGCCGCCCCCAGCAGGCCCGTGCCCAGCAGGCTGATCTCCATTGATGCGGCCCTGCGGCGGTCGCCAACCTACCGGGGGCCGCCGCAGGATCTGGCGGACGGATCCGGGCCCGTTAACGGGCCCATAAGCGGTCGTTAACGAAGGCGGGCGGCGGCTGGATGAGGGTTCTCCTGTGTCCCTCGCCGACCATCGCCTTGCCCTCCCCCACCGCGCTCCGGTCCCTGTTCTCCCTGCTGGAGGATTCCGCCGTTTCCCGCCGCTCCTCCAGCCCGGAGATCCCTTCGGTGGCGCCTCTCCTGCCCAAGGGGGCGCGCAAGGTTTCCGCCGGTCCGCTCGGGTTCGCCGGCTCCGGGTCACCCGCCTTCAACAGCGACCGCGACGACGAGCGCGATGATGACCGCGTAGACGTTCGCTTCGGCCGCGGTGGGGACCGGGGCCGCAACGGTGACCGGGGCCGGGATGACGACGGCGACGACCGTGGCGGGCGCGGCAAGCCCCCGGCACCGGCCAACCCCCTGCTGGCCAGCATCGACCTCTCGCCGGTGCCTCCCGCCCCCGGCGCCGCCCCGACCGAGCAGTTCCAGACGGAGATCTCCGCCTACGTGACCGTGGGCGGATAGCTGTTCATCCTCTCCTCCGGCGGTGGCAGCACCCTTCAGGTGACCGATGCCACCGACCCCACGGCCCCCAAGGCGCCGCAGCGGGTCTCCTTCGGCGCCTACAACAGCCAATCGGTGGCCACCCACGACAACCTCGTGGCCGTTGCCCTCTCCCCCAGCGACTACGCCACCAACGCCGGCAAGGGGCTGGTGCGCTTCTACCGGATCGACAAATCCGGCGCCCTCACCCTGTTGAAGGACGTGGAGGTGGGCTACCTCCCTGATGGCATCGCCTTCACGGACGACGGCAAGAAGCTGGTGATCGCCAACGAGGGGGAGCCGATCGCGAACTATGCGATCGATCGCCCCGGCAGCATCGGCATCATCGATATCAAGGGCAAGTCAGGCAAGGAGACCTTCACCTACACCGACCTCGGCTTCGCCGGGCTGACCCTTCCCTCCGGGATCCGCATCTCCGGGCCGGCCGGCACCACCCAGGCCACAGACATCGAGCCCGAGTACGTTTCGATCCTGGGGAACACCGCCTATGTGACCCTGCAGGAGAACAATGGCGTCGCCAAGGTCAACCTCAAGACCAACACGATCGAGACGATCTTCGCCCTCGGCAGCGTCGACTTCAGCACCCAGCTCGTCGACATCACCGATCGGGACGGTCCCCCCCCGGTTGGCAGCAGCACCGGAACACCCCTGATCAAGCCCGTCTTGGGCAACAACGTGGTGGGCCTGCGGATGCCGGACGGGGTGGCCGCCTTCAGCACCAAAGGCAAGGACTACTTCATCACCGCCAACGAGGGCGACGGCCGCGAATACGGCACCGCCGGCACCCCGGGCTTCTACCTCGATGAAACCCGGCGCCTGGGTCGCCTCAAGACCCTCAGCGAAGACACCACCGCCCCCTTCACCGCCTTCGGCAGCCGCAGCGTCAGCATCTTCGATGCCGGCACGGGAGCCCTGGTCTGGGACAGCGGCAACACCCTGCAGACCATCGCCATCGCCGCCGGCGTCTACGACGACACCCGCAGCGACGACAAGGGCGTCGAGCCCGAAGGGGTGGTGGTCAAGCAGCTGAACGGCCGCACCTACGCGATCGTCAGTGCCGAACGCGGCACCAGCAGCCTGCTGGCGGTGTTCGACATCACCCAGCCGGCCCAGGCCAGCTTCGTCACCAGCACCGTGCTGGCCGGCAGCGTCTCACCCGAGGGTCTGCTAGTCATCGATGCAAAGGACAGCCCCACCAAGCGGGACCTGCTGGTGGTGTCCAACGAGGTGTCCAACACCCTGAACATCCTCAATCTCGGCGCCCTGATTGCCGCCCCTCCGGTGGGCGGCGCCGGCACCTTCACCGCCACCATGCTCAAGGACGTGGCCGGTGGGGCGGAGCTGTCGATCTCCAGCCTGATCACCAACGGTGAGTTCACCAACGGCACCGCGCCGGGCAGCGTCTACGTGCCGCCGGGCATCTTTGACGGCCAGGGCGCCTACAGCAACGGCGATGGCACCTACACCCTGCTGGTCAACCATGAGGTCGGTGCCAGCGCCGGTTACGCCTACACCGCCGAGGGCCTCAACGCCTCGGTCACCGGCTCCCGCATCAGCCGCTTGATCGTTGATATCGACGCCGATGACAAGGCCTCCAACGGCTTCCAGTCGCGCATCCTCAGCGGCGGCCTTGCCTACGACAAGGTGATCGGTGACGACACCAACGGCTTCGATCGCTTCTGCTCCGCCAACCTGGTGGAGGCCAACAGCTTCGGCGCCGGCCGTGGCTTCGCTGATCGCATCTT
The DNA here is from genome assembly GCA_943367425.1 of Candidatus Sulfopaludibacter sp. SbA3. Classification (GTDB taxonomy): domain Bacteria; phylum Cyanobacteriota; class Cyanobacteriia; order PCC-6307; family Cyanobiaceae; genus Cyanobium. The sequence continues at coordinate 68,996 of CALRJF020000014.1, forward strand.
CCTCACGGGTGAGGAGGTGTTCGGCGGTGGTGGCGGCTCCTTCTATGCCCTCGATACGGCCAACAGCGATCTCCATCAGGTGAAGGCCTTCGGCAAGGGCACCTGGGAATCGGCCACCGCGATCGATACCGGCAGCGCCAACACGGTGGCCGTGCTGCTATTCGATGACGCCAAGGCCCCCCTGCGGCTCTGGGTCGGCGCCAAGACCGCCGGCGGTTTCCTGGAGCGCAACGGCCTGGCCGAGGCGAACGGCTCGCTGTACACCTTCGTGCCCACGGCCCTGGAGGAAACCGGTGTCGATGGCACCCCCGGCCCCGATTCGGAGGACCTCAAGGCCCTGGCCCTCGGGTCCCCCCTGGCCGGCAGCTGGGTGAAGATCGAGAAGCCGGCGGGCAAGGCCAGCTACGCCGACCTGAGCGATGCCGAGATCCGCACCCTGGCCGTCGAGCTCGGTGCCCTGCAGCTCAGCCGCATCGAGGACGGGGAGGTCAACCCCCTCAACGGCCAGCAGGCGGCCTTCGTCTCCACGGGCACGAAGGACTTCAGCAGCGGCGACCTCTACGGCAACGTCTACACCCTGAGCTTCACCGATGCCTTCGGCACCGATGGCCGCCTGGCCAGCACCGGTGCCAGCAGCCTGCGGGTGATCTACGACGCCGATCGCCTCGCTGATCCCACCACGGGCCTGCGCAACCCCGACAACCTCACCTGGAGCGCCGATGGTTCCCTGTACCTGCAGGAGGACCGGGCCAACGGCGGTGGCCTCGACATCACCAACGGCAACTTCGGCACCCAGGAAGCCTCGATCTGGAAGCTGAACCCCAGCGGCCCCATCGATCCGATCACGGGTGCGCCCGCGGAGCGCTGGGCCCAGATCGACCGCACCGCGGTCCCCACCGCCTACGGCCAGAGCCAGCCCGGTGTGGTCACTGACCCCAGCACCAACGGGGTAGGCAACTGGGAGTCCTCGGGGGTCATCGATGTCTCGACGATCTACGGAACCGCCCCCGGCAGCATGTTCCTGGCCAACGTCCAGGCCCACAGCCTCGGTGGCGGCAACATCAACGGTTCCGGGTATCTGGTGGAGGGTGGCCAGATCGACCTGATCCGGCAGACCGTTCCGCTGGTCTGATCCCAACGACAGGGCCAGCCCTCGGCCCCTCCTGTGAGGGGCCTTTTTTCTTTCAGGGCTCCTTGGCTTCCGCCTCCAGCGGCTGCCAGATCAGCGGCCCGAAGCGGGCCACCAAGCCCCGCCGCCCACGAAAACAGGCAGCCCCCCCCCGGGCGACCTGCTGCTCCAGTTCCGACGGGTCAGCCATGGGAGCAGGCTCGATACGGTGACCCCATGGACCCGCACGGGCTGACGGATCAGCTGCTCCCCTGGCTCCGCACCCCGCTGGGGATGGCGGCCTTCGTGCCGCTCTATGCCCTCTGGGTCACGCTGCTGCTGCCGGGGGTGTGGGCCTCGATGCTGGCCGGGGCCCTCTACGGCACCGGCCTGGGCAGCGCCCTGGTGTTCGCCGGCGCCTGCCTGGGGGCGGAGCTGGTGTTCCTGCTGGGCCGGGGCCGCTGGCGGGAGCGGGTACGGCGTCGGCTGGCGGGCACGCCGCGGCTGCAGGCGGTGGAGCAGGCGGTGAGCGGCCAGGGGCTGCTGCTGGTGCTGCTCACCCGGCTCTCCCCGGCCTTCCCCTTCAGCCTGCTCAACCTGGCCTACGGACTCAGCGAGGTGAGCCTGCGCGACTACACGATCGGCCTGATCGGCATCCTGCCGGGCACCGTGCTGTTCTGCGCTCTCGGCGCCCTGGCCGGCGACGTGGGCCGGTTCCAGGCGGTGCTCACCGGCCCGGCCGATCCCTTCACCTGGGCCCTGAGGCTGGTGGGGGTGCTGGCCACCCTGGCGGTGGTGCTGCTCGTGGTGCGTGCGGCCCGGCGCAGCCTGCGGCAGGACGGGGGGTAGCATCCCGCGTTGGCGTTGGGCAGGGATGGTGACGGCCGAGACGCCCCCGATCGATCGGGCCGCCCCCTGCCCCAACTGCGGCAGCGGCGAGCAGCGCCTGGTGCGCCCAGTGGTGGTCAGCAAGGCCCGGGTGAACGCGTCGCTCTGCCACTGCCCGGCCTGCGATGTCCTCTACCTCGCCGATCCCACCTGGCTGGCGGTGGCCTACGAGGACTCCTTCTACGGCGATACCGGCTACGTCGACCGCAACCTGCATGCCGCGCGGCTGCTGCGGCTGCTGCTGGTGATCGGCCGGCTGGGCCGCTTCGGCCTCCCCGAGCAGGGCTGCGACCTGGGCACCGGCCTGGGCATGCTGCCGCGCCTGCTGCGCGACCACGGCCACGACTTCCACGGCACCGATGAATACGCCGCCATGGAATTGATCCGGCCCTTCTGCAACCTTCCCGCCGGGGCGGCGATCGGCTGCAGAACCGCCTTCGAGGTGATCGAACATGTGCCCTCCACCCCCCAGTTCCTGCGCCAGCAGGTGGCGGCCACGCCCCTGTTCGTGTTCTCCACCCTGATGCGCCAGGAGGGCGAGATTCCCCCGCCCGACTGGTGGTACTACGCCTTCGGCAACGGCCAGCACATCAGTTTCCACAGCCGCCGCAGTTTCCAGGTGGCCATGGCCGCGGCCGGGCTGGATCCCGCCGCCCTGGTGAGCATCGATGGACCGGTACACCCCCGGGCCCTGCATGCCATCGCCCGGCAGCGACGCTGGCGCTGGACCTTCCGCTTCTGCGGCTGGGCGGTGAACCGGGGCCTCGACGCGCTGCTGCTGCCCTGGATGGAGCCCCTGGCGGGGCTGCGCTGCCGCATCATCCCCGACCATTACCTGGCGATGGAGCGGCTCAGATCTGACGCAGGGAGTCGGCCTTGTCCTTGAAGTCGCTCAGCAGCAGCTGCAGGTAGGTGACCTTGCGCAGCTTCACGTTGGCGGTCAGGGACATGCCCACCTGCAGGGGCAGGGCCTTGCCGCTCTTGAGCTTGAGCTGCTGGGCGTTGAGCCGGATGTCCACCGGGATCCGGTAGAAGTTCTTCAGCTGGTCGGGGGGCAGGGCGTCGGAGCCGATGCGCCGCACCGTGCCCTGCAGCACGCCGAAATCGGTGGCGGGGAACGAGTCGATGCTGATGTCGGCGGGTTTGCCCACCGACACAAAGCCGATCTCGGTGCTGGGCACCTCCACCCGGGCCTCCAGCCGGTCGAAGGGCACCACCTTCATCACCGGTTCGCTGGTCTGGGCCACGAAGCCCTTGGAACGGGGCTTGAGCTCGAACACTACCCCGGCCTCCGGGGCCCGGATCACCTGATAGCGGATGTTGACGTTGAGCTCGGTCAGCTTGCTGCGCATGTCAGCCAGCTCGCTCTGGATCTCGCGGATGCCCTGCTGCAGGATCGCCTGCTGGCGCAGCCGGTCGACCCGGTTCTCCTGCATTTTGCCCTCCACCTCCTGCACCTTGTTGCGCTGGGAGAGGTACTGCAGTTCAGCGGTGGCCCCCTGCTTGTTGAGCGCATCCAGGCGATTGAGCACGTCCTTCTCCAGCACCAGGCTCTGGCCCAGCACCCGCTGCTCGGTGTCGTTGAACTCGAGGTAGCGCTCCAGCTCCACCTGCTTCAGCCGCAGCTGCTGTTCCTTGAAGCGGATCGTCTTCTCCATGCTGCGCTGGCGATCCAGGGTGGTTTCGGTGTCGAGGCGCAGCAGCACCTGCCCCTTCTTCACCCGCTCCCCCTCCTTCACCGTCACCTCCTCCACCACGCCGCCCACGGGCATCTGGATGTCCTTCACCACGCCGAGGGGCTCGAGCTTGCCCGGTGCGGTGACGATCTCCTCGGTCTTCGCCAGGGCCAGCCAGGCCACCCCGAAGACGGTGACGCCCATCAGGGTCCAGGTGATGGTGCGCGCCCAGTGGCGCGACTGCTGCAGCACCACGTCCTCGCTGTCGCTGTGGATGCTGCGCTCGAGGCTGTTCTGGGCCCGGCGCAGCAGGCTGGCGGGGGTGGGCAACGGGGGACGTGCCATCAGCTGGCCTCCTGCTGCCGGTAAAGCGCGTAATAGCGTCCTTTCAGGGCCATGAGTTCGTCGTGGGTACCGGTTTCGACGATGGCGCCCTGGTGCATCATCACGATCATGTCGGCCCGGCGGATGGTGGTGAGCCGGTGGGTGATGAAGAACACCGTGCAGTCGGTCATCTCGTCGCGCAGGTTGTCGCACACCTGGCGTTCGGTGTCGTAATCGAGGGCGCTGGTGGCCTCGTCCATCACCAGCAGCTGGGGGTTGCTCAGCAGGGTGCGGGCAATGGCGATGCGTTGCCGCTGGCCGCCGGACAGGGAAGCACCCCGCTCCCCCACGGCCGTGCTGTAGCCGGAGGAGAGCTCCATGATGAAATCGTGGGCCCCGGCGATCCGGGCGGCCCTCACGATCGCGTCGCTGGGGGCCTCCGGATTGGTGAGGGCGATGTTCTCGCTGATGGTGCCGGAGAACAGCAGCGGATCCTGGGGCACGATGCCGATCTGGCGGCGCAGCGAATAGAGCTCCACCTTGTCGATGTCGTAGCCGTCCACGAGGATCCTTCCCTTGGTGGGGGAATAGAGCCGCGGCAGCAGCTTCATCAGGGTGCTCTTGCCGCTGCCGCTCTGGCCCACGATCCCGGTGAAGGTGCCGGGGGGCACGTGCAGGCTCACGTTGCTGAGCACCTCCGGGGCACCGGGGTTGAAGCGGAAGCTGATGTTTTCGAACACCACGTCCCCCTTCACCGGCGGCAGGGGGATGTGGCCCCGGTCGGCCTCGCTGGATTCCTCCGGGGTGTCAACCACATCGGCCAGGCGCTCGAAGGACACCCGCAGTTCCTGGATGTTCTGCCAGATGGAGGAGAGCCGCAGCAGGGGCTGGGTGACGTAGCCGCTGATGATCCGGAAGGCGATCAGCTGGCCGAGGGTGAGCTCCCCCTTGAGCACCAGGGTGGCCCCCACCCAGAGCACCAGCAGCTGGGAGAGCTTCTGGAGCACCGAGCTCGACTCGTTGAGGAAGGTGCCGGTGACCGTCTTCTCGAAGGTGCGGGAGATGTACTTGGCATAGAGCTCCTGCCACTTCCAGCGGCTCACCATCTCCACGTTCTGGGCCTTCACCGTCTGGATGCCGGTGAGCACCTCCACCAGGTGGCTCTGGGTGCGGGCGTTCTCTTCGGCGGCCTGGCGGTACTGGCGGCGGAACAGGGGCGCCCCCAGCAGGGTGAGACCGATCTGGATCGGCAGCACCGCCAGGGCAATGATCGTGAGCAGCCAGCTGTAGAGGGCCATCACGATGATGTAGATCACCGAGAAGGCCGCATCCAGCAGGGTGATCAGGGCCTGGCCGGTGAGGAAGTTGCGGATCTTCTCCAGCTCGGCGATCCGGGTGCCCAGCTCCCCCACCGGGCGGCGGTCGAAGTACCCCAGGGGCAGCCGCAGCAGGTGGTCGATCACCTCGGCCCCGAGCCGCAGGTCGATCCGGTTGGTGGTGTCGGCGAACAGGAAGGTGCGCAGCGATCCGATCACCCCTTCCATCAGGGTGACCACCACCAGGGCCATGCCCAGGATCTGCAGCGTGTCAAGGCTGCGCTGGGCGATCACCTTGTCGATGATCACCTGGATCAGCAGGGGGTTGGCCAGGCTGAACAGCTGCACCACGAAGGAGGCCAGCAGCACCTGGAGCAACATGCCCCGGTAGCGCTTGAGGGCCGGCCAGAACCAGCCCGGGCCGAAGGTCTGGTCGGGGGTGTCGATGCTGCGTTCCAGCAGCAGCAGTTCCAGTCCCTCCGGGTAGAGCTCGGCGATGTCGGCCGGACTCAGCTGGACCCAGCCGTCGGCCGGGGAGGCCAGGCGCAGGCCAGCCCCGTTGCTGGCCGTGGCGATGGCGAAACCCTGCTTCCAGGGCACCAGGCAGGGGGTGATCAGGCGGGTGGCGGAGGCGGCCTGCACCCTGGCCCCGGTCACCAGCAGGCCGAGCATGGCGGCGATCTGGCCGCAGAGCTGCAGATCCGGCGGCTGGCCGCGGCGCATCTTGTCGCGCAGGATCTTGTCCACCGCGTCGCGGCGGTAGGGCAGTTCCAGCAGCTTCCCCAGCATCTGGAAGCAGGCCAGGGTCTCCTCGAGCGGCCCCTGGCCCCGCACCAGGGACAGGCCCCGGTCGTTGCGCTCCTGGCCCAGATCGAGGCTGCTGATCTGAACGCTGCCGGCTTGCCCGGCTTCGGAGGCCTGCAGGTCGGTGGCGGCCGTGACGTCGCTGATGGGGGTGGCGGGTTCGCTGAGGGCCACCAGGCGCAGCGGCAGGGGGGGCCGGGGCTGGGGCAGGGGCTGCGCCGGGTTGAGCACCGAACCGATCGGCAGCCCGGGCACATTGGCGCTCGCCAGCACCAGCTCTTCGCCAGCCCCGTTCCAGAGGGCGCCGGCCTCGCCCGGCGGGATCGGGCGGCAATGGCGGCGGAGCTGTTCGATCTGCTCCCGCCAGCGGTTGGGCTCGAACACGCCACTGGCGGCTTCGCGCCCCTCCCGGGTCAGCAGCAGCTGATGCAGCTCCGCCGTCCAGAGCTGCTGGGTGCACCACTGCTGCAGGGAGGGTTCGGCGAGCAGCAGCTCCAGGATCGTCGCGTCCGGGATCGCCACCGCCAGCAGGTCGGTGGCGGCGCTCACCTGTTCGGCGGCCTCGGCCCGCAGCAGGGAGGCCAGGCCCACGATGGCGCCGGGGCCCAGCCGCTCCAGGGTGAAGGGCCGCCCATCCCGCTCGCCCAGCAGGCGGGCGTCGCCCTCCATCACCACCAGCACCCGGTCGCCGATGCCGCCGGCACTGCTGAGCTCCTGACCCAGCGCGAAGCGGCAGAGGCTGGCCGCCCCCAGCAGTTTCTCCGTGGCGGCGGGCGAGAGGCCATCAAAGGGTGGCTGGCCGGTGAGCCACTGCACCCCGCCCTGGACGGTCGATGTCATCGGGCCACCTCCGGCTTCAGCAGCAGCTGCACTTCCTGATCCACCCATTCCTCGAACAGCTCCCGGGCCATGCGGCGCTGCATCTCGTCGTCGAAGCTGGCGGAGCGCAGGGTCTCGAGCCGCACCACCAGCCACCAGCGGTCGATCTGGAGCGGCGGATGCAGCTGGCCCGGGCGGCTGGTGCGCAGCAGCTCGGCCAGGGAGGGATGGGCCTGCAGCAGCGGCACCGGCCCCACCACCCCGCGGGTGGAGCGTTCAGGCCCCTTGGCGTAGGTGGTGGCCAGCTCGGCGAAATCCGCCTCCCCTTCGGCGATGCGCAGGTAGAGCTCCCGCGCCAGGGCGCCGTCCTCCACCCGCAGCAGGCTGTAGATCACCTGGTCGAGCTGATTCTTGCGGGCCAGGAACCGCTGCTCGGCACGGTGCAGGAAATGGTCGTGGCAGTGGCGCTCGATCCGGGCCGGCAGCTCCGCCTGCCAGAGCACGTCGGCTTCCGCCAGTTCGTGCAGCCGCAGGTGCTTCTGGAGATCGTCGGCGGAGCGGATGCCATGGCTGGCCCCCCAGGCCTGCTGGGCCTTGACGCGGTCTTCCTCCGCCACCTCCACGTCGGCCACGGCCGTGGCAATCACCGACTGGCGCAGCAGGGGCAGCAGAAGCTGATGGCGGGCCAGGTGGCGGCGCAGGTCGCCAGGAATCTCGGGCAAGGGCCCTGGATCCGGCGCCAGCGGCGGCCGGGAGGGACGCACGGGCGGATCGAGGCTGATGTCGGAGTCCAAGGTGCGGGCGACGGCCACGGGATTGCCATTGACGTCAGCATTCTGCTGCTTGGGCCGGGTTTCGACAGGAATCACTCATGGTTCGTTCACCCGATCTTCCCCGTTGACGTCTCAGCGTGTCTTCAGGGCTACCTGGATGGCCGCCGTCGCCGGCTTGGATCGGTCGTCCCGATCGAAGGGCAGGGGCCGCTGCGGCAGGCCATCGGCCCGGGGCAGGAACTGGTTCAGCCAGGTGGTGCGGTCACTCAGGCCCCAGCTGGTGATCAGCTTCAGGCGTGGTTCGGGGAGGATCGCCGCCAGAAAAGCCGCGTACACCGCCGCCACGGCCCGGTCGCGCTCGGGGATGGCGGCCGGCAGCTCCCGGTCGTTCACATCCAGCTCGGTCACGTAGATGTCGAGCCCCAGGGCTGCCAGCTCCCGCAGGAACCCCGGCAGGCTCTGGAAGGTGGTGGGTCCGCTGCCGTTGGCATAGAGATGGGCCTGCAGTCCCACGGCATGCAGTGGAACGCCCCGGCGGCGCAGGTCCTTCAGCAGGGCCAGAAAGGTGCGCCGCTTGCGCTCCGACTTGGCGTCGTCGCCCTCCAGCCCGTACTCGTTGATCACCAGGCGCGCCTGGGGATCCGCCTGGTGCGCCAGGGTCAGGGCCCTGGCGATGTAGTCGGGCCCCAGCTTCTCCAGCCACAGGTTGCGGCGCAGGGCCGTGCCGTCGTCGGCGATCGGTTCGTTGACCACATCCCACGACGGCAGCTGCCCCCGGTAGTGCCCCACCACGGTGCGGATGTACGTCCTGATGGCGTTGTCCAGATCCGCGGCCGGCAGGGCCTTCACCCAGGCCGGCAGCTGTTCGTGCCACAGCAGGGTGTGGCCGCGCATCCGCAGCCGGTGCTCCCGGGCGAAGGCCAGCAGCCGGTCCGGGGCGCTGAAGTCGAAACGCCCTGGCGACGGCTCCAGCCCGTCCCACTTCATCTCCGATTCCGGCACGATCAGTCCGGCCTGGCTGATCACCAGCTGCCGCAGCCCCGGATCCTGCAGCTGCTGGTTGGTGACGGCGGTGCCCCAGCCCACCAGGCCCCGCGCCGCCGCCAGCTCCTGCAGGCTCGCGGCCCCCGGCCGGGGAGCCTTCGGGAGCGCCCGTGCCACGCCCCAGCCCAGGGCCCCCAGCAGGGGCAGGAGCAGCAGCTGCCGTCGTCGCATGGCCCACCGGAGATCGCGCCTGCCCCCACTCTGGTCCCGGGGCCCCAGTTCCGTTAAGGCGGCCCAGTTCCGTTCAGGCCGGCCCGTCGTCGAGCAGGGCCCGCAGCCCGGCCTCATCCAGCACGCTCACCCCGAGATCCTGGGCCTTGGTGAGCTTGCTGCCGGCTTCGGCTCCCGCCACCACGTAGCTCGTCTTCTTGCTCACCGAGCCGCTCACCTTGCCGCCGGCGGCCTCGATCAGCTCCTGGGCCTGGGCGCGGCTGAGGCTGGGCAGGGTGCCGGTGAGCACGAAGGTCTGGCCCGCCAGCGGTGTGGCCCGGGGCGGATCCTGTCCGTCGGCGCTGCCGGCGGCCCGCTCCGGGTCGGCCAGGGAGAAGCCGAGGGCCCGCAGGTCGTCGAGCAGCTTCTCATTGGCGGGGGTGACGAACCACTGCTGCAGCGACTGGGCGATCTCCGCACCGATCCCGAACACCGCCAGGATCCCCTCCGGGGCCTCCGTCGCCGCGCTGGCCAGGCCGGTGGCGGAGGGGAAGGCCCGCGCCAGGGCCTTGGCGTTCACTTCCCCCACGTGGTGGATGCCCAGGCCGTAGAGCTGCCGGTGCCAGGGTTGCCGTTTCGACGCCTCCAGGGCCGCCACCAGCTTGGTGGCCGAGGTTTCCCCCATCCGCTCCAGGCTGGCCAGCAGGGCCGCATCCAGGCGGTACAGGTCGGTGATGGCCCGCACCAGGCCCCGGTCCACCAGCTGCTCGATCAGCTTGATTCCCAGCCCGTCCACATCCAGCGCCCCCTTGCTCACCCAGTGGCGCAGGGATCCCCGCAGGATCGCCGGACAGCCGTTGTTGACGCAGCGGGTGGCCGCCTCCCCCTCCTCCCGCACCAGGGCGGAACCGCATTCCGGGCAGACGTTGGGTAGCTCCAGCCGCCGGGCGCCGGCGGGCCGCAGCTCCTTCAGCACCCGCACCACCTCGGGGATGATCTCGCCGGCCTTGCGCACCACGATCGTGTCCCCCTCGCTGAGATCCAGCTCCGCCAGGCGATCGGCGTTGTGCAGGGTGGCCCGGCTGACGCTGGTGCCGGCCAGGGGCACCGGTTCGAATTCGGCCACCGGCGTCACCACCCCGGTGCGCCCCACCTGGCAGGTGAGGCGCAGCAGCCGGCTGGGGGCCTCCTCGGCGGCGTACTTGAGGGCGATGGCCCAGCGGGGGGCCTTCTGGGTGAAGCCCGCATCCGCCTGCAGCCGCAGGTCGTCGAGCTTCACCACCACCCCATCGGTGGCGTAGGGGAGCCCGCGGCGCTGCTCCTGCCAGAGGTCGCAGAAGGCTTCCACCGCCGCCAGGTCGGGGCAGAGGGCGCAGTGGGGATTGACCTGGAAACCGCAGGCCTTCAGCCACTGCAGGGCCTGCCACTGGCTGCGGGGCGTGGATGGATCGTTCCCCCGGGCGTCCCAGCCCTGGGGCAGGTGCAGGGTGTAGGCGAAGAACGACAGCTTGCGGGCGGCCACCACCTTCGGATCCAGCTGGCGCAGGGTGCCGGCGCAGGCGTTGCGCGGGTTGGCGAAGGACGGCTCGCCCCGCTCCCCACGCTCGGCGTTGATGGCCGCGAAGGTGGCGTCGGGGATGAAGGCCTCGCCGCGCACCTCCACCCAGTCGGGGGGATCGTCGAGCTGCAGGCGCAGGGGCACGCTCTGGATCGTGCGCACGTTGGCGGTGATCTCCTCCCCCTGCTCCCCGTCGCCCCGGGTGGCGGCCCGCACCAGCACTCCCCGCTCGTAGCTGAGGGCCAGGGCGTTGCCGTCGATCTTGAGTTCGCCCACCATCGCCAGGGCCGGCAGGGGGGATCCCTCGGCCGGCTCCCGGTCGAGCACCTTGAGCAGGCGGCCGTACCAGGTCTCGAGTTCGGCGGTGGTGAAGGCGTTGTCGAGGCTGAGCAGGGGGACCCGGTGGGCCACGCTGCTGAAGCCCTCGGCCGGGGCGCCCCCCACCCGGCGGGTGGGACTGTCCGGAAGGATCAGCGACGGATCCGCCGTCTCCAGCTCCACCAGCTCCCGGTAGAGCCGGTCGTAGACGGGATCCTCCATCACCGGAGCATCCAGCACGTAGTAGGCGTGGGCGGCGTGGTTGAGCAGCCGCCGCAGTTCCCGGGCCCGGGCTTCCGCCACGGCTCAGGCGGCCGCCAGCCGGGTGATCCGATCCACCCGCCAGGTCTCGTCCACCTTCACGAAGGTGAAGTCGAGGGGCAATTCCTCCTTGGCGTCGGATTTCAGTTTCACCGTGAGGATCACCTGGCCCTCCTGCAGCCGTGGCCGGCCCGATTTGAGGTTGCGGTACTTGTTGAGCTGCAGACCGGCCAGGAAGCGGATGAACTGCTGCCGGTTGACGTGGGAGCGGTAGTTGCGGGTGGTGAGCAGGTAGGCGCCGTCCACCTGGCCGGAGGCCACCTGGGTGAAGAACTGCTTGATCAGCGGATTGATGCCCCGGGCACTGAGCACCAGCCGCACCGCCGAGATCGTCCAGTAGAGGAGCAGGCCACCTGCCCCTGCCAGCAGGAGCTTGGTGCCGATGTCGCGGGCCAGTCCCCAGTCCATGGTGGTCGCATCCGTTCGCAGCGTTGCAGAGTCTGACGGACGACCCCTCCACAATGGGCCGATGCCCCTGGAACCGCTGCTGCCCCTCTTCCACCGGCTCAACCGCGAGCACTTCGACGGGCTGCTGACCAGGGAAGGCCGGCCCCTGGTGGATCTGCGCTGGAGCGATGGCCGCCTCACACGCACCGCCGGTCTGTACCGCCGCGGGCGCCTCGGCGATGGCCGCGATCTGTGCGAGATCGTGCTGTCACGGCCCCTGCTCGACCCCCTGCCCCGGGCGGCCACCCTGGGCACCCTCTGTCACGAGATGATCCATGCCTGGGTGGACCGGGTCCTGGAGGTGCAGGAGGTGCATGGTCCCCGGTTCCGGGCCCGGATGGCGGCGATCAACGCGGCCCAGCCTGAGTTCCAGGTGAGCCTGCGCCATCACTACCCCCTGCCCGTCAGCACCAGCCGCTGGATCGCCCGCTGCCCCCGCTGCGACACCCGCGCCCCCTACCAGCGCCGCCGCCAGGGACTGGCCTGCCGCCGCTGCTGCGAGCTGTTCCATGGCGGGCGCTGGGATTCCAGCTGCCTGCTGGTGTTCGAGCGCAACGCCGCCTAGGTTCGGGCCCAGGTGAACGGGCCGATGGCAACCTTTCTGTGGACCCTGGAGTGGGGCGGCTTCACCATCGCCCTGGTGGGCATGGGGCGGGAGCACTGGCTGGCCGGCCGCCGTCGTTAGCATCGAGCCATGGAGTCGATGGACAACAGCTTCGACCGCGACCGCGAGTTTCCCCGCCGGAGCCGTAACGGGGTCGACCCCCTCGATCAGCGCCTGGACCGCTGGGTGACGGCCGGTCGGCAGTTCGTGGAGGGGGTCTCCGGTGCCAGGCCGGGAAGCCGGCCCGGACCCGTGGCCTCCGGCCGTCGCGGGCCGGGCCGGCCCCGGCTCGATGGCCTCGGTCGCTGGGTGGAGGACCGGCTCGACTGGTTGCTCGAGGACGGTGACGACTGGCGGGAACCCTGGCAGGACAACGGGCCGGAACCGGCTGCCCAGGCGCCTCCGTCCCGCTCCCGTCGCCAGGGGCTGGAGGCGGTCTCCCGCCGGGGTGGCCCCGCACCGGCCGCGCCAGCGTCCCAGCGCCCGCAGGCCCCTTCGGTTGCCCCGCAGAACGCTTCGGAACCGGAGGACTGGCCCGATGACGACAGCTTCACCCTGCCCCGCTGGCAGCGCCCCGTGCGCAGGGATGCCCCGGAGGTCTCCGGCCCCTCTCCTGCCAGCACTTCCGGGGCCAGGCCCCTGCCCCGCTCCAGCCGCCGCCAGGGCTGAACCCCACCTGGGGCAACACACCGAGGGGCCTGGATTGGGCTAGGAAGGAAGGGTGAACCCCGTGTGTCAACGAGTATGAGCAGTCTGGTGGTGGTCGGCTTCCCTTCAGTCCAGGAGGCCGAGGAGGTGCGTCGCCAGTTGGTGGATATCCAGCGGGAGGAATTGATCGCCCTCGACGATGCCGTCGTGGTGGAAAACGAAGCCGATGGCAAGGTGCGCCTGCATCAGTCGCTCAACCTCACCACCGCCGGGGCTGTCGGCGGCGGGTTCTGGGGTGCCCTGGTGGGGCTGCTGTTCCTCAATCCGCTGCTCGGTGCGGCGGTGGGCGCCGGGTTGGGGGCGGCCTCAGGATCCGTGTCCGATCTGGGCATCAACGACGGTTTCATGCGGGAGGTGGGTGAGACCCTGCCCCCCGGCAGCGCCGCCCTCTGCCTGCTGCTGCGCGATGCCACCCCTGACCGGCTGATCGAGCGGCTGCGGGTTCACGCCCCCCACGCCAAGCTGCTGCGCACCAACCTCAGCCATACGGATGAGGATCGGCTGCGTCAGATGCTGGAGAAGGCAAGCAAGCAGGCCGAGACGCTGCGGCTGACCTGAGCCTGGCTTTGACCCGGAAACTGCAGCCCCGTTGCCGCAGTTCCCGGTTCACCGGTTGGACGAGCTCCCGGGGGATGTCGCCGGCCATCTCCTCGGCGGTGGCGTTGACCGAGGGGGATCCCTGCTGCAGGGCGCTGAGCAGATCGGCCCACAGGCTCACCATGGTGCGCTGGGCCTGGGGTACGAGCCCCAGCCGCTCCAGGTGGGGGGCGCAGCCCTGGGCATGCCAGAGGCTGGCCTGGTGATGGCCGGGTTTCGGCAGCATGGCCAGGCCGGCCCGGAGGGCTTCGCCGCTGGGCTCGCCGCTGCGGTTGCGCAGGCCGGCGTCGACGAGCAGCTTGCCGGTGTGGACGGCGGAAACGCCATAGCGCCGTCCCAGGTCGGTGAGGGTCATCCAGTCACCCTCGGGCGGCGCCTGGGAAAGCGGAGATCGGTGGCCGTGGCCCTGGGGCTTGCCGGCGAAGGGGATGGACATCGTCAAAATTCAAGTAATCGAATGTTGGCCAGTGCCCCAAGAGCGTCAATTCGTCAACAGGAAACCGCCACACGGCGTTACCGACTTGATCAGTCTTTACGAACAATCGCCGCAGCGGCCGGCCCCAGCCAGGTTTCAAGCGCCGGTGAAAACACCTCCCGGATGACGGTCAGCTCGCGCCCCTGGCGAAAGAAGCGGTAGTGCCGGCTCCAGAAGGGGCCCGGGCAGGCGAAGCGTTCCTCCAGCCAGGGCTCCTGCACCTGGGCCACCCCATCCACCTCCCGGAACAGCTCGGCCCGCCCGGCCGTGAGGCTGCGCCAGATCGGCAGGGCCCGATCCTGCAGGTGGGCTTCCGCTTCCGCCTGATTCCACCAGCTTTCCGCCCAGCCCAGCGTCCGCGATCCGCACACCAGCCACACCTGGCGGCGCAGCAGCGGGGCCTCCAGCTCGGCCACCTCCGCCGGGGTGTCCGGCGCCCCCCCTGGATCCGTCGCCATGGCGATCAGTTCCACGTCCACGGCGTCGCCGGTGAGCAGCTGCAGGTGGCGGGTGGGACTGCCGTCGCCGAGCAGCAGCAGTTTCCAGGCACCGCTGAGGTCCTGATGGGCCCGGATCGCGGCGGCGTCGCCGGCAGGCGCCTGCCAGAGGGGCCGCGGCGAGGGCAGCAGACCGTCGCCGCTGGTGGTGTTCCGCGTGGTGGGGGGCACGCCGGGGGTCAGAGGCCGTTGCTGATCGAGACCTGGCGCACTTCACCACCCCGCTCGATCAGGGCCGCGTCGCCTTCGGCGGAGCGCAGCCGCCAGCCGCTGCCCCCGATCGTCTCGCCCACGTTGACACTGGTGGAGGTGCCGCCCATCTGGAAGATCGCCGAGGCCGGCCGGCCGGCGGATCCCACCACACCCACCAGTTCCGGCGTGCCGCCACCGCTGCGGGGCGCTGCGTAGGCGGGACGGCTGTCGGAACCGCTCGGTGCCTGGGCCGGCGGGGCGGCGGCGGCCAGTTTCGGACTCAGGGGCACCCGCAAGACCGGCGCCCTGGATCCTTCCGGCTGGGGGAGCTGGGACAGCTGCTGAATCCAGGGTTCCTCCGGCGGCGGCGGCAGGCCGTCACTGGCCAGGGGCTGGGTGGGATCGTTGCCCGTGGCGGTGGGGGCGACGTTGATGGACCCGGCGGGAAGTGGATTGGCGGGGCCCAGGGTGCGCAGCCGTTCCACCAGCAGCAGGCTGCGCTCCTGGCTGAGGGCCTGCTGCATGCGGCTGGAGTGGGTGAGGTAGAGCACCGAGCTGGCCACACTCACCATGCAGACGCCGCCCATGGCCGTCAGCAGCAGGGTGTTGCGGTCATGGCGGCTGGCGGTGGGAGCCGCCGGTCGGGCGGTGCCGCCGCGCAGCCGGCGGGCGGTGGGAGTGGCGGGGGGCAGCAGGTGGCGGGGGGTCGCCGGCGACTCCACGTTCAGATCGATCGTGGCCTCCGGGTCGAAGACCCGGTTCATCATCTGCTCGGCCTTGAGCTCCCAGTAGGCCCTGGAGGTGGGAATGCCGCGGAGGGGGCGCCTGGGGGAGGGACTCAACTGCTGTCCTCGGCGTCGAGCGTGCGTCAGTGTAACCAGACTTCACGAGGGCGGCCAGGGTCGGGCTGCTGCCGGCGCCGCTCCAGTTCCAGCCACAGCAGCAGGGCCGTGACATCGGCGGGGGTGACCCCGGGGATGCGGGCGGCCTGGCCCAGGTTCCGGGGCTGGATGGCCTCCAGCTTCTCCCGGGCTTCCGCCGAGAGGGTGCCGATGCCGGCGTAATCGATCCCGGCGGGAATGGGGCGGCCCTGCTCGCGGCGGACCCGGTGGATCTGCTGTTCCTGGCGGGCCAGATAGCCGCTGTATTTGATGTCGATCTCGGCGCCGTCGCGCACGTCGACGGGCAGATCCGGATCGCCGAGCCCCAGGCGCACCAGGTCGGCCCCATGGATCCCGGGACGCCGCAACAGGTCGGCCAGGGTGATCGATCCCTTGATGCCGGCGCCGGGGGCTTCCTCCACGGCGGCGGCCGCCGGATCGGAGGCCTTGAGGCGCACGGTCTCCAGGCGCCGTTTTTCCGCGTCGATGGCCTCCTGCTTCTGTTCGTACAGGCGCCAGCGGCGCCCATCGATCAGGCCCAGGCGCTGGCCGAGGGGCGTGAGCCGGCGGTCGGCGTTGTCGCCGCGCAGCACGAGGCGGTATTCGCTGCGGCTGGTGAGCACCCGGTAGGGCTCCCGCAGTTCCTGGGTGACCAGGTCGTCGACCATCGTGCCGATGTAGCTCTCCTCCCGGGGGAAGTGCACCGGCTCCTGGCTCCCCAGCAGCCGGGAGGCGTTGAGCCCGGCCACCAGTCCCTGGGCCGCGGCTTCCTCATAACCCGTGGTGCCGTTGAGCTGCCCGGCGCAGAACAGGCCCCGGATCCGCTTGGTTTCCAGTGATGGGGTGAGCTGGGTGGCCGGCACCATGTCGTAGTCAACGGCGTAGGCGGGCCGGAGCATCACGCACTCTTCCAGGCCCGGCAGGGTGCGCAGCAGTTCCAGCTGCAGGCGCTCGGGCAGGCCGGTGGAGAACCCCTGGATGTAGAGCTCGGGGGTGTCGCGGCCTTCCGGCTCCAGGAAAATCTGGTGGCTCTCCTTGCTGGCGAAGCGCACGATCTTGTCCTCGATCGAGGGGCAGTAACGGGGCCCCTTGCTGTCGATGAAGCCGCCGTAGATCGGGGTGAGGTGGAGGTTGTCGCGGATCAGCTGATGGGTGGCCGCGGTGGTGCGGGTGATGTGGCAGGCCATCTGCTCGCCGCTCACCCAGGCGGTGGGATCGAAGCTGAAGAAGCGATCGGCGGCGTCACTGGGCTGTTCCTCCAGCCGGTCGAGCGCCACGCTGCGCCGGTCGACCCGGGCGGGGGTACCGGTCTTGAGCCGGTCGGTGCGGAACCCCAGGGCCTGCAGCGCTTCGGTGAGGCCTTCCGCCGGCTGCTCGCCGGCCCGGCCCGCCGCCATCGAGCGGTTGCCCACCCAGATGCGGCCGCCGAGAAAGGTGCCGGTGGTGAGGATCACGGCTCCGGCGGCGTAGACGCTGCCGAAGTAGGTGCGCACGCCGATCACCCGGGCCGGCGGACCGGTCGGATCGCCCGGATCGCCCTCCACCTCCAGGTCCGTCACCATGGCCTCGCGCAGGGCCAGGTTGGGAGTGTGCTGCAGCAGCTGCAGCATCTGGCGGGCGTACTGGCGTTTGTCGGTCTGGGCCCGCAGCGCCCACACGGCCGGGCCGCGGCTGGCGTTGAGAAGCCGTTTCTGCAGGGCGGTGGCATCCGCCAGCCGGCCGATCACCCCGCCGAGGGCATCCACCTCATGGACCAGCTGGCTCTTGGCCGGGCCGCCCACGGCCGGGTTGCAGGGTTGCCAGGCGATGCGATCGAGGTTGAGGCTGAACAGGGCGGTGGACACCCCGAGCCGGGCGGCGGTGAGGGCCGCCTCGCAGCCGGCATGGCCGCCGCCGACCACGATCAGGTCGAAGCGTTCGGTGGGGTCTGCGCTCAGGGCCATCCTTATGAATGTATGGCGTGGCAGGAGCCGGTGGGGCTGCAGGCCTGGCTCGGGCGGCCGATGATGGGCTGCTGCGCTCGAGGCGCCTGCCCATGCGCACCGCCCTGGTGCTGATCGATCTGATCAACGACCTCGTCCACCGCGACGGGGCCATGCCCACCTGTGCCGCCGAGGTGGAACGGCGCGACGTGCTGGCGGCGGCCAACCAGGCCCTGGATGGGGCCCGCACCCGGGGCTGGCCCGTGATCCTGGTGAAGGTGGGCTTCCGAGCCGGCTATCCGGAGCTGGCCGCCCACGCGCCGATCCTGGGCCGGGCCCGGGATCTGGGGGCCCTGCAACTCGGCGACTGGGGCACGGAGTTCCACGCCGACCTGGCGGTGCAGCCCGGCGATCCGGTGCTGGTGAAGCACCGGCTGAGCCCCTTCCACGGCACGGCCCTCGACACCATGCTGCGGGCCGCCGGAATCGGGCGGCTGCTGCTGGGGGGCGTCAGCACCGCCTGGGCCCTGCAGGCGGCGGCCCGGGAAGGCCACGACCGGGACTTCCAGGTGGTGCTGGTGGAGGACGCCTGCGCCGCAGCGAGCCCGGCGGAGCACCTGGCCTCGATCGGGCAGCTCTCCCGCCTGGCCAGCGTGGTGCGGGCCGCCGACCTGGCCGGGCTGGCGGATCCTGGCTGAAGGCCCAGGTCCTGCAGCTGCTCAGGGCCCCGGTGGCTGCAGCGAGGCGGCGTAGGTCGGATCTTCGCTGCCGAACACCCGGTCCCAGAACGTGAAATAGAGCCCGTAGTGGGACGCGTGGCGGCGGTGATGAATCGCGTGGTGGGCGGGCCCGATCATCCACCGTCCCAGCCAGTGATGGGGGAAGTGCAGGGGAAGGACTTCGAGGCCCAGATGGTTGACGATCGCCCACACCGTCATCGTGGTGAGCACCGCCAGCAGGGTGATGAAATGCAGGGGGATCAGCATCACGATGCCGATCAGGAACAGGCACTGCACCACGGCTTCGAGCGGGTCGAAGGCAAAGGAGGTCCAGGGCGTGGGATGGTGGGAGCGATGGTGCCCCTGGTGACACCAGCGGAACAGGGCCGGATGGTGCAGCAGCCTGTGGGTGGCATAGAAGTAGGCGTCCTGCAGCACCAGCACGGCCCCGTAGCTGAGCGGCAGATACCACAGGTGTTGCATCGTCATCGGACCCTGCAGGCGGGTCAGACCGTGATCATGCAGGGTCATGATCAGGGCGGTGGCCAGGGCGAAGACGGCGGTGGAGACCACCGACAGCTGAATGTCATCGAGGACGGCGGCTGGTGAGGGCTGGTGCGGGGGCGATGGGCGGGAAAT
The DNA here is from genome assembly GCA_943367425.1 of Candidatus Sulfopaludibacter sp. SbA3. Lineage (GTDB taxonomy): Bacteria > Cyanobacteriota > Cyanobacteriia > PCC-6307 > Cyanobiaceae > Cyanobium. The sequence goes on from CALRJF020000014.1 coordinate 87,776, forward strand.
GGTGGTGGCTGGGCGCCGCCCATAGAGAAGCCAGTGGGTGAAGCCGGCCACCAGGAAGTAGCGCGCCAGAATGATGGTGAAAAAGGCAAAAACGTAGAACCAGAAAGAATGTGGTTGCACCGATATCTTTTTTCAGGACCTTCACCCAACTGTACGGCGCTTTTCTCGGCAGCGGTATGGCGGGAATCCCTAGGCCGCAAGATTGCGGAAGCGTGTGAACTGAGGTTCAAAGAGGAGTTTGACGGTACCGACGGGACCGTTGCGGTGTTTGGTGACGATGACTTCGGTGATGCCGCGATCGGCGGTTTCGGGGTTGTAGTACTCGTCGCGATAGATCATGAGGACGAGGTCGGCATC
>CALRJF020000015.1:0-86845 GCA_943367425.1 Candidatus Sulfopaludibacter sp. SbA3
TGGCGCCAGCACTCAAGCTGGCGCCACCACAAGCTGATGGTTCAGCCCGGCAGGATCACCCGGTCGATCACATGCACGATGCCGTTGTCGCAGACGATGTCGGCGGAAACGACGGTGGCGTTCTTGACCTCGAACGGATCGGCCCGCCGGATCGCCACCGGCGCCCCCTCCAGGCTCTCCCATTCCGGCTGGTCGATCAGCTGCTCCTTTTTGTAGGCGCCGGAGAGCACGTGAAACTTGAGGATGCGCGCCAGTTGCGGCACGTTGTCCACCAGGGTCTGGACCGTGCCGGGGGGCAGGGCGGCGAAGGCGTCGTCGACGGGGGCGAAGACGGTGAAGGGGCCGGGGCTCTCGAGGGCCCCGGTGAGTCCGGCCACCTCGACAGCGGTGAGCAGGGTGCCGAAGCAGCCGGCCCCCTTGGCGGTTTCGATGATGTTGGCCATGGGAGTCTCCTAGCGGTAGTCCTGGGTCTGGATCTGGGGCAGGCGGGCCTCGGGGCGCAGGAACCGATCCATCTGGGCCTCGAAGAAGCGGCGGTTCGCCATCAGGTGCTCGGGGTCGGTGTCATCCAGCGGATAGAGCAGGGCGCCGCGCAGGGCCTGGATCACCGCGGAGGTGACGTTGTACATGGAGCGCTGGAAGGTGACCCCGAGCTGGTTGAGCACATCCCCCTCGCCGCGCTTGTGCTTGGCATAGAGCTCCGTGAGATAGGGCGGCAGGAAATGGAGCATGTCCTGCATCAGCAGCGTGGGCGGGATGCCCGCCGAGCCCACCGGGAACACATCGGCGTAGAGGATGCCGTAGTGGAAATCGGCCTGCTCCGCCGGCACCTGGCCGGCCTGGGCGTTGTAGCTCTTGGTGCCCCGGAACGGAGCCGTGCGGTAGAAGACGGCTTCCACGTAGGGCAGGGCCGCCTCGTAGAGCCAGGTGAAGCCCGCCGATTTGGGGATGATCTCGAAGCACTCCCCACCGATGTAAACATGGTGGTAGATGGGCCGGCCCGCCACGGCAAAGATGCCATTCACCAGGAAGTTCATGGCGTCGGGAACCCCCTTGAAGCCACCCTCGTCGTAGATGTCGCTCATCTCGAAGAAGACCGGCGCCATCACCTCCCAGAACAGGCCGAGATTGGCGTAGTAGCTCATCTTGCGCACCTGCTCCAGGAACATCTCCGGGAACAGGGCGTAGAGGCCGAGCATGAGCGGGTTGCCCTTGAAGTAGGCCTTGATGGCCTTGTCGGCGTTCGCTTTGTAGACGTCGGTCTCCAGGTAGTCGTAGAAGCGGCCGCCCATGCCCTGGTGCCAGAACATGGCCTCCATGCAGGCCTCGGCGAACTCCATGTTGATCCGGTCGTGCCAGAGGTGATGGAGCAGCTTCGGCATGGCCCGCGTCTCGCCCTTGGCCATGAACTCCAGGAGTTCGGGGTGGGCCTTCTCCCCACCGCGCCAGATGCGCAGCTTCGACTGTTCACCGGCGTAGGAGTTGGGCAGATCCAGGTACTCCTGGGAAGGGAAGTACTTGAAGGCCGGCAGGGGATCGAGGAACACCCGCTCGGCGATGTAGAGCAGATCGCGCCAGTAGAAGTCCATCGGCACGGCATAGGCCTTGTAGATGCCGATGATCTGCATCAGGTTCTCGGGCGTGTCGGGCAGCATCGAGCCGCCCGCCTCCAGCCGATGGATCACCTCCGCATAGCGGTGCTGGGACGGCGGAATCAGGGACTGGCGCGCCGTGTCGGTCAGGCTGACGGTGGGTGGAGTCATGAGGGGATCCGGGCAGAGGTCGCGGCGGGGGCAAGGGCAACGAGGGGGGTGATCGGTTCGCTGCGCAGGGCCAGATCGGTGGTGGTGGTTTCACTCCAGCCCAGCAGCAGCCCGGGCCAGAGGCCGCCCACCACCACCAGGGCGGTGAGGATGACGGCCGGGAATCGCTCGCTCCAGACCGTGGCCGGATAGTCGACCCTGTCGTTGTCGAGGCGGCCGAAGCCGACCCGGTTGAACAGCCGCACGGCGTAGACGGCCGTGAATCCCGAGGCGATCAGGCAGAGCAGGGTGGCCACCGGGAAGGGGGTCCAGCTGGCCACGAGCATCAGGAACTCGGGGGCGAAACCCGCCAGCCCCGGGATGCCCGCACTGGCCATCAGGGCGAGCAGGAACAGACCCAGGGTGAAGGGCAGCCCCCGGTAGGGATTCAGCAGGCCCGCCAGATCGGGGATGCGGGTGGAGCCCGTCTTGCTGTCGATCAGCCCCACCAGATGGAACAGCAGGGCCGAGATCATGCCGTGGGCCAGCAACTGGGCCACCACGCCCTGCAGGCTGAGGGGGGTGGCCGACGCCAGGGCCACCACCAGCAGACCCATGTGGCCGAGGGAGCCGTAGGCCACCAGCCGGCGCATGTCCGTCTGGACAATGGCGTTGAGGGCCCCGTAGAAGGCCGTGATGGCGCCGACCACTGCGATCCAGGGGGACCAGAGGATCCATTGCTCCGGCAGGAAGCCGATGCCGAAACGCAGCAGGCCGTAGCCGCCCAGGATGGAGACACCGCCACTGAGCAGCATCGCCACCGGACTGGAGGCTTCGCTGTAGGCCAGGGGCTGCCAGCCGTGCAGGGGCACCACAGGGAGCTTGAGGCCGAAGGCCAGCAGCAGCAGACCCAGGATCCAGCGGCTGCTGGCGGGCGAGAGCTGCATGGTGGCGAGATCGGCGAAGTCGAAGCTGAAGCCGTCGCCGTGGAGCCAGCCGAGGGCGAGCACGGCCGCCAGCAGCGAGAACCCGGACACCGCGCCATACATGACGTACTGGATTGCGGCCTGGGCGCGACGGGGACCGCCCCAGACGGCCAGCAGCAGGGTGGTGGGGATCAGCACCAGCTCGAAGGCCAGCAGGAACAGCAGGGCGTTGCGGGCCAGCACCGCCCCCACCAGGCCGAGGTCGGTGGCCAGCACCAGGCTGAAGAACAGCCGGGCCCGGGGCTGGTCGGCGGGGGTGGCCAGCACCGTGACGAGAGCGATCAGGGCGATCAGGGCCACCAGGGGACTGGAGAGGCCATCGAGGCCCAGATCAAGGGAGAGACCGATGCGCGGCAGCCAGAGCTGGTGGAGCTCCTGGGGGCCCTGGCCCAGCTGGGCCAGGATCAGGGCGAACTGGAGCAGCAGGGTGACGATCGAGACCCGGCGCACCAGGGTCAGGCGGTCCGGCAGCAGGGGCACCAGGACGGCGGCCACGGCCGGGAGAACGAGCAGCAGGAGCAGGGCCATCAGCGGAGCAGGGTGGGGGGCACGATGGTCAGCAGCCAGGCGGCCATCAGCACGACGCCGATCAGCAGGGTGAGGGCGTAGGTCTGGGTGCGGCCGGAGGTGGTGAAACTGAGGCGACGGGCGCTCTGGAGGGCCGCCTCACCGGTGGCACCGGTGAAGCCATCCACCAGCTGACGGTCGGACCAGGAGCTGAGGCGGGCCATCCCCACCACCAGCGACACCACGGTGCGGTGGTAGAAGCTCTCGGTGTTCATGTCGTGGGCCAGCCAGTGCTGCAGGCCGCCCAGGGCCGAGGGCAGCTGGGCCATCGGGTGGGGCCGCAGGTAGAAGACGGCAGAGAGGCCTCCGCCCACCAGGGTGGAGAGCAGCAGGGGCACCGCCTGGGGTCCCCAGCCCAGCAGGGGGGAGGCCGCGAAGACCCCGAACTTCGCCAGCAGGATCGGCAGGTGCAGCACCACGCCCATGAGCAGCAGGGTGGGCACCACCATCAGCCACAGCACCTCGGCGGAGCGGATCGTGAACACGCTGGGCTTGCCGCCCCAGATCAGGCCGAACACCCGCACCAGCCCGGCGGCGATCAGGGCATTGGTGATCAGCACGAACCCGCCCAGCAGGGCCGGCTGGGAACTGGCGGTGCAGAGCTTGAGCAGCTCGCGGATGGCCGCAAAGCCACCGAAGGGCGGCAGGGCCATCAGGCCGCCGGCCCCGGTGAGGAAGGCGAGCCCCACCAGGGGCCGGCGGCTCCACAGACCGCCCAGCTGGGTGAGGTCCTGGGTGACGTTGCTGACGATCACGGTGCCCGCGGCCATCAGCACCAGCGCCATCGGCAGCGGATAGACCAGCAGCAGGTGGCCGGCCACGGAGGACCCCCCCAGCCCCACGGCCAGGAACAGCAGGCCCATCCAGCTGCTGGCCAGGAAAGAGAGGGCCCGTTTGATGTCGATCTGGGCCAGGGCGATCAAGGCACCCACCAGGGCGGTGGTGCCGCCCACCACCACCAGCACCGTGTTGACCAGGGGGCTGAGGGCCAGCAGGGGCTGGAGCCGCAGCAGCACCCAGGCGCCGCCGGCCACCACCACCGAATTGCGCAGCACCGTGGAGGGGAGTGGACCCTCCATGGCCTCGTCGAGCCAGAGGTGCAGGGGGATCTGGGCGCATTTGCCCATCGGGCCGGCCACCAGGGCCAGCAGGATCAGCTCCTGGTTGAGGGGCAGGCTGCCCGGGGTCTGGGTGGCGGCCCAGGCGGCCAGGGATCCGAAGTTCCAGGTGCCCGTCACCGGCAGGATCGCCACCAGGCCGGCCAGCAGGATCAGGTCGCCGATGCGCTGGGTGAGAAAGGCGTCACGGGCCCCCTTGACCACCAGGGACTGGTTGTACCAGGTGCCCACGATCAGATAGGTGCCAAGGGTGAGAAGCTCGAGGATCACATAGCTGAAGAACAGCGAATCGGTGAGCAGCAGGGCGCAGAGTCCGGCCTCGAAGAAGCTCAGGGAACCGAAGAAACGGGGCCAGCCCCAGTCCATCTCCAGGTAACCGATCGCGAAGATCTGGGCGAGCACGTGCAGCCCCGTCACGAACAGGGTGGCGATCAGCGCCGGCTGGGTGATCGATCCGTCGAAACCGATGGAGAGCCCGGCGGTGTGCAGCCAGGTCCAGCCGAAATGCAGCGGCAGGGCGCCGGGATGGGCATTGGCCCCCCAGAGGGCCAGCAGGCTGTGGCCGAAGGCCACGCTCACCATGGTCAGGTTGAGGTAGCCGCAGGGCCTGGGTCCCGTCTTCCAGATCAGTCCGGGAGACCAGGCCAGGGACGCCAGGGCAGCCAGCAGCGGATAAAGGGGCACCAGCCAGGCTGTCTGGGCGAAAAACAGGGTCATGGCAGGGGATCGACGTGAACAGGGCGGTCCACTTGGTGGCGAACACTAAGCACCCCAAGACCTCCGTGGGTGGCCGGCGGCAAAGGAAAGTCCTATGGGTGAAGCAAGCTGCCGTTATCAAAGGCGCCGGGCTGAAACCGGATCAGGCGTTGGCGGAGCGGCGGCGGCGCAAGAGACGCCAGACCTTCTCAAGTTCCAGGTAGAGGAAGAACAGCAGGCTGAAGCCCACACAGATGCCCAGGTCTCCGGCGGAGAGCGGCACGGTGCCGAAGAATTGCGCCAGCACCGGAACGTAGAGAAGGGACAACTGCAGCAGGGTGGTGAACACCACCGCCCCCAGCAACCAGGGGTTGGAGAAGGGTGCCACCTGCACCAGGGGGCGGTCGCTGCGGGCGGCCAGGGCATGGCCCATCTGTGCCAGACAGAGCATGGTGAACACCATGGTCTTCCAGGGAGCCCCAGCGCGGGAGGCGTAGACCATCATCGTGATCGTGATGGCGGCGAACACCACGCCGATGCGCAGGATGTAGCTGCCCACCCCGCGGGCGAAGATCGATTCGCCCGGTTCAGCGGGAGGACGCTGCATCAGGCCGGCTTCGCCCGGTTCCAGGGCCAGGGCCAGGGCCGGCACCCCATCGGTGACCAGGTTCATCCAGAGGATCTGGATGGGGGTCATGGGAACGCCCACCAGCCCCAGCAGGGGGGCGGAGGCGATGGTGATCAGTTCGCCGACGTTGCTGCCGAGGATGTACTTGATGAAGCGACGGATGTTGGCGTACACCAGCCGCCCCTGCTCGACCGCATTGACGATCGTGGCGAAGTTGTCATCCAGCAGCACCATGTCGGAGGCTTCCTTGCTCACCTCGGTGCCGGTGATGCCCATGGCCACACCGATGTGGGCCTGCTTGAGGGCCGGGGCATCGTTGACGCCATCGCCGGTCATGGCCACCACCTGGCCCACCCCCTGCAGCGCCTTGACGATGCGCAGTTTCTGCTCGGGCGCCACCCGGGCATAGACGTCGCAGCGGCGGACGATCGCCGCCAGGGCGGCCTCGTCGGCCTCCTCCAGCTCCCGGCCGAGCACCACCTCGGCGCCGGCATCTACCAGACCGATGTTCACCCCGATGGCCCGGGCGGTGAGGGGATGGTCGCCGGTGATCATCACCGGCCGGATGCCGGCCTCGCGGCAGCGGGCCACCGCCATGGCCACTTCGGGGCGGGCGGGGTCCAGCTGGGCCATCAGCCCCAGCAGCACCTGGTGCTGCAGTTCGTATTCCGGGCTCAGGTGGTGGGGGGCGCAGGCGAAGGCCAGCACCCGCAGGCCGGAGGCGGCCAGCTCCCGGGCCTGCTCCAGCCACCACTGGTGCTGCTCCTCACTGAGCTTGACCACCCCGGAACCATCCAGCCAGCGGTTGCAGGTGCCGAGGATCACCTCGGGGGCCCCCTTGCTCACCAGCAGGGTGGTGGAGCCGTGGGCGCTGTCCCCCAGCGGTGCCTGGAGACGGCCATCCAGGTCCCGCACCCAGACCGCCATCAGCTGGCGCTCGGAGCTGAAGGGGATCTCGGCCTGGCGTTTGTACTGGCTGCGCAGGGCGAAACCATCGAGGTCGGCCTTGGCGCCAGCCACCACCAGGGCGCCTTCGGTGGGATCCCCGAGGATCTCCCAGCGGCCGTCGGGCTCCTGCTTGAGTTCGGCATCGCTGCAGAGGATGCCGGCCTGGAGCAGCAGCTGGCGGGCGCCGGGGGCCACGCCGGGCAGCGCCCCGACCGGCGGCCGGATGTCGGTGGCGCTGAAGTCGCCGTGGGGGTCGTAGCCGTTGCCGCTGACGGCCAGCGCCTGGGTACCGGTGCGCAGTTCCTGCACCACCTGGCGGTTGAGGGTGAGGGTGCCGGTCTTGTCGGTGCAGATCACCGTGACCGAGCCCAGCGCCTCCACGGCCGGCAGGCGCCGGATCAGGGCGGCACGCTGCACCATCCGCTGGGTGCCGATCGCCAGGGTGACGGTGATCACCGCCGGCAGGCCTTCGGGAACGATGGCCACCGCCATCGACAGGGCCACCTCCAGCAGGTCGAGCAGGCGCTGGCCCATCAGCCAGCCCAGCAGCACGACCGCAGCCACCAGGGCCAGGGCGGAGCCCACCAGCACGTTGGCCAGGCCATCGAGCCGTTCCTGCAGGGGGGTGGTTTCCCCGCCCGCGGTGTTGATCATCTGGGCGATCTTGCCCAGCTCGGTCTGCATGCCGGTGGCCGTGACCACCGCCAGACCGCGGCCCCGCACCACCTCGGTGCCCTGGAACAGACAGTTCTGGCGCTCCAGGACCGGGGTGGCCTGATCGAGCACCAGCTCGGCCTGCTTGGTCACCGCCTCGGCCTCACCGGTGAGGGCCGCCTCCCGCAGGCCCAGCTCGGCCACCTCCAGCAGGCGGGAATCGGCCGGCACCCGGTCGCCGGCTTCGACCCGGATGAGGTCACCGGGCACCAGCTGCTCACTGGACAGCCGCTCCCAGATGCCGTCGCGGCGCACGGTCACCAGGGGCTGGGCCATGTCGCGCAGGGCCTGCAGGGCCTGCTGGGCCCGGCTTTCCTGCAGATAGCCGAGCAGGGCGTTGAGGCCCACGATCAGCACGATGGCGATGGCGTCCTTCGGGAACCGTTGCGCCGCATAGGCCACCGCCGCCGAGACCGCCGCCACCGCCAGCAGCATGATCAGCATCACGTTGCTGAACTGGTCCCAGAGGATGCGCAGGTTGCTGCGGCCCGCCTTGAGTTCCAGGCGGTTGGGACCCAGGCTGGCCAGCCGTTGCGCGCACTGGGCGGTGCTCAGACCTTCGGGACTGGTCTCGAGTTCCTGGAGGCACGCTTCAGGTGCCAGGGCGTGCCAGGAGCTCGCAGCAACGGGTGAAGTCAACGCAGCGAATGACAGATGGCGCAAACCTTAGTCATTCGTTGCGGTTTTCAGGTTCTCCTGGCGATCACGGTGGGGCCACCTCCATCCCGTTGAGGCGCCGTTCCAGCAGCAGCAGGCCCAGCACCGTGGTGAAGGCCACCATCAGCACGAGGGCGGAGAACTGGAGCGCGTCGATCAGGCCCTGGCTGAGGGCCGTGGTGGCGAACACCAGCCCCGGCAGCCCCCGGGGAATCAGACCGAGAACCACCAGCCAGCGGTCGACCCCCGCCGCCCGATCCCGCCGGCTGATGCCGAGGCCGCAGGCCATCTTGCTGAGCAGGGCCAGCACGATCAGCACCACCGCCAGCTGCCAGGCCGCCGGCTGCAGCAGGGTGCCGGCGCTGATCCGCATGCCGACACTGATGAAATAGAGGGGCAGGAACACCTCCGAAAGCACGGTCAGCACCTTCTGCACCTCCCCCTCCACCGGCCCCAGCCGGGCCAGCAGCACCCCGCCCCAGAGGGCGCCCAGCAGGCTGGTGAGGCCGCAGGCCTCCCCCACCCAGGCGGAACCGATCAGCAGCATCAGGATCGCCAGCGCACCGGTGGGTCGGCTGTGGTGCTCACGGGTCCAGCGGGCCACCGCCAGCCAGCTCAGCACCGCCAGTCCAACGCCCACCAGGGGGCCGAACCAGCCCATCCACTGGGAACCGAGCCGCAGGCCGGCGCTGGCGGTGGCGACCGCCAGCAATGCGATGGCCGGCAGGTCATCGAGCACCGAGACCCCCACCAGCAGACGGCCGGAGGGGGTCTGCAGGGCCCGGCGCTGGGCCAGCACCCGCAGGGTGACGCCGGTGCCGGTGGCGCTCAGCACGGCCAGGCAGAGGAGGGTGGTGGGGATCGAGAGCCCGAACAGGCTCCGCAGGGGCCAGAAGGCCAGCAGGGGGGTGCAGAAGCTCAGGGCCACCGTGCGCAGGATGGCCTGGGGCCGGGAGGACAGCAGATCCCCCCGCACCTCCAGGCCCACCTGGAAGAACAGGGTGAGCACCCCCAGCTCGGTGAGGCCGCTGAGGGGAGCCATCCGCTCGTAGGGCACCACGGTGTTGCCGAGGGCGAAGCCCATCACGAGCTCAAGGATGATCGCCGGCACCGCCCAGCGGGCCATCCATCCGGCCGAAAGGCGCGCCATCAGCACGCCGATCAGCAGGATCAGCAGCGTGCTGAGCAACGTCGGGGTGCCCAAGGATCAGACCAGGCGTAGCGTCCCTAAGAGTCAAGCAACCGAGCCGACGACGCATGCCCAGCATCGACGGACTGCGACGCCGGCTCATCGGGACCCCGTTACCCACCAGCGCCCACCACGAGGAGCGCTACAACAACGCCGAGGCGCTGGCGATCCTCAGCTCCGATGCCCTCTCCTCGGTGGCCTACGCCACCCAGGAGATCGTGCTGGTGCTGGGGATGGCGGGCGCCGCCGCCCTCTCCTACACCCTGCCGATCACGGCCCTGATCGTGGGGTTGATGCTGATCGTGGCCACCAGCTACCGGCAGACCATCAAGGCCTACCCCATGGGCGGTGGGTCGTACCGGGTCTCCCAGCAGAACCTGGGCCCGATCCCGGGGCTGGTGGCCGGGGCCTCGCTGTCGATCGATTACGTGCTCACGGTGGCGGTGAGCGTGGCCGCCGGCATCGCCGCCCTCACCTCCTACTTCCCGGCCCTCGAACCGGAGCGGATTCCGCTCTGCCTGCTGGCGGTGGTGCTGGTGATGGTGGCCAACCTGCGGGGGGTCAGCTCCAGCGCCCGGTTCCTGAGCGTGCCCACCTATCTGTTCATGGGCGCGGTGGTGACCCTGCTGGTGGCGGGCGCCATCAAGACCGGCCTCGGCCAGCTCGCACCCCTGCCGCTGCCGGAGCAGCAACAGCTGCTGGAGGCCGCCCACCACGGCGCCAACGGCATGCACGTGCTCGGCCCGCTGCTGCTGATGCGGGCCTTCAGTTCGGGCTGCGCCGCCCTCACGGGGATCGAGGCGATCAGCGACAGCGTCGCCGCCTTCCGGCCCGTGGAATGGCGCAACGCCCGCCGGGTGCTGGTGGTGATGGTGGTGATGCTGGCGCTGATGTTCAGCGGCATCAGCGCCCTGGCCCACCAGAGCGGGGTGGTGTATACGGAAAACGGACCCACGCTCCTGTATCAGCTGGGCGAGCGGATCTTCGGCAACGGCGTGCTGCTGTTCGTGCTGCAGATGGCCACCCTGATGATCCTGCTGCTGGCGGCCAACACCGCCTACGCGGATTTCCCGCGGCTGGCCGCCTTCCTGGCCCAGGACGGCTTCCTGCCCCGCCAGCTCTCCTCCCTGGGGGACCGGCTGGTGTTCAGCAACGGCATCTATGCCCTCAGCGGCCTGGCCGGGCTGCTGCTGGTGATCTTCAACGGCAGCGTCAGCCGGCTGATTCCGCTGTACGCGGTGGGGGTGTTCCTGAGCTTCACCCTCTCCCAGGCCGGCATGGTGATGCACTGGTGGAAGCTCAAGGGATCGGGGTGGACCTCCAAGGCCCTGGTGAACGGCATCGGCGCCCTGATCACCGCCGTGGTGGGGGGGGTGCTCCTGTTCAGCAAGTTCACCCAGGGGGCCTGGCTGGTGGTGGTGGCGATCCCGCTGCTGGTGTCGATGTATCTGCGGATCCGCACCCACTACAACCATGTGGCCCGGCGCCTGCGCATGGCGTCCGATGTACGCCTCAAGCTGCCGGCGGCGCCGACGGGGGGGGGCGGCACCCCCACGGTGGTGCTGGTGGGTCAGCTGCACCGCGGCACCTTCGAGGCCATCTGCTTCGCCCGCAGCGTCGCCAGCAACCTGGTGGCGGTGCACGTGGATCTGGGCGGCGGCCGGGCCGAAGCCTTCCGGGAGCAGTGGATGCGTCAGGTGCCGGAGGTGCCGCTGCAGATCCTCGAATCCCCCTACCGCTCCCTGGTGGATCCGGTGGTCGACTTCGTGAAGCTCTTCGAGAAGGAGAACCGCAAGGACAAGAACCGCTTCTGCATGATCGTGCTGCCGGTGTTCGTCACCCGTCACCGCTGGGAGAACCTGCTGCACAACCAGTCGACGATCCTGCTGCGGCAGGCCCTGCGGGAGCGAGGCACCCGTGTCGTCACCACCGTCGGCTTCTACCTCTGACCCAAGCGGACATCGGATCGCGTGCAGGAATTTCTCAGCGTCGCCGCCACCACCCACGGCGCCATCACCCTTGCGGTGTTCGCCGGCGCCATGGTGCTGTTCATCACCAACTGGCTCGCCCCCGAGGTGACCGGCCTGCTGGCGGTGGCCCTGCTGGTGACCTTCCGGGTGCTCAAACCCGATGAGGCGGTGCAGGGCTTCGGCAGCCCCGCCCTGATCACCCTGATGGGGCTGTTCGCCGCCTCCGCGGGCCTGTTCCGCAGTGGTGGCCTCGATCGGCTGCGGGCCCTGATCGGGTCGGAGGCGGTGCGCACACCCCGACGCATGATCACCCTGCTCGTGGGGGTGGTGGCTCCGCTCTCGGGCTTCATTCCCAACACCCCGATCGTGGCCACCCTGCTGCCGGTGATCGAGGGCTGGTGCCACCGGCGTGGCGTTTCCCCCTCCAAGGTGCTGCTGCCCCTGTCCTTCGCCACCGTGCTCGGGGGCACGATCTCCCTGCTCGGCACCTCCACCAACCTGCTGGCCAGTGATGTGAGCCGCCAGCTGGGCTATGGCTCCCTCGAACTGTTCAGCTTCACCGCCATCGGCATCCCCGTTTGGCTGCTGGGTGGCCTCTACATGCTGCTCGTCACCGATCGGCTGCTGCCGGACCGGGGCAAGGGCGACCAGGATCTGCTCGACGGCCTCGCCCGCGACGGCTACCTCACCGATGTGCTGATCCCGGCGGGTTCGGGGCTGATCGGCCAGTCGCTGCACAACAGCCGCCTGCAGCGGCGCTTCGATGTGGACGTGCTGGAGCTGCACCGGGGTCAGGAGAGCTTCAGCGCCCCCCTGGCCGACCTGCCCCTCCAGGCCGGCGACCGGCTGATGCTGCGCTGCAACCGCGACAACCTGCTGCGGCTCCAGCAGGAGCACACGGTGACGCTGGCGCCGATCAGCGACCAGGAGGAGGATCTGCGGGAGCTCAGCGGTGCCGCCAACGCGCCGCAACGGGTGGTGGAGGTGCTGCTGCCGAACGGCTCCACCCTGGCCGGCGCCAGTGTGCGCGACATGCGCTTCCGCCAGCGCCACAACGCCACCCTGCTGGCGGTCCAGCGGGGCAACCAGGTGCTGCGGGAACGGCTGGGCCGGGTGAAGCTGCAAGCCGGTGACGTGCTGCTGCTGCAGGCCCCGGTGGATGCGATCCGCGGCCTGCAGGCCAACAACGACCTGGTGCTGCTCGATGAGCTCGAGAAGGACCTGCCCACCACCGACCGCAAGCTCACCGCCATGGTGATCTCGGCGCTGATGATCCTGCTGCCGATGTTCAAGGTGCTGCCACTGATGGCGTCGGTGCTGCTGGCGGTGGTGGCCATGGTCGCCACCGGCTGCCTGCGCTCCGGCGAACTGCTGCGGTCGATCCGCTGGGACGTGATCCTGCTGCTCGGTTCGCTCGCCTGCTTCAGCGTGGCGATGCAGAAGACCGGTCTGGCGGCGGCCCTGGCCACCGACCTGCTCCATTCGCTCAAGGGCTGGCCCGCCTATGCCGTGCTGCTGGTGGTGTTCGTGCTGGGGCAGGCGTTCACCGAAGCCCTCAGCAACGGCACCACGGTGGTGCTGCTGATTCCGATTGCCACCGAAGTGGCAAAGGGGCTGCAGCTGCCGCCGATGGCCTTCATTTTCGCGATCCTGTTCGCCGCCAGCCAGAGCTTCCTCACCCCGATCGGCTACCAGACCAACCTGATGGTGTTCGGCCCCGGGCGCTACCGCTTCCTGGACATGACGCGCTACGGCGCTCCCCTCACGATCGGACTGGCCCTGTTCGTGCCCTGGTTGATCTGCCGCCACTTCGGCCTGTAGGCCCGGTGGGCCCTGGCAGCAGCGGTAACAACCGCTCAGCGGCTGAGGCGCAGGCCCCTCCGTTGCCGCAGCGAGTCGGCCAGGGACAGCAGCAGCAGCACGATGCCGATCAGGCCGGTGACCCATTCGGGCAGGTGGAGATGGTGCTGGGCCAGCACGATGCCGGCCAGCATCAGCATCCCCAGGGCGCCGATGGCGTAGTGGGCGCCATGCTCCAGGTACACCAGCTGGTCGAGGGCCTTCTCACGGCTCAGCATCAGGGTGAGGGAGCGGATGAACAGGGCCCCGAGCCCCAGGCCGGTGAGGATCAGGCCCAGGTTCTGGGTGATGGCGAAGGCCCCGATGGTGCCATCGAGGCTGAAGGAGGCATCGAGCAGTTCCAGGTAGAGCAGGCTGGCCAGCCCACCCCCGGCCGCCAGCCGCATCCCCGCCTGCTCCTCGTCGCCGAAGGCCTCGGCCAGGGAGGTGCTCAGCAGCTGCAGCACCAGGCCGATCACGCCGCTGATCATCACCTCGGCCCGCAGTCCCGGCGGCAGGACGGCGGTGAGCAGCAGCAGCAGGATCAGGGCGAGGGCCACCTCCAGCGCCTCCACCCGTCCGGCGGCGCTCAGACGGCGTTCCAGGGGCCTGACCCAGTGGAGCGTCTTGGCCTCGTCGAAGAAATAGCGCAGAAAGACCATCATCAGGAACATGCCGCCGAAGGCGAGGATGCGGGGCTCCGCCAGCTCCAGCAGGTCGCGGTAGCGCTCCGGATGGTGCAGGGCCGCATCGAGGGCCGTGCCCATGCCGACCCCGCCGGCCAGGGACACCATCACCAGGGGGCCCGCAAAGCGCACGCCGAACACCGGAATCACCAGACCCCAGGTGAGGAAGAAGCGCTGCTGGCCGGGGGTGAGCCGATCCAGCACCCGGGCGTTCACCACGGCGTTGTCGAAAGAGAGTGAGATCTCCAGCAGCAGCAGCACCAGGGTGATCCAGGCCGCCTCCAGGCCATGCAGGCCGAGCACGATCGCCAGTCCCCCGGCGCAGCAGGCCATCGGGACCAGCAGATAGCGCAGGTATCGCATCAGGGTTGGCTCTCTTCGACCTCATCTTCCAGCTGACGCTCCTCGAACCGGGAGATCAGCATGGGAATCGCCAAGAGCACCACCACCAGCACCAGGGCGCCGACACCGAACTGCACCACCCCCCGCACCATGCGCTCGAAGGGAATCCAGCGCCCGCCGAGCCAGGCCAGGCTCACCATCGTGCCCGCCCAGAGCACCGCCCCCAGACAGTTGAACAGGACAAAACGGGGATAGGGCATGTGCACGGCCCCGGCCAGGGGGCCCGCCAGGACCCGCAGCACCGCCACGAACCGCCCGATCAGCACCGACTTGCCGGCATGGCGCTGGAAGCCCGTCCGCAGCGACTCCATCTGCTCGGGGGAGCGGCGCAGCAGGCGTCCCACCCGCAGCACCAGACCCCAGCCGGCCCGGCGCCCCACCCAGTAGCCGATGTTGTCCCCCAGGATCGCCCCGCCGGCCGCCGCCGCCATCACACCGAAGACGTCGAGATGGCCGCTGCCTGCGGCATACCCCCCGAGCAGGGTGATCGTCTCACCGGGAAGGGGCAGGCCGGCGTTCTCCAGCAGCATGGCGCCGAATACCACCCCGTAGCCCCAGTCGTGCAGCAGAGCCTGCAGCGTTTCCGTGCTGAAGGTCCCATCGAACAGGGCCAGGGGCCACACCATCGGAACGTCTGGAATGGTCAGACCCTATCTCGCACACGGGCACCGACACGGCTGGGCCTCAGCCCGTGGGCCAGCCCATGGTGCCCGTCCAGAGCCAGCGGCGGCGGCGCAGGCGGTTGCGATGGGGACCCGGCCAGGTGAAACGGGGCAGGGCCAGGGGCGGCGTTGAGGGGGTGATCAGGGCCCCGTCCACGGTGGCCACCTGGCTGTAATGGCGGCCGCAGATCCGCTCGTCGCCGGCCTGGTGGCTGTTGAACGGGTAGGAGAAGCTCCGCGGCGCCTCGCCCAGGATCCGCCCCAGGATCGCCGCCGACTCCACCAGCTCAGCTTCGAAGGCGGCGCCGCTGATGCTGCCCCGCGGGTAGTGATGGTGGCCGTGGCTGCCCAGCTCATGGCCGGCGCTGCGGGCCCGGCGCAGGTCGTCGGCCGTGGGATAGATCCGCTCCGCCACCGCTGTCAGCTCGGCCTGGGTGCCGAAGCGGTCGGCCATCGCCGCCAGCACACCGCACACCCGGTCGATGGGGGTGTCGTCGCGCAGCCGGGCAATCAGCCCGGCCCCCTGGAGGTCCGACGGCAGGCCCAGCTGCCGGTGGGCCAGCGCGGCCAGCTCCGGAGCCAGATCCGGATGATCGGCGTACCAGTAGAGGGCGTGCTCCCAGATCAGCTCCTGGCCGGCCAGCAGGCCGGAGGACTGGAAGAACACGGCGGGAAGGCCGAGGCCGGCCAGCACCTCGAGGCCCTCGTGGTAGTTGCTGCGCAGCCCGTCATCGAAGCTGACGATCACACCGAAGCCATCGGGGCCGGGGAACCGGCCCTGACGCAGGTCTTCGAAGGTGAGGAAGCGGGCGCCCTGGCGCTTCAGAAAGCCCAGCTCCGCGGCCAGCTCCGCCGGCGGGATCGGCGGCACGCCGAAGCGGTCGAGAAAAGGGATCCGGCCGGGTTCCTCCACCCGGTGATAGAGGAGGCACAGCACCTTGCCCCGCAGGCGGCGGCGCCAGAGGCCATCGGTGGCGGGCACGAACAGCAGATCCGCCGCCCGGTTGGCGATCCTGGAGAGCCGGCTCATGGCCGCGCCCCCTGCACAAGCCGCACGTTCCGGTCGCGGCTGGGCCGATCGGCCAGGTAGGCGCGGATCAGGCCCTGCTCGGCGCGGCGGTTGGCCTGCAGCCGTTGCCAGGGCTCGTAGGCGTAGCCGGTGCGCCTGAGGAACAGCTTGCCCTGCTCCCACTGGGGCACCCGCTGGGCGGTGCCGGCCTCCAGCAGCCGGGCCGCCTCCAGCAGCCGTTCGATGCCGATGTGGAAGCTGCGCACGTCGATGGTCTCGAAGTTGTCGTCGGGCCCCATCGGCACCTGGGCCGAGAGGATGATGTCGCCGCTGTCGATGCCCGGATCGATGTGGTGGACCGTGACCCCCACCAGCTCGGGATGGCCCTCCAGCACCATGTAGAGGTTGCAGTTCGCCCCGCGGGAATAGGGCGACAGGCCGGTGTGGAGGTTGATGATGCCGTGCCGGATGGACGGGATCAGGGCCAGGATCGGCTGGCGCAGCAGCTGGGTGCCGTTCACCAGCACGATGTCGGGGGCCAGCTCGGCCAGGAAGCGGGCGATGCGCTCTTCGTTGATCGCGGTGGTGACGAGCCGCGGCACAGCCTCCGGCAGCGCGGGGGGCTCCCCCCGGTGGAAGAACAGCTCCTTCTGGAGCAGGGCACCGCGCCGCTCATGGGGCGGCAGCAGCAGGCGCGCCATCAGCTGGCGCACCAGCCGCAGGGGATTCCGGTAGGGGGCCAGCCGGGCCAGCCAGCCCCGGCGCTGCGGCGCCGGCACCTGCAGCACCACCCCGACGAGGTGGAAGTCCTCCGCCGCCCGCCGGATCAGATGCCGCTGGTAGAGGCCATCGCAACAGAGCACGACCACGCGCAGGGAGCTCTGGGCCATGGATCCGCCAGCGGCAGCGACACCAGCGGATGGTACGGAGGGCGGCCGGAGACGGCACAGTGTGCGTCCTGAGCGCCCTGTGCCCATGGCCGTCCGTGAGGTGTTGACGATCGGCGACCCCCGGTTGCGCCAGATGAGTGCACCACTGGAGCGCTTCGATGATCCCCGCCTGCCGGGGCTGCTGCAGGACCTGCGCGACACCATGGCCGCCCATGCGGGCGCCGGCCTGGCCGCCCCCCAGATCAGCGTGCCCCTGCGGGTGGTGATCTTCGGCATCACCCACAACCCCCGCTACCCGGAGGCGCCGCCCATCCCGGAGACGGTGCTGATCAATCCGGTGCTCACACCCCTCGGCGACGAGCTGGACGAGGACCGCTGGGAGGGCTGCCTGAGCGTGCCCGGCTGGCGGGCCCAGGTACCCCGCTGGCGCCGCCTGCACTACCGGGCCTTCGATCCCGATGGGCAACCCTTTGAGCGGGAGGTGGAGGGATTCCATGCCCGGGTGGTGCAGCACGAATGCGACCACCTCGATGGGGTGCTGTTTCCGGATCGGATGCCCGGCGGGTTGCCCGCCGCCCGCGGCACGCAGCGGGCTCCGGCTTCCGGAACATCAAGTCCGACAGAACCCATCAGGCAGCCGTGAAACCGGTCGACCACTCAGGTGGTCAGCTCGTCAGGCGAAGGGCAAGGCGAGACACGAAGCCAACAGGAACGTTGAGCTGGGGACGGAGTTGCGCGGATGGGCGACTGTGGCGGCGGCACCTGTTGCGGATGACACCAACAGGGCCGCCTCAGCCCATGCTTTTCAGCATTCAGATCGTGAACAGGGACGTCATTTAAACCTTCTCAACAAAGCCCTGAACACCGAAAGATAAAAAAACCAGTCCCTGTCGAGAGATCCAGGGACGCGGCCGCGACCGAGTGCGCTGGAGCACCAAACTGCAAAACAAGATGGCTAGGTTGAAACAAGGAAATTCAATTTATTTTTATACTTCTGTAAAGAAATGGCCCTTTCTATCAGCCAGGTTGAGGACAAGCTCACCAATTTTTTTGACGGTTTGAAAGCCACGATCGCCAACGAAGTGGCGAACAAGGGCCTGCCCCTGATCGATAAGATCTCCGCCCTGCCCGGTGCGGCCGACAGCCTGGATCCCTTCGGCCTGCTCGAAAACCAGCTGCTCGATGCGATCAACGCCACCGACGCCGGCGGCCCCCCCCCCGATCCCGTCGCCGCCATCGTCGGCGCGATCAATGGCCTGGGTCTGAGCGGCATCACCGCCAGCCAGTCGAGCGCAGGGGGACTGGAGATCAGCCTAGCCACCGACCGGACGATCACGACCGGCACCGCCACCCTCGACATCGGCAAGGCGGTCGGCGGCTTTCTTGACCTCGATGTCGCCACCTCGGCCACCTTCAAAGCCGCTCTGGCGGCCACCCTCTTCATCGCCGCCGACGGCAGCCTCTCGCTGAAGGACACCGGCACGCCGGAGCTGACCGTGGCTGTCGACGCCGCCCTGTCCCTCACCGATCTCAACGCCAATCTCGGCATCGCCAAGGTCAGGATCAGCGACGCGGACCCGGCGAAGCCCGAACTTTCCGCCGATTTCAATATCGACCTGTCGCTCGATGCCTCCGGCGCTTCGGCCACCACCACCCTCACGGCGCAGGCGGGGCTCGACCTGAGCTTCGCCACCAGCGACGTGCTAGCCGGCGTGCTGCCGGACATCGGCGGGCGAATCGTGCTGGATATCCCCGTCAGCGGCTCGACCTTCGGTACGCCCACCGTGGCGCTGAAGGACATCACCCTCGACCTGAGCTCCTACCTCGACATCTTCGGTGACACCCTCGGCGAAGTGGGCGATGTGTTCAACAACGGCGCCCTGGGCACCATCGTCGACATCGCCCTCGAACCCGTGCCGGGCCTCAACAGCCTGGTGCGCAAGTTCCCCTTCCTGCTCAACCGGTTCGACAAGGTGGGCGGCATCACCGGCGGCGGTGACGGGACCGTCACCCTCGGCGACTTGGCGGTGTTCGGCAACAACGATCTCAAGGAACCGCTGACGCGCTTCTACCAGGGCCTGGCCATCGTCGACGAGCTGCGCAAGCTCAACCTGGGCGGCGGCGGTGGCGGCGGGCTGATCAACATCGGCGACGCCACCATCAGCGGCGGGGTCGGCACCCCGGTGTTCGACAAGGACGCGATCATTGCGGCCGTGAAATCGGCCTTCGGTGATCTCGGCGGCCTCAGCGATCTTGCCCAGGGATTCCTTGAGAACTTCGACATCGAAGGGCTTCCCAAGCCAGACGAGAAGCCCGGCCTGACTTTCGAGCTCCTGGAGAATCCGGCTCGGATTCTCGACATCCTGCTGGGCACCGCTCCCGTCAAGCTGATCGAGTACAACGTACCAGCGCTGGAGGTGAAAGCGTCGGCCGGGGGCTTCTTCAATGTGCTCGGACCGCTCGGATTCGAGCTCTCGGGCAACATCAACGGCGTCATCGATCTGGATGTCGGCTACGACACCTTCGGTGTGGCCACCGGAGATTTCGCCAAGGGTTTCTACTTCACCACCCAGCCCCTTCCCCCCAGCAAGCCCGGTCGCTATCCGTACGAGCCAGTGGGGGAGCTGGATACGGACATCAATGGGGGGGCCGGCGTGGGATTCGCCGGCTCAAGCATCACGGTGGGCGGCACCATCGGCTTCAACGTGGATGCTTATTTCAGGGAGGCCCTGTTCCGTCCGCTGGCGGAGGATTTCGGCTGTGCCTTCGATGTGAGCGGCCGGGCCACAGCGGAGATCGGCGTCAAGATCCAGATCGGCTTCGGCCCCTTCAAGGTCAAGAAAAAGATCCCGCTCGTCTCCACGGTGCTGGCCGATTTCGAGGCCTTCACCTGCCCGCCGGCCACCGTCCAGCTGCCTCCCGAAACGCCCGGCCTCGCCACGATCTCAGGCACCGAAGCCGTGCTCAACGTCGGCAGTCGCTCCCCGCTGCGCCAGATCCCCGACAACGCCGGCGGCACGCCGCGGCTGCTCTTCGATCCGGACGCTCCCGACGATGAGGGCTACGTGATCGGCCTTGCCCGCAACCGGGAGGGCAAGGCGGCCAATCCGGCCGGCGATCCGCCGGCGGTGGTGGTGCCCGGCCTCGATGTCTTCGCCTTCGGGGTCACCCAGCGCGTGGCGCCACCGACGTTGATCAAGGCCGATTTCGGAGCCGGCAACGACACCCTGATCGTCCAGTCCGATGTCAGCGTGGCGGTGGTGGCCAGCGGCGGCGCCGGGGAGGATGCCCTGACGGGCGGTGCCGGCAACGATGTCCTCTCCGGCGACGGTGAGGACGACAACCTCACCGGCGCCGACGGCAATGACCTCCTCCAGGGGGGCGATGGCGACGACTTCCTCGACGGCGGCAAGGGTACCGACACCCTGCAGGGCGGCGCCGGCATCGACACGGTCACCTACGCGGAAGCGAACCGCGACGTGCGGGTCGGGGTCTTCGTCACCCTCGGCGATGCGGCCTTCACGGGGTCGGGCGGCGAGGCGGACGGCGACAGGTTCGATTCCATCGAGGTGGTCACGGGCACTGATTTCGACGACTACATCCGGGCAACGGGCGCCAGCTTCGCCGTGGTCCTTGAGGGCGGCAAAGGTGCCGATGTGCTCATCGGCGGCAAGGCCGACGATCTCCTCTTCGGCAGCCAGGACGGCGACACGATCAACGGTCAGGAGGGCTTCGACGGCACCACCTACATCACCTCCTGGGGCCAGGTGGACGTGGATCTGCAGCGCTCCATCCAGTTCGGCGCCGATGCCCAGGGCGACCGGCTGTTCAACCTCGAGGCGATCCAGGGCACGCTGTATGCCGATGTGATCCGAGGCAACGGCGCCGACAACAGGCTTGATGGGGCCGATGGGAACGACTTCCTCGAGGGCCGCGGCGGCGCCGACACCGTGTCGGGAAGTGCCGGCAACGATCTCGTCTTGGGCGGCTACGACGGCGACCTGCTGGATGGCGGAGATGGCTACGACACCCTGAGCTACCAGAACGTTGCCGGGCCGGTGACGGTCGATCTCGGTAACGGAACGACGGGCCCCGGAGCCAGCGGCCGCAGCGATCAGGTGCTGCTGGCCGTCGCCAACGTCAACGGCTCCGGCCGCGGCTACAGCAGCTTCGAGGCCCTGACCGGCAGCGAGGCCGGCGACAGCCTCACAGGCGATCTCGGCGACAACCGCATCGAGGGCCGCGGCGGCGCCGACCTGATCAACGGCGATGCCGGCAATGACGTCCTCGACGGTGGGGAGGGCGGCGATATCCTGATCGGTGGCACCGGCATCGACTGGGTGGTCTACGACCGCTCTGGTTCGGCGGTGACGGTCGACCTGCTCGGGATCGGATCCGGCGGCACGGCGCAGGGCGACAGTTACGGAGCCGTGGAGAACATCCTCGGCTCCAGCTTCGCTGACCGGCTGCTCGGCAACGACGCCGACAATCTCATCGACCCCAACATCTCCCGCTTCCCCGGCGAGGAAGTGGTCGACGGCCGCGGCGGCACCGACATCCTGCGGGTCAACTACGCCAGCTTCGGCGCCGACGTGGGCAACGGCATCAGCGGCGGCTTCGGCCTCTTCTCCAGCACGGGGGGGCTGATCGCACGTCAGACCGGTGGCATCGACTGGGTGGCGTTCACCGATGTGGAACGGCTGTTCGTCGCCGGCACCAGCAAAGCCGACACCCTCTACGGAGGCCAGTCCCTCCTCGGCGACCGCTTCTACACCGGCGGCGGCGACGATGTGGTGGTTTCCGGCATCGGCGCGGACGATGTGCGGACCGGCAACGGCGACGATGAGGTGGTCTATGGAACGACGGCGGGCCGCCAACCAAGCTTCAGCACCCCTCCCACCGTGTTCAACCTCGAAGGCGGTGAAGGGTTCGACACGCTGGCGATCACGCTCACCGGCCTCACGACCAGCGTTGTCGTGGGAGGCGGCAGCGGCCTCAACATCGGCATGGCCAATGGCGCCTCAGCCAAGGGCTTCGAGTACCTGCGCGAGGTGCGCACGGGCTCGGGGAACGATCTGATCCTGCAGTCCGGCGACTTCAACAACACCTTCGATGCCGGCAATGGCAGCGACTACATCTCCTCAGGGCTGGGTTTCGACGAAATCAATGGAGGTGCCGACTATCTGGGAGGCCTCGGCTTCGGTGATGGCAACAACATCTATCTGACCGGCGAGCAGAGCTTCTTCCAGTCGGCGGGTGATGTCCTTGTTCTGGACTATTCGACTCTGGGCCCAGAGACCTCGGTGCTTGGAAATACGAACACCGTAACCACTGGCCTCAAGTTGCAGCGACTGGTCTTCATCAATGAAGTCAGTCAGGGCTTCCGTTACACCGATATCAAGACCAACGTCGGCGGGTACTCGGCATTTGACCTCGATTCACTGGAAGAGCAGGCAATCGAATCAACAAGCTTTCAGAATATCGAACGTCTGCAAGTGACCGGATCTTCAGGAAATGACGTTCTGACCGGAACTTTCGTACCTGTGGACTCCAACCTGAACTGGCTCGGCTTCTCCACTGCCCGAGGAGACGACATCCTTTTTGGTGGCGCCGGCAACGACCTGATCTTCGGCTATTCCGGTGACGACATTCTCGACGGCGGTGCCGGTGACGACATCCTCGTCGGCAACAGCATCCAGCAGTTTGGCAACAACATCAGCCCCGTCGATTACGACTCGATCGACGCTCTGACAGGTGGTTCCGGCGCCGACCGCTTCGTCATCGGCTCCAGCAGTGGCTCTGCGTATTTCACGCCATTCTTCAACATCCCGAGCACTCCGAACCATGCCCGAATCACGGATTTCAATCCTAATGAAGGGGATGTCATCCAGCTGACAGGACAGGCGTCGAACTATTTCCTCAGTGTCAGCGGCGGCTCCACCTTCATCTTCGCCAACCGAACCATCGCCGGCGTGGACAGCGATCTGGTCGCCGTGGTTAGCAACGTCACCGGACTCGATCTCAACGCCTCCTACTTCCGCTACGGCGGAGACATCGGCACCCCTGCGCCCCTGGCCGTCCCCGCTCCCCTCACCGTCGCGGCGCCCAACGCTCTGGAGGCCCCCCTGGCACGATCCGCCGCCACCGTGTTCGCGGCGGCGGCCGATGACTGGGTAACCCAGACCGACGATCCTGCGGCCCTCAAGGCGATCCTCGATGGTGCGTCAGGAGGCAGCGGATCCAGCCTCACGGTGGAAGGCAGCGCCGAAGCCGTCGGCACCTTCGACGGCGATCCCTTCGGCCTCGGCAAGGGGCTCATCCTCTCCACCGGCCGGGTTGAGGATCTGCCCGGCAGCAACACGGTCAGCACGGCCGGCACCAACATCACCTCCATCCCGATCGTCTTCGAGAAGATCGGCCGGGCCGGTGGTAGTGACATCTTCCGTGCCGATCTCTCCAATCTCGGCATCGATCTGAAATCACTCACGATTGCCGACGGCAACACGAAGATCGGCGGTGCCGGCGGAACGGCCTCGGGCTTCGACCTCGATGCGATCGCCCTGAGCCGGATCTTCCTGCCGAGCGTCACCAGTGGCACCAACCTCAACCTTTTCTCCACGCTGCAGCCGCTCAGTGCCTTCGACTTCAGCAACGCCAGCATCACCTTCAGGCCCGGCACCCAGCGGCCTCCCACCATCTCAGCCTTTCCCTATGGAGAGTCGCTCGATGGCGCCGCCAATGGGGTACTGGTCGACAATTCCCAGTCGACCCTCGGCCGGTTCGCCTTCGGCCCGGATGCCGGCAGTCTGACCCTCGGCGACGGGGGGTCGATCAGCTTCGATCTCACCGGCCCGGTGAAGACCGAAGGCCCCCTCTACCTCTACATCGGTGAAGAGGGTGCCACCGGCGAAACTGTCGTTGGCAGCATCAACGTATCGCCCGACAACGTGGAGCCCACCGGTGACCTCTCCACCGACCTGGGCACACCTGGAACGGAGGACGACATCACCCGGCTCACCTACAGCTTCACGCCCAAAGCAGGGGATAGCCGCTTCGCCCTCGATGTCGTGCTGTTCAGCGAGGAACTGCCCGAGTTCGACGGCACCCGCCTCACCGACCTTTTCTCCATCCAACTCAACGGCATTGAGATCGGTGCCCTCTCCAATGACGCCGCCCTCACCATCAAGAATCTCGTCTATTCCGATGCCGGCGACCTGATCGACAACAGCCCAGGAACCGGACCGCTCGCCGATCGGATCCGGGCCGACGCCTACACCCGCACGCTCACCATCGGTGGTGCGCTACAGCAGGGCGTCGAGAACGTCCTCAGCATCGAGGTGAAGGACGACCGCGATGGCTTCCTCGACAGCGGACTGCTGATCAAGGACGGTTCCTTCCGCACCTTCGCCGCCCCCACCGTAACGGTGACGACGGCCGGCGACGGCACGATCGTCGCCGGTGGCAACCCGGTGGCGCTGACCGTGGCGATCGATCCCCCGACGACATCGGTCACCGCACCGGTCACGGTCACGATCGACCCCTCCGCCAACCTCGACCTCGGGCTCGGGCTCGGTGCACCCGTGACCGTGACCTTCCAGCCGGGTGACAGCACCAGGAGCAGAACCCTGGCGATCCAGGCACCGGCCGGAGCCGATCCCGACCTCGACGGGATCATCACCTACAACGTGACCAGCGGCGATCCCGCCTTCAACGGGCAGCCGATCGCCCCCGATGCCCTCGACATCGTGGCGCCCTCGAACCGTCCCCCGGCCATTGCCACGCTGCCGGATCTGATCCGGGTGGCGGAGAACACCAGTGCCGTGGCGATCGTGCAGGCGGTCGATCCCGACCCCGGCCAGACGCTCGCTTACAGCATCAGCGGCGGTGCCGATGCCGCCCTGTTCAGCGTCGACCCGATCAGCGGCGCCCTGGCCTTCCGTAACGCCCCGGATTTCGAGAAACCCGCCGATCAGGGCAAGGACAATCGCTACGACGTGATCGTCCGCGCCACCGACAACGGTGATCCGGCCCTGTTCGACGAGCAGGCCTACCGGGTCCAGGTCACCGATGTCGCCGAAACCACGCGGCTCGCGGTGGAGTTTCGCTCCGAATCGGCCACCCTGCGCAACAGCTTCGGCTGGTACGACGCCACCACGGGCAAGGGGGGCCTGCTGTTCGGTTCGATGGAAACAACCGGCACGGCCGCCAACATCAAACCCGGCACCGTGCGGAGCTTCAGCGTGGCGACCGCCGACGTCGCCAACATCCAGTACTTCCTCGTGCCCGGGGGCGGCGGGATCCGGCCGACCACCGCCGCATCACCGAACCAGCCGGTGCGCGTGATCCAGCGCCGCGACGGAAGCTGGGGGGTGGCCCTGATTCGCTCCGATGGCACCCTCGCCATCGGCAGCGACGGCCAGCCCACCGTGCTCGGCGGCGTGGGAGCCCGGGCCCTGTTCAGCGAGACCGGCAAGAACGCCGGCGGTGTGGACTACGCCTCCGCCACCACGGGCCCGGGCCAGACCCCGGCCACGCTCTCCGGCGATACGGCGGATGGTCCGACGGGCCAGCTCGCCTGGGAGGACAGCGCCGCCGGGCAGCTCAGCGGCGGTGGCTACGGCGTTCCCGGCGATGCCGATTACAACGACGCGGTGTTTTCCGTGCGCGCCTTTGCCGGAGCGACCCTGGCGGGCAACGACACCGACGATGACCTGCAGGGCGGCGGCGGCAATGACGTGCTCTCCGGGCTGGGAGGCAGGGACACCCTCCGGGGTGGGGATGGCGCCGACCGGCTGGAGGGCGGCCCCGGCGACGACCTGCTGATCGGCGGCGCAGGGGCGGATCGGTTCGTGTTCGAGGCCGGTTTCGGCCGTGACCGGATCACCGATTTCAAGGTCAGTGGCGACGGGGCCGACAAGCTCGCCATCGCGTCCAATCTGCTGGCGCCGTTCACGGGTGTGCCGGCCTTTCTGGCCAGCAGCCTCGTCTCCCAGTCCGGCAGTCACACCATCCTCAGGATTGATCCGGCCAACAGCATCACGCTGGAGAACGTTTCCCTCGCCAGCCTCAGGGCCAATCCGGGGGCGATCGTTCTGGTCTGAAGGCGCACGGATCGGCGCGGAGGGAGGCCCCATGATCTGCGGACCGTCGAGCTCCGCGATGTCAGGCCCCTCGCCAGCCCCCCTGTCCCCGCCGTCCCCCCGCTGGTGGGTCCGCGGTGACCTGGACGGCTTCCTCGGCCTCGGCCTCGACAACCTGATCCAGATCCTGCTGATCGTGGCCCTCTGCCGGGGGGTGCTGGGCTATCCCGATGCGCTCATCTTCGGCACGATCCTGCCGGCCACCGGTGTGAGCCTGGTGGTGGGCAACATCGCCTACGCCCTGCAGGCCCACCGCCTTGGCTGCCGTGAGGGTCGCGACGATCGCACCGCCCTGCCCTACGGCATCAACACCGTCAGCCTGTTCGCCTATGTGTTCCTGGTGATGCTGCCGGTGAAGCTGGCGGCCGTGGGCCAGGGCCTGGATCCCCTGGAGGCCGCCCAGCTCTCCTGGCGTGCCGGGCTGCTGGCCTGCCTGGGCTCGGGCCTGATCGAGGCGGGCGGCGCCTTCCTGGTGGCCCCCCTGCGGCGCTGGCTGCCCCGGGCGGCCCTGCTCTCCACCCTGGCCGGCATCGCCCTGGGCTACATCGGTCTGGGTTTCCTGCTGCGCACCTACGCCGTTCCCGTCGTGGGGCTGGCGGTGCTGGCGGTGATCCTGCTGGCCTACTTCGGCCAGGCCCGGCTGCCCCTGCCCGGCGGCGTGCTGGCGGTGCTGGTGGGCATCGTCCTGGCGGCGGCCACCGGCCTGCTGCGCCTGGACGGCCCCACCTGGCAGACCAACCTGGCCCAGGTGGGCCTGCACCTGCCCATCCCCCGCCTCGGCGCCCTCTGGGCCGGCCGCAGCGAACTGCTGCCCTGGCTTGGGGTCACCGTGCCCATGGGCCTGTTCAACCTGCTGGGCTCCCTGCAGAACCTGGAAAGCGCTGAAGCCGCCGGTGATGCCTACCCGGTGAAGAGCTCCCTGCTGATCAACGGCATCGGCACGATCGCCGCGGCCGTGCTCGGGTCCTGCTTCCCCACCACCATCTACATCGGCCACCCGGGGTGGAAGGGCATGGGGGCCCGCATCGGCTACTCCTGGCTCAACGGCCTGGTGATGGGCCTGGGTTGCCTGCTGGGGCTGTTCGGGGTGGTGGGCCAGTTGGTGCCGATCGAGGCCGGCATGGCGATCGTGCTCTACATCGCCCTGGTGATGGCGGCTCAGGCCTTCCAGGCCACCCCGCCCGCCCACGCCCCCGCCGTGGCCCTGGGCCTGCTGCCCGGCCTGGCCGGCTGGGGCGCCCTGATGCTGAAGGCGGGGCTGCGGGCGGGGGGCAGCGGCACCCCGGACCATCCCTTCGGTCCCCAGCTGCTGGTGCCACTGCAGCAGGCGGATGTGTGGGCCGCCGGCGCCTTCGCCCTCGAGCAGGGCCAGATCCTGGCGGCGATGCTGCTGGCCGGGATGCTGGTGTACCTGATCGAGCAGCGCTTCCGCGCCGCCGCCGCCTGTGCCCTGGTGGCGGCGGCCGCCTCCTGGCTGGGCCTGATCCATGCCTGGAGCTTCACCCTGGCCGACACGGTGCTGGATCCGGGCTGGGGCAGCGGCACCCCCTGGGCCCTGGGCTATCTGGCCATGGCGGTGGTGTTCCTGCTGGGCCGCCGCCGCTGACGACTACGCGGGCGTCGCCGCTGCAACACACCGCGGAATCGCCCGCGGACGTCATGCTGGAACCATCCCACGCGGCCGGTCATGGCAAGGGACGAGAGGACCGGGGCCGCCAGCGCTCACCACGGCCATGGCGGCCGTCACCACCACGAACAGCACCGCAGTCACCGGGCCGGCTGGTTGCGGGCGGTGGTGCTGGGCGCCAACGACGGCACCATTTCCGTGGCGTCCCTGGTGGTCGGCATCGCCGCCTCCGGTGCCGCCCGCGACGTCATCCTGCTGTCGGGGCTGGCCGCCACCGTGGCCGGAGCCATGTCGATGGCGGCCGGGGAATACGTGTCGGTGCAGTCCCAGCTCGACACCGAGACGGCCGATCTGGCCAGGGAGCGGCGCGAGCTGCTGATGGATCCCGCCGGCGAACTGGCCGAGCTCACCGAGATCTACCGGCAGCGGGGCCTCGATCCCGCCCTGGCCAGGCAGGTGGCCGAACAGCTCACCCTGCACGACGCCCTCGGCGCCCATGCCCGGGAGGAACTGGGCCTGAGCGAAACCCTGCGGGCCCGCCCGATCCAGGCGGCCTTCTCCTCGGCCGCCAGCTTCGCGGTGGGCTCGGTGGTGCCGATCGCCGCGATCGTGCTCAGTCCCCAGCGCCACATCACCATGGTCACCACCACCAGCGCCCTGGTGGCCCTCACGGTCCTCGGTGCCCTGGCGGCCCGGGCGGGCGGTGCCTCCATCCGGATGGGGGCGCTGCGGATGCTCTTCTGGGGCGGCATGGCCATGGCCCTGACGGCCGGGGTCGGCCGCCTGTTCGGTGTGGCCAATCCATGAGCCTTTCGCCATCACCGGGGGCCATCCGCCGCCGGTGAGCTGTCCGGTTCCGGAACGTTATCTAGGGTTGGCCGAACGCTTCTCCGGCTCCATGGCCTCGGGTTTGAAGGGCCGATTCAAGCGGTTCGAGCATCGCTTCGAGCGGGTGTTGTGGCGCCTGCGATTGATCGCCATCCTGCCGGTGGTGATGAGCCTGGTGAGCACGGTGGTCGCCTTCGTGCTGGGCACCCTCGAGATCGGCAGGGCCCTGGTCAGCCTGGGGGATGGGGGCTACCTCAAGAAGACATTCGTGGCCGAACTGCTGGGGGCGATCGTCTCCGGGATCGACCTCTACCTGATTGGCATCGCCCTTCTGATCTTCGGCTACGGGGTCTACGAACTGCTGATCTCCCCGATCGAGGCGGCCCGGGAGCACGACCAGGGGGGCGGTGGTCTGCTCGACATCCGCGACCTCGACCAGCTCAAGGAGAAGCTGGTCAAGGTGCTGGTGGTGGCCCTGATCGTGTCGGCCTTCAAGGCGATGCTGACCCTGCCTCTCAAGGACGGCCCCTCGCTGGCCTTCTTCTGTCTGAGCGTGCTGCTGCTCTCACTGAGCGGCTACCTGGTCACGGGCAACGGCGGCAAGAAGCTCTTCTGACGACGGGCCCACCCGTTGCGGAGACTGGTGCCATCAAGCGATACCTGCCGGCATGGCCATGGTGAGCCCCCGACTGAGCCTGCGCCGTCCCGACGACTGGCACGTGCATCTGCGCGACGGGGCCCTGCTGCAGGCCGTGGCCCCGGCCACGGCCCGGGTGTTCGGCCGGGCGATCGTGATGCCCAACCTCAACCCACCGATCACCACGGTGGCCGCCGCCGTCGACTACTGCGCCCGGATCCGGGCGGCCCTGCCCGATGGCAGCGGCTTCACCCCCCTGATGACCGCCTATCTCACCGACACGATCGAGGCTGCCGAGATCGAACGGGGCCACCGGGAGGGCGTGTTCACCGCCTGCAAGCTCTATCCGGCCCATGCCACCACCAATGCCGCCGCCGGTGTCACCGACCTGGCCAACCTGACGGCGGTGTTCGAAACCCTCGAGCGCCTCGGCATGCCCCTGCTGCTCCACGGCGAGGTGACCGATCCGGAGGTGGACATCTTCGATCGCGAGGCGGTGTTCATCGAGCGCCATCTCACGCCGCTGCTGGCCCGTTACCCGGGCCTGAAGGTGGTGCTGGAGCACATCACCACCGCCGAGGCCGCGGCCTTCGTGGCCCAGGCCGGCACCAACCTGGCCGCCACCATCACCCCCCATCACCTGCACATCAACCGCAACGCGATGTTCCACGGCGGCCTGCGGCCCGACTTCTACTGCCTGCCGGTGGCCAAACGGGAACGCCATCGCCTCGCCCTGCGCCAGGCGGCCGTCTCCGGTGACCCCAGCTTCTTCCTGGGGACCGATTCGGCGCCGCACCCCCGCTCCGCCAAGGAGGCGGCCTGCGGCTGCGCCGGCATCTACAACGCCCCCTTCGCCATCGAGAGCTACGCCGAGGTGTTCGAGCAGGAAGGCGCCCTGGATCGCCTGGAGGGGTTCGCCTCCCTGCATGGGCCCCGCTTCTATTGCCTGCCCGTCAACGACGAGCGCCTCACCCTGGTGCGGGAGGCCCACACGGTGCCGCCCCGCCTGCACGGCAACGACGCCGCCGGCTCCGCCACCACCCTGGTCCCCTTCCATGCGGGCCAGGTGCTGCAGTGGCGGCTGGCGGAGACGGTCCATGGATGATGGAGGCGCCGCCGGAGCCTCGACCACACCGTGCTCGCCCACCCGTGCCGCCTGCTGACCACCACCCTGCGGGGTGCTGATGTCCTCAACGACCCCCACCTGAACAAGGGCACGGCCTTCAGTCGCGAGGAGCGCCGCCGCCTGGGCCTGGAGGCCCTGCTGCCCTGGCAGGTGGAGTCGATCGAACGCCAGGTGGAGCGCTGCTGGGCCGCCTTCGGTGACATGGGCAGCGACCTGGAGCGCTACGCCTACCTCCAGACCCTGCGGGAGCGCAACGTCACCCTGTTCCACCGCTTCCTGGCCGATCACATCGAATCGGTGATGCCGATCGTGTACACCCCCACCGTGGGGCAGGCGATCCAGCACTTCAGCCACACCTACCGCAGCCCCAGCCAGGGGATCTACCTGGCCGCCCCCCAGCAGGAACAGTTCGCCGATCTGCTGCGCCAGGCCTGCCGGGTGTCCGGTCAGCCGGAGCCGGCGTTGCTGCTGGTCACCGATGCCCAGGGGATCCTCGGCATCGGCGACCAGGGGGTGGGGGGGATTCAGATCTGCATGGGCAAGCTGGCGGTCTACACCCTGTGCGCCGGTCTGGATCCGGCCCGCGGCCTGCCGGTGATGCTGGATGTGGGCACCGACCGGGCGGAACTGCTGGCCGACCCCTGCTACCCGGGGCTGCGGGAACCCCGGCTGAAGGGCGAGGCCTACACGCGCTTCATGGATCGCTTCATCGCCGCGGTGCACAGCGTGTTCCCCGGTGCCCTGGTGCACTGGGAGGATTTCGGTGCGGCCAACGCCCGCCACGTGCTCGACGCCTACCGGCACAGGGTGCCGAGCTTCAACGACGACATCCAGGGCACCAGCGGCGTGGCATCCGCAGCGATCCTGGCGGGGCTGCGGGGCCTGAAGCAACGGCTGAGGGACCAGCGGATCGTGATCTTCGGTGCCGGCAGCGCCGGTTGCGGGATCGCTGAACGCCTCTGCCGCCTGCTGCAGCGCGAGGGGCTCTCCGCCGCGGAGGCGGCCGATCGCCTCTGGCTGATCGATCGCCATGGCCTGATCCGCGAGGGCGGGCCCGATCCCGGCGACGGTGCCCGCCCCTACACGAAGACGCAGCACCGCATCGACGACCTGTTCGGGGCCGCGTCGGCCCTCGACGCCGAGATGGGTACGGTCCGAGCCATCGGCCTGCTGGAGGTGATCGAAGCGGTGCGGCCCGGGGTGCTGATCGGCACCTCCACCGCCGCCGGGGCCTTCGATCAGGCGGTGGTGGAAGCGCTGTGCCGCGGCTGCGAACGGCCGATCGTGCTGCCCCTCTCCAATCCCACCGCCCTGGCGGAGATCACCCCCGCCCAGTTGCTGGGCTGGAGCCAGGGCCGGGCCCTGGTGGCCACCGGCAGCCCCTTCGAGCCCGTGACCGCCCGGGACGCTGCCGGCCGTGCGGTCGAACGGGTGATCGGGCAGTGCAACAACTGCTTCGTGTTCCCCGGTCTGGGCTTCGCCGCCATGGCCGTGGGGGCCAGGGAGGTGAGCGAAGCCATGATCGACGCCAGCATCGAAGCCCTGGCCGAGGCGATCCCCGCCGCCCGCGATCCCGAAGCGCCCCTGATGCCGCCCCTCACCGCCGTACAGCAGGTGTCCGGCGCCGTGGCCCGGGCGGTGGCCCTCGCCGCCGTGGCGGAAGGTCTGGCCCGGGAGGCCACCAGCCCCGAGCAGGCCCTGGAGCGGCTGGAGGCCTGCCGCTGGATGCCCGCCTACGGGGAGCTGCAGGCAGCAGATTCCACCGACGAAGATGAATGGCGGAAGAATAAAGAATGACGTGGTAATCTCTCGGCCAAGATAAACTCGGCCAAGACAAATTGAATCAAGCCATGCGAACCGGCAGGTTGGCGTCAGTCCTTGGCTACACGATCGCCGGGGCCACTCTGGCCTACGTGTTCATCTCCCTGGCGCTCTATGCCCTCCCCGACCTGCGGGAATGGCAATCGCTGGCCTTCGGCCCCATCCGCAGCATGGGCATGCGGGCCACCCCCTTCGCCGACCTGGCCATGCTCACCCACAGCGCCCGCTGTGACGCCAGCCTCGACGATCTCTACAACGGCCGTGTGATCTGCGATCCCTACGGTCGCCTGTTCACCTATCCCCCCCTGGCCCTGGGGATGTTCCAGGTCCTGGGTCTGTCGGCCGGCAGCCTGGGCTGGGTGGGCTTCCTCCTGGGGGCCGCCGTGGCCCTGCTCCTGGGGGTGCTGTTCTTCGCGGTCATCCCCTCGCCCCTGGTGGCCGGGATGTCCCTGGCGGCGGCCTATCTGTCGCTTCCCTTCCAGCTGGGCCTGGAGCGGGGCAACAACGACCTGATCGTCGTTCTGCTGCTGGCGTTGCTCGCCCCGGCCCTGGCCGGGCGGCACCGGCTGGCCGCCGCCGCCGCCGCCTCGCTGGCCCTGCTGGCGGTGGCCACCAAGCTGCTGCCCCTGTTCGGTGTGGCCACCACCTGGCTGCTGCAGCGCCAGGGGGGCACGTCCGAGCCAGCCGCCCGGACCAACAGCCGCTGGGCCCTGATCGGAGCGGTGGCCGGGCTGGGCCTCGTGCTGCCCTGGCTGCCGGTGATTCTGCGCAACTCCCCCAGTCCCCCCGGGGGCGTGCTCAGCCATGGACTGCTGGCGCTGCAGGTCTGCTACGACCTGATGGTCAGCCAGAAACTTTCCTTGATGGCCTCCAGGCTCCTGCTGGTGGGCTGCGGTGGCCTCAAGCTCGTCTTCCTTCTGGCGGGACTCCTGCTGGGCCTGCGAACGGGACTGGCCTCAGACCTGCGGGCCTTCCTCGCTTCGGGCGCCACAGGACTGAGGCCGCTGCTGCTGGCCATGATCTATTCCCTGTTCTCCGCCACCTGGATCGGCACATACCTGTTCACCAAGTCGTACGACTACAAATTCATCTTTCTGCTCCCCGCCTTCGCCATCACCGTGGCGCTGCTGTCCCAGCCGGGGTCCGCGGCCCTCAGGCCCAGCTGGGGCCTGCTGGTGCTGGCACCGATGCTGTCGGCCTGGTTCCTGCCCTACCTGGATGTGAGCTTCAACCTGCCGGTGGGGGTGTGGCTGGAGGGGATCAATGATTTCGCCCTGATCCCCTTGCTGGCGGGCACCCTTGGCGCCTCCCTGGGGGGCACCCGGCCGCCGGAACGGCCGCCGGCCTGAACCGACGGCCCCGATCGCGGCGGCATCCCGGCGCCGGGGATCAATAAGAGCTGTTTCGCCCCCTCGCGCCGGTGCGGGGCCACGGCTTAACACCATGGGCAACCACCCCGTGCGCGATGGGCTTCTTCGTCCAGCTCACCGACGCCATCGCCCAACGCCAGTCGCTGCTGGTCACCGGACTCGATCCCAATCCGGAGATGCTGCAGCACTGGGCCCATCGCCGGGGCATGGGGGGGCGATCGTTTCTCTCCCAGGCGCGTCACTGGATCAAGGCGGTGATCGAAGCCACCGCCGACCACGTCTGTGCCTACAAGCCAAGCCTCGGCTTCTACCAGGCGCTGGGGCCCATCGGCCTGGAACTGCTGCGGGAGGTGAGGGAACTGGTGCCCCTCGACATTCCCCTGATCATCGATGCCAAGCACGGCGACCTCAACAGCTCCTCGGCCCTGGCCCACTACCTGTTCCGGGAGCTGGGCGCTGATGGGGTCACCCTCTCGCCCCTGGCGGGCCAGGACATCGCCGCACCGTTTCTGCTCTATCCCGACAAGGCGGTGGTGATCACCTGCCACAGCTCGAACGCGGCGGCGCGGGTGCTGCAGCATCACCCCAACGAATCCGATCCCCTGTTCCTGCGCATCGTGCGCGAATGCCAGCTCTGGGCCACCCCGGACCAGCTGCTGCTGGAGGTGGGCACCAGTGACCCGGCGATCCTGGCGCGGGTGCGGCAGGAAGCCCCGGAACGGTTCCTGATCCTGCGCAGTCTCTGGGGCGAGGAGGACCGGCTCGATGCCCTGCTGGAGGCCGGCCTCAGCTCCGCCGCCGATGGACTGCTGATGCCCCTGCCCCAGAACCTGCTGGTGGAGGACGACATCCACGAGCGGGCGGCGGCCCTGAAGCAACGCATCGGCGAGCGGCGCGACCGCTGGCTGGCCGCCCGGGCGAAGGACACCAGCGGCACCTGCAGCGTCTGGCTGCCGGAGCGGCGACCGGAGCGCTCCCCACCGGGCACATGGCTGGCCCCGGGCGCCGCCGCCCCCAGCGGGGCTGGAGCCGACGACACCATGGCCAGCCTGATCCTCGATCTGTTCGACATCGGCTGCCTGCTGTTCGGGGACTACGTGCAGGCCTCCGGTGCGGTCTTCAACTACTACATCGATCTGCGCCAGATCATCTCCGATCCCAACCTGTTCCACCGGGTGCTGCATGCCTATGCGGGCCAGCTGGAGGAGCTCCTCTTCGACCGCATCGCCGGCATCCCCTACGGATCCCTGCCCACCGCCACGGGGCTGTCCCTGCTGCTGCACAAGCCCCTGCTCTACCCCCGCAAGGAGGTGAAGGCCCACGGGGCCCGCCGCCTGATCGAGGGGGACTTCGAGGAGGGCGACAGGGTGGTGGTGGTGGACGACATCCTGATCACCGGGGGAAGCGTGCTGGAGGGCATCGCCAAGCTCGAGAGTTCCGGCCTCGAGGTGGAGGACGTGGTGGTGTTCATCGACCATGGCGGCATCGCCGACAGCAGCGCCCGCCAGCGCCTGGCCCGGGGGGGCTACCGCTGCCACGCGGTGCTCGACATCGCCCGCATCACCAAGGTGCTGCTGGCGGCCGGCCGCCTCAGCGAGGCCCAGGCCGCCACCCTGACCCCCGGGCAGAAGAACGGCGCCCAGCAGCCGCTTCAGGAAGGTCAGCTCGTAGAGTGACCCTGGTGCCCCTGCAACCCCCGGGTGCCCCCCTAACGCCATGCCGCAGGTCCAGGGACAGCCCCCCACGATCGGAGAGCTGGAGGCCAAATACTCCCTTTACTGCAAGGCGATGCGGCTGTTGCTCAAGGAGGGGCGAACGATGGAAGCCATCCAGCGCACCGTCTGCTGGAGCCGCCTGGAGCAACTGCATATCTGCCTGCCCAGCCGCTACAAGTCGCCCGATTACCTCTACGCCGTCCTGAAGCGCGATCTGCGCTGACCACTCTGCGCTGACCGCCACCCGCCGGCGGCGGCTGCCAGTATCGACGGGCCTCAAAGGACTGGGGTCCCCAGGGAACCGTGAAGTCGATCTCCGACCCCTTCCTGCGTCGGCCCGTGCTGACGCTGGTGATCAGCCTGCTGATCCTGCTCGGGGGCCTGGTGAGCCTGCCGGTGCTGCAGGTGGAGAACCTGCCGCCGATCGCGCCGGGGCGGGTCACCGTGCGGGCCAGCTATCCCGGCGCCGGACCGGAGGTGGTGGAGCAGGGGGTCACGGCCCTGCTGGAGAAACAGTTCAACGGCCTGGAACGTCTCGACACGATCCGCTCCACCAGCTCCGCCAACGGCAGCTCGATCACCCTGGGGTTTGAGGGCGGCAACCCGGAACTCAACCAGATCAACACCCAGAACGAGGCCACCGTGGTGGCCCGCCAGCTGCCGGCCCAGGTGGCCAGGTTCGGGGTGCAGGTGCGGCGCAGCTCCGATGACCTGCTGATGGTGCTGAGCTTCAGTGCCAGCAAGGGCGTCTACACCGACACCTTTCTCACCGGCTGGGTGGACCAGGTGGCGAAGGACCGGCTGCGGCGGGTCGCCGGCGTCAGCGATGTCACCCTCTTCGGAGGCAGCAGCCTGGCCTTCCGGCTCTGGCTGGATCCGAACCGGCTGCAGGCCAGGAATCTCACCATCACCGAGGTGCGTCAGGCGCTGCAGGAGCAGAACGTGCTGGCGGCCCTGGGCCAGACCGGCGAAGCCCCCGTTCCGGCCGGCCAGGTGACCACCCTGCCCCTGCGCATGGAGGGGAGGCTGCGCTCGCCGCAGGAATTCGAGAGCCTGGTGGTGGCCCGCAGCGCCGACGGGGGCGTCACCCTGCTCAAGGACGTGGGCCGGGTGGAGCTGGGCAGCGAGACCTACGACACCATCGCCACAAACCTGGCCGGCGATGCCGCCGTGGCCATGGGGATCTACCAGCGGGACGGCAGCAATGCCCTCGAGGTGCGGCGCGGTGTGCAGGAAGCGCTGGACAGCCTGGCCAGCCGCTTCCCCCCGGGGGTGTCCATGGAGGTGATCGTCGATGAGGCCGACAACGTGCAGGCCAGCATCGATGGCGCCGTGGAGGCCCTCCGGGACGCGGTGCTGCTGGTGTTCCTGGTGCTGCTGCTGGGGTTGGGCAACAGCCGCCTGGCCCTGATCACCGCCGGGGCGGTGCCCGTGGCCCTGATCGGCTCCTTCAGCGTGCTCAAGCTCACCGGGTCCTCCATCAACACCCTCACCCTGTTCGGCATGGTGCTGGCCTCCGGGCTGGTCGTCGATGACGCCATCGTGGTGAGCGAGGACATCGGCCGGCGCATCGAGAACGGGCGCCCCCCCGTCCAGGCGGCGCGGGAGGCGATGGCGGAACTGGGCAGCGCCGTGGTGGCCACCTCCGTGGTGCTGGTGGTGGTGTTCCTGCCGGTGCTGACCATGGAGGGGAGCGTGGGGCGGCTGTACGCGCCGATCGCGATCGCCATCAGCAGCGCCGTGATCTTCTCCACCATCAACGCCCTCAGCTTCACCCCCGTGGCGGCGAGCCGGCTGCTCCATGCCGAGCGGCGCGAGCCGGGCTGGCTGCGGCGCTGGATCGACCCGCCCCGCCGGGCCCTGGAATCCCTCGAGCCCCCCTACGGCCGCCTGCTGGAGGGGGTGCTGAGCCGCCGGCACCTGGTGGTGGCGCTGCTGCTGGCGGGACTGCTGGTCACCGGGATCAGCCTGAGCCGGTTCCCCACGGCCTTCATCCCCCAGGAGGACACCGGCCAGCTGCGCGGGGTAGTGATCCTGCCGGAAGGCTCGGCCCTCGACCAGACCCAGAAGGTGCTGGAGCAGGTGCGGCGCATCGCCGGGAAGGAGCCCACGATCGCCAGCGCCAACTTCTATGCCGGCCGTTCCTTCGGCGACAGCAGCCCCAACAAGGGTCAGTTCTTCCTGCGCCTGCGGCCCGCGGGCGAGCGCCGCGGTGCTGACCAGAGCAGCGTGGCGGTGGCGGAGCGGGTCAATGCCAGCCTCGGCGCCGAGATCCGCACGGCCGTGGTGCAGCTCAGCGAGGCTCCGAGTGTGCGGGGATTCAGCAGCGAGGGGGGCCTGGAACTGGAGCTGCTCGACACCAGCGGCGGCCAGCTCAGCCTGTCGGCCTTCGAGCAGGAGGCCCGCTCCTTCATCGCCGACGCCCAGGCCAGCACCATCGGCGGCAGGCCGGCGTTCCAGAGGGTGTCCACCCGCTTCAGCGCCGGGGCCCCCCAGATCAGGCTGCGGCCCGATCGCCTGCGCATGGCCTCCCTGGGGGTCGACCTGGCGACCGTTGTGGACACCCTCGGCGCCAGCTTCGGCAGTGACTACGTCAACGACAGCTTCGAGGGCGATCAGGTGCGCAAGGTCATCGTGCAGCTCGATGGCCGCTCCCGCACCGGGGAAGCGGATGTGATGGCCCTGCAGGTGCGCAACCGGGAGGGGCGGCTGATTCCCCTGGCCGAGCTGGTGACGGTGGAGCCGGGCGCCGGGCCCACCAGCATCAACCACACGCGGCTGGTGCGCTCGATCAGCGTCCGGGCCCTGCCCCGCCAGGGTGTCAGCAGCGGCCAGGCCATGGCCCTGCTGGAGGACGTGCAGCAGCGCCGCGGCTCCGATGCCGTGGATCTGGAGTGGGCCGGCCTGGCCCGGGAGGAGGCCCGCGCCGGCAGCGGCAACGTGCGTGTCTTCGCCCTCGGCGTGCTGGTGATGGGGCTGGTGCTGGCGGCGCTCTACGAGAACTTCATCGACCCGCTGATCATCCTGGTCACCGTGCCCCTGGCCATGCTCGGCGCGGTGATGGGACTGAGCCTGCGGGGGCTGCCCCTCGACGTCTACGGACAGATGGGCCTGCTGGTGCTCGCCAGCCTGGCGGCCAAGAACGGCATCCTGATCGTGGAATTCGCCAACCAGCGGCTCCGGGCGGGGGTACCGCTGGAGGAGGCGATCCATGGCGCCGCCGTCGCCCGCCTGCGGCCGATCCTGCTGACGGTGATCTCGTCGCTGGCGGGCTGCATCCCGCTGCTGTTCCCCTTCGGGGCGGGAGCCGCCAGCCGGCTCAGCATCGGCACGGTGGTGTTCAGCGGCCAGCTGGTCTCCACCGTGCTCTCCCTGGCCGTGGTGCCGGCCGTTTACCGGATCGTCAAGGGCTGGGAGCTGCGCTGGCGGGCCGGGCGGCAACCTGTCGGCGGAACTGCCCGATGATGACCATGGGACCGGAGGAGGGGGCAGGGCCATGCCGACATCCCGACCGCTGTGGCGCGACCGCAGGGCCGCCGGTCTGGCCCTGGCCGAACGGGTCCTGGCCGGGGGCCCCGTCGCCCCAGGCACCTCCCTGATCGCCCTGCCCCGGGGCGGGGTGGCGGTGGCGGCGGCAATGGCCGAACGGCTGGATCTGCCCCTGCTCACCTGGGCCGTGCGCAAGCTCGCCCAGCCCTGGGCTCCGGAGGTGGCCATCGGCGCCATCGCTACCGGGGACGTGGTGCTCTGGGCCGCCCCCCCCGAGGGCCCCGGTGGGGGCCATGCCGACGGACCGTTCGACGCGCTGGTGCAGGCGGAGCGGCAGGAGCTGCAGCGGCGTCAGTCCCTGTTCGGCGATCCCGACCCGGTGCTGCTGGCCGGGCGCCACCTGATCGTGGTCGACGACGGCATCGCCACCGGCATGACCACCCGGGCTGCCCTGGTGTCGCTGCACCGCTGGTCGCCGGCCTCGCTGACGCTGGCGGTGCCGGTGCTCGACCGCAGCCTGCTCCCCCTGCTGGGGCCGCTGGTGGAGCGCCTCGAAGCGCTGCAGGTGGTGGATCGGCTGCGCTCGGTGGGCGAGTGGTACGAGCACTTCCCCCAGCTCGACGACGCCGAGGTGCTGGCGCTGCTGGGGGGCCTGGGTCGCGTGCCTCCCCGGCCCATCGGAAGGCCCCGTTAGGGATCCGGCTGCCAGCGCCCCTCCACGAACCGCTCCGGTTTCAGCCCCCGGGCGCGCAACAGGGCGATCAGCCCCCTCTCCCCCAGCAGGTGCAGCAGACCCACGACCACAAACGTGTCGTCGGGCCGTTGCAGATACCCCTGAACCGGAGCCACCCAGCGGGCGTTGCGCGCCCCCACCAACCGCTGGTAGAGGTCGGGGCGCTGCCGGTACTCCTGCAGCAGGAGGGCATCGAGCCGGACCAGATCCCCCGCCCGCCAGGCGTTCTCGATGGCATCGAGGCGGGGCCCGATCGCCTCCATCTCCTGCAGGGTCAGGTCCAGCAAAGCGACCTGATCCTGGGGGGGAAGGCCGTCGAGCAGCTCGAACTGGACCGCCGGTGTCTCCAGGCCATCGATCGGCTTGTGATCACGGGCCGCGCGGATCTGCAGCTGCCCCTCCACGCCGCTGGTGGGGGCGTAGCCCCGCTGCAGCACGTCGCTGGAGGCCAGCAGCAGGGCCACGGCCCAGGGCTCGAAACGGTCGAGGACCGGCTCCGGCAACCCCAGGCCGGCCAGCCGGGGCTGCAGCTTCCGCCAGCGCGCCTCCCCCAGTCGGCTGCGCAGCGAGCGGCCCTCGGGATCGATGGCCCGCTCCAGCAGTTCACCGGCCAGGGCCGCGGGGGCGATGGCGTCCATGTCGATTTCCATCGCCAGCCGCCGCGCCGCGGCATAGGCCTGCCCGTAGGCCTCGGGCAGGGTGGCCTGCCCGGGCCGCAGCTGGTGCAGCGAGCCGGCGATGTAGACGGTGCCGGCGCCATTGCGCACCCGCCAGATCGTGGCCGAGCCGTTCCCATCAGCAGCGGCAGCCACCGGCAGGGCCACCGCCGCCAGCACCAGCAGGGCCAGGCCACGCCGCAGGGTTGCCGCGGTCGCGGCCCTGAGGAAGCGGTACGTCACCGGCTGACGCTAGCGATGGGATCCGCAGGCCGTCAGCAGATCCGCGGCAGCAGTTCGCCGCTGAGGGGCACCAGCACCCGCTCGCTGCCGAACGGGGTGCGCAGCAGCACCCGGCCCCGGCCGGCACCGCCCTGGCCGCCACCTCCCTCGCCGGAAGCCTGCACCGTGCCGATCCAGGCACCCCCGCCGGGGCCCAGCGCCGCCAGGGCCCGCTCAAGGTCCGCCGCCGGCACCACCGCCAGGAAGCGGCCTTCGTTGGCCAGATGCAGCGGCTCGAAACCCAGCAGCTCACAGGTGCGCGCCACCGGCTCGCACACCGGGATCCGCTCCTCCTCGATCACCATCGCCACCCCCCGGGCGCTGGCCAGTTCCTGCAGGGCGCTGGCCAGGCCCCCGCGGGTGAGGTCCCGCAGGCAGTGCAGCCGCACACCCCGCTCCAGCAGCCCCGCCACCGCCGGCCACAGGGGCATGCAGTCGCTGGCCAGGGGGGGCTGGAGATCCAGTCCGTGGCGGGCCGCCAGGATCGCCACCCCGTGGCGCCCCAGATCGCCGCTCACCAGCAGCTGGTCGCCGGGGGCGATGGCGAGCGGATCGATGGGGTCGTCCACCGCCAGCACGCCGATGCCGCTGGTGTTGAGGAACATCCCGTCCCCCTTGCCCCGCTCCACCACCTTCGTGTCGCCCGTCACGATGGTCATGCCGCAGGTGCCCGCCGTGGCCGCCAGGGACTGCACGATCCGCCGCAGCACGGCCAGCTCCAGCCCCTCCTCGAGGATCATCCCCAGGCTCAGCAGCAGCGGCCGGGCCCCCGCCATGGCCAGGTCGTTGGCGGTGCCGGTCACCGCCAGGCTGCCGATGTCGCCACCCTCGAACTCCAGGGGCTGCACCACGTAGCTGTCGGTGGTGAAGGCCAGCCGGCCGTGGGGCAGAGACAGCCGGGCCGCATCGTGCAGCACCCGGTCGGGCTCGGCGTAGAGGCAGCGGAACTCCCTCTCGATCAGCTGCTGCATCAGGGTGCCGCCGCCCCCATGGGCCAGCTGGATCCGTTCCCCGCCCGGGGCCGCGCCCTCAGCCACGGCGGCGGTACCGGTGATAGGCGGCGCAGGCCCCCTCTGAGGAGACCATCGGCGCCCCCAGGGGATGCTCCGGCGTACAGGCCAGCCCGAAGGCCTCACAGTCCTCCGGGCTGGCCCGTCCCTGAAGAATCCGGCCACTGATGCAGGGGCCCGTCGCCGCCCCGTCGTCGCTGGCCTGGGCCAGGCCGAAGCGGTGCCGGGCATCGAGGCTCCGGTAGGCGGGACGCAGGTCCAGCCCACCGGCGGGGATCACCCCGACCCCGCGCCAGGGCCGGTCCACGGTCTCGAACACCGAGGCGATCAGCTGCTGCGCCGCCGGGTTGCCCTGCTCGCGCACCACCCGGCCGTAGGCATTGGCCACCCGGGCCTCGCCCCGCTCCAGCTGGTGCACGCAGGCCAGCACCCCCCGCAGCAGGTCCGCCGGCTCGAAACCCGTCACCACCACCGGTACCCGATGCCGCGCCGCCAGCTGCTCCAGCTCGCCTGTGCCCATCACGGCGCAGACATGACCCGCCGCCAGAAACCCCTGCACCGCATTGTCCTCGGCCGTGAGGATGGCCTCCATGGCGGGCGGCACCCGCACGTGGGCGAGCAGCAGGGACAGGTTGGGCTGGCCGGCCTCGAGGGCCTGGCGGACCAGCAGGGCCGTGGCCGGGGCGGTGGTTTCGAAGCCGACCGCCAGGAACACCACCTGGCGCTCGGGATGGCGCTGCGCCAGGGCGAGGGCCTCCAGGGGGGAGGTGAGCAGCCGCACGTCCCCCCCGGCGGCCCGCACGCCGAGCAGATCCGTCGCGCCGGCACCTTGGTCGGCTCCGGGCACCCGCAGCATGTCGCCGTAGGAGCAGAGGATGACGTCGGGGCGGCGGGCCAGAGACTGGGCCGCGTCAATGGTGTCGGCCGGGGTGACGCAGACGGGGCAGCCGGGGCCGTGGATCAGCCGCAGGCCGGGGGGAAACAGCTGATCCAGCCCCCAGCGCACGATCGCGTGGGTCTGGCCTCCGCACACCTCCATCAGGGTCCAGGGCCGGGTGGTGGCCGCCGCCAGCTCGGCCCCCAGCTGCCGCACCTCGGTGCTGCTCACCAGGGCCCCGGAGCCACGGCGGCCTCGGCGGCCGGATAGGTCTGCAGAGCCCGCATGTACTGGGAACGTTCGTATTCGCCGGGATCCGGGCAGCGCTGCTGGCTCATGCAGCCGATCAGCTCCCGGGCCGTGGCGTAA
Source organism: Candidatus Sulfopaludibacter sp. SbA3 (assembly GCA_943367425.1). GTDB lineage: Bacteria > Cyanobacteriota > Cyanobacteriia > PCC-6307 > Cyanobiaceae > Cyanobium. The sequence continues at coordinate 42,384 of CALRJF020000015.1, forward strand.
TCGTGCTCGATCAGCCAGTCGCGCAGCTCGTTCTCCAGCCCCGTGAGGCGCTCGGGACCGTGGCGGAGCAGGGCCGCCACCACCTGGGTGATGCAGGCACCGGCCATCAGCAGTCGCACCACGTCGGTGCCGCGATGGACACCGCCGGTGGCTGCCAGGTCGAGCCGGTAGCGGCCATGCAGCAGGGCGATCCAGCGCAGGGGCAGCCGCAGATCATGGGGGGTGCTCAGCAGCAGGTTGGGCCGCACCTCCAGCTCCTCGATGTCGATGTCCGGCTGGTAGAAGCGGTTGAACAGCACCAGGCCATCGGCCCCCATGGCCTGCATCCGCTTGGCCATGGCGCCGAAGTTGGTGAAGAAGGGGCTGAGCTTCACCGCCAGGGGGATCCCCACCTCGGCGCGCACCTCGGCGACGATCTCCAGCATCTGGTTCTCGATCGCCTCGCTGCTCAGGTCGGGATCGGTGGGCAGGGCATAGATGTTGAGCTCGATGGCACTGGCCCCGGCCTCCTCCATCCGGCGGGCCGCCTGCACCCAGCTGCCGGGACGGGCGCCGTTGAGGCTGGCGATCACCGGCACCGACAGGCGGGCGCGGGCCTGGGTGATGTGGCGCAGGTAGAGATCGTGGCCCACATGGAAGAACGAGGGCTCCGGGAAGTAGCTGAGGGCTTCGCCGTAGCTGTCGCTCCCCTGCATCGCCACCCGGTAGAGCTCCAGCTGGTCGTGCTCGATCTGCTCCTCGAACAGGGAATGCAGCACCACGGCGGCGGCGCCGGCCTCCTCCAGGCGCTGCAGCAGCTCGATGTCCTCGCTGAGGGGAGCGGCGGCCCCCACCACCAGGGGGCTCCGCAGGGTCAGGCCGAGGTAGGTCGTGGACAGGTCGGGGCCGCTCATGGTGGGGGCTGCGCAGGGGAGGCTGGGGCGGTCGGCGGTGCGAGCTGGGAACCGGCCAGGGCCCGGTAGGCGGCCCAGCGGCGATCGAGTTCCAGCTGGGCCTGGCGGGCCAGGGCCCGGGCCCGCTCCGGCTGGCTGAAGGAGAGCATGCGGAAGCGGTTCTCCATCGCCATCGTCTCGGCCAGGGGTCGCCTCGGGCCCTGGCCGTCGATCTGCAGGGGGTTCTCGCCCCGCTCGGTGCGCCGCGGGTCGTAGCGGTAGAGCAGCCAGCGGCCGCAGTCCACGGCCGCCTTCTGGTGCTCCATGCCCTTGGCCATGTCGATGCCGTGGGCGATGCAGTGGGAATAGGCCAGGATCAGCGACGGCCCTGGATAGCTCTCGGCCTCCAGAAAGGCCCGCACGGTGTGCTCGTCCCGGGCCCCCATGGCCACGCTGGCCACGTAGACGGTGCCGTAGGTCATCATCATCAGGCCGAGATCCTTCTTGGGGGCGGCCTTGCCGGCGGCAGCGAACTTGGCCACGGCCCCCCGGGGGGTGGCCTTCGACATCTGGCCGCCGGTGTTGGAGTACACCTCGGTGTCGAGCACCAGGGCGTTCACGTCGCGGCCGCTGGCCAGCACGTGGTCGAGGCCGCCGAAGCCGATGTCGTAGGCCCAGCCGTCCCCCCCCACCAGCCAGACGCTCTTCTTCACCAGGGCATCCACCAGGTCCAGCAGCCGGCCGGTGGCGGAGGCGGGGGAGGCCCCATCGGTGGCCTGCTGGAGCAGGCGGCGCAGGTCGGCCACCCGCTGCCGCTGGGCCACGATGCCCGCCTCATCGGCCTGATCCGCGGTGAGGATCGCGCGCACCAGGGCGGCCGGCAGCAGGGGTTCTCCCCCGGCCGGCGCCGTGGCCAGCCGCTCGAGCAGCTCGGCGGCCATCTGCCGCTGCTGGTCGAGGGCCACCCGCATGCCGAGGCCGAATTCGGCGTTGTCCTCGAACAGGGAATTGCTCCAGGCCGGGCCCCGGCCCTCCCCGTTGGTGGTCCAGGGGGTGGTGGGCAGGTTGCCGCCGTAGATGGAGGAGCAGCCCGTGGCGTTGGCCACCAGCATGCGGTCGCCGAACAGCTGGCTGGCCAGCTTGAGGTAGGGGGTCTCGCCGCAGCCGCCGCAGGCTCCGGAGAACTCGAACAGGGGCTGCTGCAGCTGCTGCTGGCCGATCTTGTGCAGGTTGAGGCCGGCCCGCGGCCTCTCCGGCAGCTGCAGGAAGAAGTCCCAGTGGCCCCGGGCCTCCTGCCGCAGGGGGCGCTGGGGCGCCATGTTGATCGCCTTGCGTTTCGGCTCGCTCCGGTCGCGGGCGGGGCACACCTCAACGCAGAGGGAACAGCCGGTGCAGTCCTCCACCGCCACCTGGATGGTGAAGGTCTGGGTGGCGAAGGCCGGATCGCGGGCCGGCGCCGTGCGGAAGCCCTCGGGGGCCCCGTCCATCGCCTCCGGTGCCGCCACCTTGGCGCGGATCACCCCGTGGGGGCAGACCATCACGCACTTGCCGCACTGCACGCAGAGATCGCTCTCCCACACCGGCACGGTCTCGGCGATGTTGCGCTTCTCCCACGTCGCGGTGCCCGTGGGCCAGGTGCCATCGCAGGGCAGGGCACTCACCGGCAGGCTGTCGCCGCGGCGCTCCAGCAGCGGGCCGATCACCTCGCGCACGAAGGCGGGGGCCCCGGCCAGGCGATCGGCGACGGCGCCCTGCAGGTCGGCGTCCGCAGCGGCGCCGTCGTCGTCGGCCACCATCTGGCTCCAGTCGAGGGGCAGCAGGTGCTCCAGGGTGCTCTCGAGGGCGCGCAGATTCATGGCCACCACCGCCTCCCCCTTGCGGGCGTAGGTCTTGCGCAGCGACAGGCGGATCTGCTCGATCGCCTCCTCCCGCGGCAGCACCCCGCTGAGGGCAAAGAAACAGGCCTGCATCACCGTGTTGATGTGGGAGCCCATGCCCGCCTCCCGGGCCACCCGCTGGGCGGGAATCAGCCACACCGCCAGCCGCCGCTCGCGGATGCCGCGCCGCATCGGTGGGGGCATCCGCCGCCAGCTCTCGGCGGGATCGAAGGGGCTGTTGAGCAGCAGCACGCCGCCGGGCTCGAGACCGGCCAGCAGATCGAAGCGATCGACGAAATCCCACTGGTGGCAGGCCACCAGGGTGGGACGCTCGATCAGGTAGGGCGAGCGGATCGGACGGGAGCCGAAGCGCAGATGGGACACGGTGACCGAGCCGGCCTTCTTGGAGTCGTAGACGAAGTAGGCCTGGGCAAGGAGATCGGTGGCCTCGCCGATGATCTTGATGGTGGCCTTGTTGCCGCCGACGGTGCCGTCGGATCCGAGCCCGTAGAACACGGCCCGCACCTGATCGGGGGGATCGGTGTGGAAGTCGGTGTCGACCGGCAGGGAGCGGTGGGTGACGTCGTCGTTGATGCCGACCGTGAAATGGTTGAGCGGCCGTTCGGCCCGCAGGTTGTCGAACACCGCCTTCACCATCGCCGGGGTGAACTCCTTGGAGGAGAGCCCGTAGCGGCCCCCCACCACCGACGGCAGGGGGCGGTCGCCATGGCCGTCGGGCCAGGCCTCGCTCAGGGCGGCCACCACATCGAGATAGAGGGGCTCGCCCGGAGCCCCCGGCTCCTTGCAACGGTCGAGCACGGCCAGGGAGCGCACCGTGGCCGGCAGCGCCCCGACGAACAGGGCCGGGGCAAAGGGCCGGAACAGGCGCACTTTGAGCAGGCCCACCCGTTCGCCGGCGGCGGTCAGGGCCTCCACCGTCTCCTGGACGGTCTCGCAACCTGACCCCATCAGCACCACCACCCGCTCGGCGTCAGCCGGGCCCACGTACTCATAGGGGGCGTAACGGCGGCCGGTCAGGCCGGCGAAGCGGTCCATCGCCTCCTCCAGGTGGCCGGGGAGGACGTCATAAAAACGGTTCACCGACTCCCGGGCCTGGAAGTAGACGTCCGGGTTCTGGGCGGTGCCCCGCAGCACCGGGTGGTCGGGGGTGAGGGCACGGTGACGGTGGGCCGCCACCGCCTCCATCGGCATCAGCGCATGCAGCACCCCATCGGGGATGGCGCTGATCTTCTGGATCTCGTGGGAGGTGCGGAAGCCGTCGAACATGTGCAGAAACGGCAACCGCCCCCGCAGGCTGGCCCGGGTGGCGATCGCCGCGAAGTCGCCCGCCTCCTGCACCGAGGCGGAGCAGAGGATGGCGCAACCGGTGCCGCGGCAGGCCATCACATCGCTGTGGTCACCGAAGATCGACAGCCCCTGGGCCGCCAGCGAGCGGGCCGCCACGTGCAGCACCGCCGCCGTGAGTTCCCCGGCCAGCTTGTAGAGGTTGGGGATCATCAGCAGCAGCCCCTGGGAGGCCGTGAAGGTGGTGGTCAGCACTCCCGCCTGAAGAGCGCCATGCACCGTTCCGGCGGCACCGGCCTCGCTCTGGAGCTCCACCACCGCCGGCACCGTGCCCCAGAGGTTGGGGCGCCCCTCGCCATTCCAGGCATCGGCCCATTCCCCCATCGGCGACGCCGGGGTGATTGGGTAGATGGCGATGGCCTCGTTGAGGCGGTAGGCCACGCGGGCCACCGCCTCGTTGCCATCGACGGTGATCCTGTCGGCGTTCATTCAGTCCTCCTCATCCACCAGGCACAGGGCCAGACCCACATGAACCAGCACCTGATCCCCCACCCGGGCCTGGGGCAGACAGGCCAGGCTCACCTGCTGGCGCACGCCGCCGAAGTCCACCTCCGCCAGGCGCCAGAGGGGGTCGTCCCCCGGCGGCGCGGAAGCGGCGGTCGCGATCCTGAGGATGCGTCCAGAAACGGCCAGGCACATGGCGTGAGCGGGGGAAGGAGGCCGTCTCCCCCTTTCTTATAGACAGGCCGGATCGAACCGGCCAGACGCCTCCGCGCCCTGAAGGGCCCAGATCTGGCCGAGGGCGAGGCCGCCGTCGTTGCAGGGGACCGTCCCCGGCCACCAGGGCCGCAGGTCCCGCTGCCGCAGCTCGGCGATGGCGCTCTCCAGCAGCAGCCGGTTCTGGAAGCACCCCCCGCTGAGGGCCACCTGACGGCAGCCGGTGCGACGGGCGGCGGCCAGGGCCACGTCGGCGAGGGCCGACGCCAGGGACCGATGCAGATCCGCCGCGCAGGATGCCGCACAGACCCCCGAAGCGATCGCCTCCAGCAGCACCCTGAGCAGGGGACGCCAGTCGAGCCAGCCCATGGCGGGCACGGCCCCGGGGCCGCCGGGCGCATCGGCGGCCGGTGACAGCAGCGGCAGGGGAAAACGGGCCGCCGCCGAGGGCGAACGGTGCGCCAGACCCTGCAACCGCAGGCCGGCCTCCCCTTCGTAGCTCTGCTGCTGCACCAGAGCCAGAAGGGAGGCCACCGCATCGAACAACCGGCCCATGCTCGAGCAGGGCGGACTGTTGCAGCCACTGCGGATCGCCTGCAGCAGCAGTTCCCTCTCCCCGGCGGTGAAGGCCGCCAGGGTGTGGTGGGCGCCGGGATGGGCCAGCGCCTCGGGACCGGCCGCCGCCAGCAGGCCCAGGGCCGCCCGCCGGGGCTCCTGCATGGCCCGATCGCCGCCAGCCATGGGCCACGGCAGCAGTCCGGCCAGCCAACGGGTCTGCGCCCCATCCGCCCTGGTGATCAGCAGCAGCTCCCCCCCCCGCAGCCGGTGGCCCGGCCCTGGCGCATACCCCAGACCGTCCCAGGTGAAGGCCAGCAGCGGCGGCTCCAGGCCGTGCTCCGCCAGCACCGCCAGGCCATGGGCCAGGTGGTGCGGCACGGTCCGCCGCGGCCAGGGCTGGGTTGCGGCCAGCTGGTGGCTGAGATAGCCCGGGTGGGCGTCACAACCGATGGCGGCCACCTGCGCCCCGCAGTGCCGCGTCAGGTCGCTCAGTCCCTCCTCCAGGTGGGAGAGGATCCGCCCATCGGCCAGGTCCCCCAGGTGGGGTGCCAGCCACACCCGTCCATCGAGAGCCAGCGCCGGCGCGCACTTCAGATCCCCCCCCAGGGCCACGGTTCCGCCCGCCGCCGACGCTGGCCCAGCGCTGCGGATGGGGGCCAGAGTCAGCGCCAGGGGGGCGTAGCCCCGGGCACGCCGCAGCAGGGCCGGCCGGCCATCGATGAGCTGGGCCACCGAATCGTCGAGCGGCCGGGCAATGGCACGGTCGTGGACCAGAAAGGCATCGGCGCAGGCCTCACCGGCCCCGGCCCCCAGCCGCGCGAGGGCCTCGGCCGGATCGATGCAGAGCAGCTCGCCGCTGGGGTTGCCGCTGGTGGCCACCAGGGGAGCACCGAAACGTTGAACCAGCAGGTGATGCAACGGCGATGCCGGCAGCATCACCCCCAGGGCCGGGCTCCCGGGCGCCACGCCGGGGAAGGCGTCATCGGCCCCGGCCCGGCGTCGCAGCAGCACGATCGGTGCCGCCGCGCTCTCCAGCAGCCGGCGCTCCTCGGCACCGATGACACAGAAGGGCTCCATGGCGTCCACCTCGGCCACCAGCAGGGCAAAGGGCCGGGCCGGCCGGCGCTTCAGGCGCCGCAGGCGGGCCACGGCAGCGGTATCAGCGGCCGCCACCACCAGCTGGAAGCCGCCCACCCCCTGCAGGGCCAGGATCCCCCCGCCGGCCAGCAGACCGGCAGCGGCGTCGATCCGTGCCTCGCTGCCCCGCTCCGCACCGGTCAGCGGCAGCCCGGCCGGATCCACCAGGGCCAGCCTCGGACCACAGCGGGGACAGGCGATGGTTTCGGCATGGAAACGGCGATCGCCTGGATCCTCGAAGTCCCGCTGGCAGTCGCTGCAGAGCGTGAAGGGGGCCAGGGTGGTGTGGGCCCGGGTGTAGGGCTCCGCCGTGGCGATGCTGAAGCGGGGCCCGCAGTCACAGCAGCTGATGAAGGGATAGCCGTGCCGGCGATTCGCGGGATCGGCCAGTTCCGCCAGGCAGGCGCGACAGGGGGCCAGATCGGCCGCCAGTCCTGGCGCCACCAGGCCTCTGCCGAGTGGAACGGGGCCACTGGCCGAGATCCGCACCCCTGGGGAGGCCCCCCCCGCCGGCTGCATGGCCAGGTCGAGCCAGCGGGGCTCAAGGGCCTCCAGCCGGGCCTGGGGTGGAAGCCTCTGCGGCAACTGCACCTGAAAGGTCTCCAGGGCCGTGCGTCTCCCGCTCAGATCGATCCGAACGGCTCCGGCCACGTTGCGCACCTGGCCGGAGAGGTCCAGTTCGCTGGCCAGCCGGTGCACCAGGGGGCGGAAACCGACCCCCTGCACAACCCCGCGGCAGGTCAGCTGCAACCGTGCCAAGTGGCTCACCGGGCCTGGGCTCACACGGAAGCGGGCACCCCGGCCAGGTCGAGGGCGGCGAGAAGCTGATCCAGGCCGGCGCCGGTGCGGGCGCTGAGTTCCACGATGCGGGCCTTCGGAGCCACCTGGGCGATGTGGCGACGGGCCAGGGATCGATCGAAGTCACAGGCCTCGGCCAGATCGATCTTGCTGATCACCACCACATCGGCGGAGTGGAACATGGCCGGGTATTTGAGCGGTTTGTCCTCCCCTTCGGTCACCGACAGCAGCACCAGGCGCAGGGATTCCCCCAGGTCGTAGGCGGCCGGGCAGACCAGGTTGCCGACGTTCTCGATCACCAGCAGGTCCAGCGCCGCCAGGTCCTGACCGCGGTGTTCCAGGCCATGGACGGCGCGATGCACCATCGCGGCCTCCAGATGGCAGGCCTGGCCCGTGGTGATCTGCACCGCGTGCACACCGGCGGCCTGGAGGCGGCGCGCGTCGTTGTCGGTGGCCAGATCGCCCACGACCACCGCCATCGGGTGGCCCTCCTCGGCGGAGGCCGGGGCGAGCTCCCTGGCCAGCCGCTCCAGGAGCGCGGTCTTGCCGGAGCCCGGTGAGGAGAGCAGGTTGATCACCCGCACACCCGCTGCACGGAAGTGCTCACGGTTGGCCTGCGCCTGGCGATCGTTCTGGCCCAGGAGCTGCTGGCCGATCTCCAGGATCCGTGGCCTTTCGGCCGGTTCGCTCAGGCCGCAGGAGCAGTCGGTGCACATGTCGTTCCACCCCGGCGCGAGAAAAGCTCTGTGCCTGACCTGCCGGACCGGACGGAGCACCCCCAGGCTAGGCAGGCCCACGGAGCGGGGGCAAACGGGGCCGACACAGTGGCCAAAAAACGGCGGCCAAAAACGGTGGCCAAAAAAAGAGCGGGCCGAAGCCCGCTCCCGAAGCGTCGTCCCGAAGGACCTGGGTTCACCAGAGACCGCGGATGGGCGCAGGGGCCGGTTCGGGCTGGGGCTGGGGCATGGGGGCCGGTGCCGGCTCGGGGGCGGGCTCGGGCGCCGGCTGCTCGACCACGGCGGCTTTGGCACCGAAGCGATAGCGGAAGCCCACCTTGCCGCCCCAGCTGTTGAACGAATCGAAGGTCAGGTTCTCGCTGGAATAACCACCGGCTCCCTGATAGACACCCTCAAGATAGATGTCGGAGTTGTAGCTCATGGCGTAGGAGACGCCCAGCTTGGCCTGCCAGCCGAACAGCCCCTTGTTGACGCTGTTGGTGGGGAAGCCGTTGAGGGAGAAGCTGGGGGTGCTCAGGTTGGTGTACCCGATGCCACCGCCGATGTAGGGCGTCCAGCGGCTGTTGTTCTCGAAGTCGTAGTAGAGACTCCAGAGGACATCATTCTTGTTGATGATGCCGGAAACGTTGTTGGTGAAAGGAACGATTCCGAAGACACCCAGACCGATGGGGTTGGCAGCGCCGACGGCGTTGAGGCTGGCGCGGCTGTAGCCGTAGGTGATCTCGGTACGCAGGGCACCGAAGTCGTAGCCGATCCCGACATCACCGGAGAAACCACCACCCAGATCCAGCTTGGTGGAATTGTTGTTGCCGAAGTTGTAAAGCAGCGGCGTGAAGAAGGGCGAAACCAGCGTGCCGTTGCTGTTGACCGTCTGGTCACTCGGGGTCTGGGCACCGGCACCGATGGTGAGGTACCAGCCCTTGGCGGAAAAGCCCTCCTGAACCACCGCGACCGGATAGGTCTGGGCGACTTCGGGAGCGGCCACGGTGGCGGGGACAGGAGCCGGAACGGCGGCAACCTGCAGTTCAGCGGCCTGGGCGGGCTCAGGGGTGGCTTCCGCGGTGATGGCAGGAGCCGCCGTTTCCTGGGCGGCGACAGCCGTCACGGCTTCAGGGCTTTGATCGGAAGGGCGGGTGCCGGCCATCGCGGGGCCACCCAGCAGCAGTCCGCCGGTGGCGGCGATCCCGACACCACGGAGGAAAGATTTGGAGACGATGTTTTTCATGGAAATTTGGCTCTCACACCACATTCTTTCTAGTGCGCAAGGTACCTAACCTTCCGCCGCCATGGACAGCATTCTGCGTGGCACAGGTAAGCGACAGAATTCCGAAGAAAATCAGAGAAGATTATTTGCCAAGAGCATCAACTTCTGTTGCAGCGCATCTGCTGCGGTCGATGCCCGCAGCCCTCAGGCCAGCTCCAGCGAGGCCAGCTCCAGTTCCCGTCCCCGCAGCAGCTCCCGGCTGACCGTGCCGCAACCCGGACAGTCACAGCAGCCATCGCCCGCCGAGAAGACCTGCCGGCACACGCCACAGAAGCACTCGGCCAGCACCGGCTCGATCTCCAACCGCGCCCCGGCGGCGATCGTGCCCGCCATCACCACCTCAAAGGCGAAGTGCAGCGCCTCAGGCTCCACCCCGGCCAGGGAACCGATGCGCAGGGTGATCACCGCGATGCGCTGGGCCCCATGCCGCTGCGCCTGCTCCAGCACCAGCCCCCGCACGTTGTCCATCAGGCTCAGCTCATGCATGGCAGGGCACCAGCGCCAGCCCCTGCAGCCATTGCCGCAGCAGCTGGCGTGCCCGCGGCAACTGCCGCTGCAGCTGCGGGGAAAAGCCTCCGGCTGCAACAGCCCCGCCCTGGCGGGGATCCGGTGCGGACCAGGAGAAATCGAAGCCGGGCACCAGCAGCTCATGGGCCGGCAACGGGCCCGCACCCAGCACCCTGGCCATTCCCAGCAGGGCGGCCGGATCGATGTGGTGGGTCTCCCCCTGCCAGGTGGAGGCGGGTGGCACAGCCCGCAGCAGGGGCACGGCCCCGGTGGGCGCCAACCAGGCATCGACGAACAGCACCCGATCGACCGTCGCCAGGGTGGGGATCAGCTCGGGGGTGAGCTGGTGCCGGCACAGACCCCGGTCCCCCACCAGATGCCAGCCCACACCGTCATCCCCCCGCAGGGGATTGCCGATGCCGATCAGCAGCCCACCGGGGGGCGGCGGGGCCGTCACCGGCAGCGCTCCGCCAGCACCGTGCCATCGGCAGCCACCAGCTGCAGCCGCAGCGGCATCTGGCCGGCGGCGTGGGTGCTGCAGGAGAGGCAGGGATCGAAGCAGCGGATCCCCGCCTCCACCCGGTTCAGCATCGCTTCCGGGATCTCGGTGCCCGCGGGCACCGGATCGGGGATGTACTCCCGGGCGATCTGGTGCACGGTGCGGTTCATGGCCAGGTTGTTCTGGCCCGTGGCGATGATCAGGTTCACGCCGGTGAGCAACCCCTCGTCATCCACCCGGTAGTGGTGGAACAGGGTGCCCCGGGGCGCTTCGCTCACCCCCACGGCTTCGTTGCGGTTGAGGGAAGCCCGCGAACGCACCCGGCCGTGCATCAGCTCCGGATCGCGCACCAGCCCTTCGATGGCCTCCAGACAGGCCACGATCTCGACCAGCCGGGCATGGTGATAGGCAAAGCTCGAGGTGACCGGCTGTCCGCTGCGCTGGCGCAGCTCGCTCAGTTCCCGGTCGGCCCAGGGGGTACCGATCGCATCACAGACGTTGAGCCGGGCCAGGGGACCCACCCGGTACAGGCCATCGGGATAACCAAGGGGCTTGTAGTAGGGGAATTTGAGGTAGCTCCAGGATTCCACCGCCTCGCCCAGGTAGTCGGCGTAGTCGTCCTCGCTGAGCTGATCGGCGACGATCACGCCATTGGAATCCCGGAAGCGGATGCCGCCGTCGATGTGCTCCCAGAGACCTTCGGGCGTGACCAGACCCATGAACAGGCTGGGGAAGTCGCCGAACACCCGCTGCTCCCGCTGCAGGGGCCCATCGAGCAGCTGCTTGTAGAGCGTCAGCGCCAGGGTGACCGTGGCCCGGGCCTCCGGCAGCCGATCCAGGATCCAGGTCTTCGCCTCCTCGCTCAGGGGCGTGCGCACCCCCCCGGGCACGGCCCAGGCGGAATGGATCTTGCGGCCCCCCAGCAGTTCCAGAATCTGCTGGCCGAACTGGCGCAGGCGGATGCCGGCCCGGGCCAGGTCGGGATCGGCGGCCATCAGGCCGAACACGTTGCGCTTCGCCGGATCGCTCTCCCAGCCCAGCAGGAAGTCGGGGCTGCTGAGATGGAAGAAGGAAAGGGCGTGGGACTGGGTGAGCTGGGCCAGGTTCAGCAGCCGGCGCAGCTTCTGGGCCGCCGGCGGGATCGCCACGGCCAGCAGCTTGTCGCCGGTCTTGGCGGCGGCCAGCAGGTGGCTGACCGGGCAGATGCCGCAGATGCGGGCGGTGATGCCCGCCATCTCGGTGAAGGGCCGACCCTCGCAGAACTTTTCAAAGCCGCGGTACTCCACCACGTGGAAGCGGGTGTCGGTGAGGTGACCGGCCGCGTCGAGATGGAGGGTGATCTTGGCGTGGCCCTCGATGCGGGTCACCGGATCGATCACGACGGTGCGGGTCATGGCGGTGTCCTCATCCGAAACGGAGCATGGCGGCGCCCTGCATCAGCGGTCGCTCCCCCGCCAGCAGGGGTGTGAGGGCGTCGCGGATCCGCTCGGCCGAGGGCGGACAGCCGGGCAGGTACAGGTCGACGGGGATCACCTCGTGCAGCGGCAGCACCTTGGGCAGCAGCTCCGGCACGATCCCGGGCGCATGGGGATGCTGGGCACCGATGTCGGCCAGCTCCACATAACCCCGCTCCAGCACGGCCCGGGCACTGTCGTGGCCGGCATCGAGCAGGTTGCGCATCCCCGGCACATTGGCGGTGACGGCGCAGTCGCCGAAGGAGATCACGAAGGCGGTGCGCTCGCGCAGGGCGAGAGCCAGTTCCAGGTTGTCCTCGTTGGCCACCGCCCCCTCCACCAGGCACACATCCACCCCCTCGGGATAGGTCTTGGCGTCGCTGGCCACCGGCGAATAGACGACGTCCACCTGCGCGGCGAGATCGAACAGGAACTCATCGAGATCCAGAAAGGACATGTGGCAGCCGGAGCAGCCCGCCAGCCAGACGGTGGCGAAGCGCAGCCGGGGCGATGGGACGTCGTTGGTCATGGGTTGGGCCTCCCCTGGTTCTGCCAGTGGTGCTGGTCGCGAGCGGCACGCAGCAGGCCGGTGCGCTCCGGGTGGGGCCGTTTCTCGGCGGTCGTGTCCTCCTTGAGGAAGATGGCGCCGGTGGGGCAGACATCCACGCACTTGCCGCAGGAGGTGCAGGCTTCCACCTCGCCCCAGGGCTGATCCAGCCCCGCCACGATCTTGCAGTCGGCCCCCCGGTGGGCCACGTCCCAGACGTGGGCCCCTTCGATCTCGTCACAGACCCGCACGCAGCGGGTGCAGAGCACGCAGTGGTGGTGATCGATGGCGAACAGGGCATGGGACGCATCCACCTGCCGGTGGGGGTACTGGTAGGGGAAGCGGGAGTGGTCCATGCCCACCGCCACCGCCAGGTTCTGCAGTTCGCAGTGACCGTTGGCCACGCAGAAAGCACAGATGTGGTTGCCCTCGGCGAAGAACAGCTCCACCGCCATCCGCCGGAAGTCGCGCAGGGTGGCGGTGTCGGTCTGCACCACCATGCCCTCGCTGGCCTCGGTGCTGCAGGCGGTCAGCAGCTTGCTGCTGCCTTCCACCTCGACCAGACACAGACGGCAGGCCGACACGGGGGTGAGGCCCTCGAGATGGCAGAGGGTGGGCAGGTCGACCCCGGCGGCCCGGGTGGCCGCCAGCAGCGAAGAGCCGGCGGGAACGGCCACGTCCTGATCGTTGACCCGCAGGGTGATGACACTCATGGGGCGCTCTCCACCGGGGGAGCCAGGGCCGCCTCGTATTCCTCGCGGAAATGCCGCAGGGTACTGAGCACGGGATTGGGGGCCGACTGACCGAGGCCGCAGAGGCTGGTGGCCTTCACCATCGTGCAGAGGGCTTCGAGCTTCACCAGATCGGCGGGCACGGCCCTGTGCTCCGCGAACCGCGCGAGCAGCTGTTCGAGCTGCACGGTGCCGGCCCGGCAGGGCAGGCATTTGCCGCAACTCTCGTTGACGCTGAAGCGCATGAAATGGCGGGCCACCTCCGGCATGGCCGTGGTCTGGCCCATGACCACCATGCCGCCGGAGCCCATGATTGATCCCAGGGCCATGAGGCTTTCGTAGTCGACCGGCGTGTCGAGCAGGGTCGCTGGGATGCAGCCTCCCGAGGGGCCGCCGGTCTGCACCGCCTTGACGCTGCCCCCATCCGGCACACCGCCCCCCATCACCTCCACCACGGTGCGCAGCGTGGTGCCCATCGGCACCTCCACCAGCCCCGTGCGGGCTACCGCCCCCGAGAGGGCGAACACCTTGGTGCCCTTGCTGTGCTCGGTGCCGATGGCGGCATACCAGTCGCCCCCCTCCCGCAGGATCGCCGGCACGGCGGTGAAGGTCTCCACGTTGTTGATCAGGGTGGGGGAACCCCAGAGCCCCGCCTGGGCCGGAAAGGGGGGCCGGGGCCGGGGCATGCCCCGCTGCCCCTGGACCGACATCAGCAGGGCCGTCTCCTCGCCGCACACATAGGCGCCCGCGCCGACCCGCACCTCGATCGTGAGGTTGACGTCGCTGCCGGCGATGCCATTGCCAAGCAGGCCCGCCCGCCGCGCGTGCTTGATGGCCAGGCGCAGCCGCTCGATGGCCAGCGGATACTCGGCGCGCACGTAGACATACCCCTTCTCAGCACCGATGGCATAGGCGGCGATGGCCATGCCTTCCAGGAGCCGGTGGGGATCCCCCTCCATCACGCTCCGGTCCATGAAGGCACCGGGATCGCCCTCGTCTCCGTTGCAGACGACGAAGCGGGGACCGGGGGGTTGGAGGGCCACCGTGTCCCACTTGAGGCCGGTGGGGTAGCCACCGCCGCCCCGTCCCCGGAGCCCGCTGCGCCGGATCTGCTCACGCACCTCCTCGGGGGTGAGCTCCTGCAGGCAGCGCCGCAGCTGGCGATAGGTGCCGAAGGCGATGGCCTCCTCGATCGATTCGGGGTTCACCCGGCCGCACCCCTCCAGCACGAGCGGAAACTGCAGGGCGAAGAAGGGGTGGTGCGTCTCCAGCCGGTGGACGTCCAGGGCTGTTGACGCCGCGGCCGGGGCGGCGGCCAGGGCGGCGGCGGCGGCACCGGCCGGGACCCCCTCCAGGGCGGCGGCGATCAGATCACCGGCCAGATCGGGGGGCACGGCGCCGTAGAGGCTGGAGCCGGCGGGGCCGTCACAGGCCACCAGCGGGCCCTGGCCGCACAGCCGCAGGCAGCCCACCGGCTTGATCTCCAGGGCTTCGGCCGACACGCCGGCTTCAGCCCGCGCCGCTTCCAGGGCCGCCAGCAGGGGGCCGCTGCCGGCGGAGCGACAGCCGCTGGCATCGCAGCAGCGGATCTGGCCGTGGGGGGAAGCCGGCATCAGGGCTCCGCTCCTGCCGCAGGCAGTCCTGCCCCATCCAGCTGGGCCTCGAGGGACGAAGGATCCTCGATCGGCAGACGCGTGGCCATGACGCCATCCACCACCAGCACCGGTGCCTGACCGCAGGCCCCGAGACAGCTGACGTGCTCCACGGCCCAGGCACCATTACCGGCAGGGTCGTCGAGGGTGACGCCGAGCCGCGCCTCCAGATGGGCCGCCAACCGGGCGCCCCCCTTCACGTAGCAGGCGGTGCCGAGGCAGACGGCGCAGCGATGGGCCGTGGGCGCTTCGAGGCGGAACAGGTGGTAAAAGCTCGCCACCCCATAGACCCGACTGAGGGGCATGGCCATCTGGCTGGCCACCTGATGGAGGGCACTGGCCGGCAGATAACCGCTGATCTCCTGCACCTGGTGCAGCACTTCGATCAGGGCATCGGCCTGGCCGCCATGGCGACGGATCGCCTGGGTGATGCGTTTCTCGGCGATGGCGGTGGACGTGGTGGTCATGCCGAGGGGCTACCTGCTTTCCCTTGTTAGTCGCGCTGCCTATGGTTGGCAGCATCAAGGACCCTTCCCCATGCCCCGCCTGTTCTCGATGGCCCTTCTCGGCCTGCTGATGCTGAGCACCTCCGGGGCCCTGGCCTGCGAAAAGCACCTCCACGGCCACCAGAACAGTTCCGATACCAACACCGAAGCGACACGCAAGTAGTCACCGTTCAACGTCTCCAGGGCCTGGCCTGCCTCCTCCATGGAGGCCGGGCTACGGCAGGTGACGTCCTCGGTCAGAGCCCCCGGGTTCGCGCTACAGCAGTAGTGATGGATACGGATGTGGCCATGGCATGGATGATCGTGAGCCGCCAGCAGCGCTTCGCCTGACGGTTGCCGACACCACGATGCGGATCCTCTCGATTGATCATGTGGTGCTGCGCTGCAGGGATCTCGAAAGGATGGAGCGCTTCTACACCGATGTGCTGGGCTGCACGGTGGCCCGGCGCAATGAACCCCTCGGGCTGATCCACCTGCAGGCGGGCCGCAGCCTGATTGATCTGGCCAGTGTCAATGGGGAACTGGGACTCAGAGGCGGGGCGGCCCCCTCCACCGAAGGGCACAACATGGATCATGTCTGCCTGCGAATCGATCCCTTCGATGAGGATGAGCTCAGAGCTCACTTCCTCTGCCACGGCATGACAATCGGTCCTGTGCACCATAACTACGGTGCCGAAGGTTTCGGTCCGGCGCTCTACCTGGAAGATCCCGAAGGAAACAGTGTGGAACTCAAGGGACCACCGGACCCCTGACCAGGAGCCAGCCGTCCTGAGTGTCGGCCCCACCGGGGGCCGACACGAAGAACCGACCTTCATCCACGCCAGGTGGGCAGGCCGCCATGGGCCAGCATGCCGCGATGACGCCAGAGGGCTTCGGCGCTGACATCAATCCCATGGCCGTGGGCCAGAGCGGCCGCTTCCTGGGTGGTGTCGGAATCACGGAACGCCGCTTCAAAGGCGGGGTCACTGACCACCAGATCCCTGACACGATGGAGAGCTTCGGTGGCGCTGGGGGGATGATCTGATGCTGACGACGGGTCAACCGTGTGCAGCAAAGATGCTGCCATCGGGTCCGCAACGGACGGCTCAACGGGTGAAACTTTGCAGGTAGCCATAGGATCTCCTCCTTCCTTTTTCCCCATGGTAGGTCACCAGAATGGTCGTTGTTGGGGGGTGCAATTACTTATCCGAAACGCCTTCTCTTTTTTCTTCCCATTGCACCCCCGAGCCCTCGCTGATCAGACCGGACCGGAAGTAACCGGAACCCTGCCCGCCACTGGCGGCGGTGCCGTAGACGGTATCGGCCGGGAAATACTCCGCGGCCAGCTGGACCTGGCCAGCCGCCTCGTCCCCGGCCATCGCCGCTATGAAACCCAGGGCCAGGTCGATGCCCGAGGAGATGCCGGCCGCCGTCCAGAGGTTGCCGCTGCGGGTGAAGCGTTCCTCGCGCACCTCCACATCACCCAGGGCCCTCAGTCGCTCCAGTGACGCCCAGTGCGTCGTCGCCGGTTGCCCCCCCAGCAAGCCGGCGGCATGGAGCAGAAAGGCGCCGGTGCACACGGACAGCAGCGCCTGGCAGCCCGCCGCCTGCCGCTGGATGAAATCGATCAGCACGGGATTGGCCACCTCCGTCCGCGTGCCCTGGCCGCCGGGCACCAGCAGGACGTCGAGCGGCGGTGCGGTGGCGAAACTGCAGTGGGGCAGCAGCAGCATGCCCTTGGCACAGGTGAGCGGCCCCTCCTCCTGGGCGATCAACAGGCACTCCCGGGGGCCGGATTCCAGCCGGCTCCAGAGGGCAAACATCTCCCAGGGACCGACCACATCGAGTTCCTCCACCCCGGGGAAGAGCAGGATTCCCAGACGGGGGAATCGGGGACCGATGCCTTCGTCCCGCTGTGTGGGGTCGGGCCGTTCCTGGGCGGCCTGCGGGGGATCCATCCATGGATGGCGATGCGTCATGGAGTGTCCCACCCTTCGACGCTGCCGGCCGGCCCCAGTGCTGCCGGGGGTGATGGGGCAGGCATTACGGGCAGGAGCACCTCTTCGGCACGGCAGCCCAGCTGGGCCGATAGGGAGCGGCCGACTGGGGAAGCCATGGGGGCAGGGGGACTTGAACCCCCACAGCCTCGCGGCCTGCGGATTTTAAGTCCGCTGCGTCTACCGATTCCGCCATACCCCCGCCGGTGGATCCTAGATTCAGCGCCTTGCGCGACATCCACGGTGGCCCTGCCCGGTTTCCTGAGCGACATCCCTCTCGACACCCTGTTGGTGCTGGGGGCCTACGGCGCCCTGGCCGCGGCCTATCTGGTGGTGGTGCCCCTGGCCCTCTACTGGTGGATGAACAAGCGCTGGTACGTGATGGGCAAGATCGAGCGCACGGCCGTCTACGGCCTGGTGTTTCTGTTCTTCCCCGGCCTGATCCTGTTCAGCCCCTTCCTCAACCTGCGCATGGCGGGCCAGGGCAAGGCATGAGCAGGGCCCAGGCACTGCTGATGGGGCTGGCCGTCTTCGGCATCGGCGGTGGTGGCTTCTGGTTCTTCCGGGCCAGCGGCCTGGAGGGCTTCTCGCCCGGCATCGCCGCCTCTTCGGTGCTGATGCTGGTGGTGCTGGGCTGGACCGCCAGCTATCTGCTGCGGGTCGTGAGCGGCAAGATGACCTACATGGAGCAGCGGCGCCGCTACCGGGCCGCCTACGACGCCATCACCGACGACGCACTGCAGCGCAAGTTCGACGCCATGAGCCCCGAGGAGCAGACCCGTCTTCTGGCGGAGGTGGGACAGCTCCAGGCCGACGCCGAGATGTGAGCGCTCCGCTCCCAGCGGACGACCCCATAGGCTCAGGGCCGACCTCCTTGCCAACGGCCCGATGAGCGTCGCCGCCAGCGCCGGCCCCGCCACCCAGCCCACCCCGATCCAGGAGCGCTTCGCGTCCCTCAGGGCCCGGGGCCGTTGCGCCCTGATGCCCTTCCTGATGGCCGGGGATCCCGACCTGGACACCACCGCCGCCACCCTGCTGGCCCTCGAGGCGGCCGGGGCCGACCTGATCGAACTGGGGATTCCCTACAGCGACCCCCTCGCCGACGGTCCGGTGATCCAGGCCGCCGCCGGCAGGGCCCTGGCGGCCGGCACCACCCCCGGGCGGGTGCTGGAGATGCTCAGCGCCCTGCAGGGCCGGCTGACCCTGCCGGTGGTGCTGTTCACCTACAGCAACCCGCTGCTCAACCTGGGCATGGAGCCGTTCTGCCAGGCCGCTGCCACGGCAGGAGCCGCCGGACTGGTGGTGCCCGATCTGCCCCTGGAGGAAGCGGAGAAGCTCTCGCCGATCGCCGCCGCCTGCGGCCTCGATCTGGTGCTGCTCACCGCCCCCAACACCCCGGCCGAACGCATGGCCCGCATCCACAGCGCCAGCCGCGGCTTCACCTATCTGGTCAGCGTCACCGGCGTGACCGGGGTGCGCCAGAGCCTGGAAACCAGGGTGGGGCCGCTGGTGGCCAGCCTGCGGGCCATGGGGCCCACCCCGGTGGCCGTGGGCTTCGGCATCGCCAGCGGCGACCAGGCCCGCCAGGTGAAGAGCTGGGGCGCCGACGGAGCGATCGTGGGCAGCGCCCTGGTCAAGCGGATGGCCGAAGCCGGCAGCGCGGGCGAACCCATCCCGGCGGCGGCGGCCGCCTTCTGCGGCGAGCTGCGGTCGGCTCTCGACGCGCCCGCCTGACGCAGCGCCTGGCACCTACAGCCGGATCTGCGGCTGGGAAGTCGTCCCTGGACTCTGGGCCCGCAGTGCCGGAGCACAGGCTCCCAGGACAACGGCCAGCAGCAGGGGAATCAACAGGCCAGAGGCACGCATGGTGGAAGGGCAGCTGCTTCCATGATGGGCCGATGAACCTCCAGGATCTGCCCTTCTCCCCTGCCTGCCAGCGCAACCAGGAGCCGATCCTGGCGATGCTGCGCCGCTGGCTGCCGCCCCTCCAGGCCGATGGCCCACTGGAGGTGCTTGAGGTGGGCTCGGGCACGGGCCAGCATGCCGTCCACATGGCCCGTCACCTGGCCGGGGTGCACTGGCAACCCACCGACCGCCAGGAGAATCTGGAGAGCCTGGCCCTGCGGATCGCCCTGGAAGGCCGGGAGGGGCTGGCTCCCGGGTCCAGCATCGCGGAGCCCCTGCTCCTGGATGTGACCCAGGCGCCATGGCCCACCGGCCCTTTCGAGGCGGTGTTCTCCGCCAACACGCTGCACATCATGGCGGCGTCGGCGGTGCCCTTCTTCCTGGCCGGCTGCGCCAGGGTGCTCGCTCCGCACGGCCTGCTGCTGGTCTACGGACCGTTTCGCTACGGGGAGAGCCACACCGCCGACAGCAACGTCGCCTTCGACGCCCATCTGCGCAGCATCGATCCCGCCATGGGGGTGCGCGACGCCGAGGCGATCCGCCGGGAGGCGACGGACCTGGGCCTGGTGCCGCTGGCCGACGAGGCCATGCCCGCCAACAACCGGCTGCTGGTGTTCCGTCGCAGGGACTGAACTATCTTCCGAGGCGGCTCCGCCATCGATCCACCATGAAGTTCGTCCTCTGGGGCACCTACTGCAGCGACGTTCTCGAACGACGCACCCCCTACCGCGACGAGCACCTGGCGGGATTGAACCGGCAGAAGGAGCAGGGCGTGCTGGTCACCCTGGGCCCCACCCAGAACCTCAGCCACGTGTTCGGCATCTATGAAGCCGAGAGCCGCGATGAGGTGGAGCAACTGGTGACCGGCGACGTCTACTGGCGCCAGGGAATCTGGACGGCCTACGAGATCCACCCATGGATCCAGGCCATCTGAATCCTGGCCGATTCAGCTGCGGGGCCAGCCGTCGAGAGCCTTCCGCCAGACCCAGTCGGCCACCGCCTCAGCGCCCCCATCCCCCAGAACGGCGGCATAGCCGCCCATCTGACCGATTCCGGATGCGGCAACGCGGGCGATCGCCGCGGGATCGTCGAGACCGTTGCGCTGCAGGGCCGCCAACTTCAACGTCTTGCCGCGGCGGATGATGTTGCCCCCCTGGAGGTGACATCCGGCGCAATGGGCCTCAAACAGCCGGCCCCCTGCATCAGCGGAAGCGAGCGCGGGATCGGTGCTGGTGCGGGCAGGTGGCGGACCCGTGGCCAAGCCGAAGGCCGGTGGCGGCAGGGCTACGGCGAGCACCAGAAACAGGATGAGCACCAGCGACACCAGCCGGCGCCACAGGGGGAGAATCACGAACTCCTGCATGGGCTCCGGCACGATGAAGCGATGGACGAATCACTCGTCTTCGTCGGTGCTGCCAGCAGGGATGAGGCGGATCTGCTTACGGCCGAGCTTAATTTCGAACTCGTCGCCAGGCTTGAGATCAAGCATGGCGGTGTAAGCCTTGCCGATGAGCAGGTTGCCGTTGCCTTGCACCGTGGCCACGTAGCTGAGCTTGCGACCGCCCTTGCCCACCTTGCCGGCGGCGCCGAAATCGACGCCCTTGGCTTCCAGCAGAGCCTCGTAGAAAGCCGTGAAATTCAGGCGTTCGGCCCCATCCTTCTTGGTGGAGACGTACCCACAGGCACGCACGATCTCGGACTTGCCGACATCGCCGAGTTCCTTGACCTTGGCCAGCAATTCAGATCCAGTCAGCATGGTATGTGTGAGGTGGCAAATGAGGAGCCTGGAAGATAAACATACACCAGCATCACACCCTCCCCCATCCAAGCCACAATCGATTCAACCTGACTGTGGCCATGCTTCCCATCCGTGCACTCAGGCCCGATGATTGCCAGGAGGTGATGGCTGTCTATCACGACGCTGTGATCAGCCAGGCCGGAAACCTCTACAGCGAGGCACAGATCGCGGCATGGGCACAACAGCCTGGTCGTGATGATCAGTTTCGGTCGGCATTGCTACGGGGTTACGGGTTGGCCAGTCCCGCCGCCCAAGACGACCGCGTGATCGAAGCCTTCGCCCTGCTCGATCCGCTCGACCGCCTGTCCCTGCTCTACTGCCGCGGGCGCTCCTCCCGCCAGGGCCGTGCCACGGCCATGCTGCGACAGCTGGAGGACCATGCCCGATCGCGGGGGGTCGGAGCCCTGCGCACCGAGGCCAGCCAGCTGTCGCGGCCCCTGCTGGAACGCCAAGGATGGGAGGTCGTCGCCGATGAGGTGGTGAGCCTCGGCAACGTTGATTTCCTGCGCTGGCGCATGCGCAAGGATCTGGGCTGATCGCGGCCACCCCACCCGCCCCCATGGCCGAAGCCCACCTGCAGCAGTTCCTCGAAAAGATCCGCCAGCTCAATGCCTTCGTGGCCCTGAGCGAAGCCGATCCGGACCTGCGGCAACGACTCCGGGACTGCGGCGACCACCATCAGGTGGTGGCCCTGGCCCGCTCCTGTGGCTACGAGATCGGCCGCCGCTGGGGGGAGTCCCCGGCCGCCGAGGGTCCCAGGGAGATGCGGTCGGGGGTTGACCATCTCCTGGACAGCGACTGCCCTCCCACCGGCGAGGAGCGCTTCACGACGCTGCTGGAGACGCCCGCGTTCCGCCTCGAGCGGATCCATTCCTGCCAGGCGAGCAGTCCGGAAGGCTTCTGGTACGACCAGGAGGAGCACGAATGGGTGCTGCTGCTGCAGGGCAGCGCCGTGCTGTCCTTCGCCGATGAGGCCGAGCCCCGGCAGCTTCGCTGCGGCGACGGGCTGCTGATCAGGGCGGGCCGCCGGCACCGGCTGCTGGCGACGGATCCGGCGCCTGGATCGGTGTGGCTGGCCCTGTTCTGGCGGGAACCTGGCGCTGGTTGACCTGGCGCACCATCCAGAAGGCGGCGGCCAGGGCGACCACCGCCAGCCCCAGCCCCACCACCAGCATCGGCTTGTTCTCCGCATTCGGCGGCAGCACGATCACCTTGCGGGCCACGGCCGTGATCGCCGTGAGCAGCACCAGTTCGATCTGGACCACATGGCGACGCAGGTAGGAGGTGATGTTCTGGAGCACCTCGATGGCGATCAGCAGGTTGAGCAGATCGCCAAGAACCTTGGTCAGGCGCTCGCCGGCCCAGTGCCGTCCTGGTTCTCCCAACACCGAAAGGGTTTCGATCGAGAACTCCACCGTGGCCACCATCAGCACCAGCAGCAGCAGGACGCCCAGGACCTTGGCCACCAGACGCTCGCCCTGATGGACCAGGGTGAGATACAGGGCATCACCGAAGAAGCGCCGCGGGCGTGGCATCAGTTCTTGAAGGGCTGATACTTGGGACTGGCAGGGGTGTTGCCGGGAGGATTCTCGATCACCGTGTCGCAGGTCACCGAGCCATCGGCGCCGGTGATGCAATTCGTGGGCTTCACCTTGGTTTCCGGCCCCACGTTGCTGCCCCGCTGGAGCATGAAGGATTCCACCTGGGCCAGGGCCGGCAGGTGGAGGTGCAGACCGAACCCTGTGAGCAGGGTGGCGGCGGCCAGAAGACGCAGGGGCAGGAGGCGGAAGGTGGCGGCGTGGGTCATGGGAATCAACCTGCGAAGCGAGGGCTTGGTGGAACGTCTCGCTCCCACTCTGGGGGGTGATGACCCAGGCCGCTAGGGCTGCTGTTCCTGGCGGATCTCCTGAAGAAGCAGGTCGAGCTGGCCCAGCGAGGCATCAAGGCTGGCACCGGGGGGCCCGTCGTCAGGGTGATCACCGGGCCCCTCTGCCAACCACTGGGCCTCAATGCCACAGAGGCGTTCCGCCAGACCCGCCGGACCCTGGCTGCGGAAGGTGCGGTTCAGCTCCTCCATGAGCACGGGCATGCGGATCGATCCGGCCCGCAGAGCCCGACGCAGATCGGCCTGGGTGCGACCGGCCTGCCGGAGCCAGTCCTTGAGGAGGCTCTGGAGGTCGTCGAGCTGCTCGTCGCTCAGGGAGGGGGCTGGGGCTGCCATCGCAGAACGGTGTCGCTAGCGCGCCGGTGGGAACCAGCGATCCAGTCTGCTCTGCGCCCGGCTGCGGATGGCCGGCGTGCGATGGCTGCCGCAGAGCCCCAGCAGGGCCGTGAGCGCCACCATGTCGTCGCTGAAGCCCGCCGCCGGAATGAAATCGGGGATCAGGTCGAGGGGCAGCAGCAGGTAGGTCAGGGCCGCCAGCACGGTGAGCCGCACCTGGGGCGGGGTCTCACCGTCCATGAGGAGCTCGAAACACTCCAGCGCCGGCCTGGCGATGGTGCGCCCGGCCCGCCGCAACAGCCGCAGAAGCAGGGCTTCATCCACCACCGTGCTTTCCAGCACTTCGGCGTCGACAGGGGGCTGACCGTTGGGGGCAGCGACCGAAGGGGCGCCAACCATGACACTCTCCATCAAGGAAACAGGGGCGTCGTGATGACGACGTCAGCTGATTCTGGAGCCAGGGACTGGGGACGCCCCAAGGCGGATCTCCCTACGTCCAGGGGGGGTCAACCCTCCACCAGGCCGCTTTCGATCCCGGTCTTGCGGAGTTTGCGCAGGGCCCGCTGCACCACCTGGCGGCAGTACTCGCGGCTGCACTCCAGCTGGCGGGCCACCTCCGCCAGGGTGCGCCATTCGTGGCTGCCATCAAGCCCGAAGCGCAGCAACACGACCGTGCGCTCCTTCGGGGTGAGATTGGACTTGTCCAGCAGCGTCCACACCGACGCGGTGCGCTCCGCCTGTTCGGCCCGTTCCATCGGCGCGGGCTCCTGGCTGGGGAGCACATCGACGAGCTCGGAGGGATCCGCCTTGGAACGCACCGCCCCCTGCAGGCTGACGGTGACGCTGCGCAGTTCGCAGCCCAGCAGATCCTCGACCTCGACCACGGGCAGACCCATGGCGGTGGCGAGTTCCGCCGAGGTGGGGGCATGGCCATGGCCCTGGAGATGGCGGGCCTTGGCGGCCCGCAGCCGGGTGAGCTTCTCGTTCACATTCACCGGAATCCGGATCGTGCGGCTCTGGGTGGAGAGCGCCCTGTTGAGGCCCTGGCGAATCCACCAATAGGCATAAGTGCTGAAACGATGACCACGGGTGGGATCGAATTTCTCCACAGCACGGGTGAGACCGATCGTGCCTTCCTGAATGAGATCGAGCAGATCGAGACCCTTGCCCTGGTAGCGCTTGGCCAGATTCACCACCAGGCGAAGATTGGCGGTGATCATCTGTTGCTTGGCCCGTTCACCGGTGCGAAGGGCTCTTCGCTCCAGCTCGTCATAGTTGCAGGCATCACCGGTACCACCGGCCTGGGTGCAGCGCTCCTGCAGCGCCATCATCGCCTGCACTTTGCGACCCAGGGTGAGCTCCTGCTCCGGTGTGAGCAATTGATGACGACCGATCTCACCGAGAAAGGCACTGAGGGAACTTGCCATGGAACCACTGGGTCGCTTTATTGAACCTACGCTTCTTTTCAGAAATTTCTAAAACGAGCAGAAAGGCTTCAATGTTCTGTTTATCTACTTAATTCCACTTTTCTGCTGATTTGAACATGACCGCTGGCGGGCCACCCGGCCAGAACGGTCCAGCCGCTACCGTCCTGGCCTCTGTTTCCCTGCAGCCGATGGCCGGGCTCCTCTCCATTCCCAGCGACGTGCTCTCCAGCGCCGGCGTGGCCTACGTCCACTACATCAGCTTCATGGTGTGCTTCGGTGCGCTGGTGCTGGAGCGGCGGCTGATCCAGGCCAACCCGAACCGCCAGGACGCGATCCTGATGGTGATCACCGATGTGACCTACGGCCTGGCCGCCCTGGCGGTGCTGCTGAGCGGCATCGTGCGGGTGCTCCATTTCGGCCAGGGCACGAGCTTCTACACCGAAAACCCCCTGTTCTGGTGGAAAGTGGGCACCTACCTGTCGGTGGGAGCCCTCTCGCTGTACCCCACCATCACCTACATCCTCTGGGCCATCCCCCTGCGCAAGGGGGAGCTGCCCCAGGTGAGTGAGGCCCTGGCCAACCGGTTGCGCTGGGTGCTGAACATCGAGCTGGCGGGCTTTGCCGCCATCCCGCTGATGGCGGCGCTGATGGCACGCGGGGTGGGCCTGCCCAGCTGATGGCGGGGCCGCGGCGGCGCACGGATCCGGTGACCGGGGCGCAGCGGCGCCGGGTTTCTGGTGGGTGGGGTTGGCTGCTGCTGCCTTTCGTCGTTGCCGCTGTCGTCCCGAGGTCGTCCCTGGCGGAGCCGGGGGCCTGCCCGGCGGCCCTTTCCAGCCGTGCGGCACCAGCCCGGGCACCGGCAACTCCAGCCCCCTCTCCATCTCCATCCCCCGCCAGCGACTACCGCCAGCAGCTCCGGCCCACCCCCTTCGGCTGGGCTCGACTCGACCACTGGTGCGTCTGGGTGGAACCGCCCGCCGACAGCGCGGCGGCGACCCCGTGGGAACAGCGCTGGCTCACGGCGGTGGAGGCGGCCCTGGGGCGCTGGCAGCAGGTGCTGCCGATCACGCGGGTGCCGGACCCTGCCGCCGCCCAGGTGCGGATCCTGCGGCGCCGGCCTCCCCTGATCCGCGATGACAGCGGCCGGACCCGGGCCAGCCACGGCCGGTCCAGCCTGGCCCTGGTGGAGGTGGAGCGGGGATCGGGCTGGCGGCTGGAGCCGGCGGTGCGGGTGCTGCTCAGCCCCGGCCAGCGGGCCGAGGCCAGTGAGGCCACCGCCCTGCACGAGCTGGGCCATGCCTTCGGGCTGTGGGGCCACAGCGACGACCCGGCCGATGCGATGGCCGCCGTGCCGGGTCCAAAGCCGGTGCGGGAGCTCAGTGCCCGGGATCTCGCCACGCTGCGCTGGCTCTACGGGCAACCCACCAGCTTCGGCCGCCCGGTGGTGCCGTGATCAGGGCGCGGGTGGCGGCGGCTCTTCGGTGCTGGGCGGCGTTGGCGGGTGGTGATGGTGGTGGTAGGGCACGAAGCCGGGCCCGTAGATCTGCTCGATCCGGCCGGCGCTGAGGGCGTGATCGGGGGTGCCGTGGCATCGCAGGCTGCGATTGAGACAGAGCACGGCATCGCAGGTGCGGCGCACCATTTCCAGATCGTGGGAGACCTGCAGGATCGTCCAGCCCTCACCGCGGCGCAGCTGGTAGAGCAGGGCATGGAACTGTTCGGCGGCCCGGGCGTCGAGGCCGGCCTGGGCTTCATCGAGCACGAGCAGACGGCGCGGACGCACCACGCAGAAGGCGAGCAGCACCCGTTTGAGCTGGCCGCCGGACAGTTCGGAGAGCAGGTGCTCGGCGAGGTCGGCGCAGTGGGTTTTGCGCAGGGCGCTGCGGATGGCGCTGCGGCGGGCCTCGGAACCGACCCAGGGCAGGGTGAACCCGGGCAGATCCCAGCCCAGGCCCACGAACTCGGCCACGGTGAGCGGAAAGCGGCCGCGGGGCACCAGGGTCTGGGGAAGGTAGGCCAGCTGGGCGCGCAGCTGGGGGGGCAGCTGGCCGCGGCTGCCCAGGCTGGAGCCGAGGAAGCGAACCTGGCCGCCCTGGCGGGGAAGGATGCCGAGAATCGCCTGCACCAGGGTGCTCTTGCCGGCACCGTTGGGACCCACCAGGGCGGTGTCGGATTCGGCCCTCAGCTGGAAACTGACGTCATCCACCGCCGTGACGGCCTCTCGCCGCACGGTGAGATGGCTGACTTCGAGAACCATTTCCGCCATCGGACCAGCCTACCCAGACCCCAGCGGTCCGGCCGCCGCAGGCACGCCTCGCCAGTGCGCCGCCTGGAACGGGAGAATGGTGTTTTCCGGTGACGCCACCGGACCGTCGAGCGAAATCATGACGTTGCTGGCCGTGACCGGTGCCTCGGGCAAGACAGGCTGGCGGGTGGTGGAGGAAGCCCTGGGCCGGGGCTGGCAGGTGCGGGCGATCCTGCGGCCCGACTCGCTGGTGCCGGCGGGGCTGGAGGGGGCAGAGCTGGTGCGGCTGCAGCTCAGTGACACCACCGCCCTGACGGCCGCCCTGACGGGATGCGACGCCCTGGTGATCGCCACCGGCGCGAGGCCTTCGGTGGATCTGACCGGACCGCTGAAGGTGGATGCCCTGGCGATCCGCTCCCAGATCGAGGCCTGCCGGGCCGCCGGCCTGAAGCGGGTGGTGCTGGTGAGTTCCCTGTGCAGCGGGCGCTGGCTCCACCCCTTGAACCTGTTCGGGCTGATTTTGGTGTGGAAGGGGGTGGGGGAACGCTGGCTGGCCGCCAGCGGCCTCGACTGGACCGTGGTGCGGCCGGGCGGCCTGAAGGAGACAGAAACAGGCCTGGAGGCGGAAGGGATCCGGTTCAGCGGCCCGGATCAGCAGGAGAGCGACAGCATTCCGCGCCGGCTGGTGGCCCGGGTGTGTCTCGATGCGGTGGAGACGCCGGCGGCGATCGGCCGGATCGTGGAGATCACCAGCAGCCCCGAACTGCCGCCGGTGGCCCTGGCCGACTGGCTGTAGGGTCGCGCCGGCGGTGGCAGCTGGATGCGCAAACCCACACTCCTGCTGGGGCTGACGGTGCTGCTCACGGCGGCGGCCAGCTTCGCGGCGGCCCACCTGCTGATCCGCTCCAGCGTGCCGCCGGTCCGCACGGCGATGGCGCTGCCGCTGCCGGGAGGGGTGGCCCTGGGGGACCCGACACCGAAATTCGTGGGGGAAACGCGGGTGCTGGCCATGGAGGCGATCGACGCCACCGCCTGGGCGCCGATGAACCAGGCGCTGGTGCAACTGGCGCGCCGGTTCCTGGACTATCCCTTCAAGGGGTTCTCCCTCGATGGCGGTCCGAAGGAGCAGCTGCAGCTGGATCTCACCAACTTCGACTGCTTCCTGTTCGTGGAGCAGTTGCTGGCGCTGAGCAACAGCCGCAAGGTGGACACCCAGGACGAAGGGGTGCAGCGCTTCACGGAGCACGTGCGGCGGTTGCGCTACGAGAACGGCGAGGTGGACTACTGCCGCCGGCAGCATTACTTCAGCCGCTGGGCCGAGGCGGCCGAACGCAATGGCTATGTGGTGAACCTCACCCCGTTCCTGCCGGGGGCCAGCCAGCGCACGGTGACGCTGAACTTCATGAGCAGCCATCCCGGCAGCTACAAGCCGATGCAGCTGGCCCGCAACCGGCAGTGCATCACGGAACTGGAGAAGAACCTGGTGCTGGAGCAGGCCTACATCCCGCTGGCGGCCCTGCCGGGGGTGCTGCCGTCGCTGCGCAGCGGCGACATCTTCGCGCTGGTGACGAAGGTGCCGGGGCTGGATGTGACCCACGTGGGCTTCCTGGAGAAGCACGACGGGGTGGTGGATGCGATCCACGCGGCGGAGGGGGCGGGGGTGATCCGCAGTGAGAACTTCGCCCAGTACGCGGCCCGGGTGCAGGATGTGATCGGGGTGGCGATTTATCGGCCAAGGCCGAATCCGGATATTCCCAGCATCCAACCGGAGAGCGGAGGCGGCAACTCCAAGCCAGCTTCAGGGTCTCAGTGAACAGGGAGTCGACATCTCACAGTCCAGCACTGGAGGAGACAGCCAGGCCTATCTCCGTAGCTCCCCAGAGCAGCCCATCACTGAACTTGAACTGCTCAATTCTGTAGGCGTCATGGGCAAAGTAATTGGAGATGGTCAACTGGTCACTGACCCCGTAAGCCATGATCAGATGATTTCCCTCCTGCCTGACTCTTGTTACTTCAGTGGATCGAATTCCTTGAAATGTGACCAGATCACGGTTGCCAGGTGTCAGGTCGAATTCTGAGATGAGCTTGCGAGAGCCACTCTTGCCGATCACGTAAGAGTCGTCACCAATCCCGCCCAGAAGCGAGTCGTTCCCTGTGCCAGCCGTCAACTTGTCGCGACCCGATCCACCGATCAGCTCATCATTTCCAGCACCACCGTCCAGGACATCATCACCATCGGCTCCAAGGAGTGTGTCGTTACCATTTCCACCCATCAGGGTGTCCTTCAACAGACCGCCGCGCAAAATGTCATGCCCATCCAAGCCTTTGATATTGTTCGGCATGTCGTTATAGCCGCCGAGTTGGTCATTGCCAGCCGTAGCTCCAGCGACGATCACGCGGGCTCGAAGATCCTTGTCACTCCAGGTCACGCCATTCGAGAATCTCAATTGCTCGACACGAAAAGCCTCTCCTGCGAAATAGTTGCTGACGGTGAGCTGGTCGCCACTGGCAAAGCGAAGACGGAGATGATCTCCCATCCGTTCCACTGTCTTGACATCAACGGAACGGATGTCTTTGAAGACCACGGCGTCTGATCCAAGGAGGGATGGGTCGAACTCATCGATCAGTTTCTGGTGCCCGCTTTTCTGGATGACATAGCTATCGGAACCTGCACCTCCCCGAAGCGTGTCATGGCCTGCACCAGCTTCCAACCAGTCATTGCCAGATCCGCCCTGGAGGTCATCGTTTCCGGCACCACCCTCGAGGCGATCATCACCGTGATGTCCCTGAAGACGATCGTTGCCGTTCTCACCGATCAACACATCGTTCAGCGCTCCACCAACCAGCAGATCATCCCCATCCATGCCACGGATGCGATTCACGATGTCGTTGTAACCACCGAGGACGTCGTTCCCCGTCGTGGCCCCTGGAACCACCACCCGATTCCTCAGATCCTGATCCAGCCAACGGGTGCCATCGGCGAAGCGCAGCTCATCGACACGCCACTCCGCACCGAGGAAGTAGCCATGCATCATCAGCTGATCACTGCTCCCATAGCGCAACACCAACAGCGATTCGTGCCGTTCCACCGCCGTGACCTCCATGGCACTGACATCCTCGAGAATCACCACATCCCGATCCTGACCATCTGGGTCCTGACTGTGCAGCCAGCGGGTGTAGCCACCCTTACCACTGATCAGATAGGTATCCGAACCCAGGCCCCCATTCAGCGTGTCATGGCCTGTCCCGGCCACCAGCGAGTCATGGCCCGAACCACCCTGAAGATCATCGTTTCCGGCACCGCCATCGAGGTGATCATCGCCATGGTGGCCCTGAAGACGATCATTTCCGTTTTCACCAATCAACACATCGTTCAGCACACCGCCATACAACAGATCATCCCCCTCCATGCCACGGATACGGTTCACGATGTCGTTGTAGCCACCGAGGATGTCGTTCCCCGCCGTGGCCCCTGCCACCACCACCCGATCCCTGAAGTGTTGATCCTGCCAACGGGTACCGTCGGAAAAGTGAAGTTCATCAACACGCCACTCCGGCCCCAGGAAATAGCCATGCATCATCAACTGATCGCTGCTTCCGTAGCGCATCACCAGCAGGGTGTCGTGGCGTTCCACTGCAGTGACGTCCAGGGCACGAACATCGTCGAGGATCACCACATCCTGATCCTGCCCATCAGGATCATGGCTGTGTACCCAGCGGGTGTAGCCACCGGTGCCGTTGATCAGGTAGGTGTCCGAACCCTGGCCCCCGTTCAGCGTGTCGTGGCCTGCCCCGGCCACCAGCCAGTCATGACCTGAACCACCGTGGAGATTGTCGCTTCCAGCACCTCCATCCAAGAGGTCATCACCCTGGCCACCCTGCAGGATGTTGCTGTGGGAATCTCCAGTCACATAGGGATAGGAAGAGAGGAATTGAAAGACTGATTTTGTCTCCAGCGACGACGACCCTACCTGCTGGATGATCGACTCAACGATCAGAGAGCCGAAGGGACCAATTGAACGGAGTGCACGACCAATATGAAACAAGCTGACACGATCAAGACCGCCCATGATCCGTCGGTCCAGATACGCGACGGCATCTTTGACATCCACAATGGTGGCCTGATTCACTGGTCCTTGCAACTTGCCAAGAACCGTCCGAAGAATGGGCAGCGCATCCGTTTGCAGAACCAGTTGATTCCAGAGTGCATTCCGGAAATCCACATACGCCTGATTCAGCATCGCCACTGAAATGGCATTGGGCGTGGGGTCTGCCCAGCCTTCACGATACTTCTGCCCCAAAGCGGTTTCCATGATCGCCATTCTCCGCTCAAACGGCGTCCCGAAGCTTGTACCATCAGGGGCCCTGATCCCCATCCAGCGGTCGATCAAAGGATCAATCAGAACATGGCGAACACTCGCATCACCATCCATCCAAAGCGCCAGCACTTTCTTTAATTCTCCGGTTGCATCCCTTGCCATCGCTTGATGAAGATCCGGAACATTGCCCATGCCTTTCAAGTCAGGCAACGCCTTGACATCCTCTGGAATCAGCACAGAATTCAAAAAGACGGTTCTGGCTCGATTTGTATGGAACCAGACATCATGCATCTCTCGCTGAGATCCATCGCTGGCAACAAATCCGCCAAGCTGTAGATGCAGATTCCCCTGGGGGTCAAGTCGATCGGAATGAACAAAATCAACGGCAAGGCGGCGTACTCCTGCCATCGATAAAGTCAACGCTTCACCAGCATCAACAACTGCATTGCTGTTGGCATCTTTCCAGACTCTCAAACTGGAGAATAAAGGGTCTTGCTGATCAACAAATCCATCCCGGTTGACATCCAAGGCATCCAACGCCGCAAAGCCATGAGCGGCCCGGCTTCCATCCGGAAGAAGAGTCTGATTCCCGAACAACTCGGCACCGCGATCAATGCGTCCATCAGCATTGAGATCCCGAACCAGCAGCCCATCCGCAGGCCCTACCCAACCGGTTAGTTCTGCGAAGCCATTGCCATCGTGATCGAAGTGAATCCCATGGCTGTTCTCCACCAGTGTCGATACACCATTGCCATCGAGATCAAGGATCAATGGGGAGGAGTAAAACCGTTCACCGCGGTTAAAATCCCCCTGCATCGTGTCGCGACTCCTTTCCCATAGTTCCCTAAGGACACCGGCCATAAATCCGGCGGCTTCGTCGGCATACTCGCTGCCAAGAGCCCCGGCACCAATGGTCAGGCCAGCAGCCAGAAGCAGACCGAATGGACCTGTGGCCACCAGGGGCGCCAAAGCCAGCATGGCGAGGCGGCCCGCAATGATGCCACCTGCGTTTTCCAGAGCCCAGCGACTAAGGATCGACTGAGCTTCGTCCTTGTTTCCAGAATCCAGGGCCGTCTTGGCATCCTGGGCAACGGCGGCAAGGCTGATGACATCAGCGACATAACCGAGATTGTCGAGAGCCTTCAGCCAGCGGGTCGTACCAGCAGAATCCTGAATCTTCAAGTCCTCGGCATAGGCAGCTGCCAGATTGTTCTGAGCCTTGTGGATGGCCTCCAGCGATTGGCGATGGGAAGCCACTCGTTCAGGTGGAATGAAATCGGCCATGGAACGCATCTGAAGATCTGGCGGCGGAGCCTTCCCCCTGATGGCCTCGGAATCATTGAAGAAGCTTCTTGCGTCAACGATCATATGGCCATTGATCTTCAGTGGATTTCTTTGACCATCAACCGCAACGACCAAGCGAGAAGCTCTCTCCTCAGATGCAGCAGTAATTAATTCAAACGCCTCGTTCGTCGACAAGCCTTTAAACGCGGCTACCGGTATTCCATCAATACTAGTAACATTTGGGTTCCTCAAGATCACCGGAAGCTCGGTCTGAAAAAAGACTCGATCCTGCAACGCACCACCCGTCAGCGTTACAACCTCGCCAACTGCATCAGCGGCGTAACGTGCCGAAACGCGGTCCCATACTCCATTATTAACCCTAGTTCCGTCAACAATACTACCCTCCATGAAAGCCTTTATCGCATCAGGGTCAGGCCCAAACAACTCATTCAGCTTATCGGCCAACTTCTGATTGTACGAACCAGAATTTCTTGACAGATCCAGAAACTTGGCTACTTCAGACTGGTCAATCGTTCTCACATGATTTCCCGACCTATGCAATGCTTCAGCAATTGCTCCTGAATGCACGGTCTTTTCGCCCAGCGAATCATACTTCCCAAGAATCCCGCTGTACAAAATTGTCACCGACCCTTCAACTCGATGATCAATCTTCTCTATCAACTCAAGCAGCTGCTCCTTTGTCGAAATGGAATCAAGCCGCAGCGAAGCCTGCTCTGCAGTAAGCATTGGAAAATCCTATTTTGATAAATGATTTCAGAACTTAAACTCTACTATTCGATTTTTCACAGAAGCATTCTTTTCGCCGTCATATCCATAAACCACAAGAGCTTTTTTTAATTCGGAAAAAACCGCCTCGCGATCAAGGCCTCCCAAGTCATACGGCTGAATATCAGACACCTCTTTCCATACAATGCGAAAAGGCCTGCACCGAACGCTGCTGGAAATAGCATCCAAGTTAAGAGATACTTCCAAGATTCTTCCACAAAGAAAGAACCAAAACCGGCCTTCAGGATCAAGGCCTCTAGAATAACTCTCTACAATTCCACCCCACAAGTAACTATCCTTTTCCTTATCACGGGTCCAGTAACGACCGGACCCAAGAGCAAAGGGAAGGTTGTATCGGACGATGTCTTCATCGGATACCACTTCATTCACGAAGCCCATGGCGATCCCAGGATGAAGAGAGTCATGACTCGGACGGCAGCCTCGCTGATTGTGGGCAGAAGCGCCATCGGCCGGCTTTCTGAAGAGAAAGGTCTGCACGAGCGAACTTAACGACGGGATGGGGTCCATGCCAGGCACTGGAACCAGATGGGACCAGGATTGGCTTGTTCAAGTGTTCCCGGCAGGCGTCAACCTTCCATCAGCGCCCATCTCCATGGGATGGCGAGGGCCTCCAGAGATGCGACGACCGGCTCAAGCCTCAACGATCCAACACATGGCAATGAAGCCCAGCTCAGTCACTAGAGGTGTGAAGGAACGCATGAAACTGTGAGCCCATATCTGAGCCACAGGACGATCCAAGGAGAGCCCCTTGCTCATGCGACAAGCCTCTCCCCCTTGCCAATTTGAACAGCTGAGTCACGACGGACTTCCGCTCCATCCGCTCGAGGCCGAAGGACTCGCCAGCCGCTGCTCCACCCCCTCGACCCAATGACAGAGTTCAATCCCTGTCACCGTCAATTCAACTCCCCCTCACCGATCCAGCTCCAACCACTGCCGCGCCTCCCGTGCCGCCTTCTCCTGCCCCTGGTGGTGTCCGAAAGCAAAGGCCGCCACGCAGGCCAGGGTGATCACGGCGGGCACCGTGCCCGAAGGCAGCCCGTTGCGCTTGGCCAGATCGTCCGGCAGCCCGCCGATGGTGAGCACCAGGAACCCCACGGCCGCCAGCGCGGTGAGGCCGAAGAGAAAGGGCGTGATCGTGCGGCGGGTGAGGCCGTGCAACAGCAGCACCGCCAGCCCCACCCAGGGCAGGCCCGAGCCCAGGGCCCACAGCCAGCGCTCCCGGGGGCCATCGCTCAGCCGCCGGCGGCAGGCGAGTTCGCGCTGCAGGCGGCTCATTCGCGGCGCGGCGCCCCGCGCCGCTCGGCCAGCACCGTCTGCACCTGGCGCCAGTCCACCCCGTGGTGGGCCAGGGCCACCTGCAGGTGGAAGATCAGGTCGGCCGCCTCGCCGGCGATCGCCGCCGGGTCGTCGTCCTTGCAGGCCATCACAAACTCGGCGCTCTCCTCGCCGATCTTCTTGAGGATCCGGTTGTCGCCACCTTCCAGCAGCTTGTTGGTGTAGCTGCCCGGCTCCGGCCATTCGCGGCGGCCCGTGATCACCCGGGCCAGTTCGGTACACACGTCCGCCGGCGGCGGCAGAGCGTCGGGCCCGCCGGCCGTGGCCGTTTCGCCCTCCTCGTAGAAGCAGCTGCGGGCGCCGGTGTGGCAGGCCACATGGCCAGTCTGGTCGATCGTGAGCAGCAGCACGTCGGCGTCGCAGTCGTAGCGGAGCCCCCGCAGCTTCTGGGTGTGGCCGCTGGTGGCCCCCTTGTGCCACAGCTCCTGGCGCGAGCGGCTCCAGTAGTGCACTTCACCGGTGGCCAGGGTGCGCTCCAGGGCCTCCCGGTTCATCCAGGCCACCATCAGCACCGCCCCATCCAGCCAGTCCTGGGAGATGGCCGGGATCAGGCCGGCGGCGTCGAAGCGCAGGGTGCCGATCAGCGCCGTGCCGCTCAACGCATCCCCACCGCCGGGCGACGGCGGATGACAGGATCCAGGGGAAGCGGCGGATGGAGCCCCCAAGGGACGCGACGTCGGCTGCAGTGATCCTCCCCCATGTCCATCCCCGGCGCCCACACCTGCAGCAAGAGCTTCGGCGGCTTCCCCTGCTGCCATCGCCAGTGGCGCCACCCCGGCCACTGCCGCTTCGTGCACGGCTACAGCCGCAGCTTCACCTTCTGGTTCGCCGCCCACCACCTCGACCTCTACGGGTTCGTGGTGGATTTCTCCAGCCTGCGGCCCCTGCGCGAGCGGCTTGAGCAACAGTTCGACCACACCTTCCTGGTGAATGCCGACGACCCCCTGCTGAGCCAGTGGCAGGACCTCCACGAGCTGGGCGCCCTCGACCTGCGGGTGATGGCCAACGTGGGCATGGAGGCCAGCGCCGAGCTGGTGTGGGGCTGGGCCAACGAACTGCTGCACCCCCGCGATGGCGGCCGCAGCTGCTGCTGGCGGGTGGAGGCCCGCGAAAACGAGAGCAACGCCGCCTGCTTCCAGGCCATCCCGCCCTGGTTCGAA
Source organism: Candidatus Sulfopaludibacter sp. SbA3 (assembly GCA_943367425.1). Taxonomy (GTDB): domain Bacteria; phylum Cyanobacteriota; class Cyanobacteriia; order PCC-6307; family Cyanobiaceae; genus Cyanobium. The sequence continues at coordinate 78,022 of CALRJF020000015.1, forward strand.
GCGGGCGCCGCCGCCCCACAGGAGCCCTGGCCGGCCCCATGAGCCCCGAACGGCTGGCCACCGCCTGGGCCCTGTTCCAGGGCCTGCTGATCGAGGCGCTGCCCTTCCTGCTGATCGGCGTGCTGATCTCCGCCATCGCCCGCTGGCTCAGCCCCGGCGGCCAGTGGCTGCGGCGGCTGCCGTCCCACCCCCTGCTGGGCCCGCTTACCGGCGCCGCCCTCGGCTTCGCCCTGCCCGCCTGTGAATGCGGCAACGTGCCGGTGGCCCGGCGCCTGCTGGCCGGTGGCGCCCCGCTCGGCACCGGCCTGGGCTTTCTGTTCGCCGCCCCCGTGCTCAACCCGATCGTGATCGCCAGCACCTGGGCCGCCTTCCCCGACCAGCCCTGGCTGCTGCTGGCCCGCCCCCTCGGCGCCGTGCTGGTGGCCGTGGGCCTGGCCCTGCTGCTGGGGCTGGTGCCGGAGCCCCTGCTGCTGCAGGCCGACCTGCTGGCGGAACGGCGCCTGCACCAGCCCCTGGCGGCCGTGGGGCTGCTGGAGCGGCGCACGGGCCTGGTGGGGGCCGCGCCAGCCGCTGCTCCGGTGGCCCCCACCGCCCAGCGTCCCCCCCTGGCCGAGCTGATGCGCCACGGCAGCCGCGAGTTCCTGCAGCTGGCCCTGCTGCTGGTGATGGGCTGCGTGATCGCCGCCCTGGTGCAGTCGTTCGTGCCCCGCAGCTGGCTGCTGGCGGTGGGGGGCGCCCCCACCCTCTCGATCCTGGCCCTGATGCTGCTGGCCCTGGTGGTGTCGGTGTGCTCGAGCGTGGATGCGTTCCTGGCCCTGAGCTTCGCCGCCCAGGTCACCCCCGGGGCCCTGCTCGCCTTCCTGCTGCTGGGTCCGGTGATCGACCTCAAGCTGTTCAGCCTGCTGGGGCTGCTGTTCCGGCCCCGGGGCCTGGTGCTCACCACCGCGGGGGCCGCCCTGCTGGTGCTGCTGATCGGTCAGTGGGTGAACCTGTGGCGCCTGTGATCCCGCCCCTGCTGCTTCGGGCGCCGCTCTGGCGCGCCGCCGCTCTGGCCCTGTGGGGCCTGGTGATGCTTCGCAGCGCCACCGATGGCCGCCTGGATCTGCTGCTGCGGGCCGTGTTCCACCCGCTGGTGGCCCTGGCCGGCCTGATCCTGCTGGCCCTGGCCGCCCTGCAGCTGCGGCTGGCCCTGGGCTCCGGCCGCCAGGAACGGGGCGACCTCCGCGAGGCCCGCACCCTGGTGGCCACGGCGGCGATCGCCCTGCTGGTGCTGCTGGTGCCGCCGGCCCCCTCCTTCGCCGACCTGGCCGGCCAGCGGCCCCGCGACCAGACCGCCGAGGGGGAACTGGCCTTCGTGCTGCCCCCCGCCCAGCGCAGCCTCACCGACTGGGTGCGGCTGCTGCGCAGCCAGCCCGACCCGCGCCTGTTCGACGGTGACCCGGTACGCATCCAGGGCTTCGTGCTGCCGATGCCCGACCAGCCGCCCCAGCTGGCGCGGCTGCTGGTGCGCTGCTGCCTGGCCGATGCCTCGCCGGTGGGCCTGCCAGTGCGCTGGCCTGCCGGTGGAGCCCCGCCCAAAGCCGACCAGTGGCTGGCCATCGACGGGGTGATGCGGATCGCCCCGAGCCCCAGCGGCAGTGGCCCCGAACAGCTGGTGGTGGTACCGAGCCGCATCCGGCCGATCGCGCGGCCGGCCCGCCCGCTGGAACCATGACCGACCCTCGCCAGCCACGACCGGTCCCGCTGCTCGGCCTGGCCCTGGGCCTGCCGGCCCTGCTGGCCGTGGTGCAGCAGCAACTTCTGCTGCACCACCCGCCGCGGCTGCTGCGGCTGGAAACGGCCGCCGCCAGCTCCGGTCCGGCGGCCCTGCGGGCCCGCTTCAGCCGGCCGATGCTGCCCGCCAGCCTGGCCAGCGCCAGCCGACTCACCCCGGCCCTGGCCCACCGCTGGCTCGGGGAGGGCGACACCCTGATGCTCACCCTGGAGGCCGGCCAGCGCCTCAGCCGCCCCCTGCGCCTGGAGCTGGCGGGCCGGGACCGCCGCGGCCAGACCCTGCGCCCCCAGCGCTGGCTCTGGGATCCGCGGCCGCGGGTGCTGGCGGTGGTGCCCGTGGGCAGCGGCGAACAGGTGCAGGTGCGCGAGCACGACGGCCGCTGGCGGGCGATCACGCCGGTGTGGCCGCAGATCGCGGCGCTTGAGGCCCTCGGCGATGGCTCCGGAGTGGCGGTGGTGAGCCGCACGCTCCAGGGCAGCTACCGGGTCTGGCGGGTGCCCCTGCAGCAGCGCTCCCTGGCCCCGATCGAGCGGGGGCCGCAGCCCGATGAACCCTCCGCTCTTCGCTTCGGCGCCCCCCAGCCCCTCGGCCAGCAGGACCTGCTGTTCGCCCACCTGAGCGGCAACCGGCGCGGCGAACTGCTGGTGCAGGCCAGCGGCAGCCAGCCCAATGAAGCTTTCAGCCAGCTCTGGCCGGCCCGGGGGACGCCGAGGAACCTGCCCCTGGAGGCCACCGGACCGATGCGGCTGCTGCCGGAGGGCGGTGCGGTGGTGGTGCCGGAATCCGAGGGGCTGAGCCTGCAGGACCTGCCGCCACGGCCCCCGCGCCGCCAGACCCTGCCGGGCAGCCGCGACCTCAGCAGCTTCTGTCCCCAGGCGGGCCGGGCCCTGCTGCTGCGCCACTGGCCCGACTACCGCCGCTCCCTGGAGCTGGTGGAACCCGGCGTGGCACCCCGGCAGCTCTGGATCGGCCCCCAGGCCCTGGTGGCCACGGCCTGCGCCCGCGGCGGCGAAAGGGTGTGGGCCCTGCTGGTGGAGGGGCTCGGCCGTCCGGAACTCACCCTGCTGACGCTCGACCGCCAGGGCACGGTGCTGGGGCGCCGACGGCTCAGCGACTGGGAGCTGGAGCCGGGCACCGGCCTCCACTACGACCCCAGCAGCGACACCCTGCTGGCTGCCCTGCGGCGCCTGGGCCCGGCCGGCCGGCCGCCGCCGCCGGCCCAGGCGGTGCTGATCGATGCCGCCAGCCTGGAACTGCAACCACTGGGCAAGGCCGCCAGCCAGGCGCTGTGGCTGCCGGCGGGGTAGAAACGTTTTGTATGGCGGAATCCCCCAGCGTCACCCTCAGCCCCCGGCAGGCCCTGCTGCTGACGGAACTGCGCCAGGCCGAGGGCGAACTCAGCGGCCAGGAGCTGCACGCCCGCCTGCGCGGCGGCCCCGGCGCCATGGGTCTGGCCACCGTCTACCGCCACCTGCGCCAGCTGCAGCAGCGGGGAATCGTGCGCTGCCGCCACCTGCCCAGCGGCGAAGCGCTGTACGCCCCCACCGAACGGGACGAGCACCACCTCACCTGCGTCGACTGCGGCACCACCCTGGTGCTGCCCCACTGCCCCGTGCATGGCCTGGATCTGCCGGGCGAAGCGCTCGACGGCTTCCTGCCGATGTATCACACCCTGGAGTTCTACGGCCTGTGCCGGGGTTGCCGCAGCATCAGGTCCTGAGGCTGTCGCGGTGCAGCACGGTCATCACCTCCAGGATCTGGGCGCAGCGCTCGGGGGGAACGGCGATCAGTTCCGCCAGCCGGGCCATCAACTGCTTCTCCGCCGGCTGGAAGCTGCGGTTGGCGTGGACCAGCAGGGCCGCCATCGCGAAGGCCGTTTCCTGCTGGTCCATGCTGAGCACCGGAGCGGCCTCGGCGATCAGGGTCTCCCAGCCCGCGTGCTGCAGGTGGTCCAGCAGTCCATCGAACAGGGGAACCATCACGGCGTCGCCCAGATCCCGATACGGCGAGCGCACCTCCAGCAGCTGGCGCAGCATGGTGGCTTCGCCTTGATCAAGGACGCCATCGCAGGCCACCGCGGCAAGGGCGATGGCGGCGAAGGCTTCACTGGGGGTCATGGACCTGGGTCAGAGGAACCCATTCCAGCAGGATTCATGGTCCGGCCCCCGGGGGCGCCCCGGCAGAATCGGAACATCGCCTTCCCCCCCAGCCATGACCAGCACCAACCTGGATGCCCCGATCGCGGCGGCGGAGCGGGAGGCCAGGCCCATCGCCGTGCCGGTGACGATCCTCACCGGCTTCCTGGGGGCCGGCAAGACCACCCTGCTGAATCACATCCTCAGCAACCAGGACGGCCTGAAAACCGCCGTGCTGGTCAACGAGTTCGGGGAGATCGGCATCGATAACGAGCTGGTGGTGGCCACCGGCGACGACATGGTGGAACTGAGCAACGGCTGCATCTGCTGCTCGATCAATGGCGAACTGCTGGAGGCCGTCTATCGGGTGCTGGAACGGCCCGATCCGGTGGATTATCTGGTGGTGGAAACCACCGGCCTGGCCGATCCGCTGCCGGTGGCGATGACCTTCCTGGGCAGCGACCTGCGGGAGCTGACCCGGCTCGATTCGATCATCACGCTGGTGGATGCGGAGAACTTCGGCCCCGAAACGCTGCAGGGGGAGGTGGGCCGCTCCCAGATCGTCTACGGCGACATGATCCTGCTCAACAAATGCGACCTGGTCAGCGAGGAGCGGCTCGACGCGCTCGAGCAGGAACTGCGGCAGATCAAAACCGAAGCCCGCATCCTGCGGTCGGTGAAGGGCGAGGTGCCGCTGCCGCTGCTGCTGAGCGTGGGCCTGTTCGAGAGCGACCGGGTGGTGGAGCAGCAGCAGGCACCGGCTCACGACCACGCTCACGCCCATGACCACGGGCCCCACGACCACGCCGAGGACCACAGCCACTGCGACCACGAGCATGGCCACTGCGCCCACGAACCGGGACAGCACGACCATGCCCACCATGACCATGGGCCCCACGATCACGCCCACCACGACCATGGCGCCGATGGAGATCACCAGGCGATCGAGGGATTCACCTCGCTCTCCTTCCGCAGCGACGGCCCCTTCTCCCTGCGGAAATTCCAGAATTTCCTCGACAATCAGATGCCGGCCGGCGTCTTCCGGGCCAAGGGCATCCTCTGGTTCAACGAAAGCGACCGCCGCCATGTGTTCCACCTGGCGGGCAAGCGCTTCTCGATCGATGACAGCGACTGGCCTGGGGAGCGGAAGAACCAGCTGGTGCTGATCGGCAAGGATCTCGACCACAAGCGGCTGCGCCAGCAGCTCCAGGCCTGCGTGGCCAAGGATGCGGGCAAGGGTTTCGCCTGAAGGCGGCGGCAGCCGGCCCCAATGTGCTGCCGTCACTACGGAACGGCCGGCGAGCGTCGCTAGGGTGACGGTCTACGACCTGAGTCCATGACCGAGTTCCTGCTGTTGACGGGCGTTCTCGTCCTGCTCGGTCTGGTGGTGTGGATGGCGGCCGATTCCGACGATGACAACGGCGGCGGCGGCCTGATGCAGCCGGCCCTCATCCCGGTGCGGAGCAACCGCTCCTACTGAGCGTCCTCCCTGATCCGCCAGCCCCCAGCGGCGCGGCCACCACGTAAGAATTGATACGCACGATCGCGTCGTTTGTTCAGCGCCCCGTGTGCGTCGGTCCATAGGGTCCGGACAACCGTCCGTTCTTCCCGATGCCCACCATGAGGGTTCCTGCTCAACCGTTCCGATGGGCCGTCGCTGGAAGCCTTGCCCTGGGGGGGGTGCTGTTCGCCCTGTTCGGCACCGCCACCGCCCAGACCGGCACCAGCATCGGTGTCTACTCCGGCCGCCACTACAACACCGACAAGCAGCTCTACGACCGCTTCACCGCCAAGACCGGCATCAAGGTGCGACTGCTGGAAGGCAAGGACGATGCCCTGATTGAACGCTTGCGCACCGAGGGCAAGTCCAGTCCTGCGGATGTGCTGGTGCTGGTGGATGCCGCCCGGCTCGACAAGGCCAATGCCATGGGCCTGTTCCAGCCGATTCGTTCGACCACCCTGCTGCGGGACGTGCCCGTGTCGCTGCGGGACTCCAAGGGCCGCTGGTTCGCCCTCACCCGCCGGGTGCGGGCCGTGGTGGTGAACCCGAAGCAGGTGAATCCGGCCTCGATCCGCACCTACGCCGATCTGGCCAAGCCGTCCCTGAAGGGCAAGCTGTGTCTGCGCGACAGCAAGAGCGTCTACAACCAGTCCCTGGTGGCCGACCAGCTGATCCTGCGGGGTGAAACCGCCACCCGCCAGTGGGTGAAGGGGATGATGGCCAACGTGAGCCAGCCCCTGTTCACCTCCGACATCCCCCTGGCGCGGGCCGTGGCGCGCGGCAGCTGCGGCGTGGGTGTGGTCAACACCTATTACGTGGCCCGGATGCTCTCCGGCGAGAGCGGAGCCGCCGACAAGGCCCTGGCCGCGAATCTGAAGCTGGTGTTCCCCCGGCCGGCCCACGTCAACATCAGCGGTGCCGGGGTGACGCGCCATTCGCGCCAAGTGGCCGCCGCCACCCGCCTGATCGAGTTTCTGGCCTCCCCCAGCGGCGGCCGCGGCTACGCCGAGGCCAACAACGAATACCCCCTCAGGGGCTTCGGCAACAATCCGGTGCTGAAGCGCTTCGGCACCTTCCAGGATGACGGCGTGTCGGCCGAGCAGATGGGTGCCAAAAACAAGGCTGCGGTGCAGCTGATGCAGGCCAACGGCTGGTCATGACCCTGGCACCGCGCCGGGCCCTGCTGGGCATCCCCGTCCTCGGGATCTCTGCCCTGGCCCTGCTGCCGGTGATCGGCCTGGGGGTCTTTGCCCTGGGCGGATCCGCCGGGGCCCTGCCGGGCCTGGGCATCGCCGGGGCGTCGCAACTGGGCAACACCCTGCTGCTGGTGCTGGGGGTGGGACTGGCCGGGGCGGTGCTGGGCACCGCCAACGGCTGGCTCACGGCCTGCTGCCAGTTCCCGGGACGCCGCTGGCTGCGGATCGCCCAGCTGCTGCCCCTGGCCACGCCGGCCTATCTGATCGCCGCCACCCTGATCGATCTGGCCAGCCGCCTCAGCCAGCGGGTCCACGGCAGTGGCTGGGCGGTGCTGGTGCTGACCCTGAGCACCTACAGCTATGTGTTCCTGCTCTCCACCGAGAGCTTCTCGGTGGAGGGGGGTCGCCAGCTGGAGGCCTGCCGCAGCCTGGGGGTGGGCCCCTGGGGCAGCTTCCGCCGGGTCGCCCTGCCGATGGCCCTGCCGGCCATCGGCGCCGGCATCGCCCTCAGCGGCATGGAGGTGGTGAACGAACTCGGTGCCGTGGAACTGCTCGGCGTGCCCACCCTCTCGGGCGGCATCCTGCAGCGCTGGCAGAACGAGGGGGACCCCCAGGGAGCCGTGGCCCTCGCCCTGGTCGCCCTCGTCATCGTGGCGGTGCTGGTGGCGGCCGAACGCCAGCTGCGCCGCCGCAGCCGCCGCTGGGACCTGGGCGGCGGCGGCAGTGCCGCCCCCACCTGGACCCTGACCGGATGGCGGGCCGGCGCCGCCCAGCTGCTCACCCTGCTGCCGCCCCTGGCCGCCCTGGGCCTGCCCCTGGTCTGGGCGAGCCTCAGCTGGGATCAGCTGGAGGCCGAGTCGGCGGGGGAGCTGGCCTCCCTCACCCTGCGCAGCCTCGGACTGGGACTGGCGGCCGCTGGGATCACCGTGATCGCCGCCGTGCTGCTGGCGGTGGCGCGCCGCTGGCTGCCCCAGCCCCTGCTGGGGCGGATCACCTTCGCGGCCGGCATGGGCTATGCCGTGCCGGGGGCCGTGCTGGCCCTCGCCCTGATGCTCATCGGCGGCCCGCTGCAGCTCAGCCCGCTGCTGTTGCTGGTCTGGGGTTACGGCGACCGTTTCCTGGCGGTGTCGAAGCAGGGTCTCGACGCCGCCTTTGAGCACATCCCCCCGAGCCTGGATGAATCCGCCACCAGCCTGGGCTGCGGCTGGCTGGAGGTGTTACGCCGCCTGCACCTGCCCCTGCTGCGGGGACCGCTGCTGGTAGGGGCGTTGCTGGTGTTCGTGGACGTGGTGAAGGAGCTGCCGCTCACCTTCGCCCTGCGGCCCTTCGACTTCGACACCCTGTCGGTGCGCGTCTTTCAGTACGCCAGCGACGAGCGGGTGGGGGCGGCCCTGATTCCCGCCCTGCTGATCCTGGTGCTGGGACTGGCAGCGGCCCTGGCCCTGGTGCCGAGCCTGGAACGACGCCGCTGAAGGCCTCAGTCCCGACCGCAGCAGCACTTGCCCCCCTTCCACTTCGAGCACTTCTTCTGACGGCAGCCCTTCTTCTTGTCCTGCATGGGGCCCCGGGCCGGGGAGGCCTGGGAAGCGTCGGACTGGGGGCCGAGGGGTTGGGCCATGGCGGGGAGGTGGCGAAGGCGGAGGGAGAAGGATCGGGAAGGTAGGCCGGGTAAAGCTCGCGGCCCTCAGGCGGCGGCGAGGGGGGCGCTGTCCACCAGCTCGGGGGCGAGGCGCAGGCCGGTGCCGCCGCTGGGGGCCTCCATCAACTGGGCGCTGCGGATCCGGGAGATCAGCCGGGTGGTGGTGACCCGGGTGGTGCCGATCAGTTCGCCGATCCGCTCGTGGGTGAGGCGGAAGGGCAGATCGCACCAGGGACCGCAACGGCGCCCCAGGCGCCGCACCAGCAGGGCCAGCAGGGCATGAAGCCGCTGCTCGGCACTGCCCAGATGGCGGATGCGCAGCAGCTGCAGGGTCCACTCGTTGACTGGATCGAAGCCGTGGCCCTCGAGCGGTTCAGCATCGCTGCGGAAACACAGGGGGGTAAGGGCCTCGACACAGACACCCTCGCTGCAGAGCCGGTCGGTGCGCAGCTGGTCGCCGCTCTGCAGGAATGCCAGGGTCATGCCCTCGGTCTCCTCGCAGGGGCAGTAGACGCGGGCGATGCCCTCGAGCACCTCAAGGCAGGACCCGCCGGGACGGGAGGCCGGATCGAGCAGCAC
>CALRJF020000016.1:0-74349 GCA_943367425.1 Candidatus Sulfopaludibacter sp. SbA3
CCCCCCCCCCCCCCCCCACCCGCTTAACTGCCACAAGTAATAACTCGTAAGGGCCCAATGAACCTACTGGAATTGCCAATTTGCAAATCTGCAACCTATTCGCGAAGTGAAGAACAGGCTTCCTCGATGACACTCAAGTCCAGCTTGCAGAATCAAGGATTGCCGACTTGAATTGACAGATTGCCGTCGTTCATCATCGTTGTTGTGTCCGTTTGAAGATTGGTCTGGATTTGATCACTCAATATGATTGGCGGCATGGTCTTTAGACCGATCTTCCGTTTCAATGTCAATGCATATCTCCAAGATGCTTCCGGAAGAGATCTCCCACCCATGCTATGCCGAAGCATAAACGATGTTTGGCCTGGAGCGCCTTGTTCGCTTTGGCTTTCATCGGGTATCGTGATAGTTTGAGGATCAAAGGATTGAATGGTTTCCTTCTTCCCTATCATTGTGATGGCAAAGTTGACCCATCCCCTCCCGTTGCAGTTTTTGTAAAGAATTGCTCCCGTAATAGGCTCTCTTACAATTCGGTACCCTTTCCCGATGAGGCGGACACGAACGACTGCCTTATCAGAATAAATATCGACCCCTTCTATGTAAGAACCACCATTTGCACTAAAGATAGTTTGCTTCACGTCTTGGATAGACCAGCCTTGGGGAATGGCGTAATCAACCTTTCGAGTTTCATTGATTGAACAATTCTCGTCTATAACATTCACTCTTTGCTGCGGAAATTCAGCAGTTTCAGTAGTTGTCACGGGTGGCTTACGCAGGATGTAATTGCCGCCAATTACACTATCTACAGAAACAATTTTCTGCGGCTGCAGTTCAATGGTGGTTTGAAGAGGAGGAATAGCATCAGCCAAGCGAGCAAGGCAAATAAATGGTACATAGGTCGTCTTTTGCGTATTTATGCTGACCTGATAAAGCTGTGGAGCAACAACACTCTCAAAGACGGAAGCAGGAATTTCCAGGGTAAGCTCATTTGCCCCTCTAGCCAATACCTTGGATGAGACATTGTTGATTGTTGCTCCGTTAAGCTTCCCTTGATCCAAGAAATTGCCTCTGATTTTAACTACAGGTAGTTGGTCTCCGACGATTACAGGAGTATTGGCTACATAGACAATGCGAGGGACTTTGGATCTACAAGGCAAAGAGTAACTAGTATTATACGCAAGAATGTCAGCCTCATATAATGTCAATCTAGCCTGCTCCCCCATTCCTTTAACCAGCTCCTTAGAAGCTTGATTGGTAAGAACAATTGTCTTGCCAACATCTTGCATAAACTTTCTCTCGGAATCATCAAGACGACGGATCAAGGTGTCAGCTCTTTGACCAAACCTATCATCAATTTCTTTAATGATATTCTTGCCATTCTTTTCTAGTGAATCTCCTGTCTTTCTGGCTTCATCCCCAGCAGTGCGAGTAGTTTCTTGAAGCTTTTCAAGGGCTTGAATTAGAGCTGCTCTAACATTGCCAACGCTAATGTCCCCAAGCAATATACGTTGGATGATGCCACCCTGATCATCTTGAGAATATACTGGGACTGCGAAACTATTCAGAATTGCAAACGTGGAAGCAGCAGCGACTGCTGCAGATCTTCTAATGAAAAGCGAGAATTTCATGATTGAACTCCAAGTTTGTCCTCAAAGTAATACTACTTTTATGACTCTTAGAATAATGGCCAGAGGGTGTCATGCGATATTCATTCTCTTTGCTCGCAAGCACCCTGTCACAATCAACAAGTAATGAATGCGATAACCGGTACATGGCTTCCATTATCTAACAGAACGCCGCTTATGCCGCTTGCGCTACGCATAGACTGAGCAGCCTGAAAATCTACAACCTAGTTAAATCTTACAGAATGGGTGCTAAAAGACTTCTGCTGACACTAAACCGCTTCAAGTCCTGGCGACTCACATAGAGCAACTGCAAAAATAATGATTTTCTCGCCCCATTAACTTGCAATAGTAGTATTCTTTGTCACAGTTTCCAAGACAGCTGAAGTCGCCAACCTGCCGACAAGTGTCTAATGGAACTGAATCCGGCGGAATTCCCATCAAGCAGCCTACCGAAGACCTGTATTCAGCTTCTGTGCCTGCAAGCCATTCAAATACTCCCTCATTCTCGAGCAAAATCCATCCAAACCTCGAAATAATGAAGGCGGGAATGGATGGCACCCCATTGGGAAGATCAGGTTTTTCTCCTTTTTCGTACACTGTAACTCCATTAAGGACTTTCATGTGGTGACTCATAACTCATCTTTAGGGTAAGGCGATACAACGCATACGTGCTAGCGTGAATCAATAATCTTAAGCAATCGCAGGAAAACGCAAGAAAGAGGATTACTGGGCATTCCGACTCAGACCGATCGTGAGTCTCTGAGGGGGTGCATCAACCCTGAGAAAGGGCCCCAACCGGTGTGAGCAATCTCCACGCCTATGCCCCTTAGGCCCGATAAGAGGCCCTATACGAAGCTCGGCCAGCATTATTGGGAGCATAGTTCAGCTGAAAATGCCCCCAAAATCGGTAACCGCAGGCGCCGGTTTTGTCATTGTGGCTTTAAGGACGCCGGGATAGGCGAGGCTTCAAGCCAATACTCTCCTCCTCAAGGCGACGACTTCTGGAGCTTGAGCGAGTTGTCTTGCACGCGGGCATATAGACATGGAAACTCTGCAATGAAACTCAGTGCCGCGCAGACCTGCAAGGTTGAGGCGATGCACGGCACAGGCCCCTGGTAGGCGGTGGGGTGTCAAGCGGACTACAGGATGCGGGAGGCCCACCATCCGGGGGCAGAACTTCCCGATCAGCCGGCGGCGGCATCGGTCATCTGTGAGGGACTGCAGCAGCAGGTCCAAGGCGAGAGGGGCAGGCATCACGGGGCAGCGCTATCCCTCAAAGGATTCCGATGGCGGTAAGCGGATCAGCTCAGGGCAACAGGCAGCTGCGCTGGCTTTAGTTCGCTCCGGCCCGTGGCGATCGCCTGCCGTGCTTCGGACTGCTGAGCGTTGAGGGCATAGGCGGCCAAGGCCGCCGCGGCCTGGGCCTGCAGATCAGGCGGCAGGCGGCCACCATCGGCCAGTTGCTGCAGCTCCGGCAGGGAATGGGGGCACAGCCCGGCGCTGCAGTCTGGATCTTCGAGCAGGGTCCGGGCCGAAGCGGCATCCCATCGGGCCCGATCGAAGCGAGCGCCGGCCTCAACCGATCCGATCGCCTCCTGCAGCTCGTAGTGCAGCTCCGCAGCCTGGGAGTCGCTCAGCTGCTCGAAGGGGTCGCCCATCATCCCGCCAACAATCCCGCCCACGTGCTCCCAGAAGGCATCGTTGTCGAGCGGTTCGCCGGGCTCCCATCGGCCCCAGCCGTCATCGCCCCACCATTTGCGGTCCGCGTCGGGGTAGTCGGAGGTGCCGGGGCCAGCTCGCCAGCAGCCGGCATCGCTCAGGGCCACCCGCAGCAGCTCCAGTCCCACTGCTCCGAAGGCATCGGCCAGGGTCTGTGGCAGGGCCGCGGCGATCGTTTGCGCTTCGCTGTCGCACAGCTGCAGGCTCTGGCCGGCATCGGCCAGGGCATCGGACAGCAGCTGGGCCACCACTCCCCAGCGGCCATCCGGGCGGGCGTGGCGGTGGCGCTCCGGGTTGTTGATCTGCGGCCGGATCAGTCGCGCCACGTGTTCCCGCAGGGGCGGCAAGCCGCGGGGCTCCAGTTCGATCAGCTGGCGGCCAGTGGGACCGGGCGGTTGCAGGTAGGAGGCCAGATTGCTGGCATCCCTCAGGCGGTAGAGGGTGCTGCGCGACTTGAAACCGAGCGCCTTCGCGGCATCGCTCAAGGTGACGGCGGCCATAGCGGCGAATCCGTGGAAACTACTCACAGACTGGTGACACAGGACACTCCACCCGCACCCCAAAGGACAGGGGTAGGGGTTTCTATGCCGTAAGGCCGCTAATTCTGGCCTGAAATGATGTTCTGTCCCATTATTTTGGGCCTGTCTCTAGAAAAACCTCGAGGTTGAAACTACCCGCTGGCAGAACGCCCAGGAAGGACCCAGGGAACAACAAACGATCAAAAGATTCTCGCGACAACTATTCAAACTCATTGCGTCGGATTGGTTTGTGTTCGATCGCTGCTCATCGCTGGGTCTGTCCACCTGGGGCAGTGGGTGGTGACGTAACGGCAAACCCACTGCAGCGCAAGCGATGAAACGGTGAAACGCCGAAACGGTCTCTCAGGGATAGGCACATAGGAAGGAGCACATTAGAGAGAGCGTCCATGCACACTTTTCTCTTTCTCTCCCCCTATCAATCTATCTATTTCCGTTTCACCGTTACAGCGTTACAACGACTGCAGGAGAATGGATCTGCTGAAACGGTGGGCGTTGCAGATCCATGGAAGCGTTGCAGTAAGCTCTGCTTGCCTCAAGCAGCCGGCCTCTCATCCCGCAGCCGCGCCATGGTTGCCGCAGCCCTCAGCAGGGCAGGGTCCACCTCCAGCAGTGCCCACGGGACCGCTACGCATCGGGCCATTCCCAGCACCGGGAACCGCTGGGGCCCTGATGCTGGCGCTGCGCCCTCCAGCTCCAGGAGCCGGGCTCGGTGGGCTCCCTGGCCCCACTTGCTGCCAGTGAACACCTTTTCGATGGCAGCACCGCTGTTCGCAACAAGCAGCCCCCGCTCCGGGTCGGCCTTCAGGCCGCGGCGGCCAAGGGCCTCAGGCGCCCCACCTTGATGGTGGGAGAGGGCATCGGTCAGTAGCTCGGCAACCGTGATCCGGCCTGTGGTCGGGTCGTTGGCGTCGGGATCCCGCCACGGCATTTCATGGGACAGCAGACGATCGAGGCACTGGCGAGCCTCAGCGGTGGCGCTGCGGTCCACCTCATCGGCTGCCGGTGCCGCCGGATCCCAGTCCACCGAATCGAGCCAGGCCAGGGCCGCGGCCTCATCGAGCAGGTCGGTGCTGGTGAGCAGATGGCAGCCGGCTAGCAGGGCCCCGTAGGTGTCGCCAACACGGCCGCCGCCGCGGCCCACCGTCAGGGCAGCCAGCACCCGGCCCATGGTGGCGATGTTGGCCAGCAGGGTGGGTAGGTGGCTGATCGTGCGACGGATCAGGGCCTCGCCTGTCTCAATAGTGACCAGCTGGGCACGATCTACTGCGATCTGCTGCCACTGCTCTCCCGGCAACTGACGGCGGCCGATCACGGCAATCCGTGACAGATCGGCGGGGCTAGCGATCGGTGCATTGATGCCCACAAGGGCGATCGGCACCCGCAGGGTGAACTCCAGCGACTCCCCGCAGGACCTGCCTTTCAACATGGGCTTCCCGTCGTAGGCCAGACGGACCAAGCGGAGTTGATGGGCCCGGGGGTTGCCATCGGCCTGCTCCGATTCGTCCACCAGCACAGGCAGCACGTCATGGCGGATGGATTGACGAATGCCAGCCTCGGTAGAACCGCTGCAGGTGATGCCCAGACCGGCCTGGAGGGGCCAGATCAGGTTGTCAGCCGCGTCGCTCTTGCCGGTCCCGAAACCGGAAGTGATCTGCAGCCCCGGCCGCTTGTGGAGGGCCCCGCCGACGTTAGAAAGCACGATCCAGCCCGCTAGCAGCAAGTGATCGCTGGTGCCGCTCCAGCCCATGCGCTGAATGACGCTCAGGATCCGGCGGCCTTGCTCATCGCTCAGCGGTTCGGCAGCTGGGTTGATCGGCAGAATCGGCAGGCGGGTGTATTGGTTGCAGCTGGGCAGCTCCGCGAGGGGTGTTTCGATGCCGTCCACCTCCAGCCGGTCGCCCAGGTGCCAGACGGTGCGGTTGGCATCCCGCCAGACGCCGCGGCCCCTGATCCGCTGTGTATCGAACACCCCGACCCGGTCGGCAACAGCAACCAGGTCAGAGGCAGCCTGGTTCCAGTTTGCGCCGAGCCGGCCCGGGTAGAGGCTCTCCCAGTACTCGAGGGGCGCCAGGTGCACCAGACGATCGAAGCTCGGCCCCGGGCTGATGTCGCTGATCTGCGCCGTCTCCCTGTGCTGGTACCAGATCCGGCGGCGGTCCCGGTCCCAGCCCAGCACGCGGTAGGGGGCCGCGGCCTCCCGCGCTGCGGCGGCAGCCTCCAGCTCCTCGGGGGTGGGCTGAGGTCGGGCGGCGGCCTCTGCTGCTTCGGCGGCCAGTCGCTCGCGTTTGATCTCCACGACCCGTTCCTTAGCCCGCTGCTCGGCCCAGCTTTTTGGTGCGTCTGTGGCCTTGGCCAGCAGGGCCCGCAGCGCCATGGCATCGGCCCTGCTGCCTGGGGTGGCGTCAGCGATGGCACGGGCGACGTAACCCAGCTGGGCAGCGGCCTCGGGCCAGCGCAACCCTTCGGTCTGGCAGCGGCTCAGGATCTGGCGCCAGAGGCCCTGCGGATCGTCGGCCAGCTGGAGCGCAGCCTGAAGGCCCTGCAGCTCGTGCAGGAGCTCAGGGGAGGGCTCAGCCACGGGCGCGGCCTCCCTGCTTCCAGCCGCTGGGCAGCTGCACCGCCCGGGGGGTGTGCCGCCGGAAGATTGAGAACACGGCCCAACCGACTGACTGCTCCCTGCAGAACGCCCAGGGGGTGCCAGGGATCAGCCCTCCCACCGTCAGACCAGCTGGGGGGCGGAAGGTGCCGCCATGGAAGCAGCGGATCGTCTGGCCGTCCCGGTGCCGCTGGCAGACGGGCCGTTCATTGCGGCCGCAGATCGGACACCGTGGCAGCCGGTGCCAGTCGGTCGATCCGGTGGCGCTGCGGCTGGATTGCCCTTCTTGGAATCGGGGGGCGCCAT
The DNA here is from genome assembly GCA_943367425.1 of Candidatus Sulfopaludibacter sp. SbA3. Lineage (GTDB taxonomy): Bacteria > Cyanobacteriota > Cyanobacteriia > PCC-6307 > Cyanobiaceae > Cyanobium. The sequence goes on from CALRJF020000016.1 coordinate 6,783, forward strand.
CGGTCAGCTCCAGCACCAGGGCCCACCATTCCGGCGGGATCTCCGCCAGATCCTGTGGGCTCCATCGCCAGCCGTACTGGCTGCCGCTCTCAGGGTGGAGACCCAGGAGCAGGATCTGCCCGCTGCCGAAATAGACCTCGATCCCCTCGCCTTTCCGAAGGATCTTTCCATCGGGATCCTTCACCGGAGGGCGCAGCTGGTGCATGGTGTGGAGCTTGCCCAGCACATGCCACAGCTCCTGTGGCACAGCCCAGAGCACCTTCAGTCGGTGCGGGTCGGTGTCGCGGGTGATCTGCCAGGTTTCGGCCTCGGCCGGATCGCAGCCCCGCTCAGTGGCGAAGACGAGGGCAGCGGCGCCGTCCAGATCCACCGCCATTAGGCCGCCGGCATCGGGGCCGGTGCGGGTGCCGACTCCAGTGATCTCAGGCCCCAGGGCCTCAATCAGCTGGGGGCTGTAGGCCGCGTGTTGCCAGTTGCTGAGAGCGGGTCGCTTGCCGATGCACGGCAGTAACGGCAGGCCCTGCAGCTGATGCAGGAAGGCCCGCCATTCCGACCCACCGACAGCGCCATTATTCTTGGGACAAGGTGTTTGCCTGTCCGACCCAAACACTCTCCCCGGCACGGGAGAGGGGGGCTTTCCTTGTGTGGGCATGGCTCAGACCACCTCCAGAAACTCAGGAGAACGGGCGGCGGCCTCACGCATGACCGAATCGACAGCTTCGAGGTCGTAGAGGATCGGGCTGTTGGGTGCGGGGAACTTCCTGCGGTAGTGAACGCCGGGCTTCAGAAGGCCAGCGGCGCGCCAGCGGTGCAGGGTTCGGGAAGAAACGCCCAGAGCCTGCCCCGCCTCAAGCGCGGGAGCCCAGGTGGACAGGGTTGAGGTCATGGCTTGAAAGAGGTCTTGCCATCAACCTATGGAGCAGTTTTGTCGGCCCTGTCGGCCCCTGACCGGGCTGTGGAAAACCCTGCCGGACAAAGGCGCCGCAGTGGATTTGGGGGGGCTGTGGAAAACCCTGCTAGGCGGGGTGAGAGACCAGTGCAGCGTTAGCCCGCTCGAAGGCGGCGGCGGTGCCCGCCTGGCTGGCCCATGGGTAGGAGCGGCAATGGACCTCAAAGCTGTGCCCCATGCTTTGCGCCAGTGCGCCCACGCCGACGCCCCGTAGGTGGCCCCGCAGGCTGTAGCTATGGCGGAAGCTGTAGGGAACGGCCCGCTCACCCGTGGCAGCCTTCTCAGCCCGCAGGGATCGCCAGCCGGGCTGACGGTTGAGGTAGGTGGAGATGGCATCGCCAGCACCGTTCCCGCTCGCCAGAGGCGGCAGCTCGATCAGCTGGGCCTGCCAGCGCTGCAGCAGGCGCCATTGCTGCGTGTTGCCCTCAGAGTCCTCCAGCGGCAACGGATACACCCGCCGCGGTTTCGTGTCGCCGCCGCCGCTGCGCTTCCGGTAGCTGCACCACCAGTACGGATCGCCTGTCGTCGGATCGGTGCGGACGCTGAGGTGGCCCAGCTCAACAGGCCGCAAACCCAGCTCAGCAAGGAGTCGCAAGGCATCGACCCACCGCCCGCCAGCATCGTCAACCGGCAACGACGCCAGGAGGTTGAGGATCTGCTGATCTGTGAGCGGGTCGCCCTTGAGGCCGGGCCCCGCTTGGGCGCCCTTGGCTCCGATGTGCGAGCGAAGGTCTGGAGGTGGAAGCCAGAGCGCCGGGAAGTGCTCACGATTGACGCAGTAGCGCAGGAACTGCGCGAGCGATTGCGCTCTGATCTGACGCATCCGGCCGCCCGACTCCCACGGCCTGATACACGGGTCGAGCAGGTCTGCCGGATTGGAGGGTGGGCGGCGACTGGTGAGCATGTCCACGGCATCGCCCAGGACCGGTTTGTAGGAGTGCTCCCACGTCCCCGGCTTGATGGTCCGGCCGTGCTTGAGCTTCTGCACCTCGAACCGCTCCAGAGCACCCTTCCAGTCCGCCACGGGCTTGGGAGCCTTGCCCTCGGCAATCTCTGCCGCGCCCTTGAGGCTGTGGCCCTCGCCCACCAGCTTGTAGACGTTGCGGATACGGACGTATGCGTCCCCAGTGCTGTGGGCATCCCACCGGAAGGGCAGGATCACCGATTGCTCAGCCTGGCCAGGCGGGCGGACCTTGAGGCGGACCTTGCCGCGGAACTCAGCCACATTCCACCCCGTCCCCAGCCTGCGGACCGACCCGCGAAAGGCTGTCTCCCAGTCCTGGCGGTTGACGACCCGCGGCATGGCTGTGCCCAAGATGTGCCCAAAACAAGCCTAAGCGGTCTGGACAGCCCCGGCCAGGGCCGGACAAAACCCTTGCAGTCACTGGAAATCGCCTGCAGCACCTAGACCACCTGGGGTGCTTTGGGAGCACTAGGTCGTAGGTTCGAATCCTGTCGCCCCGATTGGGTTTTCAGGGAAGGCAAAAGGGGGAGGGAAGAGATTCCGGGAGAGATCCATTCCCGCACCCCTCCTGCACGTCATCCACGCTGACCATCGGCGCCCGCTTCTGCAGGCCAAGCTGGTGGAGATCGGCCTGCAATGCGGTACGGCTGCCGGCGCGGCCGTCCTCAACCATCCAGGCTGGCGATCGCAGTTCCCGGAGCGAGCATGTGGGATGCCTGGAGATGGCTGACCCACGAAACAATGCGTATAAATTCGTGCTCATTGAGGAAGGCCCATGACCACCGGCCCAGGAACCACTTCCGACCAGAAGCGTTGGGTAGTGGCTGGCTTGGCCCAGGTGTCAATCCTGCTGGTGGTGTATTTGTCATTCCTGGCATCCATCGGAGGCCGGGGGCCGGGGCCTTGGGGTGGTCCTGGGATCATGGGGCTGTCCCTAGCGCCGATCGGCTGGGGACTGCGGAAGACCTGGCTGAGCTTCGGTGCCGTGGCCTGGGGAACAGCAGGCTTGGTGATGAACTGGCTAGTCCCAACCACAGACCCGTTCGCCACCGGTGGCGCGTTGGGGCATTGGGACTCATTGAGCAGCTGCCTGGCAATGATGCTGGCCTCCACAGCAGCGGTGGCGGGGCAATGGGTCAACTTGAATAAGCTCCCACTACCAGGATCTCTCCAGAAACTTCGAGGGTTGACCCAGCTGACGATTGTCGGCAGCCTGCTGGTGCTGCTGAGGATGTATGAGCAGTCAATCATTCCGAGAGATCCCGGGTGGGCCTCGTTCTATATAGAAAATGGCATCGTGCTGCTGTTTTTGATCCCGGTGAATCTTGCCATCACAGCCTTGACCCTGATCCGGGCACGGTGAAGCCGTGGGGTTAGCTGCGCAGGGGTGCAGGGGATCCAGTCTGCCTGGCGTTTCTCCTCCCAGAACTTCAGGAACTCAACCCGGCTCATGCCTTTCGGAGTCTGGCTTCAATCAATCGGCAGCACTCCTCTCCATCGCTCGCGATCTCCACCCCCTTGCCAAGCGAGCAGAAGAACTCCCGCCACAGCGGCGGCACCGCCAACAGGATCAGCGGCCTGCCCGCGTTGAGAGCATGGGCGGCTTCCGATGCTGTGCCGGGGCCACCGCCACCGCACACCACCACCACATCGGAGCTGAGCACGTTGATGACGTTGCGGGCCTTGCCCATGCCGGTGAACAGGGCCAGATCCACTTCCGCCGTGCCTTGCCTTTCCTCTCCGTCCCCTTCATCGGGCAGCACCCCCACCACCAGGTGCCCGTCCACCCGTGCCGCGCCGCGGCTGGCCGCCGCCATCACCCCCGCCGGGCGGCCACCGGTGAGCAGCACCCAACCACGGTTGCTGATGCGCTCCCCCAGTTCCTCGGCCAGGGCCACAACCTCAGCTGTGGCGCCCTCTCCAGCACCCATCACCCCAACCACCGCACGCCGTTTGCTCATGCCACCTCAGGGCTCCAGCCCCGCTGGCGCGTCATGTCTTCGGTCCAACCCTGACAGCGGCAGATGTCGAGCAGTGAATGGCTGGCCCATGGGGAAACGCCCGGATCACGGTGTTGATCCATCCGGCCCCAGGGTGGCTGGCAGGTGCCCCGTCTTCACCCAGATGGTGCAGCCCGCCTCGCTCCAGGGCCGATGGGCGCTGCCGGCTGGATGGCGCAACCAGCTGCCGGCCGGATAGGAGCCCTGCTCGTCCTGAAAGACACCATCGAGAACAAAGATTTCCTCGCCGCCCGGATGGCTGTGGGGCTGAAACGCCGTGCCGGGTGCCCAGCGCACCAGAGCCACGTGCTCCGATCCCCAGGCATGCAGCGGCTGCACCTGCAGTCCCGGCACCAGGCCAGGGAACCAGTCGGCCGCATGCGTGTCGACCACCACGCGCTGCTGGTCGGCCGGGTGCATCTGCTGCAGCTTGACCAGGAGCGTGCAGCCCCCCTCACTGAACGGGGCATGGGCCGAGCCGGCCGGGTTGCGCAGGTAGCTGCCGGCGGCGTAATCGCCCAGCTCATCGGAGAAGGTGCCTTCCAGCACCAGGATTTCCTCGCCGCCGCCATGGTGATGGCGCTCAAAGGAACTGCCGGGGGCGTACCGCACGATCGAGGTGGCCCGGGCCACTTCTGCGCCCTGGCGATCGAGCATGCGCCGCTCCACGCCCGCCATCGGCGATGGGCTCCAGGCGAGGGCGCCCGTGTCGATCACCACGGGCTCGGTCAGATCGGCATGCAGTTCCATCCCCCGATTGTGCTCAACCGCTGTGCCCAGCCGCCGTACGGCAGTGCCTCCATGCGGCTCAACTCGTGTCGCGTTTGAACAGGGCAATTGGAAGGCACGAGCCCCTCCAATCAGGCCACTAGCAGCGATGCGCGCCAATGGGACCAGCGCTACCCGGAAGGCGCAGACGGCTGGAAGCTGGGCGATGGCCACAGCACCATCCATCGCCATGGGCACAGAGCTGGCGGGTTGTGCCTGTGCCGTGCTCACCGGAACCTCGGCATGACGTAGCCGGCACAGATCGAGCGGTGCAGGGTGAACACCCCGAACTGGAAGCCTGCCTCCTCGGCGAGATTCACCACCTCGTAGGGATCGGCCCCTTTCAGGCGTGCACGCAGTTGGGGGGATCTGGCCGCATGGGCGAGGAAGCGCTCCAGCTGCTCCTGCTCCCGCTCCTCTTCCGTCACCCGACCCTCCAGGAAGCTCTTGCTGGGGCCAACCTACTGAGAAGTCGCTGAAGAGTCCTGGCGGGAGTTGATCAGACAGAGACCGCTTCGGAGGAGGCTCTGCCGTTGTGGGGAGCGTCGCCACTTCCCCCCGAGGAGGAAGCACATGGGGGTCTTGAAGCAGAGGTTGGCTTCCCTGACGCCGCTGCTGAATGGCTCGGGCGGTGAGCATGGCGCTTGCTCAACGTCTTCGGAGAAGGCTGCGCCATGGCTGGGCGCCCCTTCTCAATGGAGGTGCCCCGCTTGAATTGGTAAGGAGATCTTGTTCAGAAATAACCAAGCCAGCCAACCCTCCAGAGTGCTCCTGCACGGATCGCACAGCTACCGATTACTGGGGCGACTGGCATCGTCAACCTTGCTGAATTCCGTGCCGACTGGCGGAGCGAGCAGCTGCTCGCCCACCTGCAAGGCCGATCCGGTCAGAGACGGTGACGTCACCACGGCCAAGGGCAGCAGGAAGGCGCTGCACGCCACCACCGGGAACTGGGAACGGCGGTGGATGGTGAAAGGCCCGTGGACGGGATGGTGACTGGTGTTTGCGGTGGTGTGAAGCCAAGGGGGGGACCCGGTCCGGATCAGCCTGGTCGGTCCACACTGAACTCAGACGCTTGGTGATCGTGGGTCAGCGCCCTCCACCACCATCTCCGGCAGCTGCCGAGAACCGTCGCCGGAGGCTGCTCCTGCATCTGGCACTGGTGGGGCTATGCCTGCTCGATCTGGCGCTGCCGCGCGAGCTCCCGCTGCTGCCCTACTACTTCCTGGTGGTGGTGCTATCAGCGAGCTTCGCAACACCACGCCAGATGGTCCCGCTGGTCCTTCAGGCCTATGGGATGGCGATCCTGTCGGGGCTCTACTGGGGCTTCTTTCCTTCGATCGGCTACCTCGCACGCCTGCTGGCGCTCAGCGGCGTGGCCGCTGCGGCGGTGTGGCTCTCGGCCCAGCGCGTCCGGGAAACGGCCATGCGGCGCCGCAGCGAGCAGATCCTCTCGCTCACGCTCGACAACGCCGCCGCTGGCGAGGTTCTGGCCGACGCCAGCGGCCGTCTGACCCGCGTGAATCCCACCTATTGCGCCATGCTCGGCCGCGATGCGGTGATCCTTCTCCAGCTCTACTGGACGGAGCTCACCCATCCGGATGACCTCGCCGAGGAACAGTCTCTGGTGGAGGAGATGCTGGCGGGCCGGCGCGACAGCTACCGAATCAAGAAGCGGTATCTGCGCGGCAATGGCAGCACCATCTGGGTCGACCTGAGCGTGTCGTGTGCCCGGTGTCCTGACGGGAGCCTGGACTTCTTCATCGGCCAGTGCATCGACATCACCGCCCAGATGGCGGCCCAGGACGCCCTGGTCAGGTCGGACGAACTCCTGCACCGCACCCTGGATCACTGCAGCGTTGGCCTGGCCTTATGCACGCCGGAGACGGGGACCATCCTGCAGGCCAATCAGGAACTCTGCTCCGAGCTCGGTCTGACCTCGACGCAGCCGGTGGGCATGAAGTTGGCCCAGGTCTTCGATTCCCTGGAGCGGGTGTCGGCGGAGAATGCGGAGCGCGGCAGACCGATGGACCAGGCCGCGCTGGAAGCCCTGTTGCGTGGCGAGAACGATTTCTACAGCGTGCAAGTGAGGCTGCTGCAGGCCGACCTCCAGAGAGGAAGGGGTGAACTGCGGCTCAGCAACCTCCGTGATGAAGGTGGTGCTCTGAGGCATGTGCTGCTGGAGCTCGACGACATCACCGACGCCGTGGCCCGGACGGAGTACCTCCAGACCGCTGCCGCCGCGGGTGTGGTGGGGATCTGGGACTGGGACGTGCCGGCCAACGTTCTCACCTGGGATCCAGTGATGTACCGCCTCTACGGCCGCGATCCGGGCGACTTCGAAGGCGCCTACCAGGCCTGGGCCGATGCGGTGCATCCGGAGGATCGGGCCTATGCGGAGGGGGAGATCCAGGCGGCGCTGCGCGGCGAGCGGGAGTACGCCCCGCGCTTCCGGGTGGTCTGGCCCGACGGCTCCGTGCACCACGTCCAGGCAGGGTCGCGCACGTCCTTCGATGCCGAAGGCAACGCTGTACGGATGCTCGGGGTGAACTATGACGTGACGGAACTGGTGCAGACCCAGGAGCGGCTGCAGGCCGAAGAGCAGCGGTTGAGCACCGTTCTCGACTCCCTGCTGGAACCCCACGTGATGCTTGGCCCGGTGCGCGATCAGGCCGGCTCAGTCGTGGACTTCCGCTTCCTGCGGGCCAACCCTGTCGCCGCCGCCTATAACCTCAAGCCCCTGGAGGTGTTCCTGGGGAGCACGCTGCGGGAGTTATTCCCGGGGTCTGTCTCCAGTGGTTTATTCCATCGCTTCCTGGAGGTTCTGAACACCGGCGCGCCGCTGGTGTTGGATGACTTCGAGTACGGCAAACAGGAATGTCTGAACAGTACGCGTTACTACGACATCCGTGCTGTGAAGGTAGGCGAGGAGGTGAGTCTTGCCTGGCGCGATGTGACGGAGCGCATCGCTTTGAAACAGGCCCTGCAACAGCGGGCCGCCACCGACAGCCTCACCGCCCTGCTGAACCGGGAGGAGATGTTCAAGCTGATGCAACAGCTCCTGGCCGGCGACCGGCGCCGGAGCGGGGAGCTGGCAGTGCTCTTCTGCGACCTCGATCACTTCAAGGAGGTGAACGACCGCTATGGCCACCAGGCCGGCGATGCGGTGCTGCAGGCCATGGCGAACCGGATCCGCTCCTGTCTGCGGGCATCGGACCTGGCCGCGCGCATCGGTGGCGATGAACTGATGGTGGTGCTGCCGGGGGCGCAGGGCATGGACGATGCCGTCACCATCGCCGAGAGGGTGCGGCATCTGGCCAGCGAACCGGTGCGGACCCCCGCCGGCGAGGTCGGCATCAGTCTGTGCGTGGGGGTGGCCCTGGCCTGTCCCGGTGAATCGCTGGACACGTTGATCGCCCGGGCCGACGCGGCGATGTATACGGCCAAACAGCAGGGCCGCGATCAGGTGGTGGCGATCGACGCTGGGAGGCCGCAGGCCGGAAGCTGACCATCCGCCTGGCCTGCCTCGACATCCCGGAGCCGACCCGGCAAACAAGAGGATCGCCGAGGTCTGGGATGCGGCGCGACAACACGGTCGGTCAGCTGCAGCTGAGCCTCAACGGTCGGCTGATGGAGTGCAAGTCTCGACAACCGCTACAGGGTGCATGTCATGGCCAACGCCTACTGGGAGCCCCTCGACGTGGGACTGCCCCCCTGCCGATCAGCTCGGCAGCCGAGGCAACAGCAGCCCCGAGCGCTCCTGGTAGGCCGCAAACTCCGGATAGCGGGACAGGGATTCGTCCTTGCGGCGCATGTTGGGCAGAAACACTCCCACCACATAGCCCCCCAGTACGACATAGGGAATCCAGTGCATCGCCAGCAGGGCGAACGAGAGGTAAATGAGGATTTCGCCCAGGTAGTTGGTGTTGCGGCAGCGGGCGAAGAAGCCCTCGCTGATCAGGCCCTGGTGGTAGCGCAGGGTGAAATGCTTCTGGGCATCGCTGCCGTAGTGCAGGAACACCCCCAGGATGTTGAGGGCCACCGCCGCGGCGATCAAGGGGGCGGGGGGCATGGCACCCGACGAGATCAGCAGAAAAGGCGCCAGCCAGTAGAGGCCCAGCATCAGGAAGACCCCCGCCGCCATCGGCAGATCCACCTGCCGCTCCCACTGGCGATCGGGATAGAGGCGGTCCTTGAACAGCCACAGGATGCCGTAGGTGCCGTGCAGGGCCAGGTAGATCCAGGCGCCGATGGATCCGTTCTGGTAGGCGGCCATCAGGCCCAGCACCACCGGAGCCGTGAGGCCCTTGTGGAGATTGATCACCTGCCTGATCTGCATGGGACAGTCTTTGGGGGCCAGGCTAGGAGTCGGGCTAGGACGGCCGGGAGCCATTGGTGAACATCTCGGAGCGCACGTTGGCGTACAGGGACGTGTTGCCTGACATCTTGAGGTCCGTACCTCCCTCGATGAACTGGCTGTTGACGGCGCGATTCTCGGCCTGCCTTTGGAATCGGCCACCCACGGGGACGGAGGGCAGCGAGGCCGTCCACCTGGTAGGCGAACGCCAGCCGGGGCGATAGGGCTGTGGTGTTGAAGCCGTTGAGTCGATGGGGTTAGCGGCTGCTTCGAAGCCGAGGCCGCCGAGCTGGGGGCGGCTCCCCTGACCAGGTGGCAGGCGTTGCCACCCACGTCGACGCGACCGCCGCTGCCCCACGATCCGGAAGGCTCATCATCGAGGAGCGTCGGACCAGAAGGCAGCCGCGGGTATCCATCAGAAAGGACCATCGCCCTGACGAGGAGGCCGTGGTGCCTGCCTGTGGGGCAACCGTGCATCCATCGTGCGGCAACAAACATCAAAACTGCATCACCAGCGTCGGATTCAGCCTGAGTTCATTCATGAATCCAGATGGGACGCTGGCCAAGACATCAGAATCCCGCGCGAGAGGAGACGGGTTTGCTATACTAAATTCAAGCAATGAAGAGATGAAGATATGCGAACCAATGCGGTAGCAAAGTGGATGATTCTGGCCGTGGTCGCTGCATCGGGATGCGCACCTGCGCAGGCCCAGTTTGCCGGCTCCTACGCCCCATCCCAGTGGACCCTGACGAACACCAATTTCGTGCCTGATCAGGGCCCCGTGGTGCCTGCGAATGGTTTCGTTGACACGTCACAGGCGCCAACCTCGATTCAACTGACAGGCCCATACTGGGACTACTACGGTCCCGACACACCACTCTATCAGCACACAAGTTATACGATCAACGCGAAGCAAACCGGCACTTACTCCTTTCTGTGGAACTACACCACAACGGATTTATTTGGAGCCTATTTCTCTCCCCCAAGCTTCATCAACAAAGGAATACCAGAAGCCTTTGCCGGCTTCGAGTCCTTTGGTCCCACGAACCAGTTTGGCTCTGGCTCCTACAATTTTGCCGCCAATGACCTCTTTGGCTTTCAGGTCGACTGCACCGATTGCGTATCGGGAATTGCATCAATCACGATATCCAATTTCCTGTTCACACCGCCCTACGTCCCTCCGATTCCTCCTCCCTACATCATTCCGGGCAAACCTGCCACAGCCAGCAATCCCTACAGCACCACCTTTGCCGGCGGCATCATGGTGGTCGACATGCCTGGGATCTTTCCCACCTCCTTCAACACGGGGATCGGTGGAACTATTGACCTCAATGGCATGCCGTCGTTGTTCACCGGTGTCTTCAGTGGCCCCGGATATCTTGCCTTTTCCAATTCCTTCCAGGGCGGCTTTGCTGTTCTGGGTGGCAACAGTACCTACACAGGCTCGACAACTGTAGAGGATAGAGTCAACCTCTATGTCAACGGCTCGATCGCTTCATCCTCGGCTCTGAACATCCAATCCGGCGGTCTGGTGGGTGGCAATGGCTTTCTGCCGCAGACCAATCTCATTCCCGGAGCCATCCTTTCCCCCGGCAACTCCATCGGCACCCTCACGGCCAGCGGGCTGAGCCTCAATGGCGGCGCCATCGTGGCCGAACTTCAAGGCCCCCAGAGCGACCGTATCAATGTCACCGGCCAAGTCACCAATTTCACAGGAACGGCCAATCTCGTGGCCTATGGCGCTGGCACACCCTGGCCATCGCTGGATTACACGATTGTCTCCGCACCAGCGAGCACGACCTTCGCCACCTTCAACAGCCTCACGCTGAACACCTATGGCCTATCCAGCGCCCTGCTGCGCTACGGCACCACCCTGATCCAGGAGGCCGATGGCAACCCCCGCACCTTCGATGTGCAGTGGCGGCCCCGCAACGGTTTCGGGGCCACCACCTCGGCCCTGCAGCTGCTCGGCCAGGGCCACAGCAACCAGCTGGCTGCCGCAGGAGCCTTCGACCGCGTCTTCCAGTCGCTGGCGATCAGCGCCGCCAACAACGCCAACAGCACCGGACTTCCGATCGGCACCACCGGCTTCACGACCGGCCAGGCCGCCGCTGCTGGCCTTTCGCCCGACCTCCTGCTCGCCACCAGCCAACTGCTCAATCTCCCCACCGGGAATCAGCTCACGGCTGCCGTGGCGTCCCTCGCTCCGGAGCCCTATGCCGCCTTCCAGAGCGTGGGCCTCAACACGCTCAAGCGTCAGCGGGAGCTGCTTCTCGCCCAGGCCGGCCACTGCAGCGCCACGGGCTGGGTGGTGAACACCCCTGCCAGCAAGCAGGGCAAGCTGAACCACCACCCCTTCTGCGTCTTTGCCCTGGGCGCGAACGCCACCAGTTCGATCAACGGACAGGATGGACTGTCGTCCTATGACGCCGGCATCTTCTCCACCTTTTTCGGCATCGAGTACCAGCCGGACAAGCGATGGACCCTTGGTGCCGCCTACGGCTACGGCACCTCCAACCTCAGCGCCATGAGCCAGTCCAATGGGTCGGTGTCATCGAAGGTCAACAGCGGCAGCCTCTATGGGGTGTACAAGCCATCGCCGGCCTGGACGGTGCGCGGCCTGTTCGGCTACGGAGGTTTCAAGCTCGACGGCAGCCGCAGCCTCTCCTTCATCGGCAGCGGCTCACCCATCACCGCCAACCCCAGCGCCAACGGGATCACCCTGGCGCTGAACGCCGATGTGCTGATTCCGCTCACCCGGCCCAACGCAAAGACGCCCGTTTACATCAAACCCCTGCTCGGCGTGGCCTGGGGCAGCTATCAGCAGAGCAGTTTCCTGGAATCGGACGGTGGCGTGTTGACCATGAACGTCCAGGGTCATACCTCCAACAGCCTGCTGGGCACCATCGGCGCGGAGTTGACCACGGCTCCGATCTCCCTGAACAGCACGGACACCGTGGCCATCACGCCACGGCTGGCGGTGGCCTATCAGGTGGATGCCCTGGCCGGCAACAGCAACAACACCTCCGTGAACTCCTCCTTTGCGGGGGCACCGGCTGCCGGTTCCTTTTCGACCCAGGGCGAAAACCATGGCACCAACACCTTCACGGTGGATGCGGGGGTTGATCTGAAAGTGGCCAAAAACGCCTCGATCTACGCCAGCCTCGGCTACGAAATCTTCTCCACCGGCTCCCAGGTCAGCTACGGCGGGGGACTGAAGCTGAGCTTCTGATCGCGCCCGACGCATCGCTGGCGATCAGCACTGGATCGAGGGCAGATACACCCCCGGCGGTTCGGTGTAGTCCCCATAGGACATGTAGGAAAGCTGCTTGAGCGCGCGGTGGCCGGCGTCCAGGGCACGGCGAAACAGCCCGGTCCGCTGCAACGGACAGAGGAACACAGCCAGATGGGGCGGTGCATGGCGGGCACTGTGGGCGATCAGGGCCAGCAGGTCATCCTCGGTTTCGGCGCCGGCATGGCCGAACAGGGAGACGATCCGGTATCCCACCATCCGCCCGTCCCGTTCCCGCACGAAGCCGGGGGTGCCCGCCGCCAGCAGCCGCTCGGCGTCGCCGGCACGCGATACGCCGTAGGCCGCCTCGCTCAGGGTCCGGACGCCATCCAGATCAGCGCTGGTGAGCGGCCGGATGGAGGGATCATCCGCCTCGGCGGCCACGGGCTGCATCGCCGCCGCCGTGCCCCGCCAGGCAAAGCCGAGTCGGCTGTACAGCGAAAGGGAGGTGCTGTTGATGGCCTCCTGGAACAGCCGGGTGGCGCGGACGCCGCGATGGTCGGCCTCCTGGAGCACCCATCCCATCAGCTCCCGACCGATGCCGCGGGACTGGACCGCCGGATCCACCGTGATCGGCCCCACCCCGGCCACCGGATCGGCATGGAGCAGGAAGTTGGACCCCACGGGACGGCCATCGAGGACGGCCACGATGCCGCTGTAGTCGGGCCGGCCGGCGATGTGGGAGAGGATCATCTCGGCGGTGGCGACGTCCGGGATGTCCCGGGGCACGCCGTGCCGGTCCTGGAGAGCGGCGAAGGCGTCGTGACAGATCCGGGCCAGTTCGGGGATCTGCTGGGGTTGCAGCGGGATCAGCTCGAGAGCCATGGAGCGAAGCGTTCACGCTCAACCCATCCTGGCCTCCCCGGCCAACGGCCTGGGCGCAATGGCTAGCGTCGGAGAACAGCCCTGCACCGCCGCACGCCATGGCCCTCGAAGCCTTCCGCGACGAGCTCGTGGCCACCGCCACCGCCATCGCCTCCCCCGGCAAGGGACTGCTGGCGGCGGATGAATCCACCGGCACGATCGGCAAACGCTTCGAAGCGATCGGCCTGGAGAACACCGAAGACCATCGCCGCGACTACCGCACGCTGCTGGCCAGCACCAGCGGACTGGGGGAGTTCGTCAGCGGGGTGATCCTCTACGAGGAAACCCTGTTCCAGAACAGCAGCAACGGAACCTCGATCCTGGATCTGTTCCGCGCCCAGGGCATCATCCCCGGCATCAAGGTGGACCAGGGGGTGCAGGCCCTGGCGGGGGGCCTGCAGGGTGAAACCTGGTGCACGGGGCTCCAGGGTCTGCAGGAGCGGGCAGCCCGCTACTACGCCCGCGGGGCCCGCTTTGCCAAATGGCGGGCTGTGCTGCGCATCTCGGCGGAGGGGGCGCCGTCGGAGCTGGCGGTGCGGGAGAACGCCTGGGGGCTGGCCCGCTATGCCCGCAGCGTGCAGGAGCAGGGGCTGGTGCCGATCGTGGAGCCCGAGATCCTGATGGATGGCGACCACCCGATCGAAACCACCGCCGCCGTGCAGGAGCGGGTGCTGCGTGAGGTGTACGCGGCGCTGGCCGAGAACGGGGTGCTGCTGGAAGGAACCCTGCTGAAGCCGTCGATGACCACCGCCGGCGCGTCCCATCGCGGGGCCCAGTCCCCCCAGCAGGTGGGCGAAACCACCGTGGCGGTGCTGCGGCGCACGGTGCCGGCCTGCGTGCCCGGGATCCTGTTTCTCTCGGGCGGGCTGGGGGAAGAGGAGGCCAGTGTGTACCTCGATGCGATCAACCGGGCGGGCCGCCGGGCCCCCTGGCATCTGGGCTTCTCCTATGGACGGGCCCTGCAGCACTCCGCTCTCCAGCAGTGGGCGGGACGTGATCTCGCCGCCGGACAGGGGGCGCTGTTGGCCCGGGCTCGGGCCAACTCAGAGGCCAGCCTCGGGGCCTACCGCCCCGGCTCCCAGCCGTCGAGCGACGGGAGCCTGTTCGTGGCGGGATACACCTACTGAATTCACTGCTATTCAGCGGTGAAAGACTCAAAACAGGTCTTGCGGAAAGGGCCGCCACGGGGCAGCCCTGGCCATCAGCCCTGATGGATGAGGGCGCCGAGGCCCAGCTGCTGGACGATGCCGTGGCCGGAAAGCGCCTCGATCACCAGTCCGATGGCGAAACCAAGCATCGCCAACCGTCCGTTGAGGAGTTCGGAACGGCCATGAAAACCCCAGCCGCTGTCGCTGCCTGGGTTGGCCAGATACATCGCCGGCTCGATCACCTTGGGATCGAGAAGTGCGGGACCCTGGGAGTCCCACAGGCCCCCCTCTGATTCCGCGTAATGATGGGCATGGAGTGGGTTCGAATGAAGGTTGGGCGTTGACATGAAGACAATGACAAGGGGTTGTTGAGGCTGGTCTATGATGGTACTTGTGGGGAAAAGCGCTTGACGGCAACCATCGACGACTTCCAGTCCGATTGGCTGGCTGCAGATCTGGGGCGCTCTCGACGCCGCACCTGATCGATGTCGGTCAGGAACGTCTTCCTGGCCACAGCGTAGGTGTAGTTCTCATCGGCCAACTGTTCAGGGCTGAGAGGTGACAGCATGGGGCGGATCACCCACCCTTTTGAACAGTCCGTTGCAGTGTCTTCGTACCTTGCAGGGTGATATCCGTACCGGCGGTGCTGCTGTGCCCCAATCCACACCGAACCCCAACGGTGAGGGTGTCCTGGGCAGCGGATCCGCTGGTGAGTCAGGGTGCGATCCCGTACAGATCTCTCACCACATCCAGGGGCTTGTCGAAATCGTCCCAGGGGTCCCCGTCGCTGATCAGATCGCGGCTCACCCTGCTGCCCCTCACCAGGCCCCGGATGACCGCTTCCGGAGTGACATGATCCGATTCGGCATCGTTGAAGGGCGTGCTGCCGATCCCCAGCTGGAGCTGGGCCAACGCAAACAGAATGGTGTAGAAGGGATCGATGTGGCCGAAGCCGGCCTGAAAGCCGATCACACCGCACTCACCGGCGTCGCTGGAGTCGTAGCCGCCGAGCACGTGACAGCAATCGTGGCGCACAACCGGCGGCAGCGGGCCACCGCGTTCACCGGGCAAGCTGAAGCCATACCTGTCAATAAAGGAGATGTAAGCGCGGCCGAGGCTTGCCTCGGGATACCCGGCCAGCTGTCGGTACTGGGCAGCCAGATCGGGGTCCTCCTGGTGGAGAAGGTGGCGTGCGATCTGCAGGGCCCCATCCATTCCCTCATCGCGCAGGTAACTGAGGGTGGCCCCCTTCTGAAAACCGCGTCGGGCGATGTCGAGTCGTACGAGATTGAACTGGCCACTGAGAACATGACGGAAGCTGGTCACGACCGTGTCACTGATGGAGAGGGCTGTTGCTGTTGCCTGCAGCCATTGCAGCTGAGCGGTGCTGGGCTCCCCCTCCATCAGAGCCAGGACGGTCATGCCACGCAGAATCCGCTCGCGCCACTCGGGCTCCGGCACGGCCTCGGCCAGCTGCTCTGGATCCAGCGGCGTGATCTGCTCGAGTGAGATCGGCAGATGGATCAGGTGATCGCCAGCAGGCTGCCCAGCCCGGCCCGGCCGATGGCCTCGCCACGGCCAGGTGGCGGTTGGAGCTGGGAAACGAGTTCAGGCGTGGCCATCCCCACCGACGATGGCATCCAATTTCGCCGCCAGCACCACATCCGCGCGGGTCAGCCCCTCAGGATCGTGGGTGTGGGCGCTGGCTTCCGCATATCCCCATCCCAGCTTGAAATCGGCGTGGTGTCCCTGCTCCTCACAGATGGCTCCAGCGTGGCGCACCCAGTGGAGCGCGGAGCTGAAATCCGGGAACGTCCAGACCTTGTGCAGATGATCCCCATCCACCAACTCCCAGCCGGGCAGTTCGCCCAGGAAACCATTGATCTCCTTGGCGGACAACGCGAGGCCAACACCTTTGGCAGGGATACAGATTTCATTCCGTAATTCCATGGTCTGAGTCTTTCCGTTTGTGCAAGTGCAAAGCTAACGACAGGGAAATGGATTCGGGAGATTTTCCTATAGGTCTGGGGACGCATCCAAGGCGCAGATCCACGGCGCATCGGATGCTGGCCCATGGTGTACCAAGATGCCTGGGAGCCATAGGTTGCAACGATGGCTGACGACGACACACTTCAGAACCAACGTGAAAACCCAGTATTACTCCGCATCCAGCCTGGATGGATTCATCGCCACCACAGATCATTCCCTGGACTGGCTGCTTCAGTTCGGCGAAGCCGAAGGTCCAGGCTACAAGGAATTTCTGGCTGAGATCGGCGCCATTGCCATGGGCTCATCCACCTATCAATGGCTGGTGGATCATGTCATCAAAGCTGGAACACCAGAAGAAAAGGCCTGGATCTTCACGCAGCCCACGTGGGTTTTCACGAGCCGCAAGCTGGCGTCGGTGCGAAACGCGGATCTGCGCTTTGTCCAGGGTGCGGTCATCCCTGTGCACCGGGAGATGGTCGTTGCTGCGATGGGGAAGAACATCTGGATTGCCGGTGGAGGCGAACTGGCCGGTCAGTTCTTCGATGCCGGCCTGCTGGATGAGCTGATCATTCAGGTGGCCTCCGTGACCCTGGGCCAGGGATTGCCGCTCCTGCCCAGGCTGATCGCCTTCCCGCCTCTCAGGCTGACATCGGTGCAGGCCCTGGGGGAGGCCTTTGCGGAACTCCATTACGACGTGCCGCACCCTGGTAAAGGGACTGGGTGACCCATGGGTGTGGGCACCATGTCAACCGGCTCGGGGAGCATGGCGGCCGAAGGGCCAGACCCAGCCTGAAAGCGCAGCAGGTGCCGCATCGGTGCAGCAGAATCCTGCACCGATTGGAGACGCAGGCAGGAGTCAGTGGTGAAGAACCAAACCCGTGGAATGACCTACCCAGAACCAAAGATCACTGGCTCCACCCTCTATAGCCAAGTCAGCCTGAATCGTTGAGGTTTCTTGGTGCCGTGGATCTGAGGCGGATCCACGTCAGTCAATCACCAGCTTCAGGCC
The DNA here is from genome assembly GCA_943367425.1 of Candidatus Sulfopaludibacter sp. SbA3. Taxonomy (GTDB): domain Bacteria; phylum Cyanobacteriota; class Cyanobacteriia; order PCC-6307; family Cyanobiaceae; genus Cyanobium. The sequence continues at coordinate 24,124 of CALRJF020000016.1, forward strand.
CATAGTGAAGGGGAGGAGTCAGGGGTGTGAAAAGCGAAAGGATCTGCTCTGGCTAGCCGTCCGGCCGCTCCACAGGCTCTGACATCAATCCCAGACCCTTGCGGACATGATCATGAACAAGCTCCAGTTCAAAGGTGAATGGCATGAGCTGAAAGGAAAGCTCAGGCAGAAATTTGCCGATCTCACCGATGACGACTTGGCCTACACCGAGGGCCAGGAAGAGGAATTGCTTGGCCATCTGCAGAAGAAGCTCGGCAAGAGTCAACAGGAGATTGCCCAGCTGATCAACACCCCTTAGGAGCCATGTGATGCTGAACTACGCCATAACATTCTTTATCATCGCGATCGTTGCCGCCTTCCTCGGCTTCAGTGGCATCGCCGGATCAGCTGCGAGCATCGCCCAGATCCTGTTTCTTGTGTTTCTCGTGCTTGCCTTGATCTCTTTCATCACCGGCCGACGCAAAGTGCTGTGAATCTCTGCGTCATCAACGATGAAAAGGCTGCCTCATATTTCTTATCCATACACCTCGTTTCCCCCTCGCCATCATCACCATGAATCACCAACGTCGTTTTCTGCGCCAGCTGGCCGCCACTTGCCTTGGCCTGGCCTTCAGCCTGCTGATGCTGCTCGCCACACCGGCCTTGAGCGCTCCCGCCCAGGCATCTGGAGCTCATGCCCTAGCCGGGGCCAGCCTGCCTCTGGCCGCCTCTGCTGGCCGCGTCAAAGCTGGCGCCAAGGACTTTGAGGGCAAGACCCAGGAATCGATCGGCAACGTCACCGGCAACAAGGGCGATCGTCTCGCCGGCAAGGCGAAGCAGGTCGAAGCCAAAGTCCGGAATACCGTCGAAGACGTCAAGGACAAGGCCGGAATGGGCTGAGCCAGCCTCAGCACCACCTTCTTCACCTACACATTTAAAAAATGAGAGTCGCCATGAAAGCCTTATTTAAATTCTTGGCTCCATTAGCCTTGCTCCTGTGTTCGCTGTTGTTTCAATCTCCAGCGATGGCCCTTTCACCCCATTGGAGTCAACCTCACTCTCTTCTCGGAGTTCAATCGGGAAAAGTCGTCACCTCCACCCAGGATATTGACGATAAGCTCCAATCCACCATTGGCGCAGTAACTGGAGATGGCGGCCAAAGCCTCAAAACGGGATCCAAACAATCCATGGCTGATGACGGCAACAAGGTCGATGACATCGCCATGGAACTTCTGGACGAAGCCTCAGCACAGGTGGACAAACCCGACAAACGCCGTTGAATGATCGTTGCTGCAGGCCAGCGGCACCGGTGGTTGCTGGCCGCAGCTGCAGGAGCGCTAGACGCTGCCGGAGCGTTGCACCCACTCCTCACCAGGGCAGCACCTGGCCATTGGCATGCCAGAAGCTGCCGCTGGTCTCCAGGCTGAGGGCATCGATGCGTTCCAGCAGACCGCGCACGGCCTGCTCGGGCGGGATGGCCTGGTCGCTGAAGCCGGTCATGCGGGTGCGCACCAGCCCCGGATGCAGCAGGGCCACGGCAATCCCCCGGGGCCTCAGATCGATGGCCAGCGACCTGCCGGCCATGTTGAGCGCCACCTTCGACATCCGGTAGCCGTAGGAGCCCCCGGAGCTGTTGTCGTCGATCGAGCCCATCCGGCTGGTCATCAGGATCACCTTGGAGCCAGGGTGCAGCTGAGAGAGCAGGGCACGGGTGAGCTGGAGGGGGGCGATGGCATTGACCTCGAACTGGCGGCGCAGACGCTCGGGATCGAGGGTCGCCAGGGTCGTGGTCTCCAGCAGACCGGCGTTGTGGATCAGGACATCGATCGGCAGGCCCTCAAGCCGGTCCACCAGGGAGGCAATGCTCGCCTCAGAGGTGATGTCCACTCCCGCCTCGATCCGTACCCCCAGGGCTTCGAGTTCGGCCGAAGGGGTGCGGCAGGTGGCCAGCACCGTGTCACCACGGGCCTGCAGCTGACGGCAGTATTCGGTGCCGATGCCGCGGTTGGCACCGGTGATCAGGTAGGTGGCCATGGGGAAAGCGTACGGAACCTGCACTCACTTCATGATCAGCACATCCACCCCCAGGGTGCGACCCCTCACCAGCACCCCCACGTCGTGGTCGCCGCGGTGGAACTGCAGGTTGATCTCCTCCTCCCCCTGACGCAGCCCGTTGATGTCCAGCAGGTTGAGGCCCTTCGGCAAGCCCGGGTTGCTCAGCAGCACCTGCACCCGGCCACTGTCATGATCCCGCTGGATGGCCATGCCCGTGATCGCCTCCAGCAGGCCGAACACACTGGCGCTGGCCCAGGCCTGGGGACTGCAGGCCACGGGATAGAAGGTGGGACCCTCCTCCTCCCGGCGCGGGAAACCGCAGAACAGCTCCGGCAACCGGAACATCGGCACGGCACTGGCGGTTTCGAACAGGCCGGTGAGGATCTGCTGCGCCTCAGAGCGGTGGCCGTAGAGGGCCAGGCCCATGCCGATCAGGGCATTGTCGTGGGGCCAGACGGAGCCGTTGTGATAGCTCATCGGGTTGTAGCGGCTCTCCCGTTCATCAAGGGTGCGGATGCCCCAGCCGTTGAAGCTGGTGGGGGCCATCAGGCGCCGGGCCAGGGCATTGGCCGCCTGGGCGGTGGCGATGCCGGTCCAGAGGCAGTGACCCGCATTCGAGGCCCGCACCTTGCAGGGTTGACCCTCGCCATCGAGGGCCAGGGCATAGGAGTCAATCGACGGGACCCAGAAGGCCTTCTGAAAACGCTTCTGCCCAAGGGCGGCCTCCTCCCGCAGGGTTTCGGCCTGGTCCGTGCGGCCCAGGTGCTCAAGGATCGAGGCAAGCGCCCGGCGGGCGCCGTAGGCATAGGCCTGCACCTCGCACAGGGCGATCGAGCCTTCGGCCAGGCGACCGTCGGCGTGGTGGATGGCATCGTCGGAGTCCTTCCAGCCCTGGTTGCGCAGGCCGCCCTCCGCCGTGCGCAGGTAACGGAGGAAACCATCCTCACTGGCGGCCTCGGTCCGGTGGATCCAGGCCATGGCCGACTGGAGCGCCGGCAGCAGGCCGGCGATGAAATCCCGATCATCGCTGCGGCGCAGATAGTCGCCGGCCAGCATCAGGAAGAGGGGCGTGGCATCGACGGCCCCGTAGTAACTGCCGAACGGCACTTCACCGAGCGCCGCCATCTCGCCGAGCCGGGACTCGTGCAGGATCTTGCCCGGCTCCTCGTCGTGGGCGGGATCGCTGATTCCGGCCTGGCGGTTGGCCAGGTAGCCGAGAACCCCCCGCGCCAGCCGCGGTTCCACCATCAGCATCTGGCGGGCCGTGATCAGGCCGTCGCGGCCGAACGGACAGCTGAACCAGGGGACGCCGGCGTAGGGATAGAGGCCATCCTCCACCTGGCTGGCCAGCAGGTGCACATCCGAGAAGGAGCGCATCAACCAGCTGTTGAAGGACGGATTGTCCGTGACCACCGTGGCCGCGCTGCGGCGGGCCTCCCGGAAGCGCTGGATGGTGGCCGCCATGGCGACGTTGTAGTGCTCTTCCGCACTCAGGGCCTGGGCAGCGGGATGGAAATCCAGCACCAAAAACAGCATCCGGGTCTGGCGGGGCTCCAGGTTGATCAGCAGACCGAGGTGCTCCTCCCCCTCGTTCCCCACCGGCTCGCTCAGGCGCAGAACCGTGACCCGATCCTCGCCATCGAGGCCTCGGTAGACATGCTCCATGGCGCCATCAACGCGGCGGCGGATGGTGCGACCGCGCTCCGAACGGTGGTAACCGCGGACTTCGAAGATGTCGCGGAAATCCGCATCCAGCAGCAGCGCCATCGGCATCTGGATCGGCCGGTCGCCGTAGGTGGTGAAGCAGAAGCGCTGCAGGCAGGCCGTGGCCGTCAGCACGGTGCTGCGCTCCAGATGCACCGTCATCGCCCCGGGGCCTCCGGCGCCACCGTCGTTGTTGCTGAGATGGCTGACATGCACGCCCACCGCGCCGCGCTCGGTGGAGCTCAGCACCACCGGTGGTTGCCCCCACAGCAACACCTGCAGACGACTGACGTGGCGGGCACCGCGGTGGAAGATGCCGGCATCGTGCTGGAGGTCGGGGCAGATCTCGCCGCGGGAATCCAGGATCGCGAAGGTTTCCTCGTTCTTGAGAACGAAGGGAGGCAGAAGATCAGGCATACACCGGTGCACGGTGGGCGGGGCAGTGGCTGCGACGGACCTGGATCAGGTGCCGATAGAGCTGTTCGTAGTCCTCGGCCTGACGGCTGGCGCTGAAGCGCACCTCGAAGTGGCTGCGGACCCGGGCGCGATCCAGGGGCTCCAGTCGGCGCACGGCGGCGATGGCCTCCTCGATCGATGTCACCAGAAATCCGTTGACCCCGTCGCGGATGATTTCGGGGGTGGAACCATTGCGCCAGGCGATCACCGGGGTGCCGCAGGCATTGGCCTCGATCATCACCAGACCGAACGGTTCCGGCCAGTCGATCGGAAACAGCAGGGCCAGGGCCTGGCCCAGCAGCTCCTGCTTGCCGGCATCATCCACCTCCCCGAGGAATTCCACGCCTGGGTTGTCGCGCAGCAGGGGCTCGATGTGCTGGTGGAAATAGGGGGCATCGGTGGGATCGATCTTGGCCGCCACCTTCAGCGGCAAGCCCACCGCCGCGGCGATGGCGATGGCACGGTCGAGCCGTTTCTCCGGGGAGATGCGCCCCACGAAGGCCAGATAAGGGGAAGGTGAGCCCTGGTAGTGATACAGATCACTGGGCAGACCGTGATAGACGGTGCCCAGCCAGTTGGCCTGGGGCACGGGCAGACGCTGGGCTTCGGAGATCGAAACCAGGGGCACATCAAGAAAGTGGGCGTAGAGGTTCCTCAGCTGCGGGGCATGCAGGGGGCCATGCACAGTGCTGAGATGGGGCACATCAAGGCATCGGGCCAGGGGGAAATAACCGTGACCGTTGTGAAAATGAAGCACATCGAATTCATTGAGCCGCTCAACGACATGATCCAGCTGGATCACATCATGCACACTGGGATCACCTCCCTGAGTGCCCAGGCGCAAGGCCTCGGGTACACAGGGACAGAGCTGGGCACTGGTCTGGGAATCACCACTGGCAAACAGAACCACCTCATGGCCGCGGCGCACCAGTTCTTCGGTGAGGTAATGAACAACCCGTTCGGTTCCTCCATACCTCAGCGGCGGAACGCTCTCATGGAGAGGGGCAATCTGGGCGATTCTCATCTCTTCACCTGCGGACGTCCTTTCCTCTGCTTTCCCATACCGTATCCAGATTTCCCAGGCTGGTTGGCGCTACCGCAGATCTGCTGCAGCCCTCAGGCCCCAGCCATACCACCAGACCGATTCCCATGAACACGTGGATCAAGTGATGCCGTCTGCAATGGATCGCCCTCGGGGAAGACTTCGATGGAATGGATGGGGCACCAAAAGTCATGCCTTTGGGCAGCTTCAGGGTGCAAAACTTCCGGCCCGCGTCCCGCCCAAACAAACATCGCTATCACACCAAAGTCCGAAAAGCCGCGAAGCACGGAGAAAATATTATTGTAGGAGTATGAATCTATCTTCCGGAGCATGAAGCGAAGCGGGAAAACTGATTCACCATCTTTAGCCTCAATTGCACCCGGAATGTGCCACCGTTCTCCCCGGAAGGCTTCTGATGACCACGACGAACAAGGTTGAGCTTCATCCCGCCGATCCGGCCGTGATCCAGGGGGTGGACGGCGTCGAGATCAAGGTCACCGTTCGGGCTGACCAGGAATTACAAGGCCTGAGGTCCCTGAAGCTGGATGAAGACTCTGCCGAAGTGCGAGTGATCTATTTTTTTGATACAGCCAAGCTTGATCTATTCAATTCTGGCGTGGTGCTTCGAGCCAGACTCGTCAAGGGCGACGCGGACGATTCGACCATCAAGATTCGGCCGATCGATCCCAGCAAAGTCACCGATTCCTGGCGCCTGAAGCAGGGCTTCAAGGTGGAGGCCGACCGCACCGGAGATCAGGTGGTGTGCTCCGCTTCCCTGACCGCCATCCAGACCCATGACGACATCGATGCGGTGGGGGATGGCAAGGCTTCTGTCGACAGGATTTTCAACAAGCAACAGATTCTCTTCCTCAGTGAGTTTGCTCCCAACCCCATCAAGATCAATGATCTCAAGCCCCTGGGACCGATCCGGGTGCTGCGCTGGAAAACAAAGCACAAGAATTATGCCCCTACCTTGACCACCGAAGAGTGGCGGCTCCCCGATGGAGAGGATTTGCTGGAGGTCTCCATCAAGGTTGCCCCGGAGGAGGCCGCCGAGGCTCAGGCTACTTTTCATGAGCATCTCCGCAGCCTGGGTCTTGACCCGGCAGGGGCACAGGCGACAAAAACCCGCACCGCCCTCGAGTACTTCTCCCACACCCTGCAGGCAACGGGGTGAGATGGTGAAGAAAGGGACGGTGCTGGTTGCGCTGGCCTAGCTGCTGTCTAGGTTCCCTGGAGGGCGTGGCACCCTGAAGCCCGCTGTTGAAGCCTCACCTTCGCAACAACGGGAGCCAACAATGAAGCCAGGCCTGAGAGCAAGGATCAAGCCCTTTCAACCATGGAAGCGGCTCTGCCTGATCGGCTTCACCTGCCTGGCCTGCCTGATCTGGCTGGCTGGGGTGCCCGGCTTTGCCGCCGAGGCCCACCGACCGGCCGGTGGGGCGAGCCGCCCCAACATCATTTTCATCATGGCCGATGACCTCGGCAATGCCGATCTCGGCTACCGGGGCAGTGACATCAAGACGCCCAACATCGACAAGCTGGCCCGGGAGGGCGTGCGGCTCGAGTCCTTCCACGGCATGCCCGTCTGCACGCCGTCCCGCGCCGCTCTGATGACGGGCCGTTATCCGATGCGCTACGGCCTCCAGACCCTGGTGATCTTCCCGAACCACACCTACGGCCTTTCGACCGACGAGCACACCCTGCCCCAGGCGCTGAAGGAGGCGGGCTACCAGACGTCGATGGTGGGCAAGTGGCACCTCGGTCATGCCGACAAGAAATACTGGCCGCAGAATCGGGGCTTCGATCACTTCTATGGCAACCTCGTCGGCGAGGTCGACTACTTCACCAAGATGCGCGGCGGCATCGTCGACTGGCAACGCGACGGCACGTTCCTGCAGGAAACCACCTACTACCTGCCGCTGATCGGCGACGAGGCGGTGAAACAGATCGAGCGGCAGGACAAGACCAAGCCGTTCTTCCTCTACTTCGCCTCCCTGGCACCCCATGCGCCCTATCAGGCCCAGAAGGTCGATGAAGACCGCTACGCCGCCAGCATCAAGGACCCGACCCGTCGCACCTATGCCGCCATGGTCACCTCGGTGGACGACCAGGTGGGCCGCATCGTGGCCGCCCTCGACAGGCGGGGGATGCGCGAGAACACCCTGATCATCTTCTCCAGCGACAACGGTGGCCCCCGCAGCGCCGTGGTGGCCAGCGGGGCCCATTCCCCCGAAGAGCGCACCGAAAGCGGCGTGGTCCAGAGCTCCCTGCCGGCCAGCAACGGCAACCTGCGCGGTGGCAAGGGCAGCCTCTACGAAGGTGGCGTACGCGTGCCGACGATCTTCAACTGGCCAGGCACCCTGAAGCCCGCCGTGATCAGTGAGCCGCTGCACATGGTGGATGTCATGCCCACCGCCCTGGCCCTGGCCGGTGCGGCGCCGAACCCCGCCAGCAAGCCCTTCGATGGCAGGAATCTCCTGCCGATGCTCACCGAGGGCAAGCCCTCGCCCCACGACGACATCCTGATCAACGTCGAAGCCTTCCGCGGCGCCATCATCAAGGGCCAGTGGAAGCTGGTGAAGATCGCCCTGCTGCCCGGCAAGACCGAATTGTTCGACCTCCAGGCCGACCCCGGCGAGAAGAACAACGTGGCCGAGCAGAACCCCGAGGTGGTGCGCGATCTCGAAGCCCGCCTGCTGGCCTATGCCAGGCAGCAGAAGATGAGCGAATGGCTGAAGGCCCAGCCCAACTACCTCGGCGCCCAGGGCGAGAAGACGATCCTCGACCCCGACTTCGACATCGATGACGGCGGACTGCCGCAGCAGAAGCCGGTGCTGCCCAAGCCATGAAGCAACCCTTCCGGGTTCTGGCCGTGGCGGCCCTGGTGTGCCTGCTGCTGAGCAGCGGTGCGATCTCCGGGGCCTGGGCCCGTCCAAAGGCATCAGCCGCGACATCAGCCCCATCGGCAGCCGCCAGCCCCGCAGCCAGCCCAGCCGGCACCCCCAGCGACGGCTCGGTGCTGCCCTTCCCGCCGGTGCCCAGCGCCAGCATCGCCCGGCCCCGGCTGCAGGACTCGGTGCACCAACGCCGCGCCCAGCCGCAGCACCTCAGAGCCGATGCACCGAACGTGCTGATCGTTCTGCTGGATGACGTCGGCTTCGGCCAGGCCTCCACCTTCGGCGGTGAGATCAACACGCCCACCCTCAGCAGGGTGGCGGAGCAGGGCCTCAGCTACAACACCTTTCACACCACCGCCATCTGCTCCCCCACCCGGGCGGCCCTGCTCACCGGACGCAATCACCAGCGGGTGGGCAACGGCACGATCGCCGAACGGGCCGTCGACTGGGACGGCTACACGGGTGTGATTCCCAAAACCTCGGCCACCATGGCCGAAGTGCTGCATCACTACGGCTACAAGACGGCGGCCTTCGGCAAGTGGCACAACACGCCGGCCGACCAGACCACCGCCATGGGGCCGTTCGATCGCTGGCCGACGGGCCACGGCTTCGATTACTTCTACGGCTTCCTCGCCGGTGAAACCTCCCAGTGGGAGCCCCGCCTGGTGGAGAACACCACCGCCATTGAGCCGCCCCACGACAGGAATTACCACCTCAGTGAGGACATGGCCCAGCGCAGCATCGACTGGCTGCGCAAGCACCGGGCCTTCTCACCCGACAAACCTTTCTTCCTCTACTGGGCGCCAGGGGCCGCCCACGGGCCTCACCAGGTGGGCAAGGAGTGGTCGGACAAATACAAGGGCAAGTTCGATACCGGCTGGGATGCCTACCGCGAGCGGGTGTTTGCGCGCCAGAAGCAACTCGGCTGGATTCCCGCCAACACCAAACTGACGCCCCGCACCGCCACCATGCCCGCCTGGGACAGCATCCCGGCGGCCCAGCGGCCGTTCCAGCTGCGGCTGATGGAGATCTACGCCGGCTTCGTGGAGCACGTGGATGCCCAGGTGGGGAAAGTGATCGACGAGCTGGAGCGCCTGGGGGTGCGGGACAACACGATCGTGATCTACATCTTCGGCGACAACGGCGCCAGCGCCGAAGGACAGAACGGCACGATCAGCGAGTTGCTGGCCCAGAACGGAATTCCCAACACCGTCGAGCAGCAGATCGCGGCCCTGAACACCATGGGCGGCCTCGACCTGTTGGGCGGTCCCAAGACCGACAGCATGTACCACGCCGGCTGGGCCTGGGCCGGCAACACGCCGTTCCAGTACACCAAGTTGATCGCCTCCCATTTCGGTGGCACCCGCAATCCGATGGTGATCTCCTGGCCCAAAGGCATCAAACCCGACAAGACGCCAAGGGCCCAGTTCCACCACGTCAATGACATCGCGCCGACGATCTACGAACTCATCGGCATCAAGCCGCCCAAGGTGGTGGATGGATTCCAGCAGGATCCGATCGATGGGGTGAGCCTGGCTTACACCTTCGCCAACGCCAAGGCGCCCACGCACAAAAAGGATCAGTACTTCGACAACAACGGCAGCCGCGCCATCTTCCAGGACGGTTGGCTGGCTGCCACCTTCGGCCCTTTGGTCCCCTGGCTGCCTGGCGCGCCAGGGCTGGCCTCCTGGGATTCGGCCAAGGACAAATGGGAGCTCTACAACCTCAACGCTGACTTCTCCGAAGCCGATGATCTCGCCGGCCGCGAACCCCGGCGTCTGGCCCAGCTGCAGAAAACCTTCGATCAGCAGGCTTTAGCCAACAAGGTCTATCCGTTGGGGGCCGGCATCTGGCTGCGGCTCCACCCGGAAGACCGCATCAAATCGCCCTACAGGAGCTGGCAGTTCGATGCCACCACCACGCGGATGCCGGAGTTCACGGCGCCCGGACTCGGCCGGGAGAGCAGCACCGTCAGCATTGATGCCGATTTCAAGGAGAACGGATCCGGCGTGCTGTATGCCCTGGGAGGATCCGGCGGCGGCCTCAGCCTCTACCTGGACAAGGGTCAGCTCGTCTATGAGTACAACATGATGATCATCGAGCGCTATTCCGCTCGCTCAAAGAACACGATTCCCGCCGGCAGGCACCGCATCGATGTCACCACCACACTGGCCAATGCCCAGCCGCTCTCGCCGGCTGAGGTGGTGCTGAAGCTGGATGGCCAGGAGGTGGCGCGCACCACGGTGGCCCGCACCGTTCCCGCGGCCTTCTCCGCCAGCGAAACGTTTGATGTGGGTGTGGATCTCGGCTCGTCGGTGTCGCTCGATTACATCGAACGCCGGCCCTTCCGCTTTGACGGCTCGATCCACAAAGTGGAGGTGAAGATGAACTGAGCCAGCGTGACGTTGACAACTTCAGCTGTACTTCTTTCCCCTCGATCCGTGCCAACACCTGCTCGCCGATTCTCCCTACGTTGCTTTGGTTCAGGCCGTGTCGCCACCTTCGCGGCCTGCGGGCTGGCGCTGGCGGTGAGCGGCGGCCGGCCGGCCCAGGCGCAGGCCTACGGCCCCCGTCAGTTCTGGCTGGCGCCCGCCGGCACGAACGTGTTCACGCTCTCGGGGATCTACAGCAGCTCCAACACGGTCGTCGACACCAGCATCATCTTTCCCAACCTCAGCGTCGACACCTACGTGCTGGTGCCGAGCTATGCCCGCTTCTTCGGCCTCGGCAACCGGCTCTCTCAGGTGTCAGTGGCTGTGCCCTATGCCTGGGCGAACGTCAGCCTCACCACCGCCAACCGCGGGGTGGCCCCCAGCAAGCAGGGGCTGGCCGACAGCTACGCCCACCTCACCGTGGGGCTGGTGAACGCTCCTGCCCTCGGGCCGGCGGAGTTCGGGGCCTACATGCAAAAGCAAAACCCTCCCGTCGTGGTCTATGGCCTGTTGGCTGCGATGCCCCCCACCGGCAGCTATCAGAACGACCGTCTGGTCAACATCGGCACCAACCGCTGGACCTTCCGGGCCGGCCTTCCCACCACGCTGCGACTCAGTCCCAACTGGGCACCAGGGAAGACCACCACCTTCGAGGTCCTGCCCAGCGTGGATGTCTACACCCCGAACAACGACCCCGCCTTCCCGGAGTTCTCGATCCGGGGGCAGCAGGTGGGCAGCAGGCTCGCCAACCAGTTCGCCCCCAACCAGACCACCCAGGCTCCCATGGGCACGTTGGAGCTGCACCTCACCCACGATCTCAACAAGCAGCTGTGGGTCTCACTCGATTCCTACTCCAGGCTGGGCGGTCAGACCTTCAGCGACGGCAAGGCCGGCGACAATCAACAGGCCTGGACGGCCCTCGGCGCCACGATCGGCGGCAGCCCGTGGTCGAAGGCCAGGCTCTCCCTCACCGGTGGTGCCGTGCTGGCGGGCAACGACAACAGCCCCGATGGCTGGCAACTGCGCCTGCAGTTCCAGCAGGTCTTCTGAGCCCAGGCGGCACAGCCCGCCAGGTGCTGGCAGGGTGAGGGGGTGCCGCCGAACACCATGCCCCTGCTGGAGGCTGACGATCTGGCCCGGCAGCTGGAGGGGCGCTGGCTCTGGCAGGGCGTGAGCTTCCGGCTCGAGGCCGGGGAACGGCTGGCGCTGGTGGGGCCCAGCGGAGCCGGCAAGACCCTGCTGCTGCGCCAGCTGGCCTGGCTGGATCCGCTGCCGCGGGGCCAGATCCTGCTGCGGGGACGCACGCCGTCGCAGTGGAGCCCGCCGGCCTATCGCGCCCGGGTCGCCTACCTGCCCCAGCGGGCGATCGCCCTGGCCGGAACGGTGGAGCAGAACCTGCGCCAGGTGTTCGGCTACGCCAGCCACCGCGGCAGGACGTACGCCGAAGCGCGGGTCCTCGACTGGCTGCAGCAGCTTGGCCGCGGGGCCGGTTTCCTGGCGCTGACGGCCGAGCGGCTCTCCGGCGGCGAGCTGCAGCTGCTGGCCCTGCTGCGGGCCCTGCAACTCGATCCGGAGGTCCTGCTGCTGGATGAGCCCACCGCCTCCCTCGATCCCGCCACCACCGAACAGGTGGAGGCCCTGCTGCGCCAGTGGCTGGAGCAGGGGCCGCGGGCCTGCCTGATCACCAGCCACGACGCCGCCCAGATCGGACGCTTCAGCGGCCGGCAGCTGGGCCTGAACCCGTGAGCACCCCCGGTGCCCTGCCGATCAGTGATGGGCGGCTGGCCCTCTCGGCCCTGCTGATCCTGGTCAACGTGGGGCTCTCGGCCCTGCTGCGCCTGGGGCTCGAGCGGCCCCTGCTGCTCGCCTCCGGCCGCATGGTGGTGCAGCTGCTGCTGGTGGGGACGGTGCTGGAGTGGCTGTTCCAGCAGCGCAACCCGGTCACGATCCTGCTGCTGGGCCTGGTGATGGCGGCCATCGCCGGGGTGTCGGCGGTGCAGCGCACCCGGGCGCGGTTCGCCGGCACCTATGCCAACAGCCTGCTCTCGGTGCTGGCCTCCTCGGCCCTGGTCACCGGCCTGGCGGTGGCCGGAATCATCCGCCCCCAACCCTGGTTCACCCCCCAGTACCTGATCCCCCTGCTGGGGATGGTGCTGGGCAACACGCTCAACGGCATCTCCCTGGCGCTCGACCGGCTGATGGAGGGGCTCACCAGCCGGCGGGAGCTGGTGGAGGCCCGGCTGAGCCTGGGGGCGAGCCGCTGGGAGGCCTGCCTCGACGTGGTGCGGGACGCGATCCGGGTGGGGATGATCCCCACGATCAATTCGATGATGGTGATGGGGCTGGTCAGCCTGCCCGGGATGATGACCGGCCAGATCCTCCAGGGGGCCAGGCCGGCCGGAGCCGTCCGCTACCAGATCGTGATCCTGTTCATGATCGCCGCCGCCACGGCCCTGGGGGTGGTGGGCGTGGTGCTGCTGGGCTACCTGAGGCTCACCAGCCGGGAACACCAGCTGCGCCTCGACCGGCTGCGGCCCTCCCCCTGAGCGGGCGCCCTTTACAGCGATTTGTCACTCGGAATACCGGGCTTTATGTCGGCCGGCGCCATGCTCCCCCCAGGCGCCTCCTTGACCTTGGTTGCTTCCGTCGGTTCCGAACCTCCTGCCCTGCACTGGGAACCCCATGGGGCCAGCCAGCACAGGACCTTGATCGAACCTGTGGCACTGCTCCAGCTGACGGCACCGCCGCAGAACGGCAACGGCCCCCTGCTGGTGGACATCCGTCCCAGGCGGGCCTACCGGCGGAGCCATATCCCCTTCAGTCACAACATCCCCCATGGCCTGCTGATCAGTGGCGAACCGCCCGAGCGGGATCTCATCCTCGTGGCCGACCACGATGGGGACTCGGCCGCAGCGATCGAAACGCTCCACGCCCAGGGATTCAACCGCCGGATCCTGCATCTGCGGGGAGGCTTTCCCACCTGGCAGCAGCAGGGTCTGCCGTTGAACGAAGGCGCTCAAAATCAGGGCTTCCCGCCCTTGAGCCGATTCCCTGGTTCTCCAGCGTGATCCTGTCCATCGGTGGCCGACCGGCACGCCTTCAGCGGTAAAGCCATGGAGCGGCAGCAGAAGGTCCGCACCTGAAGCGCCGGGCTGGCCTTCAGGGGGAGAGGGGCTGGAGCAAGGGGGGGAGGTCGGCCTGGAGATCATCCTGGGCGTTCTGACCGGCGTCGCCATCCGGCTCCAGGATCCCGAACGCCTCCGCCACGCCCACCTGCCCCGCCTGATAGGCATTGCAGGCGGCGCTGCCGAGACCCGGTCCACCCTGGTCGCTGCAGGCGTCGGCCAGGGACGCCGACGGGCCGGTGCCGCAGGCCGCGAGGGTGAGCATCAGGGCCAGCAGCACGGCGGTGCAGCAGCAGGCGATCACGGAGAAACGGTGCATGGCGCTGCTTCAGACCACCACCGGTTCCTGACCGGGAGCCACCAGGGGGCGCCGGTGGGGGAGGTTGCCGAAGTGTTCGCGGGCGACGGCGAGCATCTGCTCCTCGCTGAGGCCGCCGTCGTCGAGCGTTTCCACCCCCACGATCCGCTCCAGCAGATCGCGGCGATGGATTTCGAGGTAGTGCAGCAACACCTGACGCATGTCGCTCTGCCCGGTGCCGTGGCCGAGCAGCAGCACCGCATCGGCCTCGGTCATCGCCGCCGTGATGCTGGCCAGGTACCCGCTGTCGATCGCCGCTCGCTGACCCGCCTGGTCCCGGTCCTGACGGTGGGTGAGGTTCTCATCCGTTCCCCAGATCCCGTGCGGCCGCAGCACCGCATGCTCCACCTCCTCGCCGTCGAGCCGGAACACGTCCGTGCGGCGATGGTCGAGGTGCAGCACCAGGCGATGGGACTGATCGCCGCGGGGCGACACGGCATCGGGTTCGGGATGGGCGGGCGTGACGCCGGCCTCCTGCAGGAAGTGACGCACCCGCATCACGGCTTCGGCATCCAGGTCGGGCTGATGCAGACCGGCACCGGTGTGGATCCAGGTTTCCTGGCCGGAGGGCATCCGGATCTGCAGACGCCGGTCGTCGCGTTCGCGCACCTCGGCGCCGAGGGCATGGAACAGGGCCTCCACGCGGGAGGCCCGCACGCCGTGCTGGAGGGGATGGGCGAACAGAGCCTGCAGGGTCCTGAGGTGATGGCGTTTCATGGACCGGGGGGGAGGCTGACTTGACCCTATCGAGGCCACCACCCCGTTCAGCCGATCCCATTCAGCCAGACGCCGATCGATACGCCGGCCAGGGCGGCACAACCGGCAATCGACACCGTGGTCAGCACCGTGGGCAGCACCGCCCGCTCCCCAATCCGGGCACGGCCATAGCCCAGCAACACCAGCAGCACCAGGGTCATCAGCAGCGACACCGGGCGGGCCTGCTCGAGCGGCAGCACGGCGAAGGCCAGCACCGGCGTGAGCCCCGCGAACAGATCGGAGACGAGCATCCACAGCGCCTGGGCCACCGGCTGCTGGTGCTGGGAGAGCGCCGGCACCAGGACACTGCGTTCCAGTTCCGGCAGTCCGGCCGGTCGCTGGCTCAGATCGTCGTGAATCGCCGCGAGGGTGGCCGGTTGCATCCCCGTGCCGTGCAGGCGCTTCATCAGAGCGGCAATCTCACCGGCCGGATCCGCCTTCACCGCAGCCAGGCGCCGCCGAGATTCCACCCGATCCCGGTCCCGTTCCGACTGCAGGTCGAGGAACACCCCCGCCATCATCGAGACGGCGGCGGCCACGGCTCCGGCGGCACCGGCCACCAGCACACTCCTGCCGGAGCTGGCGGTGAGGGACACCCCGGCCACCAGTCCGAAGATCGAAACGGTGCCGTCCTCCATCCCGAAGACGATGTCGCCGACCGACGCCTCGAACGACCGGCTCAGGGCTGTGCGGAGGTTGGGCGGGGGCATGGCGATCGAAAACGGTGATTACTGGCTCCCCAGACTGGGTCCCGGCGAGCAAGGATGAAATACCCCGCGCGTGCGGCCGCATGGCCCCACTCAGCACCGTCTGCCACGGGCTGGGCCTCGACTGGACCCGGATGGGCGACCTGCCGCTGCAGGCGAATCTGGCCCATTTCGACACGGATCCCCACGCCTTCGCCGAGCGCGTCAGAACCGTGGTTCCCCTGAACGACTTCTCCTGCGGACAAACCCATGAAGGCTTCCGGCATGCCGGCGCGGCCCTGGTCTGCGGCGAGCTCACGCTCACCAGCACCATCCACACCGCTCTGGAGATCGAGCTGGGGGAACACCCCTTCGCCACGCTGGCCATTCCCTACGCCGGGCTGACCGGGATCCGGATCGATCGACGGGAGATGACCCTGCGGGCGGGGGCCACCGCGGTCTACATGCCGGGGGAGGCCTATGCCGGACGGACCGAGGCCTATGCCGGCGTGATGCTCAACCTGCCGCACCACTCCCTGACCAGGACCGCCCAGGCCATCGCCGGCGGGGAGGCGTCCACCAGCCACTGCCGACAGACCCTGCAACGGCCGGTTGTGCTGGGGGACGACGGACCGGTGCGATCCGAGCTGCTGCTCAGCCTGCGTCGGGTGCTCTCCGCCTACAACGGCTCGGCGCTGCTGACGGCCTCCGCGATCCGCAGCCTGGCTCTGGAGGATGCGATCCAGCGGCTGGTGATCCTGCTGCTGTGTCCGGAGCTGCTGGCCGAGTCCGGGGCCGACCGGATGGTGGCCCGCCAAGGAGCCAACGGCCGGGACCGGATCTTCGACGAACTGATCGAATGGATCCTGGCCGATCTCACCCGGCCGCTCACCCTTTCGGAGCTGGAACGGCACAGCGGCTACTCGCGCCGGTCGTTGCAATACATGTTCCGTTCCCGGTTCGGGCTGGGACCCATGCAGTGGCTGCGTCAGCAACGCCTGCAGGCCGTCAGGACGGGTCTGATGCAAGGGACTGCGGGCGAAACGGTGGCAGGGATTGCCACCCGTTTCGGCTTCATCAGCACCTCCAGCTTCGCGCGGCTGTTTCAGACCACCTTCGGACAGCCACCCTCTGAACTCCTGCGCGATGCCCAGCGCCGCCGCTTCTGAGCCAAGGTCAGATTCCGACATTCAGAAGAACACTCGAGGGACGTGGCAGCCCCCTTCGGAGGCCTGGTCCTGGAAAGGGCCGGGATGTACGCACCAGGGACATCGCGACGGATCTGCCTGATCACAGCAGGCTCCTGGCAAGGACCGCAGCAGGGTTGGTGCGTCCAGCGGAGGCGGGCAGATCAGCAGGCTGGCCTGACAGCGCAGGGTGTAGCGGACGCTTCCTCGCAGGGCCATGGAGATGGGCGTCGTTGTGGGCGTGGCTGTGGGCGTCGTTGTCACGATGGCTGCCTCAGTCGTTGCCACGAACAGAACCCGGCTGGAGGAGACGTCACGCAATATTCGCTGACCAGATCGGAATCTGAGCTGCCTCGCAACAGAAACACCATAAAAGTGCCAACCAGAAAACAAACTTTTGCTGGAAGATTGCGCTCCTGAATCTCGCTTGCGCCAAGGGATCCCCATGGTCGTTTCGGTGTCATGGTTCGTAGGCCTCTGGGCCAGGTTGTCGTGCTGTCAGTCAAGTTTTTGCGTCGAGTTGCCTACCCTCCTCAACACCAGTTTTAGGTTGAAGTTCGACAGACCAAGTCGATTGAGCGATCCCTCTCCGCAGCAGGCGCTGGAACAACTGGCGGCCCTGGCCCCCTTCCGGAAGCGCCATCTGCATCTCCTGCTGATCTCCATCGGCGGCACCTTCATGGATGGCTACGCCACCCTCATGACCGGCGTGGCCCTGCCGCTGTTCACCTGGCAGGAACATCCCGAGCCAGTGCTCGTCGGGCTGCTGGGTGCCGCCCTGGTGCTGGGAGCCGTTGTGGGGGCGATCCTCGGCGGCCATCTGGGCGATCAGCGCGGCCGCCGCTTCGTCTACCGGCTCGACATGGGCCTCCTGGCGGTGGCCTTCCTGCTGCTGGCCGCAGCCTGGAACCCGATCGCCGCGATCGGCTGCCAGCTGCTGGTGGGCATCGGCATCGGCATGGACTTCCCGGTCAGCAGCGCCTATGTCATGGAGCTGATGCCGGCGCGCCTGCGCACCCGCCTGCTCACGGCCACGATCAGCTTCCAGGCCGTCGGCGAGCTGGTGGGGGCCGCCACGGCCTGGCTGCTGCTGCTGCGGTTTCCCGAGCCCTCCACCTGGCGCTGGTTGCTGGGATCAGGGGCGGCCTTCGCCGTGATGCTGCTCCTGGCCCGCCTCGACATGCCCGAAAGCCCCCACTGGCTGATGGAGCAGGGCCGCAATCAGGAGGCCTCCCGGATCATCGCCAGCCTCAGCGACCAGCCCACCGCCACCGTGCTGGCCCTCGGCCGGCAGGCCGGCGAGCATCGGGAAGGGACCACGGGCCGACCTGCCTCCCGTGACAACGCCTGGGCGCAGCTGCTGGGGGCCTCCTACCGGCGCACCACCGCCCTCACCGCGGGCAGCTGGTTCCTGATGGACATCGCCACCTATGGGGTGGGATTGTTCACGCCCATCATCCTGGCCGCCCTGCTGGGGACGCCGACCCAGGAGCAGGGGGGTGGGCTCAACCTGATCGCCAGTGAGTTCCGCACGATCGCCGGCACCGGACTGGTGGACACCTTCCTGCTGGTGGGGTTCGGACTCGGCATCCTGCTGGTGCCCCGCTTCGGACCGATCCGGATGCAGAGCATCGGTTTCCTCGGCATGGCCGCCGGCATGGCGATCCTCGCCTTCGGATCCCTGTTGCCGGCGGAGAACAGCCACCGCATCGGCCTGGTGTTCCTTGGCTTCATCGTGTTCAACCTGCTGATGAACGCCGGACCGAACGCGACCACCTTCCTGCTGCCGGCCCACCTGTACCCCACCGGCGTGCGCGCCACGGGCGCCGGTTTCGCGGCGGCCTGCGGCAAGGTGGGGGCCACCCTGGGCCTCTTCCTGCTGCCGATCGTTCGCGAACGGGCCGGCCTCACCAGCGTCCTCGTGCTGATGGTGATGGTGTCCTCGCTGGCCTGGCTGGTGACCGTTCTGTTCTCGCGGCACCTGACCCGGGGGACCGGACCGGAGGCCGCCGCCCTCACCCACGCCTGAAGCCGATGACCCCGCCTCCCGCGTCACCGTCCCGCCCGGACACCGGGCCCAGCATCGATCTGATCGGCGCCACCGCCCTCGGGGTGGGCGGAATGATGGGCGCCGGCCTCTACACGCTGCTGGGGCTGGCGGCCCGCAGTGCCGGGGTGCTGCTGCCGTCGGCCTTCCTGCTGGCCGGCGTTGCCGCCTCCTTCTCGGTCTATTCCTATGCGCGGCTGGGCACGGCGTTCCCCAGCCGGGGAGGCGGTGCCCACTTCCTGGAGGCCGCCCTGGGCAACACCGACCTCTGTGCCTCCCTCAACGTCTTCCAGTACGTGGCGTACCTGATCGCCACCTCGCTCTATGGGGCGGGCTTTTCGGAATACGTGGGAGCCCTGGCCGGGGGGCAGCTGTCCACCGTCGCCCTGCGGTTGATCGGGGCGGCGGCGGTGGTGATCTTCACCGTGGTCAACCTGGTGGGACCGCAGCTGGTGGACCGTTCCCAGAAGCTGATCATCGCCGCCGAGCTGGTGATCCTGGCGCTGCTGCTGCTGCTGGGCACCGCCCACGCCGATGCCGGCCGGATCCTCGCCACCCCCTGGCCCGGCGGTGCCGGGGTGCTGACGGCGGCCGGCCTGCTGTACGTGACCTTCCAGGGTTTCGGGGTGGTGAGCAACGCCGCCCAGGACATGCGCTCTCCCCGGACCCAGCTGCCGAAGGCGATGTTCCTGGCGCTGGCCATCGTGCTGGTGGTGTACCTGCTGGTCAGCACCCTGGTGGTGAGCCTGTTGCCCCTCGCCGAGATCGAGCGGGATGCGGGCCACGTCCTCGCCAACGCCGGCGCTGCCGTGCTGGGCCGCACCGGCTTTCTGGTGATCGCCGCCGCCGCCATCCTGGCCACCGCCTCGGCGGTGAACGCCACCCTGTTCGCCTCGGCCAACATCGGCGCCGACCTGGCCAGCAGCCGCCAGCTGCCGGCCTCCCTGGCCCGTCCCTGGCTCAGCAGCGCCAACGTGTCGCTGCCCGTGTCGGCCGGGGTGGTGATCCTGCTGGTGCTGTTCTTCCCGCTGGATGCCGTGGGGCAGATGACCAGCCTGGCGTTTCTGATCGTCTACGGCGCCGTCAGCGCCGCCCACCTGCGGGTGCGCGGCAAGACAGGAGCACGGGCCTGGCCGCTGCTGCTGGCGGTGGCGATCAATGCCGCCCTGTTCGTGGCCCTGTTGATCGACACGGTCCGCACCGGATCCCCTGCCACCTGGATCACCTTCCTGGCGGTGTTGGCGGGCAGCTTCGCACTCACGGCCAAGCTGCGGCGCAAGAGCTGAGGTTCGTGGGGCTTCGCCAAGGCCCTCACTCCGCCTGCAGCTGCGCTCTGGCGGCCTCCAACTCCTTTTGGGCGCCATCGCTCAGCGCGGGGTAGCTGAGATTCAGGGCATTGAGGGTGTCGATCACCGCCGCCGCCACCACCAGCCGGGTGAACCATTTGTTGTCGGCCGGCACCACGTACCAGGGGGCCATGGGGGTGGCGGTGTGCTGGATCATCTCCTCGTAGGCCGTCATGTAGTCGTCCCAGTAGGCCCGTTCCTTGATGTCATTGGCGGAGAACTTCCAGTTCTTCTCAGGGGTGTTCAGACGCTCCAGAAACCTCCTTTTCTGCTCCCCCTTGGAGAGATGCAGGAAGAACTTGCGCACCACCACCCCATTGCGGCCCAGATAATCCTCATAGTGGCGGATGTCCTTGAAGCGCTCCTTCCAGATGTCCTTGCCCACCAGCTGCGGTGGAATCGTTTCCTTGGCAAGCAGTTCAGGGTGCACCCGAACCACCAGGGTCTCCTCGTAGTAGCTGCGGTTGAAGATGCCGATGCGGCCCCGTTCCGGCAGGACGTTGTTGCAGCGCCAGAGGAAATCGTGGTTGAGATCCACCGACGAGGGCACCTTGAAGGAGCTCACCTGGCATCCCTGCGGGTTGACGCCACTCATCACGTGCTTGATCGTGCCGTCCTTGCCGGCGGCATCGATCGCCTGAAACACCAGCAGCAGGGCCCAGCGGTCCTGGGCATAGAGCTTGTCCTGCAGAGTGGCGAGCATCGCCACCCCATCGGCTAGGGCCTGCTTCGATTCCGGTTTGTCGGCGGAGGTGAACTCCAGGGTGTTGCCAGGATCCACCGATTTCAAGCGAAACCCGGATCCGTCGGTCACCTTGAAGGGCTCGCTGATCCTGTGGGCCTTCTTGAGGATGTCGTTCATGGGTCGATGGGGTGGAGGGAATGGCAGGGAACGGTTCTGGGCGGCGGGTGCATCGGGGGCAGTCCCATCCGCTCAGATCCGGGCCTCCAGGGGCCTGAACAGGAAACGCCGGGTGCGCCCCATCAGCACGGAACGCTCCGGGTCCATCAGCCGGTAGAGGGCCAGTTTCACGGCATCGAAGATCAGGAACCAGACGAAGGCATAGCCCCAGCTGGCGGCAGCCCAGGCCCAGCCCACCGGGCTCATCAGCCAGCCGCAGGCGCCCATCAGGGTGGAGAGCGCCACCGAGGCGCCGGTGGCCCAGAGCATCGTCGCCGCCGGCCTGATCGACCAGAACGGCCCCCTGACCCGGGTGCAGTAGATGGTGAGCATGCCGCCGATCGCCAGTTGCAGATAGATCAGGGTCTGCACCTGTTCCAGGGGCATCACCAGCCGGTTGGCGACGAAGTCGTAGAGGAGCATCGTTTCCACCACCCCCACCAGACCGATCACACTCGACATGATCAACAGCCGCGGCATGTTCCATTGGAGCGGTTTGGGCGGCGTCAGGGTGTTGTCATAGGCAATCGTCACCATCGAGCCGTCATTGATCAGGGCCAGCACCACCAGCATGATCACCGTCACCGGATAGTTGTTGAACCAGAGAATCGCCAAGGTGGTGAAGATCAGGATGCGCACGGTTTCCACCACCCGGTAGAAGCAGTAGCTGTCCATGCGCAGGAATATCTTGCGGCTCAGACGGATGGCATCGATGATCACCGAAAGGCCCGGTGTCAGCAGCACGATGTCGGCGGCGGCCCGGGCGGCGTCGGTGGCCCCGGACACCGCGATGCCGCAGTTGGCCTCCTTCAGTGCCGGAGCATCGTTGACCCCATCGCCGGTCATGGCCACCACGAAATCGTGGTTCTGGAGCGTTTCCACGATGTGGAACTTGTCTTCGGGGAACACCTGGGCGAAGCCATCGGCCTGCTCGATCTGCTGGGCCAGCTGGCCCAGCTGGGTGGCGGGGGTCTGGCGGAAGATCGCCGCGTCCAGCACGTTGTCGCGCAGGCCCAGCTCCCGGCACATCTCCCGGGCGATCAGCACCTGATCCCCGGTGACCATCTTCACCGGCACCCCCAGCTGGGCGGCGGCCGCCAGGGTGGCCTTGGAATCGGGCCGGGGGGGATCGGAGAGCGACAGGATGCCCAGCATCTGCCAGGGGCCATCCCCCACGGCCCGGGCCACGCCCAGGGCCCGGAAGCCCTTGGCGGCCAGCGCCTCGATCTGGGCCTGCACCGGCTGGGCGATAGCGCCCGGATCCTTGATCAGGGCCAGGATCGCCTGGGGCGCCCCCTTGCTGTAGCGGATCTTCTGGCCCGAGCTGTCGGTGACCTGCACCTCCGTGCGCTTGCTGACCGGATCGAACGGGGTGAAGTGATCCCGCTGGAACGCCTGGAGGGCGGACGGATCCTTGAGCCCCTTGAGCACGGTCTGGTCGATGGCATCCCCCTCCTGCTGCTCACTGGCCAGGGCCGCCCCCAGCAGCAGCTCATCGGGTGTGACGCCGGGCAGGGTGAAGGGGGCGCCGAGGCTGAGCTGGTTGAGGGTGAGGGTGCCGGTCTTGTCGGAGCAGAGCATGTCCACGCTGGCCAGCTCATCGATCGCCGACAGCCGGGTGACCAGGGCCCCCTTGCGGGCCAGGGCCTGGGCACCGATCGCCATGGTGACCGCCAGCACGGTGGGGGTGGCCAGGGGGATGGAGGCGACGGTGAGCACCAGGCAGTACTTGATCACCCGCAGCACGTTGTCGCCCGCATGAATGCGGACCACCAGGATGATGCTCACCAGCACCATGTTGACCACGATCAGGTAGTCGGAGAGCTTCACCACCGCCTCCTGGAGATGGTCGTTGCTCTCGGCTTCCCCCACCAGTTTGGCGGTCTTGCCGAAGAAGGTGTTGGCCCCCGTGGCGGTGACCACCCCCTCGGCCCGACCCTGCTTGAGCACCGAGCCCGAGTAGAGCAGATCCCCCTGGCCCCGCTTCACCGCCAGGGATTCACCGGTGAGCGCCGCCTGATCCACCTGCAGCGGATCGTCCGTGAGCACAGCCATGTCGGCGGGCACCACCGCACCGATGGCCAGGCGCACCCGATCACCGGGCACGAGCTGGGTGGCGGGGAGCTTCTGCCACTGGCCGTCCCGCTTCACCAGGGCCTCCAGGGCCAGCTTGGCCTTCAGGGCCGCCACGGCGTCGCCGGCAGAGGATTCCTCGACGTAGGCGATGACGGTGTTGCCCACCAGCAGGCCCAGGATGATCGCAAAATCCACCCAGTCGCCGACGATCGAGCACAGAAGGATGGCCGCCTCGATCATCCAGGGCATGGGGCCCCAGAGATAGGAGAGCAGCATGGCGAGCTTGCTGCGTTTCTTCTCCGGCAGGGCATTGGGCCCCGACTGGCTGAGACGCTGGGCAGCCTCTGTGCCGCTGAGCCCCTCCCCGTTCGTGTGCAGTTTCTGAAGCTGCTCCTGCAGCGAGGGCGCCTTCGTTTCCATCCTCCTTCCCCCCGGAACATCCGGTGAAAGTTGACCCAGACGGGATCGTGCGCTGCCTGGCCGATAGCCAACATCCTTGCCATCGCTGCAACGGATGTCGGCGTACGCGTAACGAATCTGCATTCTTTTGTCGCCACACATGTCCGCTGTTCAGCAACGCAGAAACAGTTCATTCGCGCAGATCAGTTGCCTTCGGGTTCTTCGTCTAGGGTTGATCAGCCTCAAAGGCCACCGATGGCGATCGCCGGAATTCGACGGTTGAGATGGCTGTTCCATCTCGCACTCACCGTCGTGCTGATGGGATCGATGGACCTCAGCTTCGGCCAGCAGGTGGATGGTGGGGCGCCGTTCTTCAATGACTCCGGCTCCCTGACACTGCCGCCGGAGAGCAACGAGGAACTGCAGGAGTCGATGCCGGAACTGCAGATGTTCCCCTCCCAGGATCCTCCCCAGATGATGCCCGACCTCGGCTCTTCGCTTGACTCTCCGGAGATCTGAAGACGAACCCATGACGGAGCGAGGCCTGGCCCGACGCCTGCATCGCCGAACCGTCACGCGCTTCCTGGCGGCCCTGCTCACGGCGGCCTTGCTGGCGGTGGTCGTCGGCTGGGCCGGCGCCTCTGCCCAGCCGGCCGATCCGCTGCCGTCCTGGAACCCGGGGCCGGCCCGCGACAGCCTGCTCAGCTTCGTGCACCAGACCACCGATCCCGCCAGTCCCCGCTATGTGCCACCCGAGGAGCGCATCGCCGGCTTCGACCAGGACGGCACCCTCTGGGTGGAGCAGCCGGTGTATCCCCAGGTGCGTTACATCCTCGAGCGCGTGCCAGGGGTGGTGCCCTCCAGGGCCGAACTCGAGAAGCTCGCCGCCACCGTGCTCGCCGGCATGCCCATGGACACCTTCCATGCCGATGTGCGGCGCTGGCTGGACACGGCCCGCCATCCCCGCTGGCAACGCCCCTACACCGATCTCACCTACCAGCCGATGCAGGAGCTGCTCCGCTACCTGCGCGCCAACGGTTACAAGACCTACATCGTCACCGGCGGCGGCCAGGAGTTCGTGCGCGTCTATGCCGAACGCACCTATGGCATCCCTCCGGAGCAGGTGATCGGCACCGCCGGCGCCACCCGTTACGGCTACGACGCCAAGGGCAGGCCGATGCTGACCAAGGAACCCCGGCTGCTGCTCAATGACAACGACGCCGGCAAGCCGGAAGGCATCCAACTGATGATCGGCCGGCGGCCCACGGCCGCCTTCGGCAATTCCACCGGCGACCGGCAGATGCTGGAGTACACCAAAGCCGGCGACGGGGCGCGGCTGGCGATGCTGGTGCTCCACGATGACGCCCGCCGCGAGTATGCCTACGGGCCGGCCCTGGAACTGCCGGACACGAAGGTGGGCCCCCTCACCCAGGACCTCTACGACACAGCCCGGAAGCAGGGCTGGATCGTGATCAGCATGAAAAACGACTGGAAGCGGATCTTTGCCTTCGACCGTTGACAGGCGAACCCTGACGGCCCCGATGCCCACTGCGGTCTAGGGTCGGTGCATCTGATTTGCTGCGATGAAAGCCCTGGCCCTCTCCCTGCTGAGCGCTTCGCTCGTCATCGGTGTCGGTTCTGCCGCCGAAGCCCAGCAGCGTTGCACCTTCCTGCAGCCGATCGGGGGCAACGGCACCACCCCGATCGTCTCCAAACGGGTGGGGGCCGCCAAGCTGCTCGGCAAGGAGAACTGGAACACCGACTTCATCGTCGATCGCCCCTACAGCAGCTTCAAGTTCTTCTTCACGGCCAACTCCTCCGACGCCAACGCCAAATACCCGGTGAGCGGCTTCATGAAATTCAGCGACGGCAGCAATCTGCAGGTGATCAACGAAGTCATGAATCCGCCGATCGGCACCGGCCGCATGTTCGGCCCCTTCCCCGCCATTCCGGGCAAGCAGGCCACCCAGATGAATTTCAAGGTGGGGGCCAGCAGCGACCCCGGCGCCCTGGGCTTCAGCTACCGGATCTCGGTGCAGGGCTGCCAGTAGGGACCACGGCGATCAACCACTGAGATGCTGCTCCCCCTGCTGCTGGCCCTCTCTCCGGCACCCGGTCCGGTGATCACCAAAGGGCCCGTGGTGGCCGTGCTGGAGAACCGCCGCCAGCCGAAGCCCGATGGCATGGATGAGGTGCAACCCGTCGCCACGGTGCGGGTGGAGGGGAAGGTGGTCGGTCAGCTGATGGGGGCGCTGCGGATCGGCCCCGGCAGCATCGATTCGGTGCTGCAGGTGGTGGAGATGGATCCGGCCAATCCCTACCCGGAGGTGCTGCTCTCCACGTTCACGGGCGGCGCCCACTGCTGCAACGACACCCGGGTGCTCACCAGCAGCCCCGACGGCCGCCGCTGGTTCGAGGTGCGTCGCGATCCGGTGAATGGCGGCCCCAGCGGCGCCAGCGATCCCCTGGGCAACGGCCGCTACCTGCTGGTGGATGTGGACAACCGCTTCCTCTACCAGTTCGCCAGCTACGCCGGCAGCAGCGCCCCCAGCCAGATCTGGCAGCTGAACGGCCCTCGCTTCCTCGACATCAGCCACCGCCCCCAGGTGCTGCCGCTTCACCGGCGCCGGCTGAAGGAGATGGAGAGCTGGTTCAGGGAACCGGCCGATCAACGCACCGAGGCCAACGGCTTCCTGGCCGCCTGGGTGGCCACCAAGGCGCTGGTGGGGGAGTTCGACACGGGCTGGCGGCGGATGCTGGGCCTCTACGACCGCCGCTCCGACTGGGGGCTCACCTCCTGCGAGGCCGGCTACGACGCCAAGGGCAACTGCCGGCAGCCGGAGAAGCGCTACGCCGATTTCCCCGCGGCGCTGCGAGCCTTCCTGCGCCGCAGCGGCTACCTGCCGGCGCCGCCGACCTGAAGCGAGCGCATGGAAATGGCGCCCAGGGTCAGCTCGGCATTGAAGAAGCTGAGCGGCTCGCCATCCTCCCCCACCCCCAGCACGTAGAGCAGGGGCAGGTAATGCTCCAGCGACGGCAGGCTCAGGGCCGCCTCGGGGCTGAGGGCGAGGGGATCGAGCAGCTCCTCCAGGGCTCCGGCAGCGATGCGCTCCGCCAGCAGCCGGTCGAAGGTTTCGGCCCAGCCGTGGGACCCTTCACCCCAGACGATCCGACCCAGGTTGTGGACGAGGTTGCCGCTGCCCAGCACCAGCACGCCCTCCTCTCGCAGCGGCCGCAGGCGGCGGGCCAGCTCCAGGTGCTCCCGCAGGCTGCGGCGGCGGTCGAGGCTGAGCTGGAGGACGGGTAGATCGGCCGCCGGGTGCATGGGCCGCAGCACCGACCAGGTGCCGTGGTCGAGGCCCCAGGCATGATCGGCGCCGATCTCCGGGACCAGGCCCCGGATGCGCTCCGCCAGGGCGGGGGAACCCGGCGCCGGGTAATCGACGGCGAACAGCTCGGGGGGGAAGCCGCGGAAGTCGTGGATGGTGCGCGGCCGCTCCATCGCTGTGACCATCGGCCCGTCGGTTTCCCAGTGGGCCGAGACGCACAGGATCGCCTCGGGACGGGGCAGGGCCGCGAACCGCTCGGCCCAGGCCAGGGTGAAGCGGTTGGCTTCGATGGCGTTCATCGGGCTGCCGTGGCCGATGAACAGGGCGGGGGTGAGCACGGGCGTCGTCAGCGGCTTGGGATCAGGCGAACACCGCCACGGCCGTGTTGGCGATCGACAGCAGCCCCACCCGCAGCCAGCCCGCCTGCCACTCCTGACGATGGCGGCCCTGGAAGGCGAACAGGGCGATCAGCAGCGCCAGCACCAGCTTGACGATGACCTTGGCGGGCTGGAGAGGTTCCTCAAGAGCCGGCACCATGCTGTAGAGCCCCACCAGGGCCAGGCCGCTCACCAGGCTGAGCAGGGCCCCATGCCACTGGCCCGGGGTGACGCGCTTAACGGGAGCCGCCAGCTGGGTGGTGAAGGCCCCCACCAGCACGGCCATGCCCAGGAGGTGGAGGAAAACGAGCAGTTGGGCCAGGAGGGTCATGGGGTGGGGGCGGCGGGCTCAAGGGCCGCCACGATCGTGGCGCCAGCCACCCCCGACGCCGGGCGCTCAGAGCAGAAAAGTCATGGTCAGGCTCACCAGGGCCAGGCCGGTGAGGCCGGTGGCGGTGAGCAGGGAAATCGAGCGGGCCATGGGACCTCCGGCACCACCCAAATCTAGAGCAATCCTTAAGGGCCGCAAGCGCTCCGTTCTGGCCCTGCAGCATTCCGTCACGGAGCCAAGGCTCGCGGCCCAGGCCCGTGGCTGCCAGGCTGGCGCCGATTGCTGCAGCAGCACCGATGGCGGGGCCCGTCACCATCGCCGTGGCCCTGGAAGGGCAGCTGCGTCTGGATGATCAGCCCGTCCTGCACGCCGCCGTGGCCCAGGCACGTCACCGCGGCGCCCGCCTGCTGGTGCTCGCCTGCCGGCCCCAGACCCAGCGGCTGCGCGGCCCCCACCAGCGGCGCCTGGAGGCCCAGTCCCTGGCCTGCCTCCAGGCCCGGCTGGCGGCGGTGGGGATCCCCCTGCTGACGTTCCCGCAGCACACCACGGCGGACGCCCTCGCCGAGCTGCGCCCCCTGGTGGAGCCCGAGGTGGTGCTCCACGCCGCAGAGAGCCGCCTGTTCGACACCTGGCCGGTGGCGGCCGAGCGTTTCCCCAGGGTGTTCAGCCAGTTCCGCCGCGCCCTGGAGCACGCGCCCGAGCCGCCCCTGCCCCCTCCGGATCTCGCCGGCCTGGGGGACGCCTGGGACGACCTGCCCCGCCAATGGCTGGCGCCACCCGCTGTCCCGCCGGGGTCCGCTGCCGCCCTTGCCGCTGCGTCCGATCCCCGCAGCGCCTTCCCTTTTTCAGGCGATGAACCCACCGCCCTGGCCCGGCTGCAGCACTACCTGTTCGAGTCCGACGGCCTGCGCACCTACAAGGCCACCCGCAACGGCCTGGTGGGGACGGACTTTTCCTCGAAGTTCTCCCCGTTCCTGGGGGTGGGTTCGCTGTCGGTGCGGCGGATCTGGCAGGAGGTGCTGCGTTATCAGGAGCTCCGCGGCGCCGACGAGAGTTCCGAATGGATGCAACAGGAACTGCTCTGGCGCGAGTTCTTCCTCTGGTCGGAGCAGCGCCACGGCGAGGCCTTCCACGCCCCCGGCGGCCTCCAGCAGCGCCCGCCCGAATGGGAGGCAGACACCGAGCGCTTCGTCCGCTGGACCCGCGGTGATTCCGGCCATCCCCTGATCGATGCCCAGCTGCGCGAACTGCTGGCCACGGGCTATCTCTCCAACCGGGGCCGCCAGTGGGTGGCTTCCCACTTCATCAACGAGCTGCGGCTGCCCTGGATCTGGGGCGCCCGCTTCTTCGAGTGGTGCCTGATCGATGCCCATCCGGCCCTGAACACGGGCAACTGGGCCTACCTGGCCGGCGTCGGCTCCGACCCGCGCAGCTTCGGTGGCAGCCCCCGCCGCTTCGATCTCGAGCGCCAGGTGGGCCTCTACGACCCCGATCAGACCCACCGCCGGCTCTGGGCTGCTCCTGCGCCCCAACCCTCGTGACCCTCCCCCCTGTCGCCCTGACCCTGTGACCCTCACCCTGATCCTCGGCGACCAGCTCCACCCCGACTGGACCCGGCCCTCCCCCCTGCAGCTCGCCCCCGGCCAGCGGGTGCTGATGATCGAGGACCTGGCCGTGGCCTCCACCTGGCGCTACCACCGCCTGCGGCTGCTGCACACCTTCGTGGCGATGCGCAGCTTCCGCGATGCGCTGGTCGCCCGTGGGGTGTTGGTGCGCTACTTCGAACTGCCTGCCTCCCAGGAGGTGCCGTTCTGGCAGCGGCTGGCGGCCGAGCTGGAGGGCGAGCCCGCCAGCCGCGAACTCCAGGTGGCCGAGGTGGCCGATCGCAGCTTCGAGCTGCGGCTGCAGCGCTTCTGCGCCGAGCAGAAGGTGCGGCTCACGGTGCTCCCCTCACCGGCGTTTCTGGAATCGGTGGACGAGAGCCGGACCTGGTTCGAGGGGCGCCGCCGCCCGTTCATGAAGACCTTCTACGAGCGTCAACGGCGCCGTCTCGGCCTGCTGCTGGATCCCGATGGCTCCCCCGCCGGCGGCCGCTGGAGCTTCGACACCGAAAACCGCCGCAAGCTGCCGAAGGGCTACGTGGAGCCGCCCCTGCCGGTGGTGCCGGCCAGCCCCCATGAGCCGGTGGTGCGGGCCCTGATCACCCGCCATTTCCCCGACCATCCCGGTGAGTTGGGGCCCCTGTGGATCCCCTTCGATAAGGCCGGCGCCGAAGCCTGGCTGCAGCGCTTCCTGAGCGAGCGCCTCGACGACTTCGGGCCCTTTGAAGACGCCCTCAGCAATGAGCACGCCACCCTGCACCACTCCCTGCTCTCGCCCCTGATCAACATCGGCCTGCTCACACCGGCGGCGGTGATCGCCGCCACCCTGAAGCACGCCCGGCGCCGACAGGAGAGCGGCCTGCCGGTGCCGATCGCCTCGCTGGAGGGGTTCCTGCGCCAGGTGATCGGCTGGCGCGAGTTCGTGCGCGGCATCGACCGGGTGCACGGCGAACGCCAGGCCGCCGCCAACGTCTGGAACCACCAGCGCCGCCTCGCCCCCTGCTGGGACGACGGCAGCAGCGGCCTGCCGCCCCTGGATGCGGCGATCGAACGGGTGAACCGGCTCGGCTACAACCACCACATCGAGCGGCTGATGGTAATCAGCAACCTGATGCTGCTGTGCGAGATCCACCCCGGCGAGGCGCACCGCTGGTTCATGGAGCGCTACCTGGATTCCTACGAGTGGGTGATGGGCCCGAACGTGTACGGCATGGGCCAGATGAGCGACGGCGGCCTGTTCGCCACCAAGCCCTACATCGGCGGCTCCAACTACATTCTCAAGATGGGCGACTACAAAAAGGGCCCCTGGTGCGAGATCTGGGACGGCCTCTACTGGCGCTTCATCGAGCGGAACCAGGGGTTCTTTCGTGCCAATCCCCGCCTCTCGATGATGGTGCGGCTGCTGGAGCGGATGGACCCTCAGCGGCGGCAGGGGCTGGAGGTGGCTGCTGAAGAGTTCCTGGCGCGCGCCACCATGGGCGGGTCCTGAACCATCCCCTGCCCGTGCCAGACACCGAGACCCCCGCCCTGCTGCTGGAGCGTCTGGCCGGGGTGGACGGCATGGGCCGGGGCCGCCGCCGGCTGGTGCTGCTTCTGCCCCAGCTGGGGGACTTCGACAGCCTCGAGTACGCCCAGGCCCTGGTGCCGGTGCTGCCGCAGCTGGAGGCCGCCGGCATCGGCGTGCTGGCGATCGGCATCGGCGATGAAGCGGGCCGCGAGCGCTTCTGCGCCTTCACCGGCTTCCCGCTCGAGCGGCTGCAGGTGGAGAACGAAGCCCAGCTGCACCGCGACCTGGGGCTTTACGAGGGGCTGAAGCAGGCCGGCGGCCCCTGGCCCAACCTGCTGCTGATGTGCGCCGGCCTCGGCTCCCCCGGCACCCTGGCGGAAGTGCTGCGCGGCTACACCGGCGATCGCAGCGCCCCCCAGCGCATCGCCGACGACGAGACGATCCAGGCGGGTCCCCTGCCGCCGATCCAGGGGTCGTTCTTCGCCCGGGCCGGCGGCCGCGGCTTCCAGCGTCCCTTCGAGCTGGCCACGGTGCGGCTGCGCAACATGAGCGAGGTGCTGGCCCACTGGCGCACCTACGTCCCCCGCGACGACTTCCTCACCCAGCGGGGCGGCACCTTCCTGCTGGAGGCCGACGACACCCTGCTCTACAGCCATCGCGACAGCGGCATCCTCGGCTTCTCGGCCACCATGGCCCGGCCACTGAGCTTCCTGGATCCCTGGCTCAGCTGATCACCGCCTCCTCCCATGCTGTCGATCCCACGCTTTCTCAAATTCGGGCTGATCGTCCCGATGGTGGTGATCAATGCCTGGGCCGTGCATGGCATCTTTCACTACTTCCATTCCCTGGCCACGGTGGTGATCGTGGCCTCCCTGCTGGCCTTCCTGCTGAATGTGCCGGTGGAATGGATGGTGCGCCGGGGAGCGCGGCGGTCCCGGGCCCGGATTCTGGTGTTTCTGCTGGCCCTGGTGATCGCCGTGGCGATCGGCCTCACCCTGGTTCCCCTGGTGCTGGGCCAGGCCCGTCAGCTGCTGACCCACCTGCCCGTGTGGATCAACTCGGGCCAGCACCAGCTGGCGGCGCTGCACCAGCAGCTCAGGGCTTCCCATCTGCCGCTCAACCTGGAGGCGCTCGAGTTCCAGATCGGTGATCAGCTCAAAGGGGAGCTGAAGGTGCTGGCGAATCCCCTGATGGGCTTCGCGGCCCTCACCGTGTCGACCCTGCTGGACCTCCTGCTGACCGTGATCATGACCTTCTACCTGATCCAGTACGGCGACAGGATCTGGGCCGGGCTGATGGGCTGGCTGCCGTTGGAGCTGCGGGAACCCTTCTCCAGGTCGCTGCGCCGGAGCTTCCATCGCTTCTTCCTGGGGCAGCTGATCCTGTCCCTGTGCCTGTCGGGCGCCCTGATCCTGGTGTTCGCGATCCTGCGGGTGCCCTTCGGTTTCCTGTTCGGCCTCACGATCGGCACCATGGCCCTGGTGCCCCTGGGCGGCACGGTGGGCATCGCCGTCGTCACGGTGCTGGTGACCCTGCAGCAGGCCGCCCTGGGCATGAAGGTGCTGATCGCCGCTTTCGTGGTGCAGCAGCTTCTGGAGAACGTGGTGGCCCCCCGGCTGATGGGCCACGTCACGGGGCTCAACCCGGTCTGGGTGCTGATCGCGATCCTCACCGGCGCCCGGGTCGGCGGCCTGCTCGGCGTCGTCGTCGCCGTGCCGATGGCCGTGGTGATCAACACCTTCCTGACGGTGCAGCAGGCTCGGTTGTATCCACCGCCGACCCTCCCCGGGCAGGGCCCCTGACCATGCAACGCCGCCTGCTCCCGTTCCTCCTGCTCGGGCTCTGGGGCCCCCTGGCGGGGCCGCCCGGCCGGGCCGCCACCCTGGCGGCCTGTCCCACCGCTGTCCAGGCCAAGGCCGACCAGGCCCTGAGCAAGCTTCAGCAACGCCAGCACAAGGAGGACGAGGCCCTGCGCCAGGCGCCCACCAGCAGCTACGCCACCATGAACGGCCCGGTGATCCGGGAACTGGAGAAGCGCAAGCAGCAGGGGCAGCTGGCAGGCAAGCTCAAGGGTGATGCCGCCAGGCAGCACCATTGCCAGCTGCAGGGTTCCGCCTTCGGCGACTGAGTCCTCAGGCCAGATCCAGGTCCAGGTCCAGCTGCAGCTGATCGGTGGTGGATGCCGGCGTGGATCGCCGCCGCCGCCCGCCGCTGGCCTTGAGGCCGGAGCGGCGGGAGCCGTGGCGGTGCTGGATCGCATCGGCCAGCTCCGCGAAACCCTGCTCCCGGCGCCGGGCCCAGATCCGCTCCCTGGCCTCCCGCGCGGCGGCGGCGGGCTCCACCACCGGCAGGGGGTAATGGACGCCGAGCACGCAGCCCACCTGCTCCTGGGTGGCCGCCGCCATCGTCCAGGGCTCATGGAGGTGCACCAGCGGCACGCGTCGCAGTTCCGGCAACCAGCGGCGCAGGAAGTGGCCCTCGGGGTCGTGGTCCTGGCCCTGCTTGATCGGGTTGTAGATCCGGATCGTGTTGAAGCCCGTGGTGCCCGACTGCATCTGGCACTGGCTCCAGTGGATGCCGGGCTCGTAATCGACGAACAGGCGCGCCAGGTGCAGGCCGCTCTCGCGCCAGGGCAGCCAGAGGTGGTAGCTGGCCACCGACAGCAGCATCGCCCGCATGCGGAAGTTGATCCAGCCGGTGGCGATCAGGGCCCGCATGCAGGCATCCACGAACGGCAGCCCGGTGCGCCCTTCGGCCCATCCCGCCAGGCGCTCCGGGTCGCTGCTGCGCAGGCCGGCGGTGAGCGGGTGCAGCTCCCGGAACTCCAGATCCGGCTGGCTCTCGAGCTTCTGGATGAAGTGGCAGTGCCAGTGCAGCCGCTCCTCGAAGCCCCGCAGCGCCCGCAGCCACTCGCCCCGCCCGGCGGCAGGCAGGGCCTTGAGCTCCTGCTGCCGCCGGCGGCTGGCCTGCACCACCTCCCGCAGCGACAGGGTGCCCCAGGTCAGATGGGCCGAGAGGCGCGAGCAGCTCTCGAAGGCCGTGAGGGGGCTGGAGAGTTCCCGGTGGTAGCGGGCCCCGCGGGTGCCCAGGAAGCTCGCCAGCTCGGCCAGGCCCCGTTGCCGCCCCCCCGGCTGCCGGCCCGGGCAGGGGTCCGGCGCCAGGCCGAGATCGGCGGCGGCGGGGATGGGGCCGGGATCAACGCCGTCCAGCGGCACCAGGGCCTGGGGCGGCGGCGCCAGCGGTTCGGCCATGCGGGCCTCCCAGCGCCGCGCCCAGCCCTGGCGGCTGGCCAGGCGGCGCACCACGCCGGTCTGGGGGATCTCGCTCCAGGGGATGACGTGGCGCTGGGCCCAGGCGGCCACCTGAAGGTCGCGGGCGTAGGTGAGGCCGTTGCCGGTTTCCTCGTGGCTCCACAGGCCGGCGATGCCGTAACGGCGGCGGGCCCGCTCCAGCACCTCCAGCACCGGGCCGACCCGCACCACCAGCGGCTGACCCAGCTTCGCCAGGGCCTCCCGGAGCTCGTGCAGGCTCTCGGCGGCGAAGGCCCACTGGCGCGCCGAGGCGTCGGGCTGACGCCACAGCTCCGGCTCGATCACCACCAGCGGCAGCACCGGGCCCAGGCGGCTGGCCTCCAGCAGCGGCCGGTGATCGGCCACCCGCAGGTCCCGCTTGAACCAGACCACCTGCAGCGGATCCATGGACCTCTCCAGGGACCTCAGAGCAGCCACCGGGCCAGGGCGAAGTAGAGGGCGATCGAGGTGATGTCGGCCACCGCCAGGGTGAGGGGCCCGGAGGCGATCTTCGGGTCGAGCTTCAGGGCATGGAACAGGGCGGGGATGGTGAGGCCGTAGAAGCAGGCGGCCGCGATCGTGAACACGATGGTGCCGGCCACGATCACCGCCGCCGGCCCGGCCCCCAGCCACAGCACCAGCACCGCCGCCACCAGCAGGGCGCAGCAACTGCCCAGCAGCACGGAGGTCTTGAGTTCCCGCACCAGGGAACGGCGGTACCAACGCCAGGTGGGCGGCGCCAGCTGCAGCGACTGGATCGAGACCGTCATCGACTGGATGCTGACGCTCTCCCCCAGGGCCAGCACCAGGGTGAGGAAGAAGGCCAGGGCCAGGCTGCGGGCCAGGGTCTGCTGGAACACGCTCACCAGCACGGCGCAGGCCAGGCCGCTGGCGATGGTGGCCAGCAGCCAGGGGAAACGGAACCGGAAGGCCCGCAGCGGCGAGGCGCCGCGCACCTGGGAGACGCGGAAGCCCAGGGCCTCGAACAGGGCCGCCGCCTGGGACGGCTGGTCGGGGAGGAAGTCCTCCTCGGTGAACATGTCCACATCCACCACGCCCACCACCCGCTCCTGGCGGTTCACCACCGGCAGGGCCAGGTAGCGGTGATCGGCGAACAGTTCGTGGGCTTCAAGGATCGTGGCCTGCTCGGGGATCACCACCGGATGGCGCACCATCAGCTCCGCCAGCGGGGTGTGCTCCGGCGCGGTGAGCAGGCGCCGCAGGGGCAGCACCCCCACCAGCCGCTGGTCGGCATCGAGCACGTAGAAGTAGACGATCCGCTCACCGATGTCCTGGCGGCGCAGGCTGGCGAGGGCCTCGCCCACGGTCTGGCGCTCCTGGAGGCACGACACCATGCGCCGAGCGATCGTGGTGATGGGGTGGTGGATCGTGTCGAGCATCGGCTCCTCCGGCGCAGGCGAGCGGCTGGCGGCACTCGGGGGCGCCGAGTGGATGATGGCCCGCCCGGGCTGGCGGTGGAGGCTCAGGGAGTGGCCACGGCCCCATCGCCGCTCCCATGCCTTATTGACACCTGCACTGCAAGTGTGCATACTTGAGTCATGGTGAAGGTCTCCGCCCCTGCTGATGCGCTCTACGGTCTCGAGGATCTCCTCGACGCCGCCGGCACGTTGCTGGGGGAGGAGATCTCGCCGCGCACCGTGCGGCTCTACGCCACCCAGGGATTGATCGATCGCCCCGGCAAGGAAGGCCGCAGTGCGGTGTACACCCACCGGCACCTGTTGCAGCTGGTGCTGGTGCGCGCCCTGGCAAGGCGCGGCCTCAGCCTCTCGGCGATTGCTCCCTTCTGCGTTCTGGCCGACGCCGATCTGGAGCAGCAGCTGGAGCAGCTCGATGGGGAAGGGACGGCGGCCACCGCTCCTTCCTCCTCCGGCAGCAACGAGGCCCTTCGGTACCTGCGGGATCTGCAGTCCCCAGCCGAAGACTCTGAGGCGCCGACGGGTGAACCCCGGTCGTTCGCACGGAATACCACCGCCATGGGCCCCGTTCTCGGGATGCTCAACCAACCCCTTTCCACCCGCTCCCGTCACGACCGCAACCCCTCCGGATCCCGATCCAACGACAGCGGCAGCCGCTGGCTGCGCCTGTCCCTGGCCCCCGGCATCGAACTGCACCTGCGCGAGTCCGTTTCCCTCCCGCCCGCCGGCCCCCGGCGCACGCTCTGGCTTCAGCGCCTCCTGGAACGCCTCAACGCCCTGCTCGACGACGTCGCCCGCTGACCCCCTTTCTCCCTTCCACCGCTTCCCCCCACCATGACCCGTCCCACCCTTCGCTTCCGGCCCCTGCGGCCGGCCGTGGCTTCCGATCGCCCGTCGGTCCTCGATCTGCTGCTCACGATCACCCCACCGCCACCGGCCGCCGATCTCGGCCGCCGCGAACGGCCGCCCCTGAACCTGGCCCTGGTGATCGACCGCTCCGGCTCGATGGGCGGCACCAAGCTCAGCTACGCCCGCAAGGCGGCCCGCTTCCTTGCCGGGGAACTCACCGGCCGTGACCGGCTCGCCATCGTCAGCTTCGATGACGAGGTGCAGATCGCCATGCCCTCGCGGGCCGTGGCCGATCCCCAGCCCTTCCTCGCCGCCATCAACCGGATCCGCAGCGGCGGCAGCACGGCCCTGTTCGACGGCTGGCTGGCCGGAAGCCTGCAGGTGGCCGCGCACCTCGATCCCGGTGCCATGAACCGGGTGCTGCTGCTCTCCGATGGCCAGGCCAACCAGGGACTCACCAACCAGGAGCAGATCGCCGCCAAGGTGGCGGGCCTCACCCAGCGCGGCATCAGCACCAGTGCCTTTGGCCTGGGGGATGACTTCGACGAGGACCTGATGGGGGCGATGGCCGCCGCCGGCGACGGCACCCTGGCCCACATCGACAACCCCAGCCAGCTGGCTGACCTCTACGCCTCCGAACTCCAGGGCCTGGCGGGCACCTTCGGGCGGCGGGTGAGCCTGGGGGTGCGCGGCAAGCACGGTGCCCGGGTGGTCGACCTGCTCAAC
This sequence comes from Candidatus Sulfopaludibacter sp. SbA3, assembly GCA_943367425.1. Classification (GTDB taxonomy): domain Bacteria; phylum Cyanobacteriota; class Cyanobacteriia; order PCC-6307; family Cyanobiaceae; genus Cyanobium. The sequence goes on from CALRJF020000016.1 coordinate 61,019, forward strand.
GACCTCAGGCCCACCACCGCCGGCAATCACCAGCTGCCCAACCTGCGCGCCGGCCAGGAGCTCCAGGTGGGTCTGCAGCTGGAGCTGCCCGCCTGGATCCCCAACCAGGAGATCCTCAGCGTGCGGCTGGCCTGGGAAGCTCCCGGCCGCAGCGAACGCCAGAGCCTGATCGAGCACCTGCAGTTGCCGGTGATGGCCCACGACGAGCTGGAACGGCTGGAGCCGGATGGGGCGGTGGCGGAGCAACTGGCCCTGCTGCGGGCCAACCGGGAACGCCAACGGGTGATCGCCGCCCTCGACCGCGGCGATGTCGTCAGCGCCCGCACCAGCCTCGGCCAGCTGCACAGCGACCTGGCGGCCATGCCCGCCAGCCCGCTGCTCGCCAGGGAGCTGGAGCTGCTCAGCGACAAGCTGTCGCTGCTCCAGAGCGATCCGAACCGCAGCCGCAAGAACCTGCGCCGGGAGTCGCAGCGCTCCAGCCTCAACGTGTGGGAGGGCGAGGATGAACCAAGGGGTTGATCAGTCAGGAGCGGCCCAATCCACCAGGGCCAGACCCTCGATGCGGGTGAACTCGCGCACGTTGTGACTCACCAGGGTGGCGCCGAGGGACAGGGCGTGGCAGACGATCCAGAGGCCGTTGCCAGCGATGGGCGTGGCCAGGCGCTGGAGGGCGGTGTCTTGCACGGCGTAGTGGCGGCAGATGGCGGGGCCATCGGGGTAGAGCACCGGAACCTGCCGGGCCAGGGCATCGAGCTGGTGGAGGGTGGCCTCGCGGCGCTGACTGCCTTCGGCCCCGCGCAGCAATTCGGCCCAGGTGATGAACGACATCGCCAGGCTGTCGCCATCGGCGAGCTGATCGATGCGCTCAGCCACCTGGGGCGGCCGGTTCTTGATCAGATAGATGAGGATGTTGGTGTTGAGCAGGTAGATCAAAAGCTCTCCCGCTCCTGCTCCGGATTTGGACCGGCCTGCTGCGCTTCCAGGCTGGCCACGAAGCTGGGATCAAAGCCGGCGAGGGTGTCCAGCAGGGCCTGGCCACGCTGGGTCGGGCAGGGATGGATGATCAGATCGCCGTTGATGCTGCGGGTGATCTGCACCCGGTCGGTGGCGAGGCGGAACTCGGCCGGGATGCGCACGGCCTGGCTGTTGCCATTCATGAACACCCGGCTGGGAAGCACGTCCATGGCCTCATCCGCAGGGTGGCCGCAGCGATCAGGGCTTGGGTGCCAGCAGCTCGGCCAGGAAACTGGAGAGGCGAAACCCAGCCGGATGGGCATAGACGATGTCGGCAATCGTCCAGCTGCCGCCAGGTCCGCTCACCAGCTGAAAGCGCAGCTGCTGCGGCGCCTCGGAGGGGCGCTTGCGCAGGCCCGCCTGCACGGCCACCAGGGCTTCCAGCCCTCCGCCGGGGGCAGCAGTGCAGCCCAGCACCCTGGCGCCGAAGGTCGTCACCTGGGTGCCGCTGAACAGATCGAAGTCGACAAAACGGCCGCTGGCCGGGTCGAGCCCATAGGCGCGCCGCAGCTTCTGGTACAGCCCGGGGGTGAAGCGGTTTTGCTGGCTCCTGATCTCAATCGGACCGGAGCGCTCCTGGCGAGCCACCTGCCAGCGGTAGAGGCCATCCAGCTGCGCCTTCACACCAGCAGGGCACGGGGCGAGCGCCACAGCCAGCACCATCGGCATCAGCTGGGGCAAGGGCATCACGTGGTGGTGGTGGTGCCCGGAATCCTGGCAGCGGCGGGCAGCCCTTTCAGGGCAGTTCCAGCCAACCCCGCAAGGCCAGATCCAGCTCGATCAGCAGCTGGGGCTCCAGTTGCCCCACCACCTTGCCCAGGGAGCTGAGTGGCACGGTGAACAGCTTGTCGACCATCAGCTGGGACGGCTTCTTCAGGCCATTGCGTGCCGTTGGCTGAACGGGAAGCCGGACCAGGGGAGCGTCCATCAGGGTGCTGGTGAGCGGACAGAGGGTGACGCTTGGATGGGCCTGCAACCAGCGATCCGCCTGGACCACCACGGCGGGGCGTGGTTTGCCGGAGTACACCCCCGGGCTGGCCACGGTCACCACGGTGCCGCGGCGGAGAGCAGACAGGCTCATGCGGTCCAGTCACTCCAGTCAGGGACCTGTTCGCTCCAGTGCTGTTGCGGTTCCCCTTCGGCCAGCCGTTGCGACTGCCGGAGGGCCTCCTCGCCATCGCCATGGCGCAGGAGGTACTGGGTGATGGCGTCTCGCACGCAGGCACTGCGGCTCTTGCCGAGCTGGCGGGCCAACTGATCGAGACGCCGCTCGAGCTCCGGCTCCACCCGCACCCCGATCGCCATGACTCCGGCTGTTCAACAATTTGTTCTACAGCGTAGGCGGGTTGGGCGCTCTTGGCGCCGCCAGGCGTTCAAGCGATCCGAAGTTGCTGGCTCTCCTGCCAGAAGAGAGCCTCATTAGTAGTGCGTCCACAGCCGCAGCACCTTCACGATCCTCTCGTCGGGCAGCACCTGGTAGACGAGCCGGTGCTGGATGTTGAGCCGACGGGAAAGGGCTCCGCGCAGATCGCCCACCAGCACCTCATAAGGCGGTGGCTGCCGAAAGGGATCCTCTGCCAGGAGCCGAAGAAGCTGCTCGGCCTTGGCCTTGAGGGCTGGCGATGCGGCGACGAGCTTGCGGGCGTCCTTCTGGGCCTGCCTGGTGAAGTGAACGCTCCAGCTCACCAGCCCGGCTGATCGCTGAGATCCTCTGGCGGCGTCGCCAGACCTTCCAGGATCGACTCACGCATCCCCGGGATCGAGACCAGATGGAGCGTCTCCTGGATCGCGTTCCAGTCGGCCTCCGACAGCAGCACGGCATTGCCTCGCTTGCCGTTGATCTGCACCGGCTCGTGGGACTCGCCGACCTCATCGATCAGGGAATACAGCCGCCTGCGGGCTTCCGTGGCGGAAATGCTGGCCATCGAAGCGCTGTCGCCATTGCGTACGTCAAAGCGTACCGCTTTTGGCTCTGACAGGCAGCGCGGCCATCGCTGCTGATTTCCCCGCAAACCATCTATCATTGATGCAAATGCATCGGGTTGATGGCCGTCATTGATCGCTCGCCCCCTCTCGCCGCCGCCACGGCTCCGCTCACGGATGCCCAGCTGCTGCTCCAGGCGGTGCTGCGGGCCGCCGATGAGCTGGCGCTGAGCCGCTCGGCCCTGGCGCGGGTGCTGGGTCGTGATCGCTCGCTCTTCGCGCGGGGCAAGGGCATCGACCCGGCCTCCAAGACCGGTGAGCTGGCCCTGTTGGTGGTGCGTCTGTACCGGAGCCTGGCGGTGCTGGTGGGCAATGACCGCGAGCAGATGCGCCACTGGTTTCACACGTCCAACCGCCACACCGGCGGCGTGCCGGCGGAGCAGGTGCAGCGAACCGAGGAACTGGTGGCGATCGTGCACTACCTCGACGCCATGCGCGCCCGGATCTGACGGCGATGGATCTGCTCGCCAGCGTGCAGGCCGCGGCGGAGGTCCCCCTGGCGGGAACGGTGCTGCGGCTTGTGCAGAAGCAGGGCATCGATTCGCTGGGCCCCCTGGTGGACGACCTGGACCAGCTGGCGCGGCTGGAGGCCTTGGTGGACAGCAGCAAGCCGCCGATACCCTCCCTGCCGGCGAGCCATCCGCTGCTCACCACCCCGTTCCGCTACCCGCCCCTGCGGCACGGCTCCCGCTTCGGGGGTCGGGAGCATCGGGGGATGTTCTATGGCTCCCGCACGCGCAACGGTTCGTTGGTAGAGGGGGCGTATTACGCGCTGCTGTTCTGGGAAGGATTCCGCGAACCTCCCAAGGCACCCATCCGGCGACGGCAGACCCTGTTCTCGGTGTTTCTGCAAACCAGCCGGGGCCTGCAGTTGCAGGATCTGGCCGACGCCGCTGCTCAGGCCGCCCTGCGGGACCCACGGCACTACGGACCCACCCAACGGCTGGGGACCTGGATGCGGGAGGAGGGAATCGAGGCGTTCGAATACCTAAGCGCCCGCACCCATGAGCCGCTGGTCCAGGTGGGGGTGTTCACGCCGGCGGCACTGGTCTCCACGCCGTTTGATCAGGTGGAGATCACCGGCGAGGTCAACGGCGATCACGCGTCCTTCCTGAGCCATGACGACGGGACGGTGCAACGCTTCCCCCGGGAGCTGTTCCTGGTGGAGGGGGAGTTTCCGCAGGCGGCAGCCTGAGGGGCAGGTCCTCGCCTGAGCCTCAGCCGGAATCGCCTGAAGGATCCAGCCTCTCGCGGAGATAGGCCTGCAGCTGCGGATCGCAGGCAAACACCCAGCAGCTCTTCATGCCGCGGGTCATCAGGGTGCGGTAGGTGTTGCGGATCAGGCGGCTGACCCGCTCCTCGGTGCCCTCCGGGTCGGTGGCCATGGCGGCCCGCCAGCCGCTGAGGCTCTTGTCGCTGCGGGCACGGGCGGTGGGGTTCGCCATCAGTTGACCATCCCGGAACAGGAGATCCGGCCCAATGATCACGCCGATCGTGTCGACCTCCAGCCCTTGGCAGGTGTGCACGCAGCCCACCTCCTCAACGCCGGTGGGACTGATGATCCAAGTGTTGCCCTCCGAGGCCAGGTTCCAGCGGGCGGAGTAGCCGTGCTCGGGGATCACGATGTCGCTGAGATCCGGGTTGCTTTTCGAGGCCCAGTTCCAGCAGTAGCCGGCCACGAGCCGGGCGCGGTTGTTGCCGTTGGCCTGGCGGATCGCCGCGTGCATGCTCAGCGGGTCGTCGAACAGGCGGAAGTCGAACACTCCTCGGTCGAGCTCCGGGTTGGCGGTGGAGCGGATGCCGAGTAGATCATCCAGCCAGGCGAGGTAGCCATCGGAGCCGGCACAGCGGAACTGCGATGGGAGCTCATCGCACACAACCTGGGCGCCCAGATGGGCGGCGTGCTCGCGGATCTCGGCTTCGGTGCCGATGTCCTTCCAGGCGACCTGCTGGTCTTCATCGAGGAAGAACACACTCAAGTGGCTGGCGTTGATGATCTCCCTGACCTGGTTCTCTCCCTGGTTGCCATAAAGGCCGCTGAAGCGGTTCAGCCGGTGGGCCTCGTCGACCACCAGGGCGTCGTACAAACCGGGGGGGCAGTCCACAAAGGCACCCGATCCGCAGAAGAGGTTGTCGAAACGGGTGCGCCGCAGCTGACCGGTGAGCTTGGCCTTGAACACTGTGCGCGGGGCGGCGTTCTTGCTCACGTAGCGGATGTTGAGCCCCTTCTGCAGCATGGCCGCCATCAAGTGGATCGCCACCACTGACTTGCCGGTCCCAGGGCCGCCCCGCACCAGCAGCACGGTGCGCTTGCCGGGCCGCAGCTTTCTCGCGAACTGCAGGGCTCGCTCATAGACGACCTTCTGCTCCTCAATCAGGGTGAATTCACTGTTTCCGAGCACCATCTGCTCGAACACTTCCGCCAGCTGCCGGGACGGCCGGGCCCGGCCATCACGGATCCGCTTGATCGTCTCGCCGCCATCGCCTTGCGTGTGACAGCGGGTCAGGAAACCAACCAACTCATCGGTGTGATGCCTGAGGAACACCGGAGCCCGCTCTAGGTAGTCCTGGTAGCAGTCCGCTAGAACCCCGTTGCCGTCGCTGCAATTGTGGAGATATGCGCAGGGGCTGATCGCGATGGCGTGCTCCTGCACGGCGGTGTTGAAGTCCTCTAGCAGGCAGCAGTAGCTCCAGGCCTGGTAGGAGGGGTGAGTGAGTTCCCGTGGGCCGCCACCCACCACGGAGCGCACCACACCATCCATGGCTGTGGCATCCACGGTTTCCCACTGCTTGAGCTCCACGATCACCGCCGCATGTCGGTCGTCCGGTGAGCGGCCGGAGAGCAGCAGATCGATCCGGCGCGAAGTGTTGTGGATCTGGTATTCGATCGCCACCCCCAACGCCGCAGGGATCTGGGGGTCCAGCAGGAATTGGCTGACGTACTGCAAGGAATTACGCCAGGCCCTCACCTCAGCCGGACTGACCCGCCGGCCGGCAAGGGCCTTGAGCCGCTCTCCAACCTCCTCCTCGATGCGATTACGGCGCACATGCTCCAGGAAAACCTCGCGGGTCTCCAGGTAGATGATCATTGCGCCCGCCTGTGATGGCGAGCTGATCCTATGGCTGGAGCAACTACGCCCTTTACGCCATAGCTGTGTATTCAAAGCATCGAACGATGGTGTGGCATGGATGGACCCCATCGAGGCGGCCCCAAGCTTGGAAGGCCGGTCGGCCTCGCTGATGCCGATTTCCGTTCATCAGACCAGAACTCACCCCTCCAGCACCCCCCGCAAAAACCCATCACTCCACGCCACCGCCGCCGCCCAGTTCTCCCCCTCACTGAGCCCCGAACTCCGTGTGGGCTTGAAGCTGTGGTCCCCACTGGGGAGCCAGCCCAGCTGCACCGCCGGCGAGAGGCTGTAGGTCTCCACCTCCTCGCGCCGCCCGAATGTGTCCCGCTCCCCCTGGAGGATCAGGGTGGGCGTCTGCAGGGCGGCCAGGTGCTCGGTGCGCAGCTGCAGCGGCTTGCCGGGCGGGTGGAAGGGATAGCCCAGGCACAGGCAGCCCCGCACCCCGTCGCTGGCGGCCAGCTCCTCCACCAGGAGGCTGGCCACCCGCCCGCCCATCGACTTGCCGCCGATGAACAGCGGCCGCTGCGGGCTCTCGCCCGTCTCCAGCCGCACCTGCTGGCGGAACGCCTCCTGCAGCACCGGCATCCGGTCAGGCCCCTGGCGACGACCGGTTTCCCGCATCCGGGCCATGTAGCCGAACTCGAAGCGCACCACCCGCCAGCCCGCCCCGGCCAGTCCGCCGGCGATCTCCGCCATGAACGGGCTGTCCATCGGTGCACCGGCCCCATGGGCCAGCAGCACGGTGGCCGGCGCGGCCTCGGGGCCATCGAGCAGGCGGGGGTCGGAACTGGTGCCCATACAGTCAGACCATGACACGCCGGATCGGCCACACGCTGCGTCGCGCTGCACGGCTTGGGGCCATGGGGGCCATCCTGCTGGCGGCCGGATCGACGACGGCGGCCGGATCGGCATGGGCCGATGGTCGCGGATCCAGCCCGGTGCTCCGCCTCGACGGGATCGGCCCGTTGCGTCTCGGCATGAGCCGTGCCGATGCCGTCGCCACCGGCTGGCTCTCCGATCCAGGCACCGGCTGTGAGCTCGGCGGGCCGCCGCTCCCTGTCGTCTACAAGCTGAAAGGGCCCAAGGCACCGGCAGGCATCGTCGGCACGGTCGAATTCGACCGGGGCACGTTGCGGGTCTTCGCCTTCTCGGCCGGTGTGCGGACGACGTTCGGCGTCGCCATTCCCGGCGGCACCGTGGGAGACCTGCTCCAGCGCGCCCGCGCCGCCGGCCTCTCCGCCTCCTCGGTCTACGACCAGACGTTCGCCGGGCGGTTCGTCACGGTGAATCGGGGCGGCAAGCAGGTGCTCGGTGCGTTTGCCGAAAAGAGCGCGATCACCACGATCGCGGTGCCCTACGTGCCCGTCTGCGAGTAGCCGCTCGCGCGCCTTCCAGGCACCAGAATCCACGGGCCTGCCTCCCCGCCATGGGCGCGATCCTGCTCACCGTTGTCACCGTGCTGCTGGGCTACGGCCTGGGCAAGGGCGTGCCCCGGCTGGTGCAGGGCTCGGGACGGCTGGCACGCCGCTCGCGCTTCAGTCAGCTGGCCTTCGGCAGCCTGCTGCTGCTGCCCTGGCTGGTGGGCCTCGTTCTGCTGGTGCAGATCCCCCTGAACCCAGGGCTGCTGCTGCCGGCGATCGGCTATGCGGCCGGGATGGCCTGGGGGCGCCGCAAGGTGGGGCTGTAGACCACCCGGCCGGGCCAAGGTGGGATCAGCAGCCACCCCCGGTGATGATCCCTGCCCAGAAACAGATGACCGGGATGCTGGGCCACCCGGTGGCCGAGAACCCGATCGACCGGATGTTCGATGCCGTCTATGCCCACCACGGCCTGAACTGGCAGTTCTGGAAGAACGACATCGCCAGCGAACAGGACCTGGCCCTGGCGGTGGCGGCCCTGCGGCCCCTCGGCTACCGGGGCATGGCGATCACCGTGCCCTGGAAGGTGGCGGTGATCCCCCTGCTCGATGACGTCGATGCCGATGTGCACGCCATCGGTGCCGCCAACTACCTCACCATCGAAGCGGGCCGCCTGATCGGCCACAACAACGACGGCAAGGGGGTGGTGAAGGCGATCGAGAAGCTGTCGCCGCTGAAGGGGGCGCATGTGGTGATGCTGGGGGCCGGTGGAGCCGGCCGGGCCATGGCCGTGGAGATCGCCTGGGCCGGGGCGGCCCATCTCACCCTCATCACCCGGCGCGAGGACCAGGGCCGGGAGGTGGCCGAACGGGTGCGCAGCGCCTCCGGCGTCCCGGCCGACTGGCAGCCCTGGCAGAGCCCCGTTCGTCTGCCGCCCGGCACCACCCTGCTGATGAACGCCACCCACCTGGGCTGCGCCCCCGAACTGGAGCCGGTGCCGGTGCTGTGGGAATCCGTCGAGCCGTCCTGCACGGTGGTCGATGTGATCACCAATCCCCGCATCACCCCGTTCCTGACTGCGGCCCGCTCCCACGGCTGTCCGATCGTCGATGGGGTGGAGATGCTGGTGCAGCTGGCGATGCAGATCTTCGAGCAGTGGACCGGCCTCACGCCCGAGGAGACCGTGTTCCAGCGGGCCGTGGCCGGCGCGCTCGGGGAGCCCTGACGGCCGGCGGCCCGAGCCTCAGCGGGGCAGCTGGGATTCCAGCTGCCGCAGCCGTCCCTCGAGGGCCTCGATCCGCTCCAGGTAGGTGAGGGCCAGGGCCATCCCCGGCACGTTGAGGCCGAAGTCGTCGCGGAGGCGGGCGGCGCGGCGGGCCAGGATCAGCGTGCGGCTGTGGAAAGTCCACCGCGGCGCCTGGCCGCTGCAGCGGAAGACCCCGAACTGCACCAGTTCGATCACCTCCTCATGGCCCAACCCCGAGGCGGCCAGCAGCTCCTCAAGGGCCACGGTGCAGACCTCGTCGTCGTTGTCGTCGGGGATCAGCAGGTCGTCAGCCATCGGTGGAGGGTCCTTCGAGGTGGTGGCGGGGGTGGAACGCGGAGGCTTCGGCGAGTTCGCGGTACAGCGCCTGCTCCCGTTCGCCGATCTTTTCGGGCAGCACGATCTGAATCACACCGTAGAGATCGCCCGCCCCCTCGCGCCGGTGGGGCAGGCCCTTGCCGGCCAGGCGCAGCTTCTGGCCGCTGCGCGTCCCCGGTTTGAGCTTCACCGTCACCGGCCCATCGAGGCTCGGCACCGTGATCTCGGCCCCCAGGGCCGCCTCCCAGGGGGCGATCGGCAGCTCCAGGTAGAGGTCGTGGCCCACGGCCCGGAAGCGGGGATGGGGCGCCAGCCGCACCTCCAGATAGAGATCCCCGGGGGGACCTCCGGCGATGCCGTCGCCCCCCTTGCCCGGCACCCGCAGCCGCTCCCCCTCCACCACACCGCGGGGCACCCGGATCCGCCCGCTGCGGCTCTGCTTCTCCACACGGCCATCGGCCCCACGAACGGGCACGCTGAGGGAGAACGACACCTCCGTGCCGCGGGCGGCCTGCTCCAGGGTCAGCTCGGTGGCCACCTCCAGGTCCTGGCCACGGATCGGGAAATCGTCCGCCGTCCGCCAGGAGCGGCCGCCGCCACCGGCCGGGCCGCCCCTGCCGAAGCCCATCTGCTCGAACAGGTCGGCCAGGTCCACCTCCTGCTGGCCACCACCCCGCCAGAAGCGGCTTTCCCATTCCGGTGAGGGGTTGAAGTCCTCGCCCGGGCGGTGGCGGCCCAGGTCGTCGTAGGCCTGGCGCTTCTCCGGATCGGAGAGGGTCTGGTAGGCCTCGCTGATCTCCTTGAACCGCTCCTCGGCCCCCTCCTCCTTGGCCACATCGGGGTGGTACTGGCGCGCCAGCTTGCGGTAGGCCTTCTTGATCTCCTCGCCGCTGGCGTCGCGGGCGACCCCCAGGCAGGCGTAGTAGTCCTTGAACTTCATCGCTGCGTCCCCGCCCGTTTCCCGGGATGCATGCCCATCCTGCTCCGCCCCCGGGGGCGACCCATGGCCGCTGCGGCCCTGCGTTGGCGTTCGTGACGGTTTGGGGCCATCGCCCGTCAGCCGGAGGGGCGCACCGGGTAGCGCTGGCGCAGCCACAACGACCCATAGACCAGGGCCACCAGCACCGGCACCTCGATCAGGGGGCCGATCACCCCGGCCAGGGCCTGGCGGGAGCTGACCCCCCAGACGCTGATGCTCACGGCAATGGCCAGCTCGAAGTTGTTGCCGGCGGCGGTGAAGGCCAGGGTGGCCGTCTGCGGGTAGCTGAGCCCGTTGCGGCGGCCCACCGCGAAGGCCACGGTCCACATGATCAGGAAATAGAGCAGCAGCGGCAGGGCCACCGTGGCCACGCTGAGCGGATCGGAGGTGATCGCCTGGCCCTGCAGGGCGAACATCACCACGATCGTGAACAGCAGGCCGTAGAGCGCGAACGGGCTGAGGAACGGGATCAGGCGCTGTTCGTACCAGCGCTCGCCCTTCAACCGCAGCCCGATGCGGCGGGTGAGGTAGCCCGCCAGCAGCGGCAGCCCGAGGAACACCAGCACCGCCCGGGCGATCTCCCCCATGGAGAAGCTCACGTCTTCGGTGGCCAGGCCCAGCCAGCCCGGCAGGATCTTCAGGAAAAAGCCGCCCAGCAGGGCGTAGGCCAGCACCTGCACGATGGCATTGATGGCCACCAGCAGGGCGGCCGCCTCCCGGTCCCCCTGGGCCAGATCGATCCAGATCAGCACCATGGCGATGCAGGGGGCCAGGCCGATCAGGATCAGCCCGGTGCGGAATTCCGGCTGGGTGGGCAGGAACAGCCAGGCCAGGCTAAACATCAGCGCCGGGCCCAGACCCCACACCAGCAGCAGCGACAGCCGCAGCAGGCGCCGGTCCCGCGCCACCCGGCCCAGCTCCTCGTAATGCACCTTGGCGAGCACCGGGTACATCATCAGCAGCAACCCGAGGGCGATCGGAAGGGAGGTGCCCCCGATCGACACGGCATCGAGCAGCCCCTGGATGGCGGGGAAGGAGCGACCCAGCAGCAGGCCTCCGGCCATGGCCAGCAGGATCCACAGGGGCAGAAAGCGGTCGAGCAGCGACAGCCGGGCCAGCACCCGGGCGCTCACGGGCAGGGCCGGGCGGGCTGGCGGCACTGGGCGCCCAGCGCTGCCAGCCAGGCCCGCAGAGCGTCGAGGGCTTCGGGCCTGAGGCGGTAGTAGATCCAGCGCCCCTGCTGGCGATCGGCGAGCAGCCCCGCCTCCCGCAGCACCCGGAGGTGAAAGGAGAGCTTCGACTGGGCCAGGCCGAGATCGGCGGTGAGCTCGCAGACGCAGCGCTCGCCGTCGGCGAGGGCCTCAATCACCTGCAGCCGCAGCGGATCGGCGAGGGCCTTGAGCAGCATGCGGGCCTGCTCGGCCTGGAGGGGCGCGATCGTGACCGCCATGGAATCGGGCCTGCCCAATGCATCAAAGATAGTTGGTAGGAAAGAAGCACAGCCTGCCCTGGCCCACACACCATGACCGGCTGCCCGCAGGGGCACCCGACGGGATTCAGAAAATTGCTAACTGCCCGAGAGCCCCCCTGAAACCCGTGATCTCCAGGAGGGAATCGCCGGTGGAAGAGAAACCGGCCTCATCGTCGTTGATCGCCAGGAACGTACGCAGACCAGCGACGGGATCGTTGAAGGTGAAGGTGGCCGCACCACCGCTGGACGTGGTGGTCAGGGCTGGAAAGTTGGCAGGGGTGAGCAAGGCGGCGATAGCAGCGGCATTGAGTTCCGACACCTGACCAAGGACGGTGGGATGCACCGCCTCGGAAAGCGGGCGCGCCACTGGCGCATCGATGCTGTCGAGGCCTGTCACCAGATCCGTGATGCGATCGAAGGGCACGGGGGGAGTGGTTGGCAGCAGGGATTGACCCAAGGAGGTGATCAGGAACGTGTCCGCGCCCCTCCGACCCGTCAGCCGATCCACGCTGCTGGTGAACGTGAGGACGTCGTTGGTGGCGGTGCCCGTCGCGGTGTTGATGGTGCGAACGTCGTAGGTACGGCTGCCGGCGTAGGCGTTTCCCACGTCATCGGTCAGCGAACCAGCAGGAACGGTGAGGACGTAGTGGGTGTTCGGAGCCAGGTTGCCGTTGGGATTGATCGTCAGCACCGAGCCGCGGATCTTCACCCGTGGACTGGAAGCGGCATCGAAGCTTTCGCTGATCGGTCCCGTGGCCGAACCCACCCGTAACTGGATCGTCCCTGCACCGCGCCGAATGGCCTCCGAGAAGCGAAGGATGATGTTCGCGCCAGGATCGACGCCGTCTGCCCCGTCGGCGGGACGGGCGGAAACCACCGTTGGTGCGGCGTTGTCGAGCGTGAAACGGCGGACCGCCGAGGCGGAGCCGAGATTGCCGGCGGCATCGGCCACCCGGGTCTTGATCACGAAGGAGGTGCCGGCGGGGAAAGGGAGACTCGGGGTGAACGTCCAGGTTTGGGTGCTGTTGTTGACCTCCGCGGTACCCAGCAGGGTGGTGCCGTTGTAGATCCGCAGCGTTTCGCCAATGGTCAGTGCTTCGGTGAGCGTGCCGCTGATGGTGGGGGTGAGGTCATCGGTGCGACGTCCGGCGCCGACCGTGCCGCGGATCGGCCCGGCGTTGTCACTGATGCGCTTGATCGCTGCGGCCTTGCGCGGTGGGGTGGTGTCGAGCGTGAAGGTTCGCCCTTCCGAAGCGGCCCCGAGATGGCCGCCGGCTTCAGCCACCCGCGCCGTGATCGCATAGCTCGTGCCGCTGCTCCCCGCCAGGCTGGGTGTGAAGCTCCAGGTCAAAGCTGCGTTGTCGACCGTGGCGGTGCCCAGCAGGGTGGCGCCGTTGTAGAGCCGGAGCGTTTCGCCACTGGCCAGTGCTTCGGTGAGGGTGCCGCTGATGGTGGGCGTCCTGTCATCGGTGCGGCTGCCAGGCGCGACCGCGCCCCGGATCAATCCCGCGTTGTCACTGACCGCCGTGATCGTTGCGCTCGCCTGCGATTCAGTCGTGGCCAGCGTGAAGCTCCGCACCGCTGAGGCCGCGCCCAGGTTGCCGGCGCCATCCACCACCCGCGCCGTGATCGCATAGCTCGTGCCGCTGCTCCCCGCCAGGCTCGGTGTGAACGACCAGGTCCTGGCGTTGTTATCCACCGTCGCGGTCCCCAGCACCGCAGCGCCATCGAAGATCCGCAGCGTCTCGCCGCTGCCCAGCGCCGCCGACAGCGTGCCGCTGATCGCCGGGCTGCGGTCATCCGTGCTGCCGCC
>CALRJF020000017.1:0-65382 GCA_943367425.1 Candidatus Sulfopaludibacter sp. SbA3
CAGAGCCGGTCGGTGCGCAGCTGGTCGCCGCTCTGCAGGAATGCCAGGGTCATGCCCTCGGTCTCCTCGCAGGGGCAGTAGACGCGGGCGATGCCCTCGAGCACCTCAAGGCAGGACCCGCCGGGACGGGAGGCCGGATCGAGCAGCACCGTCTGACCGGCGGGCATGCGCACGGCAGCAGGTGAATCGGGCAGGAAGCGGTAACGCATCGGTGAAGGGGAAGGCGGAGCCGGGAACCCGGTGCGGCACTTATTGCGAACGGCTCTCAACCTAAGGGCACAGGGGGCTCTTCTGCAAGCGATTCTCAATAGCAATCCAGGACGGGCGGGTCACGGCTCCATGGCCGGCGGCGGGACGGAGGGCTCTGGGACGCAGGGCTCTGGGGCGGAGGGCGGCCCGGGGCTGCCGGCGCTCCGGCCTTGCCTACGGTGGTCGACCGGCCTCTGGAGGTGTGCTGCCGTGATTCCCGATGCCGACCGGTTGCTGGAGCTGGAACGACGCAGCCGCCGACAGGGCAGCGGCCTGGAGCGCAGCGATCTGGTGGGCACCTGGCGCCTGGAGCGGATCTGGCCCAGGGGCAGCCGGCGACCCGCCAGCTTCGCGGCCTCCCTGCTGAGGGGCCTGGCGGCCCAGCTGCAACTGGCGGAAGCGCCGGGGGAGGGGATGGCGATGGTCAACAGCGTGCGGATCGGCCTCCTGGAGCTGCGCTTCGAGGGTGGTGCACGGCTGGAGGGGCGCCGGCCGCTGCTGGTCTTCGCCTTCGATCGCCTGCAGCTCCGCTGGGGGGATGGGGTGTGGTTCGAGCGGACCCTGGAGCCTCCCAAGGCCTTGCGGCGGCCGTTCTTTGCCTTGATCGCGGCCGATCGGGGCGGCGGCGAGTCTGCGGATCCGGGGGCTGGCTGGCTGGCGGCCCGGGGCCGCGGCGGCGGCCTGGCGCTCTGGTGCCAGGAAGGCGGTGCCGGAACCGACACCAACCTGAAGGAGGCATTGACTGAAAATTAACCTATGGTGAATTGACCTACCCAGGCATCTGCCCCATGGTCGCGTCGATGAGTGCCTTTCAGATCTGGTTGCTGCAACGCGCTTCCGGGGGCAGCGCCGACACCCTGCCGCGGAATCTGCAGGCCGCCTTCAAGGCCAACGATCCCGTCCGGTTGCCCGTCTTTGTCGCCCACGACTGGCGGGAGCATCTCAAGGCGGAAGCCTCCTCGTCGCTGCAGCAGGATGCCCAGGCGGAGCAGCTTCGCCTCGAGGCCGATTTCCACAGCAGGCTGGGTCTGAACGCCAGTGGCGACACGGCCCTGGCCCTGGAACTGGGTCGGGCGGTGGACCGCTCCCTCCTGGCCTGCCAGGTCTTTCTGCATCTCACCGCCCGGCCGATGCCCGATGGTCGCAGCTGGTTCCGGCTGGAGATCCGCGACTCGGCGGCCGCCTCGTTCGGCTCCGGGAGCGAGGCTTCCGGCTGGCAGGAGTCGGTCAAGGTGATCGGCCTGGATTGCGTCGAGCAGGCCCGCGCGATCACCGAGGCCATCCACACGGTGCTGGAGACCCGGGGCTTCCAGGCCAGCACCGAGCAGGGGCTGTTCCACCTCGAGGGACCCCAGCTGGTGGCCCTGGTGGCGATCCTCAACCGGCTCGCCACGGCCGCACCGGAAGCCCTGGCCCTGGCGGGCTGAACCGAGGGCGGCAGGGCTCAGAAGAAGAACTTCACGCCCACCTGGAATCCGGTCTGGGAGGTGACATAGCCGCTGGCCCGCTCGGCGCCGTTGTTGTAGTTCAGCCCCAGGTAGCGGAAGGAGACATTGAGGTCCGTGTTGTTGCCGATGGCGTAGCCCAGGCCCACCTGGCCGTTGCCGGAGATGTCCTGGGCCCCCGACAGTCCGAAGCCCCCCAGATCGCCCCGAACGAAGGCCCGCAGCCGCGGACTAACGAACACGGTGGCCTCCGTTCCGATCAGGGGCTGCACCCAGGTGCGACCGAAGTTCCCCTCCCGCACCTTGCTGACCCCGAACAGGCCGTTGCCGGCCACCCCCACATCCAGATCCAGGCCCAGATCCACGATCCGGATGCCCGCATAGGGAATGATGCTGTACTGACCAGGCTTGCCGATCGCCGCCTCCCGGTCACCGAACCGGTAGCGCAGGGCGATGTCATAGATGCCCTGGCTCTGGTTCACCGAAGCCTCTCCGGTGAACAGACCACGGGGACCGGTGCGGGCCGCCTGGCCCCCGACGCGCACGTAGCTCAGATCGGTGAGCAGACCGAGCCGGCCCTTTTCGAGGGTCGCCCGCACATAGCCCACCGCCTTGAGTGCCCGCAGCACCTCGGCCAGGCTCACGTCACTGCTGGCATCGACGCCCTTGATCGCGATCGTGGAGGTGGTGCGGATCGGCGCGAAGCCGTACAGATCGATGGTGGCGGCCCAGGGATTCACGGGCGCCGCGGCCGGTTCTGCGCCGGTTTCCGCCGCTGCCGGGGCGGGGGTTGTTTCCGTCGCCGGGCTGCCTGTCCCCTGGGCGGTCGCCTCCGGGCCGATCCCCTGGGGGGCCGCTGGCACCGGAACCGGGGATTCCGCCCGGGCGGCGGCCGGGATCGCCGGCACCAGCAGGGCGAGGACCAGGGCCAGGGGCGGCAGGGGGCGGGACGGCAGCGGCATGGCGCGGGGGCAGGAGGCCCCCGTGTTTACCACGTTCCCGCCGCCACCGCTGTCCCGGATCAGGGGGTGCCCTTGAGATGGGAGCCGAGGTCGGATTCCAGGAACGTATTCACCAGGTTTCCCATCGACCGCAGTCCCTCCAGCGCCGACTGCAGCGCCGGCAGGCTGATGGCCAGGTCATCGTTGGGATAGGCCCGCAGGAAGCCCACCGCCGAGAGGGTGCCGTCGCCGGCCTTGATCCCCAGGATCGTGGCGGAGCGCAGGGCCACCACTCCCACCTGGGGCGCCCTGAGCGGATAGAGGATCCGGGCCAGGCGCTCCAGGGCCGCTTCGCCGGGTCTGGTGCTCATCAGTCGCATGGTCTGCACCAGGGGCAGGGGCACCTTCCGGTTCAGCAGCTTGCCGATGTCGGCGGGGTTCTGGCCGCCGATCCGCAAGGCATCCCCCAGCAGTCCCACCGCCTCGCCGGTGCGGGCCAGCCGTTCCAGGTCGGCGACGGGGATGGAGCGGCGGAAGGCGCCGCTGACGAACACCACCTGTTCGGCCGCCGTGGCGACGGCCGGTGTGAGGCCCAGGGCAGCGGCAGCCAGCAGCGCGGGAAGGCGAAGGGTCGGCGGCCGGTGAACGGGACGGGGGGGCATCGTTGGGCGCTGGTGTCGGCGCTGAAGTCGGCGCCGGAGCGGCGGACCGAGGCGAGGGCAAAGGGCCCTCTCAGGGCCTCCAACTCTGCAGCCGTTCGGTGACATCGCTGAGTGGCACGGTGTCATCTCCCCATCCGTCCGGGGGCAGCAGGGCCGGGGCCTGGGGACCCGGGGCAACGGCGGCACCGGCGTTGAAGCCCCCGTCGACCCAGCCCAGCAGCAGGCCCCGCAGGGCACCACCGCCGACGTCGTAGGTGGAGCCGAGGTTGAAGTGATCACCGCCCCTGGCCAGCACCAGGCGATGGCCGCCCGGGTTCAGGCGCCGGTGCCGGGCCAGCGGGGCGATCGCCTCGGGGCCGGCGGGCACCACCCAGTCGCGGCTGCCGCTGACCACCAGCACCCGGCCGTGGAGCGCATGGGGGGATTCGGAATCGAACAGCAGCGCCATGGGGGGACTCACCGCCACCGCCACTTTCACCCGGGGATCGCCCAGGGCCGCCTGGTCGGCGGAGGAGAGAAAGCTGCACTGCAGCACCCAGCTGAGGTTGCGCTCCGGATCCCGCAGATCCTGGCAGCGCCGCCGCAGCTGGGTGGAGCTGGGGCGGGCCCCGGCGAGCTGCAGGGCGGTGGTGGCCCCCCACGACTGGCCGAGCACCGCCACGGTGTCGGTGCGCAGGCCCGGCGGCAGCGGCAGGGTTCTGGCCGCCACCGCATCGATCAGGGCCGAAACGTCGAGGGGGCGCAGCCGCAGTTCCGCCGGACCGGGCGGGGGCACCTTGCCGGAGAGCATCGCCTGCTGCTGCTTGGAGTCGCTGCCGGGATGGCGGGGCAGGAGAACCGTGTAGCCATGGCTGGCCAGGTGGCGGGCCCAGCCTTCGAAACTCTCGGGCCCATCCCAGAGGCCGTGGGAAATGATCACCAGCCGGCCGGAGGGGTCCTGCTGCGGCCGGATCACCACCACCCCCAGGGGGGCCGGGCGGTAGGTGACCGGCAGGCTGAATGCCTCCCGGACCACCGCCCTGGGGCCGGGAGCGCTCAGGGTAGGGTTCTGGCTGGCCGGGGTCACGCCCTCGAGGATCCGCTCGGCCGGCCGGAGCTGGTTGGTGAGGCGCTGCAGCAGGAACAGGCCCTTCTCCAGATCCACCGATGCCGTGCGGCCCGGCAGGGCCTTGAGCACGTTCAGCATGGTCAGGGGGCCCCGGGCCGCCGCCCGGTCGAGGGCGGCCGAGACCGCTTCCCCGGAGGGATCGGTCGCCAGCCCGTCGACACCGCCCAGGGAGGAGAGCAGCAGCAGGGCCTGCTGGAGCAGCGGCGACCCCACCGATTGATTGACCACCGCACGGGTCTGCAGGGGCAGGGGATCGTTGAACAGGCTCACGAGCCGGCGCCCCACGGCGCCGTCGCTGGCCCGGTTCAGTTCGGCCAGGTCGCTGTTGCCGGAGAACAGCAGGGCCGGATCGGCCAGTTCCGCCAGCTTGATGGTGAAGGTGGTGTCCAGCAGCGGCAGCTGGAGCTCAATCTGCTCAAGCGCCCTGGCGGGCAGGGGAATCAGGGCCGTGGCTCCCAGCAGGAGCGTGGCGGCGCCGGCCAGGGCCACGGGAAGCTGCTGGCGCATCGAAAGGCCCAGGATCGGAGGCGCATCCTGGCAGATCCGCCTGCCGAACGATCAGCCCTCATTCGACATCGTCGTGGGCGAAGCGGTTGTAGAGGAAGTCGAGGGCGGTGTTGCGCAGCTCGTAGTACTTCGGATCCTCCATGATGTCCTCCCGATTGCGGGGCCGGGGGAAGTCAATGGTCATCACCTCGCCGATCGATGCGGCCGGGCCGTTGGTCATCATCACCAGCCGATCGGCCAGGAAGAGGGCCTCGTCGATGTCGTGGGTGATCATCAGCACGGTGCACTTCTGGGTGTTCCAGATCTGCAGCAGCTCCTCCTGCAGTTCCTCCTTGGTGATCGCATCGAGGGCCCCGAAGGGTTCATCGAGGATCAGCACCTCGGGGCGGATCGCTAGGGCCCGGGCGATGGCCACCCGTTGCTTCATGCCCCCCGACAGCTGGGTGATGCGCTTCTCGGCCGCCTTGTCGAGACCCACCATCGCCAGGTGCTCCATGGCGATGTCGCGCTTCTCGCGGTTGCCAAGAGTCGGCTTGACCGAATCGATGGCCAGGTAGACGTTCTCGTAGGCCGTCATCCAGGGCAGCAGCGCATAACCCTGGAAGACCACCATGCGGTCGGGGCCGGGCTTCTCGATCGGCACGCCGTTGAGCAGCACCTGGCCGGAGCTGGGCTGGGCGAAGCCCGAGACCATGTTGAGCAGGGTGGATTTGCCGCAGCCGGAGTGGCCGATGACGCAGAGGAACTCCCCCTGCTGCACCTGGAGGTTGATGTTCTCCAGCACCGGGTAGGGGCCGGTGGGTGTGGAATAGACCTTGCCCAGCGCGTCGAAGCGCAGCAGGGGTTGGGTGGCGGTGGTCGTCATGGAAGGGTGAAGGCGTACGGATCGGGGACAGTCAGGCGCGGAGCAGACGGGGCTGGCCGATGGGGATTTCGGCGATGCTGAAATCGCGGTGCAGGGACACCTCGTTGAGGTAGCCGATCGGGTCCTCGGGGTTGAAGGGGCGGCCATCGAACAGCTCGATGCCCTGGCGCTGGTAGCTGACGTCTTCCAGGCCCAGTTCCCGGGCGGCCGTGCTGAAGACGCCGACGGCGCAGATCCGCTCCAGGATCTCCACGTAGTTGCGGGGGAACGGGATCTCGGCCCAGCGGGCCAGCTGGGTGAGGATCCAGAGGTGCTCGGTGCGGCTGGGACGGTTGAGGCCGGCACCGAAGAACAGGTGGTGGGGCTCACCGTGGGGCACGAAGGGATCGCTCTCGCCGGGCTGGCCGCTGAACCGGATCAGCTCCGCCTTCATGCCGAGGTAGCGCCGGTCGCTGAGCAGTTCGCTCATCTCCGGCCAGTGGGCCGGGTCGGCGCAGTAGCGGCAGGCCTCCAGCAGGGCCTTGGTGAGGGCGATGTGGGTGTTGGGATAGGCCAGGGCCCAGTCCTCGCGGGCGCCGAGCACCTTGCCGGGGTGGCCCGACCAGATCTCCAGGTCCCCCACGATCGGGACGCCGTGGCCGCTGCTGGCGGCCCGGAAGTTCCAGGGTTCGCCGATGCAGTAGCCGTCGATGGAGCCGTCCTTGAGGTCGGCCAGCATCTGGGCCGGGGGCAGGGTCTGCAGGTGCACGTCCCTGTCGGGATCGATGCCGTTGGCCGCCAGCCAGTAGCGCAGCAGCAGGTTGTGCATCGAGGCGGGGTGGACGATGCCGATGCGATGGGGTTCGCGCTCGTGGCTGCCCAGCCAGGCGCGGTAGTCCTCCACGGTGTTCACCCCCTGCTCCGCCAGTCGCTTGGCGAGGGTCACCTCGTTGCCGTTGCGGCTGATGGTGAGGGCGGAAACGATCGGCAGCGGATCATCGCCGTGGCCGCCGGCCGTCATCCAGGTGGGCATGCCCGACGGCATCATCGCGGCGTCGAGGGTGTTGTCGACCAGGCCGTCGACCACACCGCGCCAGCTGGTTTCCCGCACCAGGTGCACGTCGTCGAGGCCGTGCTTGGTGAAGAACCCCTTGGCCTCGGCCACCGCCAGCGGCGCACAGGCGGCCAGGGGGATGAAGCCCAGGTCGAGATTCACCTTCTCGAGCCCGTGGCGGGCCAGCACCTTGTGGGGCCGGGCCTGCCACTGCTTCACCCGCTTCTGGCGGTTGAGGAAGTAGATGATCTCCGAACGCAGGCTGTAGTAGCTCGGGTGGTGCACCACCGTGAGCCGCTGGCGGGGCCGGGGAATGTCCACCTCGAGGATGCCGCCGATCCGGGATCCCGGTCCGTTGGTGAGCATCACGATCCGGTCGGAGAGCAGCACCGCCTCGTCGACGTCGTGGGTGACCATCACCGCGGTGAGCTCGTGCTCGTTGCAGATCTGCATCAGCTTTTCCTGCAGGTTGCCCCGGGTCAGGGCATCGAGGGCCCCGAAGGGTTCATCCAGCAGCAGCAGCTTGGGCTTGATGGCCAGGGCGCGGGCGATGGACACCCGCTGGCGCATGCCACCGGAGAGCTGGGCCGGCAGCTTGCCTGCGGCCTGGGTGAGCCCCACCATCTCCAGGTGTTCCTCGATCACGGCGTCCCGTTCGGCCCGGCCCATGTCGGGCATCACCTCGTCGACCGCCAGGGCGATGTTCTGGCGGACGGTGAGCCAGGGCAGCAGGGAATAGTTCTGGAACACGACCATCTTGTCGGGCCCGGGGCGCTTCACCGTTTCCCCCTCGAGGAGCACGGTGCCGCCGGTGGGAAGGTCGAGCCCGGCGATCATGTTGAGCAGGGTCGACTTGCCACAACCGGAGTGGCCGATCAGGGAGATGAATTCCCCCTTGCGGATCTCCAGATCGATCCCTTTAAGGGCCAGGTAGTTGCCCCCGCCGGTGAGGGGAAAGTTCTTTTCGATGTTCTGGACATCAACGAGTGCTGTCATGACGGATCACGTTTGGGTGAGATAGAAGAAGCTGAAGGCCAGGACCATGGCCGTCATGAGCAGGACGCGGGCCAGCAGGAAACGGATCACGTTCCGCCTGTCATTCATCCATGCTTCAAGAATCCCGAAGGCCTTGATGGTGGGGGGAAAATTCATGGATCTGCCTGAATCACTGACCAGCGGAAATGCGGGACTGGAGCCAGACCATGAGGCGATCGAGGATCAGGCCGATGGCGCCGATCCAGATCACACCCAGCACGATCTCACCCACATAGTTCTGCTGATAGGCATCCCAGATGAAGAAGCCGATGCCCACGGTTCCGGGCATGACGATCTCCGCCGCGATGATGGCCAGCCAGGCAAGACCGATGGAGATGCGCAGGCCCGTGAAGATGTAGGGAAGGGCGGACGGGATCAGCACCTTGGAGAAGAAACGGCCTTTCGACATCTGCAGCACCAGGGCCACGTTGCGGTAGTCCTGGGGGATCTGGCGCACCCCTTCGGCCGTGTTGATCAGAATCGGCCAGACGGCGGTGATGAAGATCACGAAGATGGCGGCGGGCTGGTTCTTCTGGAAGACCACCAGGGCGATCGGCACCCAGGCCAGGGGCGCCACCATGCGCAGGAACTGGAACAGCGGATCGAAGGCGCGGTTGATCGTCGGTTTCAGCCCCACCGTGATGCCCACGGCAATCCCCACCAGGGCAGCGATCGTGTAGCCCTGGGCCACCCGGCCCAGGCTGGCGAAGGTTTGCCAGAAGAGGCCTTTATCCAGGCCTCCACGATCGAAAAAGGGATAGAAAATCAGGATGCGGGTGCGCTCTTCGGTGAACAGGCTGGAGGGCGAGGGCAGCCGGGTGAGTCCGAAGGCCGACGTGAGCTGCCAGATCAGCAGGAAGCCGCCGATGCCCAGCAGGGGCGGCAGCCAGTTGCCCTGGTTGCGCAGCAGCCACGTCAGGGGGTTGATGGACGGGGACTTGCGGGGCGACGAAAGTCCGTCGTTGGGACTGGTGACCATGGAAAGGTTCTCCTGGAAGGGAAGGAAAGATGGGATCGATGGATATGTCAGTAGCGGACCAGGGATGGTGGGGGGCGGACCCATGCACGCCCCACACCATCGGGTTCCCGGTCCTGAAGATCAGCGCTTGATCTTCACGCTGTTGAGGTAGGCCTGGGGATTCTCCGGGTCATAGGTGACACCGTCGAAGAAGGTCTCCTTGCCACGGCTGGAGGTGGTGGGGATGTCGGAGGCGGGGAGACCCAGTTCCTGGGCCGCCTGGCGCCAGAGATCCTCACGGGTGACCTTGTCGTTGATCGCCTTGGCCTGCTCGATGGTGTCGACGGTGCCGGGGTAGAACTTCCAGCGCATCGACTCCAGCAGGAACCACAGCGTCAGGCTCTTGTAGGGATAGGAAATGACCCCACGATCGCTGCTCCAGTAGAGAGGCGCTTTCTTCGGATCCGTTTCCGGTGTCGGCGTGGTGCCCGGCTTATAGCCACCCTTGAGGGCGAGCTCGAGCACGGGTTGGGGGATGTTGTACCACTTGCGCGAGGAGAGGATCTTGGCGGCCTCGGCCTTGTTCTCCGGCTTGTCCAGCCACTGCTGGGCTTCGATCAGGCCCTTGATCAGGGCGATGGTGGCCTTGGGATGCTTGTCGACCCAGTCGGAGCGGACGGCCAGGAATTCCTCGGGGTGCACCGGCCACATGTAGGCGGTGGTGGTGGCCAGATAACCGATCTTGTCGTTGACGACGCGGGTTGGCCAGGGATCGCCGGTGCTGAACAGTTCCATGGTGCCGTTCCGCATGCCCTGCACCGTTTCCGTCGAAGGCACGGTCAGCAGCTCCACGTCCTTGTCGGGATCGATGCCGCCAGCCGCGAGCCAGTAGCGGATCCACATGTCCTGGTTGGCCTTGGGGAAGGTGTAGGCGGCCCGGAACTTGCGCTTCTCCTTCTGGGAGAAGCTCCTGATGAAGGGGGCTGCAGGCTTGAGGTCGGTACCGAGGTTGGCGTCCTTGACACTGGTGGAGGCGGCGATGCCGTTCCCCTGGCTCATCAGCATGGCCAGGATGTACATGGGCACCTTCTTGCCATCGGTGATGGCGCCCTCGCTGATCATCTGGGGCATCGGCAGCTGCCACTGGCCGCCTTCGATGCCGCCGCCGTCGGTGCCGAGCACCACGTTGTCGCGGGCGGCGGGCCAGCTGGCCTGCTTGCTGAGATTCACCTCAAGGCCGTGCTTGGCGAAGAATCCCTTTTCGACGCCGATGACCAGGGGCGCGGCCTCGAGGATGGGAATGAAGCCGAGGCTGACGGTCTTGACCTCCAGATTGGCGTTGGTCGCCGCAGCCACCGGGGTGGAGGGCGCACCGCTGGTGCTGCTGCTGGGGGGATTGCCCAGGCAACCGGCGAGAACGATGGAGGAGGTGAGGGCTCCTCCGACAAGGGCGAGGAAGCGACGTCGCTTGGTCATGGTGATGGGTGTTGGCAGGGGGGGAGAAGAAGGAGGCGTAGCAGAAGAATGAGGCTGTCTTGGTGACAGTCTCCTGGGGGAGATTGAATGCTTCTGAACTGGCCTCTGGTGCTGTAATCAGCGGGATAGGAGGTTCAGGCTGATAGGTGGAATCGAGGGGTTTGGTAGGTCCCCGTTTTGGGGTCCGGCAAGATTAGTGGCTGGATTCAGGGGCTGGGTATCAAGATCAAGCAGGCTTGCCGATCCTTCAGATCAGATGACCTGATCAATCACGGATTAGCAGGTTAAGAATGATGGCGATGGCAAGATTCGTCAGGCTTCTGCCTGTTCGTGTACCTGCCGCATTCGTGCCGAAACCTGGGCTTCGGGGTCGACCCCCGCAAAGGTGGGCGGTAACCACACCCGTACCACCATCAGCAGGGCCATCGTGACCAGAAACAGGCAGACGGCCAGAATCTGATGCCATTCCGTTTCGAGCACCCCGCGAACGATCACCTCCCGGAGGACCGAAACGATGGCGATTTCCACCGCCACGCCGATTGACACCCGTTGTTCCTGCAGATAGATGATCAACAGGCGAAACAATTCCACCAGGATGAGGATGAACAGGATGTCGGCGGTGACTTCATGGAACTCCGCCGACGAGAGCAGGGCGCTGAAGGTGCTTTTCAGCTGGAGCACCATCACCCCGAACAGCCCCAGGGTGAGGGAAACGATGATCAGATCCTGTACGGCCTCCAAGGAGCGCACGATCTGGATCCGCCGCAGTTGCTGATGCCAGGGGATGGCCGTCAGGACCGGGCCGTTGGGGTGGGGGGCGTCGCCGCTGTCATGTCGGGCGGCGGGATGCTTCCTGAGCAGGGGGTCCATGGCGAAGGGTTCTCGGCAGGGGAAGGGGGGACAAAGGCTTGGAAAAAATGGCGGGAGCGCTGTCGTGAAGGCAGTTGTCGCGGGGGACGAGCAGGTCGGCTTCGCTCACCTTCACGACCATGCCGCTGGCCCGGAAGCGGGTCAGGGCCTTGGTCACGGTGACCCTGGTCAGGCCGGAGATGTCGGCGAGATGGCGGTGGGTCAGGTTCATGTCTTCGAGGGAAAGGGTGGTGCCATTGCTGCTCACCCGGCCGAATCGCTCGCCGATCCAGTGCAGCAACCGCAGCAGCCGGGCATCGGCGGGCCGCACCCGGTGGATCTGCAGCAGATGGGTGGTCTGGAGAATCTGGTTGCGCAGAAACTCCAGGTATTCGGCTTCCGAAGGCAGGCATTCCTCCACCACCACCCGGGTGAGGGATACCAGCTCGAAGGGGGCCAGGGCACAACCCGAAGGCGTGATCAGATCCCCCGGTCCCCAGATACCCAGGGTGATCGATTCGCCCTCCGCGTTCCAGGTGTTGGCCCGGATGTAGCCATCATCGATGCGCCAGCTCATGTCGGCCGGCAGATGATCGTCGGATCGAAGCGTCAGTCGCAGCGGTCGGGCTTGCATGGCGAGGGACATGGCATCGGAGGTGTCATGGCGGAGCGGAATCGAAGCGACGGGGCAGCCGGCAACTTCGGGCGTCCTGATCGCCTTTCTGTGCGGTTGATCGGGGCAGGCCGCGTCGGCGGCTGCCCTGCGACAGGCGGCCCACACCTGTGGTGGCACGTCTGGGAACCATGGAGGGGAATGGCGGTCGGTAGTGGGAAGAAAGCTGGAAAGAATGAAGGCGACGGCGTTGAGGCAGGGTTGGATCGCTGCACCCGGTGACGACGGACCGGGATGGGGCTAGGAAAGGCTCGTGGTCATGGGATCAGCGAGCGGTCCTCGTATCGGAGTCCGGGAACATTAGTGAGCGATTCGAGGCGTTGGGTGTTATTGCTTCGCAGGATTACCAATCCCGGCGATAAGCCCCGTTGATCGGAGGCCTCCGCCTGCTCCCCTCAAGCCCCTGTGCCGTGACTTCCTCGCTGTTCGTGGACCGGGCGAGCCCCTACGCCGGCCGCCGTCTGGGCCTGGCGACCCGCCATGGCAAGGAGCGGGTGATCACCCGGCCGTTCCGCCATGGCCTGGGTCTGGAGGTGGTGCTGGCCGAGGCCTTCGACACCGACAGCCTCGGCACCTTCAGCGGCGAGCGGCCCCGGCCGGCGGATGCGGAGGCAACCTGCCGGCGCAAGGCCGAAGCCGCCATCGCGACCACGGGGCTGGAACTGGGGCTGGCCAGTGAGGGCAGCTTCGGACCCCACCCCGCCATCCCCTGGCTGGCCGCCGGGATGGAGTGGCTGACCTTCGTGGATCGCTCCGCCGGGCTGACGATCAGCGAGCACCTGCTCGTCCACCGCACCAACTTCAATCACCGCCTGGTGGCCCCGGGCGAGAACCTCGACCGCTGGCTGGAGCAGGTGGGCTTCCCCTCCCATGCCCTGATCGTGCGCCCCCATCAGGGCGCGGCCACCATCGTCTGCAAGGGGATCCGGGAGTTTCACGCCCTGGAGCTGGCGGTGCGCCGCTGCAGCCAGGCCTCCGCCGATGGCCTGGCCTGGCTGGAGACGGACATGCGCGCCCACTGCAATCCCACCCGCATGGCCTCGATCCGCCGCCTGGCCTTCCGGTTGGTGCGCCGCATCGCCACCCCCTGCCCGGGTTGCGGTGCGCCGGGCTGGGGACTGGAGGAGACGCTCGCGGGCCTGCCCTGCGCGGTTTGTGGACGCCAGACCGAGTTGGTGCTGGTGGAGATGTGGCGCTGTGGCGCCTGCGACCACCGCCAGCGGCGCCCCCGGCGCGACGGCCGCCTGCGGGCCGATCCGGGCCATTGCTCCTGGTGCAATCCCTGAACCGGTGCCCGCCACTACCGGGGCCGGTGTCCCGTTCACCTCCCGGTCCGGAGGGACTCCCTAGGGTTCGGGTTCTCCTGGAAACCCCTTCCGGTGGAGCCACTTTTTGGGCTCCACCGGTTTTTTGTGGGCGTGGCCCGGTGGAGCTCAGATCAGCTGGAACTGCTCGGGTCCGAGCTGGGAGGGGGCGATTCCCTCCAGCAGGGCCAGTTCGCGCTGGCCGCTGCGGATCATGGTGCCACTGTCCTTGGCGCTGAAGCGCAACCCATCGACGCTGAGCCCGCCGGCGAGGGCCAGCAGGTCCTGGCCCGGGGTGAAATCGACGATGCGATCGACTCCCCTGGGCCGTTTGCCCAGCACGAAGGTGTCGCGGCCGCCACCCCCGATCAGGCGATCGCTGCCGTTGCCCCCGTCGATGAGGTCATCGCCATCGCCACCCAGCAGGGTGTCGTTGTTCTGGCCCCCCCGCAGGATGTCGTTCTGGGCACCGCCCTGCAGCAGGTCGTTGCCGACGCCCCCGTCGATGAGGTCGTCGCCGGTGCCCCCGTCGAGGTTGTCGGCACCGCCGTCTCCCACCAGGGTGTCGGCCCCCGCCAGACCCCGGATCAGGTCCTGGCCTCCACGTCCATCGATCGTGTCGCCGCCGCCGCCGCCGGTGAGGGTGTCGTTGCCGGTGGTGCCGTTGAGCTGCTCGCCGCGGGCCTCAACGCTGAACTGGCTGACGATCCGGGGAACCCGGCCGAGCACCCCCGCCGGGTCGGTCTGCAGATCCGCTTCGCTGTAGGGGTCGATGCCGTAGGTGGTGACCGTCAGCTTCTGGGTGATTGGATCAATGTCGAACTTGGTCCAGCCGAAGGTGTGGGCGGCGGCGTAATCCCCCTGCAGCAGGGTGGCCCTGGGATCGAACGATCCGATCACGCCGGAGCCGGTCGTCAGATTGCGGTCGAGGCCGATCGGGTCGTAGCCGGCCGGGCCGATGACCAGGTTCTGGAAGGCGGCCTTGAGGAAATCGTCCTTGTCGTTGATGAGATCGTCGCCATCCGGCGCGATCGGCAGGCTGTCGTAGAAGGCCTTCTGCTGCGGGCTCAGCAGGCCGCCTGCGGTGGCGAAATCCACCACGGTCTGGCCGAAGGGCTTGTTGTAGGCCACCGATCCGGTGGTGATTTCCCATGTGTCGGTGGCCACGCGGGGACCGCCGACCGTCTCGGTGTAGGTGAGGTTGTTCACCATGGTGCCGTGGATATCGGCCGCCACGAACACGACGTTGCGGATGTCGTTCGCCTCGATGAACTTGAGGATCTCCTTGCGTTCCCTGGCGTAGCCCTCGAAGGCATCGGTGTTGTAGATGCCCAGCTCCTGGATCGGCTCGGGCACCATCACGAACTTCCAGGTGATGCCGCTGCGATCGGCGCTCAGCAGATCGGCCTTCAGCCGGCTGAGCTGGGCGGCCCCCAGCAGGGTCCGGTCCAGGGTGAGGGATTCGCCCAGGAAGCGGGCCACATCGGCGGGGTTCGCCGTGTTCGGTGCCACCAGCTCGGGATCGCGGAAGGAGCGGGTGTCGAGCAGGAAGGAGGCGGCGTCGGAGCCGAAGCTGTTGTAGCGGTAGAGATCCCGCTCCCCGGCCGTGCGTGGATCGCCGGTGTTGCCGTTGAAGAGATCACGGACCGGATTGAACTCCTGGAAGGCCGTCAGACCGTTCTCGAACAGGTCGGTGTCGTTGATCAGCCCCTGGCTGCTGCCGAAGCGGGGGTCGGAGGCCGCCGGTGCCCCACCGGCGAAGTCGTTGGTGACTTCGTGGTCGTCGATGGTGGCCAGGATGGCGGTGCTGCCCCGCAGGTCTTCCCAGGTGTTGACGCCGTTGCGGACGCTGTAGACCTCGTTGTGCTTGGCCCGGAAGTCCTCCAGGCTGGTGGCCTGGGGCTTGCGGCTGCCATCGGCATTGAGGACCGCATCGGAGGGCACATCGGCATAGATGGTGTCGCCCAGCTCCACGAAGAAGCCGAGATCCTTGCCCGCCGCATTGGCGATCGCCGGGTAGGGGGCGAGCTCACCGCGCCAGTCGCCGCTGACGCCGAAGCTGAGGCCGGCGAACTGCCCGGCGGCGGCGGCCGTTTCGAAGCGACCCTTCGCCACTGATCCAGCGGCGTCGGTGACCCGGTAGTAGTAGTCGGTGCCGGCGCTCAGCCCGCCGATCTCCACCTTCACCGGCTGGTTGGGGTTGGTGACGCTGGCGGTGCTGGAGAAGGCGATCTGGCTGAAATCAGCCATGGTGGCCACCTCGAACCGCACCACCCCCAGGGCGGTGCTGCGGGTCCAGAGCACGGCGGAATCCTGATCCACATCACCGCTGGCCACGCCGTTGGGCAGGGTGTCCAGGGACAGCACCGTGTCCTGGGCCTTCACCTGCAGGTTCTGGATGCGCAGGTCGCCGCTGGCGGGGGTGTCGGCAACGCCATAGGCCGTGGCCGGCGTGGCGTGCCTGGCCTCGAGGAAATCTTCGAAGGCCTTCTGCTCGCCGAGGATGGCGGCCCCGCTGACACCGGCGGCGGCAAAGGTGGCGTTGGCGGTGAAATCAAGGCTTTCATCCACCGGGCCCGAGAGGCTGCCATCGCTGAGCAGGTAGCGGAAGTTCTCGCCGTTGGCCTTGATCGGATAGCCGTCGCCACCGTTGGCGGTGAAGTTGAGGATGACCACGCCGATCTTCTGCGGCGCACCGTTGAGCAGCACGCCGTTGTCGGCCAGCTTCGCCACGAGGTTGCCGTCGCCGTCGTAGATCGCCACGTCCTGCACCCGCTCGCCGATGGGCTTGCTGGGGTCGTAGGAGAAGTGCACGCCGCCCACCTGGGCATAGCCGCCGTTGCCCGGGCTCAGTCCGGCGGCGTAGTTGAGGATGGCGAGCAGCTGGGCGGGGGTGGTGTCAAACACCATCAGCTTGTTGTCGAAACGCAGGGCGTTCTCGACATCGAGCTGGGAGATGGCGCCGGCCGGTTTGACGCTGGAGGCGGCGGGGGGCAGTTTCTCGCCGTTCTCGCCGATCGAACCGATCGAGGCCCGGATGCCGCCACCGTTCTTGAGCGAGACGAGCACCGCGGCGCTGCCGAGGGCCTGCTGGGCCTTGAACAGATTGGCGTCGGCGGAGAGATCGCCCAGGTTCACTTCCTGGGCCCGGCCGAAGACCCGATCCCCCTCGAGATAAACGCTGGTGTAGCCGAAGATGTTGCTGTCCTTGGAGACGATCACGTTGTTGATCCCCTGGGTGATGGCGTTCACCTGGGAGCCGATGCTGCTGCCGGCCACGATCTCGGACGCGCTCTGGGTGGTGCCGTAGGCGGCCTGCAGGGTGGACTCGGTGGCGGCATAGGCGCCGTTGATCACCGGATTGAGTTTGTTGAGCAGGATCTCGCCGTTGGCATCGAAGTCGACCACCAGGCGACCGAGGTAGGTGAACTCGGTGTCGGTGGTGACGATCAGCGTGGGCTTGCCGTCGGCACCGGCGGTGACGATCGGGTAGGTGCCGACGAAGTCGGCATCGTGGCCGTTGAAGGCCGCCGGCACGTCGTTGGCATCACCCAGCCGTTCATGGCCGCCGCCGGCCACCATCACGTCGATCCCCGACACCAGGGGAGCCAGCAGCTGGTTGCGCTCGATCGTGTCGAGCTGGTCGAGCATCACGATCTTGTTGACCCCCTGGGCCCGCAGGGCATCGACAGCGGCCTGGATGTAAGCGGCCACTTCCTGCAGGTCGGAGGTGGAGGGGAGCCCGTCGTCCTTCGGCACGGTGCCGTTGGGGGAGCTCTTGCTCAGCAGGTCGTAGGTGGTGGCTCCTACCAGACCGATCTTCTCGCCCCCTTCGGTGACGACGGCATAGGGTGCGATTTTTGCCTTGATGCTGCTGGCTTCCTTGCCGGCGAAGGCATTGGTGGCGGTGCCGCCGATGGAGGCATCGGCCAGGCCGCGCAGCGCGCTGTCGGCGGAGAAGTCGAGGTTGGCGGTGATGAAGGGGAACTGGGCGCCGCCCCAGGCACCGGAGGGGGCGAAGGCCCCCTGCAGCACCGGTGATCCCAGGTCGAACTCGTGGTTGCCCAGGGACGAGGCGTCGGTGCCGAAGGCATTGAGGATGGCGACATCGGGCCGGCCGAGGGCAGTGCTGCCGATGCCGGGCACGCCGTTGAGGGAGGGATCGGCACCGCCGATCAGCCAGGGGCCGGGGATGAAGGTGTCGCCTTCGCCGAGCTTGAGGGTGTTGGCATATTGATCATCAAACCTGTCGATCAGGGCGCCCATGATTGGGGCGGTGTCGACACCCAGCAGACCGCTTTCGCCGTAGTAATGCAGCAGTTGCAGGGTGTAGGCGGTGGGGATCTCGACCTTGTAGATCGTGGTGGTGCCGCTCACTTCGTTGCCGGTGATCACCAGGGCATCACCGGTGGGACTGTCGGCGGCCGAGACGAAGATGATCCCTTCCGGGGCGCGATCGCCCTGGCCCGGCGTGCCGGCGGCGTTGGCGGCCGGGTTGGTGTAGGTGACGAACTGGGGCCTGGTGGGATCGGTGACGTCGTAGGTGATGAAGCCACCCACCCGCTCGAGACCCACGAAGGCATAGAGGCGACCACGGACTTCACCGATCGCCACCCCTTCGGGTTCGGGCCCCTTGTTGTCGGAGCGGGTATCGAAGGAGCCGGCGGCACCGTCGCTGTTGAACAGGGCCGGCACCTGGGCGGCGGTGATCAGCTCGAGGGCGTCGCCGGTGTCGAAGATGCGGTTGCCGGCCTCGTCCCAGATCGAGAAGGAACGGGCGCCGTAGGCCTGGATGCGGTCGATGTCGCCATCGCCGTCGATGTCGCCGTCGATGGCCGACACGGTGAGACGGCCCAGCGCCGCGTTGTTCTTCAGGGCCGCGGCATTCGGGAAGCTGGTGGGATCGAGCACATAGCCGGAGGCCCCCACCCGGATGGTTTCATCGGGGGTGAGGAAGTCGTCGCGGTCATCGCCTTCGTTGGCGGTGATGAAATACTTTCTGCCGCCCACCGTGTAGGAGGCGATGCCGTCGGGCATGTACATGCCGAAGACCGGCTGGGGGGTGATGTTGATCCGGCCGCCGGACGGGGTGCCGTCGCGGTCGCTGGCATCCAGTCCGTTGCTGAGGTTGTAATCGATCAGGCCGAGACGGATCGGCTCGGGGGTGGGGTTGAGCGGGGCGGATCCGTCACCCGCGATCGTGCCGGCCAGCTGGAAGTCGTTGTCGTTGATGACGGCGATGGTGTCGCCATCGATGACCGCCAGGCCCTCCAGCTTGCTGATGCCGGTGTAACCGATGGCGGCGGCGTTCACCACCAGGCGCTTGTCCACCGGCCGGATGGCGTTGGCGGCCAGGCCGGCGGGGCTGAGGCTCTCCAGGGAGGTGCCGCTGCTGGCGGTGGCCAGGGGCGTGCCCAGCACGTTGGTGGCGCCCTTGAGGTTGATCTCGTAGATCAGCTTGTTGGAATCGGCGCCGGTGCGATCGTCGCGCTCCACCACCAGGAAGCGGCCGCCACCCAGCGCCACCGCATCGCCGATCTTGTCGGTCTTGGCCGTACCGCCGGCGCTGGTGTCGCGCATCACGTAGACGAATTCGCCGCTCACCTGCTTGGTGGCGGTGTCGAATTCGAGGATGCGGATCACGCCGTTGTTGCGCACCCCGGTGCCGGGGTTGTCGAGGTTGGTCTGGATGAAGGCATAGATCTTGCTGCCTTCCATGGCGATGGCTTCGAAGCCCCGGTTGGCGCGGCGGAACTGGCCGTAGACCGAGGGCAGGGCTTCGGTGCCGAAGCTGCCGGCAGCCTGGCCCGCGGCGGCGGCGGTGCCGGTGGGGATGAAGCGCTCGATCAGGGTGCCGCCGGCATCGAAGTGGTAGATGGCCGGGCGGTATTCATCGGGCAGCCAGAAGCTGCCGTCGGGGGCCACCACGATCCCCTCGACGTCGGCGCCGAAGGGATCGTTGGCCAGCTGCTGGCCCGCCAGATCCACGCCCACCTCATCGCTGAAGCCGCCGCCGGCCGGCGCCGACTGAAGGTTGGGCAGGCCGCTGAGGGGGGTGCCGTCGGCGCGTTTGAGGGCGATGCGGCTGGTGATGCTGATGGCGCCGGTGCTCTGGTTGAGCTGGAAGCGCACCAGTTCGGGGGTGAAGCCGGGCAGGGCGAAGGGACGCTCGTTGCCGGGCACCGCCGGCAGCACGTCGCTGGGTTCGCCGTTGGGGCCCCGGTCGGTGTTGGTGATGAATTTGAGGTTGCCGGTGGCAACGTCGATGCCCTCGTAATGGAGCCCCGAGAAACCGCCCAGCTTCAGGGTCTGGCCGGTGGCGGTGGTGCCGATGGCCGGCAGGGTCGCCGCATCGAAATCGAAGGTCTTCACCTGGGGCAGGCCGGTGCCGTAGTCCTTCAGCCCCAGGGCCTGGATGGCGGTGATCGTGTTGGTCGTCAGGTCGAGGACCGCGACGGCGTTGTTCTCCTGCAGGGTGATGCGGGCGGTGCTGCCGTCGGCGGACACGGCGATGTATTCGGGCTCCGCGTCAACGGCGAAGCTCTTGCCGGCGCTGATGCGCACCCCCTGGCCGCGCAGTTGAGCCTCCTTGCCGTTGAAGGCGCTGAAGGAGGCGGTGCTCACCGTGGCGGCGGCAGCCCCACCGGCCAGGTTGATGATCGAGATCGAACCTTCGGGGTTGATGGTGTCGCCCACGTTGGGCTCGCCTTCGTTGGCCACCAGCACCTTGAGGCCGTCGGGCGTGAAGGTGAGCATGTCCGGCTGGGCCCCCACGCTCACCTGGTTCAGGAAGATTCCGGCGGTGGAGAGGAACACCACCTTGCCGGCATCGGTCTTGGGGCTGGCCTCCATGGCCACGGCGATCAGGCCGTTCTTCACCGCCACGCTGTTGGGTACGGCGCCGTAGGCCGACAGGTCGATGCTGCCCACCAGTGCCGGGGCTTTGGGGTCGGCGATGCTGATGACATCGAGCCGGTTGAGGGCCCCGTTGAGGCTGAACAGCTTCTGGGTGGCCGGGTCGTGGGCGACGATCTCGGCGACGGCGGTGCTGCCGCTGGCGTAGCTGCCGATCGCTGTGATCGTCAGGGCATTGCTGGCGGCCGGCGCTTCCTTCACATCGGTGACGTTGACCACGACGGTGCGCTGCACCGGTGCATTGACGCCATCGGAAACCGTGACACCCACGAAGTAAGAGTTGTTGGCGCCGTTGTCGCTGGGGGCTTCGAAGTTGGGGGCCGCCAGGAAACGGAGCACACCGGTGGCAGGATCGATCGTGAACCGGGCCGCATCGGCGCCGCCGCTGATGGCGAAGACCAGGGGGATCCCCTCCGGATCCGTGCCGCTGGCGGTGGTGACGAACGTGGTGTTCTCCGCCACGGTGGCGGCGGTGGGGGTGGTGTTGAGGGGGCTCTCGTTCACCGGGTTGACGCTGACCTCCAGGGTCTGGGTCACCGGGGCGGAGTTGCCATCGCTGACGCTCACCTCCACCAGATAGATGTTGTTGCCATCGGCATCGGCGGGGTTCTCCGCGTCGGGGGCCACGGCGAAGCGGAGCACCCCGGTGCTCGGATCGATCGTGAAGTCGGCGGCATCGGCGCCGCCGGAGATCGAGAAGCTGAGGGGATCGTTCTGGGGATCGCTGGCGGTGATGGTGGTGACCGGGGGCTGGCCACCAATGGCATTGGTGCGCATCAGCAGCAGCTGGCCGCCTTCGGCCAGTTCACCGGGAATCGGGTAGTGGGCCTGGACGTTGAGCAGGAAGGTGCCTTCGCCGAGGATCGAGGACACATCGATCACGCCGGAACTTTCCTCGTCCTGGTTGTAGGGGGCCACAGCCGCCACACCCACGTCACCGAAGCGCTGCCGGTCGTGGGAGCCGAGCTCGGTGAGGCTGTCGGTGGCGATGTCGTAACTCCAGATCTTGCCGAGATGCTGCTGGTTGCCGACATCCTCCTGAAGGATCACCTTGCCGCCGGCGATGGTGATGTTGTCGAGCATGTTGCCGGCTTCGGTGCCATCCAGAAGCGCGGTGATCGTGCCGCCGACTTCCGGGTTGGTGATGTCGCTGAAGCGCAGGCGGTACAGCCGGGATCGGCCCGTCTGGGAGCCGACGCCGTCCTTGGTCTGGTCGTAGCGGCTGGTGGTGACGAAGTAGAAATCCGATGGGTTGGCCGGATCCCACTGGCCGTCCTCCGGCCGCAGGAACTGGGCGGCGC
Organism: Candidatus Sulfopaludibacter sp. SbA3; assembly: GCA_943367425.1. Taxonomy (GTDB): domain Bacteria; phylum Cyanobacteriota; class Cyanobacteriia; order PCC-6307; family Cyanobiaceae; genus Cyanobium. The sequence goes on from CALRJF020000017.1 coordinate 21,322, forward strand.
CGGCGGCATCGCTGGCCGACTCCAGGCCGTTCAGGGTGAGGGCCGACACATCACCCAGGCTCACCAGGCTGAAGGCACCATTCACCGGGGCATCGAGGGATTCGGCCGGGACGCCGTTGCCATCCAGGCTGGTGAGCGACGGAACCCGCACCACGTAGAGGTTGTCGTCGGGTCCCTGGCGGGTGAGGCCGGCCCGCTCCACCACAGTGCCGCTGGTCTGCTTGTTGCCCACCCACAGGTAGAGCTGGCCGCCGTTGCCGTCATCGAGCCCCATCACGATGGTCTTGCGCTGGGACAGCGGGTTGGCGACGTTGTTCTCCCAGCCGAACAAGCCGCCATGGGGCAGCTCCCAGGCGGTGCCGGTTTCGTCGAGGGGGGTGTTGGCGTCGTCGGTGGCGACCCAGGCGAACTCACGCCCGAACAGGGTGGTGGCTTCAGGACCCACGCCGGTGACCGAACCGCTGGATTCCTCGCCGCTCAGGAACAGGCGGGCGTCGGTGCCGTACACCGTGCCGGTGGCGGGGTCGGTGTACTGGTAGGCGCTCACCGGAGCCAGATCCGCCGAGCAGAGGCGGGAGATCACCGTGGTGGCCGCCGCCAGATAGGCGCTGTGGGCGGTGCCGGCGGTGGGGTCGTTGTTGCTGAGATAGACGCTGGTGCCGTTGGGCAGGAAGTCCTGAATGCTCTTCACCTCCAGGCTGGCCTTGTCGATCACCCAGCGGGAGACGAAGGCACCGGGCTGGCCATGGGCCCGGGCGATGCCCCGGTCGTTGGCGAGCTCGTGGTTCATCAGCAGCGTGAACGTGCCGTCGCCGTTGTCGAAGGCGCCCATGCCGTCGGGAATGCCCACCATGCGGTAGCCGTTCACTGCATCACCCACCGTGAACAGCGAGGTGAACTGCACCTGGGGTTGGCTGGAGGTGAGGTAGGGCGTGGCCGAGCTCGACGGACCGGTGAGGCCGTTGCTGTTGGCTTCGTCGATGGCGAAGGAGGTGCCGCTGGTGATCATGGGGCTGGTGGGGAAGGGCGTCGGGAGAACGGGAAGGACGTCAGCAGAAAACGGGCCCCATTGATGGGCGAGGGGGGGGGCGAGGGGCGCGCCAATGGAAGGTCAGCAGGCGTCTATCCGCTGCCTATCGATGCAGTCTGGGCAGCCATCCATCTGAACCGAAGAGGATGTAGCTGCCTGTTGTTGCAGTGTTTGCGGTGAAAAAATGCAGGTTTAAAAATGAGGCTACGGCTAACCTAAGAACGGCTTCTAGGGAGAAGGTGTTGCAGGTCACGAACGCCCGTGGCCTGCCGCACCCCTGCCCGGAAGGTCAGTCCACTACTCAGGAAAGCGCCTGACTTTCTGTATTTAAACAGGGCTTAATCCATTGATAACCGAAGCTCAGGCCTTCCTTGCTATTGGCCTTGCTGCCGACGCCTTGATCCGCTTTCTCAGTCGGCGGCTGAACCTCAGCGCCACGCCGACGCCCAGGATCGGAGCGGGGGTGGGGGTGTCGATGAGTTGCTGGAACCCTCGCTCGTTGAAGCGGAAGGCCACCTCCCGGGTTCTGAAGGGCTCCTGACCGGGCAGGCCCGACACCAAGGCGCTATTGGGGCGCCATCTGGATAAATTGAATTCCACTGTAAAGTCTGTGGGAAAGTAGTAGTCGAAGAGTGTGCCCTGTTCCCAGCGGATGTTCACACCGTTGTCGAACTGGAAGGTGATGGCCTGCGCCAGTTCGTATAATCCTGTCGTGCCGGATCCCCTTTTGCAGTTTTGATAGGGAAACCAGTCAGGGGAGCCGATACAAGCCAATTCTGCTTTCACGGAGCGCCGAAGGGTTTCCAGGCGAGGTTCTTGAGAAAAGGGTGGAACGAAGACGCCACTGCCATAGGTCCAGGTGACCAAGTCGGGGGAGAAGATCACATCAAACGTGGAGCCAAAGGGCCCTCCCACGGAATCGATGAAATTGGACACTCGACCTGCCGACACCAGTTCGCCGTAGGGGGGCTCCTCCTCCTCTGCCCAGGCGGCGCTGCCGCCGGCGAGCACGCCAGCCACCAACAGTCCTCCCACCAGGGCGGTTCCGAGGACAGAGGTGACCGAGCGCCGGGGGGGTTGGCTGTGACCTGGCATCGTCCTGAGATCCCGCTGGACCGGCCATTGTCCGTTCGTTGGCTGGTCCGGCCCGTGCGGTGATGCGGATTCGTTGCATCGTTGCGGCAGGCCTGGCCGGAGGGGCCGCTCTGTCTGCAGGCATGGAGCCCGGGGCAGCAGGATCAAGGAGTTGCTGACGGCTTCCTTGGCCCCTTCTCCTGTCGGCCGATCGGGACCGTGGCGCCAGCCGTGGCGGGCGCGGCGGTACGCCTGTCTGATGGCCATCGCTCTGGCCGGGGTGATGGGCTCGTCGGCCCTGGCCGGCAGCCTTGAGGACTGCCGCCAGCTGCGCCAGCAGCGGGACGACCTGGCCACCCGGTCGATGCAGGCGGAGATTGTTCTGGTGCAGGAGCTGCGCGACCGGATCTGTCCCGCGCTGCGCCGCCAGGCCGATGCGGCCAATGCCACCCATCCCCAGGCGAATCCGAGCGGCGAGCCCATCGATTACCAGGCCCTGCTCCAGTGCCGCCGCCGGGCCGAGCAGCTGCTCGAGCGCACCCGGCCGGTGCTCTACCGCAACCGCCAGGGGTTCACCTTCTATACCGCCGAGGGTGCGGATCTGGCCCTCCAGGCCGACGCGGTGGCCCGCACCATGGCCGGAGATCCGTTGAACTGCCCCTGACCGGAGCCGAGCCCTTCAGGCGTGCTGGCCGCGCTGGCGGCACAGTTCCTGCAGCGGCGGCCGGCCCGTCAGGGCCAGCCGCCAGCGGGCCCACAGCCCATAGAGAGCATCCACCAGGGGTCGCAGCAGGGGCCAGCGGCTGGGGGCGTAGAGCCAGCCCAGATCCACCAGGGCATAGGCCTGGCGGAACACCTCCACGTCGCGGATCACCTCACCATCGGCGCGGATCGCATGCATGCGGCCCATGGCCTCCTCGTAGCTGATGCCCCCATGGTTGGCCGGCAGGTAGCCGGGAGCGTCCACATCCACGAAGGCGAGGCGTCCCCGGCCCTGATCCCGCCGTCGCAGGGTCTCCACTTCCCGCCGGCAGAGCGGACAGGCGCCATCGAACAGGACGGTGAGCTCGGCCATGGCACCGGTGGGCAGATGGTGACGTTAGGAAGGCCCGACGCACCGCCGGCGGCGGCTCGGCAGACTCCAGCCACCGGACCTCGCCCCCGCCCATGCCCGTTTCCAGCCAGGACGCTCTGAAGCACTGGCGACGCCGGGATCCCGACCTGATCCGCCAGCTCATGCCCTTCTGGGGCTGGCTGCACCGCCACTACTTCCGCGTCGTCAGCGACGGCTGGGAGCACGTCCCCTCCGATGGCCGCCTGCTGTTCGTGGGGACCCACAACGGCGGCCTGGCGGCGCCGGACATGCACATGTTCATGTACGACTGGTTTCGCCGCTTCGGCCTGGAGCGCCGGGTGTCGGGGCTGGCCCACCCGAAGGTCTGGATGGGCTATCCCCCCCTGGCCGATCTGGCGTCGCGCACCGGGGCGATCCCCTACCACCCGCGCCTGGCCCTGGCGGCCCTGGAGCAGGGGGACAGCCTGCTGGTGTACCCGGGCGGAGGCCAGGACACCTTCCGCCCCCACCGGGACCGGGGCCGCATCCATTTCGCCGGCCGCACCGGCTTCCTGCGGCTGGCCATCTGGCACGACCTGCCGATCGTGCCGCTGATCTCCTGGGGTGCCCACGACACCCTGGTGGTGATCGAGGACCTCTATCCCCAGTTCCGTGCCCTGCACGAGCGGGGCATGCCCTGGCTGTTCGGCATCGACCCCGAGGTGATGCCCCTGTACCTGGGGCTGCCCTGGGGGCTGGCCCTGGGGCCCCTGATCAACCTGCCCCTGCCGGTGCAGATCCACACCCGGGTCTGTCCGCCGATCCGCTTCGAGCGCTCCGGCCACGGCGCCAGCCGCGACCGGGCCTACCTGGAGCGCTGCTACCGGCAGGTGGTGGATGCCATGCAGGCCTCCCTGGTGCAGCTCCGTGCCGATGTGGAGGGTCGCCGCAGCGGGTCGCCCCTGCCTCAGCGGTAGCGCGACGGCGCCACGTAGGACTGGGAGGGGATCGTCATCGGCGACGGCGCATCGCTCAGCTGCTGGGGCAGGGTCTCGTCGTTGCGGCGCAGCTCATTGACGGGACGCACCTTGCCCATGGCCAGTCCCGTGAACATGGGCAGCTCCGTCTTCAGCTGATTGGCTGGCTTCGGATTCACGAACCGGAAGCTCAGGGTGGTCTTCTTGCCGTAGCTGTCGTAGCCCACCACGGTGAAGTAGAGATCGGCCGTCTTGCCGGCCTTGGAGCCGGCGAAGGCGCCGCCCACCATGCCCCCCACCAGCCCCACCGGCCCCAGCAGCAGGCCGCCGGCGATGGCTCCGGCCGTGCCGCCGCCCAGGGCACCCGCCGTGCCGTTGGTGGCGTCGTAGCTCTCTTGCCCACCGGTGAACCACTGGGCGATCCGGCCGATGGGGATGAAGCGGTTCATGTCCCCGATGCCGTTGGCGTCGAGGTTGATGGTGCAGGGATTGTTGCCGCAGAGGGCCTGGTAGGTGGAGGCGGTGGCCGGAGCGGGGAGCAGCAGGCCCAGCAGCGCCGGTGCGGCCAGGGCCGCCCGGAAACGGGGGTGTGCCGATCGGAGCGTCATGGATCAGGCGGGAAGGGGAGCCCAGTCAATCGGCGGCGACGGGTGGTGCAATGGGCCCCCTCCCGCCAGTTGATGACCGGATGTGACTGCCCGCGGCTACCGGCGTGGGGCCCGGCGTGGGGTCGTTGGTTCAGCTGAGCTGGCTGCGGAAGCGGGAGGCACTGAAGGCCATCAGCGCCACGGCCATCACCCCCAGGGCCAGGGCATGGGGCCAGAGCGCCTCCAGGCCCACCCCCTTGAGCAGCATCCCCCGCACGATGGCGATGTAGTGCCGCAGGGGATTGAGCAGGGAGACCACCTGGAAGAAGGCGGGCATGCTGTCGATCGGGGCGATGGCCCCGGAGGTCTGCACCATCGGCAGGTTGATGAAGAAGGCCGTGAGCAGCACCTGCTGCTGGGAACGGCAGACGGTGGCCAGCAGGGTGCCGATGCCGATGCCCACGAACAGGTACAACCCCGACAGCAGCAGGAACAGGGCCAGGTTGCCGCGGAAGGGCAGGTCGAAGACGGTCCGGCCCAGCAGCAGGGCCAGCACCACATCGCCCTGCAGCAGCACGAACAGGGGCAGGATCTTGGCCAGCAGGATCTCCCAGGCGCTGGCTGGGGTCATCAGCAGCTGCTCCAGGGTGCCCGTGTCCTTCTCCCGCACCAGGGCCACGGCGGACACCAGCGAGGCGATCAGGGTCAGCACCAGCCCCATCACCCCCGGCACGAAGAACCAGCTGCTGCGCAGGCCAGGGTTGTAGAGGAAGGTGACCGCCGCCGTCACCGGGGGCGGCCGGGCACTGGTGCCGGCCCCCGTGGGCCGGAAGCGGCGCAGGATCTGCTGGATGTAGCCGTTGGCGATGCCGGCACTGTTGGCATCCACCCCGTCGATGAACACCTGCACCTCGGCCGGTCGATCCCCGGCGAGGCGGCGGCGGAAGTCGGGGGGGATCACCAGCCCGGCGGTCAGCTCACCCCGCTCCACCAGCCGGGCCAGTTCCCGTTCCGAGCGCGGATGGGCGACGGCCAGGAACACCCGGTTCTCGATGAACGCCGACACCAGCTCCCGGCTGCTGGCGGTCTGGGCGACATCGACCACCCCCAGGCGCAGCAGATGCACATCCGGGTTGAGGGCGTACCCGTAGACAAGCAGCTGGATGGTGGGGGGGATGATCAGCAGCTTGATCAGCTGCCGGTCGCGCAGGATCTGCTGGATCTCCTTGCGCAGCAGGGCCAGGAAGCGGCTGGCCCACAGCCGCCGGCCCCAGTGCCGCAGCAGGGCCAGGGGGCTCATCGGCCGTCCCCGTCGCCCAGCTCCATGGCACCCAGGGAGCGGCGGGCGGCGGCGAACAGCACCACCCCGGCCACCAGGATCACCAGCACGTCGAGCCCCACCCCCGGCCAGCCGGTGCCCCGCACGTAGGCGTCGCGGCTGATCACCACGAAGTAGCGGGCCGGCACGATCGCCGACAGCAGCGACAGGGGGAACGGGATGTTGCTGACCGGATAGATGAAGCCCGAGAGCAGCAGGGCGGTGAGGAAGCCGATCAGCGACACCCCCTGCACGGCGGCGTTCTGGCTGGCGCTGCGCACCCCCAGCAGCAGGCCGAACAGCACGGCTGCCGCCAGGTAGAGGGTGGTGCCCACCAGCAGCGGCGTGGGGTCACCGGCGAAGCCGATCCGGAAGATCAGGCTGCCCATTCCCATCACCACCAGCGCCATGCTGAGCCCCACCAGCAGGTAGGCCAGGCCCTTGCCGAGCAGCAGGTCACCGGCGCTGATGCCGGAGGCGTACACCTGCAGGATCGTCTGCTTCTCCTTCTCCCGCACCATGGCGATCGCCGCCAGCAGGGAGGGGAAGATCCACAGCACCACCGCATAGACCCCGGGCACGATGTACAGCGATTCCTGGCGTCCGGGGTTGAACCACAGCCGCGTGATCGCCCGCACCGGCTGGGTGTCGTCGATCAGGCCCTGGTCGAGCAGGAAGAAGCGGGTGGTGGCCTGGATGCTGTTGCGGATCACCCGGGCGTTGTTGGCATCGGTGCCGTCCACCAGCACCTGCACGGTCACCGGTTTGCCGGCCTTGATGCGACGGCTGAAGTCGGGGGGGATGATCACGGCGGCCTTGGCGGTGCCCTGGTCGAGGGCGCCCCGCACCGGATCGTTGCCGCGCCAGCGGCTCGGATGGAACTGGTCGGTGGCGAACAGCCGGTCGCTGTAGGCGTAGCTGAGGTGGCTGCGGTCGAGGTCCTGCACCACGATCGGGATGTGCTTCGTCTCCAGCCGGATCGCGAAGCCCAGGATCAGCAGGCTGAGCAGGGGCAGCAGGAAGGCGAGCCCCAGGGTCAGCCGGTCGCGGCGGAACTGGAGCAGTTCCTTCACGCACTGGGCCCGGATGCGGGACCTCATGGCGCCGGGCTCCCCCGCTGGGCCCGCTGCACGGTGCCGATGAAGGCATCCTCGAGCGAATAGGGGATCGCCCGCAGCGAACGGATCTCGATCGCCGCGGTGGCGAGGGCGGACCGCACCTGCGCCAGTTCCGGCTCCGGTCTGTCCACCACCAGATGCAGCCGGTCGGCGAAGATCCCCACCCGCCAGGGATCCACCTGCTGCCGGAGCAGGTCGGCGGCCCGCTGGGTCTGGCCGGGGGGCACCAGCAGCTCGAACAGACGCCCCGGCTGGGCGTCCTTCACCTCGGTGGGGGTGCCTTCGATCACGCTCTGGCCGGCCACCAGGAAGCAGAGCCGGTTGCACTGCTCGGCTTCCTCCAGGTAATGGGTGGTCACCAGGATGGCGGTGCCGGCCCGGGCGAAGTCGTTGATCATCCGCCAGAACTGGCGCCGGGCCACCGGATCCACGCCGGAGGTGGGTTCATCCAGGAACAGCACCTCCGGATCGTGCAGCACCGCCGCCCCGAAGGCCACCCGCTGCTTCCAGCCGCCCGGCAGCTGGCCGGTGGCCATCGCCCCCTGGCCCTCCAGGCCGCAGCTGGCCAGCACCCAGTCGATCCGCTCCCGGCGCCGGGCCTGGGGAATCTCGTAGACCCCCGCATAGAACTCCAGGTTCTGGCGGATCGAGAGATCGTCGTAGAGGGTGAATTTCTGGCTCATGTAGCCGATGCGGCGCAGCAGCTGGCGGCTGCGCAGCTGGCTCGTCTCCCCCGCCAGGGTCACCTGGCCGGCGCTGGGCTCCAGCAGGCCGCAGAGCATCTTGATCGTGGTGGTCTTGCCGGCGCCGTTGGCCCCCAGCAGGCCGAAGATCTCGCCGTAGCGCACCTCCAGATCCACCTGACGCACGGCCTCGAAGCTGCCGAAGCGACGGGACAGCTGGCGGGCGGCGATGGCGGGGTCGGCCCGGGGCCGCCGGCCGCCGCTGCGGGGGAAGGCCAGCGGCAGCGGCTGGCCCCCGTCCTGGCGCAGCCGGGTCACGAACACGTTCTCCAGGGTGGGATCACTGATCTGCAGGTCCTCCAGGGGCAGGGCGTGGCGGTGAAACAACTCCCTCACCTCCCGCTCCCCCCGCTCGGCCCTGCGCACCAGCACGTCGAGCCGGTCGCCGAAGCTCTGCACGTCCACGAGGCTGCCGGCGCCCGCCTCGGCGGCGGCCTCCAGCAGCTGCTCGGCCCGCTGCCGCTGCGGAGTGCGCAGTTCCAGGCGGGTGAGGCCCAGGCCCTGCTTCAGCTCGGTGGGGGTGCCGAGGCGCTGGAGGCGTCCCTGGTGGATCAGGGCGATGCGGTGACAGCGTTCCGCTTCATCGAGGTAGGGGGTGGCGACCACGATCGTCACCCCCTCGGAGGCGAGCTGGGCCAGCACATCCCAGAACTCCCGCCGGGACACCGGATCCACCCCCGTGGTCGGTTCGTCGAGCAGCAGCACCTCGGGCCGGTCGATCAGGGCGCAGCAGAGGGCCAGTTTCTGCTTCATGCCGCCGGAGAGCTGGCCCGCCAGGCGATCCAGGAACGGGGCGAGGCCCATCAGCTCCAGCAGCTGCCCGCGGCGCTCCCGGAAGGGGGCGGCGGGCACCTGCCGCAGCCCGGCCACGTAGCGGAGGTTCTCCGCCACGCTCAGATCGGGGTAGAGGGAGAAGGTCTGGGTGAGGTAGCCGATCCGGGAGCGGACCTGGCGCGGCGATTGCCCCTGCACCAGCACCGTGCCGGCGCTGGCCCGCAGCAGTCCGGCCAGGATGTGGAACGTGGTGGTCTTGCCGGCGCCGTCGGCGCCGATCAGGCCGAAGATCTCCCCGGCCTGCACCTGGAAGTCGAGGCCCTGCACGGCCTCCACGCGGCCGAAGCGCCTGTGCAGCCCCTCCACCAGCAGCACCGGATCGCCCCCGGGGGGTTCAGGGTCCAGGGCGGCGGGGGGGCAGGGGGATCTCGGCATCGGCGGGCATCCCCGGTTTGGCCAGGCCGGCCGGTTCGTTGATCGCCAGTTTCACCCCGAACACCTGCCGCACCCGGTCTTTCTGGAAATAGATGTTTTCCGGGGTGAAGGAGGCCTGGGCATCGATCTCGGCCACCCGGGCCGCCAGGGGCCGCTTCGGGTCGGAATCGAGAAACACCCGCGCCGCCTGGCCGGTGCGCACGTGGCCGATGTCCCCCTCGGGGATGAAGCCCCGCAGATACACCGTGGCGGGGTCGAGCAGGGTGAGCAGGGTGCGGCCGCTAACCACCACCGCCCCCGGCTCGATGCTGCGGGCGATCACCACCCCGGCGATCGGGGAGCGGATGGTCAGATAGGCCATCTGGGCGCGGATCTGCTGCTCAGCCGCCAGGGCGACGCGCACCTCGGCGGCGCTGGCCTGCAGCTGGGCCCGGCTCTGGAGCAGTTGCTGCCGCAGGGCGCTCAGCTGGGCCCCCCGGATGGAGGGGTTGAAGGTGCTGGTGCGGGCCAGGGTGAGGGCGCCGCGGGCCGCTTCCACCTCCTTGGCCAGGGCATGGACACTGGCCAGCGCGCTCTCAAAGGCGCTGCGGTCCTGGTCGAGGCTCTGGCGGGAGGTGGCCCCCAGCTTCGTCAGCTGTTCGGTGCGGCCCACGGTCACCCGGGCCAGCCGCAGCCGGGCCTGACCCTCCTGCAGCCGCGCCTCGGCGGTGGCTAGGTTGGCCTGGGCCTGATAAAGACGGCCCCGGTTGTCCTGCTCCGCCTGGGACCGGTTGAGCTGGGATTCCTGGATGCGGCTCTCGGCCACCTGGATCTGGACCCGGGCGTCCCGCTCCTGCTGGCGGGCGGCCGCCACCCGGGCCTGGGCGCCCCGCAGCTGGGCCTGGATCTCGTCGTCATCGAGGCGCACCAACAGCTGGCCGCTCACCACGGCGTGGCCTTCACGCACCGTCACCTGGGCCACCCGGCCGCCGATCCTGGCGCCCACATCGGTTTCGTAGCCCTCGATCCGTCCGCTCAGTCGCAGGACGTCGGGGCTGGAGCGGCCCAGCCAGATCCAGATCCCCAGCCCCACGGCGGCCACCCCCAGGCCGCCCGCCAGCAGCCGTCGCCGCCGGGGTGGGAGGCGGGCCAGGAGCTTCGGCCCCGGCGGCGGTGGGAGCTCCTCGGGGATCGCTGGCACGGCAACCCGGCCATCCTGGCCCTTCCACGGGGGGCTCGGCGGTGAGGATGGGTCCCTGTCCGTCGCCGTCGCGGGGGTGCCATGGCCCTGATCAACACGGCCGTCGGTCTGCTGGCGATCAGCTCACCGATCGGGGTGCTGCCCGTGGTGGTGGAGGCCGCCCGGGGCAACCCCGTGCGGATCCGTCGCATCAGCCGGCTGGCGGTGCTCACCTTCCTGATGACCCTGATCGCGGCCTGCTGGTGGGGGCAGGCGCTGCTGGACCTGTTCGCCATCACCCTCGATTCCTTCCGGGTGGCCGGGGGACTGATCCTCTTGCCCCTGGGTCTGCGGCTGATCGATGGCCAGGTGGTGAGCCCGGCGGCGGTGGAGGGGGACGAGGACAGCATCGGCGTGGTGCCGATCGGCCTGCCCCTGCTGGCCGGCCCCGGCGCCATCTCCCTGGTGGTGGCCGATGCCCCGCCGTCCTTCGGGGGGCGTCTGGAGCTGAGCGCCATCATCGCCGTGCTGGCGGCGGGGATCTACCTGCTGCTGATGGCCTCGATGCCCCTGCGTCAGGCCCTCGGGGAGCTGCAGGAGAAGGTGATCAGCCGCCTGATGGGGCTGCTGCTGGCCGCCATCGCCGTTCAGATGCTGGTGAGCGGGCTGAAGGGCTGTTTTCCGGCGCTGGCCTGAAACTCGCTCCTTCGTCGAGGCAGGCTCAGAGGAGGCGGATCCGCTGGGCCGGTGGCGGCCCCTCGAACGGGTCGAAGGCGAGTTCCTCCTCGATCAGGCTGACGATCTCCTGGATCATGGCCGGCTTGCTGGCCACCCAGCCCCGGCCCTGCCGAGGCAGCGAGGCCACCGGATCCCACAGGCAGTACTGGGGGTGCCCCTTGAACATCCTCGTGGCCAGGGGAATCAGGAAGCGGCTCTTGGGGAAGCTGGCTTCGCCGTGGTCGAAGGTGATGACGATGCCGAACTCCAGCTCGCCGCTGGGGGTGTAGCGATCGGTCCGGGTTTCGTCCTCCCGGTCGGGGAAGGGGGAGAGCCGGTACTCCACGTACTTGCGGTGGAAAGGATTCTTCAGCTCCTTCCAGGTCCTGCCCTCCACCCCCAGGTCCTTCGCCAGCTCGGTGAGCAGCAGGTAGGACTCGGTTCGCAGGGTCTCGTGGAGTTCGCCGATCCGGGTGTCCTGCTGCCGCCACCGTTCCGCCAGATCGTCGTAGCGGTTCATGGGGGAGGCATGCGCCGGCTCAGCTTATCGACGGGTTTCGGCAGGGAGGCCAGACCTGGAACCCGCAGGCCTGGCACAGGGCGATGAAGGCTGTGGTTGCCATGAGCGAAAACTTGGTTTAGCCTTAACGGCAAGTGAGGTAGAGGATCATGGATCCGGTCAGCCCTGTCGCCCAGCTCGTCGTCGCCGCCATCAGCGGCACTGCCTTCCTTCTCTCGATGGCGGTGATCCCGATTCCCCATGGTCAACAGGACGCCACCGGCGCCATGGCCCCCCTCAGCTTCCCTGCCCCGTCCGGACCGGGAGCGTCCCCTTCCGTACCGGCCGCCTTCGATCCCGGGGTGAAGTGAGACTGCCGGCTGCGGCCTGAGCGCCGGGCCGGAGGATGGGGACGCCCCATCCCCTCCGCCATGTCCGCCAGCTCGGATCCTCCGGCAGCGCCACCCCTTGTGCTGGTCCATGGCCTTTTTGACTCTCCGAGGGTGTTCGATCGCCTGCTGCGGACCCTGGGGAATGGACGCCGACCCCTGCTGATTCCCGATCTGCCGCTGCGGCTTGGGGCCACCCCGATCGAGGCGTCCGCCGATCTGCTCGCCAGCCACATCGAGGCGGCCTTCGGCGCCACCCGGCCGATCGACATCCTCGGTTTCTCCATGGGCGGGGTGATTTCCCGCACCTGGATCCAGCTGCTGGGGGGGCACCGCCGCACCCGCCGCTTCATCAGCGTCGGCAGCCCCCAGCAGGGCACGCTCACGGCCCAGCCCTGGCCCCGCTGGCCCCTGGCCGGCATCGCCGATCTCAAGTGGGGCAGCCCCCTGCTGGACCGGCTCAACCGTGACCTGGAGCCCCTGGAGCGGATCGAGTGCTGCAGCTTCTTCTCCGCTCTCGATCTGATGGTGGTGCCCGGCTGGAGGGCCGTGCTGCCCATCGGCCCGCGGCACATGCTGCCGGTGTGGACCCATCCCCAGCTGCTCCGGCAGGCCGCGGCCCTCGATCCCCTGGTCAGGGAGCTGCTGCGGGCCTGAGGATCGCCAGCAGCCGCAGGCGGTTGTAGCGCTGCAGCCACAGGCAGGGCAGGTTGAAGGCGGTGGCGAAGGCCAGGTTGATCAGCACCCCGACCGGGGGCAGCCACAGGGCGGTGAACAGCCAGAACGGCCAGAGGGCCACATGCACCAGCTCAGCCCGGCGGGTTTCGGCCACCAGCTGCTCCAGGGCCGCGGGATCCCGCCGCACCAGGCTGCGCTTGCTGAGGCCTCCCGGGAAGAGGGGGCCCGCATCCGGCAGCGACGCCTTCCAGGCCTGAATGTGCAGGCGCCGTTCGTAGCCCGATGCGCTCTCGGGCCAGGGGCGCGGCCCGGTGAGCCAGCTGTCGCGCTGGAGGGTCTCCCGCGGCAGCCGGTGGCATCCGTAGCCCACGAGCAGCGACCAGGTCAGCCAGCCGAGCATGCAGGCGAGGACCGCCGTCATGTTCGGAACTGGCGGCCTTTCCACTCGATCGTGCCGCGCTCCAGGTTCAGGATCGCGCCGATGAACACCACCAGGAAGAACAGCACGGGAATTGGAAACACCAGATTGATCCATCCGAACGACCCCACCCGGCGGGTGATCACCAGCAACTGAATGCTGAAGGCGGCGTAGAGGGCCAGGTTGAAGGCCACGGAACTGTTCCCCACCACCGGCCAGTGCAGCAGGGCCGCCGGCAGGCACCAGGCGGCCCAGAACAGGCCCGAGAGCCAGAGAAGGATGGCCAGCATCCAGGGCCAGTGCACTTCCCCGGCGGCGGTGGCGAAGTTCTTGGAGAAGCCCACCACCATGTCCTGGATGCCGCCCGGATACATGCGGTACTGAATCAACTCATGCCCCATGAAGGCGCTCACCGGCAGGCCGGCGTTCTCGTAGGCATGGGCCAGGAACCAGTCCTCCACCACCTTGTCGGCCACGGCGGCATGGCCGCCGATCCGCTCGTAGTCGAAGCGGCTGGTCGCCAGGGCCGGACCGAAGGCCACGCCGCAGCCGGCGCCGAGCGGTACGGCCATCAGGCCGATGAGGTTGAAGAGCAGCGACAGCAGCTCGTAGGGCTGCTCGGTGCGATGGAAGGGCTGCACCGACACCAGGCCGCCCAGCTGCTGGTGGCAGGCCACCAGGCTCTCCAGAAAATCTGGGCTGGGTTCGGTGTCGGCATCGAGGAAGACGAGCAGTTCGCCATGGCTGGCCAGGACGCCGTTGTGCAGGGCCCAGGTCTTGCCGCACCATCCCTCCGGCAGGGGCGGCGGCTGGATGACGGTGACGCCGGCGGCCGTGGCCACGGCCGCGGTGCGATCACTGGAGTGGTCGTCGATCACGATCACCTCCAGGGGCGCGCAACTCTGGCAGCGCAGGGCGTCGAGCAGGTGGGGGAGCGGGCCTTCCTCGTCGCGGGCAGGAATCAGCACCGAGATCCCGGGATGCCCCTGCAGGCGCCGCACCGGCAGCCTCTCCAGACCCAGCCAGAGCTTCCAGCCGATCAGCCATCGCACCAGCAACGAAACACCGATCAGGTCCATCAGCGGCCCACCACCCTGGCCTCCAGCAGCAGATCCACACCGATGCCCGGATCCTCGGCATGCTGCGCCACCACGATCCGGTGCCGCCCGTCCTCGAGGATGAACGCATCCTGGGCGCTGTCGAAGCAGGCCAGGTGTCGCAGGGGCACCTGCAGCGACACCCTCCGGCACTGGGCCGGCGCCAGCTCCACCCGGGTGAATCCCACCAGCATCCGCAGCGGCCGTTCCATGGCCCGGCCGGGCACCTCGGCGTAGACCTGCACTACCTCAGTCGCCGCCATCGCTCCGTCGTTGTGCACCGTCAGCTGGAGGCGCAGCTCTGCTTCCGCACCGCCCGGCTGGTGGAGCACGGCCGACAGCCCGCTGTGCCGGAAACGGGAGTAGGTGAGCCCGAACCCGAACGGAAAGGCCGCCGGGTGCCCATCCCGGGCCAGCAACCGGTAGCCGTGCCACAGGTCGTAGGTGATGCGGCGGGCCCGGGGGGCGAAGGGCGGCAGGTGGCTGGGGCTGGTGGGCACGGCGAACGGCATCCGGCCCGAGGGCGACACCCGCCCCAGCAGCACGTCGGCCAGGGCCTCGCCCCCCTGCTGCCCCGGGTACCAGAGCAGGAGGATGGCCGGCACGACCTGCCGCCACGTTTCACACAGGATCGCCCCACCGCCCATCAGCACCACCACCGTGCGGGGATTGGCGGCGGCCACGGCCAGGATCAGTCGCTCCTGGCGCGGCTGCAGGGTGAGCAGCGTGCGGTCTCCGGAGTTGAAGGCGCCGGCGGGACGGACCGAGCCCAGGCGGGCCAGGGCCGCGAAGACCCGGGCCATCCGGTTCCAGACCGGCATCAGCCGCCGTCCCCCGAGGCGCCGCAGTCCCTCCGGTGGAGGCGCCTGGCGCAGGATCGGAGCGATGTCGCCGGTGTGGATGTGTTCGCCCTCGTGGCGCCAGTCCAGGCCCACCACCAGCACGGCGGCATCGCTGCGGGCCGCCAGGGCCACGGCCTCCGCCAGGTTGGCCCCGTCGCTGTGGTGCACGGCGATGCCGGCCGCGGCGGCCCGCAGCCCCTCGAGGGGGGTCACCACCGATCGGGGCTGCGGACGGGTGTCGGAGGAGCCGCGGTCGCCCAGGTTGGCCGTGGCCGCCAGCCGTCCGATCACCGCCAGGGAGCCGATGCCGGTCAGCGGCAGCACGTCGCCGCGGTTGCGGAGCAGCACGATCGATCGGGTGGCGGCCTCCCGTGCCAGGCACCGGTGCGCGTCGCAGCCGCGCAGGGTCAGCGGATAGGCACCAGCCGGCACCGTCAGCTGGGCCCGCAATTGACGCAGCACCGCGTCATCGATGCGCTCCAGCGGCACCCGGCCGTCGGCGACCGCCTCCGGCAGGCAGGCCTGGAAGAACATCCCGAAGGGCATCTCCAGGTCCTGGCCGGCCTGCAGGGCCTTCACGCCGTCACGGATCCCGAAGATGAAGTCGCTGACAACGAAGCCGCGGAAGCCCCAGCGCTGCTTGAGAATCGTGGTGAGCAGCTCGTGGTGCTGGCCGCACCATTCACCGTTGACGCGGTTGTAGGCGCTCATCACCGCCAGGGCACCGGCTTCCACGCAGGCCCGGAACTGGGGCAGGTACAGCTCGTGCAGCACCCTGGCCGTGGCCTGCACGTCCACCAGGAACCGGGCGCTGTCGATCGAGTTGAGGGCGAAGTGTTTGACGCAGGCGATCGTGTGCCGCCGCGCCCCTCGCGTCATGGCAGCCCCCATGGCGCCCACATGCACCGGGTCTTCTCCGTAGGTCTCCTGGGCCCGGCCCCAGCCGGGATGCCGCAGCAGGTTGACGCAGATGGCGCCCAGCAGGTTCGCTCCGAAGGAGCGGGCTTCTCTGGCCATGGCGTCGCCGATGCGCTCCTCCAGGTCGGGGTCCCAGGTGGCGCCCCGAGCGATGGGGGCAGGGAAGGTGGTGGCGCCACCCTCGAGCACCACGCCCCGGGGGCCGTCGACGAACTGAACGCCGCCGATGCCCAGGCGTTTCACCGCTCCGGCCGGCCAGGGGTGCCGGTGGGCGGCGTCGTGGAAGGCGATGTCCGCCATCCCCGCCCAGAACGGGGTGTCGCCGTCGAGCATGGCCAGTTTTTCGCCCAGGCTGAGTTGGGCCAGCAACGCCTGGGCCCGGGATTCAGGCTGATTTCCGGTGCTGCTGCCCACGGCGTGACGGACCTCCGGATGGCGGAGGTCCAGGGAGGATCAATTGATCTTGTCTGCCAGGTCTCCGGCGGCATCACTGAGCTTCTGGGCCGCCGATTTGGCCCCCTCCTTGATGTCTTCGGCCACATTCATGACCTTGGCCTGAACCTGTTTGGCGTTGCCCTTGATCTTGTGTCCGGCGTCGTCGGTGGCTTCGCCGTAGGCGGCTTCCACCCGTCCTTCCACTTCCTTGGCGGTGGCGTCTTCTCTGTTTGTCATGGGAGGAATCTCAACAGAATGGGAATCAACGGGGAACCGATCCCGCCGGCTACCGGCGCCGGCGGGCCCATCGCTGGGAGGGGAAGATGATCATGGGCTCCCTGACCGTCTGGTCCCCTCAACCGTAGGCATGTCGACCAACGCCAAAGGCCGCTGCATCACATCTGCAGCGAGGTGGCGACGACGCCCGGTCCTGATGTCCTTGACCCAGGCGCCACGGTGAACCGATGAACCGTTATCAGATTCTTCACCGCACGGTCTATCGGTATTCCGGGCCTGTCGCGCTTGGTCCCCATGTCCTGCGCCTGCGGCCCAGGGAGGGCCATGAACTCCGGATCGAATCCTCGCGGCTCACGATTCAGCCCGATGCCAGCCTTCGCTGGCACCGGGATGTGGAGGACAACTCGGTGGTGATCGCCACGTTCCGGGATCGCTCGGAGCGTCTCGTCATTGAGAGCCGGCTGGTCATCCAGCAGTACAACCAGGAACCGTTGGATTTCCTGGTCAAGGCCTATGCCATGGACCATCCCTTCGCCTACGCGCCGGACGATCTGCCGGTGCTCGATCCCTACCGGATCGTGGAGCCCTGCGAGCGGGGGGAGGCGTTGACGCGCTGGCTGGCGACGCTTCGGCAGCCCGGGGAGCGGATCCAGAGCTATGCCCTGCTCCAGCGCCTGAATCGGTCGATCCATGGGCATGTGGCCTACCGGCTGCGGCACGAGCCGGGGGTGCAGGCCGCGGCGGAAACCCTCAGCAGCGCTTCGGGCTCCTGCCGTGATGTGGCCTACC
The DNA here is from genome assembly GCA_943367425.1 of Candidatus Sulfopaludibacter sp. SbA3. Taxonomy (GTDB): domain Bacteria; phylum Cyanobacteriota; class Cyanobacteriia; order PCC-6307; family Cyanobiaceae; genus Cyanobium. The sequence continues at coordinate 38,610 of CALRJF020000017.1, forward strand.
TGTTCATGGTGGCGGCCCGGATGCTGGGATTCGCGGCCCGCTTCGTCAGCGGTTACTCCCACGTCACCCCCACGGCAGGGGATGGGGGCCACACCCACGCCTGGGCGGAGGTGTTCCTGCCGGGGGCGGGCTGGAAGGGCTTCGATCCCTCCAGCGGCGCGATCGCCGGCCGCGACCATGTCCCCGTCGCCGTGGCCCGCCTGCCCGGTGCGGTGCCACCGATCGCCGGAAGCTTCCGCGGTTTCGCCGCCGCGGGCATGGAGGTGAGCGTGCAGGTCCAGCCGCTGGGGTGAACGCCGGGGCCGGCCTGGCCCAGACTGCGATCAGGTGGCGCACCCTCCATGGTCCAGGCCCTGGCCGAACGATTCAGGATCTGGGGCTTCTCCTGGGGGGGCCTGCGGGACAACCGCCGTGGCGAGTGGTGGCTGGTGGCCCAGATGCTGCTGATCGCCGCCCATGCCCTGCCGGCCCTGCCGCCACCGGCGTCCCTGGGCCTGGTCTGGCCCCTGCCCCTGCGGATCACCGGTGGGGTGATGGCCCTGGTGGGCCTCGGGCTCGCCGGCCAGGGAGCCCTCAACCTGGGGGAGAGCCTCACCCCCCTGCCGGAACCGATCCCCGGCGCCCCCCTGGTCACCGCGGGGGCCTACGGCCGCTGCCGCCATCCCCTCTACCAGGCCGTGCTGGTGTGTTCGCTGGGGGTGACCCTGGCCCTGGGCAGCCTGCTGCATCTGGGCCTGCTGCTGGCCCTGGCCTTCGTGCTGGGCCGCAAGGCCCGCAGGGAGGAGGCCGCCCTCTGCGTCAGCCATCCCGACTATCCGGCCTACCGCCGTTCCACCCCGGCGATCCTGCCGGGCCTTCCCTGGCTCGACTGGCGCTCGACCTGATGATCGAAACCATGAATCTGCTCCCGTTTCGCCGCCTGCTGCCGGCCCTCTGCAGCGCCTGTCTGGGCCTGGCTCTGCTGCTGCTGCCCCTGCCAGCCGCCGCCGCCTATGGGCTGCCGTCGCTGCCCTACCCGGCGGAGGCCCTGGCACCGGCGATCGACGCCACCACGATGACCATCCACCACGACCGCCATCACGGGGCCTACGTGGTCAACCTCAACGCCCAGATCCAGGCCCATCCGGAGCTCGACACCCTGCCGCTGGAGGCCCTGCAGGGGCGTATCTCCCGGTACCCGGTGGCCGTGCGCAACAACGGCGGCGGCCACTACAACCATTCCCTGTTCTGGTCCGTGATGGCTCCCGTGGGCAAGGGGGGGGTGCCATCGGCGGCCCTGGAGGCGGCGATCACGGCGGCCTTCGGCTCCGATGCGGTGATGCAGCAGCGCTTCACCGAGGCGGCCACGGGCCGTTTCGGTTCCGGCTGGGCCTGGCTGATCCGGCGTCCCGACGGCTCCCTGGCGATCACCAGCACCGCCAACCAGGACAATCCGCTGATGGATGTGGCCGGCATCGAGCGCGGCACTCCCCTGCTGGGCCTGGATGTGTGGGAGCACGCCTATTACCTCACCTACCAGAACCGGCGGCCCGACTACATCAAGGCCTGGTGGCCGCTGGTGAACTGGAACGAGGTGAGCCGTCGCTTCGATGCAGCTTCCAAGGGGGAATCCTGACCGGCGACATTGTCGGTAACGGAGGCGACGATTCCCCAGAGATTGTGTCGCGAAACTTCATGCCATGAGTGGATGAAGCAACATGGCCCTGTCCAAAACCGTTGAGCTGTTTCCCGTGGAGCGTTCCTTCCACGGGGACACCCTCTTTTCCGCTCCCCAGGCGAGCGATGAAACCCTGATCGCGGAGATCACCAACGCGCCGAGCTTCGAGCTGTTCTGCCATCGCTTCCAGACCGACCAGCTGCTGGTGTTGCGGGGATCGATCGATCTGGTGGTGCTGCAGAACCGCCATCTGCGCACGATCACCCTGCGGGAGGACGAGGCCACCTGGGTGCGCATCCCCCCCGGCGTTCCCCATGGCGCCATCAACCACGGCAGCACGCCGGCCCTGCTGGTCAATGCGGTGCTGCGCCATGGCCCCAGCCATCCCAGTGACTACCGTCCGGTACCCCTTTCAGCGGGATTGCGCAGCCAGTGGCAGCGGCTGGCGGTGGCCTGACGGACCAGGGCGCTGGTTGCAGATCGCTGAACGCCGATAGGGTTCCAGGGCCGATCGTGACGGGACCCAGCCATGGGAGCCAACCGGGTGCTGGTCCTGGGTCTCGACGGTTACGAGACCAGCCTTGGCGAGCAGATGATGGCCGCGGGCGAACTGCCTGCCCTGGCCGCCCTGCGCGAGCGCAGTGCCCGCCTGCTGCTCGATCACGGAGCGGCCCAGCGCACCGGTCTGGCCTGGGAGCAGGTGGCCTCCGGTCTGGCCCCGGACGACGCCAGGCGCTGGTCGGCCGTGACGTTCGATCCCCACCGCTATGCGGCCTGGCAGGACGGCACGGGTCTGACCCCCTTTCCCCAGGGGCTGAAGGCGCGCACCGTCGTCTTCGACACCCCCTATTTCGACCTCGAGCGGGCGACCGAGGTGCAGGGAATCGTGGGCTGGGGCGCCCATGACCCGGGCATCGCCCTGGCCTCCCGGCCGGCGTGCCTCCTGGACGAGCTGGCCGCCCGCTACGGGACCTACCCCGCCGGTGAGCACATCTACGGCCTGCCCTGGCCCAGCGCCGAGCAGTGCCGGCGGATGGGCCAGGGGCTGGTGGAGGCGGTGCAACGGCGCACCGAAGCGAGTCTGTGGCTGCTGCAGGAGCGCTGCCCGGACTGGGATCTGGGCCTCGTGGTGGTCAGCGAACCCCACTCGGCCATCGAGGGGCTCTGGCATGGCGTCGATCCCGATCACCCCCTGCACGACCACCCTTCCGCCGCCGCTGCCGCCGCAGGTCTGCGGGAGGTCTACCGGGCGGTGGACCGGCTGGTGGATCGCTTTCTGGAGGCCTTCCCGGAGGTGCGGGTCGTGGCCTTCGCCACCGGTGGCATGGGGGCGAACCAGTCGGATGTGCTCAGCATGGCGCTGCTGAGTGAACTGCTGCATCGGCAGGCCTTCGGCGTCCCCCTGCTGCAGTCCCGTGCCGACTGGGACCGGGCCCCCGATGGCCTGGCCCTGCTGGGAAGCGAGGAGAACTGGCACGCCGCCGTGGGTGAGCTGCTGCCCCCCATCCCTGCCGCCCGGCCGACGCGCTGGCAGCGCCTGCAGCGCCGGCTGAGCTCCCTGCGGCCCGGGGCTGTGGCCGCGGCGACGCCCCGCCCGCGCCCGGCCACGCTGGTTCCCGGGCTCGAATGGATGCCGGCCGCCCACTATCAGCCCTACTGGGCGTCGATGCGGGCGTTTGCGCTGCCGTCGTTTTACGACGGGCGGATCCGCATCAACCTCATCGGTCGCGAGAGCCGGGGGCTGGTGCCCGCCGCCGACTACGGCCGGGTGTGCGAGGAGCTGATCGCCCTGCTGCAGGAATGCCGCGATCCCCGCACGGGGGAGGGCCTGGTGGCCGCCATCGAACGGCCCGCCGAGGGCCGCGATCCCCTGAGCCTGGGGCCGACGGAATCGGACCTGGTGATCGTCTGGCGGGGGGGGCTCGCCATCTCCCATCCGCGGCTCGGCACCATGGGCCCGCTGCCCTACCGGCGCACCGGCGGTCACACCGGTCCCCACGGCATGGCCTATCTGCTGGCGCCGGAGCTGCCCCCCGGCGATCTCGGCCTGCGCAGCACCTTCGACATCGTGCCGACCCTCCTGCAGCTGCTGGGGGAACCCTCGGCCTTGCCCCTCAGCGGCGAGGGGATCCTCACCGCTGAGGCCCCCTTCGGTTGAGAGGGGGACGTGCGGATCCTGTTGCTCAACAACTACTCCATGCAACGGGCCCGGCGCCTGCATGGCCGGGGTGAGGCGGCCGGCCAGCACCTCTGGGGCGCGGTCCATCTGGCCGATTTCGGCATCGAGACGGTCATCCCGCCGTACATCGGTACGGGCAGGCAAGGGCTGCACGGTGCCCTGTACCGACGCTGCAAGGGTCCCTTCGTGCGTCAGCAGATCGCGGCCTTGGCCATGGCCGGATCGGTGGATCTGATCTACTCAGCCTGTCAATCCAACACCCGCATTCTCTCCTACCTGCGTAGCTGTGGGATGCTCCGGATTCCCCTGGTGGCGCTGATCCATCACCCGCTGCATCCGCTCTCGGTTCCTTTGCTGGTGGCGGGGCATGATCGCCTGCTGTTTCTGAGCCGATCGGCCCTGGAGTCGGTGCGACGTGTGGCTCCGGATCAGGCCGGCAAACTGGAGCTGATCGAATGGGGGGCGGACCTCGATTCCTATCCCCCGTGGCATCCTCCCGAGCGGAGCGGCAGCCTACGGATTGTCAGTGCCGGCAAGACCCTCAGGGACCACGACACCCTGGCCCTGGCCTTGCAGGGGCTGCCGGTGACGGCGGAGATCTTCTGCACCGAGCAGTCGGTGCCGGAGCCCGCCGGCGTTGATGCCAACACCACCGTCATCCTGTCCGAATCCCGATCCGATCCCAGCCGCCGCGAGGCTCACGGCCATTGCGAGGCGGTCGAGGCCTATGCCCGCTGCCAGGTCATCGCCATTCCCCTGCGCCAGACGAGCCGGCTGGCGGGGCTCACCAGCCTGCTGGATGCGATGGCCATGGGGCGAGCCGTGATCATGACCCGAAATGCTTCGCTGGATATCGATGTGGAGCATGAAGGGTTCGGGATCACCGTGGAACCCGCCGATGTGGCCGGTTGGCGCCGCGCCATCCTCACCCTGCTGCAGGATCCGGAGCGGGTCGTCGCCATGGGACGACGGGCCAGGGAACGGGCGGAAGCTCGCTACAATATGGGCCGGTTCACGGCGTCGTTGGCCGCGGCCCTGAAGGCGGCGGCCGGCCGTGCTGGGCAGGCCTGAGACGGGCCTGCCCTCAGGCCCTCGCGGTGGGGTCCGAGAGATGTTCCAGCAGCCGATCGAGTTTCTCTCGTCTGCTGAGGGTGGCGGCGTAAGCGCCGAAGAGGATCTGTCGGGCCGGCAGCCTGCGGGAACCTGTCGCGCAGAACTGGCGATGCTGGTAAACGAAGCGCAGCCAGTGGGTGAGAACGGGGGAGCAGGGGGAGAGGGCGTGTTTTCTTGCCATGTGGTCCACGCTGGCCCTGGCCCAGTTGTTGCTCCAGCGCAGCCGGAAATAGGGCAGGTCTGATGGCTGCAGGGTTTCGGGAGTCGGTGGGATGTAGCTCACCTGGCTGCGGGGTTCGAAGAACATCCGGCCGCCACTGCGGGCGAGGGAGATCGAGAAGTCCGTTTCCTCGGCCATGCTCAGGAGGGCTTCGTCGAGGAGGCCGATCCGCTCGAAGAGATCGGTGCGCACCAGGACGCCATGAAATTCGTTCAGTTCGGTGGGGCCCGCTACCAGGGGCTGGCTCACCCTGGCCAGGGGCAGATGGTTCCAGGGCCGTCGTTCGGTCAGCCATCGCTGGCCGTCGCCCCTGGGCTTCCACTCCAGTGTCCCCCCGGCTTGGTGGACGATGCGGAAGGCCGCATCCTCGAAGGTGAGCGGGCAGACCGCCGTGGCGTCGTGGCGCTCGGCGCAGCGGATCAGGGCCTGGAGCCAGCCCGGCCGCACGATCACGTCATTGTCGATGAACACCAGATACGGCGTGCTGACGTGGGGCAACGCCAGGTTGCGGGCCGCATTGGGTGAGAGAAAGCCGTCGGAACGGATCAGGCGAAAGCCGTGCTGATCGGCGCGATCCTGCAGCGCTGCGGACACGTGGGCAGGCGAGTGGCCGTCGATGTAGAGGAGCTCGAAGGGGGGCTCGGTGTTCCCCAGGATCGATTCCAGCGACGCCAGGGCCAGGCTGAAGCGTTCGCGCGGCACGACCACCACGGTGACGTCGGTTCTCGCCATGGTCGGGTTCGGAACGGTGGGGCCGGTTCTGGCCTGTGTTGTACACGGATCCGGGCGTCCCGGTTGTCCGTGCTGACGATCCAGCAGGCTGGTGGTCCCTGAGGCTGAAGGCGATGGCGGACACTCCCTATCTGGTGGCTCTGGCCCTGATGGAGCAGGACGGGGCGCGGGCCCTGCCCCTCAATGGCAAGACCTGGACGGCGGCGGCCGGAGCCGCCGATCCCGGTGACGACGGCCGCACCCTGGCGCTCGAGCTGCTGCTGCGCCTGTGGCAGCGCAGCGAAGCGGGCCCCCTGCGGCGGGCGGCCGGTGAGCGGAGCCTGCTGCTGGTGGAGCTGCCGATGGAGCTGCTCCAGGAGCAGCTGCCCCGGCTCAAGGCCCGCTGGCTGGCGGACGGCGACACCGCCGCTTTCCAGGCGTCGCTGGGTGACCTGGCGACCCGCATCTGGAGTGTGACGATCGCCAAGTACGAACCGGTGAGCTTCCAGGCCTGGCCCTGAGGGGTCAGTTGTATTCGCCAGGGAGGTCCTGCTTCTTCACCGTGACCCGGCCCACCTTCTTGCCCGAGAGGCGCAGCAGTTCGTCGCCGGAGAAGCTGTAGCCCCTGGCGGCCCCGATCTGGGCCACGTCATCGGCGGTGGCGGCCGCCAGCACCTGTCGGCGCAGTTCCTGATCCTCCTGCATCCGGGCCAGGAAAGCCTTCAGCTGATCCAGGCTCATGGTCGGGCGGGGCCGGGGATGGCCCATCATCGGCCAGGGCCTCCAGCGGTCGGGCGGTGAACAGCTTCTCGAGCTCCACGTAGAGGACGAACAGCAGGCTCACCCCGAGGCACAGGCCCAGGTCACCGGCAGACAGGGGAGTGAGGCCGAAGAACCGCGCCACCGGCGCGATGGCCAGCAGGGCCAGCTGCAGCAGGGCGGTGCCCAGCACGGCCCCCAGCAGCCAGGGGTTGGCGAAGGGCGACACCCGCAGCAGGGGCCGGCTGCTGCCGGCCGAGAGGGCATGGCCCAGCTGGGCGAGGCAGAGGGTGGTGAACGCCATGGTCTGCCAGGGCCTGCCCTGGCGGGCGGCCAGCAGCATCAGCCCCACCACCAGGACGCCGAAGACCAGGCCGATGCGCACGATCGTGCGGCCGAGACCCCGGGCGAAGATCGATTCGCCGGGCGCCAGCGGCGGGCGCCGCATCAGCCCCTCCTCGCCGGGGCCGAGGGCCAGGGCCAGGGCCGGCAGCCCGTCGGTGACCAGGTTGATCCAGAGAATCTGGAGCGGGCTCAGGGCCAGGCCCAGCAGGGGTGCCGAACCGATCGTGATCAGCTCCCCCAGGTTGCTGCCGAGGATGTAGCGCACGAAGCGGCGGATGCTGGCGTACACCTGCCGCCCCTCCTCCACGGCGTTGACGATCGTGGCGAAGTTGTCGTCGAGCAGCACCACATCGGCAGCTTCCCGGCTCACGTCGGACCCGCTGAGGCCCATGGCCACGCCGATCAGGGCCTGGCGCAGGGCGGGCGCATCGTTGACGCCGTCGCCCGTCATGGCCACCACCTCGCCGTTGGCCTGCAGGGCCCGCACGATCCGCAGCTTCTGCTCCGGCAGCACCCGGGCATAGACCGAGGCGCGGGCCACCACCTGGCGCAGCGCGGCGTCATCGAGGCGTTCCAGCTCCGGCCCCAGCAGCAGGTCGTCGGGTTCCGGTTCCCGCCCGTCGGGCAGCAGGCCGATCCGGGCGCTGATCGCCAGGGCCGTGAGCGGATGGTCGCCGGTGATCATCACCGGCCGGATCCCGGCGGCGTGGCAGCGGGCCATGGCGCCGGGCACTTCGGGCCGCGGTGGATCGCGCTGTCCCATCAGTCCCAGCCACACCAGCCCGCCCAGCTCCGCCGCGGGGCCCGGGTGGTGGGGGGCGCAGGCGAAGGCCAGCACCCGCAGCCCCTGGCCGGCGAGTGAGCGGGCCTGCTCGCCCCATCCGTCCCGCCGGCTGGCGTCGAGATCCCGCAGGCCGTCGGCCTCGAGCCAGCGATCGCAGCAGGGCAGCAGCGTCTCCGGTGCTCCCTTCAGCAGCAACAGCTGCGGGGAGCCGGATGCGGCCGCCCCCAGGGGCGCCTGGAGGTCGCCCGCCGGATCCTTCACCCACACCGCCATCCGCTGGCGCTCGGCGCTGAAGGGGACCTCCGCCGTGCGGGGGAAGCGCCGGCGCAGCCCCGCAGCGTCAATCCCGGCCCTGGCGGCCACCGCCACCAGGGCCGCTTCGGTGGGATCGCCGCTGCCGGTGGGGGCGTCCCGGGAACCCGCTTCGGCATCGCTGCCCAGCACCCCGGCTTGCAGCAGCAGCCGCATCGAGGCCGGGAAACCCCCTTCGGGTGCGTCGTCCTGTTCCGTCAGCCGGATGGCCTCGTTGCCGCAGCGCAGTTCCTGCACCACCTGGCGGTTCTGGGTGAGGGTGCCGGTCTTGTCGGTGCCGATCACCGTGATCGAGCCCAGGGCTTCGACGGCGGGCAGGTGGCGGATCAGGGCGGCGCGGCGCACCATCCTCTGGGTGCCGAGGGCCAGGCTCACGGTGATCACCGCGGGCAGGCCCTCCGGCACGATCGCCACGGCGGTGGAGAGGGCCAGCTCCAGCAGGGCCAGCGGCGGGCGCCCCAGCAGCGTGCCCCCCAGCACCACGGCCAGCACCAGCGCCAGGGCGGCGCCCACCAGTTGCCGCGAGAGGGCCGCCAGCCGTTGCTGCAGGGGGGTGGCCACCGGTTCGGCCGTCTGGATCAGGGCGGCGATGCCTCCCAGCAGGGTGTCCATGCCGGTGGCCGTGACCAGGGCCAGGCCCCGGCCCCGCACCACCTCGGTGCCCAGGAACAGACAGTTGCGGCGCCCCATCACCGGGGTGTCCGGCGCCAGGGACGGTTCGGACACCTTGTCCACCGGGTCGGCCTCGCCGGTGAGGGTCGCTTCCTGCAGCCCCAGTCCAGCGGCCTCGATCAGGCGGGCATCGGCCGGCACCCGGTCGCCGGCCTCCAGCTGGATCAGGTCCCCTGGCACCAGGGTGTCGCTCGCCAGCCGCTGCCAGCGGCCATCCCGGCACACCCGGGCCATGGGCTGGGCCAGGGTGAGCAGGCTGCGCAGGGCCAGCTGGGCCCGACTTTCCTGCAGGTAGCCGAGCAAGGCCGTGAGCACCACGATCAGCAGGATGGCAATCGCGTCCTTGGGGACGCTGTGATCCAGCAGCGCCAGGCCGGCCGACACCGCCGCCACGGCCAGCAGCAGCAGCAGCATCACGTTGCTGAACTGGTTCAGCAGAATCCGCCAGCGGCCCGGACCCTCGGGCAGTCGCAGACGGTTGGGACCCACCCGGTCCCGGACCTCCTCGGCGGCCTCGGTGCTCCAGCCGCCCTCCGGTGCCCCGAGCCGCTGCCGGCACTCCCGGGCGGAGAGCGCGTGCCAGGCCACCGGCTCGGGAGAGGTCAAGCGCAGCCCCTCGGTCGCGTCTGAACCCTAGGGGCTGGGCCGCCGCGACGTCCTGTGTCCGTGGCGGAAGTCCCAGGGACGGGTGATCCCGCCGGGCACCTGCCATAGCCCGAGGCGCTGGCGGCTGGCCCGGAACTCCGCCTCCAGATACTCCCGCTCGTCGCACTGGTGCAGGTAGCGGCGGTAGGCGAAGGCCTCGCCGTCCTCCACCAGGGCCAGGTTGATGTTGGTGTCGCTGATCACCTCGGCCACGGTGCGGCCGTAGCGGTCGATGGTCTGGGGGCGGATCGTCACCGCCCGCCCCACCGGCAACCGCAGCCGCAGGTACGCCCGCGCCCGCTCGCCCCAGGGGGACTGGGCCAGCTCGGGGGCATCGATGCAGGCCAGCCGGATCGTGATCCGCTGCTGGCCCTGCCGCACCCGCAGGGTGTCGCCGTCGCCCACCGAGATCACCGTGGCCCGGAACGCCTGGCTGGGGGACGGTTGGAACGGCGGCTGCGCCATCCCCAGCCCCGGTGGTGTCAGGGCCAGGAGCAGCAGGCCGAGGACTGGCCGTCCCAGCATCGGCAGCCGGTGGAATCGCGCCATGGAGTGGCTGCCTAGGGCTTCGCCATGATCACCGCCATGCCGCCCAGGGCCAGGGCGGACCCCACCAGATCACGGCGGGTCAACGGCACCCCATCCACCCATTGGAGCCACAGCAGCGCCACCGTCACGTACACGCCGCCGTAGGCGGCATAGACGCGCCCCGAGGCCGTGGGATGCAGGCTGAGCAGCCACACGAACAGGGCCAGCGCGCCGGCGGCGGGGATCAGCAGCAGGGGGCTGCGTCCCTCTCTCAGCCACAGGTAGGGCAGATAACAGCCCACGATCTCGGCCACGGCCGTGAGCAGGAACAGCAGCAGGGTCTTCACGGCGTCATCGCCAGCGGCGTGCCCCAGCCTGAAGCCCCGCTCCGCTCAGAGCCGTTTCACCACGGATCCGTAGGCCTTGAGGGCTCGATCACGGCTCAGCAGCAGCACCCCCTCCGGCACAGCAGCACGCCGGTGTCGAGCAGGTCGCCATCGCCCGCTGCCATCCGGCTTTCGGGCCGTTGAACAGGGCTGCCACGTCACCCTCCACCTCCGGGGCGAAGGCGGCATCGAGGCTCAGCGGATCCAACTGCAGGGATCCCCGCCCGCCAAGGCCAGCAAGCCCCTGGCGATCCAGACCACCTCGCCATCGAGGGCCAGCTGCACCAGTTCCGAGAGCTGGGCCTTGGTCGCGCAGAGTTTGCCCTGGCGCATGGCCCCATCGTTGGGCTCTGACCTCCCTGACCTGGTCAGACCCGATGAATCAGCTGCTCTCACGCCTTGGCGGAAGTCGCGGGACTCAGGTGACCAGGAACGCCGTGTTGGTGATCGTGGGGTTGCCGGAGAGGACGGCGAAGAGGGTGGAAGCCTGGGCCCCGCCACTGCCATCAGCGTCGTAAAACAGCGAGCCGGTGCCGCCGTCGTAGCGGATGCGCTGACTGGTGCTGGTGAAGGCGGCGCCGTTCACGAACGCAGAGGCGGCGAGGCTGCCGGTGGTGGTGAGGCCGCTGAAGATGGCATTTTCCAGCTGAATCAGATCGCCCAGGGGTGCATTGAAGTCGGTGATGGTGTCGACATTGGTGATCGGATCGAGGCTGGAATCGAAGCGGTAATGATCGGCCCCGCTGCCGCCGGTGAGGGTGTCGTTGCCGGCCCCGCCACTGAGCGTGTCGTTGCCACCTTCACCGCTGAGGAGATTGGCGCCGGTGTTGCCGTTGATGGTGTTGTTGGAGGAGCTGCCGGTGCCATTGATGTTGGCCGCTCCGGTGAGGGTGAGGTTCTCGATCGCCGTGCCGAGCAGGGAGAAGCTGACGGAGGCATTCACCCGGTCGGTGCCCCCGCTGGCCTGTTCGATCACCACATCGAGAAGGTCGTCGACGATGTAGATGTCGTTGCCGCTGCCACCGACCATGCTGTCGGCCCCGAGGCCGCCATGGAGAGTGTCATTGCCGCTGCCACCATTGAGCGTGTCGTTACCGCCGTCGCCGTTGAGGCTGTTGGCGGCATTGTTGCCGGTGATCACATTGGCGCTGGCACTGCCCGTCCCGCTGATGGCGGCGGAGCCGGTGAGGGTGAGGTTCTCGATGTCGCTGCCCAGAAGGGAGTAGCTGATCGAGGCATTCACCCGATCGGTGCCCCCGCCGGCCTGCTCAAGCACGGAATCAAGGATGCTGTCGACGACGAAGATGTCGTTACCAGTGCCACCCACCATGCTGTCGGCTCCGACGCCGCCATTGATGGAATCGTTGCCATCACCGCCGAGCAGGGTGTCATTGCCGCCCCCACCGTTGAGTGTGTCGTTACCGCTGTCGCCGCTGAGGATGTTGGCGCCGTTGTTGCCGGTGATCACGTTGTTGGAGACACTCCCGCTGCCGTTGATGCTGCTGGTGCCGGTGAGGGTGAGATTTTCGATCTGTGAACCCATCAGGGTGAAGCTCACCGCGGCATTCACCCGATCGGTGCCGCCGCCGTATGGCTCCACCAACACGTCCAGATTGTCGGAGACGATGTAAACGTCATTGCCACTGCCACCGACGAGGGTGTCGGCACCGGCTCCACCATCGATGGTGTCATTGCCGGCTCCGCCGTTGAGGCTGTCGTTGCCCTCGCCGCCGCTGATCTTGTTGGCGCCGTTGTTGCCAGCAATCACGTTGTTGGCCGTGTTGCCGGTGCCGCTGAGGCCGGAGGTGCCGGAGAGGGTGAGATTCTCGATCTCGCTGGCGAGCAGGGAGTAGCTGATGGAGGCGATCACCAGATCGGTGCCTCCGCCGGCTTCCTCGATCACGGTGTCCAGGCTGTCGGCGATGATGTAGGTGTCGTTGTTGCTGCCGCCGATCAAGGCATCGCTTCCGGATCCGCCGGTGAGGGTGTCGTTGCCCGCGAAGCCATAAAGAAGATCAGTCCCGACGGTGCCGGTGATCGCATCGGCGCCATTGGTGCCCAGCCAGACCGTTGGGATGGCGGTGGTGACGTTGCCGGCGGCATCGGCCACCTGGATCGTGGCGCTGGTGGGCACCGCCTGGGCGGCCAGGGTGAGGCTGGCCGAAGTGTTGGCGGTGAGGGGGGTGGAGAAGAGCGTGGTGCCTGGCGATTTGACCAGGGAGGCAGTGCCGCCCTCGTTGGCGGTGATGCTGATGGCACTGACACCGATGGCCGTGGGTCCCGCGGTGATCACGGGGCCGGTGGTGTCGATCACCAGGTTCCTGTTGGCCCCGAGCGATCCGGGGGCACCCGGCGCCGGGAGGGTGAGGCTGGCCTCGAAACCGTCAAGCGTCAGGATGCTGCCGCCGTTGCTGGAGAGAGCAGCGGCGCTGAGCACATCCAGATCGGCGGAGGTGTCACCGGCCTGCACGGTGTAGGAGAAGCTGAGGATGCTGCTGCCGGAGCCAGCGGTGTAGGTGGCGAAGCGATCGGTGCTGCCGGTCTCGAGCGCCAGGGTGGGGGTACCGGTGACGACAACAGCCCCTGAGAAGGTGAGGGTGATGGTGATCACCGCACCGGCTTTGTAGGAGCCATGGAGGTTGGTGCTGCTGACCGTCAGCACGGCTGCTGGCGGTCCGTTGCGGAAGAAGGTGGTGTTGCCGTCGACATCCCCGATGAAGGCATCGAGATCGCCGTCACGGTCGATGTCCACCAGCACGGGATTGGCGTTGCCGCTCGTCTTCGCCAGGCCGAAGGGATTGGTGGCTTCCAGCGCGAAGGAGGGGACGGTGGCGGTGCCCGTGTTGCGGAAGAAACGGGAGTTGCCGGAGGAATCGCCGATGAAGACATCCAGGTCGCCGTCGCCGTCGATGTCGGCGAAGCTGGGACTGGCGATGTTGGCATTGGCCGTCGGTGTCAGGCCGAAGGGATTGGTGGCTTCCAGCGTGAAGGTGGGGTCTGTGGCGGTGCCGGTTCGGGTGTTGCGGTAAATGGTGACGCTGCCGGAGAAACTGCCGATGAAGGCATCGAGATCGCCGTCGCCGTCGATGTCCACCAGCACGGGTTTGGCGTGGAGTCCCACATCCGTCAGGCCGAAATTGCTGGCCGCGAGGCTGAAGCTGGGGGCTGTGGCGGAGCCGGTGTTGCGGAAAAAGGAGGTGATGCCGTCGTAATCCCCGATGAAGGCATCGAGGTCGCCGTCAGCGTCGATGTCCACCAGCTCGGTGGTGGCATTGCCGCTCACCTTCGTCAGGCCGAAGGGATTGGTGCTTTCCAGTGTGAAGGAGGGGGCTGTGGCGGAGCCTGTGTTGCGGAAGAAGAGGGTGTTGCCGGTGGCATTGCCGATGAAGGCATCGAGATCGCCGTCACCGTCGATGTCCACCAGCTCGGGGCTGGCGAAACCGCCCACATCCGTCAGGCCGAAATTGCTGGCCTCCAGGGTGAAGAAGGGGGTGCCTTGGCTGGGCTGGGTCATGGAGTCGTTGGGGCTGGTGGAGGGAGGATCTGTGACGGCTGAAGACGCCATGAAGGGTGATCCCTGGGGCGGACACAGGGGGCACGAAGTTCAACGCGACAACCGCACCTGTGGGATCAGAGGGCGATCGTTCGGCAGAAAGCAGGGAGGCTGCGATCAAGGTCCACGGCTGGGAACACCCATCAAGCAGGGCCAATGTTGGCGAGATGATAGTCAGAGGATGCCGGGAAATTTGTGTTCTGGACGTTGCTGTTTTCAGCGGATGGATGGTATGGACCGTGGCGATGGATCGAGGTCCTTGTTGAAGGCGATTCGCCGGAGTCCGTGGGTCACCGATGGCCAGCCCCTCTCAGGGCACTGGTGCCGGCTCAGGCACCGAAGGCGTGGGACGCGTGCAGACCGTATCCACGAGGCGGAAGTAGGCGGCGGGCTCCTGGCGGGCCATCACCCGGGCTTCCGCTTCCCGCTGCCAGCGGTCGCGGCCATAGAGCACGGCCAGATCGCGCTGGTCATGGCGGTTCAGGCCCCGGCGCAGGGCGTCCTCGCCCAGCAGCGGGCCCCCGCGCAGACAGCGCGACTGGACGGCGTGCCAGCCCTCGTGCAGCAGGGTTTCGGCCCGGTTGCCGCGGGGGCAGACCACGATCCGACCGCTTTCGCGCAGGTAGAGCCCGAACAGGCCCCGCTCGACGCAGCGGGGGTGGTCGCCCAGGACCGTGAAACCGCGCTGCTCGAACGCTTCCACCAGGCGGGCCAGGGGCCAGCCCTTCCCCAGGGCGGCGGACGGCAGCAGCGCCAGCGCCAGTGCCGCACCTGCCCAGGCCGGAGTCAGCCGTGCCATCGAACCGGTAAGGGGCTGGCCATGGGGTTGGACGGTACCCAGACGGACCATCAGGATGTCGGGCAATCCGGTCGCCCGCCCTGGCCATGACCTCCACCTCCGCCCCCCCCGATGACGGTCGGCTGGCGGCCCTGCAGCAGGAGTTCGAGCACGAGGCCAGCTTCGGTCAGGTGTTCGTGGTGCTCACGGTCGGGGCCACCCTGATCGCCACCCTGGGCCTGCTGGCCAACAGCCCCGGGGTGGTGATCGGCGCCATGGTGGTGGCCCCTTGGATCCTGCCGCTGCAGGCGATGGCCTTCGAGATCCTGCGGGGGCGGCTGCCGATGTTCCTGCGGGCCCTGCGCACCCTGCTGCTGGGGGTGGTGATCTGTGTGCTGCTGGCCATGGCGGTGGGCCATCTGGTGGCCTTCCCCAGCTTCGGCAGCGAGGTGATGAACCGCACCACTCCCAACCTGCTGGATCTGGGGGTGGCCCTGGTGGCCGGGGCAGTGGCGATGTACGCCAAGTTGCGCAAAGACGCCATCTCAGCCCTGGCGGGTCTGGCGATCGCCGTGGCCCTGGTGCCACCGATGTGTGTGGTGGGGATCTTGCTGGCCTCCTCCCACTGGATGCAGGCCTACGGGGCGCTGCTGCTGTTCGCCACCAACCTGCTGGGGATCATGGTGGGGGCGATGGCGTCGCTGGGGACCCTCGAGAAGGTGTACCGGCACCGGCTGTTCCACAGTCGCCTCGGTCTCACCAGCGTGGCCCTCACCGCCCTTCTGGTGCTTCCCCTGGGCAGCAGCTTCTTCCGCCTGGTGCATCAATCCCGGCTGGAAACGAAGGCCCAGCAACTGGAGGCCACCATCGAGCAGCGCCTGCGCAGCAGCACGATCACCCTCGGCGGCGACCCTGCCATCGATCTGGTGGGTCTCAGGATCGACTGGCAGAAGAACCCGCCGCTGATCCGCGCCCGGGTGCGGGTCACCGATCCAAACCTGCCCACCCCCGCTCAGGTGGCTGCTGTTCAGGAGTTCATCAACCGCAGCCAGGCGCCCCTGCGGTTTCGTCTGGTGGTGCAACGCACCGCGGTGGACCTGATCGGCCCTGAAACCGCCCCCAATCCTCCAGCCCTGGAGGTGCTGCCACCCCCGGCGCTGCCGCCCCTGCCGCGCGGGAAGGAGGTGGTGGACGAGCAGACGGCCGAGTAGCTGAACACCAGGGCGTTCCACAGGTCTGGCTGACGTCGCGTTGGAGGCCATGCCGGAGGCCTCGGCAGCCCTGCCTCCATGCCAGGACCATAATGTATTCATAATCACAACCTCGGCGAGTCGCCGTTTACTGGAGGATGTCAGGAGCCTTTTCCATGCATCGTCGAGTGCGTTTCTTTTCCCTGCGCGGCAAGCCTGTGCGGCTGGCCGCACCGGCCTCGATCGCCCTCGTCGCTCTGGCGGCAACCGCCTGCGGTGGGGGTGGCACGAATTCCTTGCCCTCCATCAGTGGCGCGGGAGCCACCTTCCCGGCCGCGGCCTACCAACGTTGGGGCGCCGATTATGCCTCGGAAACTAGTAACAAAATGAACTACCAGTCGGTGGGTTCTGGCGCTGGTGTGCGTCAGTTCCTGGCCGGTTCCGTAGATTTCGGCGCCAGTGACGAGCAGCTCTCCGAGGAGGATTTCAAAAAGGGTGCCGCTGGCAAGCGGGGCGCCGTTCAGATCCCCATGCTCGGCGGCACGGTGACCCCGGCCTACAACAATCCCGACTGCCCCGATCTGAAGCTCACGCAGGCTCAGCTTTCCGACATCTTTCTTGGCAAGATCAACAACTGGAAGCAGCTTGGCTGTCCTGACAGACCCATCACGGTGGCCCACCGCTCGGACGGATCCGGCACCACCTATGTGTTCACCAACTCCCTGTCCTGCTTTTCCAGGGAATGGAAAGAGAAAGTGGGCAAGGGCAAGGCCGTGCAATGGCCTGTTGGCGTCGGTGGCAAGGGCAATGAAGGGGTGGCCGGATTGATCAGCAACAGCCCTGGTTCTATCGGCTATCTGAACCAGGCCTACGTGCAAGGCACCATCAAACCCGCAGCGCTCCAGAACAAAGAGGGCAATTTCGTGCTCGCCAGTGGTGAGAGCGGTGCGGCCGCCTTGAACGGCATCACCCTTGATGAGCGCCTCGGTGGGGAAGATTGCAATCCCGCCGGTGCCGACAGCTTCCCGATCGCTGCCTTCACCTGGATCCTGGCCTACCAGAGCGGTCAGGGGAAAGAGAAGGCGGAAGCCGTGCGCACGTTCCTGAGCTGGGCCCTGGCGGACGCCCCCCAGAAGCAGGCGGCGGAGCTGGGCTTCGTTCCCCTCACCGGTGATGTGCTCAAGCGGGCCCGCGAAGAGGTGGCGAAGATCAAGGGCTGATCGGACGGCCTGCTGCCCTGGGATCGCTCCGTCAGCGCGAGCGATCGGCCACCAGCAGCAGGCCGCCCATGATCGAGAGGTTCTTGAACAGCTGGATGCGCTGCATCGGATCGGCCACGTCGTTGTGGAAGATCAAGGTGGTGGGCACCAGGAACAGCAGCAGCAGGATCGCCCCGAGGCGGGCCCGCCGGCCGCTGATCACCAGGGCCGAACCCACCGCCATCAGCGCCATGGCGGCCACCAGCAGTAGCGGTGCCAGCGGCAGGCCCCGGTCGCCCATCATCCCTGCCACCGCGGCGAAACCGCTGAGCTTGCCGATCACCGCGTTCACGAACACGAGGCAGAGGAGCACGCGGCCGATGCCGTCGAGCAGGGAGGGCGACCGCTGCGGGGAGGCCGACATCAGGAGCTGGCAGGGAGGCCGGCAGTCTGGCCGGATCCGGCGACATCGGTGGCCAATGGACGGGGCACCGGCGGCAACCGCAGGCTGGTGAGCCACGACAGCCCCACCAGCAGCGCCGAGCACCACAGGCAGGCCGGCATCCCTCCCCCCAGGAACACGGCCCCCGAGAGCAGCGTGCCCACCAGGCGGCCGGCGGCGTTGGCCATGTAATAGAAGCCCACGTTGAGGCTCACCGACTCGGCATCGGTGTAGGCCAGCACCATGTAGCTGTGGATCGAGGACGCCATGGCGAACACCGCACCGAAGGCCGCCAGCCCCACCACGATCGCCACCCCAGGGTGGGCCGACTCCCGCCAGAGCGCCACGGCGATCAGGGCCGGAATGGCGGTGAGCACCCCGCTCCAGAACTGCACCGCCTGGGGCCCGGGCGGGCCGCTGCTGCCCCAGGCGCGCCGAAGGGCCGGGGCTGATCCCTGAATGGCCCCATAGCCGATCACCCACAGCCCCATGAAGGTGCCCACCTCCCAGAACCGCCAGCCCAGGGTGGCCTCCAGGAACACCGGCAGGGCCACCACGAACCAGACATCCCGGGCGCCGAACAGGAAGAAACGGGCCAGCGAGAGGATGTTGATGCCGGCGCTCTTGGAGAACAGGGCCGCGAAGCCCGGTTTCTGCTTCATCCTGCCGATGGCCGCCGGCAGCACCAGGGTGCCGAGCAGGGCCAGGAACAGTCCGCCGGCCATCGCCGCCACCGACGCGGAGAAGCCCAGGCTGGTGAGCAGCACCCCGCCGAGGAAGAAGCCGACTCCCTTGAGGGCGTTCTTGGAGCCCGTGAGAATCGCCACCCAGCGGAACAGCTGCTGCTCGCCCTTGCCGGGGTCGGCTGGAGTTTCCGGCACCACGGTCTTGATGGCGCTCTTGGCGCTCATCTTGTTGAGGTCCTTGGCGATGCCGCTGATCGCCTGGGCCACCATCACGTACAGCAGGGAGAACAGCTTCGGCCAGCTGGCCGACACCGGCACCAGCATCAGCAGGGCCACGATCTGAAGCAGCAGGCCGGCCCAGAGGGTGAGCCGGAGCCCGAAGCGGGCCCCCAGCCAACCGCCGTAGAGGTTGGTGAGGATGCCGAAGGCTTCGTAGAAGAGAAACAGGAAGGCGATCTCCAGGGTGGAGTAGCCGAGCTGGTGGAAATGGAACACCACCAGCATGCGCAGGGCGCCATCGGTGAGGGTGAAGGCCCAGTAGGAGGCGGTGACGACCGCGTACTGCTGCAGCGCCGTGAGCTGTTTCATTGGGTAGACGCCACATGGCCGGCCAGATCCGCCATCCGGCAGCTGTACCCCCATTCGTTGTCGTACCAGGCGTAGACCTTGAGCTGGGTGCCGCCGGTGACCATGGTGGAGAGGCCGTCGATGATGGCGCTGCGGGGGTCGTCGAGGAAATCGATCGACACCAGCGGTCGGGTTTCGTAGCCGAGAATTCCCTGCAGGGGGCCGGCGGCAGCGGCGGCGAAGGCGGCGTTCACCTGCTCGGCGCTCACCTCCTGCTGCAGCTCGAACACCGCGTCGGTGAGCGACCCGTGCAGCAGCGGCACCCGTACGGCGTGGCCGTTGATCCTGCCGGCCAGGTCGGGGAAGATCAGGACGATCGCCCGGGCCGATCCGGTGGTGGTGGGGATCAGCGACTGGAGGCAGGAGCGGGCCCGGCGCAGGTCGGCCTTGAAGCCATCCACCACCACCTGGGTGTTGGTGACGTCGTGGAGGGTGGTGATCGAGCCGTGGCGGATGCCGAAGCTCTCGTGGACCACCTTGACCACCGGGGCCAGGCAGTTGGTGGTGCAGGAGGCGGCCGTCAGCAGCCGGTGGCGGGTTGGGTCATAGAGGTGGTGGTTGATGCCGAACACCACGTTCAGGGCCTCTGCGCCGGCGATCACCCCTTTCACCGGGCAGGCCACGATCACCCGCTGCAGACCCGCCACGGTGAAGTAGGGCTCCAGCGTTTCCGGCGTCTTGAACCGGCCGCTGCATTCGAGCAGCAGATCCACGCCGGCCTGCCGCCAGGGCACGGCCGTGGGTTCGCGGTGCTGGCTGTAGCCCACCACCTGGCCCTCCACCTGGAAACCCGCCCCTTCGGCGACCACCGTCCGGGGCCAGCGGCCATGCACCGAGTCGAACTGCAGCAGGTGGGCGGCGGCGGCGGCATCACCGGCGGGATCGTTGACGTGCACCAGCGTGAGGCCGGGGCGGTCCCAGAGGGCGCGGAACACCAGCCGGCCGATGCGGCCGAAGCCATTGATGCCGATCTTCATCGCGAATGGGCGCAGGCCCGGGCAACTTAGATCAAGTCAGGTTGATGGGTTGGCGTGGCGGGACACAGGAATCCCACCCTGTGATCTGCGATACATCCTTCGATGGAGCGGAAGGTTGAGTAGTGAAAAAGACATTAAATTTACCCAGCAATCAGATAAGACAGCTCAACAAAGCCTTAAAATTCAAAATCAATAGACACGCTCGAACTTTTTCCTGACCATCAAACGCGGGCGTTCAGCAAGTGGATTCTTTGAGTCGGATCAATCATTTTCTGCGATTTGATTGATTTTGCTTTGAACTTCCATCGGCTGTTCTTGCCGTTGTTATCCACACACTCCATCGCCCTTACGTAGCGTTCATGGATTCCCTCATTGATCAGGACGTTTGGTCGGATGGTGCACGCCTCAGCAGGTTGATGGCCGACCCGCTTCTGTTGGCCAGGCTCCAACGGGCCTGGGCCCTGGCTGATTTGAGCCTGGCTCCGGAATTCCAGGATCTCAGCGAAGCGGATATCAGCGCACTGTTGGCACGTCTGGGCTCATCCTCAGCTGCATCGAAGGACCCAGAGCAGGGACTCGATGAACGGATGGAGGAGGGGCCTGAGCCATTGGAGGCGACTCCCCCGGACCCTTCTTTTCCTGAGGCGCTGGGTAGCCCCGTTGATGGGTATGTCTTTGCCTCGGTTCCGTTGGATGAAGAGAGCCGGCCGCTGGCAATCTTGTCAAGCCAGCAAGACAGGCCTGCCGCCAAGCTTCAGCAGAGCGCCCCTGATCCTGCAGGAACCTTCTCACCAGCTGATGATCAAATCTTTTTGCCTCAAACAGCAGCCTTTTCCACCGCCCAGGCTCCACTACCGAACGATCAATATGCATCCAGTGTGATTGGCTTCAGCTCGCAATACTCTGAATCTTCCTGGAGTGCCAAACAGGCGCTCGGTGCACCCAACACGCTTTCCTATGGAGATATACCGACTGCATGGACGACGCCGAATAGAAATGCCGATGGGGACAATGCGGCAGATGAGTTTCTTACTGTAGGTTTTTCTGATCCCACCAATGCCAATGGAATTGAAATCAGAGAAACGTGGGGCAATGGATTTGTAAGAAGCATTGAACTCCTTGATATCAATGGGACGTACCATACGGTTTGGACTGGGACAGACACCAGCCAGCCTGGGAGTCCAGTGGATTTCAGAGTCAACTTCACTCCAACCGACTATGCAGTTGTTGGAGCCAGAATCAATGTTGACACCGACCATAATCTCAGTACTTGGGAAGAGATTGATTCCATAAAGTTGTTGGGTGTATCGGCTGATCTTTCGGGTGTTTCCAACCTGCTGCGTCAAACTCAGATTGACCAGCTGAAGGATGGGGTGTCCCAGTTTTTCACTCGAATCAACTCGGACATCAGCAAGGAAGTGTTTGCTGAACAATTTCCTTTGATTGGCAACAATCTGCAAGAGGCCTTCGATGGTGGCAATGTTTCGCTGCAATACATGGCTGCTTTGCGGAACGCCATTACGGCTGGCCTGAACACCCTGACTGGAAGCACGATCTATACCGTCGCCCAAGTCCAGGCTGCTATCAATTCCGCTCTCACGAAGGCAGGGATCAGTGGACTGGGGGTGACGGTGACGGGATTGAATAATGAATTCAAGCTTGCCTTCACCACCAAGCAGACCATTGCGTCGGTCTCGATTCCACTGGAGAGTGACCTGGGTTTGCCGAATCTCGGACTCACGACAGGTGGCACGGCGAAAACGGGTCTCGATTTCAGCTTTGACTTCGGTTTGGGATTGGATGGTTCTGGCTTTTACTTTGATGCTACGCCTGCCAATTCAAAGTTGCAACTAAAGACCACAACATCACTCACGGGTTTCAATGCAAATGTAGATCTTTCGCTTCTGAAATTTTCAGCTACGGATAATGGCAGTAAGCCGTCTTCCCTTACGGCAAACTTCGACATCACGTTCAAAGATCCCAACAACGACAGCAAGCTCAGAATCTCTGAATTGTCTTCTGCCGCTGACTTGCTGAACGCTTCCGTTGCCCAGGGAAATGCCAGTATCAATCTAAAGCTGCAGTCTGCCTTGCCACCCGGCGTACCGTTGCCGCAATTTGGTACCAACCTCAATCTTCAATGGAATTTTGATGGTGCCAATCTCAATCCATTTGACAACAATGCGTCATTTGGAAGTCTCCCCTCCATATCTTTGACCGATAGCTCAATTAATCTTGGGTCATTTTTTAATACTGTACCAGGTCAGTTCCTTGAGAAGATTGGACAGTATACGGCGCCAATCAAGCCCATTCTGGATGTTCTTTCAACACCCATTCCGCTGTTGAGTGATCTCGGCTCCAGCAAGGTGACGCTGGTTGATATTCTTGGTCTATCCAAGAGTCAGGCCGATGCGATCAGAGGTTTGAGTGATGTTGCCAATCTGGCAGGTAAGATTGCGGCCTATGGCAATAGCAGTGGTGTCTCCATCGATCTTGGCTCATTGGCAGTAAGTGGAGATCTGCGCACGGATAAACTGACGGATTCGGTCCTCAGTGTTACAAGAGCACTCACGTCAAGCGGCAGCAGTAACTATCTAAAGTTCCTGAATGACGTCAATAGCGTGGGTGGTGGCGGACTGAGCTTTCCAATTCTGACGGATGAGAAAGTGATTGGTAAGTTGCTGCTTGGGCAGAATGTTGATCTTTTTAACTACAAAGTACCAAAATTTGGATTTGATGCCTCTTATGAGCAGTTCTTTCCTGTGCTGGGCCCGATTGGGGTGAAGCTAGGTGGTTTCGTTGGTTTTGATTTCCTGCTCGATGTTGGGTTTGACACGCAAGGGCTTCTCGATTATCTCAGCAGTGGCGCAACAGATCCTGGCAAATTTGCCAATGGATTTTATCTTAGTGCCTTTGATGAAGCTGGTGAATCACTCACTGGAGCAACGCTGCGAGCGGGAATCTTTGCGGGCGTTGCAGTTAATATTGTAATTGCCGAAGCTGGTGTTGACGGAGATCTAACGGCTGACCTCGATTTCAATTTGAATGCTGCTTTGGCGGATGCGGAGGGAAAAGTCAGGGCCAACAAGTTTATTTCCACGAGTGTATCCGACCTTTTTGATCTCAGTGGAGAACTCAGCGCAGGCTTACGGGCTTATCTGGAGGTTGGTATCGATCCCTTCAGCGTGGACTTTAGCTTTAATAGCCCCCGCGTGGTACTTCTTTCTTACAACAAAGACAGGAAGGTGCCCGTACTGGCGGAAAAAGTCGGAACTGAACTGAAGCTCAATGTGGGGCCTCGGAGTGCTTTACGTCAGTTTGGCAATACGAAGGACGGACCAGAGCGTTTTCTGGTGACTGAAGATCAGGATCCACTGCTTGGTTCCTTCCTTCAAATTGAAGCCTTCAAGACCAAGAAGACCTTCAGCAAATCAGGCATTGATCGGATCGTGGCGGATGGTGGCGATCGGTCAGACGAGCTGACGGCCGATGGCACGGTCACCAGAAGCGTTGACTTTCGTGGTGGTGCCGGTGCTGACCTTTTGACAGGGGGGAGCAATGCCGATCTGCTCAGTGGAGAGGATGGATCCGACCAACTGGATGGCCATGGGGGAAGCGATACCCTCAGGGGAGGTGCGGGCAACGACAAACTCATCGGCGGCGGTGGCCCGGATAGTCTCGATGGCGGGGATGGCATCGATACAGCCTCCTACAAAACCGCGTCAGTAGGCGTCCTTCTTGATCTGGGCACCAGGCAGTTTACTGGCGATGCTGCCGGTGACACCTTTCTCTCGATCGAGAAGTACGAAGGCTCCAATCTTGCAGATACCATTCTGGGCGATAACACCACCAACAACTTCGCTGGCCTGGATGGAAACGACACGATTCGTGGATTGGGCGGTGACGACTTTGTGGTTGGTGGTGCGGGTGCTGACTCTCTTGACGGAGGCGATGGCATTGATACGGTTTCCTATCTTGATTCGAAACAGGCCGTAAGGGTCAGCCTGAAGACGGGTACGGCCACGGGTGGGGATGCTGAGGGTGACACGTTCTCCAATCTGGAGATACTTTTGGGTTCCCTCGTAACATCTTCGACCACGTTGGTTGTCAGTACGGCTGACATTCTGGAAGGTGACGATGGATCGAACACCATTGCTGGTTTGGCTGGTAATGACTTGATCAGTGGCTTGGGTGGAAGTGATGTCCTCTACGGCGATACACCTTCTAACTGGAATTTTGGTGGAATCCCCATTACCAACAGTGCCCCTGTCGTTTCTGCAGCTGGGGCCGATGATGCCGACAACGATACGCTTCTTGGCGGTGATGGCCTTGACCAATTGTTTGGACAACGAGGCAATGATGATCTGGATGGAGGAACAGGATTTGACACGCTGAAGGGTGGAGAAGGCAATGATCACCTGCGGACGTTTGATCTTGGAAGTGTCGATCTGCTGGACGGAGAAGCAGGTACCAATCGGCTGTCTGCAGATTATTCCGATCAAGTCATTGATATCTCGTTTGTCGCAGGAACCACGACCAATTATGCGTTTGCCAATGGCGACATGGCGCTTAATTTTCAGAATCTCGGTGACTTTTTTACGGGATCAGGAAGAGATTCCATTCGCCTGGATGGGCCTGCAGATGACGGCTATCAAAATGTCCTGAGAACGAACGCAGGCAACGATACAATTTATTCCGGGGCAGGCAGGGACACCATCGATGCGGGTTCCGGCAATGACTTTATCGATGGAGGGGCAGGTGCGGATTCCATCGATGGCGGTGGTGGCATCGACACTTTGGATTACAGCAATTCGCCCAATAGTGTCATTGTCGATTTGAAGACGGGTTTGACGGGTGGGTTCGTGAATGCTACCAGGGTGTATGACAGCGCTACCAATCGATATCTGTCGTCCATTCGATCTGCCAGCAGCACGCTGAGCGTGTTGGGTGCAACCAAGCTGAACGATTTTGACGGCCCATTGATCACAGCAGCGGCCGAGACGATTGGGAACATCGAAAATCTGATTGGGTCTAAATACAATGACACGCTGATTGGTAATGACCAGGATAATGTTTTCAGTCCTGGTCTCAGTCGCGGTCTCCCGGATAGCGAAATATCCACTGTAGGTACGCAGACCATCATCAAGTTCAATCGTGCGGCTTACACTTCGGCAGGAGCTGTTGGCATCACATCACAGGACTTTGTTGATGGTGGAGGCGGCAATGACTTGTTGGTTGTTGACTATTCCATTGGAGATGACGCCGTTTATCAGGGTGTCACCGGTGGAGGCGGCTCAGGCAATGACCTGCTCCTTGAGCGGGGGGTTGGCGGCATCCAGCGCCTTTCGACAGATCCCCGAGTAGCCAATACTGAGTATGTATCCTTCGGAAATATAGAGCGCCTGTATGTTACTGCTACTAGCAAAAATGATGTTCTGTCGGGACTGCTCGGAGACGATACATTCTTTGGCGGTGCAGGTGATGATTTCATTGTTGGGGCTTCGAGCAATAGATCTAACATTGGCAATGATGTGATTTCTGGTGGCGAAGGTGATGACGAAATCGCTAATCGCTTCTACGGCTTTGCAGGATTTGATTCGAATCTGCGCGATCAATTCGATGGCGGCTCTGGCGTCGATACCCTTTCCGCCGACTTTTCCAATCAGACGGCTGACATTGTTTTCATCAGTGGTCAGTCGAACGACATCGTGTTTGCTGACGGCACCTATGCCAAAAACTTTGAATACCTTCGTAACTTCACGGGTGGTAGTGGTAACGACCTGATTGTTCAACGCGAACGCCTGTCATCGGCGCTCTACAATGTTTCTTCACTTGAGAACAGGTTCTTTACGGGTGCTGGAAATGACACGATCAATTCAGGCGTTGGGTCTGACTACGTCGATGGGGAAGACGGGGATGACCTGCTGATTCTTGACTACTCAGTCTCAGATGATGTCGGCACGGGGCCACTTCTTGGATTCGCTTTTGGTGGCGGTGCAACGGGGCTGATCAGCAATGCCAGCTATCAGCGAAAGAGCGCTAATGGGGCGGCTTTGGATTCGGTCCTTGCGTTCCATATTGAGCGTTATCAAATCACAGCCACGTCTAAGAATGATTCGTTTACGGGCTGGCAGGGAGATGATGTCTTCAGGGGCTTGGCAGGGAATGACACGATCACTGGATATGGCGGCAACGATCAGTTCGTTTTTGCGTCCGGTCGTTCTTTTGATTCTGCCGACCTGGGTGTCGACACCATCGCTGACTTCGAAGTCGGCAAGGATCGTTTGATTCTTGATCCCCTGACGTTCACGGCGGGGCTTGACTTTGCCAGTGTTGCCAATGATTCCGACGTGGCCTCCAGCAGTGCCTTCATTGTGTACAGCAGGGCTACAGGCAACCTCTTTTACAACCAGAATGGCACTGGTGCTGACCTTGGCAGCGGCAGTCAATTCGCCATTCTTGGAAACAAAGCAGCCCTTGGAGCGAATGATCTCGGTTCTTTGCCGAGGACCAACAACCCTCCTGTCATTGCCCCGATCGGCAAAAGTGCCACCAGGAACTTTGCTTTGACCTTCCTGGCCACGGATTTCAGCAATGCCTTTACGGATCCTGACTCTGACCCATTGGCACGGATTCAGATTGCTTCGTTACCAACCAATGGCACGCTCCGACTCAACGGCGACATCGTGACGCAAGGACAACAGATCAATGCGGCTGCCCTTGCCAAACTCAGCTATTCGCCGAGTCCTGATTTTGTTGGTACTGATAGTTTTGGCTGGATTGCTAGTGATCCCCAAGGAAGTTCCAGTGGTATTGCCGCTGTCACGATTGCCGTGAATGCGCCGTCTCTTGCGACAGCGACGATCACGGGCGTTGCTGATGATCAGGGCCTGATCCAGGGCAGTGTCGCTGACGGCGGCAGCACGGATGACCGCAGCCCGGCGATCAGCGGCACGCTGTCGGCGGCGCTGGGCAGCGGCGAGACGCTGCGGATCTTCGATGGCGCTGCG
>CALRJF020000018.1:0-55188 GCA_943367425.1 Candidatus Sulfopaludibacter sp. SbA3
AGAGCTGGGAGGCACCGGCCTGGAGGGCGCCCGTGCGGTCGGATTCGGAGATGTCCCAGAAGACATAGGCCCACTGGGGATCACGGGGCAGGAAGACGACGCGGGTCTCGGCGGCCGGGCGGGGCGCCGGGGCCATCTCCGCCTCGATGGCCGCCGGCGTCCGTTCGGCCGTGGCCGCAGGGGACCGTCCGGCGATGGCGCCGGTGAGTTCCTCCTTGGCCTGGGCGCTGTAGCGACTCACGCCCAGGTTTCTGGCCAGCTCCCGCAGCTGGCGCATGCTCATTGAGGCCAGGTTCGCCAGCGGATTGGTCCTGGCCATCGCTTCCTCAAGAATTCTTACGAATCCATGATCCTGCAATGGATCCGTTCGGGATCACCGTCGTCAGAGGATGACGACATCCTGCGACCGGTCGGTTGCCCCCGCTGGTGGCAACCAGGCCCCACGGTTGGCATCGAAGGCCGGTCGCGGCCGGGGGCGCGGCAGACGCTCCGGCAACGCCGCCAGCAGCGCCGACACCGTCAGCAGGGCGGTGAGCCCCAGCCACAGGCGCCAGCGGCGCGGCAGCGTCAGCTGGCCGCCCCGCCCCGGCCGGCGGGCGAGCTGACGCGCCCTGCCGATCCCCAGCGGCTCCCCGCAGCGGGCACAGACCATGCGTCCGGCCAGGCTGCGGTCCGCCTTCACAGCCCAGCTGCCGCAGTTCGGACAGGCCATCCCTCACCGGATCGATCGACGCGCTTCCATGGTGACCGATGCTTCCCCTACAGCAGCAACGGATCGGCGCCGGGGGGCCGTTGCCGGGGCGGCAGCTGGGCCATCAGGCTGAAGTCGGCGAAATCGAACCCGGGGCCGACGCAGCAATGCAGGAGGCTCCAGGCCCCCCGGCTGCGGGCCGCCTGCCACCATCCCGCCGGAATGATCTGCAGCGGCGCCTGCTCCGGGTCACCGGCAGCGAGCGGCCCCAGGAGCAGCGGCTCCGCACGCCCCCCCTCCGGCGGCAGCCGCCAGAGATCCAGGGGCGCTCCGCCGGCGTGGTGCCAGGTCTCATCGGCGCCGGCGACCCGATGCCAGCGGCTGACCTGACCGGCGACGAGCAGGAAGGCGATCACCGTGAGCCCCGCCCGCGGCTGTCCGTCGCCGGCGCGGGTCACCCGACCGGCGGCGCGGTGCAGCTCCCGGTACCACCCCCCCTCCGGATGGGGGCTCAGCTGCAACCGGTCGATCAGCGCGTCCGGCGTGAGGGCCATGGCCTGGCGGTGATGGGCGCCTCCGATGATCCCGCGGCGCTCGCTACAGCGGAGTAGAACAGATGTACGCCCGTGGATCCGATGGCCGTCCTCCTCCCTGGCCAACCCCAGTCCCCGCGGCCACGGCCCGCCAGCCTGCTCTGCCCCCTGGCCGGAGAGGCCGTCAGGGCGGGCTTCCCCAGCCCCGCCGACGACTACATCGAGGCGCGCATCGATCTCAACATCGAGCTGATCCCCCGGCCGCTCTCCACCTTCTTCATGCGCGTGAGCGGTGATGCCATGCGGGGGGATGGCATCGTCGACGGCGACCTGCTGGTGATCGACCGCAGCATCGATCCCCGTCCCGGCATGGTGGTGGTGGCGGTGCATGGGGACGGTTTTCTGCTGCGTCGCCTGTGGCGGCGCGGCAGCGCCCTGTGGCTGGTGGCCAGCGACGGCCACAGCCCGCCCCTGGCGATCGCCACCGACGGGGGTGGCGGCGAAGCCGCTCAGGCGGAGCTCTGGGGCGTCGTCATCCACGCCGTGCACCACCTGGCCGGCGCCCCCTCACGGCGTCATTGATCGGCCCGGTGGGGCAGGGGGCCCGAGGGGAGCGGCGGGCTGGCCATCAGCAGGCCGCGGCGCCGCAGTTCGCGCCGGAATTCCCCTGCCAGTCCATCCGCCAGCCAGAGCTTGCGAAGGTGCCCGAAGATCACCATGCAGCGCAGCACGATGGTGACGCAGACGAGCACCTGCAGGCAGAGTTTCAGCACGGTGGATGCCGGGGGGGACGCTGTGCTGCCTCCAGCCTAGGGAGGACGGCGGCCCCCGTCTGCGCCCAATGGGCCGAAAGCCGTCTGCGCCCAACGGGCCGAAAGCCGCCGCCGGGGCGCCATGCTGGGGGCGATGAACGGCAATGTCGCCGTGACCTGCTTCGATGATCGAGCCGCTGCCGGAGCTGAGCACTGCCGAACTGGAGACCCTGCTGGCGGCGCTGGATCCGCTGCTGGATGGGTTCGGTGAAGGTGGGTCCTGCCTCGACGATGCCAGCGCCTTCCTCGAACGGCTCGGGATCGGTGGCGCCGCCGCCACCGAAGGAGAAGGGGACGCCTCGCCCCTGCTCCAGTGGCTGGAAAGCTGGCGGGCCGCGGGCGGCAACCGGGCCACCCTCCGGCTGATGGTGCAGACCCTGCTGGCGGGACGCCAGGAAAGCCCGGCGGACTGATCAGGCGCGCCAGAGGGCATCGGCCATGCGGGCCGTCTGGACGATCGGTCCGACGTCGTGCACCCGCAGCACGTCGGCCCCGGCGGCGATGGCCTGGCCGCAGACGGCCGCCGTGCCCCACAGACGGGCCCGGGGGCGAGGCTCGGCCAGCACCGCGCCGATGAAGCGTTTGCGGGAGGGCCCCACCAGCAGGGGGAACCCCTCGGCCCGCAACCGGGGCAGGGCCCGCATCAGGGCCAGGTTCTGGTCGGTGGTCTTGGCGAACCCCAGTCCCGGATCCCAGAGGATCCGCTCCGGCCGCACCCCCGCCGCCAGGGCCCGCTCGGTGGCCAGCCGCAGCTCCTGCCGCACCTCGGCGACCACGTCGCCGTAGACGGCCAGGCCCTCCATCGTGCGGCTGTCGCCGCGGCTGTGCATCAGCACGCAGGGGCAGTCCGCCGCCGCCGCCACCGCCAGCAGGTCGGGGTCCCGCCGGCCGGCGCTGACGTCGTTGATCCAGTGGGCCCCGGCCGCCAGGGCCGCTTCCGCCACCGGGGCCCGGAAGGTGTCGATCGAGAGCAGGAGACCGCCCTCCCCAGGGGTCGGGAGGGTGGCCACCAGCCGCTCCAGCACCGGCAGCACGCGGTCGAGTTCCTCCTGGACGCCGATTTCGGAAGCCCCGGGCCTGGTGCTCTGCCCCCCCAGATCGAGCAGATCAGCCCCCTGGCGCTGCATCAGCCGGGCCTGGCGCAGGGCCGCCTCGGGATGCACGAAGCGGCCACCGTCGCTGAAGGAGTCGGGGGTGAGATTGAGGATGCCCATCACCAGGGTGCGATCCCCCCAGCGGAAACCGGGCGGGGTGGCGACACTCATGGCGATGGGACAGGCAGGGACAGGCTCAGGCCGTCACCGGCACCTGGTAGTTGGCGATGCGGGCGAAGCTGACCGGGTCGAGGGAGGCGCCGCCCACCAGCACGCCGTCGATCTCGCTCTGGGCCATCAGCATGTCGATGGTGGCGGGGTTGACCGAGCCGCCGTACTGGACCACCACCTCGGGATGGCCCACCCAGCCGCGGATCAGACCGCAGATGCGGTTGGCCTCCTCGGCGGCGCAGGTCTTGCCGGTGCCGATGGCCCAGATGGGCTCGTAGGCGACGATCAGGCGCAGGGGGTCGATGCCCTCCAGCCCCTGCTCCACCTGGCGGTGGATCACCCGCTCGGTTTCCCGGGCCTCCCGCTGGTCGTCGCTCTCGCCCACGCACAGGATCGGGATCAGACCCGACTTCTGGGCCGTGCGGGCCCGCAGGTTGATCTGCTCGTCGGTTTCGCTGAAGTACTTGCGCGGCTCGCTGTGGCCCACGATCGCGTGGGTGACGCCGTGCTCCAGCAGCATCGGCGCCGAGATCATGCCGGTGTAGGCCCCGCTCTCCTCCCAGTGGACGTTCTGGCCGGCGATGGCCACACCGGTGCCGGCCAGGTGCCGGCAGAGGGTGGGGATGGCCGTGAACGGCGGGGCCAGCACCACGTCCCGGTCGTCGGGAAGATCGGCGATCAGGGGCCGGAAGGCGGCGGCGAAGGCCCGCGCCTCGGCGCAGGTCATGTGCATCTTCCAGTTGCCTGCGATGACGGCCTTGCGCACGGGGTGGTCTCCTGTCGGCGACATTCGGGCCACGCTAAGGCGCCGTGGATCCGTCGTCCCGGCGGCTCAGGCGCGGGGAGAGCATCAGCACCTCCCGTCCGTCGATCGCCACGGCATCGCCCGGGGCCAGCTGGCGACCGCGCCGGGTCTCGATCGTGCCGTTCACGGTCACGTCGCCGCGCTGGATGCGCTGCTTGGCTTCACCGCCGGTGCCCACCAGGCCCTGCCATTTGAGGAACTGATCCAGCTTCACCGCGAAGGAGCGCCCGGACAGCGCTGATAGGGTTCGTCGATGCTTGCACCCTCGCCGGCCGGCTTCCGCAGGCTCTGGCCGCTGCTGAAGCCACACCGGAGGCCCCTGCTGCTCGGGGGGTTCTGCATGCTGGTGTTCGTGGCCTGCTGGCCGCTGCTGGCCTGGCTCGCGGGCCAGCTGATTCCGGCCATCGGATCGGGCGATTTCGCCAAGGTGCTGCGCAGCGTGGCCGCCGCCCTGGGGGTGTTCCTGGTGCAGAAGGCCGCCCAGTTCGGCCAGGACACCCTGCTGGCCGATCCGGCCCTGCGGGTGAGCCAGGAACTGCGGCGGGAGCTGTTCGCCCGGCTGCAGCGGCTCGACTTCGGCGCCCTCGAGAAGCTCTCCGCCGGCGACCTCACCTACCGGCTCACGGAGGACGCCGACCGGGTCGGCGAAGTCATCTACAAGACCATCCAGGACACCACCCCCAGCGCCCTGCAGCTGGTGGTGGTGCTCGGCTACATGGTGTGGCTGGACTGGCCCCTCGCCCTGGCGACCCTGCTGCTGGCCCCGGTGGTGGCCCTGCTGGTGAGCAGCTTCGGGGCCCGGGTGATGACGGCGGCCGAACGCAGCCAGAAACAGGTCAGCGACCTGGCGGCCCTGCTGGGGGAAGCCATCGGCGGCCTGCCGCTGGTGCGGGCCTTCGCCGCCGAACCCTGGCTGCAGCAGCGCTTCGACACCGAGATCGACCTGCACCGCCGCGCCCGTTACCGGACCCTGGAACTGCTGGCGCTCCAGCATCCGGTGGTGGGCTTCATCGAAGCGGCCGGCATCCTCTCGGTCCTGCTGATCGGGGCGGCCCGCATCAAGGCCGGTGGGCTCGACAGCCAGGGATTCAGCAGCTACGTGGCCGCCCTGCTGATGCTGATCGATCCGATCTCCCACCTCACCACCAACTTCAACGAGTTCCAGCAGGGCCAGGCCTCCCTGAGGCGGCTGCGGGCGATCGAGGCCGAGCCGATGGAGCCGCCCGACCGCCCCCAGGCCCGTCCCCTGGGCCAGGTCTCCGGGGCCCTGGTGCTCGACGGGGTCAGCTTCGGCTACGAGCCCGGCAGCCCGGTGCTCCACGACCTCCACCTCACGATCCGGCCCGGTCAGGTGGTGGCCCTGGTGGGTCCCTCCGGCGCCGGCAAGAGCACCCTGTTTTCCCTGCTGCTGCGGTTCAACACCGCCCAGAGCGGTCGGGTGCTGCTGGATGGCCAGGATCTGGCCGACCTGCGGGCCCGGGATCTGCGCCGGGCCGTGGCGCTGGTGCCCCAGCAGAGCAGTGTCTTCTCGGGCACGGTGGCCGAGGCGATCGCCTTCGGCCGGCCGGCCGGCCGGGACCAGATCCGCACGGCCGCCCGGCTGGCCAATGCCGCGACCTTCATCGAAAGCCTGCCGGAGGGCTACGACAGCCGCATCGAGGAGCGGGGCAGCAACTTCTCGGGCGGCCAGCTGCAGCGGCTGGCGATCGCCAGGGCGGTGCTGGGCAACCCGGCCGTGATGCTGCTCGATGAAGCCACCAGCGCCCTGGACGCGGAAGCGGAGGAGGCGGTGCAGCAGGGACTGGAGCAGGCGATGGCCGGCCGCACTGTGCTGGTGATCGCCCACCGCCTCGCCACCGTGCAGGAAGCCGACCTGATCGTCGTGCTCGACGGTGGTCGCATCGTCCAGCAGGGCAGCCACGACCAGCTGATGGCCAGTGGGGGGCGCTACCGGGAGCTGTGCGAGCGCCAGTTCATCCGGCACGACGGCTGAGCCGGGGGTGCCGGCCGGGGCCGGGATCTAGGGTTGGCCGAGCCATTCCGAATTCCGTGGAAACGCCCGCCCAGCAACCTCCCGTGCTCACCTTCGAGGGCAAGCGCTATGACCTCAACGGCCTCCCCGACGACGTGAAGGAGATGGTGCGGGGCATGCAGGTGGCCGATGCCCAGCTGCGCATGCACGAGGACACCCTCAAGGTGCTGGCCATGGGCCGCCAGGCCATGGCCATCCAGCTCAACGAACGGCTCAACACGATCCAGCCGTTGCCGGATCAGGCCTGAGCCGCCCGGCCGCTCAGCCCAGCGGCACCAGCGCCTCGAACAGGAACCGCTGCCGCGCCACACCACCGGCCGCTGCGGGATCCTCGGTTTCCACCTGCCGCTCCGCCAGCACCCAGGGACCGCCGTCGCCCAGGGGCACGAACCGGTCGGTGAAGCGGCTGGTGCCACCGCGGGCCTCGCCGGTGGCCGGATCGCTGTAGCGGCTGGTGTAGGTGTGGCTGAGGTAGCCGCTGCCGGTGTCGGTGACGCTTTCGGTGAAGATCGTCACCACGGTGCCGTGGATGTGGCGGTGCACCATCGTCACCACGTTGTCCTTGATGCGGTAGCGGTCGCCCTCCGCCTTGCCGCCCATGATCACTTCGGTGCCCACCGCATCGGTGTCACCGGCGGTGAAGGTGTTGGCGCCATGGGTCTGCTCGAAGGGCCGCCGCACCCGGTGGATCGCCACTTCCCACAGCTGGGAGGCCACGGCCTTGTGCACCTCCTCGTCGGCGATGCCCTCCACGGTCGCGTTGAGATCGGCGCCGACCGTGAAGGTTCCTTCGACCCGGCGCCCCTCCTGCTCCCAGATGCAACGGCCGGCGTAGCCGCCGAAGCCCGGTTCCCAGGTGTAACGGTTCTCGTAGGCGGCGCGGAAGGCGTCGCGCAGGTCGCTGCCGGGGGCGACGGGGTGGGCGGCCAGGGTGCTGGTCAAGGGAGGGAAAGCGCAGCGGCGCTCACCCTACCCAGGGCGGGTGGATGTCCTGCAGGGCGGCCACCTCCACCTCCTCGTGCTGCTGCAGGGCGTCGATGGCCTCCACCGCGGCCCGGGCACCGGCCAGGGTCGTGACCGTGGGCACGGCGTAGTCGAGGGCCGCCAGGCGCAGGTAGCGGTCGTCGTGGGCGGCCTGACGACCCACCGGAGTGTTGATGATCAGCTGCACAAGGCCTGAGCGGATCGCGTCCTCGATGTTGGGACGCCCTTCATGCACCTTGAGCACCGTCTCCACCTCCAGGCCCGCCGTCGTCAGCACCGTCGCCGTGCCGGCGGTGGCCGTGAGGGCGAAACCCGCCTCGAGCAGGTGGCGGGCCACCGGGACCAGGGCAGGCTTGTCGCGGTCGTGGGTGGAAAGGAACACCGTGCCCGTGATCGGCAGGGCCTCCCCGGCGGCCAGTTCCGCCTTGGCATAGGCCAGACCGAAGCTGGCGGCGATGCCCATCACCTCGCCGGTGGAACGCATCTCCGGACCCAGCAGGGTGTCGGCCCCCGGGAAGCGCTTGAACGGCAGCACGGCCTCCTTCACGGTCTGGAGCGGCGGCACCGGCTCGGAGCTCAGGCCGGCCTCCGCCAGGGTGCGGCCGGCCATCAGCCGGCTGGCGATCTTGGCCAGGGGCACGCCGGTGGCCTTGGCCACGAAGGGCACCGTGCGGGAGGCCCGCGGATTCGCCTCGATGATGAACACGGTGTCGTTGCCTTCGCCATCGAGCTGGACGGCGAACTGGAGATTGATCAGCCCCAGCACCTCCAGTGCCACCGCCAGCTCCCGGCTCCAGCGGCGGATCGTGGCGAGGGCCTCGCTGCCGAGCGACACCGAGGGCAGCGCGCAGGCGGAGTCACCGGAATGGATCCCGGCGGGCTCGATGTGCTCCATCAAGCCGCCGATCACCACCGTGCCCTCCCGGTCGCAGAGGGCGTCCACGTCCACCTCGATGGCGTTCTCCAGGTACTGGTCGATCAGCACCGGATGGTCGGGCTCCACCTGCACCGCCTCCACCATGTAGCGGTTGAGCTCCTCCTCGTCGAAGACCACCTCCATCGCCCGCCCTCCCAGCACATAGCTGGGGCGCACGACGACGGGATAGCCCACGGTGGCCGCCACCGCCCTGGCCTCGGATTCCGTGCGCGCCAGGCCGTTGCGGGGCTGGCGGATGTTCAGGCGCCGCAGGATCGCTTCGAACTGCTCCCGGTCCTCGGCCCGGTCGATGGAGGTGGGCGAGGTGCCCCAGAGCCGGGTGCCGGTGGCCTGGCCCTCCGGCCCCTCCAGCCAGCGCATCAGTGGGATCGCCAGCTTCAGGGGGGTCTGGCCGCCGAACTGGACGATCACCCCCTCGGGCCGCTCCGCCTCGATCACGTTGAGCACGTCCTCCAGGGTGAGGGGCTCGAAGTAGAGGCGGTCGCTGGTGTCGTAGTCGGTGGAGACGGTTTCCGGATTGCTGTTCACCATCACGGTGGCGAAGCCTTCCTCCTGCAGGGCGAAGGAGGCATGGCAGCAGCAGTAATCGAACTCGATGCCCTGGCCGATGCGGTTGGGCCCGCCCCCCAGGATCATCACCTTGCGGCGGGTCTCGGGGGTCACCTCGTCCTCGGGAGCCAGCACGGTGAGGCTGCCGTCGGGGGCGAGGCGCTCGAGGGGGCGCTCGTAGGTGGCGTAGTGATAAGGGGTGGAGGAGGCGAATTCGGCGGCGCAGGTGTCCACCGTCTTGAAGACGGCCTCCACCCCCAGGCTCTGGCGCCGGCGGCGCACCGACAACTCGTCGGACCCGCAGGCCCAGGCGATCTGACGGTCGGAGAAACCGAACTGCTTGAGCTCCAGGAAGCCCTCGGCACCGATCGCCTCGAGAGCGCGGCCCCGCAGCTGGGCCGTCTCCACCGCCAGGATCCCCCGCAGCTTGGCGAGGAACCAGGGATCGATGGCACTGAGCCGGTGGATCTCGGCGTCGCTGCGGCCCGCGAGCATGGCCGAGCGCACCGCATGAATGCGGTCGGGGGACGGGGTGCGCAGGCGGTAGTCGAGATCGGCGGGGTCCAGCGTCGTGTCCGGGCGGTCGCAGCCCCAGCCGGCATGGCCCGTCTCCAGGGAACGGAGGGCCTTCTGGAACGATTCCTCGAAACAGCGGCCGATGGCCATCGCCTCCCCCACCGACTTCATCGAGGTGGTGAGCACCGCCGGTGACCCCCGGAACTTCTCGAAGGCGAAGCGGGGGATCTTGGTCACCACGTAGTCGATGGTGGGCTCGAAGCAGGCGGGGGTGGCGCCGGTGATGTCGTTGACGATCTCATCGAGGGTGTAGCCCACCGCCAGGCGGGCGGCGATCTTGGCGATCGGGAAGCCGGTGGCCTTGGAGGCCAGGGCCGAGGAGCGGCTGACGCGGGGGTTCATCTCGATCACCACCACGTCACCGTTGGCGGGATTGATCGCGAACTGGATGTTGCTGCCGCCGGTGTCGACACCGATCTCCCGGATGATCGCGATCGACTGGTCGCGCAGGCGCTGATATTCCCGGTCGGTGAGGGTCTGGGCGGGGGCGACGGTGATCGAATCGCCCGTATGGACGCCCATCGGATCGAGGTTCTCGATGCTGCAGACGATCACCACGTTGTCGGCGGTGTCGCGCATCACCTCCAGCTCGAACTCCTTCCAGCCCAGCAGCGACTGTTCGATCAGGATCTGGGAGACGGGGCTGGCCTCCAGGCCGCTCTTGCAGATGGCCCGGAATTCCTCCGGGTTGTAGGCGATGCCGCCGCCGGAGCCGCCCAGGGTGTAGGCGGGGCGGATGATGCGCGGATAGGTGCCGATCCCGTCGCCCACCCGGTTGGCCTCCTCCAGCGTCTCGGCGATGCCGGAAGGGCAGACGGCCACGCCGATGCGGGCCATCGCTTCCTTGAACAGCAGCCGGTCCTCCGCCTTGCGGATCGCCTCGAGGTTGGCGCCGATCAGCTCCACGCCGTAGGCCTCCAGGGTGCCGTTCTCGGCCAGGGCCACCGCCAGGTTGAGGGCGGTCTGGCCGCCCATGGTGGGCAACAGGGCATCGGGCCGCTCGATGGCGATCACCCGCGCCACCACCTCCGGGGTCAGGGGCTCGATGTAGGTCCGGTCCGCCAGATCCGGATCGGTCATGATCGAAGCG
Source organism: Candidatus Sulfopaludibacter sp. SbA3 (assembly GCA_943367425.1). Lineage (GTDB taxonomy): Bacteria > Cyanobacteriota > Cyanobacteriia > PCC-6307 > Cyanobiaceae > Cyanobium. The sequence goes on from CALRJF020000018.1 coordinate 10,275, forward strand.
GGGTTGGAATTCACCAGCACCACCTCGAAACCCTCGGCCCGCAGGGCCTTGCAGGCCTGGGTGCCGGAATAGTCGAATTCGCAGGCCTGGCCGATCACGATCGGCCCCGACCCCAGCAGCAGGATGCGCCTGAGATCCGTGCGGCGGGGCATGGGGCGTCGGGAGGCCAAACCCGCTCAGCTTCTCACGCTCCCCGGCGCCCTGCCCCCCGAAACCGGCTGGAGCGGAGTGGGATCGCTAATCTGTGGGGATACCTTCGTCCAAGATGCGCCGATGAGCGAACTCCAGCGCCTGAAGGGGTTGCTGCCCCCTGAGATGCAGAGCTGGGTGTTCGTGGAAGCGGCCGCCTCGGTCGACCCGCCCCTGATCACCATCGAGGAGATCGGCCGCGACGAGGTGGAGATCCAGGTGGACCTCGAGAAGTGGGACGGGCTGGCCCTGGACCACCGCAACCTGCTCTTCTGGCACGAGGTGGGCCGCATCCAGAACGATGCGATCCCCCGGGACGGCTGGGAGATGGCCGCCCTGGCCATCGGCCTCGGGGGCGCGATCGGCGAGCTGTGGGTGCAGGACGGCCTGCTGCTGGTCATGGCCCTCGGGCTGTCCGGCTTCGCCGGTTACCGCCTCTACCTCAAGAACAACTCCGAGAAGCGCCTCCAGGACGCGATCCTGGCGGATGAGCGGGCCATTGATCTGGCCTGCCGCTTCGGTTACAGCCTCCCCAACGCCTACAAGAGCCTTGGCGGAGCCCTCAAGGAGCTGGTGGAGCAGACCCGCAAGAAGCGGCGCCGCACCTTCTACGAAGACCGCCTGGAAGCCCTGCGCAAGAGCGCCGGCAAGGCCAGGGCCGAGATGGCCCAGCAGCAGGGCTCCCGCCAGTCGGTCACCAGCGAGAACGTCTATGGATAGCCGGGACCTGGCCCGGCTGGCCGCCGAGGCCTGCGACGACCGCAAGGCCGTGGACATCCGCCTGATCCGGGTGGAGGAGATCTCCTCCCTGGCCGACTGGTTCGTCATCTGCAGCGGGCTCAGTGACGTGCAGGTGCGGGCCATCGCCCGTTCCGTGGAGGATCGCCTCGAGGTGGATGCCCAGCGCCTGCCCATCCGGCGGGAAGGCCAGAGCGAGGGACGCTGGGTGCTGCTCGACTACGGCGAGGTGATCGTGCACGTGCTCACCCCCCAGGAGCGCAGCTACTACGACCTGGAATCCTTCTGGGGCCATGGGGAGCAGGAGCGCTACCTGTCCACCACGCCCGCCACGGTCGTCAATCACAGCCAGCTGGGCAGCACCAACCCGGTGGGCAGCCCCTGAGGAGCGCTGCGATGGAACCCGGCGTTCCGAGCCTGCCCAGCCAGGACACGCCCTGTCCGGTGCCGCCGGCCCAGAGGCCCCTGCAGGAGTACGCGCAGCTCTGCCGCTCCTGGTTCTTCGCCTGGCCCGCCGACGGGGCCGCGGGCCTCTGGCGCGCCCTGGGTCTGAGCTGGCTGCTGTCGCTGCCCCTGTGCCTGCTGGTGGCGAGCGGCAGCATCCCCCTGCGCCACGATCCGCTCCGGATGGTGGCCAGTGCCGCCGTGGCCGGCCTGCTGCTGCCCCTGTTGCTGCTGCTGCGCCAGTGGCTGGGCTGGAGCTACGTGCAGCGGCGACTGCTCTCGGAACGGGTGGAGTACGAGGAATCGGGCTGGTACGACGGCCAGGTGTGGGAGAAACCGATCACCTGGCGCCAGCAGGATCTGCTGGTGGCCCGTCACCAGGTCCAGCCGGTCCTGCGGCATCTGCGTCGCGCCATCGCCACCGCCGCCGCCCTGCTGCTGGTCGGCGCGGGGTTCTGCCAGGCTCTCTGAGTTCGGAACCACCGGATCCCCCCGTCCCCCATGTCCCTGTCCTCCAGCTTTGCCGGCCCGGGCCGCCCCGGCATCCCACCGCTGGAGGTGCGGCTGCTGCGCAACGGGATCGTGGAATCCCGGCATCGGGTGCATGCGGTGGTCTGCGACCAGCGGGGCCGGGTGCTGATGCGCGCCGGCGACCCCCAGCAGCTGAGCTTCGTGCGCTCGGCCCTCAAGCCTTTTCAGGCCACCGTGTTCGTGGCCAGCGGCGCCGCCGACCGGATGGCGGCCGGTGAACGGGGGCTGGCCATCGCCTGCGCCTCCCATGCCGGCACCGCCCTCCATGCCCGCGAGGCGTTCAAGCTGCTGTGGGGGGCCGAACTCGACACCGAGGACCTGCAGTGCCCCACCCCTGCGGCGGGCACCAGCCCCCTGGAGCACAACTGCTCCGGCAAGCATGCGGCCTTCCTGGCGGCCTGCCGCCAGATGCACTGGCCCCTGGAGAGCTACCTGCAGGGCGACCATCCGCTGCAGCAGGAGATCCTCAAGCGGGTCGGGGAACTGCTGGGGCTCCCCGGCGCCGAACTGATCACGGCCCGCGACGACTGCGGCGCCCCCACCCTGCAGCTGCAGCTGGCCCAGATGGCCCTGCTGTTCGCCCACCTGGGGGCCGGAGAACAGCCCGACCTGGAGCGCCTCAGCCGGGCGATGCTGGCCCACCCCGACCTGATCGCCGGGGAGGGCCAGTTCGACACCGAACTGATGCGCCTGGCCCACGGCCAGGTGCTCAGCAAGGGCGGCGCCGAGGGCATCCAGTGCCTCAGCCGGGTGGGGGAAGGCATGGGGGTGGCCATCAAGGTCGACGATGGCGCCCGCCGGGCCAAGCACGCGGTGGCCCTGCACCTGCTGGAGCAGCTGGAATGGCTCACCCCCACCACCCTCGAGGAGCTGCGCAGTCGCTACCTGGCGCCGGCCGATCATCTGCGGCTCGACGTGATCGGCGAACTGCGCTTCGACTGACCCGGGGGGCATCGGCTGATACGATCTTCTGGTGCGACGCGGGGTAGAGCAGTCTGGTAGCTCGTCGGGCTCATAACCCGAAGGTCAGGAGTTCAAATCTCCTCCCCGCCACCAACGCCGAAGCTCCTGCTGGAGCTTCCCATCCGGCAACCCTCCAGTCCTCGGCTGGGGGGTTTCTGTTTTCTGAGCCTCGAGGGGGCACCGCATGCTGCCGGCTCCACCCACCCAGCCGCCCCTCGCCCCCATCGCCGCAGAGTTGGCGCAGGCACCGCTGGCACCCCATTCTCTCCAGGTGCTGCCGGCCGATCTGCAGCCTTTGGTGAAGGCCCTGAAGCAGTACGGCTTCCAGGTGAGCATCAGCACCCCTCCGGCGCGAGGGGTCTACGGCCTGTTCGAACCCGGCCGGCGCCGGATCTGGGTGGCCCCGATCACCCTCGAACTGGGCATCGCCCGTCAGACCTTCCTGCATGAGGCGACCCATGCGGTCCAGAGCTGCCCGAGCGGCCGGGTGGTGCCGATCGGCTGGCGCCTGCCGGTCGTCCCGGTGGTGCGCCAGGAGATCAGCGGCATCCTCACCACCCGCTACCAGCACGACAAGGTGGCCGAACAGGAAGCGTTTGCCCTGCAGGGACAGCCCGATGCCGTGGAGCGCCTGCTGAAGGCCCTGCGCAGCCGTTGCGGCGCCAGGACGGGCCCCCCTCGCTGATGCCGTCGGGCCGTCCTGCATGATGCGGGGACCGGTCTGACTGCCGATGGCCTTCGCTCCGCCCCCCGCCTCGCCAGGCCCTGAGGGCCCGTTCGATGCGGTGGTGGTGGGGGCGGGAGCCACCGGTGCGGTGGCGGCCATGGTGCTGGCGGAGGCGGGCCTGCGGGTGCTGGTGCTGGAGGCGGGTCCGGAGCTGTCGGCCCGGCGGGCCCTGGGCAGCGAACCGCTTAACAGCCTGCGCCGCCTGGCCCACATCAGCAGTGGCCGCCAGCGGCTGCAGCGCCACCACCCGGGCTTCTGGAAGCACAATCCCGAGCTGTTCGCCGACGAGCGCCTCAACCCCTACAGCACCCCCGACGGAGAACCGTTCCTCTGGACCCGCGGCCGCCAGGTGGGGGGCAAGAGCCTCACCTGGGGCGGCATCACCCTGCGGCTGTCGGACGCGGAGTTCCTGGCGGGCGCGCGGGATGGCCATGGCCCCAGCTGGCCGATCGCCACGGCCGACCTGGCGCCTTACTACTCGCGCCTGGAAACGCTGCTGGGGGTGCACGGCCATCGCGATGGGCTGCCCCAGCTCCCCGACGGCGACTTCCTGCCACCGCTGCCCTTCACCCCGGGGGAACGGCACCTGCAGCAGGCGATCCAGCGGGAGCTCGGCCTGCCCCTGATCCACTCGCGCGGCTTCCCGCTCCACACCCCCACGCCGGAGGCTCCCTGGCCCCGCTCCAGTGCCCAGGGCCTCACCCTGGCCCGGGCCCTGGCCACCGGCCGGGTGTGCCTGCGCAGCGGCACGGTGGTGAGCCATCTGGAACTGGACCGGCAGCAGCGGCAGGCCGAGGCGGTGGTGGTGGTGGATGGGGCCAGCGGCCGACGCGAACGGCTGCCGGCACCCCTGGTGGTGCTCTGCGCCTCCACCATCGAAACGGTGCGGATCCTGCTGCACTCGAGCGAGGCCCAGCGTCCCGGCGGCCTGCCGGACGCTTCGGGAAGCCTGGGGCGCTATCTGATGGATCACATCTCCACCAGCCGCTTCTTCTCGATCCCGTCGATCCCGCCGCCGGCCGCCGCCGCGGAACTCTCCGGAGCCGGCAGCTGCTTCATCCCCAACACGGTGAACCTGGACGAGGGGAGCCGCGAGGGGTTCCTGCGCGGCTATGGCCTCTGGGCAGCCCTGCAGCGCTTCGATCCGCCGGCCCTGCTGCGGCGGCGCCCCGGGGAGGCCGTGGGCTTCCTGATCGGCCATGGGGAAGTGCTGGCCCGCGCCGACAACCGGGTGACCCTCCACGGCTCCCGCACCGATGCCTGGGGGGTTCCCATCGCCCACATCGCCTGCCGCTGGGGGGACAACGAGCGGGCGATGGTGACCCACATGCAGCAGCGGATGGAGGCGGTGGTGGCGGCGGCGGGGGGCCGGATCCGGCCGATCGAGGACCTGTTCGTGCTGCCCCTGGTGGAGCCCCTGGTGCGCCACAGCCTGGCGGTGCGCCCCGAACCGCCCCCTCCCGGTTATTACATCCATGAGCTGGGGGGAGCCCGCATGGCGGCGCGGGCCGAGGCCGGCGTGGTCGACCCCTGGAACCGCTGCTGGGGGGCCGCCAATGTGCTCGTGACCGATGGATCCTGCTGGCCGAGCGCCGGCTGGCAGAGCCCGACGCTCACAGAGATGGCGATCACCTGGCGGGCCTGCGAGGCCGCCGCCGGGCGGATGCGACGCGGCTGAGGCCCTTTCGGCAGGCAGAACGGGGGCGCCGCCGTCAGGGAGCGCTCACGGGAGCCTGTTGCCGGTGTCAATCACCACAATCTGCCGGCAGGACTGTGCGCACAATGGCGGGGTCGACCTTCCAAGGGTCGGGCAAGGGAGAAAAACAGAGGCGAGGGTTGGCCCCCTCGCTTTTTTTTTGCCCATGGGCGCCTCAGGGGCGCTGGAACAGCCCGTCGAGGTAGTGCTGAGACACCGTAGCTTCCTGGCAGCCGTTCTGGAACAGGAACCCGGCCAGGGCGGAGGTGATGACGCTGTACTGATCCCAGTGGGGATGCGCACGGATGAAATCCCGCATGCCGTCGAACAGCACTTCGGGCACTTCGGCCTCGAGGCTGACACTGGCGTGCCCGGGTTCGTCGGTCCAGGAATCCGCCCCACCGACACGGGAGCCAACGGGGTTGGGATTCCTGCCCATGGTCGGAGATCTCATCAGTCGGTGAAGCCAGTACGCCACAGCCGCAGGCCCACGTCAAAGGTTCCGCGGCAAGGCGGAGCCGATGGTGTCAACCGCTGAGACTTCCTGCCCTCACTGCCCTGGTGCCGAGGTGTCGCACGTCACCTCGGCAGGGGGTCCTGGCGCAGGGGGGCTGTCAAGGGCGAACTGAGCAATCGGAGACTTTCCCCAGCGCCACGAGCCGATGCCGCCGGAGGCGCCGAAAACTGTGGAAAAAGCCCTTCAAACCGGGGGAAAAGCCCCTCCGCATGGGGAAAGCCCGCAACCATCAGCAGAACGTATCGGAGTCCAGTCTCACAAGACGCAAGACTGGATGAGACGGTTGAGCGTCGGTGTGGTCCCTCAGTCGCCGGGGCGCCGCAGGGTCAGCGGACCCAGCGGATGGTCGGCATGGGGATAGGGCGGATGGTGGTGGCCTTCGGATCCGTGGTTGTGGGAGTGGGCGTGGGTGTGGTCAGAGGCCGCGCCACCGAGGGGGATCGGCACCCCATCGGGCTGACAGGCCCCGGTGCATTCCCGCTCGCAGAGGGTGCAGCTCTCCACCAGCCCCTCCACGTGGTGGTGATGACTGTGCTGGGGCGCCCCCACCTCCCGCTCGAAGCCGAGGACCTGGGCGCGGTACTTGCAGAGGGAGCAGTTCATGTTGACGTCCCCCCCCAGCACTTCCGCCACCCGTTCGCGGAAGGTGTCCAGCACCAGCGGGTGATCGCCGAGGTAGGAGGCCTGGAGCACCTCCACACCGGGGTGATCGGCTGCCACCCGCTGGCTGTGCTGCACGATCCGGCTCACCAGAACCCCGGAGAACAGGAAGTAGGGGAAGACGACGATGCGGCGATAGCCGAGCTTCACCACCTGGCGCAGGCCGGGCTCCACCAGGGGAAAGGTGACGCCGGAATAGAGGGTCTCCCCCCAGCCGAAGCCGAACCCCTCCACCAGCATCCGCGTCACCTTGGCCACATTCGAATTGGCATCGGGATCGGAGGAACCCCGACCCACCACCGCCAGCAGGGTGTCGTGCAGGGGGACCGGAGCAGCGCCGGCGGCACGGGCCGAAGCATCGGCGTCCTCGAGGCAGGCGCGGATCCGGGCGGCCGCCGCCTGGATCATCTTGAGATCGACCCCCAGTTCACGGCCGTAGTCGATGCGCAGGCCCGTCTCGGCGGCATAGGTGTTGAGCACCGAGGGGATGTCGTTCTTGGCGTGACCGGCGGCGAAGAGCATGGCCGGAACCGCCAGCACATGCTGGACGCCGCGCTGCCGCAGGGCCTCGAGGCCATCGCGCAGGATCGGCCGGGCGAATTCCAGGTAGCCGTGATCGACAGGCACCGGATCCAGGTGCTGCTGCAGCTTGTGGGCCAGGGTGGCGAATTCCGCCACCGCCAGCCGGTTGCGGCTGCCATGGCCGCAGACCAGGACACCGATGGGTCCGTGGGGTCCCTGCAAACCGGTCGTCGGCGAGGAGACGGTGGTCATGCGGTGCGGCGCCTGGCTCGACCCTATTCCCCGGGGAAGGCCACCCCCGCCGCCGGCGAGAGGAAATGTGCAGGAACAAACGCCGGCGTCGTCAAGCCTCTGCATTGTTTTGTTACATTGGCAGGGACGTAGCCCAGCCCTCTCCCCATGACCCAAGCCCCCAGCGCCGACAACACCTGGTTCACCAGCACCGCCAGCGCCATGGTCACCGCCCAGAACCACGTGGAGCAGCTGCAGGCGGCCGAGCGCTTCAACGGCCGCGCCGCCATGCTCGGTTTCCTGATCGGCGTGCTCACCGAGGCCCTCACCGGCCAGGGGATCCTGCACCAGATCGGCCTGGGCACCCTGCTGTCCCAGGGCTGAGCCTGGCCCTCCAGGGAGCGGATCGCGGGGAAGCCGCCAGGATGGGGGCCAGACACCGGCCTCCATGAGCCTGCACCTCCCCCCCTACCGCCCCCTGCCCCCTCCCGACCGGCAGCAGGAGCTGCTGCGGGTGGCGATCGCCGATCTCCAGCCCACCCAGATGTGCGTGGGCCTGGCAGAAGTGCGCAGCCGCATGCAGGATTTCTCCCGAGAAACCCCCCAGCAGCGTCTGCGCTACCTCCAGGAGAAGCCCGTACCGCTGGTGCGCAGCCGCTCCGGCGACCTCTGGATGGTCGATCGCCATCACCGCCTGCGGGGGCTGATCGAGATCGATCCGGAGGCCGTGGCCTTCGGCTACGTGGTCCACGACAGCGAGAACAGCGAACCCCACCAGGTGCTGAAAGAGCTCCAGGAGCGGGGCTGGCTCTACCTCTATGACGGCCGCGGCCTCGGCCCCCTGGCGCCCACGGCCCTGCCCCGCCGACTGCCCGACCTGCAGGACGATCCCTACCGGAGCCTGGTCTGGAAGCTCAAGAAGGAAGGCATGATCGAGCCGGCCCCCCTGATCCCCTTCCACGAGTTCCGCTGGGGAGCCTGGCTGCGGCGCCGCCCCCTGCCCCCCTTCAGCTCCACCCAGCTCGAGCCGGCCCTGGCCACGGCCCGGTCCATGGTGCGTTCCCGGGCGGCCTCCCATCTGGCCGGCTGGAAGGGCTGAGCCCCCTCAGCCCTTCCGGTTGCGGGGCGGCAGGCCGTCACCGGCCAGCAGCTGGTGCTCCCAGCTGCGGAAACGGCCCAGCAGCAGGGCCGCGGCCCCGGCCACCAGCAGGGCCGGCACCCACACAGGTTCCGTGGGGTGCCAGGCGACCGCCAGCAGGGCCAGCCAGGGGAGCAGACCCACCACAGGACGCCAGCGGCGCAGGCCCCGCAGGGCACCGGAGCAGGCGGCGCAGTGCTCGGTGTGGCTGTGCCAGCGGTCCATGAGCGCCTCGCTGCCGAGCCGGGGGGGCAGCGGCTGGCCGAGGAACGGATCCCCGCCGAAGCGGTTGACCCAGTCGTGCAGCGCCTTGACGTAGACATCGGCGCCGGTGGCCAGGAAGAAGGCCCGGTCGGCGGCGCCGCTGCGGCCCCGCTGCTCCAGAACCCGCTCCTGCCAGTGGAGAAAGATCTGGTCGTCCTCCAGCACCGTGTGGTTGGCGATGTGCTGCAGCCACAGGGGGCGCAGCTTCAGCAGCAGGGCCGGAGCCCGGGACGTGAACTGGAAGGGGAAACGGGCGAACAGGCGGCATTCCCCCCGCCGGATGGGGGTGGCATAGACCACGGTGAGGATGCGGGCGAAGCCCTTGGCGGTCAGGTCGTGCCACATCAGCGCCGGGGCGGCGAAGGTGGTGTGCTGGCTGCCGAGGGTGCCCTTGCGGGGGCCCTCCGGCCACAGGGCCGTGAAACCCTCGGGTCCGAAGCCGGTGAGGGTGGCCGCCACCGGAGAGGCATTCTCCCGCTTGCCGACCGTGCGGTGGTGGGTGAACGGCACATGGCTGACGTCGAGGACGTTCTCCAGAAGGGTGAGGGCATCCATCGGCAGATCCCGGAAGGTGTCCTGCACCAGCCAGCCGGGCTCCTCCAGGGCCGGCACCAGGGGCAGGGGACGGCCCTCGGCATCGCCAGGCTCACCGGCGAACACGAACAGCAGCCCCTGGCCTTCGGCGGTGGCGTAGCGACGGCATCCCGATCGGGGCGAGGCCGCCGCCGCCGCGGTTTCGGCCTGGGGGATCGCCGTGCAGCGGCCATCACCGTCGAAACTCCAGCCGTGGTAGGGGCACTCGAGTTGGCCGGCCCCGTTGATGCGGCCCTGGCTGAGGGGCACGAGCCGGTGGGGGCAGACGTCGGCGAAAGCGCACCAGCGCTCGGCTGCCCCGTCCCACCAGAGCACCAGGTCCTGCTCCAGCAGGGTGAAGGCGGTGGGTCTGGTGCGGTCGAGATCCCGCAGGTAGGCCACCGGATACCAGTGCTGTTGCCAGGCGGTCGGCGTCACGGTCTGGGTCATGGCTCGATTCTGCTGGCGTGACGCGGCGGCTGCGCAGCCCTGGGGTCGTGACTAGACAGGGCTCAGCCGAACCGCCGCGATGCCCTACACCCACCTGCTGGTGCCGAGCGATGGTTCCGAGCTGTCGATGAAGGCGGTGCAGCACGCCGTTTCCCTCGCCTCCGCCCTCGGTGCCCGGATCACCTTCCTCACGGCCCAGGCCAGCGTGCCGGTGCAGGTGGTTGGGCTGGGGGAAATGCTCGACGCCAGCACCATGGAGGCCCTGATGAGCGCCAGCCACAAGGACGCGGAGCGCATCCTGGCCGAGGCGATGGCGGTGGCGGAGGCCGCCGGTGTTCCCGCCGACGCCGAGCGGGTGCTGAGCGATCTGCCCCACCAGGCCATCCTCGAGACCGCCCAGCGGCGGGGCTGCGATCTGATCCTGATGGCCTCCCATGGCCGCAAGGGGCTGGTGGGGCTGCTGATCGGCAGTGAAACCCAGCGGGTGCTGGTCCAGTCCACCTGTCCGGTGCTGGTCTATCGATGACGGAACCCAGCCCCACCGGGGCCGAAGGCAACGTTGAAGGCAGAGCAGAAGGCAGAGCAGAAGGCAGCGCCGACCGCACCCTCGACATCCTGCGCGCCCAGCGCCAGCCGCTGGCGGCCCTGTTCCGTCCCCGCAGCGTGGCGGTGATCGGGGCGACCGACCGGGAAGGCAGTGTCGGTCGGGGGGTGCTCTGGAATCTGATCAGCCACCCCTTCGGCGGCACTGTCTACCCGGTCAACCCGAAGCGCCCCAGCGTGCTGGGGATCCGGGCCCATGCCTCGGTGGGGGACCTGCCCGAACCGGTGGACCTGGCCGTGATCGCCACGCCCGCCGCCACGGTCCCCGATCTGGTGGAGGCCTGCGCCGCGGCCGGGGTGAAGGGGGTGATCGTGCTCTCGGCGGGCTTCCGGGAGGTCGGGCCCGCCGGCAGCGAGCTGGAAGCCCGGATCCGTGACGGGCTGCGCCGCTCCGGCATGCGGCTGGTGGGTCCCAACTGCCTGGGGCTGATGAACCCGCGCCTCGGGCTCAACGCCACCTTCGCCGCCACGATCGCCCAGCCCGGCCACGTGGGCTTTCTGAGCCAGTCGGGGGCGATCTGCACCGCCGTCCTCGACTGGAGCCTGCGGGAGAACGTGGGCTTCAGCGCCTTCGTGTCGATGGGGTCGATGCTGGATGTGGACTGGGGCGACCTGATCACCTACCTGGGCGACGACCCGGACACCCACAGCATCGTCATCTACATGGAATCGATCGGGGACCCCCGTTCCTTCCTGTCGGCGGCGCGGGAAGTGGCCCTGACCAAGCCGATCGTGGTGATCAAGGCCGGCCGGACCCCGGAGGCGGCCCAGGCCGCGGCCTCCCACACCGGAGCCCTCACGGGCAGTGATGCGGTGCTGGATGCGGCCTTCCGCCGCTGCGGCGTGCTGCGGGTGGACCGGATCGCCGATCTCTTCGACCTGGCGGAGGTGCTCGCCAAGCAACGCCACCGGCCCCAGGGTCCCCGACTGACGATCCTCACCAACGCCGGCGGGCCCGGCGTGCTCGCCACCGATGCCCTGGTGCGCCATGGCGGCATCCTGGCCAAGCTGGCCGAGCCCACCCTGGCCGCCCTCGATGCAGTGCTGCCCGGGAACTGGAGCCGGGCCAACCCGATCGACATCCTGGGCGATGCGGATCCCGATCGCTACGAGCAGGCGATCCGCTGCGCCCTCGACGACCCCGGCAGCGATGGCTTGCTGGTGGTGCTCAGTCCCCAGGCCATGACCGATCCCACCGCCACCGCCGCCCGGCTGGTGGCCCTGGCGCAGGGCACCACCAAACCGCTGCTGGCCAGCTGGATGGGGGGGCAGGAGGTGGACGAGGGGGAACGGCTGCTCAATGCGGCCGGCATCGCCACCTACCGCTACCCGGATGCGGCCGTACAGCTGTTCGATGCGCTGTGGCGCTACAGCGACAACCTGAGGGCCCTCTACGAAACCCCGACCCTGGTGCCCGAAACCGATGCCACGGCCACGGCCGGGGCCCGGCCGGACCGGCCGCAGGTGGCGCAACTGCTCGACGGGGTCCGCCAGCAGGGGCGCACCCTGCTCAACGAGTGGGAAGCCAAACAGGTGCTGCAGGCCTACGGCATCCCGGTCGTGCCCACCCGCAGGGCCCAGAGTGCCGCCGAAGCGGTCACGGCCGCCGAAGGGATCGGCTTTCCGGTGGTGGTGAAGCTGCTGTCCGACACGATCACCCACAAGAGCGATGTGGGGGGCGTGCAGCTCAACCTCAAGGACCGGGAAGCGGTCCGGCAGGCCTTCCTCACCATGGAGGCCGGCATCACCGGCCGCTTCGGCGCCGCGGCCTTCGCCGGGGTGACGGTGCAGCCGATGCTGGAGCAACCCGACGCCTACGAACTGATCGTGGGCAGCAGCATCGATCCCCAGTTCGGTCCGGTGATCCTGTTCGGCACGGGGGGCCGGCTGGTGGAGGTCTACCGCGACAGCGCCGTGGCCCTGCCCCCCCTCAACACCACCCTGGCCCGGCGCCTGATGGAGCGGACGCGGATCTACACCGCCCTGCAGGGGGTGCGGGGCCGTGGGGCCGTGGATCTGGCAGCGATCGAGCAGCTGCTGGTGCGCGTCAGCCAGCTGGTGCTCGAACATCCAGCGATCCTGGAGCTGGACATCAATCCGTTGCAGGTCCCCCCCGCCGACGAGGCCGGCAGCCTGGTGGCCCTCGATGCCCGCCTGCTGCTGCAGCCCACCGCCGGCGCCTGCTGCTTCAACCCCAGACCGGCGATCCGGCCCTACCCCAGCCAGTACGTACGCGGGCACCGGCTGGCGGATGGCTCAGCGGTGACGATCCGCCCGATCCGTCCGGAGGACGAGCCGCTGATCGTGAGCTTCCACCGCACCCTCTCGGAGCAGAGCATCTATTTCCGCTTCTTCCATCTGATGTCCCTGAGTCACCGCATCGCCCACGAGCGGCTCACCCGGATCTGCTTCACGGATTACGACCGGGAGATGGCCATGGTGGTGGACCGCATCGACCCGGCAACCGGGGAACACGCGCTGCTGGGGGTGGGGCGGCTGAGCCGGCTGCATGGAGAGAATGCGGCCGAATTCGCCATGCTGATCGCCGATCCCTGGCAGCGGCAGGGGTTGGGCACCACCCTGCTGGCCCGGCTGCTGGAGATCGGACGGGAGGAAGGGCTGGAGCGCATCTGCGCCGAGATCCTGCCGGCGAACCGGGCCATGCAGCGGATCTGCCAGAACCTGGGCTTCCAGCTGCGGTCCGGGCCCGACGCCGTGGAGGCGGAGATCAGCCTGCTGGAACCTCCCGGTGGTTCCCCTACTGCTGACCCGCCCGGGGCCCAGCGAGCTCACGACGATGGAGCTGCAGGGCCCGATCCAGATCGACCCGGGTGACCCGAAAGCCCAGCCGCCGCACGGCCAGCAGCAGTTCCGGACCGGAGCGGCAGTGGCGCAGGCCGCGACGGATCACCGCATCGGCTTCGGCCTCCTCCACCAGACGTTCCAGCTCGCTCCAGCTCATCGGTTCGGCCCCCGGCTCCCGTCACCCTGCCAACGACCGGGCGATCTGGCCATCGGCCTGTAACAAGCGATGCATCAGGGCCAGTTGCATCTTGTCGGACCTGAAGGGCAGGCCGATCACGGTGCGGTCACATCCACTGGCTTGATTAGGTGCAAGCCCCGATCGAGGGCTTTCCTCACAACCCGAACAGCCATGAAGACCTTCCTCCGCCGCAGCTCCAGCCGCCTTGCGGCTCTGCTGGGCTCCACCGGCGCCCTTGGCCTGCTCGCCGCCCCCATGCAGGCCTGGGCCGAGCCCTGGGGCTACGCCCCCGGTTACGGCCGTCCGAGCGACGTCCGCCGGGTGCCCTATCCCGTCCGCACCGTGCCCAGCCCCGCCGCCTACGGCGATGGCTACGGCGGCGGCTACCGGTCCGACTACGACGCGAACCGCTACCGGGCCAACCTGCCCCAGCAGGACTCCGAGTACCTGCAGGCCCAGACGGCCCAGCGCTGCAACGTGGGCCGGCTCGTGGGCGGCATCATCGGTGGCGGCGTCGGCTATGCCGCCTCCCGCCAGGACGGCCGCACCTGGGCCGTGCCCCTGGGGGCCCTGCTGGGTCAGCAGGTGGGCTGCAGCATCGGCGCCCAGCGGGCTCCCCTGCCCTGGTGAATCAGGCGCTCAGGAAGCGGTCCCGAAGGCCACCTGACAGGCGGCATTGAGGAGTTCCGCTTCCTGGGCACTCTCCGGCTCCTGGCCATTCAGCAGACCCGACTGACAGTCGGCCGAGAGCTGGTAGGTGCTGTCGCCTGCACTGACATCAAAGGAGACTGCAGAGGTGCCGGAGGGCTGGATCGTCCCGTAGAGCAACTGGTAGTCGGTGTTCGGCACCACGATCGTGGTCTGGTTGCTGGCCACCGCCGCGTCCACGGCACTGTTGATGATGGCAGCCGTGGCCAGGGAGCCCACACCCCAGGCGGCGGCCCGGGCCCCCCACCAGCCCCAGGAGGGCGTGGCCCAGCCGCCGTACCAGCCGTAGTTCCAGGGCCGGGCCACCCCCCAGCCAGGACGCGCCCATCCCGCCCTGGTGTTGAAGGCGTTGACGTTGACGCTGCGATTCCAGTTGCGGTTGACGTTGACGTTCCGGTTCAGGTTGGCGTTGACGTTGCGGTTCAGGTTCGCGTTGACGTTGCGATTGATCGTGCCGGTGCCGACCGGTCTGTTCAGCCCAGGGGTCCCGACCCCTCCCGGCCTGTTGAGACCCGGAGTGCCCACGCCGCCGGGTCGGTTGGTGCCGATCGAGCCGGCTCCGCCCGGCCGGGCAACGGGACGCGTCGTGGGGCGATCCATTGACGGACGACCCATCCCGCCGGCAGCTCCACCGCTCCAGCCACCAGCCGGTCTGGCCGCGCCGCGGTTGAGGCCGCCGGCACCACCGGATCCCTGGAAACCACTGTGGGCCCTGGCGCCGCCAGCCGGACGCGCCCCCCCACCGGCCCGAGCGCCGCCGCCGGCTCTGCCAGCTCCACCACCTCCACCGGCCCGTCCACCGCCGCCGCCGCGGCCACCCCCACCCCCACGGGCGATCAGCAAGGGGGTGCCCGTGGCGGACGATGGCTCCAGAGCCCAGGCCGCCCCGACCGGAGCAGCCATCGCACCGGCCATCAGCAAGGCGATTCCAGTGAGGATCTTCATTTCAGGAGCAGCGCGCAGGCGTCGTCGTAGCAGCTGGCATCCACCCGGCCGTCGCCACCGAAGTGGACCATCACCAGGTCACGCCCCTGGAGCCGGGTGTTGGATCGGTCCTCCCGGACACTGTTGAGATAGTTGGGGTTGACCACGCACAGGTCCTTGCCGTTGAAGCAGACGGTGTTGGTGGAGAACCGGGCCGACGCACCGCGCAGCGGTTGCCACTGCTTGCTGTCCTGGGCCCAGATCGCCATGGTCACCGGTTCGGCGGTGATGCGCACCGTTTCGGTGACAGAGCCGATGCGGTGGCGATAGAGGGTGGCCTTACCCGTATCCAGTGCTTCCACCGTGCACGGAACCGGCGCTGCGCCCTTGATCGAGCACTGGGTGGCGAGGCTGTAAAGCCGCTGGGGCGTTGCAGCCGGCTCGGCCGCGGCAGCCCGCTGGGGAGCCAGCAGGGCCGAGGCCGTCAGGCCTGCCAGGAGGGCAGCGCCCCAGCGGGCACCTCGATGGCTGGTCCAGCGCTGGGTTGAGGGGGAAAGGATCAAGGGGCTCCCGCAGGTTGGGTGGCTTCGGCTCCAGCGTGGCCATCAGCGATCCCGGCGACGGCGCCCCCCGCCAAAACGTTGCAATCAATGGCCAGTGGCACGGAACCAAGCCCGGGTCAGGGCCGCGGATCCGGTTCCGCCCGCCGGGCCTCCAGGCGATGCTCCGCTTCGATCTCCCGTCCCAGGAACAGATTCAGGAACGTCCGGATCACGGCGACCACCCCCAGCTGAATGAGGTGCTGACCCGACGGGGAGGTGGTGGTGGCCACGATGTCGGCGCCAAGCTGAAACTCCAGCGCCATGGACAACCAGCTGCCGAAGGTGAGCCGGATCGTGCTCGAGGGGCGGCGGCGGCGGGGGCCCCGGGACGGCAGGAACTGCCAGGCGAGACGGAAGGTGGCAACCACCCCACCCACCACACAGAGCACCGACAGCGTCTCCAGGGCGAAGCGCACGACGCCCGCCAGTCCCAGCAGCAGCATCTCGGGGGAATCGGGCCAGGCCATCGGGTGCGGAGCGACGAAGGGGGCAGGGGGGTGGAGCGGGTGGCGAGGGGCTCAGGCCGACAGCTGCCGCTGGCGCTGCCAGCGCAGGAACGGAATCGAGAGCAGCACGGTGACCAGCAGGTAGGAGAGCACCGCGAGCTTCAGGCCCGGCATGCCGGCGCCATAGGTGGTGGCGAACAGCAGCGCCAGGCCCGGATTGCGCATGGAGGTGACCAGGGCCAGGGTGGTGCTCTCGCGGGGATCGGGGCCGGCGAGGGCGTAGCCGATCACCAGGGCCGCCAGCACCATCACCGCCATCAGACCCAGGGCCATCAGGTTGGCGGCCGCGAAGGGGACCAGCAGCGGCAGCGACTTCCACAGCACCAGGACGATCAGCAGCAGCAGCAGGCCGTTGGCCAGCTTGTCGAGGGGCCCGGACAGCCTCTGGGCCAGTTCAGGCCGCCAGCGCCTCAGCAGCAGCCCGGCCAGCAGCGGCAGCACCTGGGCCTTGCCCACCTGCAGGGCCACCTCCCCGGGACCGATGTCCCAGCCCGTGATCCCGAAGGAGGCCTGGAAAACATCGGCGACCAGCGGGATCGAAACGATCGCCGCCAGGGCGGCGCAGGCCTGCAGCACCGCCGCCAGCTCCCGGTCGCCACCGACCTTGCCGGCCTTGCGCAGGGTGAGGGGCGCACTCGGGGAGGCCGCCATCAGGGCGATGCCGTAACGCGCCGATTCCGAAAGACCGAGGCTCGCAGGCAGTTTGAGCAACACCAGGGCCACCAGGGGCACCAGCAGGCAGGAGCCGATCAACAGCCGGATCACCAGCGCCGGCCGCCGGCGCAGCTGGCTGATGGCGTCTCCCTTCAGTCCCACCCCGAGGGCGAACATGATCGTGAACAGGACGGCGCTGACGAGCAGCAGAGGGGCCTGGGGCATGGCGTCGGGTGGGCGGCGGGGTCAGGGTTGTCGTCCGGTGCCGGCCGATGGCGGCCGATCCAGCAGGTGGGTCAGCCAGCCCGGCACCGAGACCGTCGCCACCAGGATGGTCAGGGAGGTGCTGAGCCGGCTGGAGAAGGTGCGGGCCGTGTCCAGGCCGTAGAGCAGAAAGGTGACGGTGACCAGCACCGCGAAGATGCCGGTGGTGAGGGCACTGGCCGAACGCAGCAGGTCCCGGGGGTGACGGGCGGTCGTGCCGGCGGCGTCGCGGCTGAGGCTGCGACCGGCGATGCAGCCGGCCAGGGCGAAGCAGCCCAGCACGGCGGCCCTGGTGGTGAGGTCTCCCTGGGGTGCGCTGTGCTGGAGCTTGGCCGCCAGCACCACCGCCGTGCCCAGCAGCGAACCGCAGGTGGCACCGAGCAGAGCCCACCAGCGCAGCGGGCTGTGGATCCGGCCGATGAACGAGGCGGAGCCGGCCAGAACCAGGGAACTCAGCAGCGTGGACGGCACATGGGGAAGGTGGCGCGTGACCGCATAGGCCAGGGCACTGCCGGCGAGGGCTCCGGCGAGCCTTGCCCTCTGGGCTGGGGATTCACCGCCGTCAGCCGCCTGGAGCGGCGGCAGCTTTCGGGCCTGCCTGGGGATGGAACGGCTCATGGACGATCGATGGCGCCGGACGCGCCCGGTTCGAGGCCCGTTCCCCGGAGATCGGCCCCCTCGAAGTTGGCCCCGCTGAGGATCGCACCGGTGAGATCGGCATCGGCGAGGCTGGCGCCGCTGAAGTCGGCTTCGGCGAGATCGGACCCGGCCAGATCGGCCCCGCAGAGGTCGGCACCCGTGAACACGGCGCCCCTGAGATCGGCCCCGCGCAGGTCCGCCCGGCGCAGCACCGCCTGGGCGAAGTTGCCGCCGCGCCAACGGCTGTAGGGAATCCGCACGCCCTCGAGATGCGTCCCCTGCAGGTCGAAGTTGTCCTGCCAGACCCCATCGGCCGAAAGATCCTCGATGGCCCGGATCCGGCCCAGGCTCACCGCAATGCCGGCCTCCCGCAGCGTCAGCAGCAGGTCAAGCTGCTCATGATGTTCGCGTTCCTTGCGGCGATCAGCTTCCAGCATGTAGACGATCGCAGCGGTGACGATGCTGAACGATTCCACGTTGCTGATGCTGATGACGTCGAGGAAATTGCTGGTGAGGCAGTGCTCCACGTCTTCGGATCCATGGCAGTTGTCGAAGCGATTGACAACCGACAGCAGCACGAAGGACAGACCCGCGGCGATCAGCACCCGGAAGCCGAAGGAGCGGTCCAGCAGCAGATGGAACGGGGACGAGCGACGGCGCTGCCGACGGGAGAACCAGGTGGCGGACCGTGATGTCGCCATCAATCGGGGGATCCCAGGTCGGAGCGTTGCGGGCGAATGACGCAGCG
Source organism: Candidatus Sulfopaludibacter sp. SbA3 (assembly GCA_943367425.1). Lineage (GTDB taxonomy): Bacteria > Cyanobacteriota > Cyanobacteriia > PCC-6307 > Cyanobiaceae > Cyanobium. Next base: position 28,549 of record CALRJF020000018.1, read on the forward strand.
AAAGCCCATGTGGCAGGTGGAGGTGTCGATGCCCTGGGCCATGCGCGCCGCCGGCCGGTAGCGACGGCAGTAGCTGGGGGCGCACAGGAACGAGCCGCCCTTCACCACCTTGCGGGGCATGGTGCCGTGCTGGCTGGCGGGATCGATGCTGGCGTCCCGGGCGGCGTCGGCCGCACCGGTGCAGCATCCCCCGGGGATCGCGCCGGCGAGCACCCTGCCAACACCGGGGACATGGGGGCCGTACCAGCTGTCGGTCCATTCCCAGACGTTGCCGATGCAGTCGACGAGACCGAAGCCGTTGGCGGGGAAAGCCCCCACCGGCGAGGTGCGCGCATATCCATCGAGCAGGCTGTTGTGATGGGGAAACTCCCCCTGGAAGGTGTTGGCCATCGGGCGCCCCCCGGGGTGCAGCGCCTCGCCCCAGGCGAACTCGCAGCCTTCACGGCCACCCCAGGCCGCCCGCTCCCATTCGGCCTCGCTGGGCAGCTGCTTGCCGATCCAGGTGGCATAGGCCAGGGCATCCTCATGGGCCACATGGACCACCGGATGCTGCTGGCGGTTCCGGATCGAACTGCCAGGACCCTCCGGGTGACGCCAGTCGGCGCCAGGGATGTACTGCCACCAGCGGTAGGGATCGCCCTGGCCCACGGGCCCCGACGGCGGGACGAACACGATGGACGCGGGCGCCAGCAGTTCCGGCAGCGCGTCGGGATAGAGGGCCGGATCGGCCGGCCGCTCGGCCAGGGTGCGGTGGCCCGTGGCCTTGACGAACTTCAGGAACTGGGCATTGGTGACCGGGGCGCGGTCGATCCAGAACCCCTCCACTTCCAGCCGATGGGCCGGGGCCTCCTCGGGGTAGTGGGCGTCGGAGCCCATCAGAAACGAACCCCCCGGGATCCACACCATGTCCCGGGCCGGGGGGCGCTCCGGCCCGGGGCGGCGGCTCTCGGAGGCCACGCTCATCAGCTGCTCAGCTCGCACCCCCCGCCGAGATCATCTTCTCCAGCACGTCGCTGATCGTGAAGCTGGCCGCCTTCTGGCGGGGCGGATAGTTCTGGAACGAGGCCAGGAACTCGGCCACGAAGGACTGGGCAGGCACCAGCATGAAGGCGTGGTCGAGCAACCAGTCCCAGTAGGTGTTGGAGGTGATGTCAGCCCGCTCATAGGGATCGGTGAGCAGGTTGAAGATCTTGGGGACCCGCAGCGCGGTGAAGGGCTCAGCCCACACCTGCAACGTGCCGGCGGAGCGCTGCTCCATGAACACGAACTTCCAGTTGTCGTAGCGCAGTCCGGTGAGGTCGCCGTCGTCGGAGAAGTAGAAGAACTCCACCCGTGGGCTCTTGCCTGACTTGCCCGTCCAGTAGTCGAGCATGTTGTAGCCATCGAGGTGGATGTGGAAGTTCTTGCTTCCCACCTGATGGCCGTCGAGGAGCTTCTGCTTGATCTCGGGCTCACCGGCGGCGGCCAGCAGCGTGGGCAGCCAGTCGAGATGGCTGACGACCCCCGTGAACAGGGTGCCGGGCTCGATATGGCCGGGCCAGCGCACCAGGGCCGGCACCCGATAGGCCCCCTCCCAGTTGGAGTTCTTCTCGTTGCGGAAGGGGGTCATGCCGGCATCAGGCCAGCTGTTCATGTGGGGGCCGTTGTCGGTGCTGTACATCACGATCGTGTCATCGGCGATGCCCAGCTCATCGACCAGGTCGAGCATCTGGCCGATGCAGTTGTCGTGATAGATCATCACGTCGTGGTACTCCGACTGCCAGCGGCCCGACTGGCCGATGTCCTGGGGCCGGGCATGGGTGCGGAAGTGCATGTGGGTGGTGTTGAACCACACGAAGAAGGGCTCACCGGAGGCCACGGCCTCGCGGATGAAGCGCTTGGCCTCGGCCATGAACTCCTCATCGCAGTTCTGCATCCGCTGCTTGGTGAGCGGTCCGGTGTTCTCGATCCGCTGGGTGCCGTCACCGTTGGCCCAGCAGTGCAGCACACCGCGGGGGGCGAAGCGCTTGCGGAAGTTGGGGAATTCCGGATCGTCTGCCTTGGGGTAATCCCGCAGCTCGGGTTCCTCTTCGGCGTTGAGGTGATAGAGATTGCCGAAGAACTCATCAAAGCCGTGCATCGTCGGCAGATGCTCGTCGCGGTCACCGAAGTGGTTCTTGCCGAACTGACCGGTGCGATAGCCCAGGGGTTGGAGCAATTCGGCAATGGTGGGATCCTCGGCGCGGAAGCCCAGCTCGGCCCCCGGCAGGCCCACCTTGCTGAGTCCGGTGCGGAACACGCTCTGCCCGGTGATGAAGGCCGCGCGGCCGGCGGTGCAGCTCTGCTCGGCGTAGTAATGGATGAAGCGCCCCCCCTCCTTGGCGACCCGGTCAATGTTGGGGGTCTGGTAGCCCATCAGACCGTCGCTGTAGCAGCTGAGGTTGCTCTGGCCGATGTCATCACCCCAGAGGATGAGGATGTTGGGTTGGCTGTTGGGCATGGGAGCGGCGCGAGGTCAGGGTGCTGGAGTAACCCGGCGGACCGGGAGAAGGGAGGCGGGTCAACGGATCAGCGGCTCAGGCAGCCCCGGCGTTGGCCCTCCCGGTTCCGCAGACGCGCTCACCTTTGCACGCGTCGCCGATCCCCCCGGTGGAGCACAGGATTTCCTTCAGCCTTGGGCGTCGCGGCGGAGACATCCGGTGACAAAGCCCCTGTCCACCATGGCTTCAGACAGCCATGGCCCCGCTGACCAGCAGGATCAGGGCCACCGTGCCGATCAGGGTGAGCGCCAGGGCGGTCAGGGTGCCGATGGAGGATTGGTCGATGTAGGTGAAGTCGTCGCGCCTGAGTCGCTGGATGATCTTCAGGTGCTGGCGGGTGGCGGCGGCCATGGCCAGGATGCCGGTGAGCACGAAGCCGATGGCCACCAGCCGCACGCTCAGTCCGGCATGGGAACTGCCTCCCAGGCGACTGGACTGGATGGCCCCGATGATCTTGTCGAGTCCGAAGCCGAAGCTGATCAACGACAGGCAGGTGCGGATCCAGGCCATCAGGGTGCGTTCCGCCGCCGCCCGGTTGCGTTCCTTGGCCAGCTCGTTGGCGAGATTGGTGCTCATGGCCCAGGACCGGATGATCCATGATTTCACCCATGCCTGGCCCCCAGGGCGCCGCTAGCGTTCGCGCAACAAGTGCTTCCAGCTCTTTGATGGCCGTTCTCAACCGCTGTGCGGTCGCAGTGGCACCACGGCAGCCGATGGTCGATTGGACGCGACCCTTCTGGACCCGTGAAGACATGGAGGGACTGGGTGACGACCACAGCCTCTATCTCCTGCCCACCTACGACAGCGAGGTGGAAGCCCAGGAGCGACTCCTGGACAGCTACAGCCGGATCTTCGCCGCCGAACTCGATCTCTGGTGCCGCGACCGGAGCCGGTGGCCCCAGCCCCGCAGCCTCGAGCTGTTCGAAGCGTGGTTCTCGGTCCGGTTCTTTCCCCTGGTGGACGATCTCGGAGAAGCGGACCTGCGCCCCTACCGCATCGATCCGGAGCTGCAGGATGTGATGCGTGAAGCCCTGAGCTGATCGATGCTGTTCCGGATCCACCATCGGCTCACCTATCAATACGAGCGGCCGGTCTTCCTCGAGCCGATGACCCTGCGCCTGACCCCCCGTCAGGATGGCAGTCAACGGCTGCTGGAGCACCGATTGACGCTGGTGGATCCGCCGGCGGGCCTGAGTCGGGTGCTGGAACCCGATGGCACCGATGCCACGGTGGCCTGGTTCCAACAGGAGCGGGACCGGCTGATCATCGAGGTCGACATGCTGGTGGAGACCCTGCGCAGCAACCCCTTCGACTGGATCGTGACCCACCGGCAGGCCCAGCATCTGCCCGTCAGCTACCCTCCCGCCGAAACGCTTTCGTTGGCGGGCTGCCTGCGCGACACGGTCGATCCCACGGTGCGGGACTGGGCCACGGCCATGGCCGGGGAGGTCGATGGATCGGCCACGGCGTTCCTGAGCCGGCTGGCCGATGTGATCCACGACGGCTTTCACCACGTGGGACGGCTGGAAGGGGAGCCGACCACGGCGGCGGAAACCCTGGCCACCCGCACCGGAGCCTGCCGCGACACCGCCATGCTCTACGTGGCCGCCTGCCGCAGCCAGGGCATCGCGGCGCGTTTCGTGAGCGGGTACTCGATGCACCACCCCCCCGAAGTGAGTGAGCACGAACTGCATGCCTGGGCCGAGGCCTACCTGCCCGGTGGCGGCTGGCGGGGCTTCGATCCCAGCCTGGGGCTGGCGGTGGCCGATGGCCATGTGGTGCTGGCCGCCTCCCCCGATCACCACCTGGCGGCGCCGGTGAGCGGCAGCTACCGGGGTACGGGCGTGGGCTCGACGATGACCTACCTGATCCAGCTGAAGGCGGCCCCCAGCCTCGACGACCTGGGCTGAGGGCCTCAGCCCACGATGGCAAGCTGCAGCCAGCATCCCGCTGGCGCCAGTTTTTCGACGATCACCGGAGCCTGACGCGCCCGGGCCAGATGCCGGGCATAGGTTTCCGCCTCATCGCGATGGTCGAAGAGGGGGCCGAGCACCTCGTTGGGGACCGTGTTCTCGTGCTGGTCAGCGGGTCTGACCCGGTAACGGCCACTCGGGCAGGAATCGCTCATGGGTGCAATCTGAACCCCGACGTCGGCAAATGGCCGCAGCAGCAGAGTGTCTTTCGATCCGGGGCTCCCCGGCAGACCCCCCTGCAGCCGGCAGGCCACGGGCAAAAAAAACCGCCCCTGTCGGACAGGGGCGGTCAGGCAACAGGTTGTGGGTCCTGAAGGTGTGGGGTCGTGAATCAGTAACGACCGCGGCCACCGCCGCCACCGCCATAGCCGCCACCGCCGCCGCCGTAGCCGCCGCCACCGGAGCGACCACCACCACCGCCGCCACCGCCACTGCGGGGCTCAGCCTTGTTCACCCGGATGCTGCGGCCCATCCACTCCACGTCCTGGAGATCCTCGATCGCCTTGGTTTCGTCGGCGTCGTTGGACATTTCAACGAAGGCGAAGCCACGCTTGCGACCCGTGTCGCGATCCAGGGGCAGGGTGCACTGACGCAGCTCGCCATATTGGGCGAAAAGATTTTTGACATCTTCCACTTCGGCGTCGAAGGAAAGATTTCCGATGTAAATGGTCATGAACCTGAAAAAAACTATGAACCGATCCTTCGAGAGCCCTGGAGTAAGTGATCAGCTTGCTGGAGAGAAATCTTGGAATCTCTTTGATCGTACAGCCCCCCGGCGAAGCGCCCATCCCGGCGGCAGGCCAGACGGGAGGAGCGAGTGCCTGAGCTCACGCAGGTTGCGGCGGCGGCTCCTGAGATGATCCCTGTGGCTCCAAGGGATGTCGGCGGAACCGAGCACCCATCGGGCTCCACCCAGGCCACCGATGAGACCTTCAGCTGCTGCAGCAGATGGGCTGCCGTTCTGCGGCAATTCCTGCCTGTCCCCGGGCGAGGATCCATTCGACAGGCGAGGAGCAGGGTCGCGGGGAAGGGCTTGGGGCGCCGGATCACATGCGGGACATGGCCACCACCTTGGCGAGCTTGTCGCCGTCGAGCCCTTCGAGTTCCTCCAGCACCAGGAGGCCGTCCTTCATGAGGCTGGCGAAAACGAACAACAGTCCGGGCAGACGGAAATCGAAACGGCCTTCGATTTCGTGGCGATGAATGCTGAGGAAATCGTGGAGTTTCCAGCAATCCTCCGCCGAATCCAGGCTGAGGGCCTGCTGCTGCACCGTGCTGACGATGGCCGCCACCGCCCGTCGGTGAGCCCTGTCGAAGGCCCGTCTGGCGATCTCCTGCTCAAGTTCCGTCCAGCCAGCTACTGCCGTCACCATGGGGTTGTCTTTTCCGGATCACGAAGGTAACGCCCCACCGAGAGGCAACGCGAGCGCGTCGCTGCCGAGGCCGACACGGTTCACAGTCCTACGCAACTCCGGCAGGCGGAACCAGGGAACTCCCGGGAACGCATGGTGCTCCCAGTGATAGCCAAAGTGATAACAGGCCAGCAGCGAAACGATGCGCACGAAGCCCAGACTCTGCACCTGGTGATTCCCGTCGTCGCTGCCGGTGCTGCTGCGATGGGGAAGATAGGTTCCGAAGACGAACAGTTGCAGCGAACTGATCACCAGCGGCACGGTCCAGAAGACCAGCACGTTGAAGGCCCGGACAGGTTCCACGGCCTGCAACAGCAGGGCGACGCAGAACCAGGCGCCGAGCAGGCGGGCCATCTGGCCAAGCGAGAGGTAGTTGCCCATGAAACGGCGATACCAGTTCCAGGGACCATCTCCGGGGCGGGAGCGGAAGTCGGGGTCTTTGGCGCTCCCGGGTGAGCGGTGGTGCCGCAGATGGTTGCGGCGGCAGCCCCGATAGGGGAGCCCGGCGTAGAGCAGCAGGGCGAGGTGACCGAGCCTGTCGTTGAGGGACCGGGATCCGGGCACCAGGCTGCGGTGCATGGCGTCGTGGCCAAGGATGAACAGCCCCGTCTGCAGAAAGGTGCGCAGGGCGATGGCGGCGATCAGCCCGGCCGGCGTGAGGCGACTGAGGTCCACCAGCAACAGGCCCAGCAGGCTGGCCAGCCAGGCACTGAAGATCAGCACACCCAGCCAGAGCCCCCTCCCCATCAACGGAACGCTGGGGGAAGGGGCCACCGGCACCGGGGGGGTGACGAACGCCGTCACGGCGCGTGAGGGGGTGCTGGTCAGCGGGCGAACTTGAGCAGCTCGGCCGGGGAGGCCAGCAGGTCGATGGCCACGAAGTAGATCTTGCCCTGGGGATCCAGCAGAAAGCGCCAGGCCACGTTCATGCCCACGCCGGCGCCGAACCAGGGGGTCTGCACCTTGCCGGTCACCTTGATCTGGGTGAAGCCACCATCGGAGGGCTCACTGATGCCCTTATCCGGCAGCAGCTTGAGGTTCTGGCAATCTTCCCGGAAGAATCTCAGCACCGCATCCTTGCCGACGATGGGCCGCTGGAAGGGGGGCTGCAGCGCACCATCCGGCAGGAAGAGTTCGATCAGCTGGTCGAAATCGTTGGCATTGAGAAGATCCATGTAGGCAAGGATCGTGGCGTTGTCGATGCCTTCGATCGACACCTGGGTGCGCTCCTCGGGAGCGGTGGGCAGCACGATCGGCTCAGCAATGCGCTGGGAGGCGTCAACCTTGTCGGGATCGAATCCCATGTCCACCACGAAATTGCGGAGCACCGTGATCTGCTGGCCCGCGTCAATGTTCTTCAGGGAAGTGAGCACCGAGGCGGCGTTGGCGGAGAGCTGGTAGCCCTCGGGAATCGGGGCGACGAGACCCTGCTCCATCCACTCGCCAAGGCGGTACCAGAAACCCAGCTTGATGTTGACCGACCAGATCGCATAGGTGCGGGCAATGGTGGAATCGGCGCGGTTGGCCAGATCAACCATCACTTGGCTCTGCTCGGCGAAGGACATCGCCTTGATCTGGTTGAGCACCGGCTCGGCGAACTGCATGCGTGCCGCACCGGGAGCGGCGATGGTGATGGTCTTGCCCATCTCCAGATAGGCGAACCAGATCAGGGCCAGCTGATCCTCGGCGCTGAGCAGGTTGTAGCGGGCCGTGATGGCGGGCACCACATCGGCGGACAGGGTGTCCGGGAAGATCTGGCTGGCCTTTTCAAGGGTGTACATGGCAAGAGCCTCCAGATGGCAAGGGAATTTAACAGAACTTAAAGCATTGAGGGCCGCCCCAGCGCTCCCGCCGGGACGGCCTTGGTTCAAGCCAAGCATGAATTCCGTAGCCAGGAGCACCGACGCCCTGGCGGTTCACCCCACCCGCCAGGCTTCAGACAGCCTCAGGTTTCAGCCACCCGCACCGGTGCTCAGCATGGCGGCTGCCGTCCAGAGCAGCAGTCCGGTGATGGCGAAGCCCCCCGCCGTGACCAGCCCCTGCCAGACCTGGCGCGCCGCAGGAGACGGTTGCTCGCCCAGCCAGCTGGCCAGGGGAGCACCCGGTGCCCAAGGGCTGGAGCCGCGGGGGGCCCGTTGGGCGCTCACCTCCCGCCAGCGGGCGTCGTAGCGGGGAGCCTGCTGGTTGAAGGGCAGGCTCCCCTGCGAACGGCCCGGCAGCACCCGGGAGCGCTGGTAGGGCACCGTGTCGTAGCCGAAGGCTTCGAGGTATTCGGGGGAATCGAGCAGGGTATCGACAAGGGCCTGAAGGCCATGCTGGGCGATGAGGATGGAATAGGCGATCCTTTCCTGCTCGCCATAGACAGGCCTGCCAAGAAGTCTGCCGATCAGCTGCTCAACCATCCGATAATTGCTGTTGCACTGATAAAAACCCTCGCGGAATCGCGTGGAGAGAACCAGTCCCCGCACGAAATCGCGGATGGTGATCTGACCGCTGCGCAGCTGGGACTCCAGGACCGGCTCGCGATCGACCTTGAAGGCATGAAAGAAGATCTGGCGATACGCCTGTTCAATCTGGATGTCGAGACTGCTCTGATCACCGGAGTCCCGACGTGACTCCAGGCCGGGAATGTACTGGCGTGGGGATTCCTCGTTACCGACCGCAAAGCTCTCCACCCGTGCATGGAGGCTGACGGGGCGGGTGGCGAGAAGGGGCAGTGCCATGGCGGGCCGATGGAGAGGGAGAACGACCCGGAAAGCTACCCGTCATGCGATGGGGGCCTGGATCCCATCGCCCAATTCCTCACACAGCTTTACCTACCCTGCACGTTCAACCGCGAGGTCAGCAGGATTGCTCTGGCTGCCAAGAGCTGCTGCAGCAGCTGCAGGTCCTGCGGAACGACTGGGCAGATCGACGGGTTCACAATCCATCCGCAGGGTTCGCTCAAGCGTCTGGTTGCGATAGTTGCGAAGGCAGTACTTACAGCCGCCCGTGGTCTGCAGATGTCGCTCCGGGGTGATCACGATCTCCCGCACAGGATGCTCGTTGCACTTGATCTTGATCGGGCTTCGAAAACTTTTGTAGATCACCTGGGAGTAGTCGTACCTCGCTCCGAATCGGGAGATCGCCCGTTCCAGAAAGGTGGCTTCTTCAATGCGCAAACCCATGGTTCAGAGACCGAGAATCAGCGAAGCGGAAATCATGTGGCGGAATAATCGCGACGGCGGAACCATCGCAACAGGCTCAGAGTGGTGCCGAAATGTGTTGCCGAAGATTGGAGAATTCCCAGGCCGGGTGGTGGCCACCGGCTGCCGGATGGACCGGGCCATCCGTTGGAGCCGGTGGAACGACTGAAGGGAAGCCTCGCTGGAGAGGCAGCCTAGGAGGCCGTCCCGCAGGGCAGGGGCCGGGTCCTCGTCCGCGCAGGATTTCTCCATATTCCGCCCGGCATCTACGGTGAGGAGCCGACCCTCAGGCAGCGCCCGCACCGATGCTTCGCTTTCTGGCCAACGCCATCTGGTTGATCTGCGGTGGCGTGGTGATGGGCCTGGGCTGGTGGCTGGCCGGGCTGGTGGCGGCGGTCACGATCGTGGGGCTGCCCTGGGCGCGGGCCTGCTTCGTGATCGGCAACTTCTCCTTCGTGCCCTTCGGCCGTGAGGCCATCAGCCGCCGCGAATTCACCGGACAGGCCGACCTGGGCACAGGCCCCCTGGGACTGGTGGGCAACGTGATCTGGTTCCTGCTGGCCGGCTGGTGGCTGGCCATCGGCCATCTGACCTCGGCCCTGGCCTGTTTCGTGACCATCATCGGCATTCCCTTCGGCCTCCAGCACATCAAACTGGCGATGATCGCCCTGGCTCCGATCGGCCTGCAGGTGGTGCCCGTCGATCGCCCTCGGGCCTGAAGCCACCGGGCCCCGCCGCGCCCCCAGGATCAACCGAGGGCGATGCCGGCCGCCTCGCGCAGCGGCGCTCCCGCCATTCCCTGAAGCTGGACCGCTGAATCGGGGGCGGACCCTTCCTCGGTGATCACCTGGAAACCGGTGAGCTGATGGTCACCGAAGGAGCGCAGGAAGGGCACATCCGCCGCATCGCGGCCCCGGGCGATCAGGACCCGACCGATCCTGGGCACGTTGTAGCGGGCATCGAAGACATACCAGCGATTCTCCAGGTACACCTCGAACCAGGCGGAGTAATCGATCGGGGCCGAGCAGGGTTCGACACCGGTGTAGCCCAGGTAACCGGTGCAGTAGCGGGCGGGGATGTTCAGACAGCGGCACAGGGCGATCGCCAGATGGGCGTAGTCACGGCAGACGCCCCGGCCCTCACGCATGGCATCGAAGGCGGTCATGTCGGAGCGGGCGGCGCCGTAGTCGAAGCGGATCTGGGCGTGCACCCAGTCGCAGATGGCCTGCACCCGCTGCCAACCGGGGGGGACCATGCCGAAACGCCCCCAGGCCACGGCCGCCAGCCGGTCGGTGTCGCAGTAGCGACTGGGATTGAGGTAGGGATAGGTGTCGATCGGCAGGGCACCGATCGGGCATTCCCCCACGGAGGGCTGCACCGGATCGGGGGCGCCGTCGTCCTGGACGACCACCTCGAACCCCAGGGTGGTGGTGCCGGCCGAGGCCATGAAACGGCAGCTGCGGTTGCCGTCCCGGTCGGTGAGCACCTCGGCGGTGCGGTCGGGACTGAGCCAGAGACGTTCGGGGGTGAGCAGATCGCCGCGGCGGCTGGCATGGGGATGCACCAGGGCCAGCACGGGCGTGGGGGCCTGGCAGCTGAGCACGAGTTCGCAACCGAGCCGGATCTGCATGGGGGCGGGGTCGCTGGACATCAGGACGAGCACCAATTGTGTCGCCGGGGCGGCCTGGTCCGCGGTAGGCAGAAAGGCGTGTCAGGGGGCACGGAAGAGGGGGCGGCGGACTGGCCGAACGGTCACCGCGATGCTAGTACAGGTGTACCTGTCGCCTCCAGGTCATGGCCATCGCCCCCCTCCGATCCGAGCCCCTGGAAACCTGGCCCTACCTCGGTGCCGAACGGCTGGTGCGCAGCCGCAGCCACCGGCTCTGCATGACCTGCCACTGGTTCCGCCACCACGCCGGACCCGATGGCGTTCCCCTGCTCACCTGCCAATGGCACCACGGGCTGATCAGCCATGGCGACCACCTCACCCATCGCTGCCCCAGCTGGACCCACCACCGCCATGAATCCAGCGGCTGGTGCCCGGAAGCGGCCTGAGGGGCCAAGTGCCGATGTCCCTGGATAGGGTGACTGCCGGCCACCCAGCAGGCAGCGTTCGCATGGCCATCGTCAGTGCCCGCGGGCTCGGCAAGACCTACCGGGTGGCCGACAAGCAGCCCGGGCTGGCCGGCACCCTGCGCCATTTCGTCCAACGCCGCGAACGGTCGGTGCGGGCCGTCGACGACGTGACGTTCTCGATCGAGCCGGGGGAATTCGTGGGCTTCCTGGGCCCCAACGGCGCCGGCAAGACCACCACCCTCAAGATGCTCACGGGGCTGATCCATCCCACCGGCGGCGCGGTGGAGGTGGCCGGCTGCGTGCCCCATCGCCGCCAGGCGGCCTTTCTGGGCCAGATCACCCTGGTGATGGGCCAGAAGCAGCAGCTGATCTGGGATCTGCCTCCGCTCGACTCCCTGCGCGTCCACGCCGCCGTCTACGGGATCGACCCCGCAGAGAGCCGGCGGCGGATCTCCGAACTGGCGGAGATGCTCGAGCTGGGGGACGAACTGCGCCGTCCCGTGCGCAAGCTGTCGCTGGGCCAGCGGATGAAGGCGGAGCTGCTCGCCGCGCTGCTGCATCGTCCGGCGGTGCTCTTCCTCGACGAACCCACCCTCGGTCTGGACGTGAACGCCCAGGCCCGGGTGCGCAGCTTTCTGGCCGATTACAACAAACGCTTCGGCGCCACGGTGCTGCTCACCAGCCACTACATGGCCGACATCACCGCCCTCTGCCCCCGGGTGCTGCTCATCCATGAAGGCCGGCTCTTCTACGACGGCAACCTGGACACCCTCACCCAGCAGCTGGCCCCCTGCCGTGAGGTGCGCCTGGAACTGCATCAGCCGATGGGCGCCGCGTCCTTCGCCAGCTACGGCACGGTGGAGGCCATCGAGGGGCGGGAGGTGCGGCTGCTGATCCCGCGGGACCGGCTCACCGAGCAGGTGGGGCGCCTGCTGGCCGATCTGGCGGTGGTCGACCTGTCGGTGTCCGATCCGCCGATCGAGGACATCATCGGTCGGCTGTTCCACCGGGGGGCCATGGCATGAGCCCTCCCATCCGCCAGCGCCTGGCCCACGGCCGTCGCGTCGCGGCCGCGCTGCTCTCCAGCCAGTACGCCTACATGCTCGAGTACCGGGCCGAGATCGTGCTCTGGGCGCTCTCGGGGGTGCTGCCGTTCATCATGCTGGGCCTGTGGAGCGCGGCGGATGCCGGCGATGGGCTGGGACTGAGCCCACTGCAGCTGGCCCGCTACTTCCTGGCGGTGTTCGTGGTGCGGCAGTTCACGATCGTGTGGGTGATGTACACCTTCGAGGAGGACAACCTCAACGGCCGTCTGGCTCCCTACCTGCTCCAGCCCCTGCCGGTGGTGTGGCGCTACGTGGCCGCCCACCTGGCCGAGCAGGCCACCCGGCTGCCGTTCGTGGTCGGACTGGTGGGGATCTTCTTCCTCTTTTATCCAGCCGCGTTCTGGGTGCCGCCTGTGTCGGCGCTGCTGCTGGCCCTGGTCGCCACCCTGCTGGCCTTCGCCCTGCGCTTCCTGATCCAGTACACCCTGACGATGGTCTGCTTCTGGACCGAGCGGGCCAGCGCCCTGGAGCGGCTGCTCTACCTGCCCTACCTCTATCTCTCCGGTCTGGTGGCGCCCCTGGAGCTCTACCCGCCCGCGGTGCGCGCCTTCGCCATGTGGACCCCCTTCCCCTACATGGTCCATGTGCCCGCCCAGATCCTCGCCGGCGGCCCGGTGGATGTGGGCGCCAGCTTCGCGGCCATGGCGGCCTGGGCCGCCCTGCTGCTGCCCCTCAACCTGCTGCTGTGGCGCCGGGGCCTGCGGCATTTCTCGGCGATGGGGGCCTGATGGGCCGTTACCTCACCACCCTGCGGGTGTTCTGGACCGCCTCGCTCACCGCCGAGCTGGAATACAAGGCGAACTTCGTGATCGAGCTGATCGCCACGGTCGCCAACCTGGCCGGCAGCCTGTTCGTGCTCAGCCTCTTCTACGGCCGCAGCCATTCGCTGGGGGGGTGGAGCTGGGAGGCGGCCCTGGTGGTGCTGGGGGTCTACACCCTGCTCGAGGGGGTGACCAGCACGTTGCTCCAGCCGAACCTCAGCACGATCGTGGCCCACGTGCGCACCGGAAGCCTCGATTTCGTGCTGCTCAAACCGATCGACAGCCAGTTCTGGCTCTCAGCCCGCACCTTTTCCCCCTGGGGCCTGCCGGGGATCGTGCTGGGGGCCGGCCTCATCGTTTTTGCCGCCATCAAGGCGGGCGCCTCACCGGATCCGGCCACCCTGGCCCTGGCGGCGCTGATGCTGCTGGCCAGCCTGCTGATCCTCTACAGCCTCTGGTTCGTGCTCGCCGCCAGCAGCATCTGGTTCGTGAAGATCTGGAACGCCACCGAAGTGCTGCGCAGCGTGCTGGTGGCCGGCCGCTTCCCCGTCAGCGCCTTCCCCGGGGGCCTGCGGGCCTTCTTCACCTTCGTGGTGCCGGTGGCCTTCCTCACCACCGTGCCGGCGGAAGCCATCCTGGGCCGGGCCACCGGCACCTGGCTGCTGGCCAGTGTCGGGGTGGCGATCGTGGCCCTGCTGGTGAGCCGCTGGTTCTGGGGATTCGCCCTGCGCTTCTACACCTCCGCCTCCAGCTGAATGATCCCTGATCCGCTGGCCTCGCTTCCGGCCCTGCCGCCGCTGGCGCTGGCGGTGGTGGGCCACGTGGAGATGGTGGACTTCGTGGCGGTGGATCACCTGCCGGCGGCCGGCGAGATCCTGCATGCCAGCGACCACCGGGAGCTGGCCGCCGGCGGCGGCGCCGTGACGGCGGTGCAGATGGCCCGCCTCGGCGGCCAGCGGGTGGCCTTCTTCACCGCCCTGGGACGGGATGACGCCGGCCAGCGGGCCGCCGCCGGCCTTGAGGCCCTCGGCCTGGAGCTCCACATCGCCTGGCGCGACGCCCCCACCCGACGGGCGATCAGCTTCCGGGACGCCAGCGGCGAACGCACGATCACGGTGATCGGCGAACGGTTGATGCCGACCGCCGAGGATCCGCTTCCCTGGCGGGAGCTGGCCGGCTGCGCGGGGGTGTTTGTGACGGCCACCGACGCCGCCGGCCTGCGGCTGGCCCGCGGCGCCCGGGTGCTCACGGCCACGCCGAGGGTGCGCCTGCCGGTGCTGCGGGACGCCGGCGTCCGCCTCGATGCCCTGATCGGCAGCGCCAGTGACCCCGGCGAGGCCTGCCGCCCGGACGACCTGGACCCGGCACCGAAGCTGACCATCGGCACCGAGGCGGACCGGGGCGGCATCCTGGTGCCCGGCGGCCGTTTCGAGGCGGTCAGCCGCCACACCCCGGTGGTGGATGCCTATGGGGCCGGCGACTGCTTCGCCGCCGGGGTGACCACCGCCCTGGCCGCCGGCTGGTCGCTCCACCAGGCGGTGAGCCTGGGCTGCCACTGCGGTTCAGCCTGCCTCGACGGCCGTGGCCCCTATGACGGCCAGCTGCGCCTGGGCCTCAGGGGTTCCTGACCAGCAGCAGCAACCGATTCCCCTCCGGGTCGGCCACCCAGGCCTCGGCCCCGAAGGATTCCCGCCTGGGCGGCTCCTGGGCCAGGGCCCCGAGGGTCAGCACCCGGTCGTACCAGGGCTGCAGGTCGCTGAGGGCATCAGCGCCGGCGGCCTGGCGCGACAGGCAGAGGGCCAGGCGGCCCGCGCCGTGGTCGAGGGGGCGCTGGCGGGACGGCCGATAGATCTCCAGCAGGCCGCCGCCGGGCCAGGCCAGTCGCCAGTGGCTCTCGCTCAGCCCCGGGCAGGCCGGGGTCTGGAGCAGGCCCGCATAGAACGCCGCCAGCCGCGCCGGTGCATCGGCGGCCAGCACCAGGGAACGGCTCAGCTCGGGGAGGGGCATGGCTGGCGGTGCGGCCGTGGGTGAGGCCCGGCGCTCCCGGTGGGAGGTCCGGACCGGCCAGCATGGCGGCCCCCGGATCGGAGTGGCGCATGGTGGTGCTGGTGCTGAGTGAGGCGGAGCGCCGCAAGCTGGATGGCTCCGATGACGCGCTCTTCTACGCGGCGCCGCGCTTCGTGCATCATCTGGATGGGGCCTTCCGCCGTCGGCTCACGGCCCTCTACCGGGAACGGATCCCCCCCGGCGCCGTGGTGCTGGATCTGATGAGCAGCTGGGTGAGCCACCTGCCGGAGGAGGTGGAGTACCACGAGGTCATCGGCCATGGACTCAACGAGGCCGAGCTGGGGGCGAACCCGCGGCTGAACCGCCACTGGCTGCAGAACCTCAACACCGATCAGCGGCTGCCGCTGGCGGACGCCAGTGTGGATGCCGTGCTGATCGTGGCCGGCTGGCAGTACCTGCAGCAACCGGAGGCCGTGGCCGCCGAGCTGCTGCGGGTGGTCCGTCCCGGCGGCCAGGTGATCGTGGCCTTCTCGAACCGGATGTTCTTCCAGAAAGCCCCCCAGATCTGGACCGACGCCGGCGATCGCGCCCATCTGGACTACGTGAGCCGGGTGCTCCAGGCCCAGGGCTGGCCGCCACCGCAGCAGATCGCCGAACCGACCCGCGCCGAAGGCCCCCTGGGCTGGCTGGGGAGCCAGGGCGATCCCTTCCTGGCGGTGATCGCCGTGAAACCCAGCCGCTGAATCCGCGGCCGTTCCGAGACAGCGGCAGCGGCGACGACGGTCGACAGAGCCGTATCAACAACGACAGAAGATTCGTCGCACCGAGAAATAACGGATGTGCCTGCAACGAGCGATCCCCCAGCGACTTTGCCATCTGGGCTACGTTGGGTGAACGCAGACTTCATTGAGACCATCAGCTGACAACCATTGCATCCAATTTGACGTCCACTTTTTAAAACTGCATTCACATCCAGCTTTTCATTCGATGGAAGACGAGGAATTCAGAGATCTGCTGGCCAAGCTCGCCCTCGGACAGGAGTCGTACAACCACGAGGTTGAAACCTGCGTGATCAGCGTGTTCAACCATTCGCGACCCTGTCAGCGTCCCACCTACATCAACGGCTCCTGCACCTTTGTGTTCAAGGACAGGCCAGACGATGGGATCAACATGGCGTCCACGGAAGTGGTGGACATGCCGGATTACGTCGATCCCGGCGCCTCGATCACCTTCCGTCCCCGATCCAGCCAATGCGTCGGCAAGTGCCTGCTCTCCATCCATGTCTGCACCACCGACTCCAACGGCCCCCTGGGGCCCTTCACCGCTGAGGCCGAGGCGGAGCCTGGCCGCTGCCTGATCTACCGGGGTTTCAGCATCGGATCAGCGACGAAGGTGGCGATCGACCACATCCAATCCATCCGGACCATCGCCTACGAACTCAAGGCCCTCTGAACGGCCCGCGCCGGACGCGCTTGAAGTTTTATGACAGTAGACTCGGCAAAAGTGAGAGTTCCATGCTGGAAGCCCTTTTCCCCATCGTCTACATGGTCAGCTTCGCGGTGATCGCCGGAGGCGCCTTCGCCCTGATGACCCAGAACCTGCGCAACGCTGCCGCACCTCCCACCCCAAGGAATCGCCATCCGGAAGCTCCCGCGGTAGGCGAAGAGGTTCTGGTGGTGGACCTGCGGCGGGAACGGCTGGAGCAGCTCTACGAACAGGCGTCCTGACCATCGCCCTGGGCGGTTTCGGCAGACGATCCCGCTCAGGATTCCCGTTGCGGGAACACCGTGATGCTGGCATGTTCCCGATAGGTCTCCTCGGCCATGGTGTCCACCCGGAAAGAGGTCCAGGTGGCGAAGGGCTCGGGACTGGCACCGACGACGGGCCACTCGATGCGCCGCCGCTGGTAGGTGAGCCCGACACAGGTGAGCGCCTGGTCGTCGGCCATCAGGGACCAGAGCACCTGCAGGTCCCTGCGTTCGTATGGGACGGGATCCTCCTGAACACCGTGCTCCGCCGGATAGCCGGGCCTGAGTTCCAGGCGGCGCTGATTCTCCCAGCAGATGTAGTCCCCGTTTTCGGTCGGGTAGAACCAGCAGGTCTCGTTGTCGGCCTCCCGCAGCGGAAAGTGATCCAGGCGGGTGATCGTTTCCACCTCCAGCTGATCCGCCGGGTGGCCTGAGGCCACTGGCGTACGAGCGCCGCTGAGCTGGTACACCCCCAGCCAGAGGGTCTTGGTGTCGAAATGGGGGATCACCGCATCGCAGATCATCGGGCGCGGCGCGGCGGGATCCTGCCGGCTTTGGTCAAAGGGATCGGCACCGTCGGCAGCCGCCTGGCCGGAACTGACCAGATCCTCGAGGGTGAGCGTCTCCTGCTCCGGCACCCGGTACAGGCGCAGGGCCCTGCCGTGGCCGACGCCCTGGCGCTGGGCCGCCACCAGTTCCGCCCACCTGCAGCCGTCACCCGGCAGGGCCGCCTGGGAAGCGAGAACGTAGACGAGCGCATGGGCCATGGTTGTGATGGGATAACGCCGCAGACATCAAAGCCCGGGTGGAAGTACCACCCGGGCGCATTGTGGCGGGTTCGCCGCAGGGAATCAGCCCAGGCCCAGCTGGGAAAGGATGCCCTGGCCGGTGAGGATCTCGGTGCCGAGGCCGATCACGAAGCCGAGCATGGCGAGACGGCCGTTCCAGGTTTCGGCGAAGGCAACGAAGCCGAAGCGGGTGGTGGAATCGGTCATGGGGAGCGGTGAGTTGCGAAACTTGAAGTTACTGTAACAGATCATGAAGCATTGGTCCAGCCGCGGCTTCGGCCGTCTCCGGTCCAGCGGGGGCCAGCCGGCAACCCAGCTGGATGTCGCCCTGGTCCAGAAGCCTGCCCAGCCGGAGGGCCGTGGCCTCTTCCAGGCGCGAGAACCGGTCCTGCCCCTCGGTGAGCCAGGTGAGCTCCGAAGGGGTGATCACCCCGGTGGCCAGGGATTCGAGGTAAAGCTCGCCGACCGTCATGGCAGATGTAACGGAACATGAAGATTCTGTCGCCGCCACGGCCGCGCCGCGAGGAGGGCGTCGCGTGGAGGCACCGACCACTGCTTCACGCTTCTTTACCTGGCTGGTCAGAATCTTCACATTCAGGCCTGTCGCCATGACCACCACCCTCCTGCTCGAGATCGTCGCCGGCTGCTTCACGGCCTCCCTGGCCCTGTGGATGGTGACGATCAACCGCCCCGGCACCCTTGCCGCCGTGACCCCCTCCGCTGGTGGCCAGCGGCCTTCGGGCCCCTTCATGCCCGCTCACCTGCTCGAGCCGCTGCGCCGGTACTTCCTTCGCGACGGACGACTGCTCAACACCGGCCTGCTGATCCTGCGGCTGGCGGTGGGCCTGATGATGATCCATCACGGCCAGGACAAGCTCGCCGACCCCCAGGCCTTCGCCACGTCCTACGTGGCGCCGCTGCATCTGCCCTTCCCGCTCTTCCTCGCCCACGTGGCGGGGTACTCCGAGATCATCGGCAGCTGGCTGCTGATCCTGGGCCTGCTCTCACCCCTGGGCGCCCTCGCCCTCACCGGCACGATGACCGTGGCCGCCTACCACCACATCCTCACCAGCGGGCTGAACATCTACGTGCTCGAGCTGGTGGTGCTGTACCTCGGCGGCAGCCTGGCCCTGCTGCTGATCGGCCCGGGCCGCTACTCCTTCGATGCCGGCATCGTGGCGGAACTGACCGCCACCGCCACGGAGGGGAACGACGCCGATCAGGCCGCCTCCAGCGAGGCCTACGTCCCTGAGCTGGTGGGCGAAGCGGGCTGAGCGGCCGTCCTGTTGGTGAAGGTGTTCCTCAGGGAGTGGGTGCCGGCGCCAGCGAGGCTGCGGTCCGCTTCTGGGATGAGCGTGGTGCCCCGCCCCAGCGGACCTGGACACCACCGCCCAGGTCCCAGGCGGTGCCGGCACCGAAGAATCCCGCCCCGCCGCGCACGTAGAAGCTGGTGTTGTCCCGCAGGGTGTAGGCCAGAGCGCCCTGCAACCCCAGGCCGCTGTTCTGGGTCTGGGCGCCAGCGGGCAGGGTTGTGGCCAGTCCGAACCCATCGGTGATGCGATTGACGGGGGCCTGGCCGAGGAAACCGGCCCCCAGCCAGCTCAGCCGCAGGGAGGGGGTGAGCAGGTTCTGCCCCCGCTGCAGGGGCGCCCGCCAGGTCACACCGATGTCGGCGGTGCCGACGGTGCTGCTGGAGGAAGGCACGTTCCAGATCCGGCTGGTGAAGCCGTCGACCACCGTGGCCCCGCCCAGGGAGAGGCTGGTGAGGGTGAGCAGGGCGCTGGGTTCAAGGAACTGGCTATCGGAGAGCCGGATCCTGCCGCCGAGATTGGTGGCGACATTGAAGGCGCTGCCTCCCACCGAAGGGGAGCTGTAACGGGTTCCGAAGGCATTGGTGCTGGTGATCCCGAAGGGTTGATCCGCCGAAAGACCATCCCCCCCCAGGGCCGCACCGATGAACCAGCCGGGCTTCGCCACCTGCAGCAGCACGCCACCACCGCCGAGGCTGGCCGTGGTGGAGCGACCGCCGAAGCTGGTGGACAGGGCCTCCAGGGAGCCGCCCTGGGCCCAGAGGCTTCCGAAGCGACCGAAGGCGCCGATCACCAGATCGCCCATGGCGACGTCGAGACGGAGTCCCATCTGGGCACCACTGATCGAAGCGCTGCCGCCGCCGCCGCCGCCCTGAATCAGGGGGCCACCGAAGCCGTTGCCGAACACCCGCAGGCGCCAGCCATCCCGCTCACTGAAATAGCCACCGGGCTGGAGGCTGAACCGGAAGGGAGATTCGGGGGCCTTTTCCGGTTGAGGAGCGGCCAGCGGGGAGGCGTCGCGCACCTTCTGGGGCAGGGGCTCCAGCAGATCGCGGCTGAAGCTCTGCCAGCCGATGCCGGCCCCGAGGGGAAGCAGGCGGGGGTCGAGGCGATAAACATCGACCAGCACCGGCCGGGGGGGAGCCGCGGCGGCGGCAGGAGCGGGGGCAGGCGTTGGCTGGGGAGCGGGAACCGGCGCGGGGGGCGGCAGACAGAACTCCGCCTCGCTGCCATCGGGGCAGATGTCCGCCTTGGCCGCACCGGCACCGATCACGGCGCCCAACAGCAAGGGGGAGAGAAGCCCGAATCCGACAACGGCCCTCCGGCGAAGGCGACTGGCGCCGGAGCGCACGCTCCCTGAGGTGTGGGAGGGGGGTGAATCCTCCAGTTGCTCCACTGGCCGCTGAGAAGTCAATGAAACCGGACGGAGAGAAGTTTCAGCGAAACGGCCAGGAGCGGAGCCAATCAAGACGCAGGATAAAAAATTATGCTGATCATTCTCTACCATAAGTGTTCCCAAAAGGCCCCACAGCGCGAACGTTCCTCGCTGTTGTAGCTGTCCTTTAATGGATTTCTAATGCTTTCAGCGGTGGTCGGCGGCGGCGCCGCCCTCCCGCAGACATGGGCTGCGAAAAAACTGGCGGAATCACCATGATTGACACCTGGATAAGATTCCCTGGATTTGATCGTGGCCCCAGGCCAGCGCATGAAGAGCTTCGCGCTTGATCCTCTGACGGGCCTTCTGATCCATGGGGATGAGATTCACAAGGCCGGAGTCGGGGACCAGCTCCAAGAGGTGAGCCTTCAGGACACTGTCTTGTCACCCCTGACAGTCGGCGTCGAGAATCTCTGGAAAGAAGCGCTCGCGTCTGTCAACGACCTCCTCGATGCACTGCCTGGACAGACTAATTATGAAAGCCTGCTGAGCGACGCCTTCGGCAGCGCCGGCACAGATCCAACCGTCTTTCACTCCAGGGTGATCGCCCTGGGCCAGAGGCTGGGGAGCACCGGCTTGGGACTGACCGTTGAACGGCGGAGCGGCAGTGAACTGGCGGGTGCCATGGGAGCGTATACAGCACCCGGTCAAGATCAATCCGGGAAAATTTACATCAACGCCGACTGGCTCTCCCTGGCCACCTCCGCGGAGGCCATTCAGCGCGTCCTGCTGGAGGAAGTGGGCCACGCCATCGACCAGTGGCTGAACGGCCCCCTCGATGCCCAGGGTGATGAAGGTGCCCTGTTCTCAGCCCTCGTCACCGGCGCGCCCCTGAGTGATGGGCAGCGGGCCGCGATCGTGGCCGACAACGATCACCATCTGCTGCTGATCGATGGTCAGACGGTGGCGGCGGAATTCGCCAGCGCCCCGGTGCTGAGTGACAGCTTCGTGGGCACCCGGATCACCGCCGAAGACACGCCCCTGGCCATCACCGGACTCAGCGTGGCCGACAGCGACAACGGGGTGGCGCCGATCACGCTGCGGCTGCGGATCACCACCACGGGGGGCACGGCCACCCTGGCCAGCGGTGCCCTGATCACCAGCGGCAGCAACGGCAGCGCCGACCTCACCCTGGAAGGCAGCCTGGCCGCCATCCATGCGGCGATCGCCAGCATCCTGTTCACGCCGGCGGCCGACACCAACAGCGTCAACACGCCGCTGGCGCCCAGCCTGACCCTGACGGCCACCGACCTCAGCAACGGCGACGGCCCCATCAGCCTCTCCACCGGGCCGATCCAGGTCACCCCGGTCAACGATGCCCCCACCCTGACCACCACCCCCCTGGTGGTGGCGGAAGGCGGCACGTCCACTTTCACGGCCGCGAACTTCCAGCTCGCCGATGGAGACAACCTGCCCGAGCAGGTCATCTACAGGATCACCTCCCTGCCGGGCAAAGGCCAGCTGAAGCTCAACGGCAATCCCCTGGTGGTGGGCTCCACCTTCTCCAGCAGCTTCGCCGGCAGCTTCACCTACACCCACGACGGCTCCCAGGTGCTGCCTGGCGGCATTCCCGACAGTGACAGTGATGCCTTCACGGTGTCCGTCGATGACGGAGCGGGCGGCCGGATTGCCTCGGCCACGGTGCCGATCAGCCTCACCCCGATCAACCAGGCTCCGGTCGTGGGCGGCTCGATTCCGCTCTACGAGGGCCAGCAGGGGGTGCCCATCACCCTGAGCATCAGCGACGCCGACCAGGCCTCGGGCGTGCCCCCCACGGTCGTCATCACCTCCCTGCCCCTGCGCGGCACGCTCCGCTACAACGGCATCCCGATCACGGCGCCGTTCACCCTTCCCTCACTGGCGGGGCTCACCTACGACCACGACGGCAACGACCTCAACGGCGGCTTCCCCGCCAACGAGAGCTTCGGCGTCCGCGTCAGCGACGACGGCGGCGGCCAGGGAGCAGGTGGGGTGCTCAGCAGCAACGCCGTCATCACCCTGGCGGTGCAGCGGGTCAACGACGACCCCACCCTCGCCGCCAACAACCCGATCGTCACGGCCACCGGCAGCACCCTCATCACCGCCGCCGCCCTGAGGATCAGCGACGCCGATTCCCTCACCCCCAACCTCACCTACACCCTCACAGCGGCCCCGGACCCGGTCCGGGGCCAGCTGCAGGTGTTCCGGGGTGGAAGCTGGGTGGGCCTGCTGGGCGGCGGCAGCTTCAGCCAGGACGACATCGACGCCGGGCGGCTGCGGTTCAACTTCGTCAACGGCACCGCCTCGGGCACCACGGCGGGCTTCAGCTTCACGGTGAAGGACGGCGCCATCGGCCTGCTGCCGGGCGACTTCACCCAGACCCGCGACGGCGGCCTTCACACCAACAGCGCTCCCCAGCCCCTGCCGGGCGATCCGCTGACGCCGATCAGCTTCAGCCTCACCTACCTCCATCCCCTGGGCTCCCCCAGCAGCGGCGGCGGCAACGCCCCCGCCACCCTTCCGCCCAATGCCGCCCCCACGCTGGCCACCAACAACCTGCTCCGCAGCAGCGAAGGCGCCACGGTGACGATCCGGGCCACGGATCTGGCGATCAGCGACAGCGACAGCACCCCGGCCGAGCGGATCTACCGGATCACCGCCGCCCCAGCGGGAGGCCGCCTGCGGCTCAACGGTGTCGCCCTCTCCACCCTGGACAGCTTCACCCAGGAGGACATCAACAGCGGACGGCTCAGCTTCGTGCACGACGGAGGGGAGGTCTTCGACGCCGGCTTCCGCTTCACCATCAGCGATGGCCGCGCCGTGGTCGGCAACGGGGCCGGTGATTTCCGCTTCGCCCTGCGGGTCACCCCCGTCAACGATGCCCCCAGCGCCAGCCTCAGTGCCAGCCCGACCCTGCTGGTGGAGGGGGGCACCTTCACTTTCAACAGTGCCAGCCCTGGGCCGTTGCTGGGCGCGGCGGATCGCCGCGACATCACCATCGCCGACGTCGATGGCTCCGGGCAGCAGGTGTTTGCCGGCGGCGCCGGCAACCCCAATCCGGGGGCCGATCCCCTCTGGGATCCCAGCGGTTTCTCCCTGGCCGACACGGCCGACCAGCGCCGGCTGCGGATCGACACCCTGCCGGGCGATGGCGTGCTGGAGTTCGACGTCACCGGCGGCGGCGCCTGGACCTTGATCGGGGATGGCAGCGGCGGCAGCCTTAACCGCACCACGCTGGGCATCAGCCAGAGCCAGCTGGCGGCGGGCCGTCTGCGCTACCGCCACAACGGCAACGACGGACCGGCCGACCTGGCCGACAGCTTCAGCTTCACCCCCTTCGACCGCTTCGACGCTGCCGGATCCCCGGTGACGGTGCCCCTGACGATCGCGCCCCTGAACGATCCGCCGGTCGCCAGCGAGAACACGCCCCTCAGCCTGGGGGAGGGCTCCCGCGCCGTGATCAAGGGCAGCAACGGCACCGCCGGCAACGAACCGCGACTGGTGTACGGCGATTCCGACAACAGCCCCGTGCAGCGCCAGTACCGGATCACCTCCCTCACCAGCAACGGGCGACTGTTCCTCAACGGCCGTGCCCTCGGTCTGAACAGCGTGTTCACCCAGGCCGACCTCGACGCCAACCTGATCAGCTACCTGCACGACGGCACGGAAACCAGCAGCGACGCCTTCAGCTTCACGGTGAGCGACGGGGGGGGAGACAACCCGATCAGCGGCGCCACCAACAATGTTCCTGGCACCTACGTCATCAGCGTCACCCAGGCCAACGACCTGCCCTCCCTGAGCGCCCCGGTGGCCCTGGAGGTGTTCGGCAGCGGCTCCACCCCGGTGGCGGTGGCCAGCGCCGGGCTGCTGCAGGCGGTCGACAGCGACCTGGACACGATCGGGAGCGGAGAAACCGATCTGCTGCGGATCGAGGCCCAGCTGCTCGATGGGGCCAATGCGGTGGTGGCCTCCGGGCTGATCTCCTTCACCTCCACGAACCCCACCTCGCCGCGGGCATTCCTGAGCGGCAAGGGCAGCAACAGCCTGGTGGTGCAGGGCACCCGCAGCGAAATCAATGCGGTGCTCGCCAGCCTCACGGTGGCCTTCGGCGCCGATCTCGACGCCAGCACCCTCAAGCTGCGCGTCAGCGTCGACGACCGCCTCTACAGCGCCGCGGGCGTGCTGGGGGGGGGAGCCAACGGGGGGCCGGTGAACCAGAACGATGCGGCCGGCAGTCCGGTGGCCATCAGCGCCGCCAACAACCGCATCAGCCGCGACATCGCCCTGACGGCCTCCAACCTGAACGATCTGCCCACGATCACCAACCCCACGCTGTTCAGCCTCAACGAAGACGCCAGCGTGACCCTGGGCGGCTTCGGGCTGGCCGACGCCGACAGCTTCGGCCGCAACGTGACCGTGCAGGTGCAGCTGTTCCGCGATGCCGCCCGCACGGTCCTGGCCGATGCCGCCACCGAAGGGCGGTTGCTGCTGGGGGCCATCGCCGGTCTGAGCGCCAGCAGCGGCGACGGCACCAACACGATCACCCTCACCGGTCCGCTGACGGCGGTGCAGACCGCCCTCAACCTGCTGCGCCTCCAGGGGGCTGCCGACTTCAACGGCACAGGCAGTGGCCTGGGCAACCTCTACCTGCGCACCAGCCTCACCGACTTCGGCCACGCCAATGTCCCCGCCGGCAACCGGGTGACCGTGGACAACGGGGTGCGGATCACGCCGGTGAACGATGCGCCGGTGCTGGCGGTTCCCGCCAACACAGTGATCGCCAGCGGCACCTTCCTCAACATCAGCAGCGGCTTCGCCGTCCAGGACACCAAGGACACCAGCCAGGGAGCCGCCGATGACATCCGGGTGACCCTGAGCGCCACCGACGCCGGCAGTCCCTACGGCACCCTGCTGATCCAGAACGCGAACGGCGCCAGCCTCACCACCAACGGCACGGCCAGCGTGCAGGTGCGCGGCACCCGTGCCCAGGTGCAGGCGGCTCTCAACACGCTCCGCTACACCCCGGCCAATCCGAATGTGGATCGGGTGGTGACGATCACCGCCACCGCCTTCGACTTCGACAACGGCGCTGAAACCGTGGGGGTGGCCGGCAGCAACACCAGCGTCGCGTCCTTCACCGTCAACGTGTCGGCCAGCAACGGGGCCCCGGTGCTGACGGTGCCGACCACCCGCAGCGTGGCCGAGGACAGCAGCGCCAACACCTTCAGCGGCGCCAACCTGATCAGCTACACCGACGCCGACGACTTCGGCGCCATCGAACGGCTCACCCTCGCCGTCAACCGCGGCAGCATCGACCTGGTGAGCCGCACGGGACTGACCGTGACGGCGGGCAACTACGGCACCGGTTCGCTGACCGTGACCGGCACCAAGGCCAACCTCAACGCGGCCCTGGCCTCGCTCACCTACACCCCCACGGCCAACTACCACGGCAGCGCCACGCTGACGGTGACCGTCAACGACCTGGGCAGCACCGGCAGCGGCGGCGCCCGGCAGGACGTGAAGACCGTGGCCCTGACGGTGACCCCGCTCAACGACCAGCCCACCACCAGCGCCAGCGTCGTCCTCCCCGCCGTCAGCGAGGACTTCACCGCCGCCGCCATCCCCGGCTCCACCCTCAGCTCCCTCGCCTTCGGCTACGCCGACAACGTCGACAACCAGACCGCCAACAGCGGCGGCAACACCGCCACGGCCTTCTCCTTCCTCGCCGTCGTCGGCTCCACCAACTACGCGTCAGCCCAGGGCGTCTGGCAGATCTCCACCTCCGCCGCCCCCAACCCCGCCATCCCCGGCGACTGGATCAACCTCCCCAGCTCCGGCCTCTCCACCGCCGCCGCCCTCGTCTTCAGTGCCAGCAGCCGGGTGCGCTTCCTGCCCGCCGCCAACTTCCACGGCACCCCCGGCAGCCTGCTGGTGCGCCTCGCCGATGCCAGCGTCCCCCTCACCACCAGTGCCTCGGCCGCCAGCACCTTCAACCTCGCCACCGCCGGCGGCACCACCGCCACCGGCGCCTGGTCCGCCGTCGATCGCTCCATCGCCACCAGCGTCACCAACGTCAACGACCGGCCCACCGCCGCCGCCGCCAGCCTCGCCGCCACCACCGAGGACAACGCCAATCCACCTGGTGCGCGCATCTCCACCCTCGGCTTCGGCTTCAGCGATCTGGCCGACGACCAGCGCGCCATCAGCGGCGGTGCCAACGGCGCCTCCGCCTTCGGCGGCATCGCCATCACCGGCAACGCCGCCACCGCCGCCCAGGGCGTCTGGCAGTACAACCTCAACGCCGGCGGCGGCTGGGTCACCATCGCCTCCCCCTCTGACAG
>CALRJF020000019.1:0-54534 GCA_943367425.1 Candidatus Sulfopaludibacter sp. SbA3
TGAGCCGGTGCCCCTCTCCGCCGACGGCACCTTCCGGGTGCAGGTGCCCTTCCGCGACGGCCAGCAGCTCTACCCCATCGAGGCGGTGGCGGCCGACGGGGAACAGAAGCGCAACATCACCATGGAGTTCCGCCGCTCCACCCCGGAAGACAACAGCAACCCCGCCAGCCAGGCGGTCGCCGAGTGGTTCTGAACACCGCCGACAGATCCGGCCGCGGCCCCCTGCGGGCGGTCGTCGCCCTCACCCCCGTGGCCGGCTCGATCCTGTTTCCTCTGGTGGTGCCGATCCTGATGGTGCGGGTGGGCATCGCCGCCGGGGTCATCGCCGCCGTGGTGATCGGCACCCTCTGGTTCGTGGCCATGCTCAGCACCTCCGAGATGCCGGGTCACCACTGATCGCTCCGAGGGCGCCTGCCTGAGCGGCTCCGGGCCGTCGTTGCCCTGGGCTTCGATGCCCTGGGATTCGTTGCCCTGGGATTCGTTGCCCTGAGCGTCGTCGCCCTGCGGGAATGCTGGTGCCATGGCGGCAGGCACCGCCATGCCCCCACACCATGGCCCGTCCCTTCGGCCTCTGCGGCCCACCCGTCCGCTCCCTGCTGCTGATGGCCAGCGGCCTGGGAGTGGCCCTCGCCCTCCCAGGCTGCGGCCCCTCGCCCGCCGCCCTGATGGGCGGGCCACCCAGCGCCCTGCCCCTCCCCCCGGGCATCCAGGTGGCGTTCAACCACCGCAGCGACCACCGCTACCGCAGCCCCGTCAGCGGCCAGTGGCGCCAGGGAGACAACCTGGAGGCGATGCTGCTGACCAGCATCCGGGACGCGCAGCAGGACATCCAGGTGGCCGTCCAGGAGCTCTCGCTGCCGGCGGTGGCCGAAGCCCTCGTGGAGCGACACCGCCGCGGGGTGCGGGTGCGGGTGGTGCTGGAGAACACCTACAGCACCCCCTGGAGCCAGCAGCATGGCGCCGACCTTGCTCCCCACCAGCGCCTGCGCCAGCAGCAGCTGGCGGCCCTGGGCCAGGGGGATGCGGTCGCGATCCTGCAGCGGGCCGGCATCCCGATGCTCGATGACACCGCCGACGGCAGCGCCGGCAGCGGTCTGATGCATCACAAGTTCCTGGTGGTGGACGGGAAGGTGGTGGTCACCGGATCGGCCAACTTCAGCCCGTCCTGCATCCATGGCGATGCCGACGCCCCCCGCACCCGCGGCAACGTGAACCACCTGCTGCGCTTCGAGAGCCCCGAGCTGGCCAGCGTGTTCGCCGCCGAATTCGCCCGGCTCTGGGGTGACGGGCCCGGCGGTGCCCCCGACAGCCGCTTCGGCATCGCCAAGGAGAGCGGTCCCCCCCAGCGGGTGTCCGTGGGCGGCACCAGCGTGGAGGTGCTGTTCGCCCCCCACCGCCGCTCCGACCCCGCCCATGGGCTGGCCTGGCTCGAGGGTCAGCTGGCAGGCGTGCGGCGGTCGCTGGACATGGCTCTGTTCGTGTTCTCCGGCCAGAACCTCGCCGACCGGCTCCAGGAGCTGCACGCCCGCGGGGTGAAGATCCGGCTGCTGGCCGATCCGGGCTTCGCCAACCGGGCCTTCAGCGAGGTCCTCGATCTGCTGGCGGTGAGCCTGCCGGACCAGCGTTGCCGGATCGAGGCGGGCAACCGGGTCTGGGAACGGCCGCTCGACGGGGTGGGCACCCCCCAGCTGGCCAGCGGCGACAAGCTGCATCACAAGGTCGCCATCCTGGACGGCCGCGACGTGATCTCGGGCAGCTTCAACTGGAGTCCTTCAGCCGCCTTCCAGAACGACGAGACCCTGCTGCTGATCAGCTCCCCCCAGCTGGCCCGCCACTTCGAGGCGGAGATGGACCGGCTCTGGCGCGGCGCCGAACTGGGGGTCAGCGGCAGGTTGCAGCGCAAGCTTGATCGGCAGCGGCGGGCCTGCGGCAGTGGCCAGCAGCTCCCCGCCGCGGCCGGCGCCGTCACCAAGGCTGGCGCCGACTCCGGGATGGCGTCTACGATTCGGTAACGATTAGCACACGCTCCATGGCACCGGCCACCTCGCGCCTCCATACCCCCCACCTCGATGCGATCAACCTGATGCTGCGGGATCTGCACACCCGCCACGACGAGATCCGCCACCGCGCCGCCTTCCGGGGTTGCACCAGCGAACTGCTCACCGTGCAGCAGGAACTGGTGGATTACCTGCTGAGCAAGAAGCATGCCCTGCTCGGTGTCGAGGGGGCAGGGTCCGAGGACACCCTCAACTACAACTCCTTCACCTGACCAACCCCAGCCGGCCGCCCGGGCGGCACGTGCTGGTGGTCGGTGCGGGTCCCGCCGGCGCCAGCCTGTCGCTACTCCTGGCCCGCAGCGGCATCGCCGTCACCCTCGTCGAGGCCAGCCGCCGCTTCGATCGCCAGTTCCGCGGCGAGGGGCTGATGCCGAGCGGCATCGAAGCGCTCGCCGGCATGGGTCTGCTGCCGTTGCCCGCCACGATCCCCACCAGGACCCTGGCGGCCTGGAGTTTTTTCCTCGACGGCAGGCTGCTGTTTGAAGCGGCCGAACCGATGGGCAGTGCCTCCCCCTGCACCCTGATCGACCAGGGGGCCCTGCTGCGGCAGCTGGTGAGCGCGGCCCAGGAGCTACCGGGCTTCCGATTGCTCCAGGGGGCACCGGTCACCGGCCTCCTCCACGACGGCGATCGCGTGGCCGGCCTCCAGCTCGGGCCGACCACCAGGCTCCAGGCGGATCTGGTGGTCGGATGCGACGGGCGTGATTCCCTGATCCGACAGAAGGCGGGCCTGCCCCTGGTGGCCGCGGAGAGTCCCCTCGACGTGCTCTGGTTCCGGCTGGAGGGACCCCGGACCGCCGACCTGCTGCGCTGGCTCGACAACCGCTTCGTGACGGTGGTGGGCGCCGGCGGCAGTTTCGCCCTGTTCGGCTCGGCCCAGGGGGGCGTGCAGCTGGGCTGGGCCCTCCCGCCCGGCCCCGATCCCGTCACCGCCGCCACCACCGGCACCACCCCATGGCCCGAGCTCTGGGCCCGGGAGGCACCGCCCGACCTGGGTGCCCTGCTGCGGCCATGGCCGGACAGGAACCTGCAGGGGCCCGTGCGGCTGCCGGTGCGGGTGGGCCTGTGTCCGTGCTGGCACCGGCCCGGGCTGCTGCTGCTCGGCGATGCCGCCCACCCGATGAGCCCCCTGCGCGCCCAGGGGATCAACATGGCCCTGCGCGATGCCCTGGTGGCGGCCCGGACCCTGCAGCCGACGCTGCAGGGGCCGGATCCCGGCGCCATCGACGCGGCCCTGGAATCGATCAGCCGACAGCGGCTGCCGGAAGTCCATCGGATCCAGCAGCTGCAGCAGGAGGAAGCCCGGCGGGCCGAGCTGCTGCGGCGCCAGCACGGACTGCGGAGCCTGCTGGCCCGCGCGGCCCCCTGGATCGGGCCCCTTGTGGCCATGCGCTGGCGCTCGGAGCAGCGGACGCTGCGGAACGGTCTCGACCCGATGCCTCCAGGGGACTGAGCGACCGTCATGATGGGGCGACGCCTGCCACGCCATGGAACGGACCACCGCCGCAGCCTGCCCGGGCCCCCGTCGCCGCCACCGGTACCTGATGGGGCTGGTGGCCCTGGCGATGCTCCCCGGCTACGGGGCTGGTCCGCTGCTGGCGGCGCCGGAGCTGCCGCCGTTCCCCCCCTCCTCCACCTTCCGCGCCCTGCAGCTGACCACCCTGGCCTGCAGCCGCGAGAACACGGCGGAAACCTGCGACAAGGCCCGCAGCGTGGCGGATCCGCTCCTGGATCACCCGCGGTTGCCGGCCAGCTGCAAGGACGCGCTCTGGACGATCCGTCAGCAGGCCGTGGTGGCCCCGACCAACAGCTTCAGCCGCCGTGACGTGATTGATCGGGCCGCCCGCAATCTCACCTCCGTCTGCCGCCAGCAGGATGTGACCCCGGCGAAGACCTCAGGCGATGGCGAACGCAAGGGAGCCGGGCCGATCAATCTGATCAAGCCCGCTCAGAACTGAGCCAGGACCGCGATCAGGGGCCGGCGGCCGCCGGCCCGCCGGGAGCCTCGATCAGCTCCAGCAGTTTGGTGGCCGTGTCCTTCATGAAATTCAGACTCATGGGGGTCACCACGGCGGCACTGTCGGCCAGCTGGCAGAGGGGACTGCGGAGGCCGTTGGCCTCACAGCTGCTGGACAGCCCCAGCAGGGCATTGGTGAGCCTGCCGCGCAGACAGGTTTCGCGAGCTTCTCCGGCCAGCACCGACTCTGCGGCCACCTGGGTCTTGCTCACCGCTTCGGCGAAGGGGAGGGCTTTGGCGGCCCCCATGACGGCCGCCCGCGCCCCGACCGTGCCCATCAGGCCCGCACCGATGACGACGGCGACGGTGCCAGCCCAGGCCGTGGGGGCGATCCTCGGAGCCATGGAATCTGCGCAAACTCTCCGCACGCTAACCGCCACCACCGGAAGCATCCAGAACACACGGGACGGGAGGATCGACGGGGGTAACTTGGGGCTCTCCCGACCTTCAGGACGCCGGCCATGGCGATGACGACCGATGTCCGTGTGGTGGCCCTGGAGCAACCCTTCAGCGACCAGAAGCCCGGCACCTCGGGCCTGCGCAAGAGCAGTCGGCAGTTCCAGACTCCCCACTATCTGGAAAGCTTCATCGAAGCCTCCCTGCGGGTGCTGCCCGGGGTGGAGGGGGGCACGCTGGTGGTCGGCGGCGACGGTCGTTTCGGCAACCGCCCCGCGATCGATGTGATCGCCCGCATGGCGGCGGCCCACGGTGTCAGCCGCCTGATCACCACCACCGGCGGCATCCTCTCCACGCCGGCGGCCTCCCACCTGATCCGCAGCCGTCAGGCCGTGGGCGGGATCATCCTTTCCGCCAGCCACAACCCCGGCGGCCCGGACGGGGATTTCGGCGTCAAGATCAACGGCGCCAATGGTGGCCCCACGCCGGAATCGGTCACCGACGCCATCCATGCCGCCACCCTCCAGCTCGACGGCTACCGGATCCTGGCGGCCGACCCCCTCCAGCTCGACGCTCCGGGGGAAACGCGGATCGGCGGGATGACCGTGGAGGTCATCGACGGGGTCGACGACTACGTCGCCCTGATGCAGCGGCTGTTCGACTTCGATCGCATCGCCGCCCTGCTGAAGGGCGATTTCCGGCTGGCCTTCGATGCCATGCACGCCGTCACCGGCCCCTACGCCATCCGGATCTTCGAGACCCTGCTGGGGGCCCCGGCCGGCACCGTGCGCAACGGGATCCCCCTGGAGGATTTCGGTGGCGGCCACCCCGACCCCAACCTCACCTACGCCCACGACCTGGCCGATCTGCTGCTGAAGGGAGGCGCCTACGACTTCGGTGCCGCCTGCGACGGCGACGGCGACCGCAACATGATCCTGGGCCGGAACTGCTTCGTGAACCCCAGCGACAGCCTGGCGGTTCTCACCGCCAACGCCACCCTGGCGCCGGGCTACAGCGATGGACTCGCCGGCGTGGCCCGCTCGATGCCCACCAGCGCCGCCGCCGATGTGGTGGCCCGGGTGCTGGGGATCCCCTGCTTCGAAACCCCCACGGGCTGGAAGTTCTTCGGCAACCTGCTCGATGCCGGCCGCATCACCCTCTGCGGCGAGGAAAGCTTCGGCACCGGCAGCAATCACATCCGCGAAAAGGACGGCCTCTGGGCGGTGCTGTTCTGGCTGCAGATTCTGGCCGTGCGGGACTGCCCGGTGGCGGAGGTGATGGCCACCCACTGGAGCCGCTTCGGCCGTCATTACTACTCGCGCCACGACTACGAAGCCGTGGCCAGCGACGCCGCCCATGGCCTCTACGACCGCATGAAGGGGCTGCTCGGCAGCCTTCCCGGCCAGGGATTCGCCGGCCGTTCCATCCAGGCCGCCGACGACTTCGGCTACACCGACCCCGTGGACGGCTCCATCAGCCAGGGCCAGGGGCTGCGGGTGCTGCTCGACGACGGCAGCCGGGTGGTGCTGCGCCTTTCCGGCACCGGCACCAAGGGGGCCACCCTGCGGGTGTACCTGGAAAGCTACGTGCCCCCCACCGGCAACCTGGACCTCGATCCCCAGGAGGCCCTGGGCGACCTGATCGCGGCCATCGACGCCCTGGCGGAGATCCGGACCCGCACCGCCATGGCGCAGCCCACGGTGATCACCTAACCCGGCCACGGCCCATGCGCCGCCCTCGTCTGTCCTGGGCCTGGCTGGCAGCTGCAGCCCTCGGGGGTGGCGTCGACCCCCTGCACGCCCAGGAAGCCGAGGACTTCGCCCCCACCACCAGCGTGCAGGTGCAGGTCAACGGGGTCCTGGGGGGTCTTCGCTACAGCGGCACGGCGATCGATGCCGCCGGCAACACGGCCCTGGGCCGTCCGCTGCTGAACGGGCTGAGCCTGAACCATGACCTCAGGCTGACCATCGACACCAGCGTCACGGGCCAGGACCTGTTCCGGATCCGCTTCCGCAGCGGCAATTTCGGCCCCTCCGGCTTCATCTCCAACCCGCCCACGCCCCTGACACGGCTGGATGTCGCCTTCCAGGAACCGGCCTGCGGCAACGGTCAGGGGGCCTGCCCGGGACGGCTGATCAGCGTCAACCGGGCCTATCTGCAGGTTCCCCTCACCCCCGAGATCCGCTTCACCGTCGGGGCCCGGGTCATGCAGCTCGACATGCTGCCCGTCTGGCCGAGCGTCTACAACGAGTCCCCGATCCTCGACCTGTTCCAGTACGCCGGATCCCCCGGGGCCTA
The DNA here is from genome assembly GCA_943367425.1 of Candidatus Sulfopaludibacter sp. SbA3. Lineage (GTDB taxonomy): Bacteria > Cyanobacteriota > Cyanobacteriia > PCC-6307 > Cyanobiaceae > Cyanobium. The sequence continues at coordinate 6,769 of CALRJF020000019.1, forward strand.
CGGCAAGCGGCTCGGCGGCGGTTTCGGGGCCTGGTGGCAGCCCCGCGGGACTCTGCAGGGTCTGAGCCTGGGCTATGCCTATGTGGCCGGCCGTGCCGAGGGAGCCGCCCGCGGTGGGGGCCTGTTCTCCCCGGACGCCTCCCAGACCAGCACCGTGCAGCTGGCCCTGACCCGTCCCCAGTGGAACATCACCGGGGCCTACACCCTCAGCGGCCCCCAGGTGCGGCTGCGCGGTACGCCGCTGGCGAGCCAGCTGGCCGCGGGCGCCCAGGATGGTTCCCTCGGTTCCTGGTCGGTGGCGGGGTACTGGCAACCCCGCCGTTCGGGCTGGATTCCCTCGATCAGCGCCGGCTGGGGGCAGGACCAGTTCCGGTTCGGCCGCTATCCGGTGGCCGGGGTGGCCGGCATCCGCACCAGTTCCTGGACCACCGGCCTGGTCTGGAACGATCTGTTCGGCCAGGGCAACAACCTCGGCTTCGCCCTGGGCTCCCCCGCCCATGTGACCGCCATCACGACGCCGGCGCAGGGCCCCGTCGACGATCGGGGGCTGGCCTATGAGCTCTACTACCGGATCGTCGTCAGCGACCAGCTCACCCTCACGCCCGCCCTGTTCTGGTTGCCCCGCCCCCGCGGCGCCCTGACGGCCAGCGGCGATCCGGCGACGGTTCTCGGTTCGCCGCTGCCGTCGCAGAACGCCAGCCTCGGCGTCTGGGCCGGCCTGGTGCGGGCCACCCTGCGCTTCTGAGCGAAGCGCCGATTGCCTTTCCCCTCGGCAAGGTCAGGCAGGCGGATCGGGCGGAAGGGTCATCCGAACCAGTTGAGGAAACGCTGGATCACCACGGCGTTGCTGATGTCCACGAAGAAACCGGACACCAGGGGCACCACGATGAAGGCCCGCCGCGCCGGGCCGTACTTCTGCACCACCGCCGCCATGTTGGCCATCGCCGTGGGGGTGGCCCCCAGGGAGATGCCGCCGAAGCCGGCACAGATGACGGCGGCTTCGTAATCGCGTCCCATCACCCGGAACACCACGAACAGCGCGAACAGGAACGACACCACGAACTGGGCCGCGAGGATGGCGAGAATCGGTCCGGCCAGGGAGGCGATCGTCCAGAGCTGCAGGCTCATCAGGGACATCGTCAGGAAGATGCCGAGGGCGATGTCGGAGACGATCGCCAGGGATCGCGGGGCCGCCAGGTAGTCGATGCCCACCACCCGGGGCAGGATGTTGGTGAGCAGGATGGCCGCGAACAGACAGCAGACGAACAGGGGAAGGTTGCTGCCGGCCGCCTTGAGCACCTCATGCAGCACTTCCCCCAGACCCAGGCTCATGTTGAGCCAGAAGAGGGTGCGCAGCAGGCTGAAATAGGTGACCGGCTCATCGGCGGCCCCGGATCCGGGCCCTTCGTCGACCTGGTTGAACCGGGCGGGCTTCAGGCGATGGCGGCGGATCAGGATCCGTGCGATCGGCCCCCCCATCAGGGAGGCCAGCACCAGGCCGAAGGTGGCGCAGGCGATGCTGATCTCCAGGGCATTGCTGATGCCATGGTCTTCGGCAAACCGGGGGGCCCAGGCGATGGCCGTGCCGTGGCCACCGAGCAGGGACACCGAGCCCCCCAGAAGACCCACCAGCGGATTCAGGCCCAGCAGCGTGGCCATGCCGATACCGGTGAGGTTCTGAAGGATCATGTAGCCCACGGTGCTGCCCACCAGGATCAGCAGGGGCCAGCCACCGGAGAGCAGCGTCTTGAAGTCGGCGTTGAGACCGATCGCGGCAAAGAAATAGAGCAGCAGAAAATCCCGGGTGAGCAGATTGAAGCCCACCTCTACACCCGTGACGGCATGGACCAGGGCCAGCAGCACACAGACCAGCAGGCCACTGGTCACCGGTTCAGGAATATTGAAGTCCCGCAGAAAACCGATTTTCCGATTCAGCCAACGACCGATCGCCAGCACCACGATGGCGATGTTGAAGGTGGCGAAGCTCTCAAACTGCATGGCAGATGACGATCAAGGCGAACGCTCGTCTGGAGAGGGGTCCCAATCTCATTCACAGCCCTGCACGGAGATCCGGTAACTGAACCCCAGCGCCGCCGGCCGGCTGGTGGAGCCGACCCGGAAATTCATCAGATTGGTCCGCTTGCCCGGAACGGCCGAGAACGGACCGAACTTGCGCCCGGCACCTGGCTCGAAGGTGGGGGTTTCGTTGATGACCTGCAGGCTGCTGCCATCGGTGAACCGCATGAAGCCGGAAATCGGGAAGGTGGCCGGTTCACTCGAAGCCGACGTGAAGAAGAACTGATAGCGGCGGAACGGCCGATCAACGATGAAATCGGTGTTCCAGTTCGTGCTGCCGAGCAGCCGATCCGGGCCGATGCGCTTCGACACGATGGGATCACCACCGCCCCCGAGCGGCATCAGGAAGCGGCAGGTCGCCTGGGCAGGCAGAACACCTGCGGACAACGTGGCAGCAACGGTGAGAAGGATCGGAGTGATCGTGCGAATCGCAGCCATGGGCGGAGCAGGAGCGGCCAGAGAAAAGCAGCATGACAGCAGAGGCAACCCTGGCTTCAGCCCTGGGGAGGCCCAGGCAGGGAAAGACCCTCCGCCTGATCGGCCCCTGCGGAGTTGGACCGCAAGGCGGCCTGCTGCTGGCGTTCCGCCTGGATCCACAGGGCGACCATGCCCGCGATCGGTATCGAGAGAAACACCCCCAGCAGGCCGGCGATCCGCTGACCGATGAACAGCGAGAGAAACAGGATCACCGGATTGAGTTCCATCGCCCTGCCCATCACCCTGGGACGCACGATGTTGTCCTGAATCTGACCGAGCACCAGGGACGCCATCAGGGCCCGCAGGCCGATGTCTCCCCCCTGGGCCGTGAACACCATCACGGAGACCAGAACGATTCCCAGGGTGGCGCCGATCCCTGGGATCACATCGAGCACGCCCACGATCACCGCCAGGATCAGGCTGTACTTCACACCCAGCAAGGGAAAGACCAAGGCTGTGGCGACGGTCAGAAACACCATCAGCAGCAACTGACCGCGAATGAATCCCAGCACGCTCTGGAGAAAGATCGCGGCAAAGCGATCACGGTGAGCTTCCGGGATCAAGCGGAGAAAACCCTTCCAGAGTTTCTCCCCATCGATCAGCATGTAGAGGCTGATCACCGCTCCGAAGATGCCTGTGAACAGCCCGGAGAACACGGCCTGCAGCAACCCCAGACCCGTGATCAATCCGTCCTGCAGCAGCTTGGTGATCCTCTCGAATCCATAGTTTTCGAGGTATTGGCGCAGGGGCGTGAGGTCATGCTGGTCGAGGGTGCCCTGGAGATCGAGCACCAGGCTCTGTCCCTGGTTCAGCACCTGCAGACCGATGCCGGTGATGAAACCGATTCCCAGCACCAGGGTGCCGACGGAAACGAGGGCAATCGCCCATCCCCGTGGCAGATAACGGCCCAACCAGGTCACCGGCGCGTTCAGCAACGCCGCCGCGATCGCGGCGGCCGTGAACACCGCGATCGTGCCCGAAAAGTAGTTGAAGATCGCCACGGTGACGCCGATGCAGGCCACCAGCAGGAGATAGCGAACGAGATGGGTGGTGCTGATCATGGGCGGGATGGGCCCTCGGGTCTGGAGGCAAACAGGTTGAGGCCCAGTTGCTCGGAAAGAAAGCGGGCGGTGAGCTGGCCCCGGACGCTGTTGCCGGCCTCATCCAGGGGCGGCGAGAACGTGGCCAGTCCCCCCTTGCCGGGGGACACCGTGATCAGGCCGCCGGCCACCCCGCTCTTGCCGGGCAGCCCGGTGGTGTAGAGCCAGTCGCCGGAGGTTTCGTACAACCCTGCCGTGACCATCACCGCCAGCACGTGCTGGCAATGGATGGCCTCGATCACCTGCTCACCGGTGACGGGCTGACGGCCTCCGTTGGCGAGGGTGGCCGCCATCAGGGCCAGGTCGCCGGCCGTGACGCTCAGGGAGCACTGGCGTGTGTAGAGATCGGTGGCTTCCTCGGGATCCCACCAGATGCGTTCGTGATCGCTGAGCAGCGTGGCGATGCCGGCATTGCGGCGGTTGGTGGCCAGTTCGGACGCGTACACCGCCTGATCAATCTGGAGCGGGCGGCCTGCGAAACGGGAAAATCCGTCCGCGATGAAGGCCCACTTCTCCTCGAAGCTGGCTCCCGGCGCCAGGGAGGTGGCCGCGATCGCCCCGGCATTGACCATCGGATTGGACAGGCCTTCGCCGCTGCGCTCCACCGCCAGGACGGAGTTGAACGGCAGACCGGTGCTGTTGACCCCGAGCTTCTCGCGGGCCCCGTCCTCGCCGATGGCCTGGCAGATGAGCGCGAACAGGAACGGCTTCGAGATGCTCTGGATGCTGAAGGGCACCCGGGCATCACCGGCTTCGAAGATCGGTCCCCCACAACCGGCCACGCAAAGTCCGAAATGGTCGGGACAGGCGGCGGCGAGGGCGGGAATGTAGTCGGCAACCTGGCCCTCCGCCACCGGGGCGAAGCGACGATGGGCCTCCTCCACCAGGGCCTGCACCACCTCCGCCGTGGGGAGATGGCCCGTGGAGATCCATTCGGAAACGGAACGCATGGCAGGGGCAGGGCGGTGGATCAATCAGGCTTCGCCAGCTCCCAGGTGAACGGCGGCAGCCGATGGAGCGCCTCCCGCTGGGCCTCGCTCCAGGTCTCGAACATGGCGGCCAGTTCGGGCGCCTCGGCCTCCAGCTTGAGCTTCTGGGAGATCGCCAGGGCGTCGCGCGGCACGATCGCCAGCTCGAACGGCGGACCCACGGTGAGATTGGAGCGCTGGGTGAGCACTTCCGAGATCAGACAGAGTCGGGCGGCATCCTCGAGGGAAAGGTTGGTGTGGCCGACGTTGTCGAGCGGGGGTTTGCCATATTTGGTTTCCCCGATCTGCAGAAAAGGGGTGTCCCGCGTGGCCATGATCGCGTTGCCCTGGGGATAGATCATGTACAGACCGTGCGACTCGCCGGCGATCTGGCCGCCCAGGATGAAGGACGCCTCCGCGCTGGCACCAGCCTGCTGCAGGGCTGTGCGGTTCTCCTGCTGCACCGCCACATTCACCCGCCCAACATAGGCCGCCGCTTCAAACAGGTAATCACAGGAAGAGAAATCCTTGGCTTCAGCCTCCGGCCCCTCTCCACCCGCCCGGTCCAGGTCCCGGCGGATCCAGCTGATCACCGCCTGGGTGGTGGCGAGATTGCCTGCCGCCAGGAGGATGAACAGCCGGTCCGACGCCGGCTGGAACACATGCATCTTGCTGTAGCTGGAAATATAATCAACACCTGCATTTGTTCTCGAATCTGATGCCAGAACCAACCCCTTCTCCAACCAGTAACCGATGCAATACGTCACCGGACGGTTCCCCTGAAACGAGGCGTGGATCTTAGCCCTTGGCACATACAGCCAAGGTGCCCGCAAGGTTAAAAGAAGCCGTGCTGATCCCGATCGCGTCGAACCCGCCACAGGGATCCGCCCCCCTGCACCGGCTGCCGACCCGACCCTTCAGGGGCCTGGAGGCGCCGGTGGCTGGATCGGGGTGCCGGCCGGATCGGAGACATTGGCGCACAGATCGAGCACGATCTGCTGGCTGACCGAACGCCCTTCGGGCACCACCCAGGCCTCCCACACGCCATTGATGAACCAGGCCTGACGCAGGCTGGCGCAGTGCACGGCAACGGCCGTCGCCTGGGCTCGGATCGGACCCACGTCCGCCTGGGATGGCTGCACGACCGTGACCCGCACCCCACCCGGATGGAGCTTCCAGCCGGCCCAGTCGACGACCGTGCTGCCGTAATACCGCCACCGCACCGGCTGACCCTGATTCGGCGTCTGGGGGGAAGGGGGCGGGGTCACGGCCGCAGGGGCCGGCCGGCCGGCCGGGGGGGTCGCCGGGGCCGGTGCGGCTGCCGGCGCCGGGGTTGCGGCCTTCACAGGGGTTGCGGGCTTCGCCGGGGTCGCGGCCTTCACCGGCGGCTTCGGCTTGGCCGGGGCGGGAGGTGGCAGGCGCAGCAAGGTGCCGACCTTGAGTTGATCAGGCTTGACGCCGGGGTTGGCCTTGCGGAGAGCCGCCACGGTGGTGCCGTACCGGGTCGCCAGGGACTCCATGGTGTCGCCGGAGCCCACCTGCACCAGGCCCTTCGAGGGAGGCAGCTTCAGCACCTGGCCGATCTGCAACTCCTCCGGTTTGGTGATCTTGTTGAGGCGCATCAGCTCCTCCACGTTCACCCCCAGGCGGGCGGCGATGGCATCGAGGGTGTCGCCCTTGACCACCCGTACGGTCCGGGCCGGCGCCGCCGCCTGGGCGAACGCACCGGGGGTGAAGCTCAAGCCGCTGAATGGAAGGGAAAGGGAGAGCAGAGCGCCCACTGTTGCCGCCGTTTTTCTCAGCACGAACCCATCCTTGATGGCCATCCTGAAGCTACCAGAGGCTTACCACCAGGCCGGCCTGATGCTGGCCGATCGCCACTGCCTGACCCCCATGAACGTGCCAAGAAAAATGTGGCGGATCGGCAGCACGTCGCGTCGTGGCGACACAGACGCTGGAGCCATCTGTGTCAGCCTCGCTATCAGGTTCAGCGAAGAGTGGCAGGCCCGCCGTCCAAGCTCCCCGTCCATGCTCGCTGTCCCATTGAAATAGCCAACATCAGCAACCTCCGTTGGTGCGCCATTGCGCAACGTCAGGTGGGCGTGGGCGAGGAAAGGGCAAGGAGACCGCGCCTCAGACCGGGGGCGTCACAGGGCCGCGGCGCCGTTGAGACCGCCGCACAGGCCTTCGTCCCCCGCCGCTTCTGTTCCCGGCGCCCCGTACGGCGCAGCAGCGAGCTCAGGGCCAGCGCCCCATCCGCCACGACCACCACCGCCCAGAGCAGCAACAGCGCACCCTCCGGCAGGGGAGCTAGGGCCGGTCGGGGTTGCGGATCAACAGGGGCGAGCGGCGCGGGTGCTTTGGCGGCGGAAACAACGATCACCGGATCCACAGCAGCAGCCGGTGCCGCAAGGGAAGGCTGCTCCGCAGGTGCAACATGTTCCGCAGCAGCAACCTGTGGCGCAGGAGCAACCTGTTCCGAATCGACGGCCTCAACAGGGACAGGTTCCCGGGGGCTGGCGACGTCGCGGTCCGGGACGACCGGCTGAGGCCGGAACAGCAAGGCGGTGGGCGGATCGACGGGAACCGGCCAGGGCTGGCGGGTCTCGCCGCGACGCCTGGACCTCGCCTGCTTGCGCAGCCGCTCGGCAAGCGTTGGCAGCATCCTGATCTCCCCTCAACCCTTTGCTGGGATCCTCCCCGTCAGCTCCAGCGGCGGCAATGGGACGACCAGGCCCTCGCACGATTCGTTACATCCCAGGTCCGCTCCCCCGACGGGCGTAGCAGGCCTGACAAGGTATTCCCGGCAGACATCCCGCCCCACCCGCTCTGAGCCCTGGATGGCCCCCGCCCCCCTCCAGCCCGTCGCGATCCAGGGCCTGGCCCATGTCGGCATCCGGGTCCACGACCTGCAGCGCTCCGCCGACTTCTATGCCCTGTTCGGCTTCCGGCTCATCGCCGGGCCGCTCGGGCCAGAGCCGGTGGCGATCCTCACCCACCCCAGCGGACTGGAGATCAACCTGATCCTGAACGCGCCGGAAGCCAGCGGCACCAACGTGCTCATGGACGGGGACCAGCGCCCCGCAGGCATCACCCATGTGGCCCTGCTCTGCGACGACGTGGAAGCGGCCCGCCGCCAACTGGAAGCTGCCGGGATCGCGCTCAGTGGCGGACCCATCAACCTGGGCGGTATGGCCATCGGCATCTTCGTGCGGGATCCGGACCGCAACGTGATCGAACTGCACCAACGGCTGTGAGGGCAGGAAGAATGATGCGCATCAAATCATGAGGAGATATGAAGCATTCACAGCCCAAAAAGACAACCCATCAGAATTAGGACACTGGCAGAACAATCCCAGGAATCCTGAAGGCGTGATGATGAAGGTAGCACCATGAAAGCAGCCTTACCCACACGAGAAGAGGAGCGACTGGCCGTACTCAGAGACTACAAAATTCTCGACACGCCCTCCGAGGAGGCCTACGACGACATCACCGCCCTGGCTGCTTTCATCTGCGGCGTTCCCATTGCCCTGATCAGCCTGGTGGATGCTGATCGTCAGTGGTTCAAATCCAAAGTGGGTATCGACATCTCGGAAACCAAACGCGATGTCTCCATCTGTGCCCATGCCATTCTCAACCAGGGCATCACCGTGATCCGCGACACGCGCGAAGATCCCCGCTTTGCATCGAATCCGCTGGTCACCTTGACCCCAGCCATTCGCTTCTATGCCGGTGTCCCTCTGCGGGCCGCGGACAACCATCCCATCGGCACCCTGTGCGTCATCGATCACCAGCCCCGGGATCTTTCCGACGCGCAGATCCGAACCCTCGAGGCGCTGGCTCGCCAGGTGGTTCTGCAGCTGGAGCTGCGCCGCAGCTCGGCCCTGCTGGCGGACGCCCTCGATCGGATCAGGCTCATCGAGGGGCTGATCCCCATCTGTTCCTACTGCAAGTCCATCCGCAACGATCAAGGCTATTGGTCTACGGTTGAGAAGTTCATCCAGGAACATTCGGAAGTGCAATTCACCCATGGCGTCTGCGACAGCTGCATGGAAAAGCATTTCCCCGAAGTGGCCCGGGTCCTCCTTGGCAGCAACGAATGAAACTCGGCTATGTGATCATCTACGTTCCAGATGTCGCCAGCTCACTTGATTTTTTCCAGCGGGCCTTCGCTCTGGAGAAGCGCTTTCTGCACGAATCCGGCACCTATGGCGAGCTCGACACCGGAGAAACCACCCTGGCGTTCGCGGCCCACGACCTCGGCGACCTGAATTTTCCTGGTGGACACATCCAGGCCAGTGACTCCTCCCGGCCGCTCGGCATGGAGATCGCCCTGGTGACTGGCGAGCTGGTGGCCGCCCATGCGCGGGCGATCAGGGAGGGCGCTACGGAACTCTCGGCTCCGGCCCAGAAACCCTGGGGTCAGATGGTGTCCTATGTGCGGGCGCCGGACGGCACCCTGATCGAACTCTGCACCCCGGTGAACTGACCAGGATCCACCGCGATCCGTTCGCTGCGATCAGGGGCGCTCCAGCGCGGCCTCCCCATCCTCCGGCTCAGGGGCGGTTTCCCCGAACCAGCGGGCTTCCAGGCCCTTCACCACCACATAGAACGGCGGCACCACACCGAGGGAGAGCACCGTCGCCACCAGCAGTCCCCCGAAGATCACGGTGCCGAGGGATTGCTGGCTGTTGGCGCCGGCCGTGCTCGCCACCACCAGGGGCAGGAAGCCGGCAAGGGCCGCGATGGCCGTCATCAGGATCGGCCGCAGCCGCGACTCGGCCGAGGCGGTGGCGGCCTCGGCTGCGGTCATGCCGGCCTTCATGTGCTGCTCGGCCACCTCCACGATCAGGATGCCGTTCTTGGCGGCCAGGCCGATCAGGGTGACCAGACCGACCTGGGCGTAGATGTTGAGATCGATCGAACGCAACGCCAGGAACACCAGGGCACCGAGCATGGCCAGCGGCACCGTCATCAGGATGATCACGGGAGTCACATAGCTCTCGTACTGGGCGGAGAGCACCAGGTACACCACCAGGATGCCCAGGCCGAACACCAGCACGCTGGCATTGCCGGCCGAGAGCTGCAGTGAGGCCAGGCCAGTGAAGGCATAGCCGATGTTGTTGAAGTTCTGGGCCGAGAAGAGCTGCTGGATCTTGTCGAGGGCCTGACCCGAACTCTTGCCCACAGCCTCCACGCCCTGCAGCAGGATCGTGCGATAGAGGTTGTAGTGGCTGATCACCGGTGGGGCGCTGCCCAGTTCGGTGCTGGCAAACTGGGACACCTGGATCAGCTTGTTGTCGTTGCTGCGCACGTAGTACGACAGCAGATCCTCGAGCCTGCTGCGATTCTCGGCCTGGGCCTGCACGTAGATGTTGCGGACCTGGCCGTCCTCATAGGTGAGTCCGGAATAGTTGCTGCCGGCCAGCACCGCGATGGTCTGCATCGCCTGCTGGAAATCGACATTCAGGGCTCCCAGGATCGAGCGGTCGATCTTGAGGGAAAAGGCCGGCGCACTGGGAATGAACTGGGTGTAGAGGGTGGAGAAGTAATCGCTGCCATTGCCGGCCACCACGAGCTGTTTGGCCAGATCATTGAGCTGGTTGAAGCTGTAGGAACCGTTGCTCAGGTCGTTGAACTGGAAGTAGAAGCCGCCCTGGGCGGAGAAGCCCGGAATCGCCGGCGGCTGGGCGGCCACAGCCATGCCGGAGCTGATCGTGCGCAGCTTGGCGTTCAGGCGTTCAACGATGGCGGGAGCCTTCTGCTCAGCTCCTTTGCGTTCCTCGAGGGGTTTGAGCCCGAAGAAGAACACCCCCTGATCGGGACTGGAGCCATTGAAGCCGTAGCCGCTCACCACCGTGGCGGCGAGGATCTCGGGCTCCGCCTTGAGCACCTTGGCCACCTCCTGGGCGGTGGCCTGGGTCTGGCTGAGGGAGGCACCGTTCTGAAGCTGCATGATGCCCAGCCCGTAGCCCTGGTCCTCCTCGGGGATGAAGGCCGAGGGCAGGGCGGTGAAGGCGAAGCCGGTGAGGACGATGCCCCCCGCCAGCCCCGCCAGAATCAGCCGCCGTCTTCGGATCAGGGTGCCCACCAGCGAGGCATAGCCCTTTTCGACCCGGGAGAAGAAGGCGTTGAAGCGCTCGAAGATCCAGGCGAGGTTGGCGCCCGCCAGCAGGCCGGCCACCACCCCGAACACATAGGTGCCGTTGCCGAAGGAGGCCGCACTGAAACGGCCGAAGGCCAGGCCCACCAGCAGGCCCGCCACGGCACCGACCAGGCGCCCGGGTGGCCTGGCCTTCTCATTGCGGAGGATCAGGGCCGAGAGCATCGGCGAGAAGGTGAGGGCGTTGAAGGCGGAGATGGCGATCGAGAAGGCGATCGTGAGCGCGAACTGGCGGTAGATGATGCCGATGCCGCCGGGGTAGAAGGCCACCGGTACGAACACGGCCATCAGCACCAGGGCGGTGGCGATCAGGGCGCCGATCAGTTCCCCCATGCAGGCCATCGCCGCCTGGCGGGGACGCAGACCCCGCTCCAGGTTCACGGCGACGGCCTCGATCACCACGATCGCGTCATCCACCACCAGGCCCGTGGCCAGCACCAGCCCCAGCAGGGTGAGCTGGTTGATCGAGAAACCGAACACCTTGATGAAGGCGAAGGTGCCCACCAGTGAGATGGGAATCGCCAGGCTGGGGACCACCGTGGCGCGCCAGTCCTGCAGAAACAGAAACAGGATCAGCAGCACCAGCACGATCGCCAGGCCCAGGGCATCCTCCACCCCTTCCACCGCCGATTCGATGAACTGGCCGATGTTGTAGATCTCCACCATCGTCACCCCGGGGGGGACGGTCTGCTTGAAACCCTCGATGACCTTCACCACCCCCTGGGACACATCGAGCGCATTGCTCTCCGGGGTCTGGAACACGGCCACCGTGATCGCCGGATAGCCTTCGGCACTGATGGCCTGCTGGGCAAAGCTGTTGAAGCCGTAGGTGGCTTCCCCCACATCCTTCAGGCGCAGCAGGTTGCCCTGGGGGGAGCGCGCCACGATGAGGTTGTTGAGATCATCAACGGACACGAGATTGCCGTTGTTCTCCACCAGGATCGGGTAGGCGAACTTCTGGTTGCCGCCGGCCGGAGGCCCACCGACGATGCCCCCGATCGCCACACTGTTCTGACTCTTGACGGCATTCACCACCTGATCCGCGGTGATGTTGTTGGCCGTGAGCCTGTTGGGGTTGACGAACAGCCAGAACGCCGGATTGCTTCCCCCCAGCAGGTTGACGTTGGCCACACCGGGAACCCGGCTGAGCTGGTAATAGAGATTCTGATAAATCAGCCCGTTCAGGTAGGGGGCGTCGAACTGGCCCTGGGTGGAGGTCACCTGGTAGGCCAGCAGAATCGACGGGGTGCTCTGTTCGACCGACACCCCGGTGGCCTGAACCTGCTGGGGCAACTGGGGCATGGCCAGGGACACCCGGTTCTGCACATTCACCTGGTCGATGTTGATGTCGGTTCCCTGGTCGAAATAGACCGACACCGTGCTCTGACCATTCATGTTGCTGGTGGACGAGATGTAGGTCGCACCAGGAACGCCGTTGATCTGCTGCTCGATCGGGTTGGTGACAGCCTGCTCCGTGACAACGGAATTGGCCCCGCCGTAATTCGCCGACACCTGGATCAGGGGCGGGGCGATGTTGGGCAGATTTTCGATCGAGAGGGTGGGAATGGCGATCAGGCCCACCAGCACGATCAGGATGCTGCAGACGGTCGTCAGGACCGGCCGCTTGATGAAATTATCGGAGAACGACATGGCTGACCTCAGCTTCCTGAAGGCGCCGAAACCACCTTGACCGGCATGCCGGAGCGCAGCAAGGCCGTGTTGCTCACCACCACCTGATCCCCCTTCGTCAGCCCCGACAGCACCGGAAAGGCGTTGTTCTGAAGTGTGCCGAGCTTCACCTGGGTCTGGACGACGATGGGCGTGGTACCGGGCAACTTCTCAAGCTGCTGCTTCTGTTCGTCGGGGATCTGATCGGAAGCCTTGATTTTCGGCAGCACGCTGTACAGCGGCACGATCCTGTAGACGAAGGGCTGCTGGGCCTGCATCATCACGGCCTGCACCGGCACGGCCAGCTGTTCGCTCAGGCCGGTGATGATGCGGTTGCGCACATACTGGCCGGTTTTCAGCTGGCCGCTGAGGTTGGGAAACTCCGCCTTCACCAGCACGGTGTTGGGCGCATTGGGGGCCTGATCGCTGGAGGCGAAGTAGGGGGAAACGAACACCACCCGGCCCACGCCACGGACGGGGGGATTGCCCTGGCTTTCCACCTGGACGGGCAGACCGATCCTGACCTGGGCGGCCTGGGTGGCCGGCACATCCATCAGGGTCCAGAGCATGCTGTTGTTGACGATGCCGGTGATCGCCTGGCCCTGGCGCACGTAGTCGCCCAGTTTCACCGAATCGAGATTGCCCAGCTGACCGTTGATGGGAGCTGTGACGAATTTGTAGCCGAGGGTGGCGGCACTGGAGCGGGCCTTATCGCGACTCTGGATCGCCTGGGTGATGTAGTAATCCCGATCCTTGGTGGAAATCGCCCCCTGATCATTGAGAAAGATGTAGCGCTCGGCGTTGACGCGATCCTTGATGGCCTCGGCCCGACTGGAGTCGAGCTGCGCCGATTCCTGAACGTTGTCGAGGACCAGGATCGGCTGGCCTGCCTTCACCATCTGGCCCTGGGAGGCCAGGATGCGCACCACCCGGCCATCGGTCTGGGGGCGCATCACCACGTTGGACGTCGACTCGATCCTGCTGATCGTGTCGACGCCGGGGGCGAAGCGGAACTCCCCCACCGTGATGGCCTGCACGGCCAGGGGTTGCCGGGCTTCCTGCTGACTGGATCCACACCCCGCCAGCAGCAGGGGGAGGGTGAAGGTGAGGGCCTGCCAGCGCACCGAAACGGTTCGTGTTCCAGCAAGGTACCCGATCCGGCCCTCCGTCTCCACTGGCCCGTGCCGCCTTCAGCCCCGTCAGGGCGGGGGGCTCGGTCGGCGGCCCCTGGAGACCTGCCGGTGGTACTCGGGATCGGGGTTGCTTTCCTGCAGCTGGCGCACGGCTTCCACCGCCATGCCGGCCAGCGCAAACGAAAAAGTGAGGATCACGGTGCTCCAGAACAGGGCCTGGGGCGTGATCCGCAGTGGTGTGTGGGCGACGATGGATTTCAGGAACTGGCCGATCGCCAGCCCCCCCAGGCCGGTGAGGGTGCCGGCGCAGATCATGCGCCTGCCACTCAGGGGGGGGCTGGAGGGCGGCATCAGGGCAGTTCGGAGACCGGCGGAGCCGCCGTCGCCGGGGTGGTGAGCTGTTTCATCAGCACGTAGAACACCGGAACCACGAACAACGACAGCACGGTGGCCACCGTCAGGCCGCCGAACACCACCGTACCCAGGGAGGCCTGGCTGCGGGCACCGGCTCCGCTGGCCAGCACCAGGGGCAGGAAACCGAACAGGGAGGAGATGGCGGTCATCAGGATCGGCCGGAAGCGGGACTGGGCGGCCTCGCGGGCCGCGTCGAAGGCGCTCTTGCCATCAGCCATCCGCTGGTTGGCCAGATCCACGATCAGGATCCCGTTCTTGGCCGCCAGGCCGATCAGCATCACCAGACCCACCTGGGCGTAGATGTTGAGCACTTCTCCCCGCAGGGCAAGGAAGGCCAGGGCCCCGAGCATGGCCGTCGGCACCGTCATCAGGATGATCAGGGGATCGCTGTAGCTTTCGTACTGGGCCGAAAGCACCAGGTAGACGGTGAGAATGCCGAGGGCGAAGATCACGATCGCCAGGGCCCCGGCTTTCACCTCCTCGCGGGAGATGCCGGTCCAGTCGTAGCCCACACCATTGGTGGTGAGGCTGGCGAACAGGTCCTGGATGTCCTTGATCGCTTGGCCGGAGCTGCGACCGGGCAGGGCCGTGCCCTCCACCTTGATGGAGCGGAACAGATTGAACCGGGGGATCACCGAAGGACCGGTGACCGACTCGATCCTGATGAACTCCGACAGCGGAATCTGGTTCCCCGCCGCATTGGCGACATACAGCGACTTCAGCTGCTCCGGGTCGGCCCGGAAGCGGTCATCGGCCTGCACGAAGATGCGCCGGACCCTGCCGGCATCGAAGGTGTCATTGACGTAGAACGAACCGATGTTGAAGCTGAAGGTCTGCATGGCGATGCCGTAATCGACCCCGAGGGCCGCCATGCGATCCCGGTCCACCAGGATCTGCAGCTGGGGGGCTTCGGGCGAGAACTGGGTGAACACCCGATCGAAGAGGCCGCTGGCATTGGCCTTGCCCACCAGCTGGGTGGCTGCTTCGAAGAAATCAGCGGGGCTGAGGGCGCCACCGCTGCGATTCAGCATCTGAAGTTCGAAACCGGCGCCGGTGCCATAGCCGGGGATGGCCGGCGGCTCGATCACGATGATCCTGGCCTCCTCGATGGCCGAGAGCTTGCGGTTCAGCCGCCGGGTGATCGCCGAAACCGTCTGCTCCGGCGATGTGCGCTCGCTCCAGTTCCTGGTGCCGAAGAAGAACAGACCCCGGTTGGGCGCATTGCCATCGAGGCTGGCTCCCCCGAACACGGCCGCCGTCTGGATGTCCTTCTCACTGCGAAGGATCGCGGCGACCCTCTGGTTGATGGCCCGGGTGTCCTCCAGGGAGCCTCCATCGGGGGCCTGGACGATGCCGATGGCGTAGCCCTGATCCTCCACGGGCACGAAGCCGGTGGGGATGGCATTGAAGGCGAAGGCCGTGAACACGATGCCCACCGCCAGGCCGGCCATGATCAGCCGCCGGCGGCCGAGCACCCAGTTCAGTCCCCGGTGATAGCCCCCTTCCACCCGGGCGTAGAGACCATTGAAACGGCGGAAGATCAACGGGGTCGCCCAGCCGAACAGTCCGCCGAAGACGGTGAATCCCACCACCACCAGGGGGCTGGTCACCCCCGCCAGCAGCACGGCCGCCACGGCTCCGCCGGCCGCAAAGGGAAGCCGCAGGGGCAGCCCGGTGAGCAGCAGCAGGCCGAAACCGACGGCCGCCGCGAACGCGAAGATCCCCAGGGCCACCAGCGTGCCGCCCCCACTGGCGAGCAGTCCGTAGACGAAACCGACGGCGGTGCCGGCGATCGCGTAGGTGCGGCGGCTGGGGGCATCGCCCTCCCGTGCCAGCAGCAGGGCCGACAGCATCGGCGAGAACGTGAGGGCGTTGAAGGTGGAGATCAGGATCGAGAAGATGATCGTGGCCGCAAACTGCTTGTAGATCGTTCCGGTGGCACCGGGGAAAAACAGCACCGGCACGAACACCGCGAACAGCACCAGGGAGGTGGCGATCACCGCACTGAACAGCTCATCCATGGTGGCCTTCGAGGCTTCGAGAGCCGTCAACCCGGAGGCCTTCTTGGTGGAGGTGTCCTCGATCACGGTGATGGCGTCATCCACCACCAGCCCGGTGGCCAGCACCAGGCCGAACAGGGTGAGCTGATTGAGGGTGAAGCCGAAGGCCTTGACGAACAGGAACGTGCCCACCAGCGACACTGGAATCGCGATCGCCGGCACCAGGGTGGCTTTCCAGTTCTGGAGAAACAGGAACAGGACGAGCACCACCAGCACCACCGCCTCCCGCAGGGCGGTGGACACCCCGTCGATCGAGGCCCTGACGAAATCGGTGTTGTCGTAGATCTTCTCGACCTTCATGCCCACCGGCATGGTTTCGGCGAAGTCCTTGATCACCTTCTCCACACCGCTGGACACATCGAGGGCATTGCTGCCGCTGAGCTGATAGATCGCCATGCCCACCGACGGGACCCCGCGCAGGTCGGTGGCTTCGATGTCGAAGGATTCACCCCCGAGGGACACCCGGCCCACATCCCTGAGGCGCACCAGACCCCCATCGGCGGTGCTGCGCAGGATCATCGATTCGAACTCCTCCGTGCTCCTCAGCCGACCCTGCAGCTGAACCGTGAGGGTGAACCGCTGGCCGGCAGGGGATGGGGCGCCACCGATGCGGCCCACCGGCACCAGTCGGTTCTGGCTGCGCAGGGCCTGCACCACATCGGCCGCCGTGAGCTTGTTGGCCGCCAGGCGATTGGGATCCAGCCAGAGCCGGAAGGCCAGCTGGCGATTGCCGAAGTAGGTGAGCTCACCCACGCCTGGAACCCGCCGGACGGCATCGGTGAGGTTCTGATCCAGCAGGCCGCTGATGGTTTCCAGGCTGTAGGGGTTGTTCGAATCTTCGCTGGTGAAGTTGTAAACGAGCAGAATGGAGTTGGACGCCTTGTTGACCGTGATGCCCGACTGGCGCACTTCCTCCGGCAGACTGGGTTGTGCCAGGGACACCCGGTTCTGCACATTCACCTGGTTGATATCGGCATTGCTGCCGCTGGCGAAGGTGACAGCGATCGCACTGGTGCCATCCGCCGCGCTGGTGGAGGTGATGAACTCCATGTTCTCCACCCCGTTGATCTGCTGCTCCAGCACGCTCGTCACCCCCTGCTCCACGCTCACCGCATCGGCCCCCACATAGCGGGAGGTCACACTCACGGTGGGCGGGGCGATATCCGGCAGGTTCTCGATCGGCAGCAGCGGAATCGCGATCAGACCTGCGATCACGATCAGGAGGCTGCACACCGTGGTGAGCACCGGCCTGAGGATGAAGTTATTGGAAGGCGACATCGAAGAGGGGTTCGGTGATCCGGGTCAGTTCACCTTCACGGGTGCTCCGTGTCGGAGGTTGATCAGATTGGATGTGATCACCCTCGCTCCGCTCTGCAGTCCCTTGAGCACGGGATAGCGGTTGTCCTGGAGAGGACCGAGCTGCACCGGTGTCTGCAGGGCGAAGGTGGTGCCGGCCGGCAGTTTGCGCAGGGTCTCGAGGTCGGCCCGGCCGGGCCGTCGCTCCAGGTCGGCCAGGCTGCCCACCTCATAGACGAAGCTCTGACCGGAGATCTGGGTGACGGCCCCGAAGGGCACCGACAGTTCCTGGCGGCTGTCGAGCACCAGCCGGGTCCGGGTCCGCAGGCCATTGCGCAGCAGCCCGTCCGGATTGGCGAACTCCGCCTTGGCCAGCAGGGACTGGGTGCCGGCCACCACCCCGGGATCGAGGGAGTTGACCGCACCCCGGGCGATCGGTTTGCCGGTGGCGGGATCCATCAGGATCACGGTCTGCCCCACCCGCAGCCGGTTGGAGAACACCGCCGGCACATCCACCCGTGCCATCAGCCGGTCGTTGCGAATGATCGTGGTGAACGGAGCCCCGGCACTGATCACGTCCCCCTGCTTCACCTGCACATCGCCCACGATCCCGGCGATCGGCGCCTTCAGATCCCGGAAAGCCAGATCGGCCTGACGGGCCAGCAGGTCCTGGCGGGAGGAGATGAAGCGCTGGCGGAACTCATCGCGCTGGAAGGCGCTGGCCGCCCCCTGCTTCACCAGATACTCGTACCGCTGGTAGTTCAGCTTGTTGGTCTCGGTTTCGGCCTGCAGCCGGGCCACATCGGCCCGGGCCTGGGCCTGATCGAGCACCAGCAGCAACTGGCCCTGGCCCACCTTGTCCCCCTGGCGCACCAGCAGGTTGAGGATGCGTCCCCCGGCCTGGGCCGCCAGGCGCACCTCCTCCAGCGACTCCAGGGTGCTGACCGTGTCCACATTGCTGGAGAAGGACGCCAGCGTGGCCGGTTCGGCACGCACCGACAGCGGCGGGCGTGAAACCTCCGGCTCCGACTGGCAGCCCGCCAGGAGGACCAGGGCGACGGCGGGGGCCATCAGCGGGCCCAGTCGGAACCGGGTGGAGGTAGGACGCGGGGTGGGGCAGAGGCGATGGGTTGCTCGCTGCCGCAGCCCTCCGGAAGTCATGCGCACCGAAGCATCCACGCGATTTCCTTGGCCCAGCGGATGGTAGTGCAGGCGGCTGGCGATGGAGGTGAGCATCCCGACGGCGCCCCGGCGGCTGCTCAGGTGGGCGGCGCCGACACCTCCCCGGGCCGCGGAAGCACCAGCCGCAGCAGCACGGGGGCCAGAAACGTGGTCCCCATCACCATCAACAGGATCGCCGCCTCCAGGGATGGCCCCAGCAGCCCGGTCTGGGTGCCCAGACCGAGAAAGATCAGACCCACCTCACCGCGGGGCATCATCCCCAGCCCCACCGCCAGCCGGTTGGTGGGCTCCCGGCTGATGTAGCTCCAGCCGGCCGCCACCTTGCTGATCACGGCGGCCCCCAGCAGAAACGCGGCCATGATCAGGCCTTCGTGGTTGGCGGCATCGAAGGGATTGAGCACGGAGAGATCCATGCCGCTGCCGATCAGCACAAAGAAGAAGGTGGCGAACAGCGCCACCAGGGGCTTCACCGCCTCCTCGATCGCGTGCCGATGACGGGAGCCGCTGAGGATCAGTCCACCGGCAAACGCCCCCAGGGCCGCCTCGAGGCCGAAGGCCTGGGCCGCGAAGCAGGCCAGCGACAGCACCAGGAAGGCCGCCACCACCACCTCGCCCGGGGCCTGGAGGCGATCGAGCAGCCCGTCGAAGGCCGGGGCGGCGGTGCGGCTCAGGAACAGGGCCACCACTGTGAAGACGGCGGCCGCCGCGATCAGCTTCAGGATCGGACCGATGCTGAAACCCTCGCCACCGGCCAGGGCCACCACCACCGCCAGGATCACGATGCCGAGGATGTCATCGAGCACGGCGGCGCCGATCACGGTCTGACCTTCGCGGGTGCGCAGGAACTTCAGCTCCCCCAGCACGCTGGCGGTGATGCCGATGCTGGTGGCGGTCATCGCCGCCCCGGCGAAGATCGAAGGCAGCAGCGGCACCGCGAACAGAACGTGCAGGCCGGCGGTGCCCAGGACAAAGGGGAGGACCACCCCGGTGAGCGCCACCGTGATCGCCTGCCCCCCCACCGCCATCAGTTCCTCCAGCTCGCTCTCCAGGCCGGTGAGAAACAGCAGGGCCAGCAGACCGATCTTGGCCACCGCCTGCAGATTGGAGAAACTGTGGTCGTAGAGCGCCTGCACCTGATCGGGGGCCACGTGGGCCAGCGCAGCGATCGTGCCCTCGGCGAAGCCGTTCAGCTGGCCGCCCAGCTCCGGAGCCAGGATCAGATGCAGGCCGGAAACGCCGATCAGCACCCCCGCCACCAGCTCCCCGAGGATGGCCGGCAGCCGCAGCCGCACCATCAGCTCCGCCAGGGCCCTGGCGGCGAACAGGATCACGATGAACCGGCCCACCTCGATCAGGGTCTCGGCCGCCTCGATCTGGTGGCCGCCGGTGGCGAGCAGCAGGGCGGGAACGACCATGGCTTGGGTGCTCAGGGATGGAGCGAATCCTTTCACCCCTGGCCCACCTTCGGCGTGGCCATCGGCGGATCGGGATCAACGGCGGAAGGCGGAACGCCAGCGACCGGGACAGACTGGCCGCTGACAGGAGCTGACAACCTTCCGCCATGGCACGCCACCAGCGGCCGATCCGGCGCCTCCACCCGCCCGGACTGCCCTGGGGCGCCATGGCCGCCCTCCTGCTGGTGTTCGGACTGCTGACGGTGCTGGTCCTCAACCGGCAGCCTTCCGGGGATCCCCTCAAGATCCGCCGGGAGCTGCGCAAGTTCTGAAGGGGGGCCCGCCGGCAGGTCTCAGAGCATGACGTCAAGCCCACGGCCCGGTCCCCCCTGCCTACGTTGCCTGGGATGTGTCCATCGGTCCCATGCCTTCCGGTGCCGCCTTCAACACCCCCGACGACGAGGAACTGGGCGGCCCTGCCCTGGATCGCCACGTCGTCGAAGCGGGCCGGCTGAAGGGCCTGGCCCAGGCCGAGGGGATCATCATGATCGTGCTGGGAATCCTGGCCCTCAGCTTCCCGGTGGTGGCCTCCGCCTCGGTCACCGTGATGGTGGCGATCGCCTTCCTGGTGGGGGGCCTGATGGGCTGGATCGACAACCTCTCGCGGGCCCGGCGCCTTGGCCGCTGGCACTGCTTCTGGCGGCTGGTGGTCTCCACCCTGTTTCTGGTCACCGGCCTCTGGATGCTCGTGCAGTTCAAGTCCGGGGTGGTGCCCGCCGCCCTTCAGGTGAAGACCCTGGCCACCGCCCTCGGCCTGGTGTTCCTGGTGGAAGGGGTCGTGATGACGATCGTGTCCCTGGTCCATCGCACCACCCGGGGCTGGGGCTGGGGCCTGGCCAACGGCATCGTCACCATTGCCCTCGGCTTGCTGATCCTGACGATGAGCCCGGCGGGGCTGCTGTCGGTGATCGGCCTGCTTGTGGGGATCAGCTTCCTGTTCAGCGGCTTCGACCTGCTCGGCTTCAGCTCCCGCTTCCATCCCAGGGTGGAGTGAGCCCCATCCCCCCACGGTGAGCGACCTGTTCAGCCATCAGGGTGAGCAGACCCTGCGACGGATCGCCCCCCTGGCCGACCGCATGCGGCCCCGCCGCCTCGATGACTTCGTCGGCCAGAAGGCGATCCTCGGCCCGGGACGGCTGCTGCGTCGGGCCATCGCCGCCGATCGGGTCGGCAACCTGATCCTGCACGGCCCCCCTGGCACCGGCAAGACCACCCTGGCCCGGATCATCGCCAACACCACCCGGGCCCACTTCAGCAGCCTCAACGCCGTGCTGGCGGGCGTCAAGGATCTGCGGGCCGAGGTGGATGCCGCCAAGCAGCGGCTGGAGCACCACAGCCTGCGCACGATCCTGTTCATCGACGAGGTGCACCGGTTCAACAGCGCCCAGCAGGACGCCCTGCTCCCCTGGGTCGAGAACGGCACGGTCACCCTGATCGGCGCCACCACCGAAAACCCCTACTTCGAAGTCAACAAGGCGCTGGTCAGCCGCTCGCGCCTGTTCCGCCTCCAGCCCCTGGAGCCCGAGGACCTGAGGAGCCTGCTGGAGAGGGCCCTGGCGGACCCGGAGCATGGCTATGGCCAGCGGCCCGTGGTGCTGGCCGTGGACGCCACCGCCCACCTGCTGGACGTGGCGGGGGGGGATGCCCGCAGCCTGCTCAATGCCCTCGAACTGGCGGTGGAAACCACCGAAGCCGGACCGGACGGGCGCATCCACATCGATCTGGCCATCGCCGAGGAATCGATCCAGCAGCGGGCGGTGCTCTACGACAAGCAGGGCGACGCCCATTTCGACACGATCAGCGCCTTCATCAAGTCGATCCGAGGCTCCGATCCCGACGCCACCCTGTTCTGGCTGGCCCGCATGGTGGAGGCGGGCGAAAACCCCCGCTTCATCCTGCGGCGGATGCTGATTTCCGCCGGTGAGGACATCGGCCTGGCCGATCCCCAGGCGGTGGTGGTGGTGGAGGCCTGCGCCGCGGCCTTCGATCGGGTGGGCCTGCCGGAGGGGCTCTATCCCCTGGCCCATGCCGCCCTTTATCTGGCAGGCACCGAGAAAAGCAACAGCAGCCTGGGCTTCTTCGATGCGGTGCGGGCGGTCCGCGAAGCCCGGCGCCAGCAGGTGCCGGCCCATCTGCGCGATGCCAACCGCGACGGCAAGGCCTTCGGCGATGGCGTCGGCTACCGCTATCCCCACGCCTATGCCGAGCACTGGGTGGCCCAGCAGTACCTGCCCACGGCCCTGCAGGGGGAAATCTTCTGGCAACCGGGGGCCCTGGGCTGGGAAGGGGACCTGCGCCGGCGGCTGCAGCAGCGACGGGCCGCCCAGCTGGCCGCCGCGGCCGAATCGGCCGCCGATCGCACCGACCTGCTCAGCAGCAGCCCGGACGACCCGCTGCTGGGCCGCTGGCTGCAACGCCAGGCGGTGGCGGAGGGGGAACGGCTGGATCGGCTGCGTCACCGCTTCTGGGAGGACGCCGCCATCGGGCGGCTCGACCGGGTGCTGGTGCTGGAGGCCCAGTCCCTGCTGTGGGCCCTCGACCCACTGGAGGCCGCCGCCGAAGGGGAGGTGGTGCTGACCACCCCTTCGGCGGCGGTGCGCGAACGGTTGCAGGCCCAGCTGCAACTGCTGGATCAGCTCCGCCGGCCCCGGCTGCTGGAGATCGCGCCGGACCGGCCCGACCAGCTGCAACCCCTGCTGCAGGCGAGCTCCGAAGCCAGCCAGGCCTTCGAGTGGATCGCCGCCCGTCAGCCCTGGCGCCAATGCAGCGCAACCCAGCGGCAGAACTGGCTCGCCAGTCTCACGGATCTGGCCGCCCCCGGCGCCAGGGCGCGTCTGCTGTTCAGCGCCCCCCTGCTGGGACCGGCGGCCAGCCTGAAGACGCTGCTGGGCCGGGGCCAGGGCGGCGCCGGCCATGACGGTCTCGACGCGGCGGCCGAGGCGGAGTCCCCCTGGCTTCAGAACGACGGCGATCTGGCGACTCCCGTGCGCCAGGGGCTTGAAGCCCTCGGCTGGGAGGTGAAGCTGCAGCACTGGGAAGAGACCCTGGAACTCCCCCTCAGCGATGCTCTGCTGGAGCGCTGGTTCGGCGGGGCGGCCAGCTACGCCGGTCACCTGCGCTCCTGTCTTTCCGCCGCGGATCTGGCGGGGCTCGAAGCCCTGTTCCGTCAGCACCGGGGCGGCTCGCTGCCCCAGCAGCTCCGCCATGTCCTGCTGATCGCCCAGAGGCCGGCGCCTTCGGCCCGCCCCCGACGGCGTGACATGAAAAAAGCCCCGGCGAAGCCGGGGCTGAACTGACCGGAGCCAGGGCTCACCAGAGACCGCGGACGGGCTCCTGGGTCATGGGGGCGGGAGCGGGCTCCCGGACGGCGGCGACGGGATCAGCCATCTGGTTGGCCTGGATGCAGGCGGGCAGGAAGACGTACCAGGACAGCAGCGAGGTGCACTGGGCGGTACCGGCCTGGCAACGGCCTTCGGCGCAGATGTTCTGGGAACCGGTGTAGGTGTTGCAGAAATCCGCCAGACGGAAGTCGGTGGGCAGGGCCTTCATGATGCCGGCCGAGGAGATCGTGCCGTCCTTGGCATCAGCGATGATCGCCGAGCGCAGAGCCTGAACCGCATAGGTGTTCATGCTCCAGTAGGGGAAGTAGCTGGAGGAGGCGTTCTTCAGGAACTTGACGCCCGCGTCGGAGTACAGGAAGCGGGAGACGCCCACCAGGCTGACGCTGTAGCTCTTGGTCATGCCGGCCTTGACCTCGTCGGAGGTCCAGCCGGAGCGGGCGAGGCCACCCTCAAGGCCACGGTCGGTGATGGCACCGGAATCCAGGAAGGTATCGAAAGCGGCCTGGTTGGTGGACCAGACGGCACCGCCGGTGTTCCAGCGGACGGGCAGATCATTGTCGACTGCTGCGGAAGCAGGCAGCGCGACGGCGGAGAGAGCCGTTCCCACGAAGAGACCGGCGAGAATGCGCTTGAGCACGGGAAGCGGTGTTGACTTCGTTTTCAACTTAGCCATCTAATGGCATCTCGCCTACATCTGACAGACGCTTTCTGTGCCTGCCCACACAGAAAGAAATAGGTGCGGGCTCGAAACGGTCAGATCAGGGGCCTTAGACCATTTTGCGCCATCAGCTCCGTGTCCCCGGGACGGCAGCAGGTCGTCGGGGTCCTGCCTCTAGGCTGCTTCACCAGACCTTCATTGCCGCCCGGCACGACCCATGGCCCTCCAGGTGGGAGATCCAGCCCCCGACTTCACCCTTCCCGATCAGAACGGCGATCCGGTCTCGCTCGCCAGTCTCAGGGGACAGCGGGTCGTCATCTACTTCTATCCGAAGGACGACACCCCGGGCTGCACCAAGGAGGCCTGCAACTTCAGGGATCGCTGGAGCGGCTTCGAGGCCCATGGCATCAAGGTGCTCGGCATCAGCAAGGACGGGGCCGCCAGCCACGGCAAGTTCGTCGCCAAGTACGACCTGCCCTTCACCCTGCTCACCGACGCCGAGCCCTGCCCGGTGGCGGAGGCCTACGGCAGCTACGGCCTCAAGAAGTTCATGGGCAAGGAATACATGGGCATGATGCGCCACACCTTCGTGGTGGATCCCGAAGGCCGTCTGGAGCAGGTCTACCTCAAGGTGAAGGCCGAGACGATGGCGGATCAGATCCTGGAGGACCTCGGCCTGAGCTGAAGCTCCCCGGTCTCCTCAAACCCCGGGGGCCGCAGCGCCGCCAGGGCTTCAAGGCAGAGGTGCGGACGATGCAGCAGCACCCCGCCTTCCAGATCGGTGGCCTGGCGCAGCGATGGCAGCAGGGCTTCCGCATCGCCACCGGTGAGCACGATCCGGCAGCGTGGTTCCTCGGCCCTTGCCTGGCGGGAGGCCTCCAGCACCGCTGCCGCCAGACCTTCGCCCACCCCCCGCCGCATCGCCGCGGCGGTGTCCTGGGGCCAGGCATCCCCCCCCGACGCCGACGGGCCGGCGCTGATGCCGCCGAGGGTCTCCGGCAGCAGGGCCGTGCCGGCCGCCATGGCCCGCAGCTGCATGGCGCCCCCGGCCATCAGCCGACCGCCGCAGAAGCGGCCGTCCCCATCCACCCGGGTGAAACTCAGCACGGTGCCGGCATCCGCCACCAGCACCGGAGCGCCGGTGAGCTGGCTGGCGCCCCATCCCGCCAGGGCCCGATCGATGCCGAGCCAGGCAGGGACGCCGGTCAGGGGCACATCGTCGAGCTGGACACGGCGGGACGGGGGCAAGGCCGCGGCCCCGACCAGGGGCCCGACGGCCGCCCAGGCCATGGGAGGCGGGACGGGGGCCAGCGGCGGCGGCTGATGGCGCACCTCCAGCGAGGAGGGCTCCCCCTCCCGGCCGGGAACGGCCTCGGCCCAGTGCCAGCGGCTGTTGCCGATCAGCAGCCAGCGGGGTTGGCGGCCAGGGGGCTCAGATGCCTTCACCCATCAGTCCGGGCAGATGGATGCCGCATTCCTGCTGAAGACCGCCGAATCGGGTGGCCCGCCCATTGGTGGTGCCGTCGTCCGGACCGCTGGAGTGCCAGTCACCGACCGTGGAATAGCCCTGCTCGAAGAGGGGATGCTGGGGCAGACCGTGCTCTTCCATGAAGTAATAGATGTCGCGGCGTGACCAGCTCAGCAGCGGCCGCAGCGACCAGCGACCGCGCACGGGATCGAGGCACTCCATCGAGCCGCGGTGATCGGTCTGACCGGCCCGGACCCCACTGGCCCAGCAGCGGATGGCCAGCCGGTTGAGGCCGCGATCGAGGGGTTCCACCTTGCGCAGGCGGTTGTAGGTCTGCATGTCCTCCCGGCGGCCGGTTTCCCACAGCCGTCCGTGGAGCGCTTCCATGCGGGCAGGACTGATCTCCGCCTGCAGCACGTGCAGGTCCAGGTTCAGCCGACCACAGAGATCCTCGGCATACCGGTAGGTCTCGGGGGGCAGATAGCCGGTGTCGACCCAGAGCACGGGAATCGGCGGCCCCGAGGCCTCGGAGGCCACCTGACTCGCCATCTGCAGCATCACGGCCGACTGGATGCCGAAGCTGGTGGTCACGGCGAAGTGTTCGCCGAAGATTCCGTAGGCCCAGCGCATCCTCCCCAGGCTGTCGAGGGGCTCCAGGTGGGCACGGGCAGCGGCCAGGTCGATCAGGGCTCCCTGGCGATCGGGAGGCATCGCGTCGGCCGGATCCGATCGCGACCCGCTCCCTTCGGGGCGGGTGAGGGCCGTGGCAGGAAGGGTCACCATCCCTCCATCATCCCCCAGGGGAGAACGTGGTTAGTGTTCGAGAATGCAAGGCGCCAGCAGGACAGCAGAGAGTGTCGTCATCGTCGGCGGTGGCTTCGCGGGCCTCTACACGGCCCTGGCGCTGGCCGAGCAGAAGGGCCATCCCCCCATCCTCCTGATCGAGCCCAGCGACCGGTTTCTGTTCCAGCCCTTGCTGTACGAACTGCTCAGCGGTGAACTGCGCAGCTGGGAAATCGCCCCCCTCTACGACGGGCTGCTGGCAGGACGGGGGGTGGCCTGGCTGCAGGACCGGGTGACCCGGATCGATGCCGACGGCCACCGTGTCCATACCGCCTCCGGCCGCACGTTCCCCTACGGCCGTCTGGTCATCGCCACGGGCGCCCGGAGCGACACCTTCTCCATCCCCGGGGCCGATCGTCACAGTCTGGGATTCCGCAGCCTGGCGGATGTGGAACGGCTCCAGACCCTGGTGGCGGACCTCCGGGCCCAGCGCCGTCCCCTGCAGCGGATCGCCATCGTCGGGGCGGGCCCCACCGGGGTGGAACTGGCCTGCAAGCTGGCCGACATGGCCGACGGCAGCGCCGTGATCGAACTGATCGAGCAGGGACCGCAGCTGCTGCCCCAGGCCAGGGCCTTCAATCGCCAGCAGGCCGCCCTGGCCCTGCAGCGACGGGATGTGCGGCTTCGCACCCACACCCAGGTGGAAGCGGTGGACGCCGATCAGCTCAGGCTTCGCTGCCGGCCGGAGGGCACCGGGGAGGCCCATGGGGAGACCCTGGCCATCCGGGCCTGTGTCTGGACGGCGGGGCTGGGCTTCCACCCCCCCAGCATCGAACCGCCCCCCGAGCGGGATGGCCGGGGGCGGCTGCGCTGCGCCGCGGATCTGCGCCTGATGGGGCACGAGCATCTCTTCGTGGCCGGCGATCTGGCTGCCCCCGCCGATCCGGAGGGGGGCGACCCCGACGCCGCAGGCCCCACCAGCCCGGCGACGGCCCAGGTGGCTTTCCAGCAGGCGCCGGTGCTGGCCGCCAACCTGATCCACTCCCTGCGGGGAGAGCCGCTGGAACCCTTCCGCTGGAACGATCTGGGCGAAATGATGAGCCTGGGCATGGGCGAGGCGAGCCTCACCGCCGCCGGCGTCACCCTGGCCGGGCCCGCGGCCTATCAGCTGCGTCGCCTGGCCTACCTCACCCGGCTGCCCGGACGCCCCCACCAGCTCCGGGTGGCCTTCGGCTGGCTGGCCGACTGGACCCCATGACCCCCCCGGGAGCCCCCTGGCCCCGGCCCCGGGCCCTGCTGCTCGATGCCATGGGCACCCTCATCGGCCTGCGGGAGTCGGTGGGCACCACCTACGCCGCCATGGCGGCGGCCCACGGCCTCACCGTGGCGGCGGCCGCCATCGACCGGGCCTTTCCCGCCGTGCTCCGGTCGGCCCCTCCCCTGGCCTTCCCCGGCCTCAGCGGCCCCGCCCTGCTGGAGGCGGAGCGCGGCTGGTGGGGGGAGCGCATCGATGCCGTCCTGATCGCCGCCGGCAGCGGGGCCGCCCCGCAGGCCCTGCACCACGAGCTGTTCGAGCGCTTCGCCGACCCCTCCCTCTGGCACGTGTATCCGGATGTGGTCCCGTCCCTGCGGCGCTGGCACGAGGGGGGGCTGCGGCTGGCGGTGGTGAGCAACTTCGATCGCCGTCTTGAGCCCGTGCTGGAGGGGCTGGGGCTGGGGAGCTGGTTCGACCTGGTGGTGGTCTCCAGCCGTGCCGGTGCCGCCAAGCCCTCCGCCGGCCCCTTCACGGCGGCCCTGAAGGGCCTCGATCTGGCTCCCCACCAGGTGTGGCATGTGGGCGACAGCCCGGAGGATGTGGCCGGCGCCAGGGCGGCCGGCGTGCGCTGCGTGCTGGTGCGCCGCCCTTGAGACAGGGCGTCCTGGCCGGCAGGACAGCGGGGCTGCGGCCGGCGGAGCGCCGCCGTCTGGAGCAGCTCTGCCATCGCCGCCATCCGGCCGATGGGGTCGCCGATCTGCTCACCCTGCAGCGGCTCGCAAACGAGGCCAGGGATCTGGACCTGCCGCTCACCCTGGTGGTGGATGGCCGCGGTCTCTGCCGGTTGCTGTGGGTGGGCGACCTGGACCAGTCGGGCCGCCTGCTGGAGAAACTGCCGGGCCCCTCCCGCCGCCAGGGCAGCGACCTGCGCCTGCTGACCTGTGCCGGATCCGGACGGCAGCCCCTGCTCCAGCCCTCCCCCAGGGAGGCGGTGGTGGGCATGGACCTGGCCCCGATCCTTTGGCTGCGCTTCGGTTCACAACCGGCCGCGGGCGGCCGCTGGGCCGCGGCGATCCACACCCCTGCCCCCAGCGGCGACACCGCCTGGCACGGCGAGCTGGAGGGTGACCTGGCCGATCTGTGCGGCCGTGATCCCGCCGACTTCAGCCCTGACGCGACGTCCGCGGAGGCCGTGGCGCAGCGGGAGCAGCGGCAGCAGCCCGGGGGCCCCGAGCGGGTGCTGCTGCTGGTTCAGACCACCGGCGACCGAACCCTCACGGACCGGCGCATCGCCGAACTGGAGGGTCTGGTGCGCAGCGCCGGGGCGGTGCCGCTGGGGACGGTGGAACAACGCCGCCAGGCCCACGGCTCCCAGAGCCCCTGGGGGGAAGGAAAGCTGCGTGAAGCGGCCCTGGAGGCCCGCCGGCTCGGGGCCAGCCTGGTGGTGGCCGATCGGGAACTCTCCCCCGCCCAGGCCCGCGACATGGAACGGCTGCTGGACCTGCCGGTGAGCGACCGCAGCGAACTGATCCTCGACATCTTTGCCCAGCGGGCCGCCAGCGGGGCCGGCCGGCTGCAGGTGGAACTGGCCCAGTTGCGCTACCGGCTGCCGCGGCTCACCGGCCGCGGACTCAGCCTGTCGCGGCAGGGGGGCGGGATCGGCACCCGAGGCCCTGGGGAAACGCAGCTGGAAAAGGATCGGCGTGCCATCGCCCGCCGCATCGAACGGCTGCAACGGGACGTGCAGCAGCTGGGGGCGCACCGCGCCCGCCTGCGTCAGGGGCGCCACGGCCTGGTCCGCGTGGCCCTGGTGGGCTACACCAACGCCGGCAAGAGTTCCCTGCTCAATGCCCTGACCGGAGCCAGCGGTGAGGCCGCCGTGCTGGCGGAAAACCAGCTGTTCGCCACCCTCGATCCCACCACCCGAAGGCTGGAGCGAAGCGATGGACCGGAGGGCAGCAGCCGGGCGCTGCTGGTCACGGACACCGTGGGCTTCATCCGCGATCTGCCGCCCCAGCTGATGGAGGCGTTCCGGTCGACCTTCGAGGAGGCCCTCGATGCCGACGGACTGCTGATCGTGGTCAACCTGGCCGATCCCGCCTGGCCGGAGCAGCTCGCCACGGTCCAGTCCATCCTCGATTCCCTGCAGGCGGCCATGCCCCGCCGGGTGGTGGGCAACCAGATCGACCGATGCGCGACGGCCGAACTGGAGCGGGCCAGGGCCCTGGATCCGGACATGCTGTTCCTTTCGGCCACCGCGGGCCTGGGCCTGCAGCACCTGCGGCGGCAGCTCCAGGAGTGGCCCCCACCGGTGTGACCCTCCTGACCCCATGGCTCCGCTGCCATGCCAGCATCTCCCGGTGCTCCATTCCTTCGCAATGACGCTCCAACTGGGCGATACCGTCCCCGACTTCACCCAAGAGTCCCAGCTCGGTCCGATCAACCTCTACGACTTCGCCGGCGACAGCTGGGTGGTGCTGTTCTCCCACCCCGCCGACTACACCCCCGTCTGCACGACGGAGCTCGGTGAGGTGTCACGGCTGCGTCCCGAATGGGAGAAGCGCAATGTCAAGACCATCGCCCTGAGTGTGGATTCCGCCGAAAGCCACAAGGGCTGGATCAGCGACATCAACGAAACCCAGTGCACCATCGTTGATTACCCCATTCTGGCCGACAGCGACAAGAAGGTGAGCAGCCTCTACGGCATGATCCACCCGAATGCGCTCAGCAATCTCACGGTGCGTTCGGTGTTCATCATCGACCCCAACAAGAAGCTGCGTCTTCAGATCACCTATCCCGCCAGCACGGGCCGCAATTTCGATGAGATCCTGCGGGTGATCGATTCCCTCCAGCTCACCGATCACCACCAGGTGGCCACCCCGGTGAACTGGAAGGACGGGGAGGACTGCGTCGTGGTGCCGTCGATCCCCACCGATGAGGCGCGCGCCAAGTTTCCCAAGGGAGTCACGGAGATCCGTCCCTATCTGCGCATGACACCTCAGCCCAACAAGTGAAGCGTCTGCAGGGTTGGAGGCACCGGCTGACGGTGCCTCAGTTCACCGTGGTCACCGGCCTGATGGTGATCGCCATCGGCACCCTGGTGCTGGCCAGCCCCCTCTGCTCCAGCGACGACGTGGGGCTCTGGGAGGCGCTGTTCACCGTCACATCGGCCATCACCGTCACAGGGTTGTCGATCATCGATGTGGGGGCGGAGCTCACCCTGCTGGGGCAGATCGCCCTGGCGGGCCTGATCCTCACCGGTGGGCTGGGCCTGATGGCGATCACCACCTTTCTGCAGGGGTTCGTGCAGGGTCGTTCGGGCCTGCGCCATCGGCTCGACAAGGGGCGCGCCCTCGACGAATTCGGCGTCGGGGGCATCGGCCCCACCCTGCACCAGATCCTGCTGATCGCCGCCAGCGTGATCGGGATCGGCACGCTGATCCTGTTCAACTTCGGCTTCACCGACATCCCCGACCACGGCCAGAGACTCTGGGCCTCCCTGTTTCACTGCATCAGCGCTTACAACAACGCCGGCTTCGGTCTCTGGTCCGACAACCTGGTCGGGTACCAGAGCCAGCCGGTCGTCAACGGGGTGATCGGCCTGCTGATCGTGATGGGCGGCATCGGCTGGCGGGTCACCAACGACATCTGGGTGAACCGGTTCCGGCTGGAGCGGATCCGCCGGCTCAGCCTGCACACGCGGCTCGTGCTCCGCACCACCGTCCTGCTGATCGTGGTGGGAGCCGTGGGCTTGCTGTTCACCGAACACTTCGCCACCGAAGCGCTGCTGGGCCGGATGACGCTGTGGGACAAGCTGCAGGTCACCCTGTTCCAGTCGATCTCCACCCGCACCGCCGGCTTCAACACGATCCCGCTCAGCGTGGAGACCATCTCCGACGCCGGCATCCTGCTGATGATCATGCTGATGTTCATCGGTGCCAGTCCGGGAGGCACGGGGGGCGGCATCAAGACCACCACCTTCGCCGCCCTGCTCGCCGCCACCCGCTCCACCCTGAGGGGCCACGACGAAGTGATCGTCCGCAACCGGGAAATTCCCGCCAAGGTGATCCTCAAGGCGGTGGGTGTCACCGTGGGTTCCGGCCTGTTCATCCTGGCGATGGCCCTGCTGCTGGGGCTCGGCAACACCACCGCCGGCACCCCGGGCAGTGAGGCCTTCACCTTCCTGGAGAAGCTGTTCACCTGCGTCTCGGCCTTCGGCACCGTGGGCCTCGATGTGGGTGTCACCAGCCAGCTCAACCGCTGGGGCCAGTTCGTGCTGATGATCGGTATGTTCGTCGGCAGAATCGGCATCCTGCTGCTGCTCTCCGCCGTCTACGGCAGCCGGCCCAAGGAGCGGGTCGGCTACCCCAGGGAAGAGCTCTACATCTGAAATCAACGCCACCGACGAACGCCACCAACGAACACCTCCGATGACGACGCCAGCCACCTTCCTGCTCAGGACGCCAAGCTCATGAACCAGTGGTGGCAGTGGCAGGGCAACCCGGAGGACACCTCCAACAGCTACGCGATCATCGGCGTGGGCCGCTTCGGCAGTGCGGTCTGCAAGGAACTGCTCCGCCATGGCGCCGAGGTGCTGGCGATCGACAACTCCCAGCGCGCCATCGATGAGCTGCGCCAGATGGACACCGCCATCGAAGCCCGGGTGGTGGACTGCACCGATGAGGAGGCCCTCAGGGCCGCCGGCGTCCTCGATGTGGGCACCGTCGTGGTGGCCATCAGTGAACCGATCAGCGCCAGCATCACCGCCACCCTGATCGTCAAGGACAGCACCGGCAGCCGGGTGAAACAGGTGATTGCCAGGGCCACCAGCGATCTGCACGAGAAGATGCTCCGGCGCCTCGGCGCCGACAAGGTGGTATTTCCTTCGAAGATGCAGGGAACCCGGCTGGGCATGGAACTGGTCCGCCCCAACCTGCTGGAGCGCCTGCGTCTCGACGACCGCAACAGCATCGAGGAGATCAAGGTGCCGGCCTCCTTCGTCGGCCAGTCGCTGCGGGAACTGAACCTGCGCAAGAACTACAACGTCAGTGTGCTGGCCGCCGGGCCCAGCCATCAGCTGACCGTCAACCCTCCCGCCTCCCACGTGCTCAACGAAGCCGAGCTGCTGGTGGTGATGGGCAGCAGCGAAGCCCTCGAAGCCCTGCCCTCCCGCTGACGACCATGCGGGTGCTCGGCCTGATGAGCGGCACCAGCGCCGATGGGGTGGATGCGGTCCTGGCGTCCTTTTCCGGGCGCCTGACCCGTCCGCGCTGGACGATCCTGGCCAGCAGCTACACCCCCTATCCCGCCGACCTGCGCGATCGGCTGGTTGCCGTGGGACAGGGGGCCGCCCTGCGCGCCGAAGCCCTGCTGAACCTGGCGGAGGACCTCACCGAGCACCAGGCCCTCGCCGCCCGCGCCTGTGATCCGGAGCTGCGGGCCGAGCTGGTGGGATGCCACGGTCAGACCCTGTGGCACCGGCCCCCGGAGCAGGAGCGGCGCGGCGCCAGCTGGCAGCTGCTGCAGGGCCCCCTGCTGGCGGAGCTCCTCGACCGGCCGGTGGTGTTCGACTTCCGCAGCACTGACCTGGCCATGGGCGGCCATGGCGCCCCCCTGGTGCCGGCCACCGATGCGGCCCTGCTGGGGGGAATCGGCGGCTGGAGGGCCATGCTCAATCTCGGCGGAATCGCCAATCTCACCCTGCTGCCCCCGACCCAGGGGCCGGACCGGGGGGCACCGGTCCTGGGCTGGGACTGCGGCCCGGCCAACACGCTGATGGATCTCGCCGTGTCCCGGTTCAGCCGGGGCAGCCAGAGCTTTGATGCCGATGGCGCCTGGGCACGCCAGGGAAGGATCGATGAGGCCAGGATCGGGCGATGGCTCCAGGAGCCCTACTTTCAGCAGCCCCCGCCGAAATCCACCGGCAGGGAGCTGTTCGGCGAGGCCGACCTGGAGCGACGGCTGGCGGAGCTCGGCGACGGGGTGGACCCGGCCGATGCCCTCGCCACCCTGACCGCCTTCAGCGCGGCCGTCGTGGGCCAGGACCTCAACCGCCAGCCCCGGCCCCTGGAGCTTCTGGTGGCGGGGGGCGGCACCCGCAACGGCTTTCTGATGGACCAGCTGCGTCGCCGCTGCCGCGGCCTGCAGGTGAGGACCCTGCGCAGCCAGGGCATTGCCGATGAGCAGCGCGAGGCTCTGGCCTTCGCCCTGCTGGCCTGGTGGCGCTGGCGCAACCATCCCGGTTCCCTCCCTTCGGTGACGGGCGCCCGGGCCCGGGCCGTTCTCGGGGTGATCGCCTCCCCGCCCGGATCAGGGGGGTGAGGCGGGGGTCAGGTTGAGGGGGGATCAGGGTGACGCGGGCGGCTGGCGCAGCCGGAGACGCTGGGGCGCCCCCCGGAGCCGGCGGGGCCGTCCCTGCTC
Source organism: Candidatus Sulfopaludibacter sp. SbA3 (assembly GCA_943367425.1). Lineage (GTDB taxonomy): Bacteria > Cyanobacteriota > Cyanobacteriia > PCC-6307 > Cyanobiaceae > Cyanobium. The sequence continues at coordinate 40,685 of CALRJF020000019.1, forward strand.
CTGGACCTCAAGCACCTGCCGGAAGCGATCGGCGGCGGCCGCGGGCGCCAAACCCTGGCGCTCGAGCCGTTCGACCCCCTGCTGGATCAGCACCTTGGCCATGTTGCTGACGGTGCGGGATTCGAGCTCGGCCAGGTGGGACAGACGGGCGCAGAGATCCTCCGGCAGCACGACCTGGATCCGCGGCGATTTGGGCTTGCCGCTGGAGGAGGTCTGACGGGTCGCCACGGTGGGGCTGGGATCCAGCGAGATAGGAAAAAGTGTACAGTCAGTGGCAAGGGTAGTATCCAGCAGTAGGCTTGTGGAACAGACCTGCCCCGGCAGAGCCCATGAACGAGGGTCTCCCGAACCGGGATCCCCTCCCCTTCCGTCCCATCACGACGGCCCCCCGGCCGCTTCCTCCATGGCCCGATCCACCCAGTCCCGACCGTCCGCCGCCGACAAAGCGCCACCGGCCAAGACCCATCAGGCCCGGCGGCGGCAGACGGCTGAACGCAGTGATGTGCTGGTGTCGGCCGTGATCAGCACCTACCTGCTGACCCATCTCCACCATGTCCTGCAACGGGCCGAGTTCGGTGCCCAGCAGGAGGGGCGCCAGGCCCTGGCCGCCAACTACGCCCAGTTGCGCAAGGTGCTCTGCCTCGATGCCCGCAGCATGGAGGACGCCTCCGCCAGCGGTGCCGACGAGGACGCCGGCGCCCGGGCCGCCTGAGGCCCAGCGCCGCCGCCACCTCCGTTCCAGCCTCCGGCAACCCCTACAAAGGTCTAACGAGCGGCCCGGAAGGGCTGCGGGCCGGCCCCGCTGCCCATAAGGTCGAAGCAGAACCTCGGGACCGCATGACCGCCAGCAACGCCGCCGAGCTCTACGGACGCATCAGCAACGATGCCGAGCTGACCCAGTCACTGTTCCGTCAGGCCCTGCAGGATCCCTCCGGTGCCATGGGCAGGATCGTCGCCCTCGGCGACCAGGAAGGCCTGCCGGTCAGCCCGGAGGACGTCAAGTCCTATCTGGCGGGCCTCGACGACGGAGCCACCAAGCAGTGGCTGGTCAAGGCCCGCGGCGGTCTCTGAAGCCACAGCGCGGGTTCGCTCCAGGGACGACTGCCGCGCCGGCTGGCGACGGTGGGATCCACCGCCCTGAGCCCAGCTGAAGAACAGCCAGTAGCTCACCAGCGCCAGGCCCGCCGCCACCACCACCGCGGCGATCTGCTCGAGGCGCTTGATCATCAGGGCGGCCGGAACGGACGGGCCCCGCCAGTCTGCAGGACACCACCGGCAAGGGATGATGCGGGCACCGCGACCCATCGACCCCCCGTGCTGCGCCTCGAACGCATCAGCAAGATCTATCCCACCGGGGAGGTCCTCAGGGACGTCACCTGGGAAGTGAAGGCGGGGGACCGCATCGGTCTGGTGGGGGTGAACGGCGCCGGCAAGTCCACCCAGCTGAAGATCCTGGCCGGGCTCGAGGAGCCCACCAGCGGCCAGGTGGTGCGCCAGGGCGACCCCCGCATCGCCTACCTGCAGCAGGAATTCGATGTGGACCCGGGCCGCACCGTGCGCGAGGAGCTGTTCCAGGCCTTCGGGGAGGCCGCCGAAGTTCTCGGCCGGCAGCGGCAGGTTGAGACCGCTCTGGCCTCCGACGCGGCGGCGGCCGATCCGGATCTCCTGGATCGGCTGATCAACGACCTGGGACAGCTGCAGAGCCGCTTCGAGTCCCTGCATGGCTACGAACTCGATGCCCGCATCGACAAGCTGCTGCCCAGCATCGGCTTCACCCCGGCCGATGCGGAGCGGCCGGTGGGCGACTACTCAGGCGGCTGGCAGATGCGCATCGCCCTGGGGAAGATCCTCCTACAGGAGCCGGATCTGCTGCTGCTCGACGAGCCCACCAACCACCTGGACGTGGAAACGATCCAGTGGCTGGAGTCGTACCTCGTGGACCAGACCGTGCCCCTGGTGGTGATCAGCCACGACCGTGCCTTCCTGGACCGGGTCTGCAATCAGATCGTGGAGACCGAGCGGGGGGTGTCCCGCACCTACCTGGGCAACTACAGCCAGCACCTGGAGCAGAAGGCCCTCGAACGGGAAGCCGGTCTGGCCGCCTATGAGCGTCAGCAGAAGGAGCTCAGCAGCCAGCAGGCCTTCATCGACCGGTTCCGGGCCAGTGCCACCCGCAGCACCCAGGCCAAGAGCCGCGAAAAACTGCTCGACAAGGTGGAGCGGCTGGAGGCACCGACGGAGTCGGTCGGCGGCCCCCGCTTCTCCTTTCCACCGGCGCCCCGCTCCGGCCGGGTCGTCGCGGCGATCGAAAATGTCACCCATGGCTACGACGACAAGATCCTGTTCCTGGGAGCAAACCTTGAGGTGGAGAGGGGCGATCGCATCGCCTTCGTCGGCCCCAACGGAGCGGGGAAATCCACCCTGCTGCGGCTGGTGATGGGCTACGAACTGCCCCTGGAAGGCCAGGCCGGCCTGGGGGAACACCATGTGATCGCCGGTTACTTCGAGCAGAACCAGGCCGAGGCCCTCGATCTCACCAAGACCGTGATCGACACCCTGTTCGAGGCCGTGCCGGACTGGACCCAGACCCAGGTGCGTTCGCTGCTGGGCAGTTTCGGTTTCAGCAACGACGCCGTGTTCAAGCCGGTGGCCAAGCTCAGCGGTGGCGAGAAGGCCCGGCTGGCGCTGGCCCTGATGCTGCTCACGCCCTGCAACCTGCTGGTGCTCGATGAGCCCACCAACCACCTCGACATCCCCGCCAAGCAGATGCTGGAGGAGGCCCTGCAGTCCTACGAGGGGGCAGCCCTGCTCGTCTCCCACGACCGCTTCTTCATCGCCCAGGTGGCCAACCGGATCGTGGAGGTGCGCGACGGTGAGCTCGTGCTCTACCGGGGTGATTACGCCTACTACCAGGAAAAGAAGAAGGAAGAGGCGGAAGAGCAGGCGCAACGGGAGCAGGAGCGCCTCCAGGCGGCCCGGAGGGAGGAGCAACGTCGTAAACAGCGCACCAAGGACGCCGCAAAAAAGGGCCGCGGCGACTGACCACGCTGTAGCCCCTCTAGCCAAAGGTGCGCGATAATACACGTTGATCGCTTTCAGCCCCCTGGGGGCCTGATGCGGCCGGCGGGCGTGAGATGGTCATCTCCTGACAGCGCCTTCGGCCGGATCCCGAGGGCGGCGGACCGGTCTCCAGGGAAGGCCCGCGGCCGGAGCCGACGCTGAAGAAGCCTGCTGCAGCAAGGCAGAGAAGGGATCACACGCCCATTGCTCCGGCCCGCTTCAGCAGAGGGCGAGGCGTTCGGAGACTGGGAGCCGACAAGGGGATTTGCTGACCAGGAGCTAGCCCTGTTGCATCCGCTACGTGACGCCTTGAAACAGTTTGTAGCTTTGGGCCGGTCAGAAACGCCCCATCGCACAGCGCACCATGTCTGAACCACTCGCCCTCAGCCTCGGTCAGAAATTCGAGCTGGAGCGCATGAACCGGGCCATCGACGCCACCGGTGACCCCCAGGCCCTCCGGGGGCTGGCCAAGCAGTTGCTTCAGGCCTGGCAAAGCCAGAAGGCCGCCACCCAGTGGGTCATGCGCCAGCAGCTCGGTGCTCCGGCCCGATTCGGCAGCGAACTGGCCCTCGAAAGCGGTCTGCTCGACGCCCTGCGTCCGGAGGGTGGCCCGGGAGGCATGGACATCCTGTGATCACCCCTGCCGCAGGGATGCCATGTCGCCGGGCACCAGGCGCAGGTTGACCATCGCCCCCTGACGGTTCACCGTCAGGGTCAGGGTTCCACCCACCCCTGCGCTCTCCACGGCGGAAATCACCTGGGCCGGTCCCTTCACCGGCGCTCCTTGGGCCGTCACGATCACGTCACCGGCGCGCAGACCAGCCCGATCGGCGGGTCCGCCGGGCTGAACCGACACCACGACGGCGCCCCCAGCGGTCACGCTGCCATCGCTGCGCCGCACCTCATTGAGTCCCACACCGATCATCGGATGGGTGGCTCGGCCGGTGGCCACCAGTTCCTTGACGATCGTGCGGGCCCGGTTGATCGGGATCGCGAAGCCGAGACCGGCACCGGGGCCTGAGCGCACCAGGGTGTTGATGCCCACCACTTCCCCATCGGCGTTCAGAAGCGGCCCCCCGGAGTTGCCCGGATTGATGGCCGCATCCGTCTGAATCAGCTCGAGCCGCTTGTCGGTGATGCCCAGCTTGGCGGCGTTGCGGTTGAGGCTGCTGATGATCCCGAGGGTCACGGTGTTGTCGAGGCCGAAGGGATTCCCCACCGCAATCGCCCAGTCGCCCACCTGCAGCGCATCGGAGTTGCCGAGCGGTGCCACGGGCCAGGGTCCACCCCCCACCAGGCGCACCACCGCCAGATCGGTGAGCTTGTCGATGCCCACCACCCGGCCCTCGACCCGCTGACCGTTCTCCAGTCCCACGGTGACCCGGTCGGTCTGGTCCACCACGTGGGCATTGGTGAGCACCAGTCCGTCCGCCTGCAGGATCACACCACTGCCCTGGCCGCGCTCGGTGCGCCGGGATGGCGCTCCCTGCATCGGCACCCCGAAGAACTGCCGGAACAACGGGTCGTTGAGGATGGCCGGAGGCAGGCCGCCCTGGCCCACGGACTGCACCGTGCGTTCCGTGTCGATGGTGACCACGGCAGGCCCCGCCCTTCGGATCGCCGCCGCCACGAACGACTGCCGACCCAGGACCGAGGCAGCCGGCGACTGAGCCAGGCCCGCCGATGTCAGCGGGGGAAGGGTTACGGCCAAGGTTGCGGTGGCCAGCCCGGCCGCGGTGGCAGCGAGGAGACGGGAGGAGCGCATCGCCTGAAGGAATCAGAGAACAAAACCGTAGGCAAACCCCCGCACCCGGGGGAGGGGAGGCAAACCGGCCTGGTCGGCTATGATTTTGTTAACTTTCTTATCGAGTCATGGACACAAGCCGCCTCCTGCTTGCTTTTCTCGCCTTCGGAGCCGCCTGCACCACCCTCTGGGCCTGGATGCTCGCCACCACCACCGCTCCTTCGGACGGGTGATGATGGGAAGGGTTCCGCCGAACGCGGGATTCCCATCGCGCCATGACTTCCCTCCTGAGCCAGATCTTCCCCATCGTTTATGGGGCTTGCTTTGCCGTCCTGCTGTGGCAGGCGTTCCGCGTGATGGCCCAGGGCTTCCGGGCCGTCCCCCGGCCTGGGGATGCCGGATCCATCGGCGGGGACGACGGCAAGGGTGTTTCCGATCGCACCGGACGCCTCACCATCCATCCGGAACTGCTTGATGCCGACGGTCAGCTGACCCAGGAAGACCTGCTGACGGTGCGGTTCTCCGGTGACAACGAGCAGCCCGCCTTCCCCGCCGACCCAGGCTGAGCGCCCCGGCCGACCACTGAATAGGCTCGCAGGTGTGATTGCGCTTTCCGGCGGAGATTGATGGTGGATCAGAGAACGCGAATCGTTGCCGCGGTGCTGGGGAGTCTCAAGCTGCCACCACGCTTTCGCCTCAAGATGGTCAAGGACGACCCGATCCGGCTCGAGCTCAGCATCACGCCGTCCTATGGAAAGGACCCGATTCTGGTCGGCATCGTTGAATCCCAGGATCTGGTAGCCCGTCGTGACCGCGAAGGCCGCATTCCCCGTGACCTCCAGGGCACCTGGGACTGGACCGTCCGCCACGGCAAGGTGACCACCGGGGGCTGGAACCCCTATCTCAAGGAAGCCCTCCAGACCATGTTCGAAACCGGCCTTCCCGCCATCGTCTACGAAGAGATGACAGGGGAGGCCTACCACCCGGTGGACGGCCTCCGCCACGTGCGCTGAATCCTGCCCTTCCGATCGATGGCCGGCTCGGGGCCATCACCGCCGCCCTGGTGCCGGGAGCCACCCTGCTGCTGCAGGCCGAGCCGGGCGCCGGCAAGACCACCCGGGTTCCCCTGGCCCTGCTGGACCACCTGAAGGGCGAGGGAACGATCCTGCTGGTGGAACCACGACGGCTGGCGGCCCGCTCCGCGGCCCAGCGGCTGGCCTCCCAGCTGGGCGAAGCGGTCGGCCTGCGGGTGGGCTACAGCGTACGGCTGGAATCCCGCACCTCCGCCGCCACCCGCCTGGAGGTGGTGACCGCCGGCCTGTTCCTGCGCCGGCTGCAGGCCGATCCCGGCCTGGAGGCCGTGGCCTGCGTGATCTTCGATGAATTCCACGAGCGTCAGGCGGAGGCCGATCTGGCCCTGGCCCTCGTCCGGCAGGCCCGCAGCCTGCTGCGGCCCGACCTGCGGCTGCTGGTGATGTCAGCCACCCTGGATCTGGAACCCCTCGCCGGGGAACTGGATGGGGCCCGGGTGATCGATTGCGAGGGACGTGCCCATCCGGTGGCCCTCCATTACCAGCCCCCGCGGGAACGGGAACGGCTGGACCAGCAGGTGCTGCGCGGCCTCGAGCAGCACTGGCTGTCGCAGGAGCCGCCCCGGGGGACGGTACTGGTGTTCCTCCCCGGGCTGGGGGAAATCCTGGCGGTGCGGCGGGCCATCGAGGCGAGCTCCTGGGGAAGCCAGGTGGCGTGCTGCCCCCTGCATGGCCAGCTGCCACTGGCCGCCCAGGCCGAAGCCATCGCCCCGGCCCGGCACGACGGGGGCAAGGTGGTGCTGGCCACCTCCCTGGCGGAGAGTTCGCTGACGATCGCGGGCGTGGAGCTGGTGATCGACAGCGGCCTCAGTCGCCTCAGCCGCTTCGATCCGGCCACGGGAATGGACGGGCTGTTCACCCAGCCGGCCAGCCAGGCCAGCGCCGAACAGCGCCGGGGCCGGGCCGGGCGGCTCGGACCGGGTCGTTGCCTGCGGCTGTGGTCTCCGGCGGAGCAGCAGCGGCGGCCCGCCTTCGACACGCCGGAGCTCCTGATGGCCGACCCCCTGCCGATCGCCCTGCAGCTGGCGGAATGGGGTGCCGGACTCGGCGAGGAACTGGCCTGGCTGCAGGCCCCGCCACGGCGTCCGCTGGAGGAGGCCCGGCAGCTGCTGCACCAGCTCGGTGGCATCGACGCCTCCGGGGTCATCACGGCCCACGGCCGGGCCATGGCCCAGTTGGGGCTGCACCCCCGCCTGGCCCACATGCTGCTGCTGGCACGGCAGCAGAGCCTGGAGCCTCTGGGCTGTGCCCTGGCGGTCCTGCTCACGGAGCGGGATCCCCTCGACCGACGGGAAGCGGGATGCGACCTGATGCGGCGCCTGGACTGGCTGCGGGGCGACGGATCCGACCGTGGTGCGACCGGCGGGGATCGGGAGGCGCAACGGCGTCCCTACAGGCAGCTGGAAGCCCAGCTGCGGCGGCAGCTGGGCGGTGGGCCACGCCGCGCGTCGCCCCGGATGGCCGACCCCGCAGGGACTTCAGGGGCCAGCGATGACATCCTTGCCGCCCAGCTGCTGTCCTGGGCCTACCCGGATCGGCTCGCCCTGACCCGCGGCCGGGGGGATGGGCACTTTCTGATGCGCCAGGGGCACGGCGCCGTGGTGCCCGCCGACGACCCCCTGGCCGGAGCCGAAGCCCTCGCGATCGCCAGCGTCGATGGTCAGGGCCAGCAGGGTCGGGTGCGGCTGGCGGTGGCCCTGTCGCGCCAGGGGCTCGCCGATCTTGCCGGCGAGGCGGCGGAGTGGACGACGGAGGCACGCTGGGACACGGCCGACCGGAGGGTGCGCAGTGAACGCCTGCTGCGGCTGGGCGCCCTGGTCCTGGAGCGCCGTCCCTGGCCGGAGGCCGAAGGGGTTGCCGTGGAGCAGGCCCTGATCGAAGGCCTGCAGCGGGAAGGGTTGGAGGTCCTGCCCTGGTGCAACGACAGCCGCCAGCTGCAGCAGCGCCTCTCTCTGCTGCATCGCCATCTGGGCGAACCCTGGCCCGACCGCTGCCTGGATCGGCTGCAGCAGAACCTGGGCCCATGGCTGGGCCCCCACCTGGCGGGCCTGCGCAGCCTCCAGGACCTGCAGCGTCTCGACCTCAAGGAGATTCTCCTGGGGGAGCTGGGCTGGGTACAGCGCCAGGATCTCGACCGGCTGCTGCCACGGACCCTGCAGGTGCCCTCCGGCCGCCACGTTCCCCTCGATTACGCCAGCGGAGAGCCGGTGCTGGCCGTGAAGCTCCAGGAGATGTTCGGATGCCAGGCGAGCCCGGTGGTGCTGAACGGACGGCTGACGGTGAAGCTGGCGCTGCTCTCGCCGGCGGGCCGTCCTGCCGCGATCACCGCTGATCTGGCGAGCTTCTGGAGCCAGGGGTATGCCGATGTGCGCCGGGAACTGCGGGGGCGTTACCCCCGCCATCCCTGGCCGGAGGATCCCCGCCAGGGCATCCCCACGGCCGCCACCAAGGCGGCGCTGGAGCGCTCCGGACGCGCCAGCGGCATCAAGGCTCCCTGAGCCCCAAGGGGATCGGCTCAGCCGATGCCGCCCAGCAGGTGCCCGAAGCCGAAATGATGCAGGCCCTCGAGGATCCCCTCGCACCCGTGGCCGCGGGCCAGAAAGGTGCCGGGCAGCCGCGGCAGGGCCGCCAGCAGGCCGGGCTCCGCATTGCCCACCATCACCCCCTGAAGCCCCGTCTCGAACATGGCCAGATCGTTGAGGGAATCGCCGGCCGTGACCACCAGGGAAGGCGCCAACTCCAGCCACTCGAGCAGGGTCAGCAGCATGGAGCCCTTGTTGATGCCCGCCGGGAGCACATCGAGGTACCTGTTGCCGGAGACGAGGCAGTCGACGCCATGGACCTCGAGCGCCCCCAGGCGGGCGGTGTCGAGCGCCGCGGGATCGATGCAGTAGGCCAGGCGACGGTCACTGCTCACCGGCTGGGAAGGAACGCCGGGAATCGACGCCAGCAGCGGCAGCAGCACCTCCGCCCGTCCATGCCAGAGCGCCTCGATCGGCGCCAGCGCCAGGGGGAGGGGTTCCAGGGTGGTGCCGCAGGCCACGGTGCATCCCCCGTCGCCGATCACCACATGGGGCGGCCCCAGTCCCAGGGGGGCCTCGGCGGTCAGGAGCCGGGCCACGGATCGCAGATCCCGGCCGGTGCTGAACACCTGCAGGACCCGATGCCGCTGGGCGGCCAGCCATCCGTAGACCTGGCGGCGAAGGCCGGACGGCCCCTCCAGCAGGGTGCCGTCGAGGTCGGTGACCAGCATCAGATCCGGGCGGCTGGGGAGAGGCGCCCCCAACTGGTCCTGGAAACGGACGCGGGGGGCCTGCAGCGGCGCCGACCGACCCGGCGCCCAGGCCGCCGCGCCGCTCTGGCGATGGAACCCGTCGGACGATGGCTTCATCGTCCCGCCGATTCACCCATGGGACCTCTAGCACCGATCAGGATTCGGTCAAGCGTGAAAACCACACCCGTGAGCGTATCCATCACTACTGTCAAGCTGGCTCCATGATTCGTTACAGTCAACCCAGTCAATCGGATCCCCACCATGTCTGACGCTTCCCAGCCCCGCTTCGGCTTCGTCAACTTTGCTGAAACCTGGAATGGCCGTCTGGCCATGCTGGGTTTCGTGATCGGCCTCGCGACCGAGATCCTCACCGGCCAGGGCATTCTGGCCCAGGTCGGCCTCGGCTGAAGTCCCGCCCGGGACCGTTGCCCCAGCACCAACCTCCTGATGCACCGCCGCCGGTTCCCTCCGGTGGCTTTTTCATGACGGCGCCGGCCCACCTCCGGCGCCTGTTCGCCGGGCACCCACCGGTCCTAGGTTGGCCTGCGGCCTTTGTTCAGCGCCTTCCATGGTCCAGCCCGGTGCCGGTGGTGCCCCTGCCCGATGGTTCGTCGGCAACCGTCGCGATGGCTCGAGGCTGCTCAGCAGCGCGCTCGTGATCAGCGGAGCCGGCCTGATCGGCTGGGACCATCCCGCTGGACGGCTGGTGGCGGTCGTGGCCGGCCTGCTCAGCCTCTACTGGTGGCTCTGTTACCGCAAGCTTCAGCACTGAGTCGATGCTCACGGTTCCCGGCAGCAGCGGCTCCGTCCGGCAGGACGACATCCCACGCTTCCGTGTGGCCGAGCTCAACACGGCCATCGGCGCCCTGCTGGAGCGGGGCTTCGCACCCCGCTTCCTGGTGGAGGCCACCGTGGGCCGTCCCCAGCAGAAGAAGGGCCATCTCTGGCTCACCCTGAGCGACGGCCAGGCCAGCATCCAGGCGGTGATCTGGGCCTCCCAGCTCCAGAAACTGTCGTTCGTTCCCCAGGACGGCGACGGGGTGGTGGTGGTGGGAAAGCTGAACTTCTGGAGCGCCCGCGCCAGTCTCACCGTCCAGGTGCTGGACGTCAGGCCCAGCCTCAGCGCCGTGCTGCGCCAGTTCGAACGGGTGCGGAGCCTGCTGCAGCCCGAGGGCCTGTTCGATCCGGAGCGGAAACGGCCCCTCCCCCCTTGGCCGCGGCGGATCGCCCTGCTCACCAGCGCCCCAAGCGCCGCCCTGGCGGACATGCTGCGCACCGCCAGGGAGCGGTGGCCTGCCACGTCCCTGCTCGTGGTCCCCGTCCCGGTTCAGGGCAACGTCGAAGCCGACCTGATCACGGCGATCCAGCGGCTCAGCTCCCGCGCCGAGGCCTTCGGCCTGGATGCGCTGGTGCTGGCCCGCGGAGGGGGCAGCCGGGAGGATCTCACCGTTTTCGATGGCGAGGCCCTGGCCCGCTGCCTGGCCGCCACCCCCGTGCCGGTGGTCTCGGGCATCGGCCATGAAGACGACGTCACCATCGCTGATCTGGTGGCCGATTACCGGGCGGCCACCCCCACGGCCGCCCTGGTGGCCCTGCTGCCCGACCGGCGCCATGTGCAGCTCGCTCTCCGGCAGGAACGGCGCCATCTCCAGCAACTGGTGGGCCTGAGGATCGCCTCCATCCGCGCAGGGCTGGCCGCCCAGGGGGAGCTGCTGCGGGGGCTCCACCCCGCCCAGCAACTCGCCAGGCGGCGCCAGCTGCTGGACCAGCAACGGGTCCTGCTGCAGGCCCTTTCACCAGCCCACCTGCTGGCGCGGGGCTTCACGCTGCTGCGGGATGCCCAGGGGCATCTGCTGCGCTCCGTCGCCGCGCTCAGGCCCGGCGATCCGCTCACCGCGGAGCTCGTCGATGGCCGACTGGCCCTGGAGGTGCGACGGGTCGATCCGGACCCTGAAGGCGACCCAGGACCACCCGAGCCGGAGGCGGCAAGCACGTCAAAACCCCTCCTTTCCTGATCCCCACCCTCTCCTTGTGATGGCGAAATCCGCCGGCAGAAGCCGCAGTTCCACAACCGAATCCAGTGGCCAGAGCGCCGACGATCTCAGCTTTCGCCAAGCCCAGACGGCCTTGGAGCTCTGTCTGAACGAGCTGCAGTCCCAGGACCTGGACGTGGAGCTGATGGCCGATCTCTACCGAAGGGCCCAGATGTACGCCGATCGCTGCGAGACGGTGCTGCAGCAGGTGGAACAGGAGGTGTTGCAGTGGGAGGCTGGCCGGGAGGATTCCGCTCCCGAGACCTACGCCCCATGACGGAACCCGCAGCGCCGCAGCCAGCTCCCCTTGCTGCTTCCGCCGGGGTCGCCTCCGGCCCGGGACAACCGCAAGCCTCGCCGGGCCCCTGGATGGCCCGGATCTACCTGGCCCTGGCCGTTGCCGGGGCCGTGCTGCCCTGGCTCGGGAATCTGGAATTCATCCAGACCCAGGGCAGTCCCTTTGACCTTGGCCTGTTCGTGGCCATGGCCACGGCCAATCCCGCCGCCCGCTCACTGTCCGCCGATCTGGCGGTGGGGGCCACGGCGGTGGCGATCTGGATGGTGCAGGAGAGCCGTCGCCTCGGCATGCGCGGGATCGTCTGGGTGTTGCTCAGCTGCGTGACGGTGGCCTTCGCCTTCGGAGCGCCCCTGTTTCTCTACCTCCGGGAGCGCCGTCTCAGGGAGCTGGCCTTGTAACGCGCGTAACGCGGGTTTCGACCACCCCTGAGCCGCCCACGGGCCGCCCCATCCGCGGCTGAGGCTGAAGCAACATCACGCCTCAGCCGCGGCTGCCACCGGAGGGATGGTCCTCCAGGCTGGAAGCTCCGTCCACAGCCACCGCATCGACGGTGATGGTGACATCCCTGGCGTCAATCTCGGCCGGTTCACCGGAGGGCCAGAAAGGCCCCGCGGGTGAAGACCCGTCGGCGGCGGGTCCCCCCTGGGCCATGGAGGTGCCACAGGCGGGACAGACCTCCATGCCCAGACTCGCCAACCCACAACTGGGGCAGGTCCTGAGGCGTCGCCGGAGGATCTGCCAGCCGATCAAGGCCGCGCCGCCGATCAGCAGAGGCAGCAGCAGCAGGGTGAGCGTCAGGCCGCCGATGACATCGAGCAGCAGGCGACCGGCCGCCGTTGGCAGCAGCAGCAGGGCCGCGGCAATGCCGATCCACAGCCAGGGGATGCGACGCTCCATCAACGCTGGAAGCGAGGGTCGTTCTCGATCCATCGCTCGAGTGCCGCCAGGCCTTCGATGCCCGCCCAGCCCAGCAGAAGGGCGGCCACCAACCAGCTCAGGAAAAGTCCCACGCCGATCAGCACCGGAACCAGGGCCAGGGTGGTCACCCCGATCAGCACGATGGATCCGACCGCCATCGACAGCAACGCGAGGCTGGCCGGGAGTGGTCGAAGACGAAGGGCAGGCTTGGCCAACGATCCCTGCAGACAGAGTGAATCCATCCTTACCCCAAATGGAAGACCTTTCTGCGCGGGAGGGGTGTGGATGGCCCCCCCGCAGCCCCACCGGCCAGCACCACGCTGAAACACTGGCCGTAATAGAGGACCACCCCCACCAGCCACACCCAGAGCGTCAACAGCAGCACGCCCCCCACCACCCCATAGGCCTGAAAGCGCAGGCCGAGCGCCAGCAGACTGCGGCCAAGCAACAGGTTGGAGAGGGTCAGGCAGCCACTCACCAGCAGGGCACCGGGCAGCAGGGGATTCAGAGCGATGCGACGGGAAGGAAGCAGCCAGAGGAACAACAGGATGGCCACGAAGCTGATCAGCAGGGACACCAGAACATCCAGGCCGAAGGAGAGCGAACCGACCCATCGCAATCGCTGCGGCAGGTTCTGGAGCAGCAGGTCGCGAAAAACACTGGAGCCGAACAGGCGTGCCGCACTGAACACCTGATCGATGACGATCAGCAGCCCAACGAAAAGGAGCAGCAGCAGCGCCTTCAGCCGCAGGGCGATGAAGCGTTGCACATAGTCCTGCCAGCGCAGATGATCGAAACCGAACGGCCGATTCCACCAGAGACGATCAGCGCCACGCTGAAGGGTGAGGTAGACGTTGCTGGCGCTGAGGGCCAACAGGACAACCCCGAGTACGCCCGCACCCAGCCCCTGACTGGTGAACCGTCGAAGCGTCTCTTCGAATCCTGGCAGGATCGCCTCGGGCAGAACCTGGGACATCAGATCTAGGAAACGGTCGAACCGCTCCACATCCCTGCCAAGCAGGCGGGACGCGATGGATAGAGCGATCAGCAATGCCGGAAAGAAAGACTGCAGCGCGTGGTAGGCGAAGGCTGCGCTCAGATCCACGCAATCCGCTCGTAGCCAAAGCGCATAGGCTTTCCAGAAAGGGCGGAAGCGTCGGCGCCAGCCCATGTGGAGCAGGTGAATGGAGGCCAAGAGTAGTTTGGCGTCGGCCCCGGAGCACCTGCACCGCCGGGAAGGAACCATCTACCTACCGGCGTAATGGACCCAACCCCCAGCCCGACGAGGCCATCGAGCCAACAGAAAAGCCACCCCTTCGGGTGGCTTCTCCTGGTCCTTCCTGCTTCCGCCGGTCGACCCTTGTCCCAGCCGCTCTCGGCTGCAACAAGTCAAGTTTTACCTGGCATCGAGCTATTTTCGCAGGGGGCTACC
>CALRJF020000020.1:0-47900 GCA_943367425.1 Candidatus Sulfopaludibacter sp. SbA3
GTCGAGGCCCTCGATCGCAACGGCAACGTCATCGACGACGTCCTCGTCCTCGACGGCTCCAACGACGGCTCCGCCGCCAGTTCCTACACCCGCACCGGCATCACCGTCACCACCTTCGTCAATCCCACCTTCCTCAACCAGGGCCAGGAACTCGCCTCCGTCGGAATCCGCTTCCAGCAGACCGTCAACACCTTCCGCTTCTCCGCCATTCAAGAAGCTCCCGGTGATGGCGCCGTCCGCTTCAACGGCCCCGACCTCAAGGTCCTCGCCCTCGACAGCTCGGAAGCCTCCTCCCTCATCAACGATTCCAGTCGTTCGCGGACCGTCGACCCGATCATCGGAGGCGTGTCCCGAGCCCTGGTGGAGACGTCGCCGCTGCCGGTGCCTCCCCTCGGTGGTGCTGGCGGCACGGGCTCCGGAGCCGGCGTCCAGATCCAACCGCTGGCCCAGAACCTGGGAAGCCTTCAGGTGGTTCCGAAGCCGGCGGAGGACAGCGCCCTGAGCGTGCTGGGCATCCAGCAGACCCAGCAGCATCCCCTGCTCGCCACAGGAGGCGATCTGTTCTGAGCCAACCGGACACCGGCCCGGTGATGCCGGCCATCACCGGTTGAACGGGCAGGAGGCCCCATGACGACGTCCCTGGGCCTCCTGCCTGAAGCATCGCGATACCCGAAGTCGATCCAGAATCGGTATCGCCTACCGGTTGCAATCGTTCGCAAGCCACCAGATCAGGCCGGCCAACCTGGTCGGCGAATCAGATGCGACACCTCCCGTGAAGGTGATGACAGGAAACACTGAATCAGCGCTCACCAGGCCAAACACATTGGTGAACACAAGCTCAAGCACCACAACAGACCCCTGGAGCGTCGCCTGAGTCAACGAGGGGCCATGTATTCGCATGAAGTTATGAGAACTTCCAGGCAGGATCAGCCGGACAGCCATCCCATGGGTGGGCCATTCCGGGACTGCCTAAGCTGAAAATCAGCCGGTACAACCCTCCATGCCGAGGCAGCTCGTTACCGAAGCGAGGGACGTCCTGGCACTGCCGTCCTTTCCCATCACCCTGCAGGGGAGAGAAACGGAGGGGTTGTTCTGGGATACCGGCAAAGAGCAGGTGGTGGTCGAGGCACTGCACGCCATCACAACGCCTCCACGCCTCACGGAGGTACGGCTGGATGCCAAAGCGCTGGCCTCAGCTGCCGGGAAGATCAGCGATGACACGAAGACTGTTGAAGCCAGTGTCATTTTCGGAGGCTATCTTCTGCGGCACTTTGGCCATTTCATGCACGAAAGCCTTGGCCGCCTGTGGTGGCTGAGCAAAAGCAAGACCATGAATGCTTTGCTGGATGGAACCAGGCGCCGACTTCAGGCGGAACACACAGATGTCGTGTTCTTCATGCCTCGTTGGCTGGATGCGGGGAAAGACCTGCCCAGCTACATGGCCGAGGTGCTCACAGGCCTTGGCCTCCCCACGGAGCGGATCCGGATTGTGGTGGGTCCCACCTGGTTTCGCCATCTGCTGATCCCTGGGCAGTGCTGGGGTTTTGACTTCGATCAAACCGTCTGGAACAAACATCTTGGATGGGACTGCCATTCATTGATGCGTGAGTTGCTGGGCAGCTATGACCCCACACCCTCACCCCATGACGACGAACGGCACACCACAGAAAAGCTCTTTATCACGCGAACCGGACTCCCACTGCAACTCGGTCGCTTGGTGGGCGACGTCCTCCTGGACCAGATCCTGGCCAGCGCAGGCTTTCGGATCTTCCATCCCGAACGCCACCCCATCGCCGCGCAGATCAGGCAGTACTCGCAGGCAAAGGAGCTTGTGTTCATGGACGGCAGTGCTCTGTATCTGCTCTGGCTTTGCCGACTACGTCCGGGAGTGCGCATCCGCGTGATTTTGCGGCGCCGTCAAGGCGCCTGGATGTGCGATCAGATCAGGCTGCTCATGCCTGCCACCGCGGGGCTGCGCTGGCAGATCATGAATGTCCTGCTGGCGGAAAATCTCACCTCAGAGAAGGATTGGGAATCCCACAACCTTGCGGACCTCGCTGCCCTGGCCAGACGACTGGCCCCGCATGTCGTCCTGTCCCGGCAGCAGATCAGGGACACACTGAGCGTCTATGGATCGGAACTGGTCGCCAACTCCAGTTCCAAACAGCTGGGCAGGATCGTCAATGCGCTGCTCTGCCAGTCCATGCCGGCGTCCGATGAACCCACCAGCAAGGCGGCATCCCTGCTCAGGAGACTGAAGCAAAGGTGGCGCCGCCTCATGGGGAAGCTGGCAGGCCAATGGATGTGTCGGCTCACATCCCCGTGATGCAGTACCCCGCATCCACGTAGATCACCTGGCCGGTGATGCCGCTGGCCAGCGGGCTGGCCAGGAAGGCGGCGGTGGCGCCCACCTCGTCCTGGGTGACCGTGCGGCCCAGGGGGGCCTTCTCCTCGACGTTGTGAATCATGTCGAGGATGCCGCCGATGGCCGAGCTGGCCAGGGTGCGGATCGGACCGGCACTGATGGCATTCACCCGCACCTGCTTGTGGCGCCCGAACTCGGCCGCCAGATAACGCACCGACGCCTCCAGGGCCGCCTTGGCCACGCCCATCACGTTGTAGTTGGGGATCGCCCGCTCCGCCCCCAGGTAACTCAGGGTGATCACGCTGGCTCCCTCGTTGAACAGGGGCTTGGCCCAGCGGCACAGGGGAGCCAGGGAGTAGGCACTCACCTCCAGGGCCCGGCCGAAACCCTCCGGACTGATGGCGCTGTAATCGCCGATGAGCTCCTCCTTGCCCGCGAAGGCCAGGCAGTGCACCAGCACGTCGAGGCTGCCCCACTGGTCGCCGATCCGCCCGAACACGGCCTCGATCTGGGCCGGATCCTGCACGTTCAGCGGCTCGAACAGGGTGGGATTCAGCGGGGCGGTGAGCTCCCGCACCTTGGACTCCGAACGGCCCTTCTCATCCGGCAGGTAGGTGATGCCGAGCTCGCAGCCCGCCGCCGCCAGCTGCTGGGCGATGCCCCAGGCGATCGAGCGGTTGTTGGCGATGCCGGTGACGAGGGCCTTCTTGCCGCGCAGATCGAGGAGCATGGTGGAAGCAGCGCTGGAGGGCGGGGGATGCGATCGGGGGATTCTCCCGCACCCATGGCCCCGCCTTCCCCTCTCCCCGTTGGCGGCCCACCTTGATGCGTCTGTTCCCGGAGCCGTGGTCTCCCCAGGGCGCCATGGCGCCACCACCGCCCTGCGGGGGTTCCTGGGGCCCCGGCTCCTCCCCCCACCTGCTGCTGATCCGGCGGAACGATCCCGCTGTGCGGCGCTCGATCGACGCCCTGACGGCACGGCTGGCGCCCGAGGAACACAGCCGGCTGGCGCGCCTGCAGCGCCAGGAGGATCGCGAGCGTTTCCTGCTGGGCCGGGCCGTGCTGCGCCTGGTGCTGGGCGCCTGGCTCGGACAGCGGCCGGACACCCTGCGACTGGTCCAGGGACCCCGGGGGAAGCCGGAACTGCTCCTGCCGGAGGCCCAGCACCCGTGGCAGGAGCGGGCGGTGCCAGCGCCCGGGTTCAACGTCTCCCACTCCGGCGATCTGATCCTGCTGGGCTTCCATGGCCTGCGGCAGGTGGGGGTGGATGTGGAGCAGAAACGGGCGGTGCCGGAATGGGAGGCGATCGCCCGACGCTGTCTGCCGGCCGGCCGCTGGGAGGCGATCCGGGCCCTGCCGCCGGAGCAGCGCAGCGACGCCTTTCTCGAGGCCTGGTGCCGGCTGGAGGCGGATCTGAAAGCCCGCGGCCAGGGGCTGTTCAGCCCGGCCGGCGGGGGAGGCAGGGCCGGGCCGGCGCCGTCACCAGGCGATCTGTGGACCGTGGCGTTGCCCGAGGGCTACCTGGGGGCCGCCGCCCTGGCGTGAGGGCCGCCCTGCCCGTCCGGCTCAGGGGTGCCCGTCATCCGACTCGCTGGGATCATCGAAGTCGTCGGGCGTGAGCGGCAGGCCCAGCAGTTTCTTTTCGGCCCGGCGCACGGCCTTCGGGTTGCTGAGCAGATCCGGCTCCTCGAGCAGCGGCAGCGGTGGCGGCCGGTACTGGGCCTCGGTCCGCGGGGGCTCCATCCATACGAAGGTGCTGCGGGGGGCCCGCTGGCGGCAGAGGCTCTCCACCTGGCGGCGCAGGGCCCAGCGCACCCGGCCCGACGCCAGGGCCTGGAAGAACTCCTCGCGGGGAGCCAGGCCGAAGCTGGTGGGCTGCGGGCCATTGCCGTCACGGAGCCTGGCCGCATCGGGCAGCCACCGGGGCCGGCAGAAGCCCCCCTGGCTGGTGTCGGTCTCGATCCAGATGTGCAACCCCTCGCCCCCCGGCCGGCTCACCACCGCCAGTCCGTCATCGGGCTGGTGGCGCGGCAGGGGGAAGACCCGACCGCTGGGGCGCTGATCGGCCGGCACGCAGGCCACGAGCTGGCTGAGCAGAAGCAGCACCAGCGGCAGGCACAGGAACGGCAAGTCGGGACAACGACGGAGCGGCGATGATCCTTGTCCATCCCCCGCGTCCGCTCTGCAGCAAGGGCGGCAGATCCATGGCCCTCACGGCGTCCTCGATGCTGCCCCTGGGCACCCCCCTGCCCCTGGAGGCGATGACCGCGGCGCTGCGGCCGGTGTCGGGCGGCCGCCTCGATCCGGGCGCCCTGGCCGGCCGGCCGGTGCTGGTGCTGTTCCTCTGCCCCCACTGCCCGTTCGTGAAGCACATCGAGGCGGAACTCACCCGTCTCCAGAACGACCTCGGCGACCACACGGCCATCGTGGGCCTCTGCAGCAACAGCACCCTCACCCACCCCCAGGACGGTCCGGCGGGCATGGCCGCCCAGGCCCTGAGCCAGGGCTGGGACTTCCCCTACCTGCAGGACCCCGATCAGAGCGTGGCCCTCGCCTTCCGGGCCGCCTGCACCCCCGACCTCTTCCTGTTCGATGCCGCCCACCGGCTCTTCTACCGGGGCCAGCTGGATGACAGCCGTCCGGGGAACGGCCGCCCCTGCCACGGCGGCGATCTGCGCGCGGCGGTCACCGCCATGCGCGAGGGCCGGCCCGCCCCCGAACCGCAGCAGCCCTCGATCGGCTGCAACATCAAATGGCACCCCAAGTCGCCTTCCTAAGGCCGGATCGGGAGGCTTAATGTTGCCGCCATGCATGTGCCCCCCTTCAGTCTCGGCGAGCAATTGCGCCAGCTCGGAGACGCCCTCGATCGTGCCGTTCTCGACGTGTTGCGCAGCGGCCAGTACATCGGCGGCAGCACCATCACCGATTTCGAGACGGCCTTCGCCGCCACCTGCGCCGTTCCCCATGCCATCGGCTGCAACAGCGGCACCGATGCCCTGGTGCTGGCGCTGCGGGGGCTGGGGATCGGCCCGGGCGATGAGGTGATCACCAGTTCCTTCAGCTTCTTCGCCACCGCCGAAGCGATCAGCGCCGTGGGCGCGACGCCGGTGTTCGTGGATGTGGAGGAGAGCAGCTACCTGATCGATCCCGACCGGATCGAAGCCGCCATCACCCCGGCCACGCGGGCGCTGATGCCGGTGCACCTGTTCGGCCGGCCCGTCGACATGGAACGGATCGTGGCGATCGCTGCGGCCCACGACCTGCTGGTGATCGAGGACTGCGCCCAGGCCAGCGGTGCCAGCTGGGCCGGTCGGCCGGTGGGCAGCTGGGGAGATGCGGGCTGCTTCAGCTTCTTTCCCACCAAGAACCTCGGCGCCGCCGGTGACGGCGGCATGGTGGTCTGCCGCGATCCTGCCCTGGCCCAGCGCATCCGGGAGCTGGCCGTGCACGGGATGCCCCGCCGCTACCTCCACACCGAACTGGGGTACAACAGCCGCCTCGATGCCCTCCAGGCGGCCGTGCTGTCGGTGAAGCTGCCCCATCTGGCCGAGTGGGTGCAGCGCCGCCGCCGCATCGCCGAGCGCTACCAGCGGGAACTGGCCGACCTGAGCGGTCTGCTCACCCCCTCGGCCGGACCCGAGGGCCACAGCTGGAATCAGTTCGTGGTGCGGGTGCCGCGCTGTCCGGAGGGGGCCAACGCCTGCGCCGGCCGCTGCATCGCCGCCGCCGACAGTGCCAGCTTCGGCCTGCCGGAGGCCTGCTGCCGCGACTGGCTCAAGCAGCAGCTGCAGGAGGCCGGCGTGACCACGATCATCTATTACCCGATCCCCATCCATCGCCAGCCGGCCTACGCCGGCCTCGACTACCCCCCCGGCAGCCTGCCGATCACCGAACGGCTGTGTGCCGAAGTGCTCAGCCTGCCGATCTTTCCGGAACTGACCGACGAGCAGCAGACCACGGTGATCCGCCAGGCGCGCCATCTGGTGGAAACCGCGGCCATCCCGGCCAGGGCCGCCTGAGGCCACCGGCGGCGGCGGCCAACCGTGGCGGCCGGGCTCAGCCCCGGGGCAGGGCCGCATGCAACGCCTTGAAGCGGGCCTGCTGGATCCGGTGGTCGACGATCGGCTCGGGGTAGCCCCGGCGCTCCAGGGGGGCGATGGCCCCGGAGATCAGATCGGGGGTAGCCACGTGGGCCAGCTCCGGCAGCCAGGTGCGGATGTAGGTGCCTTCAGGATCGAACTTGGCGGCCTGGGTGGCGGGGTTGAAGATGCGCAGGGGCCGGGGATCCATGCCGCTGCTGGCGCTCCACTGCCAGCCGCCGTTGTTGGCGGCCAGATCGCCATCCACCAGATGCGTCATGAAGGCGGTCTCGCCATGGCGCCAGTCGACGATCAGATCCTTGACCAGATAGGAGGCGACGATCATGCGGCAGCGGTTGTGCATCCAGCCGCTCTCCAGGAGCTGGCGCATGGCCGCATCGATGATCGGCATGCCGGTGAGGCCCTGCTGCCACGCACCCAGGCGCTGGGGATCGTCCTCCCAGGGGAAATGCTTCCACTGGGGGCGATAGGGACCATCGGCCAGCTCCGGGAAATGGAACAGGGCCTGCTGGTAGAACTCGCGCCAGGCCAGCTCCTGCTCCCACACCTCGATCGAGCGCCGGGCCTCGTCGCTGCGGGCCCTTGAGGCGGCGGCGCCGGCGGCGGCCCAGGCCTGGCGGGGGCTCAGGGTGCCGCAGCTGAGGGCGGCGGAGAGCGCAGAGGTACCGGGCTGGCCGGGGAAATTCCGGCCCGGCTCATAGGCCGCCAGGGGGCCCCCATCCGGTCCGCCGTCGGCAAAGCGCTCCAGCTGCGCCGCGGCCGCCGACTCCCCCGGCCGGCAGGGACACAGGTCGGCCCCCTCGAAGGCCGGGAAGCCCAGCCCGGTGGGGGCGGGCACCGTCTCCAGCCGGGGCAGACCGGTCCAGAGGGCCCGGCGCTCGTCCGCCCAGGCACCGAGGTCGAGATCCAGCAGGCCGCCGGGAGCCGCCACAGGACCCAGTCCGCCCTGCCCAGCGGCGGCGCCGGAGGAACGCCGCTCCACCTGGCCCCGCCAGTTGCGCAGGAACGGGCCATAGACCCGGTAGGGATCACCGGAACCGGTGCGCAGCGCCTCCGGGGCCACCAGCAACTGGTCCCAGTCCGCCAGCACCTTCCTGCCATCGGCCTGCAGTGCCGCAGCCACCCGCCGGTCACGGGCCCGGCCGTAGGGCTCCACCTCCCGGTTCCAGGCCACCACCTCCGCGCCGGTCGCCGCGGCCAGGCGGGGCAGCAGTGCCACCGGATCGCCCTGCAGCAGCACCAGGCGGCTGCCGGCCTGCCGCCAGCGCCCGGCCAGTTCCCTGAGGCTTTCGGTGAGGAACCAGAGCCGCGCCGGCGCCATCGGAGGGTTTCCGGCGCTGCCCGCCAGGATCGCTGGATCCAGCACGTAGACCCCGGTCACGGCCGGGGTGGCGGCAGCGGCGGCCGCCAGGCCGAGGTTGTCGGCCAGGCGCAGGTCGCGGCGATGCCAGAACAGCCAGCGCACGGGGCTCACAGTCCCAGCATCTGCCGGGCACGGAACCAGGCGGTGACGCTCTTGCCGTCGAGGGCCTCGTCGCCGCTGGCCAGGAGGGCATCCAGTTCAGCCGGCTCCAGCAGCAGCACCTCCATGTCCTCGTCGTCATCGCCGGGGGGCCGCACCTCCAGCAGGGTGAGATCACGGGCCAGGAAGAGGTGGATCACCTCGTCGGAGTAACCGGGGCAGGGGTGCATGGCGCCGAGCGGATCCCAGCGCGTGGCGCTGTAGCCGGTCTCCTCCTCCAGCTCCCGCCGCATCGACCCCAGGGGTTCCTCCCCCTCCTCCAGGGTGCCGGCCGGAAACTCCAGCAGGCGGGCGGCCACGGCGAAGCGGTACTGGCGCAGGATCACCACCCGGCCGTCGTCGAGCACCGGCACCGCCAGGGAGGCCCCCGGGTGGCGGATCACCCCGTAGGTGCCCTCGATGCCGATGGGCAGCACCACGCGGTTGAGCTCGAAGCGCACCTTGCGGGCATCGAGCGCGGCCATGGTCTCCAGATGGGTGGAGGGCTCGGGGGGCGGCAGCGGAGCCATGGGGCAGGCGGTCGGGGCCCCCAGTGTGACCGCCGGAAGCCGACGGCGCGATTCAGACGGTTTCGCTCCAGCCCGGCCGGCCGGGAAGGGGTCGCGGCTCGGTGGCGGCACCCTGCGGCAAGGCCGCCAGCCGTGCGGCGGCGGTGCCAAGGCCATCGGGCAACGGCAGCCGCGGATCGATGGCCGCCAGCGGCGCCAGCACGAACCGGCGCTCCGCCAGAAGCGGGTGGGGCAGCGCCAGGGTGGCCGTGCGGCAGTGGATGGCACCGCACCAGAGCAGATCAAGATCCAGGTGGCGCGGTCCCCAGGGCTCACGCCGCACCCGGCCGAAGCGGGCCTCCAGGTGCTGCAGCCGCTCCAGCAGGGCGCCGGGAGCGGGCCAGGGTGGCGCGGCGGTGGCCCCCCGGTCAGGCCGTTCGATCAGCAGCACGGCATTGAGGTAGTCCGGCTGGTCCGGCGGTCCGCCCTCGGGGGCCGTGACGAACAAGGGCGACCAGCACAGCTGCAGCGGCCCCGCCGCCGCACCGGCCCAGGCGATCACCGTGGCCGCCAGCAGCGGCCGCACGGCCACCAGGGTGGCTTCGGGGTCGCCGAGGTTGGCGCCCAGGGCGATGGCGACACCGGCGCTCACGCGGGAGTGTCGGCCGGGTGATGGGCCGAGACAACGCCCCTACAGTTCCGCCCAGCCGACCTTCGCTGCGGATGATCGGGACGCCATCCACGGGCAACCCAGCGAGCGGATCGGCCAGCAGCAACGCACCCGCCGGGAGCCGTTACCGGCCGGAAATCGATGGCCTGCGGGCCTTCGCCGTGCTGGCGGTGATCCTCAACCATTGCGACAAACGTCTGCTGCCTAGCGGCTATCTGGGGGTGGACATCTTCTTCGTGATTTCCGGTTACGTCATCACCACGTCCCTGGTGGGTCGCTCCTATGCGGATGCTCGCAGTTTCTTCCTGGGCTTCTATGCCCGCCGCATCCGCCGCATCCTGCCGGCCCTGGCGGCGGTGGTGCTGATCGCCAGCATCGCCATCTGCTTCTTCGATCCAGCCCCGGGCCCATCGCTGCTCACCGGCGCGAGCTCCCTGGTGGGGTTTTCCAACATTCTTCTCTACTTCGAGGCCACGGATTATTTCTCGGTGTCGTCGGATCTCAATCCCTTCACCCATACCTGGTCGCTGGGCGTCGAGGAGCAATTCTATCTGCTGTTTCCCCTGCTGGTCTGGCTGACGGGGATCACCCGCTCCCGGCCCGGAGCCTGGCGCTGGTTCGGCTGGTCGATGGGGCTGCTGAGCGGCGCTTCGCTGGTGTCCTTCATCCTGCTGAGCCGCTCCAACCCCTCCTTCTCCTATTTCTCGATGCCCACCCGCTTCTGGGAAATCGGTCTGGGAGCCCTGCTGTTCGCCGCGCTGCGCCTTCCCGTCCTGGCGCAGCGGGCCCGGCAGCTGCCGGCCGCCCCGCTGCTGGTGGCGATCACCCTGCTGCTGTTCACCGATTTCCGGGTCCGGACCACCATCGCCGTGGTGCTGCTGACTGCCCTGCTGCTCGCCTGCCTCCGGCCGGGCAGCGCGACCCACCGGCTGCTGAGCCTGCCGGGCGTGCGCTTCATCGGCCTGATCTCCTACTCCCTCTACCTCTGGCACTGGCCGGTGCTGGCGATCAGCCGCTGGACCATCGGCATCCATCCCTGGACCCTGCCCCTGCAGCTGGCCCTGATGGGCGGCCTGGCGGTGCTGTCCTATCGCCTGATCGAATCCCCCCTCCGCCATGCCGGCTGGCTGAAAGGGGGCTCGAGGACCTTCGGCTTCGGCCTGCTCCTGGCCGGTGCCGCCGCCGCGGTGCCCCTGACCCTGATGGGCCCGCTGGGGCGCCTGGCCTTCCTGGGGGACGTGGAAGGGGAGCGCTTCCAGGGCAATCTCGCTCCGGAGAGCACCCTGTTCGAGCAGGACTGCATGTGGTGGATGGGTCGCGGACCCGATCCGGCGGCCGCCGCCAGGAACTGCGTGATCCAGAGCCGTCACGGCCCGGTGAAGCATCGCTTCTTCGTGATGGGAGACAGCCACACGGCCCATCTGTCCGACTGGATCGCCGGGGTGCCGTCCGGCGATGGCCTGTGGCTGCGCCGGGCGTTTGCGGGCGGCCAGTCGGTGCCGCCGATCCAGAACCGGTGGAGCGGAGGGCTCGCCCCCCGGGCCCAGGACGCCCGCCGCCAGCGGCAGTACCTCGATCGGACGCTCGCCGAACTGCGCACCGGCGACACGGTCATCATCTCGACCTATCTGCTCCAGCAGTTCCGGACCGCGAAACAGCGCGCCAGCGCCGCCTTCGACCCCGCCCGGACCCGCTGGGACGTGTGGTGGCAGGACCTGGAAGGGGTGATCCGCCAGGCCCAGCGCCGCGGAGCCAACGTGGTCTTCGTTTCGCCCCTGCCGGATTTCGAGCTCAAGGGCGGCTGGGCCGCCACCACCAATGCGAACTGCACCGTGCAGTGGTATCGCCCGTCCCTGCCCGACCACTGCTTCTTCCGCAAGGAACGCCGGACGGTGCTGGCCGAGATCGCGCCGATCGCCCAGCGCCTGAAGGCCCTGGAGAGCGCCTACCCCAACTTCCACGTCTATGACGGGCTGGCCTGGATCTGCCCGGCGGACCGCAGGGACTGCACCAACTACCGCGAGGGCACCAGGCTCTACGGCGATGTCAGCCATCTGAATCGCGCCGGCAGCCGGCTGCTGCGGCCCCACTTCGAGGCCTTCCTCCGGGACAGTGGCATCCTGTAGCGAAGGACTCCCTCGCCCGCACCCCAGCCCGCCAGCGCCCCATGGTCGTGAGCCCCACCGGCACCTTTCCCCTGGCCGCCATCACGGGCCACGGCAACCTCAAGCTGGCCCTGCTGCTGGCGGCGGTGGATCCCGGTCTCGGCGGCGTGGTGATCGCCGGTGGGCGGGGCACCGGCAAGTCGGTGCTGGCGCGGGGTCTCCATGACCTGCTGCCGCCGATCGACGTGGTCGACCTGGCGGATGGGCCAGGCCAGCTGCAGGCTGATCCCTCCAGGCCCGACGAATGGGATGCGGCCACCCGCCAGCGCATCACCGAACTGGGCGGCGACCCCAGCGGGGCTGAGCAGGGGACCCTGCTGGCCACCCGGGTGATCCCCGCCCCCTTTGTGCAGGTGCCCCTGGGCGTCACCGAAGACCGCCTGATCGGCTCGGTGGACGTGGCCGCCTCCCTGGTGGCGGGGGCCCCGGTGTTTCAGCCGGGCCTGCTGGCCGAAGCCCACCGGGGGGTGCTCTACGTCGATGAACTCAACCTGCTGGATGCGGGCATCACCAACCTGCTGCTGGCTGCGGTGGGCTCCGGGGAGAACCGGATCGAGCGGGAGGGGCTGAGCCTGTCCCACCCCTGCCGCTGCCTGCTGATCGCCACCTACAACCCGGAGGAGGGGGCGGTGCGCGACCACCTGCTGGATCGCTTCGCCATCGCCCTCTCCGCCAACCAGCTGCTCGACACCGACCAGCGGGTGGCCATCACCCGCTCCGCCCTCGACCACGGGGAATCCAGCGTGTCCTTCGGCTCCCGCTGGCAGGAGGAGACCGACGCCCTGGCCACCCAGTTGCTGCTGGCCCGCCAGTGGCTGCCGGACGTGACCATCTCCAGGGAGCAGATCCGCTACCTGGTGCAGGAGGCCCTGCGCGGCGGCGTCGAAGGGCACCGGGCCGAGCTCTACGCCGTGAGGGTGGCGCGGGCCCATGCGGCCCTCTCGGGCCGGGACCGGGTGGACAGCGACGATCTGCAGGTGGCGGTGCGGCTGGTGATCGCCCCCCGGGCCCTGCAGCTGCCGCCCGACAACCCCGACCAGCCCATGGAACCGCCGCCGCCGCCGCCCCCCCAGGGCGACCAGGCGCCCGAGGACCAGGAGCCCCCGGAGGAGCAGGATCCGGAGGAACCGGAGGACGATTCCCCCGACGAGGACGACAGCCCCGAGGACCAGGCGCCACCGGAGATCCCGGAGGAGTTCCTGCTTGATCCGGAGGCCGTGGCCATCGACCCCGACCTGCTGCTGTTCGCCTCGGCCAAATCCAAGAGCGGCACCAGTGGCAGCCGGGCCGTGGTCCTCAGCGACAGCCGGGGTCGCTACGTGAAGCCGATGCTGCCCAGGGGCCCCGTGCGGCGCATCGCCGTGGACGCCACCCTGCGGGCCGCTGCGCCGTACCAGAAGGCCCGCCGGGCCCGGGAACCGCACCGCAAGGTGATCGTGGAGGAGGGGGACCTGCGGGCCAAGCAGCTGCAGCGCAAGGCCGGCGCCCTGGTGATCTTCCTGGTGGACGCCAGCGGCTCCATGGCCCTCAACCGCATGCAGAGCGCCAAGGGCGCCGTGATCCGGCTGCTCACCGAGGCCTACGAAAACCGCGACGAGGTGGCCCTGATCCCCTTCCGCGGCGAACAGGCCGAAGTGCTCCTGCCCCCCACCCGCTCGATCACCGCCGCCCGGCGACGGCTCGAATCCATGCCCTGCGGCGGCGGCTCCCCCCTGGCCCACGGCCTCACCCAGGCCGCCCGGGTGGGGGCCAATGCGCTCGCCACCGGCGATCTCGGCCAGGTGGTGGTGGTCGCCATCACCGACGGGCGCGGCAACGTGCCGCTGAGCCGCTCCCTGGGCCAGCCGCCGCTGGAGGGGGAGGAACCGGTCGACCTGCGGGAGGAGCTCAGGCAGGTGGCCTCCCGCTACCGGGCCCTGGGCCTGCGGCTGCTGGTCATCGACACCGAGCGCAAATTCATCGGCAGCGGCATGGGCAGGGAACTGGCGGAAGCCGCCGGCGGCCGCTACGTGCAGCTGCCCAAGGCGAGCGACCAGGCCATCGCCGCCATCGCCCTGGAGGCGATCAACGGTTTCTGACGCTGGGGGCGAGCCGGTCCAGGGCGGCCTGGCGGCCGGCCTTGATCTCCTGCTGACGGGCCTCCTGCCGGGCCTTCCGGTCGCGCGCCGCATCCACCTCGGCGGGATAGAGCTCCTCGAAGAAGCGGCCCAGGCCGATCGACACGCTGCGGATCCCGTCAAGGAACTTGGGATCGCCCGTGAGCTTGCTCATGTCGCCGCCGACGGCCGACCAGCGGTCGGTGAGCTGCTTGGCGTTTGTGAGCGTGGCCTGGAGATCGGCCGCGGTCTTCGGGTTGTCCAGGGCGGCCGCCAGGTTGCCGACATGCTTCGTGGCCCGGGCGGCATCGGCGCTGGCCAGGTTGAGGTTGCTGAGGATCGGATCCACCTTGCCGACGGAGCGGTTCAGCTGGGTGACCAGCACCTGGGCGTCCCCCAGGAAGATCTGGCCGCTCTTGGTGAGTTTCTCCGTCTCCTTGGCGGTGCGCTCGAAGGACGCGGTGGCAGCGACCATCTGGTGGACGAGGTTCTGGCGGTCCGCCTGGTCCAGCAGCTTCTGCACCGTCTCGGTGACCGTGTCGAGGCTCGCGGCGGCCACACCGGTCACCTTGCCGCCGTTGCAGACGATGCGGGTGTCGTTGCAGCCGCTGTCCCGGGGGCCGGGCAGGCTGGAGGCCATCGGCTGGCCGCCGGCCAGGAGCGACACCTGGGCATCACCGCCGAGAAGGGAGGCCGTGCCGACGCGGGCCACCACCGGCCGGGCCAGGCGCAGGCGGGGATCGGTGATCTCCAGTTCGGCCACGACGGCGGCGCCCGTGACGGTGACCCGGCGGACATTGCCCACCAGCACACCCCGGAAGGTGACGGGGGAGCGGTCGGCGAGGCCGGCGGCATCGACGAAATTCGCCTTGATCGTCCAGGTGTTGCGGCTCAGGGAGATGCCCCGCAACCAGAACCAGAGGCCGAAGCCACTGGCGAGGGCAGCCAGCAGCGAAAATCCGACCAGGGCTTCACGGACACTCCGGCGCATGGGCTCAGTTCTCGGCCGGCTGCATCGGTCCCCGCAGACTACCGCTCCGGAACTGAACCACGTAAGGATTGGTGCAGATCCGGAAGTCCTCCACCGAACCGCACCAGCGGAAGCGACCCTCGTAGAGCAGGGCCACCCGTTCGGCGCAGCGATCGATCGTGCTCAGCACATGGCTGACCACCAGGGTGGAGGCATGGACCATGCGGGAGGTGCGCACGATCAGATCCTCGATGCGGGTGCAGGCCACCGGATCGAGCCCGGCGGTCGGCTCGTCGAACAGCAGCAGCGGCACCTTGGGCGATCGCGCGGTGGGATCGTCGATCAGGGCCCGGGCGAAGCTGACGCGCTTCTGCATGCCGCCGCTCAGTTCCCCAGGCATCTGCTCCTCGATCCCCGCCAGACCGACGGCCTGCAGCGCCTGGCCCACCCGCTCGGCGATCTCCTTTTCGCTCAGGCGGCTGAAGCGATAGAGCAGGAAGCCCACGTTCTCCCGCACGGTGAGCGAGCCCAGCAGGGCGGGATTCTGAAACACCAGACGCACGTCGGGCGGGTGGCGCTGGTCCAGTCGCAGGTAGGTCTGGGGCTCGCCGTGAATGCGCAGGCTGCCGGCGGTGGGCAGCTGCAGGCCGGCCAGGAGGCGCAGCAGGGTGGACTTCCCGGATCCGGACGGCCCCACCACCACAAGCCGCTCCCCGGGTTCGAGGCTGAGGTCGACGCCGTCGAGCACGGGCCGGCTGCCCCAGCGCATGCTGAGGTTCTCCATCTGGGCCACCGGCGTGCTGATCGAGGACGGCGCGGGTTTGTAGGGGCTGATGGCCAAGGGTCTGCGGAAAGGAGGCGCCAGCGGCCAACCCCCATCCTGCCGTTTCGGGAACGGCTTTTCATCCGTACAGTTCTGCTGGCCCCTTGTCGCGTCGTCGCGCACCGCTCTTGACTGTTCGAGGCCCCGCTGCGAACGGTCCCCGCCGCCGAGGCGCACCCCCGTCGCCCCGTCCCCGCTGGGTGGGCCGGGGTGATCTGCGGCAGCAGGATCTGATGAGCCGGTCCCGGCGCGCCGCCCGTTGGCTGCAGCCCGGGCTGGTGGTCAAGCGCTGGATGCTCACCTCGGGCCTGGGGCTGGTGATCGCCCTGCTGGGAGCGGCCGTCTGGGCCGACCTGCAGCCGATCTACTGGACCCTCGAAACGATCCGCTGGGGACTGAACCGCATCACCCAGGTGATGCCGCGGGGCTTCACCGGCCCGCTGGTGCTGCTGATCGGTGGCGGCCTGATCTGGCTCGGGCAGAGCCGCAGCTTCGGCGCCATCCAGCAGGCCCTGGCCCCGGAGAAGGACACCCTGCTGGTGGACGCCCTGCTGGCCCAAAGGCGGCTGAACCGCGGCCCCAACATCGTCGCCATCGGCGGCGGCACCGGCCTGGCCACCCTGCTCAGCGGGCTGAAGCGCTACAGCAGCAATCTCACCGCCATCGTGACGGTGGCCGACGACGGGGGCAGCAGCGGCGTGCTGCGGCGGGAGCTGGGGGTGCAGCCCCCCGGCGACATCCGCAACTGCCTGGCGGCCCTGGCCCGGGAGGAACCGCTGCTCACCCGGCTGTTCCAGTACCGCTTCAAGGCCGGCAGCGGCCTGGAGGGCCACAGCTTCGGCAACCTGTTCCTGAGCGCCCTCACCGCCATCACCGGCAGCCTGGAGTCGGCGATCATCGCCAGCAGTCGGGTTCTGGCGGTGCAGGGTCAGGTGGTGCCGGCCACCAACGCCGACGTGCGGCTCTGGGCCGAGCTGGAGAACGGGGCGCGGATCGAGGGGGAATCCCAGATCGGCAACGCCCCCAGCCCGATCGTGCGGCTGGGCTGCACGCCCGAAAGCCCCCCGGCCCTGCCCAGGGCCCTCGAAGCGATCGCCCACGCCGATCTGATCGTGCTCGGCCCCGGCAGCCTCTACACCTCCCTGCTGCCGAATCTGCTGGTGCCCGAGCTGGTGAGCGCCATCAGTGCCAGCAAGGCTCCCCGTCTCTACATCTGCAACCTGATGACCCAGCCCGGCGAAACCGATGGGCTGGACGTGAACGGCCACCTGCGGGCCATCGAGGCCCAGCTGGCCAGTCTCGGCATCCAGCAGCGTCTGTTCGGGGCGGTTCTGGCCCAGGAGGAACTGGCCGACTCCAGCCTGCTGGATCTCTATCGCATGCGCGGCGCCGAACCGGTCACCTGCGACGAGGCCCAGCTGCGGGAACAGGGCTACGAGGTGATCCTGGCGCCCCTGCAGGGGGCCCGGCCCAGCGCCACGTTGCGGCACGAGCCCCGCAGCGTGGCCAAGGAGGTGATCCGCTTCTACCGGCGCCACCGCCGAGACTGACAGGGGCCGAGGCTCAGTAGGCGTCCTGGAGTTCGTAGAAGTCGGGCTGCACGTAGTCCTTGCGCAGGGGCCAGCCCTTCCAGTCCTCGGGCATCAGCAGCCGTTTGGGGTGGGGGTGGCCCTCGAAGCCGATGCCGAACATGTCGAAGGTTTCGCGCTCCTGCCAGTCGGCCCCGCGGAAGAGGCCGTAGAGGCTGGGGATGCTGAGGGCGCCGTCGCGGGCCAGGAACACCTTCAGCCGCACTTCCTCGGGGCGGACGTCGGCCGGCAGGGGACCCGACGTCAGCCCCTCGAGCCGCTCGAGCAGCGCCGCCATCTTGACCAGGTGATAGAAGCTCACCAACCGGCCCCCCGGACCCTCGTCGTAGCCGCCCTGGCACTGCAGGTAATCAAACCCTGCCGCCTTGAGGGCCGTGGCCACCAGGGGCAGCGCCGCCGGCTCCACCTCCAGCAGTTCCACACCCTGATGGTCGGGACCGAGCACGGTGGCCCCGAAGCCCTGGCTGGCCAGCCAGGTGGCCACGGGGCCCGGCGCCGGCGCTTGGATCGCGTCGGCCGGGGCCGGCGTGATCGCCCCGGAATCAGCGGCCCCCGGGGTGGCGGGCGTGGCGGGATTTTCCTCAGGCATCGGTGGTGGCGGCGGAGGGGGACACGGGCACGGAGGCGGTGCCGGCGGTGGCCGCCATGGGCAGGCCGGCGGCGGCGGCCAGGGCGGCCTGCTGGGTCTCGGCGCGCAGATAGGCACCGGTGACGATCGGCTCCACCCGCTTCAGCTGGTGGGGAATCGTGCAGTAGCGGTGGGTGGGGCGCAGGTTGCCGCGCTCGGCGAAGGTTTCGTTGCCCACCTTCTTGCGCAGCTTGATCACCGCATCGAAGATCGCTTCGGGGCGGGGCGGACAGCCCGGCAGGTAGAGATCGACGGGGATGAGCTTGTCGACACCCCGCACCGCCGTGGTGGAGTCGGCGGAGAACATGCCGCCAGTGATCGTGCAGGCCCCCATGGCGATCACATACTTGGGCTCGGGCATCTGCTCATAGAGCCGCACCAGGGCGGGGCCCATCTTCATGGTGACCGTGCCGGCCACGATCAGCAGATCCGCCTGGCGCGGGCTGGAACGGGGCACCAGACCGAAGCGGTCGAAATCGAAGCGGGAGCCGATCAGGGCAGCGAACTCGATGAAGCAGCAGGCGGTGCCGTACAGGAGCGGCCAGAGGCTGCTGAGCCGGGCCCAGTTGTGGAGATCATCGAGGCTGGTGAGAATGATGTTCTCGGAGAGATCCGCCGTGACGCCAGGGGCTCCGAGCGGTCCGCAGCTGGCCTCGCGCAGATCGCGCAGGGCGTCGATGGAAAGGTTGCCTGAGGGAGTGAGGGTCATGGTGGGGGTCCGGTCAGCTCCATTCGAGGGCGCCCTTGCGCCAGGCGTAAGCCAGGGCCAGCACAAGGATCGAGATGAAGATCAGAGCCTCGATGAAGGCCAGCAGGCCGAGGCGGTGGAAGGCCACGGCCCAGGGGTAGAGGAAGACGGTCTCCACGTCGAAGATGACGAAGACCAGGGCGAACATGTAATAGCGGATATTGAACTGAATCCAGGCACCACCGATGGGTTCCATGCCGGATTCATAGGTGAGCTGCCGCTCCCCCTGCCGACTCTTGGGTGCCAGCAGCTTGTTGGCCACCAGCGCCAGAACCGGGACTGCCGCGGAGATCAGCAGAAACCCCAGAAAGGCGTCGTAGCCCGAAAGGACGAACATCGGCACAGCCAACTTGGCGCGCATTCTGCCACCCTCGATCAGGCTTCGGTTGGTAGCCGCGGCCACCGCCGGGGCGCCGTGCCGACGTCGATAGAGTTGCCGGGCCTCAACGGAAGCGGGATGAGCACCGAACCAGCATCGGAACGTCCTGAGCCGCCCTCTGAGTCTCCGCCTGCGTCTGCGACCGCTGCTGGGGTGGACAAGGCTGTGGGGACGGCCGACGCGGAGCCGGCCGATGCGGCAGAGCCCGTCGACGATCCGGCAGGGCACCGTTTCGAGTGCCGCAGCTGCGGCTTCGTCTACGACCCGGCGGAAGGGGTGAAGAAGCTGGCGATTCCCGCCGGCACGTCCTTCCTGGAGCTCGATCCGGTCGGTTTCCGTTGCCCGGTCTGCCGCAGCCGGGTCGGCGCCTTCAAGGACATCGGCCCGGCGAACAAACCCAGCGGCTTCGAGGAGAACCTCAATTTCGGCCTGGGGGTGAACCGCCTCACTCCCGGCCAGAAGAACGTGCTGATCTTCGGCGGTTTCGCCCTGGCGATCGCCTTCTTCCTCTCCCTCTATTCCCTGCGCTGATGTTCCGCCTTCGTTCCCTGCGGCCCCTGCTCCAACTAGTGCTGACCCTCGTGCTGGCCATCGGGCTGACGGGCTGCGTCACCACCGGGCTGCCGACGGCTTCCGTCAGCCCATGGCAGGAGGTCCCGATCGACACCCGTTCCAACCCCCTCGACCTCGCCTTCAGCGACGCCGACCATGGCTTCCTGGTCGGCAGCAACCGGCTGATCATGGAGACCGATGACGCCGGTGCCAGCTGGCAGCCGCGCTCCCTGGATCTGCCCGAGGAGGAGAACTTCCGCCTGATCAGCATCGATTTCCAGGGGAAGGAAGGCTGGATCGTGGGTCAGCCGGGGCTGCTGCTCCACAGCGACGATGCCGGCAAGAGCTGGAGCCGCCTGCTGCTGGACACCAAGCTCCCCGGTGAGCCCTACCTGATCACGGCCCTGGGGCCGAAGCAGGCGGAGCTGGCCACCAACGTGGGCGCCATCTACCGCACCAACGATGCCGGCTCCAGCTGGGAGGCCCTGGTGGGGGATGCGGCCGGCGCCATCCGCGACCTGCGCCGCAGCCCCGACGGCAGCTACGTGAGCGTGAGCAGCCTGGGCAACTTCTACGCCACCTGGACACCGGGAGAGCCCGCCTGGGGGGTGCATCAGCGGGTGAGCAGCCAACGGCTCCAGTCGATGGGCTTCCAGCCCGATGGCCTGCTGTGGATGGTGGCCCGGGGGGCCCAGCTCCGCTTCAACGGTGACCCGAGCACCGCCGCGTCCACCGAGAGCGGCGACTGGAGCAAGCCGGTGATCCCGATCACCAACGGCTACGGCTACCTCGACATGGCCTGGGATCCCCGCGGCGCCATCTGGACCGGGGGCGGCAACGGCACCCTGCTGGTGAGTGACGATGCGGGCGCCAGCTGGCAGAAGGATCCCGTGGGCAGCCACCAGCCCACCAATTTCTCCCGCATCGTCTTCGGCCCCGGCGGCAAGGGATTCGTGCTGGGGGAGCGGGGGGTGCTGCTGCGCTGGGTGGGCTGAAACGGCAACTGCATCCCTCTGTAACCAACCCCCCGCCCTGCTCTCGTCGGCCGCCGGCCGACCCCTAGGATTCCCGAGCTGAACGCTTGTTGCTATGGCTGCCGGCTCCACAGGGGAACGCCCGTTCTTCGAAATCATCACAAGCATCCGCTACTGGGTCATCCATGCGGTCACCCTGCCGGCCATCTTCCTGGCGGGCTTCCTGTTCGTGTCCACCGGCCTGGCCTACGACGCCTTCGGCACGCCCCGACCCGATGCCTACTTCCAGGCCCAGGAAACGAAGGCTCCGGTGGTGAGCCAACGCTACGAAGGCAAGAGCAGCCTCGATCTGCGCCTCCAGTAACCATGACCCAGTCCTCCGCTCCCACCACGCCGCGCAATTACCCGATCTTCACGGTGCGCTGGCTTTCCGTTCACGCCCTCGGCATCCCCACGGTGTTCTTCCTGGGAGCCCTGGCCGCCATGCAGTTCGTCCGCCGCTGAGATACCCATGCAGCGCAATCCCAACCCCAACAATCTTCCGGTCGAGCTGAACCGCACCAGCCTTTACCTGGGCCTGCTTTTCGTGTTCGTGATCGGCATCCTCTTCTCCAGCTACTTCTTCAACTGATCGGGAGGCTTTATCCATGAGTGGCAAGAAATCAACGCTTCCAGATGGTCGGATTCCGGATCGCCTGCCGGATGGTCGCCCTGCCGTGGCCTGGAAGAGCCGGTGGACCGAAGGAACCCTTCCCCTCTGGATGGTGGCGACGGCCGGCGGCATGGCCGTGATCTTCGTGGTCGGTCTGTTCTTCTACGGCTCCTACGTCGGCGTTGGTTCCGCCTGATCCTTCCCGCAGCCACCGACCGGATCTGACCGATCCGATCCCATCAGGCGCTCCCCAGCTGGGAGCGCCTTTTTTCATGGCTGCCGCGGTTCATGGCTGCCGCGCCACCATCCGTTCAGCGATCGAGCTGCTCAAATCGCCGCTGGCCGTCGATGCCGAGCGCCAGGAATTCGGCCTCGCCCATGCGGCGATCGGACTGGCCGCCCGGCCCTGCGCCGGGCTCCGGTCCGGCCTCCGTCGTCAGCGGCATCAGGCGCACGGTGCGATGGGCGGCTTCCTCATCCCCCAGGAGCAGGGCCCAGCGGGCACCGCTGCGACGGGCGCGCTTGAGCTGCTTGTCGATGCCCGAGCCACTCAGATCCAGCTGAACGGCGAGGGGACCATCGGGCCGGTGGCGACAGCGACGGGCCAGCTCCAGGGCATAGGCCTCTCCCTCCGGGCCCCGGCTCACCACATAGAGGTCTGGGGCGGCGGAGGGTGGTCCGGCCTGGCCGTCCTGCCGGGCCTGGCTGAGCAGCAGCACCAGCCGCTCCATCCCCAGGGCCCAGCCGATGGCGGGCGTGGGGGGCCCACCCAGCTGCTCCACCAGGCCGTCGTAGCGGCCACCGCCGCACACCGTGGCCTGGGCACCGAGCTGGGTGCTGGTGATCTCGAAGGCGGTATGACCGTAGTAATCAAGACCCCGCACCAGCCGCGGGTTGAGCACGAAGGGAATGTCCAGGCGCTCCAGCCCGCTGCGCACGCGAGCGAACCGTTCGGCGCTGTCCTCCGCCAGGGCCTCCGCCAACGTTGGGGCGTCCGCCAGCAGCTCCTGGGTCTGGGGGTTCTTGGAATCCAGGATGCGCAGCGGATTGGTGGCCAGCCGCTGCTGGGAATCGGGATCCAGCTGCTCGCGGCGCTGCTCCAGCCACTGCACCAGCTGGGCCCGGAAGCGGGAGCGATCGTCGGAGGTGCCGAGGGAGTTGAGCTCCAGGGTCAGATGCTCCAGCCCCAGGTCGGCCAGCAGATCCCAGGCGATGGCGATCGCTTCCACGTCACTGCGCGGATCCCCGTGGCCCAGAAACTCCAGACCGAGCTGATGAAACTGACGCTGCCGGCCGGCCTGGGGCCGCTCGTAGCGGAACATGGGCCCCCCGTACCAGAGGCGCTGGGGACCCTGGGCCAGCAGGCCGTGCTGAATCGCGGCCCGCACCACCGAGGCCGTGCCCTCCGGACGCAGGGTGCAGCTGCGGGCGCCCCGGTCCTCGAAGGTGTACATCTCCTTGCCCACCACATCAGTGGCTTCACCGATGCCGCGGGCAAACAGCTCGGTCACCTCCAGCAGGGGGGTGCGGATCTCCTCGACGGCCGCCCGCTGGAAATGGTCCCGTGCGGTGGCTTCGATCCGCTGCCAGAAGGGGGTCTGACCGGGCAGCAGGTCGACCATGCCCCGCAGGCTCTGGAGCGGTTTCAAGACGGAGGGTGGCAGCGGCGCTCCATTGTGACCTGCGGCCGCCGGCTCAGCCGCGATGGAAGTCGCGGTACCAGGCGGCGAAACGCTCCACACCCACTTCGATCGGCGTGGAGGGACGGAACCCGACCCAGGCTTCCAGGGCCCTGGTGTCAGCGGCGGTGGCCGGCACGTCGCCCGGTTGCATCGGTTGCAGATCCTTGATCGCGGGCCGGCCGAGGGCCTGCTCCAGCACCTCGATGAAGCGCATCAGGGGAACTGGGCTGGAATTGCCGATGTTGAACAGACGGTGGGGCGCCGCTGCCGTGGCGGGGTCGGGGTGAAGCGGGTCGAAGCCGGGATCGGCCGTGGCCGGCTTGTCGAGGCAACGGATCACCCCCTCGACGATGTCATCGACGTAGGTGAAGTCCCGCTCCATGCGGCCATGGTTGAACACCCGGATCGGCTCACCGGCCAGGATCGCCCGGGCGAAGAGCATGGGGGCCATGTCGGGGCGCCCCCAGGGCCCGTAGACGGTGAAGAAGCGCAGGCCCGTGGCCCGCAGCCCATAGAGATGGCTGTAGGTGTGGGCCATCAGTTCGTTAGCCTTCTTGGTGGCCGCATACAGGCTGACCGGGTGATTGACCGGATCCTGCTCAGAGAAGGGCATGTGGCGATTGCCCCCGTAGATCGAACTGCTCGAGGCATAGACGAGGTGATCCACCCCGCCATGCCGGCAGGCTTCGAGAATCGTGCCGAACCCCACCAGGTTGCTCTGGATGTAGAGGGAGGGGTTCTCCAGGGAATGGCGCACGCCGGCCTGGGCCGCCAGGTGCAGCACCCTGGCCGGCCGTTCGGCGTCGAACAGCCGGGTCACCGCCTCGGTGTCGACCAGATCGAGGTGAAGGAAGCGAAAGGCCTCCGGGGCAGCCGCTGAACGCAACCGCTCCAGCCGGGCCTGCTTCAGGGAGGGGTCGTAGTAGGGGTTGAGGTTGTCGAGTCCGATCACCCGCTCCCCCCGGCTCAGCAGCCGCTCAGCGACGGCAGCGCCGATGAAGCCCGCTACGCCGGTGACGAGAATCGGAGGGGTCAACGGCCGCTCGAAAGGCGCTCACGGAAGTAGGCGATGGTGGGCTCCAGGCCCTGTTCCAGCGTCACCTTCGGCTCCCAGCCGAGCAGGTCCCGGGCCAGGTCGATCACGGGTTGGCGCTGCAGGGGATCATCCTGCGGCAGGGGCTGGGTGGTGAGCTCCAGGCCCGGCTGGATCCGGTCGCGCACCCGTTCGGCCAGCTGGCGGATGGTGAACTCCCCGGGGTTGCCGATGTTGATCGGGCCGGTGTGATCGCCGTTCATCAGACGGATCATGCCCTCGATCAGATCATCCACGTAGCAGAAGGAGCGGGTCTGACTGCCATCGCCGTAGAGCGTCAGGGGCTGGCCCTGCAGGGCCTGAACGATGAAATTGCTGACGACCCGACCATCGTCCGGCAGCATGCGGGGGCCATAGGTGTTGAAGATCCGCATCACCCGGATCTCCGTTCCGTGCACCCGGTGGTAGTCGAAGCAGAGGGTTTCGGCGATCCGCTTGCCCTCGTCGTAGCAGGAGCGGATGCCGATGGTGTTCACACAGCCGCGGTAGCTCTCCGGCTGGGGATGCACCTCCGGATCGCCATACACCTCACTGGTGCTGGCCAGCAGCAGCCTGGCGCCCACGCGCCGGGCCAGACCGAGCATGTTGTGGGTGCCAAGGAAGCTGGTCTTGGCGGTCTTGATCGGATTCGACTGGTAATGGACGGGGGAGGCCGGACAGGCCAGATGCCAGATCCGGTCGACCTCCAGGCGGATCGGCTCCGTGACGTCGTGGCGGATCAGCTCGAAGCTGGGATGGCCGTGCCAGTGACGGATGTTCTCCTTGCGGCCAGTATAGAAGTTGTCGAGACAGATGACTTCCTCATCGGCCCGCATGAGGCGATCGACGAGGTGGGATCCCAGAAAACCCGCTCCACCGGTGATCAGATTGCGCCGCGCCACTCAGCCTTCCCCAACCCGCCAGACGTTAAGTCCTGCGGCTCGCGCTGCGGCAGCGTCGGAAACGGCACGGGCATCGAACAGCCAGGCCGGTCGACGCATCCCCGCCGCGATGGCCGCCCAGTCGAGCTGCGCGTAATCACGCCATTCGGTGAGGATCAGCACCGCATCGGCTCCCGCGGCGGCCTGCTCGGGGGAGGCGGCCGTCTGCCAGCCGCCGTCGGCATCACCGGGGGGCTGGCCCAGATCGGCACTGATCTGGTCGGCGCCCACCTTGGGATCCACGATCGCCAGCCTTGCTCCTTCCTCGATCAGGTCGCGACAGATGCGGATGGCCGGGGCCTCCCGGGTGTCATTGGTGTCGGCCTTGAAGGCGAAGCCGAGCACCGCCAGCCGCTTGCCGGTGACGGTACCGAACAGTCGGCTGACCACCAGGCGGGCGATGCGGTCCTGCTGCCAGGTGTTGAGGCTGACGACCTGCTCCCAGTAGCTGGCCACCTCCTCGAGACCGTAGTGGTGGCAGAGGTAGACCAGGTTGAGGATGTCCTTCTGGAAGCAGCTGCCGCCGAAGCCCGGCCCGGCCTGGAGGAACTTGGAGCCGATCCGCGAATCGGTGCCGATCGCCCGGCCCACCTCGCGCACGTCGGCGCCGGTGGCTTCACACAGGGCCGCAATGCTGTTGATCGACGAAATCCGCTGGGCGAGAAAGGCATTGGCGGTGAGCTTGGAGAGCTCGCTGCTCCAGAGGTTGGTGCGCAGGATGCGCTGGTCGGGCACCCAGCGGCCGTAGATCCCCGCCAGGGACTCGATCGCCGCCGCATC
Organism: Candidatus Sulfopaludibacter sp. SbA3; assembly: GCA_943367425.1. GTDB lineage: Bacteria > Cyanobacteriota > Cyanobacteriia > PCC-6307 > Cyanobiaceae > Cyanobium. The sequence goes on from CALRJF020000020.1 coordinate 25,197, forward strand.
CTCGCCGCCAATCAGCACCCGGTCGGGCGACTCCAGATCGCTGATGGCCGTGCCCTCGGCCAGAAACTCGGGATTGGAGAGCACGGCGAAGGTCTTGGCGCCGTCCGCGCCGGGGTCGGCGCCGTTCTCCTGGGCCGCTCCGAGGATGGCCTTGACCGCGGCAGCCGTGCGCACCGGCAGGGTGCTCTTCTCCACCACGATCGTGTGCCCCCTGGCGGCCGCGGCCACCTGGCGGGCGGAGGCTTCGATCCAGCGCAGGTCACTGGCCTGGCCCGCCCCCACGCCACGGGTCTTGGTGGGGGTGTTGACCGAGAGAAACACCATGTCGGCGTTGGCGATCGCCGCGTCCACCTCGGTGGTGAAATGCAGGTTGCGGCCCCGGGCCCGCCCCACCACCGCGTCCAGCCCGGGCTCGTACACCGGCAGGCGGCTCAGATCACTGTCGTTCCAGGCCGCGATCCGTGTGGCATTGAGGTCGACCACGGTGACCTGGATGTCGGGACAACGATCGGCGATCACCGCCATCGTCGGACCTCCCACGTACCCGGCCCCGATGCAGCAGATGGTGCGAATCGGCGATGTGGCCAGATCCATGAAATCTGCGAAAGCTCTGGGGACATTACCGCCCTCAGCACAAACCAGGGCATCGCGTGTGCAGCACGGCATGCCGCGCTCTGGAGATCTTCAGCGCGTCGGTCAACGGGCCGGGGAAGCGACCCTCAGATAGATCCTGAACCCCTGCTCGCGGGAGACCAGCTGGAAGCCGCTGGCCCTCAGCTGGGCCGGGGTCAGCCGGTTGAGGGCCAGCTCCTCGTAGGTGGAAACCAGATCGGGCTGCCAGTGGCTGCTGGCCATCGCAATCCTGCTCTCGTAGGGGATGTAGTCATCACGCAACAGCAGCACCCCCACCCGATGCCGGTCGAACCAGGTGTTGAGACGGCGGCTGGATGTCATCGCGTCAGCCAGCCCGGGGTATTGCCCCGCCTCCACCACCGTGGCGTCGAGCTTGGTGATGTCCCGCTCCGCCACGGGAATCAGACACTGGCGTGCCGCCACCACCGTGCCCACGAACGGATCGCTGAGCAGGGCCTCTCCCCGCAGCTGGGGAAACTGGCGACACAGGGCCGCCAGGCGCGGCAGGATCGGTTCGATGCCGAAACCATCGGAAGCACGCACCTCGGCCAGGGGTGTGATCAGATGCGGCACTTTCGAGGAGAAGATATTGGTGCGCTCCCGGACATGCACGGGTACCGCCAGAATCGCGAGCAGTCCGAAGATCGCCGCCTGCAGTCCCCTGCGGTGAACGCCCTGCCAGCGATCGTCCAGGCTCAGGGCCATGACGGGGATGCCGATCCAGAACAGGCTGGTCCAGACGAGGCGATAGGCGTTGTCGGGCTCGATCAGCTTGAAGACGATGTCGTTCACGAACGGCATCCACCACTCGAGCAGCACCAGCGACGGCAGCAGCGCCAGGGCCAGCACCGCCCCCGCCCCGGGAGCCTGCCAACCCCTCCGGTTGAACAGCACGGCCCAGGAGAGCAGCAGGGCGCCAAGGAAGACCGGCTCCCAGGTCGCCACCGGCCTGCTGGGCCAGAAATAGAAGAAGCGATGGCCGAAGAGGTGGTAGTCGTGCAGGAACCGCATCGACTCCGGCCAGGCATAGAACTCCTGCAGGTTGGCCGGCCAGGGCAGGCGCTGGAGGAAGACCAGCAGCAGCACCAGCACCGAGCCCGCCACCCGGAAGCGGAGTGGCACGGGCCCCAGGATCAGGGCCGCCCCGGCGGTGGCCACCAGCAGGTTGAAACTGACGTAGGCCGTCACGCCATGGGCGTGATAGGCGAGAAAGCTGACCGCCAGCAGCGGCAGGGCCGCCCTCACCAGGGCTCCGCCCCGGGGGTGGGCCGGACCCTGGAGGGCGGTGAACAGGGGCGTGGCCGCGGCGATCACCAGAGCGAATCCCGGCAAGGTGCCATTCAGGGCGATCTGATGGAAAAAGGAAAAGCTCTGATGCCCCATTCCAAGCAGGAACAGCAGCGCACATAACCAGCCCAGGAGGATGCGACCCGTAAGACGAAAACAGAGCTGACAGCTGGCGAGCAGCACCAGAAACGTATTCAGGCTGGCCAGAAGACTGACTCTGTCGAGGCTCAGCGATCCGGGAAAATCAAAAAGAAAACTGGCGCTGGTGAAAAACCAGTTCTGTGGAGATCGATAATGAAGTGGGTCGAATTGAACCGTACCCAGCAAGTCTGCAGCGTAATACTTGAAGTAATAAACGAATCCATCCGAAGGGAATTCCACGATCACCCCTCGCATCCAGAGCGCCATCGCACACAGCAGGCTGGGCGCCACGACGGCCAGGAAGCCTTGCCGAAGCTGGTAGTCGCGCCGCAACGATCGCCAGGGTCGCCCCGGCACCGCGAAGGCCACCGCAACCATGGCGAGGTTGATGGCAAGCAGCAGCTGGTAGGTCTGCCGCAGGCTGAGCCCCAGCGGCAGCAGGGTCAGCCAGCCGATCGCCGCCCACGAGCCCAGGGCGAGCACCAGGATCAGCCAGCCCGGCTTCTGCCGGCGCCAACCCAGAAGCATCGGCGCCGCCAGGACGAGCGCCAGCCGGGCAAGGGTTTCGATCACGGCAAGGTGGAACCTTCCCGGTTGACCCTAAGGGAGAACAGCCTCAGCTCCGCTCCTGCTGCAGCTGTTCGGCCCGCAACTGGCGCAGGTGCTGACCCAGCCCAGGCCCGGGGTCCATGCCCCCGGCGATCAGGTCGCTGCCGCTGACGGGAGCGGTGAGGTGGCGCCAGCGCCACCACCAGCGCAGCAGGGGCCGCCGCGGCAGCGCCCCGTCCACCAGGGCCAGGGCAACGGCCTCCGCGGACCAGCCGGGCTGCTCCAGAAAGCTGGTCCATGCCAGGGGCGTGGCAGGAACCACCCCTTGGCCGTCGGAGCCGGTGAGCGCCCGCCAGGCCTGCCGCAGCCGGCCGTACTGGCTCAGCAGCCGCTGCTGCCCATGGGGAAGCTGGAGCCGGCGCGCCACGGCCTCGGCGACCTCACTTCCCGCCAGCAGGGCCGGGAGCAGCGGCAAGCCATAGCGCCGGGCCCAGCGCAGGCGCTGCCGCCATCGGCGATCAGCCTGCAGCGCCGGATCCACCAGGACCAGGGCCCCCCAGTCCTGGAGGAAACCGAGGGCACGCTCCCAGGGTTCCCGCTCGAGCAGCAGCTCCAGCTCCATCCTCAGGCGGGTGCCCAGGGCCGGTGGCACCCGGGGCCCCAAGGGAGCCTCGGGTCCGGCCACGGCCCAGGGCCACCGCCCCAGGGTGGTGTGGAGCTGCTGGAGGCTGGAGGCGGCCAGGCTGAAATCCAGACGGGCGGCATAACGGGCCGCCCGGATGATGCGGGTGGGATCGTCCTCCAGGCTCCGCCCGTGGAGCAGGCGCAGCTGCCGTTGCTCCAGATCCCTGGCACCGCCGAAGGGATCCAGCAAGGTCAGCGGGCCGCCCTGGGGATCCAGCACCAGGGCCATGGCATTGATGCTGAAGTCCCGGCGCGCCAGATCCGTCGCCAGGGACCCGTAGGACACGATGGGATTTTCACCGGGTGCGGGATAGGTCTCGGTTCGGGCAGTAGCCAGATCAAGCCAGACCCCGTCGAGTTCGAGTTCCACCGTGCCGAAGGCCTGATGGAACTGGCAATAACCCACAGGGCCGGAGGAGGGCTCAGGGCCAGCCAGTAGTGTTTCGGCCAGTCGATGGGCGGCAGGCCGCCGATCCTTCGGGTCAGCCGCTTCGGCAAGCTCGACCACCAGGTCGAGATCCGGCAGGCCCCTGAGAGGATCCAGGTGCACACGATGAAGCAGCAGGTCGCGAACGGCGCCTCCCACCACCGCAAGAACGGCACAGTCGTCGCTGCGGCGAAAGGCCGACAACAAACGGGGAGGGAGGGGCAGATCGTGGGGCTCGATCGCAAAGATCATCATCAGCAAGGAGAATCCATGTGGCGGAGCCCTTAAGACGCACGGTACACTCCTGATGCCCATAAACAGCATGCTGTGGATAGGGAGAGATCCTCCTGTTGTTCAACTGGAGCATCAACTTCATCATCGACTGGTTCATCGACTCTGATTTCAAGGTCCGAGCGGTACCAGCAGAGTCAAAGCAGCGATAACCAAGAAAAAGGAATCACCTCTCCGCATGGCTGACAGCGTCAAGAAGCTTTTCAAGGCACCACTCGGCATCCTGAAAAGAGTCAAAGTCTGGCTCTTTGTCCGTATCGATTATGTCGAGTCCCTACTCGCTTACTGGTTCGGCCCCTACGGCGCCCGCAGCTCACCCGCTGGACGACTTCATGCCATCGGCCCCGATTCCGGAGGACACCATGACAACAAAACTCCGGAGCGGATTGCCCTGTTCATTGCCTATGCACGGCGCCTGACCCATTCCAACAAAGCCTATCTTGAGGCCCTTAACAAAGCGGGCTTCGCCGTTGTCTATATCAACAACACCCGCACGGAGCCCCAATCCTTCGAAGCCATCCGTTCGCTGACATGGAAGGCCTTTGATCGCCAGAATATAGGACGGGATTTCGGCGCTTTCAAAGATGGAATTCTGCTGCTGCTGACGGAAGGCCACCTGCAGCACTGCCAGCTGCTCTGCATCGCCAATGACTCAATGCAATTCATCCCCGGCAAAAATTCAGACCACCTCGTCAACGCCCTCAAAGCCTTTGCAACATCCAACAGGCTCGCCCTGTTCAGCCATATCAGCCATCAGATACAAACCCATTATCAATCCTACTTCCAGGTGTTGAAACCGGAGGTATTTCTTTCCAAGGATTTCATCAAATTCTGGCAAAGCTATCTGCCCATTTCCCACCGACGCCACTGCATCTACAACGGAGAAATAGCCCTTTCCCAGAAAGTTTATCGACGCTTCACCGCCGTCGAAACCCTGTTCACCAGCGACAAGCTGCAGGAGGCGCTGGAAAAGGCGTACAACAAAGAAGGTGGGGTGCCCGCCGAAGAGATTCTTCGCCTGATGCCCTCACCGTCGCGCACCTCACAGGCGGAAAAAGTGGGCTATTCCCTGGGGCAGCTTCTGCAGAAAAGCGATCAGAACGAGCGGCTTTCCAGGGTTCAACTCTACAGCCTTCCTGATTTGATTGAGAATGGAAATCCCAGCCATATCGCCGCCTTTCTCTATCCTATCTACTTGAACTGCCCCTTCGTCAAGCACGATCTTTGTACCGCCGGAAGCTACACAATCGCCCAAGCCATAGGACTTTTCAGGGAGGCCCTCGAGCGCTCATCCCTGCACGATGATCCCGAGCTGATCGCCGCTTTCGTCGAGGAATATCGCGACTTGATGTACACCCGTGGGGTTCCCCTGAGCTACGCCAATCGGCTGCGGGAAGCCGCCGTCAAAGGCATCACCAGCGGCTTTGTCTACCCCTCCACCTTCCAATAAAGACCATTCGACCTTTTTCTCTCGAAAGCATTCCTGCAATACAGGCTTCAAGAACGATCGCCCATCCGGCCCATCGTCCACCCGCCCCAGCCATCTTTCCTGAAGCGAAGCCATGGAGACCGTTCAACCCAAGCCGCCAACGCCCATACACTTCATCACGGTCAACTATCACTGCAGCGACTATATTCGCGGCCTGATTGAGGCAACAGCGGCCAACGGCGATCAGAACCTGGCCTTCGTGATCGTCAACAATTCTCCCAGCGACACCGCCTTGCGCCATTGGCTGGACAGTGCGGACGTCCCCATGCCGGTGACCCTGCTGGAAGCGGGTGGAAATCTCGGATTCGGCAGCGGCAGCAACATCGGACTCACCCATGTCTGGCAGCAGAATTCCGCAGCGCTGGCCTGGCTGATCAATCCGGATGCTCGCTTGAACGCCGACGCGGTGGCCTACATCAGGGCCTGCATCACCATGGATCCTGAGATCGCGATGCTGGGCACCCGCATCCGTGATCTGAAGGGTGATGTCTGGTTCAGCCACGGCAGCTTCGACCCCTGGCTGGGCCGGCTTCGCCATCAGTTTCCAGACGACGACGTCACCCCACAGCCCATCCGCACCTGGCCAACGCGCTGGATTTCCGGCTGCAGCATGGTCTTCAACCTGGCCAGCTTCGATCATTGCCCGCAGTTCGATCCCCAGTTCTTTCTGGACTACGAAGATGCCGATATTTCAGAGCGGTATCACCAGAAGGGTTATCGCCTGAGGGTCACCCAGGCCGTGCTGGTGGAGCATCAGGTGTCGGCGATCACCCAACGGGCACCGCGGGCCAAATACCAGCACGCCACCTTCAGCAAGCTGTACTTTCTGCACCGCCATGCCACGCCTCTGGCCCTGGCTCTGAATCTGATCTATCACGTTCTCAATCCGATCCGCTTCTGCCTCTCGGATCCGGCCAAGGCCCAGGGTCGCTGGTGGGGACTGGGGGATTATCTGAAGTGGGGCCTTCGGCGGCTGTGCCGTCAGCCAACCCTGGGGCACCCCCGCACCTCCTTCACCGCTTCATCCTGAGAAAGCGGCGGCCCAGGGCCCCGAGCGTCGCCAGTCGCTTGCCGGCGGGACAGTAGCGCCAGAGGATCACCGCCACGGCCGGAAGATAGAGGTGGGATTTCGGATGCAGGAAGGTGTAAAGGAGTCCGCGCAGGCTGCCCAGGGGGAGCTGCTTCTGGGCCTGACGGAAATCATTCAGCAGCAGGATCCCCGGGGCCACATGGGCGGCGTAGCCCCGCCTCCTCGCCCGCATCACCCATTCGGAATCGGCGTGGTAGTGGGGCAGCCAGCGGGCGTCGTAGAGACCGGCGCGACGGAAGACCTCCTGCCGGATCAGCACGCCGTTGCCGGGCATCGTCTCCGTCGCCACGACCTCAGCCCCCGCCACGGCGGCCTCCAGCTGCTCCACCCGCCCATCGTGGTGGGACAGGCGCAGGAAGCGGTCGGTGCCCCAGTCGGTGCTGGTACCGAGAGCCCAGATCCGCCCAGGGTCGTCGAGAAAGCCGATGCAGCTGCCCAGAATCGCGCAGTTGTGGCGCCGGGCCAGGGCCACCATCCGGGCCACGTAGTCGTCCGGCACGACGGCATCGTCGTTGATCGTGAGCACATAGTCGGTGCCGTCCGCCAGGGCCTGGCGGACGCCCCGGTTGGTGGCGCCGGCCCAGAAGTCACGATCGCCGGCCTGGATCACCGCCACCTGCGGATGGTGCCGTTGGATGGCAGCCACGGTGCCATCGCTGGAGTTGGAATCCACCACCACGACCCTCAGGGCCGGATAGGTCTGGGCCTCCATGCGCTCGAGGAAGCGCAGGGTGAGGGCGCGGCGGTTGCGGGCGGGCACCACGGCGGTCACCAGCGGCTCCGCCCGCGGCGCTTCCAGGGGGGGCACGGCGGTGCTCAGACCGGTTCGATCGGCGCCAGCCGCGGATCGAGGATCTTCGGCCCCATGCCTTCGAACTTCACGGCGATGGAGGTCTTCTCGCCGCTGCCGAACAGGTGGGTGATCCGGCCCTCGCCGAAGCTGCTGTGCCGCACCAGATCGCCCACGGCCCAGGCGTGGGCGGTGGCCCGTCGCCGCACCGCATTGGCGGGCACACCGGCGGCACCGCCGGCCGCCACCCGCTGGGTGTCGTCGCGATCCACCCGGGTGAGCCGCTCCAGGCGCTGCTCCCGCCGCAGGGCGGCGCCACCGCTGCGGGGCAGATCCCCCTGGAGCAGCTCGGGAGGGAGTTCGGAGAGAAACACCGACGGCATCGCCGGCTCCCGCATCCCTCCCCAGAGGCGCCGCTCACTGGCATGGGAGAGGAACAGCCGTTCCTTGGCCCGGGTGATGCCCACGTAGCAGAGGCGCCGCTCCTCCTCCAGGGCCGAGGGGTCCTCGAGGGAGCGGTAGCTGGGGAACAGGCCCTGTTCCAGCCCCACCAGGAACACCACGGGGAACTCGAGCCCCTTGCTGGCATGGAGGGTCATCAGGGTGACCCGATCGGCCTCCGTGTCCTTGCTGTCGGCATCGCTGGCCAGGGCCGCCGAGGCCAGGAATCCCTCCAGGGATCCTTCCTCGTTCTCCTCCCGGTACTGGAGGGCCGCGTTCACCAGTTCCTGCAGGTTGCGGCGGCGCTCCTCGGATTCGTCGGTGGCCTCCGCGAGGAGTTCGGCCACGTAGCCGCTCTGCTCCATCACCCGCTGTACCAGCTCCGACGGCGGGGCGTCCTGGATCCGGCGGCCCAGGTCGGCGATCAGTTCCTGGAACTGCAGCACCCCCCGGGCGGAGCGACCCGCCAGGGAGCGCACGGCCTCCGGGTCGCTCACCACCTCCCAGAGGGGCACCCCGAGCTGATTGGCGGCGTCGGTGAGCCGCTCGATCGTGGTCTTGCCGATGCCCCGCCGGGGAACGTTGAGCACCCGCAGCAGGCTGACGCTGTCGGCCGGGTTCACCAGCAGCCGCAGGTAGGCGAGCACGTCCTTGATCTCGCGCCGGTCGTAGAAGCGCAGCCCCCCCACCACCAGATAGGGGATGCCCCAGCGGACGAGCGATTCCTCGATGGCCCGGGACTGGGCGTTGGTGCGGTACAGGACTGCCATGTCGCCCCAGCGCAGCTCGGGGTGGGCGGCCTCGAGCATCCGCATGCGGTGCACCACGGCCTCCGCCTCGGCGATCTCGTCGTCGCAGCGGGTGAGGCTGATGGGCTCGCCCTCGCCGCGGGTGGGCCGGAGCACCTTGTCGATGCGTTCGCTGTTGTGGGCGATCAGGGCGTTGGCGGCCTCCAGGATCGTGGCGGTGGAGCGGTAGTTCTCCTCCAGCTTCACCATCGTGGTGGTGGCGGCATCCAGGGTGCCGTCGCCGAACTCCTGCTGGAAGCCCATCAGGATCGTGAAATCGGCCGCCCGGAAGCTGTAGATGCTCTGATCGGCGTCTCCGACCACGAACACGGAGCGCCCCTCCCAGTCGTCGAACTGCTCGGGGGGGTGGCCATTGGCCACCAGCAGCTTGATCAGGTCGTACTGGGTGCGGTTGGTGTCCTGGTATTCGTCGACCAGGACATGGCGAAAGCGCCGGTGCCAGTAATGACGGATCTGCTCGTTCTGCTGCAGCAGCTGCACCGGCAGCAGCAGCAGATCATCGAAATCCAGGGCGTTGTTGGCGGCCAGGGCCCGCCGGTAACGGCGGTAGGCCTCGGCCTCGTGCCGGCCCCGGGGACCGGGGTGCTCCTCCTCGAGCCGCTCCGGCAGCCAGCCCTGGTTCTTGGCGCTGCTGATCGCCCAGCGCACCTTCTTGGGCTCGAAGCGCTTGGGATCGAGCTGCAGCTCCTGGGTGACGATCTCCTTGACCAGGCTCTGGGCGTCGCTCTCGTCGTAGATGGAGAACTGACGGGTCCAGCTCAGCCCCTCCGGATCCCGGAACTTGTCGATGTCGAAGCGCAGCAGCCGGGCAAACAGGGCATGGAAGGTGCCGATCCAGAGGTCCTTGATCACCTCCCGGTAGATGCGGCTGCGCAGCTGCTTCTGCTCCCGAGCCGGCAGGGTGCTCCAGGGCTGACCGAACTGACTCTGGGCCAGCTTCTGAGCCAGAAGCACCTCCAGCCGCTCCTTCATCTCCCGGGCGGCCTTGTTGGTGAAGGTGACCGCCAGCACCTGGGAAGGATCCACACCGTGGTGGCCGATGAGGTGGGCGATGCGATGGGTGAGAGCCCTGGTCTTGCCGCTGCCGGCCCCGGCCACCACCAGCAAAGGACCGGTGTGATGATCCACCGCCCGGCGCTGAGCCTCGTTCAGACCGGCCAGAAAACTCACAGACTCCGGCAGATGGTTCGTTGATTTCAGGTTAGCAGCCGGCACCATTGGCCGCGTTTTTGCGGCCTGGCATACCAAAGCCAACGGATAGTGATTCCCGGTTCACATCCGATCAGAAAAGTCCATTGACCGGCCTGTAATCAACCGAGAATTCTCACCTCCATGGGCCATCCTCACCAGGGCTGCTTCAGGCGAGGGGACTGGAGAGTCGCTTCTCAAACGAAGCCAGATCGTTGAAGGTGTCGGAGCGCTGGCGCAACTGCTCGAAGGTGCCCGACGCCTTGATGCGTCCATGCTCGAACTCGAAGATGCAATCCGAGCGCATCACCGTGGAAAGACGGTGGGCGATCACCACCAGGGTGCAGCGACGGCCGATCACCTCGATGGCATCCATCACCTCCGATTCGGTGCGGTTGTCGAGGGCACTGGTGGCTTCATCGAGGACAAGGAACTTGGCATCGCGGTAGAAGGCCCTGGCCAGGGCCAGGCGCTGCCGCTGGCCTCCCGAAAGGCGAATCCCGTTGTCACCGATGGGGGTGAACAGGCCCATGGGCAGCTCGGAGACGATGTCGGCAAGCTGGGCGGCCTGCAGGGCGTCCCACACCCTCATCTGGTCCACCTGTTCGATTTCCTCTGCGAAGGCGATGTTCTCGATGATGTTGCTGTTCAGCAGATTGATCGACTGGGGCACATAGGCGCAGTTCGCCTGCCAGGCCGGAACATCGTTATCGTCGACATCGATGCCGTCGAGCTGCAGGGTGCCGGAGCTGGGCCGCAGCAGGCACAGCAACTGGTTGGCCGTTGTCGTCTTGCCGCTGCCGGTGGCGCCGACAAAGGCGACCCGGGAGCCCACCGGGATGGAGATCGAGATGTCATGCAGCACATTGACGTCCGATTCCGGATAGTGAAAGCTCACGTTCTTCAGACGGATCAGCCGCTTGGGCATCACACCGTCCGGTGAAGGCACACCTTCGGAGCGGATCGTCAGCCGGCCTTCCGGCAACTCGATCAGCTTGAGGGTCTCCTCCAGGTCGGGCAGGCCGGCCCGCAGGGAGGTGATGGCTCGAAAACTGTCCTGGAGAGGGGGCGTCAGCTTCAGGGATGTGACGGCCACGGTGGCCAGAAAGGGAATGATCTTCAGCAGGGCCCCGGGATCAGGGTTGGAGAAGAGCGGCAGCATCCCCACCGCGAAGATCATGGTGATGCCGAGGGGCTCGATCAGGGCCCTGGGCATCTCCGGCAGGACATCCGCCTTCCACATGAACGGAATCGTCTCCCTGCCGGCGTCCCTGTAGTGGCGCTCGAAGTAGGGCTCGGAGCCCGTCAGCTGCACATCGAGAATCGTGCGCATCGACTCCGAAAGGATCGAGTTGGTGCGCACTTCCAGCAGGATCCTCTGCCTGGCGGCAAAGCGCAGATAGGGGGTGATGGTGGTGGAGATCAGGAAATAACCGGCCAGCAGGCCGACAATCAAACCCACCGCCAGCAATTTGCCAACGATCAACATACCTGCCGAGAGCAGCACGATCACGAAGACACCACTGGCCAACTGAAGCAAGGGCAGAACAACGATATCGGCAACACGCGACACATTGATCAGCACCATGGCTGAGATATTGGACTTCGACTGACCCAGAAAATAAACATAGGGCTGGGCGATCAACTTTCTCTGAGCCATCTCAGAAAGATCACGCCAGATCGACGCCTTCAGCCGCAGCTGAAAGGCCCGGAGAACCAGTTTCGAAATCGAGGAGAACCAGGCCGCGAGCACGAAAGCGACGACCAGAACCACCACCTTGATGCGCGGATCTTCCGGCACCACACTTTCCCAGGGGATGGAGGGGCGGTTCTCACCGCCGACGACGACCGTGAACAGACGGGCCACCAGGGCCACCACCACGAGATCCGCAACCCCCGCAAGGATGGCCAGGGGCACCAGTCGGATCAACGCCCGCTTGCGGCGGCCGGGCAATTGAGCCAGAAGTCGCACCAAACTCTTGAAGGTTTGGCTGTTGCGAAACATTTAGTCAGACTTTTTTGGAATCGTACCCGTGCCGCCCGTTCCACCGCCTGATTTCTGGCCAGTCAGTTCAGTGATCGCCACAAGGCTGACAATCGCTGCCGCCAGTGATCGATTCTCAGGCTCGGCAGGGAAGGGGACCGCAGCGGTGGCGCCGCCCCGGGCTGCTGCAGGTGCGTCCAGTGGCTGTCGATCGCCAGCAGGGCCATGCGCCAGCGTTCGAGCAGCACCGGTTCAGCCCAGTTTTCCAGCAGGGGCTGGAGCCGGTCGGGCAGGGGCAGCCAGGCGGATGGATCGGCCACGGCGGCCTGAATCCGCTCCAGATCGTTCTCCAGGCTGCCGCAGCCGATCTGATGGCCCACCACCCCCGGGTCGAGCGTGTCGGCCAGGGCATGGTTGAGGCTGCTGAACACCACGCAGCCGCAGGCCAGGGCTTCGATCGGCGGCAGACCGAAGCCTTCGCTCACCCCCCGGCCCCGCCAGTAGTCGGCGGAGTCGTAGAGCACCACCGCCGCACTGTTGAACAGATCCACCAGGTCATCCACCCAGCCGCTCTGCACCTCCACCCGCAGACCCCGTCGACGCAGGGCGGGCACCAGCCGCTTCAGGACGTAACGGCTGCTCTTGCGCTGCTGCACCAGCACATCGATGGGTCGACCGCAACCGTGGGGGGCAGAGCGATTGCCCCGTTCCATCCACTTCGCCTGCAGGGCATTGGGCACCAGGAACAGGGGATTGCGCGGTGCCCGGCTGCCCCAGTAGCCCAGGGTGTTGCGACTCACGGCCAGCACCGGAACCCCCGGCGGCAGGGAAAACCCGTAGCCGCTGCTGTGGGCGTGGTAGGCCACCGGTCGGCCCTTCAGCCGGCGCAGCTGGCCCGGGACTTCGAAACCCCAGCTGACGATCCAGAGGGCCTGGCCCGGAGCGGGCTCCTGGCGCAGCAGATCGTCGAGGAAGGGATAGTCGGGCTCCCGCTGCCGGTAGGTGACCACCTCGGTGGGGGCCAGGTGCGACAGCAGCCGGGCCGTCTGGAGTTCCACCAGCAGACCGCCACAGCGGAGCTTCCCGGTGGTGCCGGGAACGAGGAAGCGGATCGGGCGCAAGCGTGTCGGCCGCCGGTGGCAGGAGATTAGGCGGGGACGGCCTCGGTGCTGCCGGCGCGCTGGCGACGGGTGAGGAACCCGAAGAGCACCTTGCCGATGGCGGCCACCAGGTTGCCCTCCAGCTCCTGGAACATCCGCATGTTGCAGTGGAAGGCTTCGTTGGCCTCGGCCACGATCCGATCGGCCGTGGCCTGATCGATGGGCAGGGAATCGAGGGTGGCGCGGTAATTGGTCTTGAAGGCCTTCTCGTCGTCGATGGCGTCGAACTCGTAGAAACGCAGGCCGTCGTGTTCACCCAGGTTCATGGCCTTCTGGGCGATGTTCTTGAGGATGATGCCGCCGGAGAGATCACCGATGTAGCGGGTGTAGTGGTGACCCACCAGCAGTTCGGGGGACTCCTTCGCCACCTGATGGAGACGGGCCACATAGGCCTGGGCGCCGGGGGTGGCACGGATCAGCTGGCGCCAGTCGCCGCCGAAGTAGTAGGCCAGATCCTGCTCGAGCGACTCGCGACGGTTGAGCTGGGGGAAGGCGATCGGACCCACCACCGGGTGATCGAGCAGCTTGCCGATCTCCTCTTCCATGGCCGTGTAGACGAACCAGAGGTCGGCCACCAGGGTGCGGTAGCTGGCCTTGTCGACCACCCCCTTGAGGAAGCAGCTCACGAAGCCGGTGTTCTCGGCCATCGTGTGGGCTTTCTTCGTTCCCTCACGGAGTTGGGAAGCAAGGGCGACGGACATGGGATCGGGCAGCTGCGCGGGCAGAAAATCAAAGGTAGGCGGCGCCTTCCCGAGCCGGCGGCAAGTTTGCGAAGGGTTACGCGGCCCGCTCGCCGGCCCCGGCTTCGCCGCCGAACAGGTCGAACAGTTCCCGGCACACCTGCTGCAGGGTGGCGATCACGTCGCTGCCGGGCAGGTGGCTGCCGGAAGGCTGCCAGTCGCCCACCGTGGCCAGCCGCCAGCGTTCCGATTCATAGGTGAGGCCACGGATCAGCACCCCCAGCAGGCGGGGGCAGGCGGAGGAGCCGGCCGGCGCCCGCTCCAGCCGCAGCTGCACCAGCAGGGAGCGGCACTGCAGCCGGGGGCTCCAGCCTGGGAAGTGGAACGAGAGATCGAGGGTCTCCCGCTCGTCGAAGGCACGGGTGAGGGGATCGTCCCGCCAGGGGGTGAGATTGGCCCGGGCCGCAGGGAAATGCAGCCGGAACTGGCCCACCACGGCGGCGATGGCCGCCGCCAGCTCCACCGATCGGGCCTGGTCGGCCGCATTCATGCCGTTTCCCCTGAGCAGAAACCCAATGTCCCCGAAACCTAGGCTCACCGCGCGATCCCTGCCGACTCAATGGCCACATACGAGAAGCTCACACCGCCTGTCACCGGCACGGCGATCCGATTCGAAGGCGGCCTGCCGATCGTCCCCAACGACCCCATCATTCCGTTCATCCGCGGTGACGGCACCGGGGTGGACATCTGGCCCGCCACCCAGCGGGTGCTGGATGCGGCGGTGGCCAAGGCCTACGGCGGCGCACGCCGCATCGAGTGGTTCAAGGTGTACGCCGGCGACGAGGCCTGCGAGCTCTACGGCACCTACCAGTACCTGCCCCAGGACACGCTGACGGCCATCGAGGCCTACGGCGTGGCCATCAAGGGCCCCCTCACCACGCCGATCGGCGGTGGGATCCGCTCGCTGAACGTGGCCCTGCGCCAGATCTTCGATCTCTACTGCTGCGTGCGGCCCTGCCGCTACTACGACGGCACCCCCAGTCCCCACAAGCGCCCCCAGGACCTGGACGTGGTGGTCTACCGGGAGAACACCGAGGACATCTACATGGGGATCGAGTGGGAAGCCACCGATCCGGTGTGCGTGGAGCTGATCGCCCACCTCAACGACACGGTGATCCCCGCCAACGGCAAGCTGGGCAAGCGCCGCATCCCGGAGGGTTCCGGCATCGGCATCAAGCCCGTGAGCAAGGCCGGCACCCAGCGCCACGTGCGCAAGGCGATCCAGCACGCCCTCGGTCTGGAGGGCGCCAAGCGTCACGTGACCCTGGTGCACAAGGGGAACATCATGAAGTTCACCGAAGGGGCCTTCCGGGACTGGGGCTACGAACTGGCCACCACCGAATTCCGCGACCAGTGCGTCACCGAGCGGGAGAGCTGGATCCTCGACAACCTGGCCCGCAACCACGGCCTCTCGATCGAGGACAACGCCCGGCTGATCGAGCCCGGCTACGACAGCCTCACCCCCGAGAAGAAGGCGGCGGTGGACGAGGAGGTGAAGGGGGTGCTCGACGCCATCGGCGAGAGCCACGGCTACGGCAAGTGGAAGTCGATGGTGCTGGTCGACGACCGCATCGCCGACAGCATCTTCCAGCAGATCCAGACCCGGCCCCAGGAGTATTCGGTGCTGTGCACCCTCAACCTCAACGGCGACTACATCTCCGATGCCGCCGCTGCGGTGGTGGGCGGCCTGGGCATGGCCCCCGGGGCCAACATCGGCGACAACGCCGCCATCTTCGAGGCCACCCACGGCACGGCGCCCAAGCACGCCGGCCTCGACCGCATCAACCCGGGTTCGGTGATCCTCTCGGGCGTGATGATGCTCGAGTACATGGGCTGGCAGGAAGCGGCCGACCTGATCACCCAGGGGATCAGCGCTGCCATCGCCAACAAGGAGGTCACCTACGACCTGGCCCGGCTGATGGAGCCCCGCTCCGAACCGGTGAGCTGCTCGGGCTTCGCCGAGGCCGTGGTGCGCCACTTCGGGGGCTGAGACCAGGGGTGCGGCCGGTGCCTCAACGACACCGGCCCCTTCCCATGCCGATTCACGGCGATTCCCAGCCGACACGTCCCAACCGGCGTAGGTTCCGACCCAGGTCCGCCTTGCCGGGATGCCGTGGGCAGGGAGCTGGAAGTCGGAAGCCGCACGACGGTTGTTCCGTTATCTGCCGCTTCGGGTGCAGCTGGCCACCCGCTACCGCCAGGTCAATGGGGCGGCACCCGATCTGCGCAGGCCGCGCTTACTGAGCGAGCGGATTCTGCAGCGGATCCTGATCGACCGGGATCCCCTGCTGAAGACCTTCTGTGACAAGGTCGCCGCCAAGGACTGGATCGCGGCCCGGATCGGGCCGGGCCACACCCCGCGAACCCTGGCCGTCACCGCCGATGTGGAGGCGCTGCAGGCCCTGCCCCTGCCGGAGCGCTGGATGCTGAAGGCCAGCCATGGATCGGGCTGGTACCAGCTGGTGAGCCCCACCCAGCCGCTCGAAGCGGCGGTGGTGGCGCAGGCCCGGGCCTGGTTGAACAGCGACTTCGCCGACGGCTTTCAGGAATGGGGCTACCGGCAGCTGCCGCGACGGCTGCTGGCGGAAGAGTGGCTCAGCCTCGGGGGGCAGCCATGCCTGGAGATGAGTGCGTTCTGCTTCCACGGCCGGGTGCGGGGGATTCGCCTGTTCGAGGCGGAGCCTGCCCTGGAGGTGCCGCAGGGCCACCTGCAGCGGGTGCGCCGCACGCAGGAATGCTTTCTGGATGAGTCGCTCCAGGTGCTGTCGCTGGTGCGGCCCCACCACGACCACTGGCCGGCCCTGGCTGCCGCCATCGACCGGCAGCGACTCAACGACTTCCTTGAGCTGGCTGAGGCGCTCGCCTCGGCCAGCCCCTTCCTGCGCGTGGACGGCTATCTGTGTGACAGGGGCGCCCTGGTGGGGGAACTGACCCCGTACCCAGGGGCCGGGATCATGTACCGGCTGCCGCGGCAGTGGGACGCCTGGTTCGGCGCCTTCTGGGAAGAAGGGCCCCGTCGCCGGGAAGGACGGGGCGATTGACCACAATGGGCTCCATGAGCGTTCCCTCCATCGCGGCCGATCGGTTCCCAGGGGCCGATGCTCCCGCCGGCGCCTTCATCGCCGCCGATCCCTGCGTGCACTGCGGCTTCTGCCTGCCCAGCTGCGCCAGTTACCGGGTGCTGGCCACCGAGATGGATTCCCCCCGGGGCCGCATCCACGCGCTGCGGGCGATCAGCGCCGGAGAACTGGCCCTCGATGCCACGGTGGCCGGCCATTTCGACAGCTGCCTGGGCTGCTTCGCCTGCGTCACCGCCTGCCCGGCCGGCGTGCGCTACGACGAGCTGATCGAGGCGGCCCGGCCGCTGCTGAACGGGCCTGAGCTGCGCAGCCCCTTCCAGCAGGCCCTCCGCCGTCTGCTGTTTGCCGTGCTGCCCTACCCGCAGAGGCTGCGGGCCCTATTGAGTCCCCTGCGGGCCTATGCCGGCACGCCGCTCCAGGCCCTGGCGCGGCGCACGGGCCTCACCCGCCTGTTCGGGCCCCAGGTGGCGGCGATGGAGCAGCTGCTGCCGCCCCTGAGCGACGCCGCCTTCCGCGACGACCTGCCCGTGCTGGTGCCAGCCCGGGGACAGCGCCGCTTCCGGGTGGGCCTGGTGCTGGGCTGCGTGCAGCGGATCTTCGAACCGGCCGTGAATCTGGCGGCGGTGAAGGTGCTGGCCGCCAACGGCATCGAAGTGGTGATCCCGCCGGACCAGGGCTGCTGCGGCGCGGTGACGCACCACCAGGGCGAACTCGACCAGACCCGGGAACTGGCCACCAGCCTGATGGCCAGCTTCGAGCGGGTGATGGCACCGGAGGGGGCGGCAGGTCCGGAACCGCTCGATGCCCTGCTGGTGGCCGCCTCGGGTTGCGGCCACACCCTGCGCCAGTACGACAGGCTCCTGGACACCAGCCATCCCCGGCTGGGGCGGGTGGCCGACATCCAGGACTTCCTCGACGCGGTGGGCCTCAGCGAGGACTTCCAGGCGGCCCTGCGGCCCCTGAGCCATGACGACGGCCAGCCGGCCAGCGCCGAGCGGCCATTCGAGATGGTGTATCACGATGCCTGCCATCAGCTGCACGGCCAGGGGCTCCAGGCCCAGCCCCGCCGCCTGCTCGGCCACATTCCCCACGTGCGGATCCGCGAAGCCACCGAAGCCGGTGTCTGCTGCGGCAGTGCGGGCATCTACAACCTGGTGCAGCCGGAGGTGGCCGGCGAACTGGGCCGGATCAAGGCCGCCGATCTGGCCGGCACCGGCGCCGAGCTGGCGGTGAGCGCCAACGTGGGCTGCACGCTGCAGATCCGCCAGGCCCTGGAGGCCAGCGGACGGGCGCTGCCGGTGCTCCACCCCCTGCAGCTGCTGGAACGCAGCTTCAGGGGCGAGGGCTGAACTCCATCCAGCGCCAGGCCTCCAGCAGGGTGCCGTCATCACCGAGGTTGCCCGGGAAGGTCAGCACCGGCAGGGGGGCCTGCCCGGTGGCCGGCGCCGGTTCGGCCAGCACCATCGACAGACCCGGCAGCAGCTGGCCCTGCAGGGTCACCATCGCCAGACCGAGACCCTCGGCCAGCAGGGTGTGGGTGGTGATGCCCCCCTTGCTGATCAGATAACCGAGCCCGGGGGCCAGGCTTCCCCCCAGCCGGGCCATCAGCCGGGCCAGGGCCAGCCCCAGGGCCCGCCGTTCGGCGGCATGGCGGCAGCGGCATTCCCCACGGCTGGTGAACAGCACCGGGGTGCGTCCGTCCCCCAGCACCGCCAGCAGCCGCGACCGCCAGGCCTGCTCCAGGGAGGCCAGCAGGCGCTCCGGTTCGGGGCCCTCCAGCACCCGCGCCAGCTTCGCCACCTCCAGCTCCACCCCCCCACAGCCCGGCTCCGCCAGCAGCCGCTCCAGCTGGCGATCCGCCAGGGCCACATGGGAGCCCACCAGCACCAGCCCCGGCAGCGGCGCTCCGCCCCGGGGGCCAGCCGGCGACCGTCGCCTCAGGGCCGCCAGGGCAGCAGGGGCCAGGGGCTGGGGGGGCAGGGCCACCAGGGCCTGGATCAGGCTCGCCGCGCTCTGGAACAGGAACCGGCGGGGCCGGCCGTCGCCGGCGGGGCCGGCTGGGGCCATCATGCGCCCCACGGCGCCGGCCAGGGCCTCCAGGTGCCGGGGCCGCTCCGCATCCACGGCCACCGGGGCCTGCCCTGCCAGGCCCGCCAGACGGCGGTCGAGCCCTTCGCCACCGGCTTCCAGTTCGGCCAGCCCGATGCGCTGCACCGCCGCGGCAGGAATGCGGCCACCGCTCTTCTCGGCCACCCAGTCGGGCAGGAAGCTGCTGGTGTAGCCGAACAGGCCATCCCGGGCAAAGGGGCTCTCATGCACCGGCCGGCCCTGCAGGAGGTGCACCCCATCGACGGTGGTGCGGCCCCCCTCGAGGAACGCCGGCACCAGCAGGGTGGCGTCGAAGGGACCGAGTTCCTCGCTGATCACGTCCACTTCCAGGGGGAAGTGGCCCCGCAGGGTGGAATCGCCCCGGCTCACCACCAGCCAGCTGCCGATGGTGCCGGCCGCCATCCCCCGCTCCAGGGCGGGCCTCAGGGCCCGGCAGATCTCCCGCACCCGGTCGGCCGCCTCGGCCGGCCCCAGGGCCCGGGTGTTGGCCAGCAGAAACAGCAGCGGCGACGGATGGGCCAGGCCCGCCTCCAGGACGTCGGCCTCCCAGCGCAGCAGCAGGGGGCAGCCATGCACGGTCTGGGAACCGGTGGGATCGTCGTCGATCACGACGATCTTGATCGCCTGGGCTGCCTGCGCCATGGCACCATCGTGCCGTGATGCGTCCTGAGCCCAGCGAGCTGCAGGAGCTGGTGCAGGAGCTGCACCGGCAGGGCACGCCGTGGCTGCCCGCCGGCCTGGGCAGCCGGCTCGACTGGGGCGCGGCCGTGCGGGAGCCCTGCGAGGTGCTCAGCGTCTCCCGTCTGCGGGGGGTGCGGGAGTTCAACCCCGGCGACTTCACCATCACCGTGGCGGCTGGCACGCCACTGGTGGAGGTGCAGGAAGCGCTCGGACACCAGGGGCAGTGGTTGTCCGTGGATGCCCCCTGGGGCGACGCCGATGGCAGCGCCTCCGGCAGCATCGGCGGCCTGGTGGCCCGGGGCCTGGCGGGGGGGTACCGCCAGCGCTACCTGGGGGTGCGCGACCAGCTGATCGGCATCCAGCTGATGCGGGCCGACGGGGTGGCCGCCCGGGCCGGCGGCAAGGTGGTGAAGAACGTGGCCGGTTACGACCTGATGCGGCTGCTGTGCGGCAGCTGGGGGTCCCTGGGGCTGATCACCGAGCTGACCCTGCGCACCCTGCCCCAGCCCCCCCTGCGGCGCAGCGTCTGCTTCCAGGGGGACAGCCGGGAGCTGGCCCAGCTGAGCCGCTGGCTGCTCGGCTCCAGCCTCAGCCCGGAACGGATCGATGGCTGGAACGCCAGCCTGGCGGCCAGCACCGGCCTCGCCGGCGAGCCCCTGCTCCTGATCGGCCTGGCCAGCGTCGACGCCTCCACCCTCGACGAGCAGGTGGCCTGCCTGCGGGAGCGCAGCGGCCTGAAGGCCACGGTTCTCGACGCCGACACCACCGCGGCCTGGCTGGCCCGGGCGCGCGGGGGCCGCGGGGCCGCCGCCGAACCGCCCTGCTGGCTGCTGCGGCTGGGCGTGGGCCCCGACCGGGTGTGGGAGCTGATGGAGGCTCCCGAACTGGAGGGATTCCATGGCGACATGGCCGCCGGCAGCGGCCTGGGGCTGGCCTGGGCCGGCGCCCCCGGCCCCCAGGCAGGTCAGGTGAGCGAGCTGCGCCACCTCTGCCGGCGTCTGGGGGGCCATCTCACGGTGCTGCGCCAGCCGGCGGCCTCCGCCCTGCCCGCCTGGCTGGATGCCCCGGCCCGGCCCCTGCTCGAAGCCATCAAGCGCAGCTTCGATCCCAGCCTGCAGCTGGCCCCGGGCCGGCTGCCGGGGGTGACTCAGAGGCTCTCGACGCTGTAGCGGCACGACAGCACCTGCTGTTCCCCGGCCGCCACCTCCAGCCGCCGCTCGCCGCTGCTCAGGGATCCCCGCGGGCCCGTCCAGGGCTCGAGGCAGACCATCGGCCGGGGGGGGTCGCTCCAGACCACCACCAGATCCATCGGCGCCATGGTGTGCAGGGTCACGGCCACACCCCCCACCGGATCCACCAGCCGCACCGGCCCCTGACCCTGGCAGAGGAAATCGACCCCGTCGCCCAGGCGGGGCAGCAGCTCCGCGGTGGCGGCCGGCGCCATGGTGAGGTGGTTGAAGCAGGTGTCCGCCAGGCCCTCGATCCGCACCCGGGCCGGGTCGGCCACGGCGATGTAGGGGTGCAGTCCCAGGCTGAAGGGAAGCGGCGGGCGGCCTTCGGTGGCCGGATGGGTGATGCGGGCGGTGATCGCCAGGGCCGCGGGCTCCAGCCGCAGCTCCAGCTCCAGCACGAAGGCGAAGGGGAAGTGGCTGCGGGTGAGGGGTCCATCCTCCAGCCGCAGCCGCACCCCCGACCCGTCGTCCAGAGGGGCGATCGACCAGGGGAGATCCCGGGCGAAGCCGTGCTGGGAGAGGGGGAAGCGGCCCTGGGGCAGCACGAGTTCGTCGCCGGGCAGGTTGCCGCAGATCGGGAACAGCACCGGAATGCCGCCGCGCACCGAGCGGGAGGGATCGGCGAAGCGGGCGGCATCGAAATAGAGAATCTCGCGACCGCCGCAGCGCCAGCCGGTGACCAGCCCGCCGCGCTCGGGCACCAGGGTCAGCCCGTCACCCGTGGCCGGATCCGTGAACTGCCAGTGGGGGGAAGTCCCGGCGGGGGGTTGGAGGCTCATGGCGGGGTGGGGGATGGGGTGGGCCGGGGGCCGGCGAGGCCCTGCTGGCGCAGGAAGGCCTCGAAGGGCCCGGCCAGGGAGCGACTGCCCGACACGCTCAGGTGGTGGGAGTCGGCGTAGAGGGGAGTGCCGTCAGGCCTTCTGTACACCACCCGGCCGGTGCCATCCAGCAGGTAAGGGGTGGGATCGAACACGTGCACGTTGGGCAGGCCGGCCGCCACCTGCCCCAGCAACCCCTGAAGCGTGGCGCGCATGCGGGCCGTGGTCGCGGCGTCGGCGGCGCAGCTGCTGCCGGCCGGATCCTGGCAGGCCACCGGTTCCCGGGACAGGGAGGGGTTGTCCACCACCAGCACCAGCTGAATGCCCCGGGCCGCCAGCCGCTGGGCGTAGGCGCGCATGCTGGCCACATGGGCCTGGCGCACCTCGGAGATGCGCAGGCGCTTCTGGCCCAGGTAGGTGGGACCGACGTAACCCCGGCCCTCCACGTCGTTGCTGGCCAGGTAGTTGTGCAGGAAACCGGAGATCAGGACGATGTCGCCGGGCTGGAGGCGCTGAAGGGAGCGATCCATCTCGCCGGCGGAGAACTGACGGCAGGATTCATAGCGCCCCTGCTGCCAGGTGACCGTGAGGGCTGGATCGATCAGGCAGGCGCCCATGGCCGCGAAGGTGAGGCGCTGGCCCGTGCGGGCCGTGACCAGATCCAGCATCGGCAGCAGATGCTGGGCATGGGAATCCCCCAGCAGGAAGATCTCGCGGGCCCCGGGCTGGCCGGGCTTGTTGCAGCGATCGAAATCAGGACGGGTGGTGGCGTTGTAGGGCCTGCCGCTGGGCACGGTGCAGTCGCTGGTGATGCCCGTGCCGGGGATCAGGGGATTGAGGGCATGGACCCGTTCGCTGATCGGGACCGGATCGGCGTCGTGGCCAAGGAACAGGCGGCCACGGAAGTTGTGGTGCAGGGCGTCGATGCCGGCCCAGAGGCCCCCCAGGGCCAGCACCGTCAGCGCCACCTCCCACCACCACTTCAGCGGATGCCGCCGCACCGGCTGCTCCACCAGCCCGTACGCCGCCACCCCCAGCACCACACTCCCCGCCACCGCCAGCCCGTACTGCCACCACAACT
>CALRJF020000021.1:0-44908 GCA_943367425.1 Candidatus Sulfopaludibacter sp. SbA3
AGCCTGCGGTCTTCGAGCTCTCGCTCCCCGACGCGCAGTCCAAAACAATACCACAACCCTACCCCTACCCCCTAGACCCTCAGCCCTCCATCAGCGCTTCTCCCCACGGCAGAAAACGCTCCAGCGTTCCTGCTCCCTCTGCCACGAGCACCGGATAATCCCTGCCGCCCAGGTCGCTGCCCACCTGCAGGTCCCGCGGGCTCTCCCCCAGCCAGCGCACCGCGCATCCCACCTCCTCCAGCACCAGCCAGGCGGCCGCCAGGTCCCAGATCTTCGGCGTCGCCTCCAGAGCGGCCATGGTCTGGCCGAGGGCCACCGACACCAGGTTGAGACTGGCCACCCCAAGCAGGCGGATCTTGCCCGGGAAGCGCCGGTTCGGCAGCTTCTGGAGCACGCCGATGGAACGGCTGCAGAGGGAAGCGCAGCCGGCGTTGTGGCGTTGCAGGGAGGGGGGGCTGATGGGCTTGCCGTTGCGCCAGGCCCCCTTCCCATGGATGGCCACGATCCGCTGGTGGAGCGGCGGCACGTCCAGGACGGCCAGCACCGGCACCCCATGCTCGAAGCGGGCCATAGAGATGGCCCAGTAGGGGATCCCAGCGGCGAAGTTGGTGGTCCCATCGAGGGGATCCACCACCCAGTAGGCCGGCGTGTCCGGCACCAACAGCCGGCCCTCCTCACTGAGGACCCCCTCGCCGGGGAAGCGGTCAGCGAGCCCGGCCACCAGGGTGGCATCGCTCCAGCGATCACAGGTGGTGACCAGGGAGCCGTCGGCCTTGTGCTCCGGAATGCTGTGGCCGAAGTCGTTGCGCTGACGATCGGCGACGCGATCGATCAGCGCCTCCAGGCCGGGATCGAGCCCAGGAAAGGCCTCCGTCATCCCAGCTCCATGGCCATGACCCGGCTCAGGCTGCGGCCGGTGTCGTCCCGGAACTGGCGGACGTTGACGTGCCCCAGCATCACCAGGGCGGCCAGGGCGATCAGGAATTCGACCCCCAGGACCAAGGCAAAGGGGCCGTAGGGGCCGGGCCCCAGGGGCAGGGCCCGGCCGATGTCGAAGAGGCCGCCGCCGAGCACCTTGCCGAGGGCCCGCGACAGGGCCTGCGCCATCCCCCAGACCCCCACGAAGGTGCCGGCGGCCTGGGGAAGGGTGAGATCGAGCATCAGGCAGAGGGCGCTGTTGGTGGCCACACCGGCGGCGAGACCGAACAGGACCATCACGGCCTGCAGAAAAGGGACCCGGGCCGTGAACCCCGCGACGATCAACAGCAGCAGGGACAGGGCGATCAGCTGGCAGCCAAGGCGGGCGCTGGCCAGCTTGCCCAGCCGGGGCACCACCCAGAGGCCACCCACCAGCAGACCGACCAGGGTGCCGATCCCCCAGAAGGCGTTGAGCTGGGCCGTGGAAGCGATCGGCATGGCGAAGACCTGGGCGCCATAGCTCTCCAGGACCGGGTCCTGCAGGAACAGGCCGAGGGTGAACAGGATCAGGAAGGAGAAGAAGATCAGCACCTGGCGGCTGGAGGTGATCAGAGCCCAGGACTGGCGCAGGCCGATGGCATCCTCACGGCGGGACGGCTGGTCGGAGGGCCCATGGCGAGCGGGGGTCTCCATTCCCCAGGTGGCCACCACGGTGAGCAGCATCACCACCGCCGCCACGGTGGCCATGAAGCGCTGCAGGGTGCTCTGAAGAACGGCCGGATCGTCCACGCCATCAAGGGAGCGGAGGCTGAGGCTGATGGCCACCGCACCGACCACGATGCCCACGGTGAGCATGCACCAGATGATCCCCACGGCCCTGGGCCGCTCCTGCTCGGTGGTGCGATCGATCACCAGGGCCAGATAGGGGGTGGTGGCCAGGGAAACGGCCAGGCCATAGAGGGCGAACAGCCCGCAGATGGCGGCGATGCCCAGGGCGAGGCCGGGTTGGCGGCCCTCCTCCAGCAAGCGCCCCACCAGAAAGGTGAGGGGAACCGAGGCCACGGCCAGAAGGCAGAACAGGGCCGTGCCGATCAGGACGTAGGGAACACGGTGACGGGCCCCCAGGGGATGGGCGTCGGAAATCTGTCCGAACAGCACCCGGGAGGGGGACACGAACTGCTCGAAGGCCAGGGCACCCCCCACCAGCAGACCAGGGAAGGCCAGTTCACTGAGCATCACCCGGTTGAGCAGGCCCGAGAAGATCACCGCCAGACAGCCCAGGCAACCCTGGAAGAGGCCAAGCCGCAGGGTGGCGGGAAGGGTCAGACCAGGGCGGGGAGGGGGCGTCAACGAGGCTTACGAGCCCTGGGGCAGGGGGGCGGCGGTGTTGCCCGGATTGCCGGCCCGACAGGCCGGGATCAGGGGCTGGGGTTCCACAGGGATCTCATCGGTGCCCTCGGCCCTGGGCTTGGTGGGCGGCAGGGAGGGACGCTGGCACAGGCCGATCTGATCGAGGCCGGTGAAACGGCGCAGCCGGGCCAGGGCCTTGTTGTAATCGGAAATGGCTGTGGACCAGCGCACTTCGGCCTGGGTGAGATCCCGCTGGGTGTCCACCACCTCCCGCTGGGTGGTGACGCCCGCCTGGAAGCGGAGCCTGGCCAGGCGCAGGGATTCCCGGGTGGAGATCACCTCACGGGAGGTGGTGGTGATGTTGCGGTTGTTCTTCTCGAGATCGATGAAGTTGGTTTCGACGGACAGGCGGATGGAGTCGCGCTGCTCGGCGAACTTGTAGGTGTTTTCCTGGGCCACCTGCTTCTGGCGCCGGTACAGCGCCTTGGCGCGGCCGCCATCGAAGATGTTCCAGCTGAAGTTCAGCCCCACGGTGTTGTCGACTGACCAGCCCACTTCACCGAAGTTGAGGCCTGGTGTGGCGCGGTTGGCGAACTGAATGCCACTGGTGCGACCCGCCCCCAGGTTGTAGGCGATGTTCAGGAACGGCTGAACCTGCCCCAGTTCGGCATTGGCATTGCTGTTGGCGATGGAGATGTCGAGCAGGATCTGGTCGAGCTCCTCACGGAAGGCGTAGGCCGCGACGATGCTTTCCTGCAGGGACGGAAGCCAGGTGCCCACCACCCGGGAAGGCTCCTTGGAGGTGGGGGTGACGTCCTGGGGCAGATCCAGCAGGGCGGCCAGGCTGCGGCGGGCGGTGGCCTGGTCGGCCAGGCCCTGGGTGAGGACCTGCTGGTCGCGGGCGAGCTGGGTTTCGGCCTCCAGCACTTCGAGCTTGGTGGCCACGCCCGCCTGGAAACGGGCCTTGGCATCCCGCAGGCTCACCAGGGAGGAGCGCACCGACTCCTGACCGATGCGGACCGTTTCATCGGAGACCTGCAGATCGAAATACGCTTCCGCCGCCTGAAGCCGCAGATCCCGCAGGCCGATCAGGTACTGGTTCTTGGCCTTTTCGAACGCGTCACGGGCGGCCGCGATCTGGGGGGTGCGGGTGGGGTTGATCAGGGCCCAGCTGGCCTGCAGATCCGCCTGCATGCGCCAGATGCTGGTGATCGTGTTGCCCGGCTGCTGGCCGGTGCCAGTGAAGGCACTGCTGAACTGCTGGCCGCCGGTGTAGTTGGGCAGGCTGTTGGCGTTCAGCGAGATCGTGGGGTACCAGAGGGCGATCTGGGCCCGCAGCGCCGACTGGGCCTGCTCCACCTGGCTGGCGATGGCCTTGAGCTGGGGGTTGTTGACCTCGACGAGGTTCTCAACATCCGCCAGACCAAGGGGGCGCAGCTGGCGGATGCGCACCTGGGAGGGCTTCACCGGCAAGGCCAGAGACGGGGGGGCCGCCAGATCCTTGAGCGCCGGGATCAGTTCCTTGGCGGCGGGAGCCAGGACGGAGGGGTCGGACTTGGGGCGGTTCCCCTTGACCTGCGGAGCCAGGGGGATCGGTGGTGGCAGGGGCGGTGCCTCGGCGGCCACGGGGGCAGAGACGGCCTCCGGGGCGGCCTCAGGGGTTGCGGCCAGGATCCTGGGAGCGTCAAAACAGACGGCCGGCATCACCACCAGTGCCGCTAGCAGGAGTCGGTGGCGGCTCACATCAAGTCCATTCGCTTCCGCCAGAGCTTAAGCACCTCCCCGGGGACTGCAGAGACAGGCGGCCACCAGATCGTCCGCACCTCCCAACACGCGCACCGGAACGGGGATCTGCTGGCGCAGCCCGGCGAGGGTGGTGTCGTCGAGGAACACCTCCTCCCCCTCCCGGAGCATCACCCCGGGCAGCAGCAGTTCGTCGCCCAGATCCCTGCCGGCCAGGCCGGTCAGCAGATCGGAACCGGTGAGCAGCCCGGTGACCACCTGGTCCTGCCCCCAGTAGGGACTGGGCAGACCATGGAGCAGCAGCTCCAGACCGGCCACCCGGTTGAGGCGCTCCACCACCGGCTCGAGCGCCTCGGCCACAAGGCGACCGACCACCCAGCTGCAGCGGCGGGGCTGGGCGATCGCCGGCGGCAGCGTGCTGGTGGCCAGCTCCAGCTCCTCGAGAAAGGCACGGATGCTGCCCACCCCGTTCTCCCGCTGGGGCAGGTCTTCGTAGCTGACCCGCTGCGGCAGGGGCCGGCCGGCGATCAGGTACCACTCGTCGGACAGCCAGGCGAAGCGGCTGCCGAGGCTGGCCTGGAACTGCCGCTGGAGGGGCTCCACCCGCTCGATCACGGCGACGGCGTCGGCCCGCTCCACCGGCCGCAGGGCGTCGTCCACCGGGCGGAAACGGGTCAGGCCGACCGGGACCACGGCCACGGACAGCACCGCCGGCCAGGGCTCCTGCGCGAACCCGGCCAGATCGGTGAGCGTGCGCTCGAGGGCATCGCCGTCATTGAGACCCGGACAGACCACCACCTGGGCATGGATCTGCAGGCGCCGTTCGGAGAACCAGGCCAGCTGCTCCAGCAGCAGGGCCGCCCGGGGGTTGACCAGCAGGCGGCTGCGCAGCTGCGGATCGGTGGCATGCACCGACACGAACAGGGGAGACAGGCGCTGCTCCTCGATGCGCCGCCAGTCGGCCGGGGTCAGGTTGGTGAGGGTGAGGTAGGAGCCGTAGAGAAAACTGAGCCGGTAGTCGTCGTCCTTGAGATAAAGGCTGCTGCGGCGACCGGGCGGCTGCTGATCGATGAAGCAGAAGGGGCAATGGTTGTTGCACTGCCGCAGGCCATCGAAGAGGGCTTCGCTGAAACCAAGCCCCAGTCCCTCATCGAGGTCCTTCTCCAGCTCGACCACGTGGAGCGTGCCATCGGGATCCTCCACCTCCAGCACCAGCTCCTCCTCCCCCTGGAGGACCTGGACGTCGATCAGATCCCGCGGCCTCACGCCGTTGATGCTGCGCAGCCGGTCACCGGGCTGGAAGCCGAGTTCCTCACCGATCGAACCGGGCTCCACCGTGGCCACCACGGCTGGCTGAGGCTGGGAGGCGGCACCGGCCAGGCCTGCGGAGGGTTCCTTCCACACGGGGACGAGGGCTTGGGAGGACGGAGGGAACGTCAGTCTGGCGGCTGGAGCGGCTGGGGGGGTCAGGCCGCGAGGCCACGGAAGCCCAGCAGGATCACCAGACCGAAAAGCAGCCGGTAGGCCACGAAGATCCAGGTGCTGTTCTGCTTGAGAAAGCGCAGCAGCCAGGCGATCGCCAGCCAGGAGACCACCCCCGCCGCCAGGATGCCCACCAGCATCGGCAGCACACCACCGTTGGCGGGGGAGGCGAACGCCGCCTTGAGCTCGACCAGTCCGGCAAGGGTGATGGCGGGGATGCCCAGCAGAAACGAGAATCGGGCGGCGGCGGCCCGATCCCAGCCATCGAACAGGGCGGCCGTGAGGGTGCTGCCGGAACGGGAGACCCCGGGAATCAGGGCCAAGGCCTGAGCCAGCCCCACCAGCAACCCGTCCCGGGCGGTGACGGCTTCGATGTGGCGGCGGCGCGTACCCACCAGCTCGGCCAGGGCCAGCAGCAGGGCCATGACGATGGAGACAATGGCGATCCCCTCCAGGCTGCGCAGGGGGGAGTTCTCGTAGCCGGGAAACAGGACCTTGATGGCCAGGCCGGCCAGCACGATCGGCACCGTCCCCAGGGCGATGGCGACGCCGAGTCGCGCCGGCGGATCCCCCCACTGTCCATAGCGGAAGGCCCGGGCCACCCCTGCCCCCACCTCGATCAGATCGCGACGGAAATAGCCGAGCACGGCAGCGATGCTGCCCAGCTGGATCACGGCCGTGAAGGCGACACCGGGATCCCCCCAGCCCAGCAGCACCGGAACCACCTTGAGGTGCGCCGTGCTGCTGATCGGCAGGAACTCGGTCAGCCCCTGGACGACCCCGAGCACGAAGGCGTGCCAGCACGCTTCAGGGGTGGAGAGGGTGGCGCTCGTGGCGAGCAGAGGCATGGACGGGGCCGGCGCAGAGGCCGACCCTATGGCCGGAGCAGCCACGGAAGCACCCACCCGCCCCCTTAAGGTTGCACAACTTTCTTCATAACCAGGTGCTCGGGGTTCCTCCCACCCTTTCCCTGCCGGCCCTCCCGGCGTCCCCCCAGCCCCTGGTCGTCAGGGGGGATGCGGCCGTGCTGCCCCTGGCCGCCGCCCTGCTCGTGGCGGTGCCGGTCTTCCTCCAGGCGCCCTGGGTCCGTTCCGCCCCCATGGCGGCGGCGCTGTTCACGGTCCCCCTGATGGCGCTGGCCCTGCTGCTCGAGCGTCAGGACGCGCCGTTCTGGAAGCCACTGGGCGTGCTGCTGGTGGGATTCAGCGGCAGCTGGCTGGGGGGCTGCCTGTTCTGGGGCTGGTTCCGGTTGCATCCGGTCCTGCATCTGCCCCTGGAGGCCTTCGCCCTCCCCCTGGCGGTGGCCGGCCTGGGTGGCCGCTGGCGACTCGCCGGCGCCTTCTACCTGGCCTCACTGCTGGGCACAGCCGCCACCGACGCTGTCATGGCGGCCTCGGGGGTGATGGGCCTCTGGCCCCAGGTGCTGCAGGCGCCCCTGACGGAAGCCCCCCTGCTGCTGCAGTCCGCCGCCCTGCGGGTGTTGCAGCCCCTGCCCCTGGTGCTGATCGGCCTCAGTGCGGCCCTGCTGCTCCAGCTCTGCCGGATCCTGTGGCAGCGGGGAGGTCCGTGGCGGGTCAGTGCCGCCACCCTGGCGACCACTCTGGTGGTCGATGGCCTGTTCCTGGCCGCGGCCCTGCTGGCACCCCAGCTGAGCGGTCTGATCTGAAGAACTGCAAATGCGTTCCGCCCGGCGGAGTTTGCCAGGGGGGTGTTCTGTAACGTTGGCTTGGTTGGTTCCCTGGACCATCCCCTCTCCCTGTCCTTGCCAGGGTTCCCTTGTCCTATTCCCTGAGGAGTGTCGTGATGAAGCGGCTGCTTGCCTGGTTGATGAGTGGTGTGGTTCTGGCTGGTCTGCTCGTGACCCTGCTGCTTCCCGATGCAGCCTTCGCAGCCGAGCTGCGCAACGAAATCGACGACAAGATCGCCGAAACCGGCGGCAAGGTGGACCTCAACAACTCCTCGGTGCGGCGGTTCCAGCAGTACCCCGGCATGTACCCCACCCTGGCCGGCAAGATCGTCCTCGGTGGCCCCTACGACAGCGTCGACGACGTGCTCAAGCTGGACCTGACGGCCCGCCAGAAGGAGCTGTTCCAGAAATACAAGGACAACTTCACCGTGACTCCCCCCGCGATCGCCCTCAACGAGGGATTCGACCGCATCAACGACGGCGTCTACCGCTGAGCTCCCCGTCCTCCCGACACGCCGACCGCCGGACTCCCGGCGGTTTTTTCGTGCAGGCCTTCCCATAGGCTCGCCTGCACGATCCACCGCGTCCCAGGGATGAGCCTGCCGCTTGCCTGATCCGGACCCGATGACGGCGGCCAGCGCCGAACCGGCGGTGCTGGCCGCGCTCGAATCCAGCTGGGATGTGATCGTGGTGGGCAGCGGGGCCGCCGGGCTGATGACCTGCCTGGAGCTGCCGGCCGACCTGCAGGTGCTGCTGCTGAGCAAATCCAGCACGCCCCCCTCCGCCAGCCGCTGGGCCCAGGGGGGCATCGCCGCCGTCACCGCCAACGACGACAGCTTCGACAGTCACATCACCGACACCCTGAAGGCGGGGGCCGGTCTTTGTGATCCCGAAGCGGTGGATCTGCTCGTGCGGGAAGCCCCGGCCTGCGTGGCGCGGCTGGTGGAGCTGGGCATGGATTTCGACCGCACGCCCCAGGGGCTCAGCACCACCCTGGAGGCCGCCCACAGTCACCGCCGGGTGCTGCACGCCCAGGACCGCACCGGCGGCGCCCTGGTGGATGCCCTCGAGCGGGAGGTGCAACGCCGCCCAGGGCTCACCCAGCGCAAGGGCATCCCAGCGCTCCAGCTCTGGGTGGAGGGCGGCCGCTGCGTCGGCCTGCAGGTGCTCGAGGGCCTTCGCCTGCGCTGGCTGCGCGCCGGTGCCGTCGTGCTGGCCAGCGGCGGCGGCGGCCATCTGTTCGCCCACACCACCAACCCCACCCAGGCGAGCGGCGACGGCGTCGCCATGGCCTGGTCAGCCGGGGCTGAGGTGCGGGATCTCGAGTTCGTCCAGTTCCATCCCACCGCCCTGATGCTGCCGGGGGCGCCCCACTTCCTGATCAGCGAAGCCGTCCGGGGCGAAGGGGCCCGGCTCTATGACCAGGCGGGCCGCAGTCCTGTGGCCGCTCTGGAGGGAGGCGATCTGGCCCCGCGTGATCAGGTGAGCCGTGCGCTGGCGCGCTGCATGGACGAGCAGGGCGTGAGCCACCTCTGGCTGGACCTGCGGCCGGTGGGCTCCCGCAAGCTGGAAGGCCAGTTCCCCACGATCCTGCGCCGCTGCCGCGAGCTCGGCCTCTCCCCCGATCTCGAGCCGATCCCGGTGGCACCGGCGGCCCACTACTGGATGGGCGGCGTGGCCACCGATCTCGAGGCGGCCACCAGCCTGCCCGGCCTCTACGCCGTCGGGGAGGTGGCCAGCACGGGGGTGCATGGGGCCAACCGGCTGGCCAGCAATTCACTGATGGAGTGTCTGGTGTTCGCCCGGCGGTTGCGCCATCTGCGCCTGCAGCCCCTGCCGGAGCCGCCGGCCGCCCCGCCGGCGGAGCCCATGGCCTGCTCGGGGCTGGACCTGCCCAGCAGCGAAACCCTGGGCCAGGCGATCACCGACCTGCGCCAGCTCTGCTGGCAGGTGGCCGGGGTGGAGCGCGAAGGCACGGACCTCGAGCGGGCGCTGCGCCAGGTCCGCAGCGAGCGCAGCGGCCACGAGCGCTCGGCCCTGCTGCGGCGCGTGCACGACCTCCCGCCGGGGCGGGAACTGCTGCTCCAGCCCCGCCAGCGGGAAGCTCTGCTGCTGTTGCAGGAGCTGCGCCAGCGGCTGGTGCTGGCGGAACTGCTGATGGAAGCCGCGGCCTTCCGCCGAGAAAGTCGCGGCGGCCACTACCGGATCGATGCCCCCACCAGCCAGCCCTTCTGGCGGCGGCACACGCTTCAGCAACGGGGGCTGGAGCCGATCACCCGTGCGGTGGGCGCCGGGATGGGGGTCAGTTGGGCAACGTTCCCTTGAAGCCGCTCAGTTCGGCCAGCCGGGCCAGGGTTTTCTGACCCGAATCGAGGCGCCCACCGATCTCCCAGGTGGGGTAGCCCTCGATCTTCTTTCGGGCGCAGAGCTCGGCCTGGCTGTTGCGGCCATCGGGGGCGCATTCGACGATCTTGAGCTTGGCGACGGCCTGCTTGCCGAAGAGCTCCTTCTGATCGTGGCAGTGGGGACACCAGTAGGCCGTGTACATGACGGCCCCGACGGCGGTGAGGTGGTCGGCCAGGGCCAGGGTGGCGGGGGTGCTGGCGGAGGTGACCGGAATGGCCATCCCGGTGCCCGTGGCCGACTCCGGCCGGTTGAGGGAGGTGGCCCAGCCCAGACCGATCAATCCGACCGCCAGGGCCGTGAGCACGCCACGGAAGATCAGGGCCCCTTTGTCCTCCCATTCCCCGCCGATCAGGCTCAGCACGAACAGCGCCAGGCTCAGCAGGGCCGACATCAGACAGAAGGTGCAGAAGGCCTTGATCTGGAAGACCATCACGCTGATCAGCACCAGGCTGAAGATCGCCATGCCGGCGCTGAGCAGGAACAGGCCCCACCAGCTGCGGCCGGTGAGATCGGCGCGGGCCTCGCCCTGGATCACCAGCGGCAGAACCGCCATCA
The DNA here is from genome assembly GCA_943367425.1 of Candidatus Sulfopaludibacter sp. SbA3. Classification (GTDB taxonomy): domain Bacteria; phylum Cyanobacteriota; class Cyanobacteriia; order PCC-6307; family Cyanobiaceae; genus Cyanobium. The sequence continues at coordinate 10,142 of CALRJF020000021.1, forward strand.
GCAGCACCGCCGCGTAGGCCAGGAAGCCGAACAGCGACAGGGGCTGGCCGAGGAGCGTGCCCCAGGGGCTGTTGAGCACCTTGTCGCAGCCTTCGGCACCGCCCGGGCAGCTGAGCTTGCCCAGCACGCCCCAGCGGTTCAGGGTGATGGCCCCGGTGTCGATGGCGCCGATGGTGGCCAGCACGGCCATCACCACGCGCGCCCAGCGCCGGCCCGGCTCCGTGCGGCGTCGGCTGGAAAGGCGACTGGCCAGGCGTGTGGAGGTCACGGCAACGGGAGAGGCTGATCGAGATTCTCGCAGCCGCGGGGGTTTGCATAGGGTGGCAACGGCTCAGCCGCCCCTGACGCGCCCAGACACGCCCCATGCCTCCCCAGCCCGACCCAGCACGGCCCACCGTGGCGTTCACCCACCTGGGCTGCGAGAAGAACCGGGTGGACACCGAGCACATGCTCGGCCTGCTTGCCCAGGCGGGCTATGGGGTCAGCGCCGATGAGAGCGAGGCCCAGGTGGTGGTGGTGAACACCTGCAGCTTCATCCAGGACGCCCGGGCCGAATCGGTGCGGACCCTGGTGGAACTGGCCGAACAGGGCAAGGAACTGATCATCGCCGGCTGCCTGGCCCAGCATTTCCAGGAGGAACTGCTCGACTCCCTGCCGGAGGCCAGGGCCATCGTCGGCACCGGCGACTACCAGCACATCGTGGAGGTGCTGGAGCGGGTGGAGGCCGGTGAGCGGGTGAACCGGGTCAGTGCGGTTCCCACGTTCGTGGGCGACGAGCACCTGCCGCGCTATCGCACCACCTCGGAGGCCGTCGCCTATCTCAAGGTGGCCGAGGGCTGCGACTACCGCTGCGCCTTCTGCATCATCCCGAAGCTGCGGGGCGACCAGCGGTCACGGCCGATCGAATCGATCGTGGCGGAGGCCAGGCAACTGGCCGACCAGGGGGTGAAGGAGCTGATCCTGATCAGCCAGATCACCACCAACTACGGCCTCGATCTGTACGGCCGACCCAGGCTGGCCGATCTGCTGCGGGCCCTGGGCGAGGTGGAGATCCCCTGGATCCGCGTGCACTACGCCTACCCCACCGGCCTGACCGATGACGTGCTCGCCGCCTACCGGGAGGTCCCCAACGTGCTCCCGTACCTGGATCTGCCCCTGCAGCACAGCCATCCGGAGGTGCTGCGGGCCATGAACCGTCCCTGGCAGACCGGGGTGAATGCCGCTCTGCTGGACCGCATCCGCGGACAGCTGCCCGATGCCGTTCTGCGCACCACCTTCATCGTGGGTTTCCCCGGCGAGACCGAGGAGCAGTTCGAGCATCTGCTGGCGTTCGTGGAACAGCAGCGTTTCGACCATGTGGGCGTGTTCACCTTCTCCCCCGAGGAGGGAACCGCCGCCGCCAGCCTGAGCGACCCGGTGCCGCCGGAGCTGGCCGTTGCCCGGCGCGACCGGCTGATGGCCCTGCAGCAGCCGATCGCCGCCGCCCGCAATGCCCTCGGGGTGGGGCGCATCGTGGATGTGCTGATCGAGCAGGAAAACCCCTCCAGCGGCGAGATGCTCGGCCGCAGCGCCCGCTTCGCGCCGGAGGTGGATGGGGTGGTGACGGTGCATCCCGGCCGGGGGGGCCTCTGCGCCGCCCCGGGCACCATGGTGCCGGTGCGGATCACCGCCGCCGACACCTACGACCTGATCGGCGAGGTGGTGGGTGCCGAAGCGATGGTGAACGAGGCCCAGGCCCAGCTGCGGCAGCCCGCTTGAACCCCGGTGCCCACCAGGGCCCCTGGCTGCGACGGCACCAGCGCACGATCTTCCTGCTGGCGTCGGGCCTCAGCACCGCCGGTTCCTTCGCCGGGCTGACGGCCAAGGGCTGGATCCTGATGTCCGGCCACGTCAGCCCCCTGCTGCTGGCCCTTCACTTCGCCGCCCTGGCGCTGCCGAGTCTGCTGGTGAGCGGCAAGGCCGGGGTGCTGACCGACCGGGTGGGCTGCGAGACCATGCTGGTGCGCTCCCAGTGGGGACTGTTCACGGGGGCGGCCCTGGGGGCCCTGGCGATCCCGCTGCTGACGGGCGGAGCCCAGGTGGCCCTGCTGCTGCTGAGCACCCTGGTGGTGGGCGTGTCCAGCTCGTTCGAACTGACGGCCCGCAGCAAGTACTGCTCCCTGCTGGTGGAAGAACCGCAGCAGGTGGCCCCCTACCTGGCCAGCTTCTCGGTGGTGTTCAACGTCGGCAAGCTGGTGGGTCCGCCGCTGGGGGGCTGGATGCTGGCCCTCTGGGGCCCCACCATGACCCTGGCCCTCGACGCCGCCTCCTACCTGCTGCCGATCGCCACGGTGGTGTGGCTGCTGCGGCCCCATCGTGAGAACGAACAGCGCAGTGCCGGCGGCGCCTCCGCCTCCCTGGGGGCCGCCTGGCGCGGCTGTGGCGCCACGCTCCGTCACGTGCTCCGCTTCACCACCGTGGCCTGCCTGGTGGGCTTCTTCCATCCGGGTCTCGCCCCCCTGATCGCCGCCGAGGTGATCGGGCCCTCGCCCCAGGCCCTCGGCACCTTCACCAGCGTGCTGGCGGCGGGCAGCATCTGCGGCGGACTCGTGCTGCAGCGCAACAGCGTCGCCCTGAGTCAACGGCCGGTGCTGCTGCTCGGCAGCTGCACCGTGCTGGTGGCCCTGGCCCAGCTGGGGATGGCCGCGGCCCGCAGTGAACTGCTGGCCCTGGGGATGAGCTTCCTGATCGGGGCCGGCACCGCCTGTCTGCTGGCGGGCACGAGCCTGATCCTGCAGGTGGGGGCCCCCATGCCCCTGCGGGGGCGGATGGCAGGCCTGGGCCAGATCGCCTTCCTGGGGGGCGGTGGCGTCAGCGGACTGCTGGCCGCTGGGCTGACCATGGCCTGGGGCCTGTCCGCCACCTTCGCCCTGCTGGGCGGCCTGGGGCTGGTGCTGGGGGTGCTGGAACTGGGCCGACGGGGCGATCTGCGGCTCAGATCAGCCGAATCCCTTTGAGGACAACGGTGGCGAGGAACGCGGCGGTGAGGCCACCGGCCACCAGTGCCAGATAGAGAACCACACCCATGCTCGCTGCCCTGAAGAACCCAGCCATTACAGCAGAGGATCCGTCAGGCACCGGCCACAGGACTGGCGGCGCCGGTGATCGGAAACCTTCGGGGATTCCGGAAACCCTCTAGTGTTGCCAGATCTCGGGGGCCTGCCGGACTCCCCCCTGCTCCAGAAGCGCCAAAGGTCCTCTCGTCACGCACCTCACGGCATGCGCACCCTCTTCATCTATCCCGAATTTCCCAAGACGTTCTGGAGTTACGAAAAAATTCTCGAGCTGGTGAACCGCAAGGTGCTGCTGCCGCCCCTCGGCATGGTCACCGTCGCGGCCCTGCTGCCCCAGACCTGGGAGATGAAGCTGGTCGATCGCAATGTGCGCGAGGTGACCGAGGCGGAGTGGAACTGGGCCGAACTGGTGGTCATCTCAGGAATGATCGTGCAGAAGGCCGACATGGCCGTGCAGATCGCCAAGGCCAAGGAGCGCGGCCTGCCGGTGGCGGTGGGTGGGCCCTTCGCCAGTTCCACCCCGGATGCCCCCGAACTGCAGCTGGCTGATTTCAAGGTGCTCGACGAGGGCGAGATCACCCTGCCGATGTTCATCGAGGCGATCGAGCGGGGCGAGCGGGGCGGGCGTTTCAGTGCCAACGGCGAAAAGCCCGATGTGACGGGCACCCCGATTCCCCGCTTCGATCTGCTGCAGCTGGACGCCTACGACTCGATGTCGGTGCAGTTCTCCCGCGGCTGCCCGTTCCAGTGCGAGTTCTGCGACATCATCGTTCTCTACGGCCGCAAGCCCCGCACCAAGGCACCGGAGCAGCTGGTGGCCGAGCTGCAGTACCTCTACGACCTCGGATGGCGCCGATCGATCTTCCTGGTCGACGACAACTTCATCGGCAACAAACGCAACGCCAAGCTGCTGCTGCCGGAGATCAAGCAGTGGCAGATCGCCCATGGCTACCCCTTCAGCTTCGCCACCGAGGCGTCGGTCGACCTGGCCTCCGACGACGAAATGATGCAGATGATGGCGGAGGCTCGATTCGACAGCGTCTTCCTCGGCATCGAGACCCCGGACGAGGCCAGCCTCGAAACCACCCGCAAGTTCCAGAACACCCGCAGCTCCCTTGAGGAGTCGGTGGACCGGATCACCTCCTACGGCATCCGGGTGATGGCGGGCTTCATCATCGGTTTCGATGGCGAGAAGGCCGGCGCCGGCGACCGGATCGTGGAATTCGTGAGCCGCACCGGGATTCCCGCCGCCATGATGGGCATGTTGCAGGCCCTGCCGAACACCGGTCTGTGGCACCGCCTCGAGAAGGAAGGCCGGCTGGTGCAGGAGAAGGCCGACGCCAAGGGCGTCAACCAGACCAACCTGCTGAACTTCGTGCCCACCCGGCCGATCCGCCAGATCGCCAACGAATACGTCGATGCCTTCTGCCGGCTCTACGAGCCCAACGCCTACATCGACCGGGTCACCCACTACTACCTGAAGATGGGCAAACCCCGCTGGCAGAGCTTCGTGCCGGTGGCGGCCTTCGGCAAGCAGACCCTGCCCACCTGGACCGACATCCGCGCCCTGCTGATCGTGATCTGGCGCCAGGGTCTGAAGCGCGACACCCGGGGACGGTTCTGGCGCTCGCTGTTCACCATCGCCCGCAAGAACCCCGACAACCTGGAGCAGTTCCTGGTGACCCTGGCCCACAACGAGCACTTCCAGGAATACCGCGGTGTGGTGACCAGGGAGATCGAGGAGCAGCTGGCCAGCCTGCCCCCCGAGCCCCCCGAAGGCTCCAAGCAGGCCACCCGCGAACTGCAACCGGCCTGATTCACGGCCGGGCCTCAGTCCTGGATGTACGGCAGGCCCTGTTCCAGGCACTGCTCCGCCTTCTGCAGTTCCCGGCCCAGGTACAGGGCGTGGTCCAGGCGGCTCAGGGGGTGGGGACCGTTGCCTTCAGTGAGGGCGATGCCCAGCTCCTTGGCGGAACGGCCCCGGTAGATGGCCTGCGGGGCCCGTGAATCGCCACCGCGGCAACTCAGCACCTCGCCGGTCTCGGGATCGGTGGCCAGGCCGCGCTCGTCGATGGCATTGGCGTAATGCTCGGCGACCAGTTCACCAGCAGCCGGATCCAGGCGGATCAGGAAATAACCCTCGGGATCGAGGGCGATGAAGCGCTGGGAGAGGTCCTCATCCAGGCTCCGGCGTGACGTCGGGGGTTGGCACATGGGGAGGATCGTAAGCAGCGGTGAACGGAAGTTCGGCGTTCATCGCCTCGATCCCCAGGCGCATCTGCCGGTTGGCACCCGGCAGCCACTCCCGCAGGAACGTGTCGAAGCGGCGGTCGTACCAGCGGTGCAGGCTGGCCCGGGGCTGGGCCACGAAACCCCGCCTCCGCTTGTGGCTGCCTCCGGCACCGGGATCGAAGCTGGTGAGTCCCCGTTCGATGGCCCAGGCGATAGGGGCGTAGTAGCAGACCTCGAAATGGAGGTTGTCGAGGTCGATGTCGCTGCCCCAGTAGCGCCCCCAGAGGGCCGTGGCACTGTGGACGCAGAGGGACATGGCCAGGGGCTCCAGCGGGTCCCCCCGGTGGGCGCTGAACAGCACCAGGTGCTGGCGCAGGTCGGTGGCGGCCGCCGAGAAGAAGGCCTCGGTGAGGTATTTGCTGCCCCAGGCGCCCCAGCGGCTGCAGTGCTGCTCGTAGAACGCATGCATGCGGAGCAGCAGGGACGGCGGAATCGCCTCCCCCGCCAGGGGCGTCACCATGAGGCCCGCCTCGGCCACGGAGCGCCGCTCCCGCCGGATGTTGCGGCGCTGATTGGCATTGAAGCTGGCCAGATAGTCCTCGAAATCGGCATGGCCCGGGTTGCGCCATTCACTCTGCTGATTGATCCAGAGGGCACAGCCGGCCTGCTCGGCCAGCTGCTGAAAGGCGGGATCCACGTAGAGGAAATTGCAGCTGAGGATCCGCTGCCGGCGACAGAAATCGTCGATCAGCTCCAGCATCAGGCTGGTGAGCTGGGCCGGGTCTTCTCCTTCCGCCACATGAAACCGGTAGCCCTCCACCGGGCTCACCGGACTCATGCCCACCAGCTTGGGGTAGTAGCGCAGGCCGAGCTGGCCGGCGAGCTGGGCGAAGGACTGATCGAAGACGAACTCCCCGTAGCTGTGACCCTTCAGATAGAGGGGCGCCAGGGCCACCAGCCGGTCCTGGCGCCACAGTCCCAGATGGCAGGGCTGCCAGCCCTGGCTCGGCACGATGCTGCCGCTGGCTTCCAGATGGTGCAGCCAGCGCCAGCTGTAGAAGGGCAGGTCGCCCGGGGAGGCGCCACCACCCGCCCCTTGGGCCAGAAGGGCCTGCCACTGGTCCTCCGGCACCGCTTCCGTGGCCTGGTGCCAGCGGGCTTGGAGCTCGGCCATGGCCGGGGCGACGCAGGGGGGACGGGACAGGCGCAAAACTAACGGTTGCTCTCCGCGACCGAGCCTCCGTGCCCGCCATGGCCAAGCCCCTGCGGATCCTGCTGCTGCTGACGGCGGCCACGGCGATCCTGGCGCCGCCGCCGGCCCGGGCGGGGCTGCTGCGGCCGGTGCTGCTGCTGCTGCGCCCCCAGCTGGAGAACCAGCTGACGCGGGTGTGTGTGGAAACGGCCTCCGGTGGCCGGGCCGATCTGGAGAAGACCCTGCTGGATCCCTGCCGCAAGCTCGCCGTCCCCACCAGCAAGTGCCTGATCGAGGAAACCGACAACAGCGGACGCAGCCTGGGGGTGCTCACGGAGATGGTGAGCGGCCGCTTCGGCGACGACAGCGAAGAGGTGGTGAAGCGCTGCCTGGCCCGCATGTTCGGCCTGCCCACCGACAGCCTCCGCGACGTGCCGCTGCGGGAACTGGGCAAGCGCTTCGGCAGCATGGGACATCAGGAGACGCCCCCCTGAGCCCGGGGGTGCCGCCAGCGCAGCAGCAGCTCCTGCCCCTCAAGGCCGCGCTGCTCCACCAGCCGCCAGCCGGCCCGCGCCGTGGGGGCCACCAGGGCTTCGGCCGGCAGCCAGCCGTGGCGGCCCCCCAGCAGCTGGGGACAGAGGGTCAGCTGCAGTTCGTCGAGCAGGTCCTCCGCCAGCAGGGAGGCGGCCAGCGCGGCCCCTCCCAGCACCGCCAGCCGCCGCAGGCCGAGGACCGCCAGATCGGCCAGGGACTGGCTCCAGCTCCCCAGGGGCAGCCGGCGGTGGAAGCCTGCCGGCGGGAGGGTGGCCCCATCGGGCCCTCCCTGCTGCAGCAGCCAGCGTTCCACGGGCTGGCGGAAGAAGGGCAGCTCCGGGGGGAAGCGACCGCTGCGGCTGACCACGATCGCCGCGGGCTGGGGCGAACGGCTCTCCTGCCGGCGTCGCTCCAGCAGCGCGGGGCGATGGATCAGGCAGGTGCTGCGGTGGCGGCGCAGGGTCTCGGCCCCCAGCAGGCAGCCATCGGCCCAGGCGAGGGCCTCCTCCAGCACCTGCCGGTCGCCCGGGCCACCGAGCTGGGCGGCACCCCCCTCGGGCGGAGCCAGGCGGCCATCAAGGCTGACCGCCAGCACCAGCCGCAGTTCCGGGCGCGGGGCTGACCCGGCCGGCGCCGTCAAACGGCCGAGAGGGCTTCGAGGGCGGCGGGGACCATGTCCAGCTGCGGGGTTTCCGCGAAGACTTCGGCCGCGTTGTTGGGGCTCTCCTGCAGCCGCACCTTGTGCAGCCGCGCCCCGGTGGCGGCGATCGGCGCGCTGAGCAGATCGGCGATGTGGAGGGCGATGTTCTCGGCCGTCGGCACACAACTGGCGAAATGGGCCACGTCCTTGTTGAGGAAGGTGTGGTCGAAGGGCTCCACCACCAGGTCGTTCACCAGCCCCTGCAGTTCAGCCAGGTCGCAGACCATGCCGGTGCGCGGATCGATCCGGCCCCGCACGCTGACGTCGAGCAGGTAGTTGTGGCCATGGCCATGGGGCCGGGCGCACTTGCCGTAGATCGCTTCGTTCTCGCTCTGGCTGAGTTCCGGTCGGGCCAGGCGATGGGCAGCGGCGAAATGGGTGCGGATCGTGAGGAAGGCTTCCATGGGATCGGTGGAGGGTCCGCTGAGCACATCGGCCCAGAGGTTGGGGTGTTCGAACAGACGCAGCGCCACCAGCGGCAGATGCGGGGCCAGCCGGTCGCGGATGGCCAGGAGCAGGGCCTCCGTGGTGGGCAGCCGTCCCTCGGGCCGGCTGAGATCGAACTCAGGCCAGACCTCGTTGAGGAAACGGAAATCGAGCGGATCGCTGACCTCCCGGCGGATGGCGTGCTTCACCTCGGACAGGTTGAGCACCATGCCGTCGCCGTCGAGGGGGCCGCCCATGGCGACGATCAGCTCGTAGTTATGGCCATGGCCCGGCGGCAGGCTGCAGCGGCCGAACCGGCGGCCGTTCTCCTCGTCATCGAGTTCGGGCAGCCGGTAGAGGTGGCTGGCACTGAAGGTGGCCCGGCGGGTGATCACGCAGGGCCTGCCGCGGCCGTGGGCGGCCTGGGAGGCCGCCGCAGGGGGAGGTGATGCCGCGCTGGGTGCGCTCAACCCGGTGGCGGTCATCGCCGATGCCCAAGGGGACGTCCATCCTAGAAACGGGGTCAGGATTGCCGCCGACCGTCAACGATGGGCTCCAACGCCGCCGCCGCCTCGGCCGGCACCCCCTCCCACCGGGATCTGGCCCGGCTGCTGCGGGGCCTCAACCTCTATCTCGTGGGCATGATGGGTGCCGGCAAGAGCGCCGTGGGCCGGCCCCTGGCCGAAGCCCTGGGCTACCGCTTCATCGATGCCGATTCGGCCCTGGAAGCGGCCGCCGGGCGGCCGATCCCGCAGATCTTCGCGGAGGAAGGTGAGGACGCCTTCCGGGCCCTGGAGACGGCCGTGCTCGACGGCATCGCCGGCTGGCACTCCCTGGTGGTGGCCACCGGGGGTGGCGTGGTGACCCGTCCCGAGAACTGGGGCCACATGCGCCAGGGGTTGGTGGTCTGGCTCGATGCCGGCGAGGAGGACCTGCTGCGCCGCCTGGCCGCCGACCCGACGCCCCGGCCACTGCTGGACGCCCCCGATCCGGCTGCACGCCTGCGGGAGCTGCTGGCCAGCCGCCGGCCCCTCTATGCCCAGGCCGACCTCACCGTCCTCCAGACCGGCGGCCGCCCCGAAGCCGTCGCCCTGCAGGTGCTGGACGCCCTCCCCGGCGTGCTGCGGGAACCGCAGACCACCCCTCCCAGTCCCGCCCGCCTGGTGGACGGCGAAGGCCATTCCCGCCCGTCGTTCAACTGATGCCCGGCTTCAGCCGGGGGGTTCGATCCGCACGGCAAACCACTGGACGGCCAGACCCGGCGCCAGCTCGAGCTCACAGGCGGTGTCCATCAGCCGGGCGGCCCGGGCCAGGGGGTCGGCCAGATCGGCGAGATCGGCCGGGGGATCGGCCAGGGCTTCCACATGGGCAGCCAGCCACTGGAGGGTTTCCGCCGACGTGAGGATGCTCTCGTCACGGCCGGGCTCCAGCACCACGTAGTGATCGAGCTCGCGCAGCAGCGGATCGGACATGGGATCAGGCCCGGCCCGCCTCGGCGCTGATCCTGTCGCGCCACTCGAACAGGGGCGCCAGCAGGGGATGGTCGGCGATGCCCTCCACACCCCGCCCCGCCAGGGGGGCTCCGGCGGAGGCCGGGAACTTCAGCAGGGAGAGCTGGGCGGCCACAGCCAGATCCGCCAGGGTGAGGGTGTCACCCTCCAGATAGGGGCGTTGGCCCACCAGCACAGCCAGCTGCTCGAGGATGCGGTGCAGCTGCTGGGCCTCACAGGGTCCGAGCAGGTCGCGCACCGCTTCGGTGGCGGGCGCCATCAACTCCGTCGGCAGGGCCCCCAGCAGGTCCCGCAGCGGTCCGGGGGTGGCTTCCGGCAGCAGGGCGCCGCGCAGCAGCGGATCCACCGCCGCCGCCTGCAGCAGGGCCAGGCGCGCACCGCGGGCCAGGGCGGTGTCGGCCCAGTCCTCCATCAGCAGCACCCGGGCCCGGGCGACCGGATCGCTCGGCAGCAGGGCCGGCTCCGGATGGGTGGCTTCCAGATGCAGGGCGATGGCGGTGGAATCGGCGACCACAGCCCCGCCGTCGACCAGTACCGGCACCTGGCGCTGGCCGGAGAGACGGAACAGCTCCAGCTGACCCAGTCCGGGGGTGACCTCGACGATGGTGGCCTCGAGCCCCTTGAAGGCCAGCACCAGGCGCACCTTCTCGCAGAAGGCGGAATGTCTGAACTGATGCAGCTCCATGGTGGCTCCGGGGCGGCATGTGGAGACCCCGGGCGGCAGAGTAGCCAGCATCCGTCGACGAACGCTGGCCGCGGCCATGAAGGACTTCCTTGTCAACGTGACGCGCTATCCGCGCTACCTGATCGCCTTCAGCCTGGGGGTGTTCAATTCCGTGGTCGAACCGCTGGTCCGCCGCGGCCGCAATCCGGTCACCGCCGTGGCCCTGGTGGGGGCCCTGGTCAGCGGCCTGCTGAGCCTCAGCCTGGTGCTGCGTGCGATGGTGCAACCAGCTCCGCTGGCGTAGTCATGGCACAGGGCCGACGGGTGGAACGGGTGGCGGCCCTGATCCGCCGCGAGGTGAGTGACCTGCTGACCAATGGCATCCGGGACGAGCGGGTCCAGCACGGCATGATCAGCGTCACGAACGTGGAAGTGGCCGGCGACCTGCAGCACTGCAAGGTGTTCGTGAGTGTGTTCGGCAGCGAGGAGGACCGCGATCTGGCCATGGCCGGCCTGAAGGCGGCCTCCGCCTACGTGAAGGGGGAGCTGGGACGGCGCCTGAAGATGCGGCGCACCCCCGAGGTGGTGTTCCTGCTCGACCGGGGCCTGGAAAAGGGCGGCACCGTGCTCAGCCTGCTGCAGCAGCTGGAGCAGGAGCGGCGCCTCCGTGAGAGCGGGACGGCGGCCCCTGAGGCCGACTGACTCCGATGGCTGCCTCCCCCGCCGCTGTCGATGCCACCGCCGCCCTGCGGCGCCGCGTGGCCGGCCTGCTGGTGGTGCGGGCCAGCGGCCATCTCGGCGACGGCCAGCGCCGCTATCCGCAATGGGAGCTGGACAACGCCAGCCTGCGGCGGCTCCTGGCCCAGGGGGTGGGGGGGGTGATCCTGCTGGGCGGGTGCGCCGCCGAACTGCGGCTGCGCACCCGCCAGCTCTCCGCCTGGGCCACGGTGCCCCTGCTGTTGTGCGCTGATGTGGAGGAAGGGGTGGGCCAGCGCTTCGAAGGAGCCAGCTGGCTGGTGCCCCCCCTGGCCCTGGCCGGGATCCATGCCGCCAGCCCCGCCACCGCCCTCGACCTGGCCCACCGCTATGGGGCCTGCACCGGCCGGGAAGCACGGGAGCTCGGCCTCAACTGGGTGCTGGCACCGGTCTGCGACGTCAACAACAACCCCGCCAACCCGGTGATCAACGTGCGGGCCTGGGGGGAGGATCCCGCCACCGCCGGGGCCCTGGCGGCCGCCTTCTGCCGTGGGGCCCAGGCGGAGGGCGTGCTCTGCTGCGCCAAGCACTTCCCCGGCCACGGCGACACCGCCAGCGATTCCCATCTGGAGCTGCCCCTGCTCCCCCATGGCCGCGAGCGGCTCGAGGCCGTGGAGCTTCCCCCCTTCCGGGCCGCGATCGCGGCGGGGGTGGCCACGGTGATGACCGCCCATCTGCTGATGAGCGCCCTCGACGCCGACCACCCGGCCACCCTGTCGCGGGCGGTGCTCACCGGACTGCTGCGCGACGACCTGGGTTTCGACGGCCTGATCGTGACCGACGCCCTGGTGATGGAGGCGATCGCGGGCCGCTACGGCCAGGCGGAGGCGGCGGTGCTGGCCCTGGAGGCCGGCGCCGATCTGGTGCTGATGCCCGGCGATGCCGATGGCGCCATCGACGCCATCGTGGCGGCGATCCAGCAGGGGCGGCTGAGTGAAGCAAGGCTGGAGGACAGCCTGCGGCGGCGACGGTTGGCCCTGGAGGGCCTGCCTGCCCCGGCCGGCGACAGCGGCAATGGGGAGCCGGCCTCGGCCCCCCTGGGGCCGCTCAGCAACGGCCCGGCGGCGGACGATGGGGCCCTGGCCCTGGAGCTGGTGCAGCGCAGCCTCCAGGTCCAGGGCCAGCTCCACGCCCCGGCCTGCGGCGGCCCCGGGCTGAACCTGATCCGCCTGGACACCACCCTGGGCTGTGCCTTCCTGCCGGCCACCGCCCCGTCCCTGACAGGGCCGGCGGCGGCCGGTCTGCGCCCGTGCCTGATCGAGGCCCGGGGCCCATCCCCCTGGGGCGACGATCCCGAGGCACCCCTGGCCCTGGAACGGCTGGGGGACGGCCCGGTGCTGCTGCAGCTGTTCGTGCGGGGCAACCCCTTCCGCGGCAGCGCCAGCGGCCCGGAGCCCTGGGCGGCGGTGGTGCGCCAGCTCCAGGCCACCGACCGCCTGGCGGGTCTGGCGGTGTTCGGCAGTCCCTATCTCTGGCAGGCCCTGCGGCCCCTGCTGGACGACCGGCTGCCGGCGGGCTGGAGCCCCGGCCAGATGCCCCTGGCCCAGGGGGAACTGCTGGGCCGGCTTGGCTTCGGACCCGTCACGCCCCCCGAGCCCGCGGCCAGCGAGCCCCGCCAGCCGGCGGCAGCCGATTTCACCGACTGAGCCCGGTCCTGACGCAGCCCCTTCCCAACGGAGCGCAGCAGGACAGGCCGCCACGGACACCTAGCCTCCAGACGCGAGCGTCCTGCCCTGCGGTCCGATGCTGAGTCTGTCGATGATCGTGCGCGACGAGGCGGAACGGCTGGAACGCTGCCTGCGCTCGGTGGCCGGCTTCGTCGACGAGATGGTGGTGGTCGACACCGGCTCCAGCGACGCCACCGCGGCGATCGCCGCCGACTGCGGGGCAAGCGTGCATCACTTCGACTGGCCGGGGGATTTCGCCCCGGCCCGCAACCATGCCCTGCAACTGGTGCACGGCGACTGGGTGCTGGTGCTCGATGCCGACGAATGGCTCCGGGCCGAAGCCCGGGCGCCGCTGCGCGCCCTGATGGCCCAGCCCCAGCTGCTGCTGATCAACCTGCTGCGGGAGGAGCGGGGCGCCACCCAGTCGCCGTACTCCAGCGTCAGCCGCCTGTTCCGCCGCCATCCGGCCCTGCACTGGAGCCGCCGCTACCACGCCATGGTGGACGACAGCGTGGCCGAGCTGCTCCAGAGCGAACCCCACTGGCAGGTGGGGGCCTGCGCCGAACCGGCCCTGGTGCATGAGGGTTACCGACCGGATCTGCTGGCGGCGCGGGACAAGGCCGCATCCCTGCGGCGGGCCATGGAAAGGGAGCTGCAGGCCCGGCCCGGCGATCCCTACGCCTGCGCCAAGCTCGGCGGCCTGGAGGTGAGCGAGGGGAACCGGTCGCGGGGCATCGCCCTGCTGGAGGAGGGCCTGGCCCACTGTCCGGCGAACGCCCATCCCGAGCGCTACGAACTGCTGCTCCACCTGGCCATCGCCCGCAGCCCCGACGCTCCCGGGGCCGCGGCCGCCCTGTACCGCCAGGCCCTGGCCCTGCCCCTCGACCACCGGCTCAATGCGGCGGCCCGGCTCAACCTGGCGGCCCTGCTGTCCCGGCAGGGGGAACTGGAGGAAGCCGCGGCCCTGACCTCGGCCGTGACCCGCAGCTGTCCGGAGCTTCCCCTGGCCTGGTGCAACCTGGGGCTGATCGAACGGCAGCGCGGCCAGCTCGCCGCGGCGATCTCCGCCTACCGCCGGGCCCTGGCCCTGGCCCCCGACCACGCCGAAACCCACCAGAACCTGGCGGCGGCCCTGCTGCTGGGCGGCGACATCCCCGGGGCCCGGGAGGGCTTTCGGCGGGCCATCACCCTGCTGGAACAGCAGGGCTGCGGCGACCAGGCCAGGAGCCTGGCGGCCCGGGCCGGATCCATCGTGCGGCTGGAGGCGTGATGGCGGGTTCCCTGGCCGGACGCACGGTGGCCGTCACCCGGGCCGAACAGCAGCTCGGGGAAGCTAGGCGCCTGTTCGAGCAGGAAGGCGCCAGCGTGATCGACCTGCCGGCCCTGGTGATCGGTCCGCCGGATCTCTGGGATCCCCTCGACGATGCCCTGGCGGAACTCGACCAGTTTCACTGGATCGTGTTCTCGAGTGCCAACGGCGTGGAGGCCGTGGAGGCCCGCCTGCGACGGCGGGGCGCCAGCCTGGCCCATCGCCCCGCCGGACTGCGGCTGGCGGCGGTGGGCCGCAAGACCGCCCGGGTGCTCGAGGAGCTGGGGGCTGCGGCTGATTTCGTGCCGCCCGCCTTCGTGGCCGACAGCCTGATCGAGCATTTCCCCGTTTCAGGCTGGGGCCAGCGCCTGCTGCTGCCCCGGGTCCAGAGCGGCGGCCGCACCCTGCTGGCGGAAGCCTTCGCCGAGGCCGGGGCACGGGTGGTGGAGGTGGCCGCCTACGAAACCCGCTGCCCCGAGAGTCTGCCCAGCGCGGCCCTGCTGGCCCTCGAGCAGCGCCGCCTCGATGCGATCACCTTCAGCAGCGGCAAGACGGTGGATCACACCTGCCACATGCTGGAGCAGAGTTTCGGCGAAGGCTGGCGCCGCTGGCTGGAAACGGTACGGGTGATCTCGATCGGACCCCAGACCAGCCTGCGTTGCCTGAGTCAGCTGGGCCGGGTGGATGGGGAGGCGGACCCCCACGACCTGGACGGGCTGGTGGCGGCCTGCGGCCGGGCCCTCAGAGATCCACCTTGACCTTGCGTCCGCCGTTCTGAAGGACCAGGAAGCCGTTCTGCACATCCACGGCGGCGACGCTCCAGCCGGAAGGCAGCAGATCGGTGCTCCGGCCGCCCACATCCCCAGGGCGCAGGCTGCCGCTGATGGACTTGTAGGTGACCACGGCTTCGGCATGGCCGGCGCCCTGGATCACACCGGAGACCTTGAACTCGTTCAGGAACTCCGGTGGCCTCCGGGCCGCGGCCCTGGCAGCGGCACCCGCCGGGGCCGCCGGGGCGACGGCGGGAGCGAGGCTCGCGAAGGGATCCCGCCGGCCCACCGGGAAGGCCGCCACCACCTGCTGGGAGGTGGGCAGGGGGGTGAGGCCCGAAGGGACCGCAGGGGCGGCGGACGCATCAGCCGCTGGACGGGCCGGGGGCGGCGGAGGGGGCGTGACGGCCGTGGGAGTTCCCTGGCAGGCCGCCAGGAGGACCACCGGGGCCAGGGGCACGACCCGCAGCGTTCCCTTAGCCCCTTTCCACCAGGTCGCGAAATCGATCAAGGTTGGCCTGCAGTTCTTTGGTCACGATGCCCCCCATGATGCTGGGTTCCATCAGCGGTGCAAGCGCGCCGGGCAGCTCATAGCTGACGGTGAGCTTGACGGCGGTGAGGTCGGGACCAAGGGGATAGAAGCGCACGGCCCCGCGGGTGGCGAGCCCGCCCACCGACTCCCAGTGCAGGCGCTGGCAGGCGACCCGCTCGGTGATGCGGGCCTTCCAGTGGAAGCGGAAGCCCTGGGCCGCCAGGGTCCAGTCGGTGAGATCGGGATCGTCGAGGGTGACGACCGATTCGATCCAGCGCATCCAGCGGGGCATCGCCTCCAGGTCGCTCCACACCTCCCAGACCCGTTCCACCGGGGCCCTGATCTCCGTGGTCACGCTGTGCTCGAGCCATCTGCCCATGGGTCGTCTCCTAGGCCACCGCCGCGCAGGTGGCGAGGGCCACGGGACGATCGAGGATCGCCGCCGCCGCCAGCCGCCCGCTCATGGTGGCCCCCTCCATCGAGTCGATGTAGTCCTGGCGGGTGTAGCTGCCGGCCAGGAAGAAGTTGGCGACCGGGGTGCGCTGCTCGGGCCGGAAGGGTTCCATGCCCGGTCCTTCCCGGTACAGGGACTGGGCCAGCTTGACCACGTTGCTCCAGACCAGCTGCAGTCCGGCGGCGGAAGGGAACAGCTCCCGCACCTGCCGATCGGTGTGGGCCACGATCTCCTCGGTTTTGCGGGCGATCCAGGGGTCGCCGGGGGTGAGCACGCACTGGAGCAGGGAACCCAGGCCCTCGCGCCGGTAATCGGCGGGGCTGGCCAGGGCCAGATCGGCGAAGCAGCTGAAGTCGGCGTCGGCGGTGTAGAGCAGGTTGTCGAGACCTGTCGGCTGGCTGAGGTCGGCGCGGCGCCGGTCGGCCTGCGCTCCTTCCCCCAGCTCCGTCACCCAGCCGTCGTAGCGGAGCTGGACGGTGGCCACGGGCACCGCCTCCAGCCGGTGGATGGCATCGAACTGGGGGAAACGGCGCCAGGCCTGGGGCAGCAGCCGCTGGGCCCCCGGCACGTCGCAGGCGGCCAGGTAGGCGTCGGCCTCCACCGTCTTCTCCCCCTCCGGGGTGCCCAGCAGCAGGGAGGTCACGGCAGGGACGCCGTCCCGTTCCTCGTAACGGACGTCGCTCACCCGGTGGCGCAGATGCAACCGGCCACCGCGGGCCTCGATGTACGCCAGGATCGGCCCGGTCAGCCAGCGATGGGGCGACCCCTTGAGCAGGTTGAGCTTGGACGCCTCGGTGCGGGAGGCGAACATCATGAAGATGGTGAGCATGCAGCGGGCCGAGATGGCTTCGCAATCGATGAAACCGAGCGCGTAGGCGATCGGATTCCACATCCGCTGGATGCTGTTCAGGCTGCCCCCGTGGCTGAGGAACCACTGCTGGAAGCTGACCGAATCGAGGGCCCGGATCACCTGCATCGCCCCCTCGTAATCCACCAGCCCCCGCACGATCGGGCTGGTGCCCAGGGCCAGGGCATTGCGCAGCTTGTCGATCCAGCCGAGCTGGGGGGTGGTGAAGAAGGCCTTGAGACCGTTGAAGGGCGCCCCGATCGGGAAGCGGAAATCAAGCGGCCGCAGGTCCCCGCCGCGGTTGACGAACAGGTGGGTGTGCTCCTTGGGCAGCAGGTGGTCGATCGCGCCCACCTTGCGCATCAGGGCGAACAGGTTGGCGTAGTTGAAGAAGAACACATGCAGCCCCATCTCGATGTGGTTGCCATCGGGATCTTCCCAGCTGCCCACCTTGCCACCCATGAAGGGACGGGCCTCATAGAGATCGACCGCATGGCCGGCGTCGACCAGATCCACGGCGGCACTCAGACCGGCCAGTCCCGCTCCCACGATGGCGACCCGCACCCTTGCTGTTCCGCGAAGGCCATGACTCTATGGACAGGAGCCGACCCATGCGTGGCGCAGCCTCCATAGAGTGGGACCTCACCGCGTCGTCCGGCGGCCCGATTTCCCCCTTTCGAGCGATGAGCAGCCCCTCCACCAGCGCCCCCACCACCACCCCGGCCCCTGCGGTCGAGACGGCCGACACCGGAACGGCGGTGCGGACCCACACCGGCGTGGACGGCAAGGGCATCCTGATCACCGAGCCGGCCATGCGTCAGCTGGCGGCCCTGATGGTGCAGCAGGGGGGCGACAAGGTGCTGCGCGTGGGGGTTCGCTCCGGTGGCTGCAGCGGCATGAGCTACACGATGGACTTCATCGAGGGCTCCCAGATCCTTCCGGACGACGAGACGTACGTCTACGAACCCAGCGATGCCCCCGCTTTCCGCGTGGTCAGCGACCCGAAGAGCCTCCTCTACATCTATGGGATGCAGCTGGATTTCTCCTCGGCTCTGATCGGTGGCGGTTTCAACTTCACCAACCCCAACGCCTCCCAGACCTGCGGCTGCGGCAGTTCCTTCGCCGTCTGAGGGCCCCGGGCCCCGCCGAGCCAGCCCTGCGCCATGGGAGTCTGGCGATCCCCAGACGCTTCCGCCGCCATGACGGCCCCCGAGGAATCCCGTTTCGATCAGGCCATCGCCCGCTACCAGCAGGGCGAGGCCCCCGAGGAGTTGATCGATGAATTCCTGGCCATCACCGCCCAGGAGCCCCGTCAGTCGGCCGGCTGGACCTGCCTGGCCTGGCTGCAGCTGCTGCTGGATCAACCCCATGCCGCCCTGCCCTCGGCCCGCACGGCGGTGAAACTCAATCCCCAGGACCCCCAGGCCCGCATCAACCTCAGCGTGGCGATGCTCGAAACCGGTGCCAAGGGCGTCCGCGAACACATCGAACTGGTGAAGCGGGTGATGCTGATGGCTCCGGAACTGGCCGAGGAGCTGAACGGCTCGATCGCCGACGGTCTGCAGCGCCGCCCCGGCTGGCAGGCCCTGGAGAAAGTGAAGAGCTGGCTCAGCTGAGCGAGGGCGCAGGTCCGGAAGCGGGCAGCGCCTGGGATCCGGCACCCGGCAGCGCCGCCAGCACGGTTTCGGCGATGCGCAGGGAGCCCCCCGGCGCACCCACCCGCTCCAGGGCCGCCTCGGCACAGCGTTCCTTCAGCAGGGGATCGGCCAGCAGCCGCAGGATCAGGGCGGCCGCCTCCCGAAGGTCGGCGGCATCGGCCGGCCGCCTGCCGACGGTGTGGACCGTGGGGCCGAGCAGCCGCATCTGGGATTCGGCGAAGGCATAGCTGAACTGGGGCCCGCGGCCCACCAGCTGCACCACGGGCAGCCCGAAGCCCACCGCCTGCTCCACGGCCGTGCCGGCCATGCCCACCACCAGCTCGCTCGCCGCCAGGATCGCCGGCAGGGCGCGGTCCAGCAGACGGACCTGCAGCCGCCCGTCGGCGGAGCGGAGCACCCCATCGGCGAGCCGCCAGCCCACCGCCGCCGCGAGGGGCTCCAGCGCCTGCCACTGGGGACTCTCCACCATGGGCACCACGAACCGCCAGCGTTCCTGTGGAGCCAGCCGGCCAAGCTGCTCACAGAGCTGGAGCATCAGCACCAGGTTGTGCAGCGCCTCCGGGAAGCGGCTGCCGGGCACCAGAGCCAGGGTGCACGTGCCCTCCTGGGGCGGCAGCTGGGCCGGGTCGGCGGGCGGCAGATCCATGATCGGGTACCCCCGGAACACCGCCTTGGCGAGGCCCTGGGCCTGCAGATCCGTGGCGGTGAAGGCATCCCGGGTGAGCACCACCCGGACGCGGCGCCGCTGGCAGCACCAGCGGGTGAGGGCCGAGAGCCGCAGCCGCCCTTCGTAGTAGCTCGAGGTGGACACCAGGAACACCACCGTGGGCCGGCCGCTCAGCAGGGCGAAGATCAGGGGCACGTGGTCGCCGATGCTCACCACCAGATCGAACCGGCGGCCCAGGCGCCAGGCCACCCAGAGTTGGCGCAGGCTCTGCTGCAGGAGGCCAGCCGCCAGATCCTTCCAGAGATTGAGGCCCTGGTAGACCATCCCCCCCGACGGCAGGGTGCGGCCCTGATGGAGCAACGGGATGGCACGGGAGCGGTAGGCGGTGCCGGCCCCGACGATCGGCAGGGCCGCCAGGGAGACGGCGGGCGCCCGCTGCCGCAGGCCATCGGCGATCAGTCCACCATTGAAATCCTCCCCGTGGCCATTGCTGATCAGCAGAATCCTGGGGGAGGGAGGTTGGGGCACAGGGGAAACCAAGCAGGGTGAGTTTAGGTTTGGGTCCCCGGAGACCCCCGTCTCCCCGCCCGCCCGTCACGGCATGAGCGATTCCGGCACCCCCTTCAGCGAGCGCCTGCGCCGCTGGCTCGACGCGCTGCTGGTGGCCGATGTCTTTCTGGTGCTGGGGGGAGCCCTGTTCTTCGGGGTGGCCGTGGTGCTGCATGGGCAGCAGGTGGAGGCCCCGCTGGAGATCTTCCAGCAGCTCTGGACCCCGCTGTTCACCCCCGCGATCGGGGTGCTGATGGCCGCCGCCCTGCTCAGCGGCGGGCTGGGCTGGTGGCAGCGACGAGGGCAGCGCTGAGATCGGGATCGTGGAAGCGGAAGCCCTGGGCGGCAAGCCGCTCGGAGGCCACCTGCTGCCCCTCCAGCACCACGCTGGCCCCATCCCCCAGCAGCAGCTGGAGCAGTGGCCCGGGCACCGGCAGGAGGCTGGGGCGCCCCAGGACCCGCGCCAGGGTGGAGGCAAAGATGGCCATGCGGGTGGGTTCCGGCGCCACGGCGTTGTAGGTGCCCGTGTAGGCCGGATCCTCCAGGGCCGTCGCGATCAGCCGGCAGAGGTCGTGGCGCTGGATCCAGCTCATCCACTGCTGGCCGGAACCCACCGGCCCCCCGAATCCCGCCCGGAACACCGGCAGCATCTTGCCGAGGGCACCACCGTCCGGGCCGATCACGATGCCGAGGCGCAGGATCACCAGACGGCAGCCGGCTGGAACGGCCGCGGCGGCCGCCTCCCAGCGGACACAGAGGTCGGAGAGGAAATCGTGGCCCGGCGGGCTCGACTCGGTGAAGCGGCCCTCCAGGCTGGTGCCGTAGTAGCCCACGGCGGAGGCGTTGATCAGCACCCCGGGGGGGTTGGGCAAGGCCGCCATCGCCGCCACCAGCTGGCCGGTGGTCACCAGGCGGCTGTCGAGCAGGCGCTGGCGGTAGGCCGGGGTCCAGCGCTGATCGGCGATCGCATCGCCGGCCAGGTTGACCACCCCATCGGCGGCGGCCAGGGCCTCGAGCAGCAGGGGCTGGCTCCAGCTGGCCGGATCGGAGAGGTCGCAACGGATCCTGGAGATCCGGCCATCGGCGGGGTCGCTGGGCGGTGGCGGCCGGCGGCTGACCAGGGTGAGCTGGTGACCGAGGTTGAGCAGAAAGGGGACAAGCTCGCGGCCGACGAAACCCGTGCAACCGAGCAGCAGCAACCGCATCTCCTCCATCTCCTGCCGATCCGGTGCCGAGGTTAGGTGCCCATCGCCCTAACCTGTGCCCGTTGCTTGTGCCTGCCATGGCCGATCCTGCTGCCGCCGCAGCCCCGACCCTCAAGAAAGGCACCCTGGTGCGGGTGAACCGGGAGGCCTACGCCAACAGCCTCGAGGCCAGCGCCAGCGATCCCCAGCCCCCCAGCTACCTGTTCGAGGGTCCCGGGGAGATCCTGGCCATCCAGGGGGCCCACGCCCAGTTGCGCTGGCGCCGTCCGGTGCCCGATGTGTGGCTGCGGCTGGATCAGCTCGAAGCCCTGCCGGCCGCCTAGAGCTCCAGCCCGCGCCGTTCCTCCTGAAGCCGGCTGCGGCGACGCTTGGCTTCCCGCAGCATCTCGCGCCCGTCGTGGAGATAGCTGTCCACGTAGCCGAGCGTGTAGCGCTCCATTTCGCTCAGGGCATCCTGCACCTGGCTGAGGCAGTGGTAGAGGCTGAGGCCGAAACCACCGGCCCCCGGCGGACAGGCCCGGGAACGGTAGAGCGCCACCACCTTCTCCATGCGCGTCTGGCTCTGGCCGAGGAACGTGCAGAAGGCCTCCATCAGGTCGTCGTCGTAGGGGTCGGCCGCCAGCGCCTTCAACTGGGCCGGGAAGGGGTTGATCACCTGGCCGAGCAGGCGGTCGATCGGCCCGTAGACCTGCTGCAGCCAGAGCAGCAGTTCCTGATCGCTGGCGGCACCAGCGCCGGCGCGGCGCCGGCCGCCCCTGGGAGCCGGAGCCGCGCCATGGCCGGCACTGTGGTCGTAGCGGCGGCGGCGCTCCCCGTCCCTGAGCACCTCCCAGGCCGCATTCAGGGCCAGGATCGTGCGCTGATCGCCGCCGGCATCGGGATGGTGGCGCTTGACCAGCGAGCGGTAGGCGGCCTTGATCTCCTCGGCGGTGGCCCCGGGGGAGACCCCCAGGGTGGCGTAGTGGTCGGTGCTGGTCTTGCTCACGCGCCGCGTGCGCCAGGGGGTTCCAGCATCGCCGATCGACCGGGAGCCGTGCGCCCAAAAAAAAGCCCCCTCGAAGAGGGGGCGAAGGGGTTGTGAGGAGGGTTGTGAGGTGAAGGCGCTCCCGCAGGGGACGAGCGGACGATCAGAACTTGAACTGGGTCTGCACCAGGCCGCCGAAGACGTTGCTCGACTGGCCGAGGGTGGTGTACTGGCCGTTGGGGTTGCTCAGGTAGAAGAGCGCCGGGGTCACGCTGATGTTGTCGGTGACCTGGAACTTGTACCACCACTCCCAGGCGAAGCTGCTGTCCTGAGGGGTCTGGCCGTTGCGCAGCGAGGTGACGAACACCGGCTGGCCGACGGCCATGCCCGCCTGGTTGCCCTTGGCGAACACATCGGACCACTGCAGACCGACGCTCCAGGACTGGCTGGCGCCCCGGTTGGTCGACTGGTTGAAGGTGGGGACCTGGTTGAAGCCCGTGGGGACGTTCACCGTGGTGGCGCCCACCCGAACGGAGCGGGTGAGGGGGTTCAGGTTGGGCTGGGTGAGGGCGTTGTAGCCCCAGCCCAGGTTGATCGAAGGGATCCAGCCGCTGTTCTTCGGCTGCCAGGCGGCGGTCACCGCGAAGTTGTTGGCGTAGGACGCCGAGCTGTTGTAATCGCCGGCACCGAAGAAGTTGTTGTTGATGCTGGAGCAATCAACACCGGGCTGGGCGAAGGAGGTACCGCGACGGAAGTTCTGACCGCACTGGACATAGCTCCAGGCGAAGGCCGTCCGCCACTGCTTGCCGGACAGACCCAGCTGGGTGGTCCAGGTGCCGCTGCTGCGCTCGTTCATCAGGCCACCCTGGTTCGGGTTGCCGTTGTCGGCGTTGGGGGCGATGTAGGCGGTGGAGATCGCAAAGAAGGGCTTGCCCTTCTTGACGTTCTGCTTCCACATCAGGCCGAAGCCGGCGCCGGTGGCCTTGTTATAGGCACCGGGGGCACCATGGAGGCTGAAGACGTCGAGGATCTCGGACTTGTAGAACCAGGGGGTAACAGCGAGGAATTCGGTGTTACGGGCCCGGGCGCCGAGCAGGGCGGTGAAGTCGCGGCCGACCGGGAAGCGGTAGTACAGACGGTCGATGTTGACGACGTTGTTGCCACCGGTGGGCGCGAAGGCCCGATCCAGGGCCATCAGGTTGTAGGGGTTGCCGTTGAAGGGGCTGTTGGTGAAGTTGCCGCTGCGCAGACGGGTGTACAGCAGATCCTTGCCGGTGAAGCTGGTGACGAAGTTGAGGCGGACGTCGTAGTTGAAGACGGTGGCGCCCCAGTTCCGCTTGTTGTTGCTGGGGAAGGCGTTGGCCGGCCCGGCGGGCACGTTCAGGGCCGGATTCGGCAGGCTCTGGTTGCCGCCGAAGCTGTTGGCGCCGATCACGAAGACCGTGTCACCCTGCAGCTTGGTGGTGGTGGAGAACTGGGTGGCTTCCAGCTCACCCACCTTCGCCTCCAGGCCATCCACGCGGCCGCGGATGACGGCGAGTTCCTTCTCGAACTCATCCATCAGGCGCTTGAGCTCGTCGGTCACCTCGGTGATGCGATCGAGGCAGGCGTTGAGCAGGGCCGCCGCTTCGTAACGGGTCATGGACTGACGGCCCTTGTAGGTGCCGTCGGGATAGCCGGCGACGCAGCCGTAGCGCTCAATCAGGTTCGAGAGCGCCTGGAAGGCCCAGTCGGTGGGCTTGACGTCGGAGAACTGGTTGATGCTGGTGACCTGGTTCTGGGCTTCCCAGGCCTTGAAGCGGTCGATGTCCTGCTGATCCATGTAGGTGGAAATCTCACTCCGCTGAGACGGAGAGATTTCACTGGCGGAAACAGCCAGGGGGGACAGCAGCCCAAGGGCTACCGGCGCCAGCAACATCTGCTGAAAGGGTTTCATTGGTCCTCACACCAAAAAGAGGAATCCCCCGCAGGGGACCGGGTGAAGCTATAGGAATCCCTACCTAGGCCCATTGGTCTCGATCACCTTCGGCTGTATCGCAGATGACATCTGCGTCGATGCCATCGCAACGCAGAAAAAAGCCCGGCTGCAAAGCAGCCGGGCAGGATCGAGGAGGTTGTGAGGGGTGGATCCGAAAGGATCAGAACTTGAAGGTGGTCTTGATCAGGCCGCCGAAGTTGGTGAAGTCGGAGCCGTTGTTGGGCAGACCACCGATGTTCTTGGAGATCTGACCGAGGGGGGCGCTCAGGTAGTAGAGAGCCGGGGTCACGCTGATGTTGTCGGTGACCTGGAACTTGTACCACCACTCCCAGGCGTAGTTGCCGTCGACAACTGCGTTGGAGTTGAGCACGCCGGGCAGGGGGGTGCCCGAGGTGACCGAGGTCAGGAAGGTGGGCTGACCGACGGCCATACCGAAGGCGTTGCCCTTGATGAACACGTCGGACCACTGCAGACCCACATACCAGGACTGGCTGGTGGCCTTGCTGATGCCGATGCCGGCGTTGATCAGGTCGGTGGCACCGTTGACGATGCTGCCGTTGTAGTTGCTGGTGTTGATGCCCCAGCCGGTGCTGATCGAAGGAATCCAGCCGGAGTTGACGGGCTGCCAGTAGGCGCTGATGCCCACCGAGTTGGTGGAATCGGCGTTGGTCTGGAGGATGGTCGCCAGAGGGGTCCCGTTGCCCAGGTAGAGGCCGGTGCCGCCGGAGGAGTAGGTGTAAGCCGCGGCGATGCCGTAGTTGGCACCGCTGTAGGCCACCTGAACCGTGCCGGTCTGGGCGGAGCAATCGTTGCCGATGCCGCCGCAGTTGGCGAAGTTGGTGCTGGGGGCGCCGGAGTCACCGTTGGCCGACACGTAGTTGGCACTGATGCTGAAGCCGCCGCTCTTCCACCACAGACCACCACCAGCGCCCAGGTTGAGGCTGTAGGTGCCGGGAGCACCGGCGTAGGTGAAGATGTCGAGGACGGTGTCAGCCGGGTAGGCGGAAGGCCACACGGCGAGCATGTCGTCCTGACGGACGCGACCACCGAAGGTGGCGGTGAAGCCGGAACCGATCGGGAACTGGTAGAAGAGGCGGTTGATCGCGACCACGTCGCCGCAGTCGACGCCGACGCCGCAGTTCTCCTCGAAGCCAGCCTCAAGGGCGTTCAGACCAACGACGGGAGCGCCCCAGGGGGAGTTGGCGAAGTTGCCGGCCCGCAGCTGGGTGCGGAGGAGGTCCTTGCCGGTGAAGCTGGTGTCGAAGTTCAGCTTGATGTCATAGGCGAAGGAGGTGGCTCCCTGCGACTGACGGGCCGTGTTCGCCCAGGTGTTGGGGACGTAACCGATTCCCAGCTCGTTGGGGCCGAAGGCGCCGGGAACGAAGGTGGGGATGCCGGTGAAGATCGTGGCCAGGGGGCTGATCTGGGAGTTGCCGCCGTAGCTGTTGGCACCGATGACGAAGGTGGCCTTACCGTTCAGCTTGGTGGTGGTGGAGAACTGGGTGGCTTCCAGCTCGCCCACTTTGGCCTCGAGGCCATCCACGCGGCCGCGGATCACGGCGAGTTCCTTCTCGAACTCGGCCATCAGGCGCTTGAGTTCGTCGGTGACCTCGGTGATGCGGTCGAGACAGGCGTTCAGCAGGGCCGCCGCTTCATAGCGGGTCATGGCCTGGCCGCCTTTGTAGGTGCCGTTGGGGTAGCCGGCGACGCAGCCGTAACGCTCGATCAGGTTCGAGAGGGCCTGGTAGGCCCAGTCGGTCGGCTTGACGTCGGAGAACTGGTTGATGCTGGTGACTTGCTCTTCGGAGGCGTACTTGTTGACGCCATCGATGTTCAGGTCAGCCGCTTGCACCGCCACGGGGGCGAGCAGGCCGAGCGCTGCAGGAGCAACCAGCAGTTGCTGGAAAAGTTTCATGGGTTCCTCACACGGAAGCGGCGCAATGCGCCAAACGAAGGATCCCCCGAGACGGCAAGGGCATCCAGGGGCCATGTGCCAGAAAACACAACGTCCGGTGCCTGAGGGTGCTGGCAGAGTGCCGGCCATGAAGGCCTTGCTGGCGCCCCTTCCGTTCCTGCCGTTGCTGCTTTCGGCGGCTCCGCGCAGCTACCTGGCCCACGACGAGGGCTACTACGCCCTGCAGGCCCGCTGGATCGCCCAGAGCGGTCAGTGGCTGGCGCCCCCCTGGTGGAACGAGGTGGTGTTCGACCGCACCATCGGCCTGCCGTGGCTGATCGCCGCCGCCTACCGGCTGCTGGGGATCCATCCGTGGGTGGCCCATCTGCCCTCCCTGCTGGCCGCCACGGCCAGCCTGCTGCTCACCGCGGCCCTGGGCCGTCGCCTGCTCGGTTTCGCCGGCGCCGGCTGGCTGGCCGCCGCGGTGCTGGCCCTCACGCCGCTCTGGCTCGACTATGCCCACCTGGCCAGCCAGGACATGCCCCTGCTGGCCCTGGAGCTGGCGGGGATCCTGGCCCTGGTGCGGGCCGACGATGGCCGCCACCGGGCCTGGACGGCTCTGGCGGGGGCCTGGATCGGCCCGGCCTTCCTGATCAAGGGGTTCATGGTGGCGCTGCCGGTCCTGGCCCTGCTGCCCTTTCTGCTGCTGGAGCGGCGCTCCCTGCTGCGGCGGCCCCTGTTCTGGCTGGCCCTGGCCCTGGGCTGGCTGCCGGTGGCGCTCTGGCTGAGCCTCAGCGTTCAGGTGCTCGGCGGCGATGTGGTGGCGGGACTGTGGCAGAAGCTGCTGTTTCTCTCGAACAGCGACGTCTACAGCGCCGGCCCCTTCTATTACCTGTGGAACCTGCCGGCCAACACCCTCCCCTGGTGCCTGTTCGCCCTGGCCGGCTGGCGGGAGTGGCTGGCCGGCGGCCTCGACCGGCCGCGGCGTCTGCTGCTGCTGCTCTACCCCCTGCTCCTCGTGCTGCTGCTGAGCGCCTTCCGCACCAAGACGCCCTACTACGGCCTGCAGCTGAGTCCCTTCATCGCCCTCGCCGCCGCCGCGGGCCTGCGTTCGCTCCTCGGCGAAAGGGGTGGGTCCGCCCGCTGGTGCGGCCTGGCCCTGGGGAGCGTCGGTGGGCTGCTGCTGCTGGCGGGGGCCGCGCTGCTGTGGCCGGACACGCCCGCCTCCCGCCTGCTGGCCAACAGCGTGGCAGAGCTGGGACCGACCCCTGTGGTGTTCGCCCTGGCGGCCCTGCTGCTGGGGCTCGCCTGGGCCCTGGTCCCCTGGTGCCCGCCCGGCCGCCGCCGCCTGGCCGCCGTGCTGGTCGGCCCCTGGCTGGCCCTGAGCCTGCTCACCCAGGCCGGGCTGTTCACCGATCGTTCCCCCCAGCAGCGGCTGGCCCTGGCCGAGCCCCGGGCCCGGGCCGTCCTGGCCGAAGCGCCCGTCGCCGCGGCGGCCATGGCCCCCCTGAGCGGCAGTGACCATGCCCGCCTGATCCTGGTGGCCCTGGCGAGCCCCCGGCTGACGCCGCTGCTGGCCCCGCCGGAACGGCATCCGGCGGGATCGAGGGTGTGGATCCGTCGCCAGGAGCTGCCGGCCGGCTGGCCGCTGCTGCTGCAGGCGCCGGCCATCGAACCCTGGGTGCTGGCGCAACGGCCGGCCCAGCCATGAGCACCGTCCCGCGCCCATCCCCTGCTGCCGACGGGTGGCTCTCGCCGGCCCGACGGGATGCCCTGATCCTGCTGGGTCTCTGGCTGGGGGGCCTGGCGCTCGATGTGCTCTGGCTGCAGCGCCACAGCCAGCCCCCGGGCTGGGATCAGGGCGAACACCTCAGCCGCGCCCTGGGTGTGTGGCAGGTGCTGGGGGAGGCCGCGCCCTTCGATGCCGGCTGGTGGCAGCGGCTCTGGGCCGAAACACCCACCTACCGGGGACCGCTCACCTACCTGGTGACCGCTCCGGTGTTCTGCCTGCTGGGTCCCGGCTACGCCAGCGCCATCCTCTCCAACAGCCTCTTCCAGGGCCTGCTGCTGGTGAGCCTCCACGGCCTGGGCCGGCTGGCCCACGGCCGGACGGCAGGGCTCTGGGCCGCCTTTCTGTGCACGGTCTCCCCGGCCCTGCTCAATCAGCGCAGCGACTACCTGATCGATTTCAGCCTCACCGCCGTGCTCACCTTCAGCTGGTGGCTGCTGAGCCTGCGGGTGCTGCGTCCCCATCGCCACAGCTGGCTGTGGAACCTGGCCTGCGGCCTGGCCCTGGGGGCCGTGGTGCTCACCCGGCCCACGGGCCTGCTGCTGCTGTGGCTGCCCCTGCTGGCCCTGGGCTGGCGGGCCCTCCTGCCCCTGGGCCGTGGCGACCTCGCCCGCGCCCTGGCGCGGCTGGGGTCGCTGCTGACGGGGCTGGCGGCAGCGGTGCTGGTGGCCGGCCCCTGGTGGAGCCAGAACTGGCTCACGATCCTGTCCACGATCAACAAGGCCCGCCAGTGGGGCGTGCTCTACCAGGAGGGCCTGGAGCCCACCACCCTGGCCGGCTGGCTGTATTACCCCCGCCTGCTGCCGACGATGGCGGGGGCGGCGCTGGTGGCGGTGGTGGGGGCAGGCGGCCTGCTGGCCTGGTGGCAGGGCCGCGGTCGGACGAAGCACTGGTGGCCGGGCCCGGGGCAGCGGCTCGCGCGGCGCACCCTGGCCTGGTGGCTGAGCTTCCCGCTGGGGGCCCTGCTGCTGGCCAGCCTGATGAGCACCAAGGACTTCCGCTTCGTCCTGCCCCTGATGCCCCAGCTGTGCCTGGGGATGGGGATCCTGCTGGCGGCCGTCTCCGGTCCGTGGGTGCGTCCCTGGCGGCTGGCCGTGGTCGGACTGGGGCTGTGGGGAAGCCTGGCCAGTCAGTTCGCCCTGGCGGCCAATCCCAGCGGGTTTCCGCCCCATCCGCCGGTGGGTGGCCCCGCCTGGCCCCTGGAGGCGATCGTGGCCACGATCCGCTCCGCCAGCCCCCACCAGCTCTCCACCCTGGCGGTGCTGCCCGACAGCCAGGGACTGAATGCCTTCAACCTCGATGCGGAAGGCCGGCGCCAGAACTTCCGCGTCGCCGCCCGTCAGACCGTGGCACCCGTGGAGCAGCTCGACGGCGACCTGGCCCGGTTCGACTGGTTCCTGCTCAAGGGGGGCGATCAGGGCGTGATGAGTGACGCCCGCCAGGCCCGGCTGGGGTCGCTGGTGCGCGGATCGCCCTCCTTCACAGCAGCCGGCCGCTGGCCGCTGCCCGATGGCAGCAGCGCCGAACTCTTCCGGCGCCGGCAGCTGGGCCTGGCGGTGGCACCGGTCGCCTGCGGCGCCCAAGCCGGCCTGCAGCTGCAGCTGGCGGTGGAGCCGGCCGGCCCCCTGCGGCCCGGCCAGAGCGCCGTGCTGCGCACCCGGCTCACTGGCCCCGCCGCCGATCTCAAGGACGGCCTGCTGCTGCTCGACTGGGCCCCGAACTGGCGCCATGACCGGGGCATCGGCCAGGGCATGGTGCGCCCCCCCGCCGGCGGCGGCTGCCTGGCGGTGGAGGAGCGGCTCGCCCTGGAGGTGCCCGCCGGTCTGGCCAGGGGCCGCTACCGGTTGCAGGCCCGGGCCCTCGACGGCCAGGACCGGCCCCTGCCGCTGGAGGCCGCGCCCATGGAGCTGGAGGTGCAGGCCGGCGGCCTGACTTCAGGGCCTCCCCCGCTGGCGGCGCCCCCCAACCGCATCGACCAGCTGCGCCAGCTGGGACGGCTGCTGCGGGCTGGCGAACTGGACCGTCTGTTCCAGCAGGTGGGCCAGATCAACCAGAGCGATCCCCAGCAGACCTACCTGGCCCAGGGGGAACGGTTGCTGCGGCACCGACTGGGCCGGCGGGGCGACGATCTGGACGACCTCTATGGTCTGGCCCTGGCCCAGGCGCTCCAACGGCGAGCCGACGCGGCCGCCCTGACCCTGCAGCGCATCATCAGCCTCGACCCTTCCAATCCCCACGCCCTGATGGCCCTCGGCTTCGTGCAGCTCTACCGCTTCCATCCCCACCAGGCCCAGGGGGCGCTCGATGCCGCCGCCCGGCTCGATCCCGCCGACCCCACCCTGCGGACGCTGAGGATCGTGGCCAGCGGGATGCGGCTCGATGTCCCGGGTGCGATGAAACTGCTGCGATGAACGGATCCCTCCAGCCCGAGGCCCTGCAGCGCTTCCACCGGCGCAACCGCACCTACTACGACGACCTCGACCGTCTGCACCAGCTGCTGGTGGCCCCCGGTCTGCGGGTGCTGGAGATCGGCTGCGGCCTGGGCGATCTGCTCGCCGCCACCGCGCCCGGCCATGGGGTGGGCATCGAGCTGGATCCCGCCATCGCCGCGGCCGCCCGCCAGGAGCATCCGCACCTGCGCATCGTCTGCGCCGATGCCGCCACCATCAGCCCCGAAACGATCGGCGAAGCCGAGCCGTTCGACGTGATCCTGCTGGCCAACACCCTCAACACCCTGACGGACGTGCAGGGGGTGATGGAGCGGCTCGCCCCCTTCTGCCACGAGCGCACCCGGCTGGTGGTGAGTTTCCACAACTGGCTCTGGCAGCCGCTGCTGAAGGCCGCCGAGGCGCTGGGGTTGCGCCAGCCCCAGCCACCGGAGAGCTGGCTCACCCCCCGGGACGTGCAGAACCTGCTCGACCTGGCCGGCTGGGAGGTGCTCAAACAGGGCCACCGTTGCCTGCTGCCCCGTCACATCCCCCTGCTCACCCCCCTGGCCAACCGCTGGCTGAGCCAGCTGCCCCTGCTGGAGCAGCTGGGTCTCACCCACTGGCTGGTGGCCCGGCCCGCCAGCCCGGCGCCGCGCCAGCCGAGCGTCAGCGTGGTGATTCCGGCCCGCAACGAAGCGGGCAACATCGCCGCGGCGATCGAACGGATGCCACCGCTGGGCTCGGCCACGGAGGTGCTGTTCGTGGAGGGCCATTCCTCCGATGCCACCTGGGCCGAGATCGAGCGGGTCTGCGCCAGCTACCGGGGCCCGATGCAGCTGCGGGCCCTGCGTCAGAGCGGCCGCGGCAAGGCGGATGCCGTCTGGCTGGGCTTCGATGCGGCCGTCGGGGAGGTGCTGATGATCCTGGATGCGGACCTCACCGTGCAGCCGGAGGATCTGCCGCGCTTCTACAAGGCCCTGGCCGAGGGCCGGGGGGAGTTCGTCAACGGCTGCCGGCTGGTGTATCCCCGCAGCAGCGCCGCCATGCCGCCGCTGAACACCGCCGCCAACCGCTTCTTCGCCGCGGCCTTCTCCTGGTTGCTGCGCCAGCGGCTCAAGGACACCCTCTGCGGCACCAAGGTGATCTGGAAGGCCGACTACGAACGCCTCAAGGCGGGGCGGGCCTACTTCGGCGATTTCGACCCGTTCGGCGACTTCGATCTGCTGTTCGGCGCCGCCAAGCTGAACCTCAAGATCGTGGAAGTGCCGGTGCGTTACCAGGAACGCAGCTACGGCAGCTCCAACATCGCCCACGTGAAGGAGGGCCTGATCCTGGCGCGGATGTGCCTCTATGCGGCCCAGAAGCTTCGCTTCACGCCATGAGCGGCCGGCAGGGGCACCGCGATCCGCTCCGATGAGGAAGCGCTGGCTGGTCGGCCTGGCGGCAACCCTGCTGCTCTACCTGGGCCTGTCGCTGTGGTTCGGCCTGCGCAACGTGCTGCGGTCGCTGGGCCTGCTGCCGTGGTGGTGCTGGCTGCTGGTGCCCGCCCTGGTGACGCTGGGCTATCTGGTGCTGTTCCAGCGCTGGCAGTTCTACCTGCGCCGGCTGGGGTTCCCCCTGCCCTGGCGCCCCAGCGCCGGCATCTACGGCGCCGGGCTGTCGATGGTGGCGGCACCGGGCCGCAGCGGCGAGGCCCTGCGGGGCCTCTGGCTGCAGCGGCGCCACGGCGTGCCGATGCAGGTGGGCGTGGGGGTGACCCTGGCCGAGCGGGTCACGGATCTGGCCGGGGCCCTGCTGGTGCTGAGCTGGGGCCTGGGGGGACGGGTGCTGCCGGCCCTGCTGGCCGGCGCCGCGACCCTGGCGGCCGGTGCCTGGCTGCTGACCCACCCGGCGGCCCTGCGGCGGGTCGAGGCGGGACTCGACCGGCTCCCGGCCCACCGCCACTGGCGCCGGCTGACGCGCCTGCTGCGGGAAGCCCTGGGTTCGGCCGCCAGGCTGCGCCAGCTGCTGCGTCCCTGGCCCCTGCTGGTGGGCACGGTCCTGGCGAGCCTGGTGTGGCTGATCGAAGCCGGTGGCCTGCTGGGTCTGTTCCAGCTCCAGGGGGACGGCCTCAGCCTCAGCCAGGCGGCCGTGATCCGCACCGCCATGGCCCTGGGGGGCGTCCTTTCCTTCCTGCCGGCCGGGGTGGGCACCACGGAGGCCACCGCCATCGGCCTGGCGGTGGCCTTCGGTGCCGGCCGGCCCTCCGCCCTGGCGGCCACCCTGGTGCTGCGACTGGCCACGGTGGTGCTGCCCACCGTGGTGGGGCTGGTGATGCTGGCCCGTCAGGAGCGCACCGCCGAGGCCAGCGCGCCGTGAGCGACGGCAGCTCCGCCTCGCCCGCCCTGCCGGAAACGGGCTACAGGCCCGAGATCGATGGCCTGCGGGCCCTGGCGGTGGTGGCCGTCATCCTCAACCACATCGATGAGCGGATCCTGCCCAGCGGCTACCTGGGGGTGGACATCTTCTTCGTGATCTCCGGGTTCGTGATCACCGCCTCCCTGCGCCGCAAGCCGGCCCGCTCCCTCGGGGATCTGCTGCTGGGCTTCTACGACCGGCGGCTGAAGCGGCTGGTGCCAGCCCTGCTGCTGTTCGTGGTGGTGGTGGGCCTGCTGGCCTGCCTGGTGATCCCGCGGCCCCATGTGGCGCTGCGCACGGGCATCAACGCCCTGTTCGGCCTCTCCAACCTCTACCTGCTCGGCCAGGCCACCGATTACTTCGCCCCCTCAACCCAGCTCAACCCCTTCACCCACACCTGGTCCCTGGGGGTGGAGGAGCAGTTCTATCTGCTGTTCCCCCCCGTGGTCTGGCTGACGGGTTTCGGCCGCCGGGGGAGCGCCGGCACCCGGGCCCTGGCCGGGGTGATGGGGGTGGCTTCGGCGGTGTCCCTGGCGGCCTTCGTGCACCTCTATCCCAGCCAGCAGGCCGCGGCCTATTTCCTGATGCCCAGCCGCCTGTGGGAAATGGGGGCGGGTTGCCTGCTGTTCTGCCTGGCGGACACGGGGCCGGGCCTGGCCAGGGCGATCGGCCGGCTGTCACCCGGCGCCCTGACCCTCGCCCTGGTCGGGGTGCTGTTCCTGCCCCTGGGCTGGGCCGTGCCGGCCACGGCCGCCGCGGTGGCCCTCACCACCCTCCTGATCGGCAGCCTCAGGGCCGGCACGGCCGCCTACCGCTGGTTCACCCTGCCGGGCATGGTGAGCGTGGGTCTGCTGTCCTATTCGCTCTACCTCTGGCACTGGGGGGTGCTGTCCCTGAGCCGCTGGACGATCGGCCTCCACTGGTGGTCGCTGCCGTTCCAGCTGGCCCTGATCGCGGTCCTTTCCCTGGCCTCCTACCGGTGGGTGGAACGGCCGCTGCGCCGGGCCGTCTGGAGGCCCCGGCGGGGAAGCTCGATCGCCGTGGGGGTGGGCAGCCTGGCGGCCGCGGCCGGAGTGCTGATCGGGGTCGACAACCTGCCCCCCTTCAGCCTCTATGCCGGACGCAACCCCGTGCCCCCCGGCATGGGCGTCGAGTCGCTCACGGAGCCCTACCGGGTGGAGGGCAGCGCCTCGGCCTGGGGTGGCCAGCGCTGCGTTCTCGCCGACAGCAGGGACGCCGCCAGGACCATCGCCGTTGAAGACTGCACGCTCGGGGACGTCCGGACGGCCCGCCATCGGGTGCTGGTGATCGGCAATTCCTTCTCGGCGGCCTTCCCCCAGGCCTTCGACGAGCTGGTCGCCAAGGACGGCTATGCGGTGACGATCACATCGGCCTGGGCCGCCTCACCGGTGGACACGATCGCTGCCCTCGGCGGCGGTGGCCCCTTCGCCGCCATCAACACGGCCTACTGGACCAGGATCGTCCCCGGTCTGATCGACCAGCTCAAGCCGGGCGACTGGGTGTTCCTGGTCAATGACATGGCCATGTTCTCGCCGCCCCGGCAGAGCCCGGAGAGCCGCCTGATCCTGGGCAGCCTGGAGAGCGGCCTCACCGGACTCTCCAGCCGCCTGGCGGCCCGGGGCATCCGACTGGCGGTGCTCGACGGCCTGCCCTTCGCCCGGGAGGCGAACTGCCACCCGGCCAGTGCCGTGCCCCAGTGGTTCTCGCCCTTCGGTGGCCCCTGCCGCCTGCCGGACCGGGCCGAATCCCTGCGGCGCCGCCAACCGCTCAGCGACCTGCTGCGGCGCCTGGAGGGCCAGGGACAACTGCGGGTGGTGGATCTGTTCGATCTGTTCTGCCCGGGCAGCGCCTGCACCTACCGGGGCCGGCAGGGGGACCTGCTCTATCGGGATGAGCACTCCCATCCCTCGGCGGCGGCGGCGCGGCTGGCGGCACCGGAGATCCGCCGTGTGATGCTCCAGCCGTGACGCCATGCATGACGCCATGAACGATGCCCCCGAAGGCGTCGTCTCCGGGTGGACCCGGGGGCAACGTCTTCGGGGGCTCTCGCCGGGTCCGCTCTGGCGCGGAACCGTTCGATCAGGATTCAGCAGCCGAAATCAGCCGGCATTCTCCGCGATCAGCAGACCCTGAATGGGACAACTTGGGCTCATGGACACCTCCTCCTGTGGGTTGGATGCCAGCCGGCGACGCCTGCGGCACCTTCCGGACACGGTGGGAGGCCAGGGCTGATGAACAACCCTGAATCCAGCGGTTCCATCCGGCACCACGCCACTGCTGACGGGACCAAACCATCGTAACCATCGTTTTCCGGTGACGCGCCACCGGGCCGCGAGGATCCGCCGCCGGCCGAACCAACAAAAAAGGCCCCCTGATAGGGGCCCGGTCGTGGTGAATGAAGCGATCAGAGCGCGTTGCCGCGGGGCAGAACCTCTTCAGGGAAGACGAAGTTTTCGTGCGGCTGATCAGCCGGTGCCATCCAGGCACGCAGACCTTCATTGAGCAGGATGTTCTTGGTGTAGAACGTCTCGAATTCAGGATCCTCCGCCGCGCGGATCTCCTGGCTCAC
>CALRJF020000022.1:0-25917 GCA_943367425.1 Candidatus Sulfopaludibacter sp. SbA3
AGCCTGCGGTCTTCGAGCTCTCGCTCCCCGACGCGCAG
This sequence comes from Candidatus Sulfopaludibacter sp. SbA3, assembly GCA_943367425.1. GTDB lineage: Bacteria > Cyanobacteriota > Cyanobacteriia > PCC-6307 > Cyanobiaceae > Cyanobium. The sequence goes on from CALRJF020000022.1 coordinate 39, forward strand.
TCCAAAACAATACCACAACCCTACCCCTACCCCCTAGACCCTCAGCCCTCCATCAGCGCTTCTCCCCACGGCAGAAAACGCTCCAGCGTTCCTGCTCCCTCTGCCACGAGCCAGCAGGCTGGCCAAACACCTGGCCTGGATGTCCTGGGAAGCCCTGTGAAGGCTGCTGCCCGGCCCATGGGCTCGGCTGGAGGCGCAGATCCTTCTGGCCTGGGCGCAACAGGGTCTGGAGAAGCTCCCCCCACCGCTGGAGCCGTACGCCAGCCGATGGCCTGAACCTTCAGAGCGCCCCAGCCAGAGGGGCGATCGCCGCAGAGCCTTCAGGCCGGCTGGGCACCGTGACCGTGGCCTGGAAAAATGGACAAAAAAAAAGCCGCAACCAGGGTTGCGGCCAAAGCTTGGGTGAAAGTGGATGGATCGGCCGTCTGGAGGGCTTCCAGCCAGGCGGAACGGGGTTCAGAAGAAGCCGAGGGTGAGCGACTTGTCGATCGGCAGGGCCGCACCGATGCCCAGGTAGATGGTGAAGACGGTGCCGAACAGGAAGGCCGCCATGGCGACAGGCCTGCGGAACGGGTTCTGGAATTTGTTGAAGCTCTCGATGAAGGGGATGAGCATGAGACCGAGGGGAATCATGGTCTGCAGAGCGATCCCGAGCAGCTTGTTGGGAACGACCCGAAGGATCTGGAACACCGGATAGAGGTACCACTCCGGCAGGATCTCCAGGGGGGTGGCGAAGGGATCGGCCCGGTCACCCAGCATCGCTGGATCGAGCACCGCCAAGCCCACCAGGCAGGCGATGGTGCCAAGGATCACCACCGGGAAGATGTAGAGGAGATCATTGGGCCATGCGGGCTCACCGTAGTAGTTGTGGCCCATGCCCTTGGCCAGTTTGGCCCTGAGCTTGGGGTCGGTGAGATCAGGCTTCTTGAGGATGTGCATGGCGGATGCTCGGAAGGCTGGAAACCGTTGAGGGAAGGATAGGCCAGAAATCGGGTCGGCTTCAGAGGGGGCCGGAGATGCCCTGCTTGCGGATCATCAGGAAGTGGATGAGCATGAAGACCGCCAGCAACCAGGGAAGAACGAAGGTGTGCAGGCTGTAGAAGCGGGTGAGGGTGGACTGGCCGACGCTTTCACCGCCGCGCAGCAGCTCCACCATGAAATCCCCGACCACAGGCACGGCTGCGGGCACACCGCTGACGATCTTGACGGCCCAGTAGCCCACCTGATCCCAGGGAAGGGAGTAGCCGGTGACGCCGAAGGAAACGGTGATCACGGCCATGGTGACGCCGGTCACCCAGGTGAGCTCACGGGGGCGCTTGAAACCACCGGTGAGGTACACGCGGAAGACGTGCAGGATCAGCATCAGAACCATCATGCTCGCGCTCCAGCGGTGGACCGAGCGGATCAACCAGCCGAAGCTGACGTCGGTCATGAGGTACTGGACGGAGCTGTAGGCCTCCACCACCGTGGGCTTGTAGTAGAAGGTCATCGCAAAGCCGGTGGCGAACTGAATCAGAAAGCACACCAGGGTGATGCCGCCCAGGCAATAGAAGATATTGACGTGAGGCGGTACGTACTTGGACGAAATATCGTCAGCGATGGCCTGGATCTCCAGGCGCTCTTCAAACCAGTCGTAGATGGGGGACGACTTTGCGCCTGGAGACGAGTTCGCCATGCAGCGGGGGGCTTGGGTTGCGAGAGTCTACCGATCGTTCGGACCCCCTCGTGAGCGAACCGGGCCGCCGGTCCACCCCGGCTCAATCCTTTGCAACAGCAGCCCGGCCGCTGATCTGCCTCGGGCTTTGCCTGCTCCTGATCCTGCCGGCACCGGCGCTGGCCCTCAACGATGCCCAGCAGCTGGTGGTGGACGCCTGGCGGCTCGTGAACCAGAGCTACGTCGACCCGCTCCAGCTGGAGGCGGTGCACTGGCGGCAGCTGCGGCAGAAGGCGCTCGAAAAGCCGATCGTGCGCTCCGAAGACGCCTACGCGGCGATCACGGCCATGCTCGAACCCATCGGCGACCCCTACACCCGGATGCTGCGTCCCGATGAGTTCGCCACCCTGCGATCCAACACCCAGGGACGGGTGAGCGGCGTCGGGCTCCAGCTCGGTCTGCGGGCCAGCGACCAGCAGATCGTTGTGATCGCCCCGCTCGACGCCTCCCCAGCGGCGGAAGCGGGGATCGCCTCCGGCAGCGAGATCCTCCGGGTGGATGGCACGGCGACGGAACTCCTGGGCCTGGAAGGCACCGCCGCGCGGCTGCGGGGACCCGCCGGCAGTGATGTGCTGGTGACCCTCCGCACCCCCACGGGGAAGGAGCTGGAAGTCCTGCTCGATCGGCGCGACGTAGACCTCCAACCGGTGCGCAGCCGCAGGCTCCAGAGCGGTGGGCATGGCCTGGGTTACCTGCGGATCACCCAGTTCAGCGAGACCGTTCCCCAGCAGGTGCGGGCCGCCCTCGAGGAGCTGACGGCCCCAGGCGCCACCGGCGGGATCGAAGGCCTGATCCTCGACCTGCGCAACGATTCGGGAGGGTTGGTGACGGCCGGCCTGGCGGTGGCCGACAGCCTGCTGGTGGATCAGCCGATCGTGGAGACCCATGATCGGGGCGGCATCAGTGAGCGCCAGCGGGCCGGGCCGGGAAGCCTTTACGCAGGCCCGATGCTGACCCTGGTGAATGGGGGCACGGCCAGCGCCAGCGAGATCCTGGCCGGCGCCCTCCAGGATGGAGGCCGCTCCCGCCTGGCGGGCAGCCGCACCTTCGGCAAGGGACTGATCCAGACCCTGATCTCCCTGGGCGATGGCAGCGGACTGGCCGTCACCGTGGCCCGCTACCGGACCCCCAGCGGCCGGGACATCCAGAACCTCGGCATCGAACCGGATGTGGCCCTGCCGCAGCCCGAGCCCCTGGAGCCCGGCGGCGACGGTGACATCTGGCTGGAGGCAGCCCAGGGATTGCTGATCAGCGATCTGAACTCCGCCGAGCCCACCCCATGAGCCAACGCACTTACCACGATCCGCTGCATGGCGCGATCCGGCTGGATCGGCAGGACCCGGCGGAGGCCCTGGCCATCGATCTGATCGACACGGCGCCCTTCCAGCGCCTGCGCCGCATCCGGCAGCTGGGACCCGCCTTCCTCACCTTCCATGGGGCGGAATCCAGCCGTTTCACCCATTCGCTGGGGGTGCTGGCGGTGGCTCGGATGGCCCTGCGGCACCTGGAGCGGCTGGACCCTTCCCTGGTGGCCCACAGGGACGTGCTCTACGCCGCCGCCCTGCTCCATGACGTGGGCCACGGTCCCTTGAGCCATTCCGGCGAGGACATGTACGGGCTGCGCCACGAGAGCTGGTCGGGCCGGCTGATCCGGGAACATCCCGCCCTGCGGGATCGGCTCGAGGAGGGCGCACCGGGCAGGGCCGCCGCGGTGGCCGACCTCCTGGGACATGCCCGCCACCCCTCAAGGGCGATCAAGGCCCTGGTGAGCAGCCAGCTCGATTGCGATCGCCTCGATTACCTGCTGCGGGACAGCTACAGCACGGGGACCAGCTATGGCCAGCTCGATCTGGAGCGGATCCTGGCCAGCCTCACCCTGGCGCCCGATGGCGATCTGGCGCTCCATCCCAGGGGACTGATGGCGGTGGAGCACTACCTGGTGGTGCGTCAGCTGATGTACCGGAGCGTCTACAACCACCGGCTCAACATCGTCTGCAACTGGCTGCTGATCCGGGTGATTGCCCTGGCCCGGCAGCTCGGGCCGGAGCTCGTCTGGGCCGACGCCACCATGGCCCGATGGCTCTGGAGCGGCGACCAGCTGGATCTGGAGACCTTCCTGGCCAACGACGACATCCGCACCGGCTACCACCTGATGCGCTGGCGTGAGGAGGGCCCCGCCGAACTGGCCGATCCCTGCGGGCGGCTGCTGGATCGGCGCCTGCCCAAGGCCACCGACGTGAGTGAGCTTTCGCCTGCCGGGCGCCTCGAACTCCTGGCCGTGGCACGCCAGCTGGCGGAACGGGCCGGCCTGACGGCGGACCACTGCTGTGCCCTGCAGCAGCGGCAGAGCCGGGGCTACCACCCCTATGCCGGTGGGCTGCGCCTGTGGGATGGCCAGCGGCTTCAGGCCCTCGAGCAACGCTCAGCGTTGGTGGCCAGCCTCTGTCACACCCACGAAATCGCCTGGCTGATCCATCCCGCCGAGGTGAGCGGAGCCCTGCGGGAGGCCCTGGCGGAGCGGCGAAACCAGGCCCCGGCTCTGGGCGGCCCCTAAGTTTCACTGCACCGCGTCCCGCTTCCTTGGCTGCCGCATTGATTCCGGCGATCGGTGGTCATCAGCCCCACCTCCTGATGCTGCCGGATCCCGATGGGGCTGCCGGCGCCCTCGACCAGGTGCGCCATGCCCTCGGCAGCCACCCGGCGGTGGCCGGCGCCGTGGAGCTGGCGGCAGGGCGCTGGCTGCTGCGGCTCCCCGATCTGCGTCAGCTCCAGGACCTGCTCGCCCCCAGAGACCTGGTGCTGGTCCGCGTCAGCGGCCGCTGTCCCGAAACCCTGGTGGCCGCCGCGGCCCTGGGGCTCGAAACCGCTCCAGACCCGGCGGTGGCAACGCCCTCCGGGCACGCCGAGCCGCCATCACCGCCGGCGCAGGATCTGCTGATCCACCGCGGCACGCTGCGATCCGGTGATCACCTCCAGAGCGACGTCTCGGTGCTGCTGCTGGGGGATGTGAACCCCGGGGCCCGCATCAGTGCCGGCGGCCATGTGCTGGTGTGGGGGCGGTTGCGGGGCGTGGCCCATGCGGGCGTCGGAGGCCACCGCGACGCCCGCATCGTGGCGCTGCAGCTGCGCCCTCTGCAGCTGCGCATCGCCGAGGCGGTGGCCCGAGGTCCGGCGGATCCACCACCCCCGGGGCTGGCGGAGCAGGCCCGGCTGGTGGAGGGAGAAATCCAGATCGACCCCGCCCCTTCGCTCTGGCCACTGGAAGGGTTAACGGCCGGCGACCTGAAGGCGGCCCGCCTCAGCGGTTGATCACGCCGAAGCCACCGAGCAGCCCGGCCACGGCCATGAACCAGAGCGGCGAAATCCGGGTGCGCAACATCAGCAGACACACCAGCAGCGAGACGACCACCCCGGCGCGGTTGGTGTCGGCGGTCTGGAGGATCTTGACCCCCACGGCGAAGAGGATACCCAGGGTGATGGGGCCCAGGCCCCGCTCGAAGGCGATCCGCCAGGGGGACTCCCGCAGACGGTTCCAGCTGAGGCAGGCCGCCACCATCAGCAGCGTGGAGGGGAGCAGGATCGCGATCTCGGCCCCATAGGCGCTCAGCAGAGCCCAGCCCGGGCCCTCCGGCCAGGCGGCCCCCATGCCGAGCAGGCCGACGATCATCGAACTGGGCCCCGGGGCGGCTTCCGCCAGGGCGTAGACATCGGCGAACTGGGACGGGCTCAGCCAGCAGTACTGGGTGACGCTGAGGTGGTGGTACTCGGTGAGCAGGGTGTTGCCACCGCCCAGGGAAAACAGGGACAGGCCCAGAAAGGTGGCCAGCACCTGAAGGAGATGGCCGATGTCCCCCAGGCGCATGGGGACGCAGGCGGAAGCCTGAGCGGCCACGGCCAGCAGAAGAGCGGCCATCAGGAACCTTCGCCGCGGCGGGGGCCCCGGGGCCAGTACCAGGCCATGGCCACCGGACCGGCCACCAGCACGAGGGGAACCAGCCGTACATGCAGGAACGTCATCGCCACGAAGGTGAGCCCGGCCAGCAGCAGGGCCATCGGGTCCTTCCAGTACTGATCGAGGATCTTGAACCCCATCGAGAGGGCCATCCCGGCCGCAGCGGCCACCACCCCGGCGAGGATCCGGTCCACCGCCGGCAGGGAGTGGAACTGGAAGTACACCAGCCCCAGCAGCATCAGCAGGGTGAAGGGCACCAGCAACATGCCCGCCAGGGCCGCCAGGGCTCCGGGCAGCCCCCGGAAGAAGGTGCCCACATAAACGGCCATGTTGATCTGGTTCGGCCCTGGAAACAGCCGGGCCACCGTCAGACCGGTGAGGAACTCCTCGTTGCTCATCCAACGGCGCTGCTCGACGATGATCCGCTGGCTCCAGGCCGAGAGACCGCCTCCGAAGGCGGACAGGGCGACCAGCAGCATGCCCATGAACAGCTGCCGCAGCCCGGGAGCCGCCGCACCACTGACCCGCGCCGGTTCAGTCATGGACGAAGTGGGGGTCGGGAGCCAGCTCTCCCACCTCGTGGAGGGAGGGATCGAGGGGGTCGGGGGGCTCGTACTTTGAGGCCGCCTCCCAGTCGCGTCGGAAGGTGCTGCTGAGCCGCTTCACCACATCGGGGGCATCGCTCTCGATGCCCAGCTCCCGGCGCAGATCGAAGGCGCTGCGATCGATGTTCATTGAGCCGGTCTGGGCATAGGCCCCATCGACCAGGATCAGCTTGGCGTGCAGCTTGGGACGCTGCTGACGGCGCACCTTGACGCCGAAACGGCGCATCACCCGCAGGGAGGAGAAGGTGTCGTAGATGTCCCAGTCGCTGATGCCGTGCTTGCCGCCGCACAGCACCCTCACCTTCACACCCCGCTCCCGGGCGCTGATGATCCGATCGAGAATCACCGCATCCACGAACTTGGGATGCTGGATCCAGAGGGTTTCGGTGGCGGAGTCCACGATCCGAGCCATCTGGCCCCGGCTGTGGGCGCTGCTCCACACCAGCCCCACGGTGAGGTCGGGGCAGAAGAAGGTGCGGTGCCAATCGGCCTCGAAACCGGCGATGACCTGCTCCACCACCGCGGGGTTGTAGGTGAGCACCCCGTAGTCGCGGGTTTCGGTGAAGTACTTGTCGGAGAGGTTGAAGGTGGCGATCAGGGCGGTGTGCCTGTCGACCACCATCGACTTTTCGTGGGTGACGGGAAAGGCCTCACTGGTCCAGGCGGTTTCGATCCCCCAGGACTGGAGGCGTGCGAAGGCCTCGTCGTTCCAGCGATCCCCACCGGAGGTGTGGGGATTGAGCATCACCCGCACCTGAACCCCCCGGCCCAGGGCGCGCCGGAGCGCCTCCTCCACCGCCTCCGACTGCAGCTTGAACTGCTTGAGCAGCAGCTGCTGGGTGGCCCCGTCGATGATCTCGACCACCGCGTCCACCCCATCGTCGGGCATGACCAGCAGGCGCTGGGGACGATGGAGAAGCGGCGTCATGGGGGAAACAGGGTGATGGGTCTTTCTAGCGGCAGCGCCTCACGGTGGCATTAACCTTCCCCGACGCCCTTGGATGCCGTGACGTCAGACTCTGCCCGCATCATCCTGATCTGCTCCGGCAAGGGCGGGTTCGGCAAGACCACCCTGACGGCCAACCTGGGGATCGCCCTGGCCAAGCTGGGGGAGCGCACCATCGTGCTTGATGCCGACTTCGGTCTGCGCAACCTGGATCTGCTGCTGGGCCTGGAGAATCGCATCGTCTACACCGCCCAGGAAGTGCTGGCGGAAACCTGCCGCCTCGACCAGGCCCTGGTGAAGCACAAGCAGGAGCCGAATCTGGCGCTGCTGCCGGCCGGCAACCCCCGCATGCTCGAGTGGCTCACCCCCGAGGACATGCAGCGGATCGTCGCGATGGTGGCCGAACGCGCCGACTTCGTGCTGATCGACTGTCCCGCCGGGATCGAAGACGGCTTCAAGAACGCCGCGGCGGCCGCCCGGGAGGCGATCGTGATCACCACCCCGGAAGTGTCCGCCGTGCGGGATGCCGACCGGGTGATCGGCCTGCTCAACACCCGGGGCGTGACGCCGGTGCAGCTGGTGCTCAACCGGGTGCGGCCCAGGATGATGGCCAGCCAGGAGATGCTGGCCGTGGAGGATGTCACCGACATCCTGGCCCTGCCCCTGATCGGCCTGGTGGTGGAGGACGAGCAGGTGATCGTCTCCACCAACCGGGGGGAACCCCTGACGCTGAATGGCAACGGATCCCCGGCCGCCAAGGCCTATCAGAACATCGCCCGTCGTCTGCGGGGTGAGGACGTGCCCGTGGTGGATCCCTCCAAGCAACGCCGGGGCCTGCGCGCCCGGCTGATGAACAAGATCAGAAAAACCACCGGACTCTTCTGAGCGCCATGACGCTGTTCGATTTCATCCAACGGCTGCTGGGACGCCAGAAACCCAGCGGCACCATGGCCAAGGAACGGCTGCAGCTGGTGCTGGCCCACGACCGCAGCGATCTCAACCCCGAGCTGCTGGAGCAGATGCGCCGCGAGATCCTCGAGGTGGTGCAGCGCTACGTGGAGATCGACATCGAGGAGGGGGATGTGAGCCTCGAGACCGAGGACCGGGTCACCGCCCTGGTGGCCAACCTGCCGATCAAACGGGCCAAACCCCTGGCCACGCCCCCGACGGCCGCCATCGGCAACGGATCCGAGGGCCCGGCCGGCGATCCCGCTGCAGCGCAGACCGGCGAAGGGGAAGCCAGCCCCACGCCCTGAAGCCCCCGGCTGGGTCGCCGCTGGGAATGCTGCAACCAGTGCAGAGCGCCAAGCCATGGCCATGGATCCCCTGATGCGGATCACTCCGGCGGAACACCGGGTTCTCGATCTGCTGCGCCGGGGCGGCAGCAACCGGTGCATCGCCTCCCAGCTGGTGCTGAGCCCGCGCACGGTCGAGAGTCACGTCTCCAGCCTGCTGGCCAAGACCGGCTGCCGCAGCCGCACCCAGCTGCTGCTGTGGGCCCTGGAGCAGCGATAGGCTGACCCGGGCCCCAGGGCCATGCCGGCTTAGCTCAGTGGTAGAGCAGCGCTTTTGTAAAGCGAAGGCCATCGGTTCAAATCCGTTAGCCGGCTTTCCGTCCCTGTCACCAGGCCCCGCCCGCACCCCCTTGGTGGACCGTTTCCGGGCGGATACCATCGCGCCATCCGGGGGAGAGGCTGGCCATGGCTGCTGATTCCTTCCATTACGGCGGTGTGCTGATCCTGGGCACCCTGCTCGCCCAGGCAACGCCGCCACCGCCGCCGCCCTCCGGCGCAGCGATACTGGGCAGCCCCGGCATCCGGACCCGCTACGCCGATCCGTCCCGTCCGCCACCGCCGGCCGCCACCAGGGCCCTTCCCCTCAACGACCCTCCTGCCAGGCCGCTGAGCGTTCCGGTCAGCGATTCGGTGCGGTTCCAACCCTCCATGGAGGAAGGGCCGTTCGCCCGCCCCACCCTGCGGGGCCTGTTCCGCTGGGATCTGGAACAGCCTGGACCGCGTTGACGGAGGCGGGATCAGCCCCCGGCGAAGATCCAGAGCAGACCCGCCAGGAGCAGCCAGCCCAGCCAGGACAGTTCGAACAGGGGCGTCGCCAGGCGGGTCAGGGGCTCCAGGAGCCAATGGCTGGACGCGACCACCAGCAGGACCAGCAGGGCGGCCGGCAGCATCAGGGGCGGGAGGGTTCCAGGGGCAGGGGCGGGCCGGCGCGGAGCACTTCCCACCCTTCGACGGATCCAGCTGTGGGCTTGCGCCAGGCCAGAACGGTGCTGGCCTGGCCGGACCCTGCGGGCCAGGGGAGGGGACCGAGCAGCGGCAGCTCCGGGAACTGGCGCCGGGCCTCCTCGGCCGTGGTGGCGGGGGGCTGGCCGGAACGGTTCGCACTGGTGGTGGCCAGCGGGCCACTGAGGCGCAGCAGCTCCTGAGCCGCAGCGCAGGCGGGCACCCGCAGGCCGAGGGTGGCCCCGCCGGGGTGCAGGTGCGTGGTGATGGGGCCGGCGATCGGCAGCACGAGGGTGAAGGCCCCCGGCCAGCAGCGGCCGGCCTTCTCAAGCCAGGCCTGATTCCAGGGAATCCCCAGGCGATCGATCAGCTGGGCGGCATCGGCCCCCATCAGGATCAGGGGTTTATCCGCGGGGCGCGCTTTCAGGGTCCAGAGCAGGGAGGCCGACTCCGGCCGCGCCGCCAGGGCCGGCAGGGTGTCGGTCGGGAACAGGGCCGCCTCCCCGCCCGCGAGCCGTTGCGCCAGGACCGAGGCGTCGTTCATGACGAGGACGGACACCAGGCGCTGGCAAAACGCACCTGACCCTCGAGGTCTCGGTGGGCGGCCGGCCGCTCCAGGCCTGCGGCCGCCATCAAATCAGCGATCGGGGCCTCTTGATCGTGATGGTGCTCCAGGAGCAGCAACCCACCAGGGGCCAGCCCCCGGCAGGCGCCCGCCAGGATCTGGCGGATCGCCCTGAGGCCGTCGGGGCCCCCATCAAGGGCCAGTGTCGGTTCATGGTCGCGGACCACGGGATCAAGGGTCGCCACGATGGCCGTTGGAATGTAGGGAGGGTTGGCCACCACCAGATCCAGCTGTCCCCACCAGGGCCGCAGCCCCTGCCACCAGTCGGTGGCCATCAAGGTCACCTGGTCCTGCAGTCCCCAGAGCTGCAGGTTGGCCTCGGCCTGCCGCAGGGCTTCGGCACTGGCGTCGGCCGCCAGGCCATGGCTGCCAGGAAGGGCGCGGGCCAGGGCGATCGCCAGGCAGCCCGACCCCGTTCCCAGGTCGGCCCAGCGCAGAGCCGGGCGGGCGCGGGGCAGGAGCTCGAGCGCCAGATCCACGAGCAGTTCCGTTTCCTGGCGCGGGATCAGCACCCCGGGAGCCACCGGCAGTTCGAGATCGCGCCAGGGGCAGAGACCCACCAGATACTGGAGCGGTTCGTGGCTGTCCAGGTGGCGCAGCCAGAGCCGCTCCATGGCCTGGAGCGAGCACTGCAGCGTCACCTCGGTGGCGGGCCGTATCCAGAGGGTCTGCAGCTGGCGCCAGCTCAGGCCGGCGGCCAGATCCAGAAGCCAGTCGAGGCTGGCGGCCCCACCACCGCGTGCCAGCAGGCTGCGGCGCCAGGCCAGCAGGCCATGGCCATCGATCACGGTGGTGGCGGATGGGGCTGGGGCGTCGGGCCCGCCGGCCGTCGCCGCCGGACGGCCATTGCCCGTGGAGAAGGCCATGGAGGCAGCCTAGACAGCACGTCACCGGGTCAGACCTGGACGGGCCACTCCCCATCAGCGGGGGCGCCAGCACAGACCGGGCTCCGCGCGCAGCAGACCGTCGAGCTCGAGGTTCAGCAGGCAGGGCACCAGCTCGGCGCCGGGCCGACCCAGGGCCCCGCTGAGCTGCTCGAGGCTGGCGCCACCACCGACCGCCTCCAGCACCGCCCGTGCCTGGGGATCGAGACAGGCGGAGGATCGCCGAGGCGACAGCTCGCGGCAGGCCAGGGGACCCGGCCCCAGCTGGCCGATCAGGTCGTCGGGATGGAGCAGGGGCGTGGCACCGCGGGCCAGCAGGCGATTGCTGCCCAGCGCCGACACCCTGGCGGCATCCGCGGGCACCACCCAGAGCGGCAACCCCTGCAGCCAGGCCAGCTCGGCCGAATGCAGGGCGCCGCTGTCCATCGGACACTCCACCACCACCACCGCCGCGGCGAGCGCCACGAGGAGCCGGTTACGGGAGGCGAAATGGCCCCCACGCACGCCACTGCCCCGGGGCCATTCGCTGATGAGCAACCCCTGGCTGGCCACCTGGCGCTGCAGCGCAACGTGATGGCGTGGATAGACCCGCTCCAGGGGCGTGCCGAGCACGCCGATCGGAGCTCCCCGCTGAAGCAGACATCCCTCGTGGGCCGCCCCATCGATCCCTTCGGCCAGCCCGCTCAACACCGGCCAGCCGGCGGCCGCCAGGGCCGACCCCAGGGCCCTGGCCATGGTGAGCCCATGCAGGGAGGGCCGACGCGTCCCCACCACGGCCACGGAACGGCGACGGGAGAGGTGGGGCCAGAGGCTGCCGCGTCCCTGCCAGAACAGCTGCAGGGGCGGACGCTGCAGCTGATGCATCCCCTCCGGCCAGGCCGGATCCCCAGGCACCAGAACGCCCCGGCCATGGCGACAGTGGTGGGAGAAGGCCTCCAGCGGCTCAGGCCCCCAGCGGGTGCGGAACCGCTGCACGGATTCCACCAGGCCGCCACCGAGGCCGGGCACCCGCAGCAGCTCCGCCGCGGGTGCCCTCCAGGCCCGATCGAGACCCCCGCAGCGGTCCTCAAGGGCGGCAAGCCTGGCCCAGCCCAGGCCGGGACAGCGGCTCCAGAGCAACCCCCAGAGACGCCGCCGCCGATCCCAGGCGGGCGGGGCCGGCGGAAAGGGTCCCTGCACCAGCTCGCCCATCACCACCCGCCGCCCGATGGCCAACAATACAGATGTACTAAAGCATGGATGGCTCGGCGGAGGCCGGGCCTGCCTGCAGTGCCGCCACGGCCTGCGCAAGGTCGCTGGGCAGTCGCCGCACCAGACGGCGCCGGGCCGGCCCGGCGGAAAGATCCACCAGCACCAGCTCGACCCTGGCCTCCGCCGCCACCCCGCCGCCGGGCAAGAGGAACAGGCTGCGCCACGGCAGTTTCACCCCCTGACGCGGCAGCACCTGGCTGACCACCTCCACCCGGTCACCGTGCAGAAGGGCCTGTCGAAAATCGATGTTGAGGGCCACCACGGGCAACTCCAGGCCACGGGCTGAAAGGGCGCTGTAGGCCAGTCCCGCCTGATCGAGCGCTTCCACCCGGGCCTCCTCCAGCCACGCCAGGTAGGCCCCGTGCCACATGACACCGGCATGGTCGGTGTGCTGGGGCAGCACACGCCGGCGCAGGCTCCACCACGACCCATCGCTCTGCTGCATCACGGTCTTCACCTCCCGGGATTCCTGAACGTTGATCAGCCATAGGCTGACCGGGAGCCTCCTTGACGATTGTGTTCCGCAACCTGCTGATCGCCGATTCCGGCAAAGGCCATGTGGAGGAGATGGTGCGCATGCTGCGCGACATCCCCCCCTGCCGTCAGGCCCGGATCAACCTGCTGCACGTGGTGCCCGAGCAAGGGGGGCTCGACCTCGAGAGCCACCGGCTCCAGGCCACCGACCTGGTGCAGGGAGCGGTGGGACGGCTGGGCCTCAACCCTGGCGACGTGAACGTGCTGGTGCGGGAGGGCGACGCCAAGCAGACCGTGCTCCAGGTGGCCGATGAACTCAACGCCGACCTGATCGTGATGGGATCCAGGGGCCTGGGGCGGCTGCAGTCGATCCTCAACAACAGCGCCAGCCAGTACGTCTTCCAGCTCTCCACCCGGCCGATGCTGCTGGTGCGGGACGACCTCTACGTGCGGGCCATCAACCGGGTGATGGTGGCCATCGACGGCACCGGCGTGGGGGACGACGCCCTGCGCATGGCCTGCGAACTGGTTCAGGGAATCCCCGGCGGCACCCTCACCGGCGTGCACGTGTCACGCCAGGACATCACCCCGTCCCGCGGTGGCCGCACCCCGGCCGACGAGGTGCTGGAGAAAGCCGTGCAACGGGCGCGGAACTTCGGCGTGGAGATGAAGGCCCTGCATCGCACCGGGGATATCGCCCGCAGCTTCTGCGCCGCGGCCGAGGAGGAGCATGCGGATCTGGTGGTGATCGCCTCCCAGGACAGGCGGCCCCTGGTGGCCAAGGCCCTGGTGGACCTGGACCGGCTGCTGGGCAGTTCCGTGAGCGACTACATCCGGGTCCATGCACCAGCGCCGGTGCTGCTGGTGCGGGAACCGGAGGGGCGAGCCCGCTGAGGGGGCGACCTCAGGAGCCCTGACGGCTGTTGGTCTGGATGTAAAGAATGATCAGAAAGACGGCGGGAACCAGAACGAACAGGAGGCTGGCAACGAAGCCGAGGTCGTTGGTTTCCATGGCTGCTGGTGAGGTGCTGAGAACGTATCACCGCTCCTCGGCGGAGAGGACTTCCCCTTCACCGCTCGTTGTGGATGGGGGCGCCTCGGGGTCGATCCCCTGCTCCGGGTCCGGTTCCGATTCCTCCGGGGTGGGCCAGGCGGTCGGCCCCTCAGGCAGGGGCTGGGATCGGGCCTCGGCGATGGCCGCCTCCCGGTCGTCGAGCCCCACCTGGGGCCGGGTGATCACGAGCACGGATTTCTGCACCAACGCCTGGCAGGCCAGGCGCCAGGTCGACGGACGGCGCTTCAGCTTCTGCAGTTCCACCGTCGTCTGATCCGTGAGGGCCGTGCTGGCCCCTCCCTCCACCACCTCCACGAAGCAGGTGATGCACTGGCCGCAGCCGCCGCAGTTCCCCAGCTTCCCCTTGAGCCCGTAGAGCTCGATCCCTTCCCGCAGGGCCACCTCCCGCAGGTTCTCCCCTGGATAACACTCCACATCCCGCTGTTCGCGGACGAATCGGATCACGGGCATGGGAGTCGCCCTCTCGGCGAGTTTGGCCTCCCATTCTGAGCGGCGCCGTTGCGGTCCGTTACCCGCGGCCGCGTGGGGCCTACCGCAACCCTTACCATCGCCTGCACGGATCGGAATCCTCCGATCGTGCGCCGAGCCGTCATCTCCCTGGAGACCGGCCTCCGCAACTGTCAACCCAGACCTGACCCCCAATGGGATTGCCCTGGTACCGGGTGCATACGGTCGTCATCAACGACCCGGGCCGACTACTGGCCGTGCACCTCATGCACACTGCCCTGGTAGCCGGCTGGGCCGGCTCGATGGCGCTTTACGAGCTCGCGATCTTCGATCCATCCGACCCGGTCCTCAACCCGATGTGGCGCCAGGGCATGTTCGTCATGCCGTTCATGGCCCGCCTCGGGGTAACCGGCAGCTGGTCGGGCTGGAGCGTCACCGGTGAAACCGGCGTCGACCCCGGCTTCTGGAGCTTCGAGGGTGTCGCCGCCGCCCACATCATCTTCAGCGGCCTCCTCTTCCTTGCCGCCATCTGGCACTGGACCTACTGGGACCTCGAGATCTGGCAGGACCCCCGCACCGGGGAGCCAGCCCTCGATCTTCCCAAGATCTTCGGCATCCACCTCCTGCTCGCCGGCCTGGGCTGCTTCGGCTTCGGAGCCTTCCACCTCACCGGCGTCTTCGGTCCGGGCATGTGGGTCTCCGACCCCTACAGCCTCACGGGCCACCTAGCACCGGTGCAGCCCTCCTGGGGCCCTGAAGGCTTCAACCCCTTCAACCCGGGGGGAATCGTGGCCCACCACATCGCTGCGGGCATCGTCGGCATCATCGCCGGCATCTTCCACATCACCACCCGGCCCCCGGAGCGCCTGTACAAGGCCCTCCGCATGGGCAACATCGAAACGGTGCTGGCCAGTGCCATCGCCGCCGTGT
The DNA here is from genome assembly GCA_943367425.1 of Candidatus Sulfopaludibacter sp. SbA3. Lineage (GTDB taxonomy): Bacteria > Cyanobacteriota > Cyanobacteriia > PCC-6307 > Cyanobiaceae > Cyanobium. Next base: position 15,179 of record CALRJF020000022.1, read on the forward strand.
TCTTCGCGGCCTTCATCGTCGCGGGCACCATGTGGTATGGCTCCGCGGCCACCCCGGTCGAACTGTTCGGTCCCACCCGCTACCAGTGGGATCAGAACTACTTCAAGACCGAGATCAACCGCCGCGTTCAGACCGCGATCGACAACGGCGCCACCAAGGAAGAGGCCTACGCCGCGATTCCCGAGAAGCTCGCCTTCTTCGACTACGTGGGCAACAGTCCGGCCAAGGGCGGCCTGTTCCGGGTCGGTCCCATGGTCAACGGTGATGGCCTTCCCACCTCCTGGCTGGGTCACATCGCCTTCACCGACAAGGACGGCCGCGACCTCGAAGTGCGCCGCCTGCCCAACTTCTTCGAGAACTTCCCGGTGGTCCTTCAGGACCAGCAGGGCATCGTCCGCGCCGACATCCCCTTCCGCCGTGCTGAAGCGAAGTACTCCTTCGAGCAGCAGGGCGTGACCGCCAAGATCTATGGAGGCGCCCTCAACGGTCAGACCTTCACCGATCCGGCAGACGTCAAGCGTCTGGCCCGCAAGGCCCAGCTTGGCGAAGCCTTCGAGTTCGACCGCGAGACCTACCACTCCGACGGCACCTTCCGCAGTTCCCCCCGCGGCTGGTTCACCTTCGGCCACGCCTGTTTCGCGCTGCTGTTCTTCTTCGGCCACATCTGGCACGGTGCCCGCACCCTCTACCGTGATGTCTTCGCCGGCATCGATCCCGATCTTGGTGAACAGGTTGAATTTGGCCTCTTCGCCAAACTCGGCGACCGTTCCACCCGCCGCCTGCCGGAGGGCTACGTGCCCCCGGCCGGTTCCACCCTCAGCTGACCGCCGGCCCCTTCGAGGATTCCCATGGAGAGCTTCGCCTACATCCTGATCCTGGCCCTGGCCCTATCCACCCTGTTTTTCGCGATCGCCTTCCGCGATCCCCCGAAAATCGGCAAGTGAGGCCATCCCCTCGGATCACCATCACAACCCCTGGGAAACCAGGGGTTTTTTCTTGGCCATCACGAGCGGCACCAGGCCCCCTTCTTTTTATGTGCACATCTGCCTACACTCGAGCAACAAGCAAGAGTGTCCGGGGATGCAATGCCCCTCCTGCCAACACACTGACAGTCGGGTGCTGGAATCCCGGGCCGCCGATTCCGGGCGCAGCGTGCGCAGGCGCAGGGAGTGCCTCAACTGCGATTTCCGTTTCACCACCTACGAACGGGTGGAAACGGTCCCCATCACGGTGATCAAGCGCAACGGCAGCCGGGAAACCTTCAACCGCGCCAAGCTGCTCCACGGTCTGCTTCGGGCCTGCGAGAAGACCGGCCTGGAGCCGGCACGGCTCGAAACGGTGGTCGACGACATCGAGCTGATCCTGCAGCAACGCTCCGGCCGGGAGGTCACCAGCAGCGAGATCGGCGAGCTCGTGCTCCAGCAGCTGCGGGACATGAGCGAGGTGGCCTATGTGCGCTTCGCCTCGGTGTACCGGCAGTTCCAGAGCGTCACGGATTTCGTGGCCACGCTCGAGGGTCTGGGCGGACGGGGCAAAGGCAAGGCGCGATTGGCCGCCGTGAGCTGAGCCGGGCCAGCCCATTGGTAGAGTTGTCGATCGGGTGAGCGCTGCGGGCGGGCAGCCCTCCCGTTCCATCGCACTGCCACAGGCAGACCGCCTCAGCTCCATGACCCTCACCCCTTCTTCCGAACGCGACACCCTCGAGGCCCTCGATGGGGTGGACACCGACCTCGAGAACGCCGCGGTGCTCGATCTGGCGATCCCGGAAGAGGTGCCCAGCGCCGATGATTCCAGCAGCAGGGTGAGTGCCCGCGACGGCGACGGTGTCGGTTTCACCCTCGACGAATTCGCTGCGCTGCTCAGCAAGTACGACTACAACTTCAAGCCCGGCGACGTCGTCAACGGCACCGTCTTCGCGCTGGAGTCCAAGGGCGCGATGATCGACATCGGCGCCAAGACCGCCGCCTTCATGCCGCTGCAGGAGGTGTCGATCAACCGGGTCGAGCACCTTTCCGACGTGCTGGAGCCTGGAGAGGTCCGGGAATTCTTCATCCTCAGCGAAGAGAACGAAGACGGCCAGCTCACGCTTTCCGTCCGCCGCATCGAGTATCAGCGTGCCTGGGAGCGGGTGCGGCAGCTGCAGAAGGAAGATGCCACCATCTACAGCGAGGTGTTCGCCACCAACCGGGGTGGGGCCCTGGTCCGGGTGGAAGGCCTGCGGGGCTTCATCCCCGGCAGCCACATCAGCACCCGCAAAGCCAAGGAAGAACTCGTCGCCGACTTCCTGCCCCTGAAGTTCCTGGAGGTGGACGAAGAGCGCAACCGCCTGGTGCTCAGCCATCGCCGGGCGCTGGTGGAGCGCAAGATGAACCGCCTCGAAGTGGGCGAGGTGGTGCTCGGCACGGTGCGGGGGATCAAGCCCTACGGCGCCTTCATCGACATCGGTGGTGTCAGCGGCCTGCTGCACATTTCCGAGATCAGCCACGAGCACATCGAGACGCCCCACACGGTGCTCAACGTCAACGATCAGATGAAGGTGATGATCATCGATCTCGATGCCGAGCGTGGCCGGATCTCCCTGTCCACCAAGGCGCTCGAGCCCGAACCCGGTGACATGCTGAGCGATCCCCAGAAGGTGTTCGACAAGGCGGAGGAAATGGCGGCCCGCTACAAGCAGATGCTGCTTGAGCAGGCCGAGGACACCGAACCCATGGGTGTCACCCTCGAATGAGGTCTTCTGCCCCCTTCAGCTGACATGGTGTTTCTCACGCTGCGGGGCACCCCCCTTGCCCCTGCAGAACATCCGCTGGAGCTGGTGCTGTTCGACAAGGACGGCACCATGAGCCACAGCGAACCCATGCTCACCGCCCTGGCCCAGGCCAGGGTTTTTCATTGCCTGCAGCTCGCCGATCTGGCCCTGACCTCCCCGCCGCGGCACCAGGATCTCAACGACCTGCTGCGCCGGGCCTACGGCCTCTCTGATGAGGGCGTCCACCCCGCCGGCACCATGGCCGTGGCCAGCCGGGACCACAACCTGATCGTCACCGCCACGGCGCTGGTGCAGGTGGGCCTGGGCTGGCCTGAAGCCCTGGCCCTGGCGGAGGCGGTGTTCGAACGCACCGACGCCCTCCACGGCCAGGGCAGCGATCACCGGCCCCAGCCCACACCGGGGCTGCGGCCTTTGCTGGAGTCCCTGCGAGCGGCGGGCGTGCGCTGCGCCGTGATCAGCAACGACCATGTGGAGGGCATCGAGAGCTTCCTGGAGGCCCACGATCTGCAGCCGTTCTTCCAGGGACTCTGGAGTGCGGACCATCGTCCTGCCAAACCGGATCCCGGCGCCGTGCATGGGCTCTGCCGTGAGCTGGGGGTGACGGTGGAGCGTTGCGCCCTCATCGGCGACGCCAACAGTGACCTGCGCATGGCCCGGCAGGCGGGGGTGGGGGTGGTGCTCGGCTACAGGGCCGGTTGGCAGCGTTCGGCCCATCTGGATCCCTCCTTCCCCCAACTGGATCACTGGCAGGAGCTCGCGGTGGGGCGGCGGGAGAACCCTCCGCCACCGGAGCCGTTCCCGGCTTACAGGGCGGGGGAATCGGTGGGAATAAGCTCGGACACCGATTGATCCTCTCCACGCATGAGCCGTTTCGTCTTCACCTCCGAATCGGTGACGGAAGGCCACCCCGACAAGATCTGTGATCAGGTGAGCGACGCCGTTCTCGATGCGCTGCTTGCCCAGGACCCCTCCAGCCGGGTCGCCTGCGAAACCGTGGTCAACACGGGCCTCTGCCTGATCACCGGCGAGGTCACCACCACGGCGAAGGTTGACTTCAACACCCTGGTGCGCGGCGTGATCGAACAGATCGGTTACACCGGTGCCCGCGCCGGCGGCTTCGATGCCAGAAGCTGCGCCGTTCTCATCGCCCTCGACCAGCAGTCCCCCGACATCGCCCAGGGCGTCGACGAGGCCGACGATCACGATGGCGATCCCCTCGACAAGGTGGGCGCCGGTGACCAGGGGATCATGTTCGGTTACGCCTGCGATGAGACGCCCGAACTGATGCCGCTGCCGATCAGCCTGGCCCACCGGCTGGCCCTGCGGCTGGCCCAGGTGCGCCACGACGGCAGCCTCGGCTACCTGCTGCCCGACGGCAAGACCCAGGTGAGCGTGGTCTACGAGGACGACCACCCCGTGGCCATCGACACGATCCTGATCTCCACCCAGCACACTGCCGAAGTGGAGGGGATCACGGACGAGAAGGCCGTGCAGCAGCGCATCAAGGACGACCTCTGGACCCATGTGGTGCTCCCCGCCACCGACGATCTGCCCCTGAAGCCCACCAGGGACGGCACCCGCTTCTTCGTGAATCCCACCGGCAAGTTCGTGGTGGGAGGCCCCCAGGGCGACGCCGGGCTGACGGGCCGCAAGATCATCGTGGACACCTACGGCGGCTATGCCCGCCACGGCGGTGGCGCCTTCTCCGGCAAGGACCCCACCAAGGTGGATCGCTCGGCCGCCTACGCCGCCCGTTTTGTGGCCAAGGCGCTCGTGGCCGCAGGCCTGGCCCACAAGGCCGAGGTGCAGCTCAGCTATGCCATCGGCGTCGCCAGGCCCGTGAGCATCCTGGTGGAGAGCTTCGGCACCGGCGCCCTGAACAACGCCGACCTCACTGCCCTGGTGCAGGAGCACTTCGACCTGCGTCCCGGCGCCATCATCGAGGCCTTCGGCCTGCGGGAACTTCCCCAGCAGCGCGGCGGCCGCTTCTACCAGGACGTGGCGGCCTACGGCCACTTCGGACGCAAGGATCTCGACCTTCCCTGGGAGGACGTGACCGCCATCGCCTCCACCCTCAAGCAGGCCACGGCCAGCCGTGTCAGCGCTGTCTCTGGGGGTTGACCTCGGCAGCAGCGGTCTGCGTCTGGCGGTGGTGCCCAACGCCCGGGACGCCGCCAATCCAGCTTCCGATCCGATCGAAGAGCGGCAGGGGGCCTACCCCGCCTGCTTCGAGGACCCGGAGGGATGGCGCCAGGGGCTGATCGCCCTGGTCAGAAGTCTGCCGCCGGCGGTGCGCCAGGGGATCTCGGCCATCGCCCTGGATGGCACCTCCGGCACGCTGCTGCTCTGCCATCCGGACGGCCGCCTGCCGGCGGCCCCCCTGGATCGCGCCCTCCCGTACCACCTGGCCTGCCCGGAGCAGACCGACGCCGCCCGGGTGCTGCTGGGGGAGAGGTCCATGGAGCTCGACCATCCCGCCGCCAGCGCCAGTGGCAGCCTGACCCGGGCGCTGCGGCTCCTGGCGATGGCACGGGACGCCGGCCTGAGCCCGCCGCTCCTGCTGCGCCACCAGGCCGACTGGCTGATGGGATGGCTGCTGAACGACTGGCGCTGGGGGGAGGAGGGCAACAACATCCGGCTGGGCTGGGACCTGGTGGCTGGCCAGTGGCTGGGATCGATCGGCCGGGCACCGTGGCATGGGGCCCTGCCCTCGATCCGCCCCAGCGGCACGGTGCTGGGGCGAATGGCGCCCCCGGCGGCGGCGGCCCTTGGCCTGGGTGAGCATTGCCTGGTGGTGGCGGGCAGCACCGATGCCAACGCCGCCGTGCTGGCCGCCGACCCCGGTGAGCACGACGGCATCAGTGTGCTGGGGACCACCCTGGTCCTGAAGCAGTTCGTGCCCGCTCCGGTGAGCGGGGCGGGGATCAGCTGCCACAGGGTGGCGGGGCGCTGGCTCGCCGGCGGCGCCTCCAATGCCGGCGCCGGCATCCTGCGCCGCTTCTTCGATGACGCCCGGATCGTGGAACTGAGCCGCCAGATCGATCCCAGCCGCCCCACCGGCCTGGAGCTGCGCCCCCTGCCCCGCACCGGTGACCGGTTTCCGGTGGACGATCCCTGGCTGGAGCCGATCCTCGAACCCCGCCCCGTCAGCGATGCCCGCTATCTGCAGGCCCTGCTGGAGGGGCTCACCGCCATCGAGGTCGCCGGATGGCAGCGGCTGCGCCGGTTGGGGGCTCCGCCGCTGCAACGGGTGATCAGCCTGGGGGGAGGGGCCCGCAATCCCCAGTGGCGAGCCCTGCGGCAGCGGGCCCTCGGCCTTCCGGTGCTCAACCGGCCGCAGCTCTCGGCGGCCCTGGGCATGGCCCTGCTGGCCAGGGAAAGCACCAGGATGGCAACAGCACCACCCCTTGCACCATGAACGAACGTCTCCGCTCGATCCTCGCCATGGCCCTGTTCGTCATCCTGGCGAGCTATGTGGGCTTCAGCGCCATCCGGCTGGGCCTGCTGCTCTGGCAGCGCTTCGCCGGCGCCTGATCCCAGAATTCATCGATCCCGCGCACACCCCCATGGCCGCCGACCCTCTCACTCCTGCGGTGAGTGACCGCATCTGCAAGCACATGAATGACGACCACGCGTCTGCCGTCCTGGCCTACGCCCGTCATTTCGGCGGCATCACCACGGCCCGGCAGGCCCGGATGCTCGCCGTCGGGCCCGAGGCCATGCGCCTGGAGGTGGACGGTGTTCCGGTGGAGATCCCCTTCGATCACAGCCTCAGCGACAGCGAGGACGCCCATCGCACCCTCGTGTCCATGCTGCGGTCGTTGCCGGGGAAGGCTTAGGGACGTTTCCCTGCTTCGGCAGCTGCCGCCCTGATCAACGCCCTGCTCCGTTCCGGTGTGGTCGGGCTCCCGCTCGGCTGGATCGCCGCCACCCCCTGTCCCATCTGCCGCCAGCCGCAGGCGCCCCAGGACTCCCCCCGCACCGCCTGCGGCGACTGCCGTTCCCGGCTGGCCCTGCCCGCGGGGGGCCTGCGCGGCAACACCCCCCTGCTCTGGTGGGCCGCCGGGGCCTATGCCGGTGAGCTGCGCCGCCTGCTGCTCGGCCTACGACAACGCCCAGCCGCAGACAGCGTGGCCGCGCTGGTGGGCGTGCTCGCGGAGGGTCAACCCTCCTGGCGGAGGCGGCCGCTGCTGGTGCCGGTTCCGAGCTGGAAACGCCAGGGCAATCCGCTGCCCACCCTCCTCTGCCGCCAGCTGGGCCAGCAGCTGGGCTACCGCCGCGTCGATCTGCTGGAGCGGTCCCGGCCCGTCCTGGGCCAGCACCATCTCAACCGGTCCATGCGCCTGGCCAACCAGCAGGGGGCCTTCCGCTGCCGCCGTCGTCCAGGACCGGGTGAGGCCACGGCCAGGCCGGTTCTGATCATCGATGACATCCTCACCAGCGGCGCCACCGGCTGCAACGCCGCCGCCGCGCTGGAGAGCATGGGCTGGCCGGTGGTGGGGCTGCTGTGCCTGGCCCGCACCCCCCCGGGACGAACCCGCCACCCCCGGTGATCTAAGATCTGCCCGTCGCTCGTCGACAGGCCGGGATAGCTCAGTTGGTAGAGCAGGCGACTGAAAATCGCCGTGTCCCCAGTTCAAATCTGGGTCCTGGCATCGCGTGCGGGTCTGTCGTTCTGACCACCTCCATGCAGCCACCAACCTCCGCTTCGGGGCAGATCTTCAACAATGCCGACAGCTTCGCGCAGGCATTCGATGAGGCCTGGCTGGCCCACAGCCGCCAGGAGCCTGACCACGAACTGACCGCTGCAGCCAAGCTGGAGACCATCCTGGCCCAGGTGGCCGACCACCCCTTTGCCCAGGCCGACCCCGCCACCGCCCGCCAGGTGGGCGCCTTCAGGATCCGGCTGCTCGACTTCTAGGTTGACCGCATGAGCAGCTCCCTCGCCCGCCTCATCCGGTTGCTGAGTGCCGGCTTCAGCAATCAGACCCAGGCCTTCGACAATCCGCCGATCTACGCCCACATCCTGGTGACGTTCCGGCCCTTGCCCCAGCTGGCCCCTGGTTCGCTCCTGGTGGAGCAGTCCTACGCCATCGATCCGGGTGTTCCTTACCGGATCCGGGTGCTGCGGGCTGAACGCCGCGGCGACGAGCTGGTCATCCACAACCAGGCCCTGCGGGAGGACCAGCGCTTCTGGGGGGCCGTGGGCGATCGGGAACGGCGGGAGCGGATCAGCGACAGCGACCTGCTCCCCCTGGAGGGCTGCACCTACATGGTGCGCGAAGCCGGCGACGGTTTCATCGGAGAAGTCGAGCCGGGCTGCCGCTGCCTGGTGGAGCGCAAAGGCAGCACCGCCTATCTGGTGAGCAGCTTCGAGATCGATGCCAGCGGCATGCGCACGATCGATCGCGGCCACGATCCCGAAACCCACGAACAGCTCTGGGGATCCCTGGCAGGTCCGTTTGAATTCGAGCGCACCGCCGATTACAGCCACGAGATCCCCGCCGCCTGGTTGGAGGGCTGAGCGGATCTGGCGGGCTCCGGGGCCTTCAGGCGATCAGTTCATCCATGAAGGGTTGCTCTCCCTCATCGATGAACAGATCCTCGGACACCAGCACGACGTCGTCGTCGATGCCGCCCGCGGCCATGGGGTCCTGCTGGATCGCCGGAGGCTGCACCGCCTGCAGATGACGGACGCCCCCGGTACGGTCGAGTCCCTGCAGGGCGGTTTCGATCCTGGCCAGCCGCTCTTCGGTATCGTCCAGCCGATGGTCCAGGGCCTCGCCATGGCGGGGATCCTGAGCAGATCCGAGCCGCTCGTCGAGGAGCCGCTCCTGGCCTGCCAACCGTTCCTCCAGCTCCAGCAGGCGGTAGGTGAGCGATTCGGCCACCTGGGAAAGCACCTGCAACTGGTCGGCGAGCCGCAGGGAGCTTTCCGCGGAAACGGTCACAGAAGCCATGACAGCACTAGGGATCTGGCCGGATGGTATCGGCGCAGGGCCACTTCGCCAGGGGGCCCCTCCCCGACATGCTTTATAACGATTGTGAAAAGCCTGTCATGGCGAGCGGACAGGCCCATAGGATCCGCCTAGCTGCCGATGATCGGGACGTTCCCTGCAGATGTCCTTCCATGGCATCTGGCTTCCCAGCAGCGGCTTCCTTCAACGGCTCTCCAGCCTCCTCCAACGCTTTCGCCCCCAGGCCCCCACGCTCATGACACTTGCCAACGCTGCCTATCTGGGCATCGAGCGTTTCGCCAATGACCGCAACAAGGAAAACTGGTCGAACGCCACCGAAAACGACAAGGCGGCCCTGATCCGCGCCGTCTACAAGCAGGTGCTGGGCAACCAATACCTGATGGCCAGCGAGCGGCTGGAAGGTCCGGAGTCTCTCTTCAAGCGTGGCTATCTGAGCGTCCGGGAATTTGTTCGCCAGGTGGCAAAGAGCGGCCTGTACAAGGCGAAGTTCTTCGAATCCTGCAATTCCTACCGCTTCATCGAGCTTAACTTCAAGCATCTGCTCGGCCGCGCTCCCCAGAACAAGGCGGAGATGCTGCACCACTTCACGATCCTGCAGGAGCAGGGTTACGACGCCGAGATCGATTCCTACATCGACAGTGCCGAGTACCAGACCCGTTTCGGCGAAGAGGTGGTTCCCTTCCTGCATGGCTGGGACTACTCCGCAGGCCAGCAGGGACTGCAGTTCTCCTACATGATGCAACTGGCCCGTGGGGTCGGTGCTTCCGTCCGCGGCTGCACCCTCAAGACCCAGTCGCGCCTCAATCCCTCGGTTCACGCCGAAGCCCCGATGCCGGTGGTGAGCCCCAATGCCAAGGGCAGCGTGTTCCGCAAGGTCCCCAGCGACGGTGTCACCCGTCAGGGCGTCGGCGGCGCCGAAGAAGGACGCACCTTCCGGGTGGAGATCTCCGGCTTCAACAACTACCGCCTGCACAAGCGCAGCAACCGCGTGCGTTTCATCCCCTTCGACAAGCTGCTCCAGACCCAGCAGCAGATCCACCGGGAAGGCGGTCGCATCGCCAGCATCACCCCCGTCAACTGAGCATCAGGCCAGCGCAACATCCACCCGTCCCCCCGCACCCCTCCCCACCATGAAGGTTTCCGCAGGTACCCGAGGCACCGGCCTCAACAACGCCCGGCAGGTTTCCCTCACCGTCACGGGCATGAACAACAATGACTTTTCCCGCACGGCGGATCTGGTCATGAATGTTCCCTTCACCCGTATGAATGAGACCATGCGTCTCATTCAAGGCATGGGTGGACGGATCGTCGGCGTTGCCGTGAGCGGCGGCGCCGGCGATGCCGCTGCTCCCGCCCCCCGCAAGGGCAAGAACAAGGGCTGAAGCAGCGGTCGTCTGTCGATCCACAACCTGCGCCGACGGCTCACGTCGCCGTCGGCCCTGGGGCCCCATCGGGGCCCCTTTTTTGCGCCTGCAGCGGGCCCCAGGAGCGCCCTCCCCTCCTGGATCTGCGCCAGGCCGGGCCGCAGAAGGGCCCTGGGCCTGGATCTGTGGTGGCGGGATCACGCCAATGTTCCGCCGGCTACATCAACGGCATCCAGGGGGCTGTACTCGCAATGACCATTTGTTAAGCCATCCCCATTCCATGCAGCGTGGGATCAACAATGGACAGGTCTTTCGGGACAACGTCGGGTTTCAGCCTGGCGCCAACCGAACGACCGGAGAGGTTCCACGATGGCCTCGGCCCTCCCCTAGGCCAGTCCGAACCCTCACCTCCTTACCCACCCACTCCCGACTTCGAACGTCGAGAACCGGAGCAAATTCAATGTTCGACGCCTTCACTAAAGTCGTTGCTCAGGCTGACGCCCGCGGCGAATTCCTCAACGCTGGTCAGATCGATGCCCTCTCCGGCGTCGTTGCTGACAGCTTCAAGCGTCTGGATGCCGTCAACCGCATCACCTCCAACGCTTCCAAGATCGTCACCAACGCGGC
>CALRJF020000023.1:0-8240 GCA_943367425.1 Candidatus Sulfopaludibacter sp. SbA3
GGCGATGCGGTGACCCATGGTCATCGCCTCCACCTGATCGTGGGTGACGTAGAGGGTGGTGGTGCCCAGCCGCCGCTGCAGCTCCACGATCTGGGTGCGGGTGCCGGTGCGCAGCTTGGCGTCCAGGTTGCTGAGGGGCTCATCCATCAGGAACACGGCGGGCTGGCGGGCGATGGCCCGGCCCAGGGCCACCCGTTGCTTCTGGCCTCCGGAGAGCTCCTTGGGAAGGCGGGCGAGCAGCTCCTCAAGCTCCAGGGTGGCGGCCACCTCGGCGATGCGCTGCTCGATCCGCCGTTCCCGCTCCGAGCCGATCCGCAGGGAGGCCGGCAGGGCGCGGCTGGCCCGGTGCAGGCTGTCCTGCAGCTGCTGGGCCAGGGTGCGGGGGCGGCTGCGGCGCAGTCCGAAGCCGATGTTGTCGGCCACGCTCAGGTGGGGGTAGAGCGCATAGCTCTGGAACACCATCGCCACGTCCCGCTGGGCCGGGCGCAGGCGGCTCACCGGCCGTTCCCCCACGAAGATCTCGCCGCTGGTGGTCTCCTCCAGGCCGGCGAGCAGCCGCAGCAGTGTGCTCTTGCCGCACCCGGAAGGGCCCACCAGCACCAGGAACTCGCCATCCTCGATCTGGAGATCGAGTTGCCGCAGCACTTCCACCGGGCGGCCACCGCGGCGGGGTGGGTAGGTCTTGCCGACCTGCTGAAAGCGAACCTCGGCCAATCCAGCTCAGCGATCGGGGGATCCTAGGGTTGCTGGTCCCCTTCTCCTGGCCGCCGCCCTTCCTTGCAGTTCATCGATCAGGCCCGCATCGCCGTGCGCGCGGGACGCGGCGGAGACGGCATCGTTGCCTTCCGACGCGAGAAATATGTCCCCGCCGGTGGACCGTCCGGTGGCGATGGGGGGCGTGGCGGTGATGTGGTCCTGCGGGCCGATCCCAACCTCCAGACCCTGCTGGACTTCAAGTACCGGCGTCTGTTCGCCGCCGATGACGGGCGCCGAGGCGGACCCAACCGCTCCACCGGGGCCAGCGGCAAGACCCTGGTGATCCGGGTGCCCTGCGGCACGGAAGTGCGCGACCGCCGCACGGGGATTCTCCTGGGCGACCTCACCGGGCCGGGGGATGAGCTGCTGGTGGCCGCCGGGGGCCGGGGGGGGCTGGGGAATGCCCACTACCTCAGCAACCGCAACCGGGCACCGGAAAAGTTCACCGAGGGCAAGGAAGGGGAGGAGTGGCTGCTGCAGTTCGAGCTCAAGCTCCTGGCCGAGGTGGGGATCATCGGCCTGCCCAACGCCGGTAAGAGCACCCTGATCGCCGTGCTCTCCGCGGCGCGGCCGAAGATCGCCGACTATCCCTTCACCACCCTGGTGCCCAATCTGGGGGTGGTGCGGCGGCCCAGTGGGGATGGCACCGTCTTCGCCGACATCCCCGGTCTGATCGCCGGGGCTGCCGCCGGTGCGGGCCTCGGCCATGATTTCCTGCGCCACATCGAACGGACCCGCCTGCTGGTGCACCTGGTGGATGCGGGCAGCGACGACGTGCTGGGCGACCTCCGGGTGGTGGAAACGGAACTGGCCGCCTACGGCCACGGTCTGACCGAGCGGCCCCGCCTGGTGGTGCTCAACAAGATGGAGCTCTGCGATAGCGCCGAACTCGAGCAAAAAATGGAAGCGGTGGCGCACCACTGGGGTGAACCACCGCTGGTGATTTCAGCCGCCGCTTCCCAAGGGCTCGATGCCCTGCGGAACGCCGTCTGGAAGCTGCTGGGGATCTCCTGAGCCCTGGCTCAGTCGTCGTAGACCCGGCATTCGGGGGCTTCGGGGTTCAGGTCGCAGTAGACCTCGAGGGGGCTGGGGTCGTGGCTGTCCTCGGGATGGTGCTCCTTGTACTCGTGCAGGGCCTTGAGCTCCTCCTCGAGGTGGCGCACCTTGCCGAGATTGCCGTCGGCCTTGGCCGTTTCGATCTCGACCCGGTCCTTCTCGATGTGCTCGTCGATCGTCTTCATGCAAAAACCGGCCTTCACCAGCCGGAACTCACCGGACACACCTTACGGGTGTGGCAAGAGCAACGGCTTGCCTGTGGGCGCCCCCACATGCGAGCTCGTTACGAGAGCCGTTTCGATGCAGTGGCAGCGGGCTGCTGGCAGGGGCGAACCGTTGCTAGCAGCAGAAAAGACCTCGACGGTGGCCCATGACCCGCATCAGCAAGCGTCGCGACCGGCATTTCAGTGACGAGAACGGCAGGTTGTTCTGGATCAACGGGCCCCAGGACAACTGTTATCTGTCCGAGCAGCGCCAGTGGCGCCGGGGACTGAGCTTCGAGGAGGTGCTCCTCTGGAAGCAGTGCGCCCCCAGCGGACTGGTGAGCCAGAGATTCACCAGCCCCGAAGACGCCATCCGGGCGTTCCAGGACGATGAGGTCCGCTGGTACCAGGATGTCTACCTGCGTCGGATGGGGGAGCAGATGGCCGCCCATCGCAGCGCTGACGACTACAAGCCCACCGCCATGAAGCTGGCGGAGGCCCAGGGCGCCCATCCCCTGCCCCAGCCCTGGCGGTTGCCGGAACCGGCAGGTCCGGTGTGCGGCCTGCCGCCCCGGCACGGCGAGGCCGCCGCGCTGCTGGATGGCCCCCATCCCCATCGCCGGCGCCGCTCAGGCCGGCAGCTCACTGAGCACTAGCCAGCGCTCCTCGGCCGTGGCGATCCGCTCCACCAGGTCCGCCAGTTCGTGGGTGAGGGCCTCCAGCCGGGCGTAATCGCCATCGGCCGGTGCCACCAGCTGGCCTTCCAGTTCCCGGCGCCGTTCCTCCATGGTCGGGAGTTCGGTTTCGATCCGCTCCAGTTCCCGCGATTCCTTGAAGCTGCGACGCCTGGGCTTTGCGGCAGCGGCGGGAGCGGGGCGGGGTCCGTCGACGGGCGCGGTCGCCACGCTGGCCGGAGCCGGCGCTGGAACGGCGGTCGCCGGTGCTGTGACGCTGCGCCGTTCCAGGTAGCTGCTGTAGTTCCCCTCGAAGCGCTCCAGTCGGCCGGCGTCGAAGTGGAACAGCCGGTCGACGGTGCGATCCAGGAACCAGCGGTCGTGGGACACCACGACGACGCAGCCCCGGAAGTCGTCGAGGAACTCCTCGAGCACGCTCAGGGTGTGGACGTCGAGATCGTTGGTGGGTTCATCCAGCAGCAGCACGTTGGGCGCCTCGATCAGCAGCCGGCAGAGGTGCAGCCGGCGGCGCTCCCCGCCCGAGAGCTTGGCCACCGGCTGATGCTGCTGGGCGGGCGGGAACAGGAACCGTTCCAGCAGCTGGGAGGCGGTCAGTTCCACCCCGTCCACCTGCACCCGGCTGGCCGCCTCCTGCACCACGTCGATCACCTTGCGCTGGCCGTCGCGGGCCAGCAGCACGTCGCTGTGCTGATCGAAGTAGGCCAGCTTCACGGTGCTGCCCAGTTCCAGCAGCCCTTCGCTGGGGGGGCGCCGGCCGGCGATCACCTCCAGCAGGCTCGATTTGCCCACGCCGTTGGGTCCGATGATTCCCACCCGGTCCTCGGGGCTGAAGTCGTAGCTGAAGTCCCGCAGCAGCGGCCGTTCTCCGACGCTGATGCCCAGGCCCTCGGCCGTGATCGCCCGTTTGCCGATGCGCCGGGCCGTGGCCGCCAGCGCCAGGGAGCCGCGCCCCTGGCGCTGGGGGGCCTCCAGCAGGGCATCGATGCGCTGCAGCCTTGCCTTCTGCTTGGTGCTGCGGGCCTTGGGGCCCTGGCGCAGCCAGGCCAGTTCCCGCCGCAGGGTGCCCTTCAGCTTGGCGGCGGTGGAGGCCTCGGCCTCCTCCTCGGCCGCCTTCAGGGCCAGATAGGTGCCGTAGTTGCCCTCGTAGGGGCGGGCTTCGCCCCGCTCCACCGCCACGATCCTCCTGGTGACCCGATCGAGCAGGTAGCGGTCGTGGGTGACCAGCACCAGGGCCCCCGCGAAGCGATCCAGATAGCTCTGCAGCCACTCCACCCCCTCCGCATCGAGATGGTTGGTGGGTTCATCCAGCAGCAGCACCTCCGGTTCGGCTACGAGGGCCGCCGCCAGGGCCACCCGTCGGCGGTTGCCGCCGGAGAGTTCCGCGATGGAACGTTCGTGGTGGGACGCTTCGATCCCCAGCCGTTCCAGGACCTCCTGGCAGCGGCGCTCCAGGTCCCAGGCCTGGCAGGCGTCCATGCGGTGCTGCAGATCGCTGAGCCGGGCCAGCACCTGGCCGTCTCCGGGGCCGGAGGCCAGGGACTGGCTGAGCCGGAGGTGCTCGCGCACCAGGCCCATGGCCTCGCCGTCACCGGCCAGCACCTGCTCCAGCACCGTGAGGGCGGGGTCGAGCCGGGGATCCTGATCCAGCAGCACCACGCGGGTGCGGGGAGAGCAGCGGCGCTCGCCCCGGTCGAGGGGTTCGAGCCCGGCCAGCACCCGCAGCAGGGTGCTCTTGCCCGCCCCGTTGGGTCCGATCAGCCCCAGCCGGTCGCGCTCCCCCACGTGCAGATCCAGGTCGGCGAACAGGGTGCGCAGACCGAAATCCTTGGCGGCCCCCACCAGGCTGATCCGACTCATGACACCTCGCCGGCCTCGCCCATCCCCTGGCGTTGTTGCTCCAGGTAGGTGAAGACGCTCTTGTCGCCCACATCCGCCGCCGCCGGCATCGGGAACTTGCGCAGGCAGAGCACCAGCAGCAGCAGGGCCTGGGCCGTCAAAAGGCTGGCGGTGGTCTCGACGCTCAGCAGACCGGTGATCCGCCCGAGCAGGGCCACCGGCAGCAGCACGGTGACCCCGATCGCCTCCGGACGCCGGAAGCAGAAGAACTCCTTGAAGCCGATGCCGGCGAGGGCCGCGAAGAAGGGACCCACCGCCAGGATCCAGAGCGGCTGCGCCACCAGGGCGCCCATCATCGCGGCCGGGCCGGTGCGCAGCGCCAGCAGCAGCCCGCCGAGGCAGCCCGCCAGCCAGAACAGCTGCAGCGCCTGATGCAGGGAACGCAGGTAGATGTGGATCCAGCGCAGGGCCAGCCCCAGGCCGACCGCCATCACCACCAGCCAGGGCCAGAGCAGGGTGGGGCCGACCTGCCGCCACTGGACCAGCAGGCCCAGCTGGCCGAGGGCCACGGCGGTGAGCGCCAGGCGGTAGCCCAGCACCTCGCGGCGGTCGTCGTCGGTGATGGCGTAGGGGCCGTACACCCCTTCGAAGACGGGATCGGCGTTGCCAGGCATAGCCGCGGTGTTGCTCATCGGGCGCGACTGCCGGGGCCGGCAGGAGACGGGCTGTCCACCAGTGTGGCCAGGTCCGGTCCCGCAGGGACGATTCCGGAGGGGTGCAGGGGGAAGAGGGCCCTGAAGTAGTCCTCCCGCCAGGCGGTCGCAAAGCAGGTGGCGGCCACCCCCTCGAGGCCGTGGAAGCGGCGGCGCCACTCCCACAGGTGGGGCAGCTGCCACAGGGGCCGGCGACTGCAGCCGAACAGGGGGGCGTACACCAGCTCCAGGCGGATCAGGGTGGGAAACAGCACCACATCCGCCAGGGTCGGACCATCGCTGCCGCACAGCCAGCCGCTGCCGCCGTTGCCCTGGGCGGCGAGGCAGGCCTCGGCGGCCTCGAGCCCGGCGAACAGGGCCGTTTCCGCTTCGTCGTAGGCCGCCTGGTTGCGGGCGAATCCGCAGCGGTAGACCCCGTCGTTGACGTCCCCCTGCAGCCGATCACGCCAGGAGGCGATCGCCGGCTGCCACGGTTCCGGGTCGAGGTCCGGGGCGGCCTGGGGCGCGGGCCAGTGGTTGAGCAGTTCGATCAGCCGGGCGCTTTCGCCCACCAGGATCTTCCCCTGCCGGCGGGAGTAGAGGGCCGGCACGGTGGCCCGGGTGCCGGGGGGGGCGCCGCTGCGCCGGTAGAGGTCGAGAAGGGTGTCGCAGCCTTCAAAGGGTTCGCTGAACCGCCAGCGGCCGGCCTGCGGATCGGGAACCACCACCACCAGTTCGATGGCGGGTGTCAGACGGCGCAGGGCCCAGGTGATCCAGGCCCGGTGCGCCCAGGGGCAGCTGCGGCCCACGATCAGCACATGGCTGCCCGGCTCGGGGGCATCCTCGGGCACCGGGGGCCGCTGGGTGAAGGCGGCCTCGGGTCGGCGGTAGCGCCCCCGGGGGTCGGCGGGGCCGAGGCCCCCCATCAGCAGCCGCCACTGGCCGTGCCAGAGCTGCCGGGCGGAGCGGACCAGGGTCGCGGGAGGTGCCATGGGAGCCACAGAGTCCTGCTCCGACTCTGCGGCAGGCTGGACCCTCGGCGTGGAGCGGACATGGCGATGGGCAGGGTGATGGTGGTGGCGGGCACCCACGGCAACGAACGCAACGGCCCCTGGCTGCTGCAGGCCTGGGAACGGCAGCCGTCCCTGCTGTCTCGCAGTGGATTGGCGCTGGAACTGGTGCTGGGCAACCCGCTGGCCCATGCGGGCGGCCGCCGCTATCTCGACCGGGACCTCAACCGCAGCTTTGTTCAGGCCCTGCTCGCCGACAGCGAACGGGAGGACAGGGAGCTGGTGCGGGCCCGGGAGCTGATCGCCCGCCACGGCCCCGAAGGTTCCGCCCCCTGCCGGGTGGCGATCGATCTGCACAGCACCACCGCTGCCATGGGCAGCTGCCTGGTGGTCTATGGCCGCCGGCCGGCGGATCTGGCCCTGGCTGCCGCGCTCCAGCATCGGCTGGGCCTGCCGATCTACCTGCACGAGAACGACCCGCATCAGACCGGCTACCTGGTGGAGCGCTGGCCCTGCGGCCTCGTGGTGGAGGTGGGACCCGTGCCCCAGGGGGTGATCCAGGCCAGCATCTGCCACCAGACCCAGCTCGCCCTGGAGGCGGGCCTCGCCGCCCTGGCCGAAGCTCGGCAGGGGCGCTGGCACCCCCCGGCACACCTGGTGGTGCACCGGCACCTTGGCAGTCTCGATCTGCCGCGCCACGGCGACGGTCTGCCGGCGGCGGTGGTGCATCCCCAGCGCCAGCACCGCGACTGGCAGCCGCTGCGGGCCGGTGATCCCCTGTTCCTCACGGCCGATGGCACCACGATCGGGTTCCATCCCGCGGCGGACCTGGCGGATCAGCCGGTCTGGGCCGTGTTCATCAATGAGGCCGCCTACGGAGAGAAGGGCATCGCCCTGAGCCTCACCCGCCGGGAACGCTGGCCGGTGGCACCGGCCTGGGGGGAGGCGCTGTTGGAGCTGGCCAAGGGGCTGGAGGCGACCGGCTGAACGATCGGCCTAGCGGCGAAGGCTGCCGTCAGCGCGGCGGGCCGTTGTAGGGCACGGCGAGCACCTGGCGGCCGTCGGGGGAGATGAGGATCTCGGTTTCCCGGTTGGCCGGCAGGCCGAGCTGCTGCCAGCCGGGGGGGCCACCCTGGAAACGGAACAGGAAGCCTTCAGGGCTGGTGCGGATCAGGCAACTGCCGCCGCTGCGCTCGAACATGCAGGCGGCGGCCCGGTAGACCCCCAGTCCCCCGTTGAGCGCTTCGGCGCGCATGCGCGCGGTGTTGGCGGCCCGGCCCCGCTGGAAGGCCAGCTCCTGGGTCATCTGGGCCTGCACGGGGGAGGGCGGCAGCAGCGGCGACGCCAGCAGCAGGCCCAGGCTGCCCAGCAGGACCCGGGAGGAGAAAAGGCGGTGCATGGTGGTCATCCGCAGACGAGGGTGGTCTGTTCCTTGGTGCAGGGGAGGTCGGTCTTGGTGCCGTCGGCCCAGTAGATCCGCAGCCGATCGTCCTCCGTGTCGGTGCGCAGGGTCAGCGACTTGATCACCCCGGCCGGCGGCTTGCCGGCCTTGTCGGCCGGGTCGGAGCGCAGGGAGGGCTTGTTGAGCCGCTGCTCCAGTTGCTGGATCTTCAGTTCGAGCTGGTCGATGCGCTGGCTGTCGGCGCTGGATCGGCCCCAGCAGCCGGACAGCAGCAGCAGGGGAGCGATCAGGAGGGTGGTGGCTAGGCGCTGGCGGGCGCAACGGCCCGGAAGCCTGGATGGAGCGAGGTGCGGCGAACGCGTGACCATCGGCGGGATGCGTGATGCCCAGAGCCATTCACCTCCTAGCAGGGCCGTGGCGCAAGCCCCGCAACGAACCTCCAGCTTTCTTCATGAACCCCCGCACACATGCCGCAACAGTCCGTTACAGTGCTGCGCAGGTGGGATTCCGCCTCTTCCTTCGCCCCGGGCGGCGCTTTTCCGCGTTTTCCCGTGGCATTCCATCACCCGTTCTCATGACCGCCACTCTCC
>CALRJF020000024.1:0-5251 GCA_943367425.1 Candidatus Sulfopaludibacter sp. SbA3
CCGATGGGCAGGCTGGCGTTGGCGTTGTTCAGACCATTGGTCGTCTTGAGGATGCTGACGTCCACATTGACGCCGTTGTAGCCGTCCGGTTCGGAATCGGTGTCGGAATCGGAATTGCCGAACTGATCGGTGAAGGAGGCGGAGACGGAACCGGTGTTGGTGTAGGTGCCGGTGATGGCGGTGCCGGTGGCCTTGTAGGTCCAGGTTTCACCAACCTCAAGGATGTTGTCGCCGTCGTCACCGCTGGAGTAGACGGGATTGACACCGGAGATGTTGTCGGTGACGGAGACGTCGGCACCGGCGATGTTGACGTTGCCGAGGTTCTTGACGTCGTAGGACCAGACGACCTGGCTGCCGGCGACGATGGTGGGATTCAGATCATCGAGCCCGTTGGTCGTCTTGAGGATGCTGACGTCCACATTGACGCCGTTGTAGCCATCGGGCTCGGTATCGGTGTCGGAATCGGAATTGCCGAACTGATCGGTGAAGGAGGCGGAGACGGAGCCGGTGTTGGTGTAGGTGCCCGTGATGGCGGTGCCGGTGGCCTTGTAGGTCCAGGTTTCACCAACCTCAAGGATGTTGTCGCCGTCGTCACCGCTGGAGTAGACGGGATTGACACCGGAGATGTTGTCGGTGACGGAGACGTTGGCACCAGCGATGTTGACGTTGCCGAGGTTCTTGACGTCGTAGGACCAGACGACCTGACTGCCGGCGACGATGGTGGGATTCAGATCATCGAGCCCGTTGGTCTTCTTGAGGATGCTGACGTCTACGTTGGCACCGAAGTAATGACTGGGATCGGTGTCGCTGGGATTGCTTAGGCCTGGAACGACCGTGGTGCCATTGGCATAAACGGGTTTGGCGGTGACGGCACCAATGTTGCTGTACTGCCCAAGAGTGGCAACACCGGTGGCTTTGTAGAGCCATGTTTCACCCTTCTGAAGCAGGCCGTCCAGGTTGATGTCGCCATCGTTCTTGCCGTCGGAATTCGTATCGACGGCGATTGGATTGACGCCCGGTATGCTATCGGTAACGACGACATTCGCCAGCCAGACGTTGCCGGTGGTAGTGACGTTGTAGGTCCAGGTGACGGCTCCACCAACGACGATGACTGGGCCGGTTGGGGTGTCGGCATCGAAACCGTTGGTGTATTTCTTGATATCGATATTGGTGGTGAAGGTGAGCGGGGTGAGATCGAAGAGGGGCTTCGTCTCATTCAGGGCGCTCACCGTACCGGTGTTGATGATATTGGTGGTTCCAGGTGTCAGATCCTTGAAATCGTCAATCTTGGCGTCGAAGATGACGGTGAAGGTCTTGGTGACGGGCAGGGTGCCGAGATTGGCGCCCGCTTCGTCGAGGGGGAAGGCCGTGGTGCCTGCATCTGCGATCGATACGAAGCCATTGCCGTCGTTACGATCGATCTTGGTGCTGTTCAGTACATAGGTGGTATCCGCCGGCAGATTGTCCTTGAGCAGGACATCGGGCACCGGTGCGCGGCTGATGTTGGGGATGCTGATCGTGTAGCGCAGGGTGTCGCCCGCGCTCACCTTGCCGTCGCCATCCGCATCCACCAGCAGCGTGCCGTTCTTTCCCGCATCAAATTCGGGCAGAGGGGGGGCACCGGTGCCCACGTCAAGACCCGGGGCGCCTGGACTGGCGGTGGATGGATCCTGACCCCAGGCGGCTGCCAGTTTCACCCCAGGGGTCAGGGTGTAGAGCAGCATCCCGGTCTGATCGCCGTCGGGGTCGTAGACCAGCGCCTGCTGGAGTTCCTTGAGGCTCAGGGAAATGTCGTATTTGAAGCCGTTCGGATCTGTAAGTGGACCAGCATTGTCGCCGTCGAAATCAACATAGACAGTCGCATTTGTCTCGCCATTGCCAATGGTCGTTACCCAGACAGGGTTGCCATTCTGAGTAAGACTGTCAGTCGTGTTCGTGGGATCACGCCCCAGGCCCAGACCGATGATGACCTGAGTGGTCAGAGAATCCTGGGGAACGAGGGTGTAGCCCCAGTCCCATGCCTGGTTGTCGGTATAGCTGCTGCCGTCATTGTTAGTGGTATTGCTGTCCGCATCGGTGACGGAGAATCCATAGAATTTATCTGCAGTACTAGCTGTGTAAAAATGATAAGCAGCGTTATCCAGCAGCTCAACAAAATTGTATCCACCTGATGTTGCATTGCCTGGCACGCTGACGCTGCCTGCAGCGATGGCTCCGCTGCCAACGCGATAGGTGTAGTTGACAGTGATGGAGGTACTTTTGGGGTTGTACAACCACACTTGCGTTGCGTCACCATTTTGCGTGGAGACCGGCGTGTAATAGCTGTTGGTCCAGAGATTAGTTGGCAGCAGGGAGGAATCGCGGCTTTCATAGCTGGAGCCAATGTCTCCAGTGAGCATCACCACCTGCACCGGCTTGTCGGATGTCACGAGGGCGCCGGCGCTGATGTTGGCCCTCAGAACGCTCTGGCCTTGAGTCAGTACTCCGTTGAGAACATCATTGGCATCGCTGAAATCTCCGTCGGCATTGGCATCAAGGTTGTAAATGGCCCCTTGCTCTCCTGCCGATATGAATAGGGCTGTGTACTCAAACTTTTGGAAATCGGTTGCGTCGGGAATATTGACGCCCACGGGAACGCGATAGTTCGTACCCCAGTTATCGGTGTCGTATACCTCGGTGGATCCGGCCAGCAGCGTGTCGGACCCAGTGGCCCAACCTGTGCGGGTGAGGGCCACCGTCTTGGTGGCAGCAATCTTGTCGCCACCGGAAAAGGGGTAGGGCGTTGTAGGCGCAACGCTGGTATTGATCGGGTTGTTCAGGACAAGCACCTGGCCCGCTGAGATCAGATCATTGACGGTGCCCGGGGCGGTGCCATTCGTCGTAATTC
The DNA here is from genome assembly GCA_943367425.1 of Candidatus Sulfopaludibacter sp. SbA3. GTDB lineage: Bacteria > Cyanobacteriota > Cyanobacteriia > PCC-6307 > Cyanobiaceae > Cyanobium. The sequence continues at coordinate 2,888 of CALRJF020000024.1, forward strand.
CATCCCCCCAGATGAGGGTGGTGGATTGTGTGGGGTTGGCGATATCCGCTTCATAGCCGTCTTCGGCTTGGTCGTAGTAGATGATCGTGCCGGCGGCGACCGTGGCGATCGATATGTAGGTCTGGACGGGGTTGGTTGGTACCGTGCCACCGCCTCCAGACTCGATGGCCTGGAGGGCCGCCAGGAGCTGGGCCTCCGGTTCCGGCACATAGAAAAGCTGCACCGGCACCGGGTTGGTGGCATCGGTGAAGCTGGTGGCGGCCAGCTGGCCGTCGCTGCCGCTGGCGGTGAGCACCAGGGTGGCGTTCAGGGCGTCGGGGATGCCGGTGCCGGTGCCGTTGTTGCCGGTGGGCAGGCCCCAGGTGGTGACCACCGTGCCGTTGGCCAGGCCATCGAGGTCGCCGGCTCCGCCGTCGGTGACGGTGAAGGGGGCATATACGTCGGCTTCGCCGTCATCGCCTGGGTCGCTGGGCAGATCGGCGATGGCGAAGGTGATCGTGGCGCCCGCCGCGAAGCCGCTGGCCGTGATCGTGGCGACCGAGCCCGGGGCGTAGTCGGCCCGGTCGGTGCTCACGCTGGCGGCGGTGCTCAGCTCTCCGCCCACGGAGGCCAGCCAGGCCTTGAGCCAGTCGATGTAGCTGGAGGATCCTGTCCCGGGATCGGACGTCGGGGTACCGCTGCCGGTGGGCAGGCTGGAATCGGGTGTGAAGTCCATGGGGGCGCGCCCTGCAGCCAGGCAGAAAACTCACCCACTTCTAGTTCTGTCTGGTAGTAAACAGCACGGACATCAGAAATGATTAACCAAGGATGAAGTGCTGCAGATCTGCAGCACTTGCATGATCATTTGTGACTGGCTCAGTCGTGACAGGGGGTCTCGGCCGGCTCCAGAACGATCTTGTAGTCAGGGATACCTTGAGAACGGGTTCTATCGGCTCACCCAGTCCTCAGGTAAATCTTTGCAAAGATGAGACATCCTGATGGAGGGGGTGCCTCTCACCAGAGGCTGCACTGGGCCTGTTGGCGCAGCAGGTGATCGGCCAGTACCAGGGCCACCATGGCCTCCACCATCGGCACGGCCCTGGGCAGCACGCAGGGGTCGTGGCGCCCCTTGGCCTCCAGGGTGGTGGCAGCGCCGCTGGCATCGATCGTCTGCTGGGCTTTGCGGATCGTGGCGGTGGGTTTGAAGGCCACCCGCAGGGTGATCGGCTCACCGTTGCTGATGCCCCCCTGGATGCCGCCGGAGTTGTTGGTGGCGGTGCGCAGGCTGCCGTCCTCACTGGGCAGGAAGGCGTCGTTGTGCTCACTGCCGCGCAGGAGGGTGCCGCCGAAGCCGGAGCCGATCTCGAAGCCCTTGGTGGCTGGCAGCGACATCAGCGCCTTGGCCAGATCCGCCTCCAGCTTGTCGAACACCGGCATCCCCAGCCCCACCGGCGGACGGCGCACCAGGCACTCGATCACGCCACCGCAGGAATCCCCTTCCCGGCCGATGGCTTCAATCCGCTCGATCATCCGCTCGGCGGCCTCCGGATCCGGGCAGCGCACGATGTTGGCCTCCACCGCCTCCAGGGTCACGGCCGCGGGATCAATCTGGGCCTCGATGCTGTGGATGCGCCGCACCCAGGCGATCACCTCGGTGCCGTTCGCTCTGGCAAGCACCTGCTTGGCGATGGCGCCGGCCGCCACCCGGCCGATGGTTTCCCGGGCCGAGGCCCTGCCGCCGCCGCTGCGGGCCTGGATGCCGTACTTGGCCTGGTAGGTGGCATCGGCATGGGAGGGCCGGAAGGCCACCTGCATCTCCTGATAGTCCTGGGGCCGCTGATCCCGGTTGCGCACCACCATGGCGATCGGGGTGCCGAGGGTGACCCCATCCAGCAGGCCGCTGAGGATCTCCACCCGGTCGTCTTCCTTGCGGGGCGTGGTGATGCGGCTCTGGCCGGGTTTGCGACGGTCGAGTTCCGCCTGGATCCGCTCCATGTCGAGCGCCAGCCGCGGCGGACAGCCATCGACGATCACCCCCACGCCGCCGCCGTGGGATTCCCCGAAGGTGCTGATCCGGAAGAGCTGGCCGAAACTGCTGCCCATCGCTGCGCCCAGCCCAGCGGGCCACACAAAGGCTGGAGCCTACCCAGCCGCGGTCTTGTGCGGAGCCTTGCCGCCATGAAAAAACCCCCTGCGATCGCAGGGGGTTCGGGGGATTCCTTAAGGCTCCGGCACAAGCCGGAGCTCTCAGCTGGGATCAGCCGATGGCCGGGGCGCTCAGGGCCACCGGGGTGGCGCTGGCAGCCGCCAGGTCGAGGGGGAAGTTGTGCGCATTGCGCTCGTGCATCACTTCCATGCCCAGACCGGCACGGTTGAGCACGTCGG
>CALRJF020000025.1:0-6415 GCA_943367425.1 Candidatus Sulfopaludibacter sp. SbA3
CGAGGCCATCGAGCCAACAGAAAAGCCACCCCTTCGGGTGGCTTCTCCTGGTCCTTCCTGCTTCCGCCGGTCGACCCTTGTCCCAGCCGCTCTCGGCTGCAACAAGTCAAGTTTTACCTGGCATCGAGCTATTTTCGCAGGGGGCTACCCCCCAACTATCGTCGCCGCTGCTGCGTTTCACAACCGAGTTCGAGATGGATCGGTGTGGTTCCACAGCGCCATGGACACCAGGATAGAAATCTCACCCCAGCTCTCGCTCTGGTGGATCTCCTCACTCAGGTGAGCCCTGAGAACTGCATAGGTGAGAAACATCGCCCTCGGTTTTCACCGCTGGCCATGTCTCCTCTGAAAAGAATTCATTCCTTCGTTCCTTGCGGAACGGCAGGCTTAGAACCAGATGTTGGTCAAGCCCTCGGTCTATTAGTACTCCTCCGCTTCACCTGTTACCAAGCTTCCACGTAGAGCCTATCAACGGGTGTTCTGCCCGTGACCTTACTGGCTAACGCCATGGGAATACTCATCTTGAGGTGGGCTTCCCACTTAGATGCTTTCAGCGGTTATCCTCTCCGCACATGGCTACCCAGCGTTTACCGTTGGCACGATAACTGGTACACCAGAGGTGCGTTCCTCCCGGTCCTCTCGTACTAGGGAGAAATCCTCTCAATATTCCTGCGCATGCACCGGATATGGACCGAACTGTCTCACGACGTTCTGAACCCAGCTCGCGTACCGCTTTAATGGGCGAACAGCCCAACCCTTGGGACCGACTTCAGCCCCAGGTTGCGATGAGCCGACATCGAGGTGCCAAACCTCCCCGTCGATGTGAACTCTTGGGGGAGATCAGCCTGTTATCCCTAGAGTAACTTTTATCCGTTGAGCGACGGCCCTTCCACTCAGAACCGTCGGATCACTAAGGCCGACTTTCGTCCCTGTTCGACTTGTAGGTCTCACAGTCAAGCTCCCTTCTGCCTTTACACTCGTCGGCTGATTTCCAACCAGCCTGAGGGAACCTTTGCGCGCCTCCGTTACCTTTTAGGAGGCGACCGCCCCAGTCAAACTGCCCACCTGATACTGTCCGGTCCCCGGATAACGGGTGACCGTTAGAACCCTAGCTCTGAAAGAGTGGTATCTCACCGTTGGCTCACCATCACCCGCAAGCAATGGATCAAAGCCTCCCACCTATCCTGCGCATTCAGAGCCCGGGCACAATACCAAGCTACAGTAAAGCTTCATAGGGTCTTTCTGTCCGGGTGCACGTAGTCCGCATCTTCACAGACAATTCTATTTCGCCGAGCCTCTCTCCGAGACAGCGCCCAGATCGTTACGCCTTTCGTGCGGGTCGGAACTTACCCGACAAGGAATTTCGCTACCTTAGGACCGTTATAGTTACGGCCGCCGTTCACCGGGGCTTCAGTCGCCAGCTTCGCTTACGCTGACCAGCTTCCTTAACCTTCCGGCACTGGGCAGGCGTCAGCCCCCATACATCGTCTTGCGACTTAGCGGAGACCTGTGTTTTTGGTAAACAGTCGCCTGGGCCTCTTCACTGCGACCACCTTGCGGTGGCACCCCTTCTCCCGAAGTTACGGGGCCATTTTGCCGAGTTCCTTAGAGAGAGTTACCTCGCGCCCCTCGGTATTCTCTACCACCCCACCTGTGTCGGTTTCGGGTACAGGCCGTCATGCCTTAACGGGTATAGGGCTTTTCTTGGAAGCTTGACATCACCCACTTCGCTGCCGTAGCAGCTCGTACTCACGCCTCAGCTCAAAGTGTTTTCGCCACTTCTCAACGCCTCGAACGCTTGAACCAGTAACCAACTTCTGGCTGGGCTAGCCTTCTCCGTCCCCCTTCCCAAAACATGACAGGTACAGGAATGTTGACCTGTTGTCCATCGACTACGCCTTTCGGCCTCGCCTTAGGTCCTGACTAACCCTCCGCGGACGAGCCTGCCGGAGGAACCCTTAGGGTTTCGGGGCATGGGATTCTCACCCATGTTTTCGCTACTCAAGCCGACATTCTCACTTCCATGCAGTCCACGCCCGCTTACGCTAACGCTTCACCCCACATGGAACGCTCCCCTACCATTTAACAAGTTAAATCCGCAGCTTCGGTAGACTACTTAGCCCCGTTCATTTTCGGCGCAGGATCGCTCGACCAGTGAGCTATTACGCACTCCTTTGAGGATGGCTGCTTCTAGGCAAACCTCCTGGTTGTCTGGGCAATCCCACCTCCTTTATCACTGAGTAGTCATTTGGGGACCTTAGCTGGCGGTCTGGGCTGTTTCCCTTTCGACCATGGAGCTTATCCCCCACAGTCTGACTGCCTAGTTTCACACAGGGTATTCAGAGTTCGTCTCGATTTGGTACCGCTCTCGCAGCCCGCACCGAAACGGTGGCTTTACCCCCCTGCTATAGCACTAGACGCTACGCCTCAACGTATTTCGGGGAGAACCAGCTAGCTCCGGGTTCGATTGGCATTTCACCCCTAACCACAGCTCATCCGCTGATTTTTCAACATCAGTCGGTTCGGACCTCCACTTGGTATCACCCAAGCTTCATCCTGGCCATGGTTAGATCACCCGGGTTCGGGTCTATAAACACTGACCAACGCCCTATTCAGACTCGCTTTCGCTATGGCTCCACCATTTCCGGTTTAACCTGCCAGTGCCTATAAGTCGCCGGCTCATTCTTCAACAGGCACACGGTCACCCGATCAGTCGGGCTCCCATTGCTTGTAAGCTCACGGTTTCATGTTCTGTTTCACTCCCCTCCCGGGGTTCTTTTCACCTTTCCCTCGCGGTACTGTTTCGCTATCGGTCACACAGGAGTACTTAGCCTTACGAGGTGGTCCTCGCGGATTCACACGGAATTTCACGTGCTCCGTGCTACTCGGGATACAGCTAGGCCAGTTTCGCTTTCGCGTACGGGGCTTTCACCCTCTATGGCGCGCCTTTCAAACGCTTCCACTAACGTCCCTGGTCCACGTTGCTGTCCCACAACCCCGATGGTCGAAACCATCGGTTTAGGCTCTTCCCCGTTCGCTCGCCGCTACTTAGGGAGTCGTTTTTACTTTCCTTTCCTCCAGCTACTAAGATGTTTCAGTTCGCTGGGTTGGCTCGCGCCACCCTATGGATTCAGGTGGCCGTTCTAGGGGTTGCCCCATTCGGAAATTCCCGGATCAAAGCGTGTTTCCAGCTCCCCGAGACTTATCGCAGGTAACCACGTCCTTCATCGCCTCTGTGTGCCAAGGTATCCACCGTGAGCCCTTTGTAGCTTGACCAATTAACACTCCCAACGTTCAGGGTTGTTGAAACCCATTCTCCTGGGTTCACCTCCCCTTTGACGATCACGAACCGTTGCCGGTTCATCAGCATCAAAGATTGGTTTGAACACCAGAATCTGACTCTTCCCTCCTCGGCGGAGCGAAAAGACGCTGGAAGCTCTCGGCTCTAAACTCAAGAATCTCCCAGATTCATTCCCAGCTTTCGCTGGATCTTCATCCGGGCATCCATGAGATGCTTTCTTTCCAGACTTACCTATACAGTTGTCAAGGTTCTTGGCTGAATTCACCGCTAACAAGATAGAATCTCTGGTTCACACCATCGCTTCCATCCCATCATCGGCGAGTCCAGCTTCCTTTCAACCACGCATGCTGTCGCATCAGGGAATGAAAGGAGGCTGGAGTCCTCAGCTGAACGTCTAAAGTCATCCTCGCACCTGGGAGTTCTTCTCCTTGTGCTGCAGAGGTCATCTGGTTGGATGGAGGTTAGCGGACTCGAACCGCTGACATCCTGCTTGCAAAGCAGGCGCTCTACCAACTGAGCTAAACCCCCAAACACGAATGGGCCATCCTGGACTTGAACCAGGGACCTCACCCTTATCAGGGGTGCGCTCTAACCACCTGAGCTAATGGCCCAGGAGAATCACTCTGTGAGTTTGCCCGTCCCGCTGCGCTTCCTTGCGGAAACATCACGGTCCAAGGCCCTCTGTGGGGTGACCTAGACAAAGTTTAGGAACTGAAAAAGATTCACTCTCAACCTCTGCAATCCTGACTTCTCAGCCAACATCACACAGTCAGAGCTCTCTCCCTGAGGTACCGATCGACCTTCGAGATGACAGGATCATGGCCTAAGACAATATGCTCAGACATCACGATCAGTTGTGTCTCCCTGTTAGGAGGTGATCCAGCCGCACCTTCCGGTACGGCTACCTTGTTACGACTTCACCCCAGTCATCAGCCCCACCTTCGGCGTCCTCCTCCACAAGGGTTGGAGTAACGACTTCGGGCATGGCCAACTTCCATGGTGTGACGGGCGGTGTGTACAAGGCCCGGGAACGTATTCACCGCAGTATGCTGACCTGCGATTACTAGCGATTCCTCCTTCACGTAGGCGAGTTGCAGCCTACGATCTGAACTGAGCCACGGTTTATGGGATTTGCTAACTCTCGCGAGCTTGCTGCCCTTTGTCCGTAGCATTGTAGTACGTGTGTAGCCCAGGATGTAAGGGGCATGATGACTTGACGTCATCCACACCTTCCTCCGGTTTATCACCGGCGGTCTCTCTAGAGTGCCCAACTGAATGCTGGCAACTAAAGACGTGGGTTGCGCTCGTTGCGGGACTTAACCCAACATCTCACGACACGAGCTGACGACAGCCATGCACCACCTGTCTCTGCGCTCCCGAAGGCACTCCCTCGTTTCCAAGGGATTCGCAGGATGTCAAACCCTGGTAAGGTTCTTCGCGTTGCATCGAATTAAACCACATACTCCACCGCTTGTGCGGGCCCCCGTCAATTCCTTTGAGTTTCACACTTGCGTGCGTACTCCCCAGGCGGAACACTTAACGCGTTGGCTACGACACCGAGGGGGTCGATTCCCCCGACACCTAGTGTTCATCGTTTACGGCCAGGACTACAGGGGTATCTAATCCCTTTCGCTCCCCTGGCTTTCGTCCATGAGCGTCAGTTATGGCCCAGCAGAGCGCCTTCGCCACTGGTGTTCTTCCCGATATCTACGCATTTCACCGCTACACCGGGAATTCCCTCTGCCCCTACCACACTCAAGCCTTGTAGTTTCCATCGCTTAAATGGAGTTAAGCTCCACGCTTTAACGACAGACTTACAAGGCCGCCTGCGGACGCTTTACGCCCAATAATTCCGGATAACGCTTGCCACTCCCGTATTACCGCGGCTGCTGGCACGGAATTAGCCGTGGCTTATTCCTCAAGTACCGTCATGTCTTCTTCCTTGAGAAAAGAGGTTTACAGCCCAGAGGCCTTCATCCCTCACGCGGCGTTGCTCCGTCAGGCTTTCGCCCATTGCGGAAAATTCCCCACTGCTGCCTCCCGTAGGAGTCTGGGCCGTGTCTCAGTCCCAGTGTGGCTGATCATCCTCTCAGACCAGCTACTGATCGTCGCCTTGGTGGGCCTTTACCCCACCAACTAGCTAATCAGACGCGGGCTCATCCTCAGGCGAAATTCATTTCACCTCTCGGCATATGGGGTATTAGCGGCCGTTTCCAGCCGTTATCCCCCTCCTGAGGGCAGATTCCCACGCGTTACTCACCCGTCCGCCACTAACCCGAAGGTTCGTTCGACTTGCATGTGTTAAGCACGCCGCCAGCGTTCATCCTGAGCCAGGATCAAACTCTCCGTTGTAGATCCAACCCTCTTGGTCAGCTTTCGCTTCCCTCAGTCAGATTTGGCCTCCTGCCGTCACCCCGGGCTGGCGCCTGGGATCACTGCTGGGCCTCCTTCGCTCTCGCGATGGTTTCAAAGAGTGCAAAGCTCAGACCTCCTGTCGCCTCCTTTCAAAGGCTCCCCTCGGTCCTCACCCTGACTTTCCCGAATCTCAGATCCGGTTCGCAACCGGTCCCACAGACAAAGGACCCTCACCCTCTCAGGTGGCGCCACTCCGGCAACAGCGCGTCGTGAGAACGCTCTGCTGCTCCTTGCCCATGTCGACCCGTCGCTTGTTTCTTTTGACGGGACCTCACACCTCCACCGCAATGTCGTCAGTTGCTCCCTCTCGGGTCCTGCTTCCGTTCCCCGTAGCGAACGACACAGGCGCTTTGGACTTCCGCTCCTACGGTCTCCCGCATTCGCCTCTGCCCTCCGCCCAGCAACCAACGCGGTAGAAGCGTCAGTTCCTAAACTTTTTTGGTTGTCCAGGTGCTGCCGCTCCACCCCTGGCGGGGCTCTCGCGGCGCGTCGCCTCCCGGCGACTCAGAAAACTTACATCACCGTCGGCTCGCGCCTTCCAGGTTCCGTAAGCCTGCGGTCTTCGAGCTCTCGCTCCCCGACGCGCAGTCCAAAACAATACCACAACCCTACCCCTACCCCCTAGACCCTCAGCCCTCCATCAGCGCTTCTCCCCACGGCAGAAAACGCTCCAGCGTTCCTGCTCCCTCTGCCACGAGC